>NZ_FNFH01000010.1 GCF_900100355.1 Microbulbifer yueqingensis | reverse complement strand
TGCGCGGCACCAAGCGTGACGAGGTTGAGCGTGGTCAGGTCCTGGCGCAGCCGGGCTCCATCACCCCGCACACCAAGTTCGAGTCAGAAGTTTACGTTCTGTCCAAGGACGAAGGTGGTCGTCACACCCCGTTCTTCAAGGGCTACCGTCCGCAGTTCTACTTCCGTACCACCGACGTAACCGGTGACGTACAGCTGCCGGAAGGTACCGAGATGGTAATGCCGGGCGACAACGTACAGATGACTGTCACCCTGATCGCTCCGATCGCCATGGAAGAAGGCCTGCGCTTCGCGATCCGCGAAGGTGGCCGTACCGTTGGTGCCGGCGTGGTATCCAAGATCATCGAGTAATCGGTGGGCGGGCGGAGTCACCTTTTTGGGGTGGTCCGCATTGCCAAAAGAGGGGGAGGATGGTAGCATCCGCCCCCTCATTTTTCCGGCTCTGGCGTGCAAATGCGCGACATTGTCCGGAAACTGTTCCAGGCCAGTGGCTCAATTGGTAGAGCATCGGTCTCCAAAACCGAGGGTTGGGGGTTCGAGTCCCTCCTGGCCTGCCAACTTTTCAAGCGCCCCACTCCTTTTGCCTGAGGGCGTTGCAAGCTGAGAGGCTTGTTTTGTAAGCGCTAAGGGCTTCTTTGTATGAATGCTAAAGTAGAGGCGAAAACCTTTCGTCTTGATGGCCTAAAGTGGCTGCTGGTGGTGGCGCTGATTGGTGTCGCTATCGCGGGCAACTCCTACTACGCTGAATTTCCCCTGCTGTACCGCGTGCTGGCCATGGTCGCCATTTTCCTGGTGGCGGTGGTTGTGGCGGTCAATACTGCCAAGGGGCACGCCCTGTGGACCCTGTTGCGTGAGGCGCAGACTGAGGTGCGCCGCGTAGTCTGGCCCAGCCGCCAGGAAGCAACGCAGACCACCCTGATCGTGGTGGTGTTTGTGCTCATTATGGCGCTGATTCTATGGGCGCTGGATTCTGCCCTTGGTTGGGCGGCCTCCAAGGTTATCGGCTAAAGGTTCACGCATGTCTAAACATTGGTACGTGGTTCAGGCTTACTCCGGCTACGAGAAGCGGGTCGCTTCTTCCCTGAAGGAGCGCATCGAGCTGCACGAGATGGACCACCTGTTCGGTGAGGTTCTGGTGCCCACCGAAGAAGTGGTCGAAATGCGTGCGGGCCAGAAGCGCAAGAGTGAGCGCAAGTTCTTCCCCGGCTACGTGCTGGTGGAAATGGAGCTGAACGACGACACCTGGCACCTGGTCAAGGAGACGCCGAGGGTGCTTGGTTTTATCGGTGGTAAGGCAGACAAGCCGGCGCCGATTACCGACCGTGAGGCGCAGGCTATCCTGAATCGTATTGACGATTCGGTCGACAAGCCGAAGCCCAAGACCCTGTTTGAGCCGGGTGAGATGGTCCGCGTTATCGACGGGCCGTTCAATGACTTCAACGGTGTAGTTGAAGAGGTAAATTACGAGAAGAGCCGCCTGCGTGTCGCAGTGCTGATCTTCGGTCGCTCCACGCCGGTAGAGCTGGAGTTTGGTCAGGTCGAGAAGACCTGATCTGACAGGCAGGACTTTTGCCCTCTTCCGCCCTGGGTGGAAGGGGGCTTTCGCGTCCCTGAAAACCGTGACTGGTTAGTTGCTGTACAGGGGCACCCGGGGAGCCGGGCGTTGCGGCTGTTGTGGCCGTACAGCGCAGGCGCTACCACCCACTGAGAGAGGAAGCTGTAATGGCTAAGAAAATCGAAGCTTATATCAAGCTGCAAGTGCCTGCTGGCCAGGCCAACCCGAGCCCGCCCGTCGGCCCCGCGCTGGGTCAGCACGGTGTGAATATCATGGAATTCTGTAAGGCGTTCAACGCCCAGACCCAGGGTATGGAGCCGGGCCTGCCGGTACCGGTCGTTATCTCCGTATACAACGACCGCTCCTTCACCTTCATCATGAAGACCCCGCCGGCCTCCGTGCTCCTGCGCAAGGCTGCCGGTATCAAGAGCGGTTCCGGCCGCCCGAACACCGAGAAGGTGGGCAAGGTTACCCGCGCCCAGCTGGAAGAGATCGCCACTACCAAGATGCCCGACCTGAGCGCATCTGACATGGACGCGGCCGTGCGCACTATCGCCGGTTCCGCCCGCAGTGCCGGTATCGATGTGGAGGGTGTGTAACGTGGCAAAACTGAGCAAGCGCCAGCGCGCAATCGCTGAGAAAGTAGAAGCAGGCAAGGCCTACGGCATCGATGAGGCCGTCGCACTGCTGAAAGAGCTGTCCAATGTGAAGTTCCCCGAGACTGTGGACGCCTCCATCAACCTGGGTATCGACCCGCGTAAGTCTGACCAGGCTGTTCGCGGTGCCACCACCCTGCCGCACGGTACTGGCAAGGACGTGCGCGTGGCCGTATTCACCCAGGGCGCCAACGCCGACGCTGCCAAGGAAGCCGGTGCTGACCTGGTAGGCATGGACGAGCTGGCTGCCGAAGTGAAGGCCGGCAAGATGGACTTCGACGTGGTTATCGCTTCCCCGGACGCGATGCGTGTGGTCGGCCAGCTGGGCCAGATCCTCGGTCCGCGCGGCCTGATGCCGAACCCGAAAACCGGCACCGTAACCCCGGACGTGGCCACTGCAGTGAAAAATGCCAAGGCCGGTCAGGTGCGTTTCCGCGCTGACAAGGGCGGCATCATCCACGGTGGTATCGGCAAGGTTGCTTTCGACGCCAAGGCGCTGAAAGAGAACCTGGAAGCCCTGATCGCTGACCTGAAAAAGGCCAAGCCGGCTTCCGCCAAGGGCGTCTACCTGAAGAAGGTGACCCTGAGCACCACCATGGGCCCGGGTCTGACCATCGACCAGGCGTCTCTGGACGTTAAATAAGGCTCCAGCTTCCCCCGGGAAGCATGAGCAGCCGGCCGTGACCTGAAGTCGAGGGCCGGCACCCGCCGCAGCAGGCGCTTCTGGCGTCGCTGCCGGCGGGAAAACCGAACTTTGGGGTCCGCCTGAATGCCTCGGCAGGAAGGTGGGCCGTCAAAGACCGTAGGTGCAGCGGGGATTTGAGGTTTAATTGCCCGTCGCTTAATCCGGGTTCCGGTCAGCCGGCCCGAGCCTACGCAGACGGTGTAGCCCAAACCAGTAATTTTTACTGGATTTGAGGTCTGAGCACCGGAGCGGATCGGGAGTGGTATTTCCCGGTCTTTTTTTCAAATCCAGGAGTGACACTATGGCTATTGGACTCGAAGACAAGAAAGCAATTGTCGCTGATGTCCAGCAGGCTGCTGAGGGTGCCCTGTCTGCGGTCGTTGCGGATTCCCGCGGCGTAACCGTGAATGACATGACTACCCTGCGCAAAGAGGCTCGCGAGAACGGCGTCTGGATGAAAGTCGTCCGCAACACTCTGGCGCGTCGCGCTCTGGCAGGTACCGAGTACGAATGTCTCCTCGAGAAATTCGTCGGTCCCAGTCTTATCGCTTTTTCCTCCGAACATCCGGGTGCCGGTGCGCGCATCCTGAGCAAGTTCGCGAAGGACAACGATAAGCTGGAACTGAAAGGTGCTGCCTTCGAAGGCGTGATCACCGACGTCGCACTGTTGGCAAGCCTGCCGACTTACGACGAGGCGATCGCCAAGCTGATGAGCGTTATGAAAGAAGCGTCTGCTGGCAAGCTGGTCCGCACTATTGCGGCCATCCGCGACCAAAAAGAGCAGGAAGCTGCCTAATTGCTTCGCTTTGCGAAGCTGCAGTTTTCAATGACTTTTTTTAAATGAATCGACGAGCAGGCAACTGCTCAAGCAAATCAGGTACTGACACATGTCTCTGACTAAAGAAGATATCATCAATGCTGTTGCCGAAATGTCCGTTAAGGATGTTGTAGAACTGATCGAGGCAATGGAAGAGAAGTTCGGCGTTACCGCTGCTGCCGCTGTTGTAGCTGGCGGTGCTGCTGGTGGCGAAGCTGCCGCTGAAGAGAAGGATGAGTTCGACGTAATCCTGGCTTCTGCCGGCGACAAGAAAGTGAACGTGATCAAGGCTGTTCGCGGCATCACCGGCCTGGGCCTGAAAGAAGCCAAGGCACTGGTAGACGGCGCTCCGGCTCCGCTGAAGGAAGGCGTGAGCAAGGACGAGGCCGAAGAGGCCAAGAAGCAGCTGGAAGAAGCTGGCGCAACTGTAGAACTGAAGTAATTCGGTCGTTGCGAATCACCGCTGTCGGCCGCGGTTTGCGGACGACGGCGGCAAGGCTGGTGGGCGTTTGTCCGCCGGCCTTTTTGCCGTTTTCGGCAACGAGGTTTTTGCCGTGCGTTCAGGCGCCGGTGGGCCTCACTACACCATACCGCAATCTGCGCAGCTGACAGAAGCGCTGAATGCGGAGAGGTCTCTGAACAGTGTAGCCGCAGCTGCCCTGCTCAGAGGCTTCTCGCCCGGGCGGACCACGCGCTGCCGCGTCCCATCGCATTGGCTGGGATCGCGGAGCCGGCGTTCCAACGAAGTCTTGTCACTGATCAAGCTGGGGAATATGAATGGCTTACTCATACACTGAGAAAAAACGTATCCGCAAGGATTTTGGCAAACTGCCAAAGGTAATGGATGTACCTTTCCTGCTTGCGATACAGCTGGATTCTTATCGCAAATTCACTCAGGCCGACACTCGCCCCGAAGACCGGCTCGACGTCGGCCTGCAGGCAGCGTTCAAGTCCGTATTTCCGATTGTCAGCTATTCCGGCAATGCGGCGCTCGAGTATGTCAGCTATACGCTCGGCAAACCGGCCTTTGATGTCAAGGAATGTACCCTGCGCGGGGTCACCTATGCCTGCCCGCTGCGTGTCCGCGTACGCCTGATCATTTACGACAAGGAGTCTTCCAGCAAGTCCATCAAGGACATCAAGGAGCAGGAAGTGTACATGGGCGAAATCCCGCTCATGACCGAGAACGGTACCTTTGTGATCAATGGTACCGAGCGCGTGATCGTATCCCAGCTGCACCGTTCCCCGGGTGTGTTTTTCGATCACGACAAGGGCAAGACCCACTCCTCCGGCAAGCTGCTGTACGCCGCCCGTGTGATTCCTTACCGTGGCTCCTGGCTGGACTTCGAGTTCGACCCGAAGGACCTGGTCTATGTGCGTATCGACCGTCGTCGCAAGCTGCCCGCGACCATCCTGCTGCGTGCCCTGGGCTATTCCTCCCAGGAAATGCTGGACATGTTCTTCGATACCAGCAAGTTTGAGCTGCACGAAGACAACTGCAGCCTGGAGCTGATCCCGTCGCGCCTGCGCGGCGATGTTGCGTCCTTCGATATCAAGGACGGCAAGGGCAAGGTGATTGTCGAGGAAGGTCGCCGCATTACCCCGCGGCATATCCGCCAGCTGGAGAAGGCCGGCGTTGAGCGCCTTGAGGCCCCGCTGGATTACCTGCACGGCCGGGTCCTCGCGCACGACATCGTCGATGAATCCACCGGTGAAGTGGCCGTCGAGTGTAACAGCGAGATCACCGAGGAAGTGCTGGGCAAGATGCGCGCCCTGGGCGTGAAGAGCTTCGAGACCCTGTACACCAACGACCTCGATTGCGGACCGTTCATTTCCGACACCCTGCGCGCCGAGCCCTCCCGCACGCAGCTGGAGGCCCTGGTCGAGATCTACCGGATGATGCGCCCGGGCGAGCCGCCCACCAAGGAATCCGCTGAGTCCCTGTTTGAGAACCTGTTCTTCACCGACGAGCGTTACGACCTGTCTGCGGTCGGCCGGATGAAGTTCAATCGCCGCCTTGGTCGCGAGGACGAGACCGGTCCGGGCACCCTGAGCAAGGAAGACATTGTCGACGTGCTCAAGACCCTGATCGAGATCCGCAACGGCAACGGCATGGTCGATGACATCGACCACCTGGGTAACCGTCGCGTCCGTTCCGTGGGCGAAATGGCCGAGAACCAGTTCCGTGTGGGCCTGGTGCGCGTCGAGCGCGCCGTCAAAGAGCGCCTGTCCATGGCGGAGAGTGAAGGCCTGATGCCGCAGGACCTGATCAATGCCAAGCCGGTAGCTGCCGCGGTGAAGGAGTTCTTCGGTTCCTCGCAGCTGTCCCAGTTCATGGACCAGAACAACCCGCTGTCGGAAGTGACCCACAAGCGCCGCGTGTCTGCCCTCGGCCCGGGCGGCCTGACCCGCGAGCGTGCCGGCTTCGAGGTGCGCGACGTGCACCCGACCCACTACGGTCGCGTGTGCCCGATTGAGACCCCGGAAGGCCCGAACATCGGCCTGATCAACTCGCTGGCAACTTACGCCCGCGCCAACCACTACGGCTTCCTGGAGAGCCCGTACCGCAAGGTGGTGGACGGCCAGGTGACCGACGATATCGAGTACCTGTCAGCGATCAACGAGGCCAACTATGTGATCGCCCAGGCGTCCGCTGCCGTGGACGATAAGGGCCGGTTCACCGATGACCTGATCAGCGTACGTCACCATAACGAGTTCAGCCTGAAGCCGCCGGCAGAAATCCAGTACATGGATGTGTCCGCGAAGCAGGTGGTGTCCGTGGCCGCGGCCATGATCCCGTTCCTCGAGCACGACGACGCCAACCGCGCCCTGATGGGCTCGAACATGCAGCGCCAGGCTGTCCCGACGCTGCGTGCGGACAAGCCGCTGGTGGGCACCGGTATGGAGCGCACCGTGGCGCGCGACTCCGGTGTGTGTGTGGTCGCCCGGCGCGGTGGCGTTATCGAGCGTGTAGATGCCAGCCGCGTAGTAGTGCGCGTGCGCGACGAGGAAGTGGAAGCGGGCGATGCGGGCGTGGACCTGTACGGCCTGACCAAGTACACCCGCTCGAACCAGAACACCTGCATCAACCAGCGCCCGATCGTGAAGACCGGTGATGTGGTTGAACGTGGTGACATCCTCGCCGACGGCCCGTCTGTCGACCTGGGTGAGCTGGCCCTGGGGCAGAACATGCGCATCGCGTTCATGCCCTGGAACGGCTACAACTTCGAGGACTCCATCCTGATCAGTGAGCGCGTGGTGCAGGAAGATCGCTTCACCACCATCCACATCCAGGAGCTGACCTGTATCGCCCGCGACACCAAGCTGGGCAGCGAGGAGATCACCGCTGATATCCCCAACGTCGGTGAGTCCGCGCTGAACAAGCTGGACGAGTCTGGCATCGTTTATATCGGTGCAGAGGTCGGTGCCGGCGACATCCTGGTGGGCAAGGTGACACCGAAGGGTGAAGCCCAGCTGACACCGGAAGAGAAACTGCTGCGCGCGATCTTCGGTGAGAAGGCCTCCGATGTGAAGGACACCTCCCTGCGCGCACCGAGCGGTACCCGCGGTACCGTGATTGACGTGCAGGTGTTCACCCGCGACGGCCTGGAGAAAGACCAGCGTTCCATCGATATCGAGAAGGCGCAGCTGGATGAGGTGCGCAAGGACCTCAACGAGGAATACCGCATCGTCGAAGGCGCCACCTTCGAGCGCCTGCAGTCTGCCCTGGAAGGCCAGAAGGTTGCCGGCGGCAAGGGCGTCAAGAAAGGCGACGTGCTGTCCGCCGAGAAGCTGGCCGAGCTGCCGCGTGAAGACTGGTTCAAGCTGCGCATGGCCGAAGAGAGCCTCAACGAGCAGCTGGAAAAGGCCGAGGCCCAGCTCAAGGAGCGCCGCAAGCTGCTCGACGAAGCCTTCGAGGACAAGAAGAAGAAGCTCGAGTCGGGCGATGACCTGGCTCCGGGCGTGCTGAAGATCGTCAAGGTTTACCTGGCGATCAAGCGCCGCATCCAGCCGGGCGACAAGATGGCCGGTCGCCACGGTAACAAGGGTGTGATCTCGGTGATCAAGCCGGTCGAGGATATGCCCTACGACGAGAACGGTGAGCCGGTGGATATCGTGCTCAACCCGCTCGGCGTTCCCTCGCGGATGAACGTGGGCCAGGTGCTGGAGATGCACCTGGGCATGGCCGCCAAGGGGCTCGGCGTGAAGATCGATCGCATGATCAAGGAGCAGCAGGAAGCAGCCAAGGTGCGCGGTTTCCTCGAAGAGGTCTACAACTCCACCGGTGGGTACAAGGAGGAGCTGGACGAGCTGTCCGACGAGGAAGTGCTCGCCATGGCCGAGAACCTGCGCAAGGGTGTGCCGATGGCGACCCCGGTATTTGACGGCGCCGACGAGGGCGAGATCAAGAAGCTGTTGCGTCTGGCAGACCTGCCCGACTCCGGCCAGATCACCCTGTATGACGGCCGCACCGGCGATTCCTTCGAGCGCCCGGTGACCGTGGGCTATATGTACATGCTCAAGCTGAACCACCTGGTGGACGACAAGATGCACGCCCGTTCCACCGGTTCCTACAGCCTGGTTACCCAGCAGCCGCTGGGTGGTAAGGCGCAGTTCGGTGGCCAGCGCTTCGGTGAGATGGAGGTCTGGGCACTGGAAGCTTACGGTGCCGCCTACACCCTGCAGGAGATGCTCACGGTGAAGTCGGACGATGTGGAAGGCCGGACCAAGATGTACAAGAACATCGTCGATGGCGACCACCGCATGGAGCCGGGTATGCCGGAATCCTTCAACGTACTGGTCAAGGAAATCCGCTCGCTCGGCATGAACTTCGAGCTGGAGCACGACTGAGACCCGTCGTTTTATGGAAGCCTGACAAATATCGCCACGGACGGCGGTGACGCAGAATCTGCAGGAGCACGCATTCTGCCAGGCGATCGCATATAAATGCCGGTGACCCGCGAAAGCGGGCACCGGTGGGCCCGGCCAAGGCCGGGTTGACTACCTCAAGTGGAGGAAAGGCCTTGAAAGATTTGTTAAACCTGGTGAAAGACCGGGAGCAGCTGGAAGAGTTTGACGCCATCCGTATCGGCCTGGCGTCGCCGGACATGATTCGTTCCTGGTCCTACGGCGAGGTCAAGAAGCCGGAGACCATCAATTACCGTACCTTCAAGCCGGAGCGCGAAGGCCTGTTCTGCGCCAAGATCTTCGGCCCGGTGAAGGACTACGAGTGCCTGTGCGGCAAGTACAAGCGCATGAAGCACCGCGGCATCATCTGTGAGAAGTGCGGTGTGGAAGTCACCAAGGCCAAGGTCCGGCGCGAGCGCATGGGCCACATCGAGCTGGCCAGCCCGGTGGCGCACATCTGGTTCCTGAAGTCCCTGCCGTCCCGCATCGGCCTGCTGCTGGATATGACCCTGCGTGACATCGAGCGCGTGCTGTACTTCGAATCCTACGTAGTGACCGATCCGGGGATGACCACCCTGGAGCGCGGCCAGCTGCTGAACGATGAGCAGTACTTCGAGGCGATGGAAGAGTTCGCCGACGAGTTCGAGGCCAAGATGGGCGCCGAGGCCATCCAGGACTTGATGAGCGATATCGACCTGCCGGCGGAAATCCAGCGCCTGCGGGAAGAGATCCCGGCCACCAACTCCGAGACCAAGATCAAGAAGCTGTCCAAGCGCCTGAAGCTGCTGGAAGCCTTCTACAAGTCCGGCAATAACCCGGAGTGGATGATCATGCAGGCGCTGCCGGTGCTGCCGCCGGACCTGCGCCCGCTGGTACCGCTGGACGGTGGCCGCTTCGCAACCTCCGACCTGAACGACCTGTACCGTCGCGTGATCAACCGCAACAACCGCCTCAAGCGCCTGCTGGAGCTGAACGCGCCGGACATCATCGTGCGCAACGAAAAGCGCATGCTGCAGGAGTCTGTGGACGCGCTGCTGGACAACGGCCGTCGCGGTCGTGCCATCACCGGTTCCAACAAGCGCCCGCTGAAGTCCCTGGCCGACATGATCAAGGGCAAGCAGGGCCGTTTCCGCCAGAACCTGCTCGGTAAGCGTGTGGACTACTCCGGCCGTTCCGTGATCGTGGTCGGCCCGACCCTGCGCCTGCACCAGTGCGGCCTGCCCAAGAAGATGGCGCTGGAGCTGTTCAAGCCGTTCATCTTCGGCAAGCTGGAAGCCCGCGGCCTGGCCACCACCATCAAGGCGGCCAAGAAGATGGTCGAGCGTGAAGAGGCCGTGGTGTGGGACATCCTCGACGAGGTGATCCGCGAGCACCCGGTGCTGCTGAACCGCGCCCCGACCCTGCACCGCCTGGGTATCCAGGCGTTCGAGCCGGTGCTGATTGAAGGCAAGGCGATCCAGCTGCACCCGCTGGTGTGTGCTGCCTATAACGCCGACTTTGACGGTGACCAGATGGCGGTACACGTGCCGCTGACCATCGAGGCGCAGCTGGAATCCCGCGCGCTGATGATGTCCACCAACAACATCCTGTCGCCGGCCAACGGCGAGCCGATCATCGTACCGTCCCAGGACGTGGTCCTGGGCCTGTACTGGATGACCCGTGAGCGCGTCAACGACAAGGGCGAGGGCATGGTCTTCGCCGACATCAAGGAAGTGAGCCGCGCCTTCTACGCCAAGCAGGTTGGCCTGCAGGCCAGGGTCAAGGTCCGTATCCGCGAGGTGATCGTGGGTGAGGACGGCGAGAAGCGCGAGAGCACCACGCTGCAGGACACCACCGTCGGCCGCGCGCTGCTGTGGAATATCGTACCGGACGGCCTGCCCTTCGAGCTGGTCAACCAGCCGATGAAGAAGAAGTCCATCTCGCGCGTGCTCAACGAGTGCTACCGGACAGTGGGCCTGAAGGCTACCGTGATCTTCGCCGACCAGCTGATGTATACCGGCTTTGATTTCTCCACCAAGTCCGGCTCCTCCATCGGCGTGAACGACTTCGAAATCCCGGCGGCCAAGGCCGAGCTGATCGCCGCGGCGGAAGAGGAAGTGAAGGAGATCGAGAGCCAGTTCGCATCCGGCCTGGTAACGGCGGGTGAGAAGTACAACAAGGTGATCGACGTCTGGTCCCGTACCAACGACAAGGTGACCCAGGCGATGATGGCCGGCATCAAGAAAGAGCCGGTGATCGACCGCGAGGGCAACGAGACCGAGCAGGACTCGTTCAACTCCGTGTACATGTATGCCGACTCCGGTGCCCGGGGCTCCGAGGCGCAGATCCGCCAGCTGGCCGGTATGCGTGGCCTGATGGCGCGTCCGGACGGTTCCATTATCGAGAACGCCATTACCGCGAACTTCCGCGAGGGTCTCTCGGTACTGCAGTACTTCATCTCCACCCACGGTGCCCGTAAGGGTCTGGCGGATACGGCCCTGAAGACCGCGAACTCCGGTTACCTGACCCGCCGCCTGGTGGATGTGGCCCAGGACGTGGTCATCACGTCCGACGACTGTGGCACCGACGACGGCCTGACCATGGCGCCGGTCATCGAGGGCGGCGACGTGATCGAGTCCCTGGGTGACCGCATCCTGGGGCGCGTGGTCGCCAGGGATGTCATCAAGCCGGGCAGCGACGAGATCGCCATTCCGGCCGGTACCATGATCGACGAGAAGTGGGTTGAGCGCATCGAGACCATGGGCATCGACGAGGTGATCGTGCGCTCGCCGATCACCTGTGAGACTGGCCACGGCATCTGCTCCCTGTGCTACGGCCGGGACCTGGCCCGGGGCCACCGCGCAAACGCGGGCGAGTCCGTGGGTGTAGTGGCGGCCCAGTCCATCGGTGAGCCGGGCACCCAGCTGACCATGCGGACCTTCCACATCGGTGGTGCGGCTAGCCGCGCCTCTGCGGCGGACAGCATCCAGGTCAAGCAGGAAGGTACCGTGCGCCTGCACAACGTGAAGACAGTCAAGGCCGAGAGCGGCAAGCTGGTAGCGGTATCCCGCTCCGGTGAGCTGGCGGTGGCCGACAGCGCCGGCCGCGAGCGCGAGCGCTACAAGCTGCCCTACGGTGCCACCATCAACGTCGAGGAAGGTGCACAGGTCGAGGGCGGCCAGGTGGTTGCCAAGTGGGACCCGCACACCCACCCGATCATTACCGAGGTGGCCGGCTGGGTGAAACTGTCCGGCATGGAAGAGGGCCTGTCGATCCGTCGCCAGACCGACGAGATCACCGGCCTGTCCTCCATCGAGATCATCGACCCGGCCGAGCGCCCGTCTGCCGGTAAGGACCTGCGCCCGGCTGTGACCCTGGTCGACGAGAACGGCGAGGAACTGACCCTGGCCAACAGCAATGCCCCGGCACACTACGCGCTGCCGGCTCGCGCCATCCTGAGCCTGAAGGACGGCGACAAGGTGAATATCGGCGATATCGTCGCCCGTATCCCGCAGGAGTCCGGCGGTACCAAGGACATCACCGGTGGTCTGCCGCGGGTTGCCGACCTGTTCGAGGCGCGGAAGCCGAAGGAGCCGTCCATCCTGGCGGAAATCTCCGGAACCGTGTCCTTCGGCAAGGAGACCAAGGGCAAGGTGCGCCTGCAGATCACCCCGGCGGATGGCAAGCCGCTTGCGAACGGCAAGGACCACTACGAGGTGCTGATTCCGAAGCACCGCCAGCTGACGGTGTTCGAGGGTGAGACCGTGGAGAAGGGTGAGGTCATCTCTGACGGCCCGTCCAATCCGCACGACATCCTGCGCCTCAAGGGCGTGGAGGAGCTGGCGCGCTACATTACCAATGAGATCCAGGAGGTTTACCGCCTCCAGGGTGTGGGCATCAACGACAAGCACATCGAAGTGATCGTGCGCCAGATGCTGCGCAAGGTGGAAATCACCGAGATGGGTGACTCCGAGTTCATCAAGGGTGACCAAGTCGAGTACCAGCGGGTCATCGAGGAGAACGAGCGCCTGCGTGCCGAGGACAAGCAGCCGGCCCAGTTCGAGCGCCTGCTGCTGGGTATCACCAAGGCGTCCCTGGCCACCGAGTCCTTCCTGTCCGCGGCCTCCTTCCAGGAGACCACCCGCGTACTGACCGAGGCAGCGGTGACCGGCAAGGAAGACAGCCTGCGCGGCCTGAAGGAGAACGTCGTGGTGGGTCGCCTGATCCCGGCCGGTACCGGCCTGGCGTACCACGCCGAGCGCAAGCGCAAGCGCTCTCTGCAGATGACCCAGGGCTATGCCGAGGGGCCGTCCGCAGAAGAGGTGGAAGCGGCGCTGACCGAGGCGTTGAAGTCCTCCGGGGAGTAATTCCCGGTAACCGAATGGCAGTCGGCGGTGGAAGTGCTTACTAACTTACCATTGCCGATTGACTAGGGGGGGCAGCGCCTATAGAATGCGGCCCCCGCATCTGGGGTGCGTCCGTCTGGCTGTTATGCCGGTGGCCGCACACTGACGACTGGGCCCTCACTCGCAATCCTTTGGGTGGGGGCGTTTTATTTTTGGAGTGATTTTTAATGGCAACGATCAACCAGTTGGTTCGTAAGCCGAGAAAACGCAAAGTCGAAAAGAGCGACGTTCCTGCCCTGCAGGCCAGCCCGCAGCGCCGCGGAGTTTGCACTCGTGTGTACACCACTACACCGAAGAAGCCGAACTCCGCACTGCGTAAGGTTTGCCGTGTACGCCTGACCAACGGTTACGAAGTAACTTCGTACATCGGTGGTGAGGGTCACAACCTGCAGGAGCACAGCGTGGTACTGATTCGCGGCGGTCGTGTTAAGGACCTGCCGGGTGTGCGCTACCACACTGTGCGCGGTGCACTGGACTGTGCCGGCGTAAACGATCGCAAGCAGGGCCGTTCCAAGTACGGCGCCAAGCGACCGAAGTAAGGGCTTACATACCCTTATTTGACTCAATGCGTTTCGGTTTCCAACCGGAGTAAGGCTGAGCTCGCCGGTTTGTAGTAATACGGCGGCGTCTCAGAGCAACCCTGAAGAGAGGCAATTGCAATGCCAAGAAGACGAGTAGTCGCCAAGCGCGAAGTACTGCCCGATCCCAAGTTCGGGAATGTCACCCTGGCCAAGTTCATGAACCACGTCATGATCAGCGGCAAGAAGTCCGTGGCAGAGCGCATCGTTTACGGTGCCCTGGACATGGTTTCTGAAAAACTGAACAAAGACCCCGTCGAAGTTTTCGAAGAGTCCCTGGAAAACATCGCGCCCATGGTGGAAGTAAAATCCCGCCGTGTTGGTGGTGCGACTTACCAGGTGCCGGTAGAAGTGCGTCCCTCGCGCCGCATGGCCCTGGCAATGCGTTGGCTGGTAGAGTTCTCCCGTAAGCGCGGTGAGAAGTCCATGGCCCAGCGCCTGGCCAACGAAATGATCGACGCTTCCCAGAACAAGGGTGGCGCGGTCAAGAAGCGTGAAGATGTTCACCGCATGGCAGAAGCCAACAAGGCGTTCTCTCACTACCGCTTCTAAGCCTCATGACTTTTTTCAGATTCATGAAAATTATCGTGAGACATTAATACCGAAAGGCAGCATGGATAGATTCCTTGGCTGCCTTTTGACGTTATATCGAGGATACAACTGTGGCACGTAAAACGCCTATCGAACGCTATCGCAATATCGGTATCTGCGCCCACGTAGACGCGGGCAAGACCACTACTACCGAGCGCGTACTCTTTTACACCGGCCTGTCCCACAAGATTGGTGAGGTGCACGAAGGCGCCGCAACCATGGACTGGATGGAGCAGGAGCAGGAACGTGGTATTACCATCACCTCCGCTGCCACCACCTGTTTCTGGGCCGGTATGCAGCAACAATTCCCGCAGCATCGCGTAAACATCATCGACACCCCCGGACACGTGGACTTCACCATTGAGGTTGAGCGTTCCCTGCGTGTACTGGACGGTGCCGTCGTTGTTCTGTGTGGCTCCTCCGGTGTCCAGCCGCAGACTGAGACTGTATGGCGCCAGGCCAACAAGTACGAAGTACCGCGCATGGTGTTCGTCAACAAGATGGACCGCGCCGGTGCGGACTTCAAAATGGTTGTCAACCAGCTGAAGACCCGCCTGAACGCAAATGCCGTTCCGCTGCAGATGACCATCGGCTCCGAGGACAACTTCAAGGGCGTCGTCGACCTGGTCAAGATGAAGGCCATCCTGTGGAATGAAGATGACATGGGCATGACCTTCGACTACGCGGAAATTCCGGACGACATGAAGGACGAGTGCGAAGAGATGCACGAGTTCCTGGTCGAAGCTGCCGCGGAAGCCAGCGAAGAGCTGATGGAGAAGTACCTGGAAGAGGGCGAGCTGACCGAAGAGGAAATCAAGGCAGCAATCCGCCAGCGCACCCTGGCCAACGAAATCGTTCCGGTCCTGGGCGGCTCTGCGTTCAAGAACAAGGGCGTACAGGCCGTTCTGGACGCCGTGATCGAGTACCTGCCGGCGCCGACCGAAGTTCGTGCGATCGAAGGTACCCTGGAGGACGGCGAGACTGTCGAGACCCGTGAGGCCGACGACAACGCACCGTTTGCCGCCCTCGCGTTCAAGATCGCAACTGACCCCTTCGTGGGCACCCTCACCTTCTTCCGTGTCTACTCCGGCAAGCTGGAGAGCGGCACCGCGGTATACAACTCCGTCAAGCAGAAGAAGGAGCGTGTCGGCCGTATGGTGCAGATGCACTCCAACGACCGTAAAGAGATCAAGGAAGTACTGGCTGGCGACATCGCTGCAGCGATTGGCCTGAAAGACGTCACCACTGGTGACACCCTCTGTGCCGAAAACGCGAAAATCGTTCTGGAGCGCATGGAGTTCCCCGAGCCGGTAATCTCCGTGGCCGTGGAGCCGAAGTCCAAGCCTGACCAGGAAAAGATGGGTATTGCCCTTGGCAAGCTGGCCCAGGAAGACCCGTCCTTCCGCGTGAAGACTGACGAGGAAACCGGCCAGACCATCATCTCCGGTATGGGTGAGCTGCACCTGGACATCATCGTCGACCGTATGCGTCGCGAGTTCAACGTTGAAGCCAATATCGGTAAGCCGCAGGTGGCCTACCGCGAGACCATCCGCAACACCTCTGAGATCGAAGGTAAGTTCGTTCGTCAGTCCGGTGGTCGCGGTCAGTACGGTCACGTATGGGTCCGCTTCGAGCCGGGCGAGGACGAGTCCGCCGAGGGCCTGGAATTCGTCAACGAGATCGTGGGCGGTGTGGTACCGAAGGAATACATTCCGGCGGTACAGAAAGGTATCGAAGAGCAGATGCAGAACGGTGTACTGGCGGGCTACCCCCTGCTGGGCCTGAAGGCAACCCTGTACGACGGTTCCTTCCACGATGTGGACTCCAACGAAATGGCGTTTAAAATTGCCGCGTCCATGGCAACCAAGCAGCTGGCCCAGAAGGGCGGTGCGGTACTGCTGGAGCCGGTGATGAAAGTGGAAGTAGTTACCCCGGAAGAGAACATGGGTGACGTGGTCGGCGACCTCAACCGCCGCCGCGGCCTGATCCAGGGTATGGAAGAGAGCTCTTCCGGCAAGGTGGTCAATGCGGAGGTCCCGCTGGCCGAGATGTTCGGTTACGCTACCGACCTGCGTTCTGCCACCCAGGGCCGCGCCACTTACTCCATGGAGTTCCTGAAGTACGCGGAAGCGCCGAAAAACGTTGCCGATGAAATCATCGCGAAAACCAAAGCTTAAGCTTTAGTACCTTTACAACTTTTTAGTTAGAGGATCCTAAAAATGGGAAAAGAGAAGTTTGAACGTTCCAAGCCCCACGTAAACGTGGGCACCATCGGTCACGTTGACCACGGTAAGACCACCCTGACTGCCGCGCTGACCCGCGTGTGCGCAGAAGTATGGGGCGGCGCTGCCGTTGCCTTCGACGGTATCGACAATGCGCCGGAAGAGCGTGAGCGCGGTATCACTATCGCTACTTCCCACGTTGAGTACGAGTCCCCGACCCGTCACTACGCGCACGTTGACTGCCCGGGCCACGCCGACTACGTGAAGAATATGATCACCGGTGCTGCCCAGATGGACGGCGCTATCCTGGTATGTTCCGCAGCTGACGGCCCCATGCCGCAGACCCGCGAGCACATCCTGCTGTCCCGCCAGGTAGGTGTACCGTACATCGTGGTATTCCTGAACAAGGCTGACATGGT
>NZ_FNFH01000009.1 GCF_900100355.1 Microbulbifer yueqingensis | reverse complement strand
CCTGACTGCGGGACGCGTATTCTACACATCCGGGCTGCTGAAGCAAGTGCTTTTTAGCAGCTTTTTCCGGCTCCCTGACCGACCGCTCGGGCCTTTCCGGGAACCCCGACCACCGTTTCCGGTGACCGTCGAAGGGGCGCGCATTATATCGACCTCTTCGTGCTTGGCAAGCCTTTTTTGAAGGCTTTTTTCAGTGCCGGAGGCGATGCCCGAAGGCGTCTTTTCCCGACCCTGAAGGAGCGCCTGGCCCCTTCCGAAGTGGCGCGCGTTATAGCGAGCCCTTCGATCCTGGCAAGCTCTTTTTTCAATAAATTTTCCTAAGAAAATCAATCACTTGGAGCTGCCTCCCCACCACTTCTCAAGCAGCGAGGGCGCGAACTATACGGACTGGGAGTGCCCCGCGCAAGCACTTTTTTCACTACAGGGGAAACAACCTGAAAGAATCAGTCACCCCCCGAATTCGGCACTTGCCGTCGCGCCACCAATCTCTGGTGCCACTTTTAACTTTAGCCTCACCAGAGACGGTTCACCACTGGCCTGGCTCAGCTTTTGGGACCCTCTTTCCCTTCGCCGGCAGCGCCCTCCTCTTTCGTCTCAGCCTCGTCAGCGCTCCCCGCATCCTTGGGGGGGGCCGTCTTCGCCTCGCCGGAGATGTCACGCGCATGAAACCGGTGCCAGAGCCAGAGAGCGGGCCCTGAAAGCGTATAAACGACTGCCAGGGTCAACAGCACCCGCGGCGGATCAATGGTTACGAGGCTGAAAATCAATATGACCGCCAGCATCATCACAAAAGGCACCCGCCCCTTGAAGTCGAGTGTCTTGAAACTGGTGTACCGGAAATTGGACACCATCAGCAGTCCGGCGGCCATGGTGACCAGCGCAGCGACCACGCCCAGCCCCGGCCCAACATCGGCGTCGTGCCCCGCCCAGACCATGCTGGCCACGATCGCGGCCGCCGTGGGGCTCGCCAGTCCGATAAACACGCCCTTGTCCACGGTATCGACCTGGGTATTAAAGCGTGCCAGGCGCAGGGCCGCACAGGCGGCGTAGAGGAAGGCGGCCGCCCAGCCGAACTTGCCCAGGGGCGTCAGACCCCAGCTGAATACCACCAGCGACGGAGCGAGGCCGAATGAGACCATGTCCGACAGGGAGTCGTACTGAACGCCGAATGCGCTCTGGGTGTCGGTCAGGCGCGCCACCCGGCCATCGAGGCCATCCAGGATCATGGCGGCGAAGATGGCAATGGCAGCTGCCTCGAAATTGCCGTTGAGCCCCGCGATAATGGCGTAGAAGCCACTGAACAGGGCCCCGGTTGTAATAAGGTTGGGCAGCAGGTAAATGCCCCGCGCCCGCACCTTGCGGCCACTGGCAGAGACCTCTTCCTCGATGTGCTCATCCACCGGCAGGCGGCTTTCCTCCTGCCAATCGCCTCCCCCGGCGGCCGGCTTGCTGGCATCCCTTTTCTCGCTCATAGGTTCTCCATTCACTCTGTTTTGCTGGCGGCGAGTGTACAGCGAACGACACCGGGACGCCCAGCGCCACCGGCGCAAAAAAAAACGGCGAGGTCTCCCTCGCCGCTTTCAGTCATCGATTCCCTCAGCTGTTGCCTTCGGTTTTGTCGATGATCTTGTTGGCCTTGATCCAGGGCATCATGCCCCGCAGTTTCGCACCCACCTGCTCGATCGGGTGCTCGCTGCTGATCCGGCGCTCGGCCTTCAGGCGCGGCTGGCCCGCGAGGGACTCCAGCATGAAATCCTTGGCGAAGCGGCCCGCCTGGATATCCTTCAGCACGCGCTTCATCTCTGCCTTGGTTTCCTCGGTGACTATCCGCGGGCCGGTGACATAGTCGCCGTACTCCGCAGTGTTGGAGATAGAATAGCGCATATCCGCAATGCCACCCTGGTACATCAGGTCGACGATCAGCTTGAGCTCATGCAGGCACTCGAAATAAGCCATCTCCGGGGCATAGCCAGCTTCGGTCAGGGTTTCAAAGCCCGCCATCACCAGCGCCGATACACCGCCGCAAAGGACTGCCTGCTCCCCGAAAAGGTCGGTCTCGGTCTCTTCGCGGAAATTGGTCTCGATAATGCCGGAGCGGCCGCCACCGTTGGCGGAGGCATATGACAACGCCAGTTGCTTGGCAGTACCGCTCGCGTCCTGGTATACGGCAATCAGGGTCGGCACACCGCCGCCTTCCAGGTAAGTGGAACGCACAGTGTGGCCCGGGCCCTTGGGCGCAATCATGATCACATCCACATCCTTCGGCGGCTCGATCAGCTCGAAGTGGACATTGAAGCCGTGGGCAAAAGCCAGCGCAGCGCCTGAGCGCAGGTAGGGCGCCACCTGCTCGCGGTAGACTGCGGCCTGGTATTCATCCGGCGTAAGGATCATGACAACGTCGGCATCCTTCACCGCGTCGGCCACCTCAGCCACACGCAGGCCGGCCTTTTCCGCCTTGCTCCAGGAGGCGGAGCCCTTGCGCAGGCCGACCACCACGTTTTTCACTCCGGAGTCCTTGAGGTTGTTGGCGTGGGCATGGCCCTGGGAGCCATAACCGATGATGGCCACGGTCTTTTGCTGGATCAAAGACTGGTCGCAATCTTTATCGTAAAAAACTTGCATTGTTCACTTCCTATATCAATCGAACTGAATTTTGAATTTTTCCCTGCAGCCGTCAGCAACGGCCAGCCGGACTTAAATACTCAGGACCTTTTCTCCGCGGGCGATACCCGAGACCCCGGAACGGACCACCTCCATGATGGTGTGCTCACCGAGGGCCTGCAGGAATGCGTCGAGCTTGTCACTGGTCCCCGCCACCTGCACTGTGTACATGTTGCTGGTGACATCGACGATCTGCCCGCGGAAGATATCCACGCTGCGCTTGACCTCATCGCGCTGTGCACCGGAGGCCCGCACCTTCACCAACAGGAGCTCTCGCTCGATATGGGAACCCTCCGTCAGGTCCACCAGCTTCACCACATCGATCAGCTTGTTCAGGTTCTTGGTGATCTGCTCGATCTTGTGGTCGTCGCCGATGGTCACCATGGTCAGGCGCGACAGGGTTTCATCCTCGGTGGGCGCCACGGTCAGCGTCTCGATGTTATAGCCACGCTGGGAGAACAGCCCCACCACCCGGGAGAGCGCGCCGGGCTCGTTTTCCATTAAAACTGAAATAATTCTGCGCATGATTCTGACTTCCCTAGGTCCGCTCCGTCTTGCTCAGCCACATATCCCGCATCGAGCCATTGGGCATCACCTGCATGGGATAGACGTGCTCAGACGGATCGACGTAGACGTCGATAAACACCGTGCGGTCCTTGATGGCGAAGGCCTCAGCCAGCTTGTCACGCAGTTCCTCGCGCCGCTCGATCTTCATTCCCAGGTGCCCGTATGCCTCGGCGAGCTTGACGAAGTCCGGCAGCGACTCCTCGTAGACACTGTTGGAAAGGCGCCCCTCGTACTGCATTTCCTGCCACTGTTTCACCATGCCCAGGGCCTGGTTGTTCAGGCAGAGGATCTTGACCGGCAGGTGGTACTGGGTGGCGGTAGACAGCTCCTGGATACACATCTGGATGCTGCCTTCCCCGGTCACACAGATCACCTCGCTGTCGGGATGGGCAATTTTCACCCCCAGGGCGGCCGGCAGGCCGAAACCCATGGTCCCGAGGCCGCCGGAATTGATCCAGCGGCGTGGCTTGTCAAAGCGGTAGTACTGGGCAGCAAACATCTGGTGCTGCCCCACGTCCGAGGTGACAAAGGCGTCGCCGCCGGTGATCTCGTGTACCGCCGTTATCACCTCCTGCGGCATGATCAGCGCACCGTCGGTGCGGTAGCGCGGCGCGGTATAGATTCCGTGGCGCTCGCGCCAGTCATCAATCTGGCGCCACCAGTCGACGATAGCCGACTGGTCCGGCTGCTCGCCCGATTCCCGCAGCATGTCGAGCATATCCCGCAGGACCGACTGAACCGTGCCTACGATGGGTATGTCCGCAACGATGGTCTTGGAGATGGAGGCCGGGTCCACATCCACGTGGATGATCTTGGCACCCGGACAGAACTTGCCGGGCGTGTTCGTGACCCGATCGTCAAAGCGCGCGCCGATGGCGAAGATCACATCAGCGTGGTGCATGGCGGTATTGGCTTCGAAGGTGCCATGCATGCCCAGCATGCCCAGGAAGCGGCGGTCGCTGCCCGGGTATGCGCCCAGTCCCATCAGGGTATTGGTGACCGGATAGTTCAGGGCCTGCGCCAGCTCGGTGAGCAGCTCAGCGCCATCCCCCTGCACCACACCGCCACCGGCATAGATGACCGGGCGCCGCGCGGAGAGCAGAAGGGCCAGTGCCTTGCGGATCTGGCCCGTATGCCCCTTGCCCGCCGGCGTGTAGGAGCGCATGCGCAGCTTCTCCGGATACTCATAGGGGAAGCGGTCCGCCGGGTTGGTGACATCCTTGGGCACATCGATCACCACAGGCCCGGGTCGGCCGGTGCTGGCAATGTAAAACGCCTTCTTCACCACCGCGGGGATCTCTTCGGCACTCTTGACGAGGAAACTGTGTTTCACGATCGGCCGGGAGCAGCCCACCATATCGGTTTCCTGGAAGGCATCCTCACCGATCTTGTCGCTCGGCACCTGCCCGGAAATCACCACCATCGGGATCGAGTCCATGTAAGCCGTGGCGATCCCCGTAATGGCATTGGTGGCACCCGGCCCGGAAGTCACCAGCACCACGCCGGGCTTCCCGGTTGCACGGGCATACCCGTCCGCAGCATGGGTCGCCCCCTGCTCATGACGCACGAGCACATGCTTGATGCCCTTCTGGCGGAAGATGGCATCGTAAATGTGCAATGCCGAACCACCTGGATAGCCGAATATCAGGTCTACCCCTTCATCCTGCAGCGCGCGAACCAACATATCGCCGCCGGAGAGTAATTCCACTGAAGCCCCCTAAAATCTCACATAAATTAGGACAATCATCTTCCTGCGCACTTGCCTTGCCTGACAAAATGAAACGCAGGCCGCGATTATAAGGCTTTTTGATGACAAATATCAGCCTTATGCGCGACAAAGATGGATTTTTAGGATGACGAGACCGCCCGGCGCCCTCCGCTGTCGCGCGTTCGCGCGACGGCCAGGCCGGCTCCGCCAGCCATACAGGGTAAAAATGTTAAGGCGGTTGCAGGAATCTCTCCCCATACGGGTAGAATGACAGCCGATACTCATAACTCCATGTAACAATACTCAAGGGGCCCAAATGCGTTTCCTCTCTGCAATCCTGCTGGCCAGCCTGGCCTCCGCCACGCTCGCCGACGGCATCTACAAGTGGAAAGACGAAAACGGCGTGGTCCATTTCGGCTCCCAGCCGCCACAGGAAAAGAAGGTGGAGGTAGTCAAGGAGCCCCGGTCAGAACGCTACAAACAGTGGAAAAAGGAGCAACAGGCGGCGAAAGCACAGCAGGCGCCGGACGATGAGGCTTCATTGACAGAGACCGCCAGGAAAGAGACCGCCGCAGCCCCGGACGATGCCCAGGACAAGGCGCTGTCCCAGGCGCAAAAGGCCGTGCGCGCACAGCGATGCCGCCAGGCGCAGAATAACCTGCAGGAATTGAGCACGCATTCTCAGGTGCGCGAGGTGGATGCCTCCGGGAAGCTGCGGGTCCTGCCAGAGGAAGAGCGCCAGGCGCGTATTCGCCGGGCGCGCGAGGTAATTGAAAAAGACTGCTGACCGCAGCGCCTCGCGGGCGCGCAACCCTAAAAAAGAAAAGGCGGCCATGGAGGCCGCCTCAACCGAGTCTCGCCGACCCGCTACTTCTTGGTGGGCATCAGAACCCCGTTGATCACATGGACGACGCCGTTGGAGCTCATGAGGTCTGCCTGCAACACCGTGGCGGTATTGCCCCTGGCGTCGGTGACCGTCACCTTACCACCATCAGCCCTCAGGGTTAGCTTCTCGCCCTGCACCGTGTCCACGGTCGCATGGCCACCACCCTTCTTGATCATCTCCATCACCACCTCAGCGGTCGCCTTCCCGGGAACCACGTGATAGCCCAGGATCTTCTGCAGCTTCTGCTGGTTTTCCGGCTTCATCAATTCCTCCACCTTACCCTGTGGCAACGCAGCAAAAGCGTCGTCCGTAGGTGCGAAGACGGTGAAAGGCCCTTCACTGTTCAGGGTGTCGACGAGGCCCGCGGCCTTGATAGCTTCGACCAGCACGGACAGGCTCTCGGCCTTATATGCATTTTCTGCAATCGTCTTGTTGGGATCAGCCTGCAGCGACCCACAGTACAGGGCCGCCAGCACCAGTGGCGCCCACATAAATCGGGAAAGGAGCTGTTTGAAAGTACGCATAATTTCACCTCCACAGTGAAACGTTCTGGGAATCCCGGTTGGCCGCGGCCAATCCGAATCGGACTGGGGGGCAGTATAGGGTGGCCCCCCAGCGCCCCAAATAGGGAAAAGCGCTGCGTATTCTGTGGCTCCTTAGCCGGAACCTGCTGGCTGGCCTTCACCGCGCCTTGCCGGGCCAAGGCCCGACTGCGGTTTTGCCTGCTGGAAGTCCCGCCCCAGGTACAGGTACATGGCCGGTACCACAAACAGTGTGAAGAGGGTGCCGATGGTCATTCCGGTAGCCACCACCAGTCCCATGGCAAAACGCGCTCCTCCGCCGGGCCCTGCGGCCAGCAGCAGGGGAACCATGGCGAGAACCAGTGAGGCGGTGGTCATGAGAATAGGGCGCAGGCGAATGCTGGCGGCTTCCTCGATCGCCGAGCGCTTGTCCCTGCCCTCAAGCTGCAGCTTGTTGGCAAACTCGACAATCAGGATCCCATGCTTGGAAATCACCCCGATCAGCGTAACGAGGCCCACCTGGGTATAGATATTCAGCGTGGTCAGGCCCAGGCTCACAAAGATCATGGCCCCACACACGCTCATGGGAACAGTAACCAGCATAATCAGCGGGTCCCGCCAGCTCTCGAACTGTGCCGCGAGCACCAGGTAAATCACTACCAGGGCAAAAAAGAAGGTGACCACAAGCTGGGAGCCCTCGGCCTTGTACTGGCGCGACTGGCCGGCGTAGTCCACCGAGTAACCGGGCGGGAGTACATCTGCGGCCGCTGCCTCGAGTATGGCCAGGGACTCCCCCAGGGTGATACCCGGCCGCGGGACGCCCGAGATGGTGACTGCATTGAGCTGCTGGAAGCGCTTCAACTGCTGCGGCTCCACCGTTTCCTCGAGCCGGACCAGGGTCGACATGGGCACCAGCTGCCCCGAGCCGGCGCGAATGTAGTACTGCTTGAGCTGGTCCCCGGTCAGCCGCTCACGCCGCACCACCTGGGGAATCACCTTGTAACTGCGGTTTTCCAGCGAAAAGCGATTCGTGTAGGCTCCCGACATCATCGCGCCGAGTTCGCGGCCAATATCGGCCATGGTGATGCCCATTGAAGCCGCCTTGTCGCGCTCCACCAGTACCCGCAACTTCGGCTTGTCCAGCTTGAGGTCCGAATCGACAAAGATGAATTTGCGGCTGGCCTGCGCACGCTCCATGATCTCCCCGGCAAACCCCGCCAGGCTCTCCATGGGCTCGGTGGACCCGATCACGAATTCCACCGGCAGGCGACCGCCGGCGGTGGGCAGGCTGGGTGGCACCACCACCGCCACCTTGAGCCCGGCAATCTGCACCACCTCACCGCTGATAATCTCCTGCATCTCCGCGGTGCCCTTGTCGCGCCTCTTCCAGGGCACCAGCACAAACCCGGCAATGGCACTGTTGGTCGCGTTGCCGGCGCCGCCGACTCCGTTGAGCAGGAAGATGTTCTCCACGTCCTCATGGCGCCGGGCGATGGCATTGAGTTCGCCAGTGAACTGCTGCAGGTAATCGAGCGTGGCGAAGGAATCGGCCGAGGAAATCGTAAGCACGAAACCGCGGTCCTCCTTGGGCTCCAGCTCGCTGGGCGAGGTGACAAACAGGAAATAGCAGCTTGCCAGTACGATCAGCCCGAATACCAGGATCACCAGGCGGTCATCGAGCGCGTTGTGCAGTCGCCGCTGGTAACCGTGCTGCATCCGCTCAAACTGCCGCTCGAGCCACCGCTCCAGCCTGTTGCCGCCATCGCTGCTATGGGGCTGCAGGATCCTTGACGCCATCATCGGTGACAGCGTCAGGGCCACCACGCCGGAAAGTAACACCGCACCCGCCAGTGAAAAGGCGAACTCTACGAACAGGGTGCCGGTGAGGCCACCGAGAAAACCGATCGGGAGATACACGGCGATCAGCGTGGTGGTCATGGCCACTACCGGCCAGGCCAGCTCCCGGGCCCCGCGGACGGCGGCATCCACCGGCGCCATTCCCTCTTCGATATGCCGGTGCACGTTTTCCAGCACGATGATGGCATCGTCCACCACGATGCCGATGGCCAGCACCATGGCCAGTAGTGTAAGCAGGTTGATGCTGAATCCCATCAACAGCATCAGGAACAGCGCCCCCACCAGCGACAGTGGCACAGCCACTGCCGGGATGACCACGCTGCGCAGTGAGCCCAGGAACAGGTAGATCACCACAATGACAATCAGCACGGCCTCGACAATGGTCTTCACCACCTCATTGATGGAGTCCTGGATGTATTCGGTGCTGTCGTAGGGTATCTCACCGATCAGGCCCTCGGGCAGCTGGGGGAAGATCTCTTGCTCGAGCTTGGCCCGCACCTGGCGGATCACGTCCAGTGCGTTGGCATCCGGGGCCACCTCAATCGCGATGAAGGTAGCGGAACGCGCATTGAAGGTCACCGAGCTGTCGTAGGACTCGGATCCCAGTTCCACTTCCGCCACCTCCCCCAGGCGGACGATACGGTCGCCATCGGAACGCACCACCAGGTTGCGGAATGCCTCTTCAGTGGCGATGTCTGTATCCGCGGAGACCTCCACTGTGACCCAGGTGTCCTTGGTGCTGCCTACCGCCGACAGGACGTTGTTGGCGCGCAGTGCGGCACTGATATCTCCCGGTGTGACTTCCTTTGCCGCCATCTCGGCAGGCTTGAGCCACACACGCATGGCGAAGGTGCGATTGCCCAGGAGTCGCGCCCGCTGCACACCCGGGATGGTCGAAAGCTTCGGCTGCACCACGCGGGTGAGGTAATCGGTGATCTGGTTGTTATCGAGGATCGATGACGAAAAGGACAGGTACATGGCCGCTACCGTCTGACCAATCGCCATATCCACGGTGGAATCTTCCGACTCCTCCGGCAACTCGCTACGCAGCCGGTTGACCTTGGCCACCACCTGGGTCAACACCTCGTTGGGATCAAAGTCCAGGCGGACATAGGCCTGGATGGTGGAAACACCCTGGACACTGGTGGACACCATGTAATCGATGCCGTCGGCAGTTGCGATTTCCTGCTCCAGCGGCGTCGTGATAAAGCCCTGCACCAGGTTTGCATCCGCGCCGACATACACCGTGGTGACGGTAATCACCGCGTTCTGCAGCTCCGGATACTCACGCACATTCAACTCGGTGACAGCGCGCAGGCCCAGCAAAAAAATGAACAGGCTGACCACTGAGGCCAGCACCGGCTTGCGGATAAATATCTCGGTGAAATTCACGCTGGTGTCCCGTGTATAGCGGTGACCATGGTCAGCTGTTCCCGGGTCGCGGATTCAGTTTTACCGGCATCTCGTTCTCGTTATTGATCCTGACCGGCCCCCGGTTGCGCAATTTCAGCAGGCCGCTGGTAGCGACCCGCGCTCCCTCCTGCACACCCTCGATGATTTCCACCAGGTTGCCCCGCTCCTCCCCGGTTTTCACAAACCGCTTATGGGCGATAAGGCCACCCCCATCGGGATCCTTCTTCAGCACGAAAACGGCATTGCCGTAGGGCGAAAAGCTCACCGCCGTGCGCGGCACCACCAGCAGTGCACGACGCCCCGGCAGGTCCAGCGTGACATCGGCAAACATGCCCGGCCGCAACAGGTCACCGGGATTGTCCATGGTGGCCTGGACGAGGACATTGCGGCTGGCATTATCAATACGGGGGCTGATCGCCGATACTTTCCCCGGAAATGTCTTTTCCGGATAGGTGTCCGTAGTGACGTTGATGGCCAGCCCCACTTTGATCTGGGAGAGGGCCTGCTCGGGAAGGTAGAAATCCACGAATATGGGATTCATCTGCTGCAGTGAGACCACGGGATCACCGGGCGCCACATTCTGCCCCAGGTCCACCCGGCGGATGCCCAGCCGCCCGGAGAAAGGCGCCACCACTGTGCGCTTCTCCACCTCCTCCCGCTGCACCCGGATATTCGCCAGCACCTGCTCCAGCTTGCTCAGGGTCTCGTCGAGTTCCGCGTCGGTGGTAACCCCCCTTACATGCAGTGCCTTGATACGATCATGGTCCCGTCGCGCGAGTCGCAGTTCCGCCTCCAGCACGTCCAGCTGGGCCTTCTCCGGTTCTGCCGACAGTTCGGCCAGAAGGTCGCCTTTTTCCACCCGCTGGCCGGAATCAAACAGAATACGCTTGACTACGCCCTGGGCCCGGGTGGTGACTTCCACGCCGTTTACCGCACGCATGGTCCCCACTGCGCTGAGGGTTTGCTGCCACAGCTGGCGTTCAACACGCGCAGCCGTTACCGTCGCTGCCGGCAACGGCATGTTGTCGAACGCCCGGTTCATCATGACCTTGCCGAACATCTTGAAGGCAAAAATGCCGCCAAACAGCAGCAGGCAGCCCAGTAACATCAGTACCATGCGCCTGTTGAAGACCGGATTGCGTTCCGCCCCTTTTGCCACTGAAGGTTCCTGTGCCTCTCGTGCCAGCTTTCCAGACCTGCCATGTGGCCGTTGCCCGATGCACAGCCTGGCGACAATCAGGACCGGCAAAGTTGCCGGGCCCAGCTGTCAGGATAGGCAAGCCCCGGCATAAATGGCGGCCCCCGACCCCCGCCAGGGGGAAAGAGAAGAATGTCCGGGAGAGGAGATCTCTGGCGAGGAAAGAAAGAGGAAAGCAACGAGACGCCGGCGCCCGAGCGGGCGCCGGCGGAGAACGGGAGCAGGGAGGCTACTTGCGGAATACCGCGTGGTCGCCTTCCAGCTCGGCGTGGATGGTATCCCCGGGGACGAACTTGCCCGCCAGGATGTCCTGGGAGAGCGGGTTTTCAAGCCACATCTGGATAGCGCGCTTGAGCGGTCGCGCCCCGTAAACAGGATCGAACCCGACGTCCGCCAACCTGTCCATCAGCGACTCACTGATCTCCAGCTTCAGTTCGCGCTCTGCCAGCCGCCCACGCAGGTGCTCCAGCTGGATTTCGGCGATCGAGCGCACCTGGGCCTTGCCCAGCGGGTGGAATACCACGACCTCGTCGATCCGGTTGATGAACTCGGGGCGGAAGTGGTCGCCCACCACATCCATCACAGCATTCTTCATCTGGCGGTAGTGGATTTCGCTGTCCAGTTCATCCTCTTCTTTCTTGCTGGCGAATTTCTGGATCAGGTCGGAACCCAGGTTGGAAGTCATGACGACCACCGTGTTGCGGAAGTCGACGGTGCGCCCCTGGCCGTCGGTAAGCCGGCCGTCCTCGAGTACCTGCAGCAGGATATTGAACACATCCGGGTGCGCCTTTTCCACCTCGTCCAGCAGCACAACGGAATAGGGTTTGCGCCGCACCGCCTCGGTCAGGTAGCCGCCCTCCTCGTAGCCGACATAGCCGGGCGGCGCACCAATCAGCCGCGCGACCGAGTGCTTCTCCATGAATTCCGACATATCGATCCGCACCATCGCGTCCTGGCTGTCGAACAGGAATTCTGCCAGTGACTTGCAAAGCTCGGTCTTGCCCACCCCGGTCGGCCCCAGGAACAGGAAGGATCCGTTGGGGCGGTTGGGGTCAGACAGTCCCGCGCGGGAGCGGCGCACGGCGTTGGCCACCGCCGTGACCGCCTCATCCTGGCCGACGACACGGTTATGCAGCGCGTCTTCCATGCGCAGCAGCTTTTCCCGTTCACCCTCGAGCATTTTTGACACCGGGATCCCGGTCCAGCGGGAAACCACCTCCGCCACCTCCTCATCGGTGACACGGTTGCGCAGCAGGCGCGGTTCCTCACTGCTTTCGCTACTGGCGGCCTGCTGCAGCTGCTGTTCCAGTTGCGGTATGACACCGTACTGGAGCTCCGACATGCGCGTCAGGTCACCGGCGCGGCGCGCGGCCTCCATATCCAGTTTGGCCTGCTCCAGTTTTTCCTTGACGTCGTGGCTGCCGGCGAGCTGGGCCTTCTCCGCCTTCCACACTTCCTCGAGGTCGGCGTATTCCTTTTCGATTTCGCGGATATCCTCCTCGAGCTTCGCCAGGCGTTTCTGCGCCGCCTCATCATCCTTGTCTTTCTTAACCGCCTCGCGCTCGATCTTGAGCTGGATCAGGCGGCGCTCGAGCTTGTCCATAGACTCGGGCTTGGAATCGATTTCCATGCGGATCCGGCTGGCCGCCTCGTCGATCAGGTCGATGGCCTTGTCCGGCAGCTGGCGGTCAGTAATGTAGCGTTGTGACAGTTTGGTGGCGGCGATAATTGCCGAGTCGGTGATATCTACTCCGTGGTGGACCTCGTAGCGCTCCTTGAGGCCGCGCAGGATGGCGATGGTGTCCTCTTCCGTGGGCTCATCCACCAGCACTTTCTGGAAACGGCGCTCCAGCGCCGCATCCTTTTCGATGTACTTGCGGTACTCGTCGAGGGTGGTGGCACCCACGCAGTGCAGTTCGCCGCGCGCCAGGGCCGGCTTGAGCATATTGCCGGCATCCATGGCGCCCTCAGCCTTGCCCGCTCCGACCATGGTGTGCAGCTCGTCGATAAAGAGGATAACGCGCCCCTCCTGTTTGGAGAGCTCGTTCAGTACGGCCTTGAGGCGCTCCTCGAACTCACCGCGGAACTTGGCACCGGCCAGCAGCGCGCCGAGGTCGAGCGACAACAGTCGCTTGTCTTTCAGGCCCTCGGGTACCTCGCCGTTGACGATCCTTTGCGCCAGGCCCTCGACGATGGCGGTCTTGCCGACGCCCGGCTCACCGATCAATACCGGGTTGTTCTTGGTGCGCCGCTGCAATACCTGGATGGTGCGACGAATTTCGTCGTCCCTTCCGATCACCGGGTCGAGCTTTCCGGCCACTGCTCGCTCGGTCAGGTCCAGCGTGTACTTGTCCAGCGCCTGGCGCGCATCCTCGGCACCGGCATCGCTGACCTTCTCATCGCCACGCACCTTGTCGATGGCTGCCTGCAACTGTTTCAGGTCGCCATTGGCGAGCAGGATCTTGGATATTTCCCCGGCCGCGGGGTCAAATGCCGCCAATAGCACAGTCTCGCTGGCGATAAAGGAATCACCCCGCTGCTGGGCCTTTTTATCGGCCAGGTTGAGCAGCCGCACGAGTTCCTGCGACATTCCGACATCCCCGGTCGGCGTGGCCACCGTCGGCAGGCTGTCGAGACGCTTGGCGATATCATTGCGCAGGCCATTCATATTGAAGCCGGCCTGTGACAGGAACGCCGGCACACTGCCGTTGTTCTGGTCGAGCAGGGCCTGGAGCAGGTGTTCGGGATAAATCTGGTTATTGTCGCGCCCAATGGCAAGCGACTGCGCGTCAGCAATGGCCGCCTGCAACGGGTTTGTCATCTTGTCTATGCGCATTGGCTTTTCCCCTCCTCGACAGGGTAAAGAGAAAGTCGAATGGGTAACCGGGAGGTGCCTGGCGGGTTCCCTCCTTCAGTCTAGGCATCCTGCGGGCCGGCCCGCATTGCCTGCTGTCGGGAAAAGAAATGGGGGCGCGGCGGGGCATTTCAATACCCCCACGGTGATCCGGGTTATTCACCGTCGCACAAGCAGGATGTAACCGATCAGGCCAGCCAGACCAGGGTCGCCATGCGCCCGGTCTCGCCATCGCGCCGATAGGAATAGAAAGCGTCGCTCTCTTCGAAGGTACAGTGGTCGCCACCGGTAATTTCCGTCACCCCCAGGCTCTGCAGCTCCGCACGCGCCAGCGCATAGATATCCGCGAGAAAATGCAGCGGCTTGGCCGAGTGCGGGCGGAAACATCCGGCGACCTTTTCGGTGTGCTCACTATCCATCGCGTGCTCAAAAAACATTTCCAGCACATCGACGCCGGTTTCGAACGCGCGCGGGCCAATGGCAGGTCCCAGCCACGCCAGCAGCTCATCGGGATTGCAGTCAAATGCACGCACACTGTTACGCACCACGCCGGTTGCGAGTCCGCGCCAGCCCGCGTGCACTGCGGCGACCTGGGTGCCGGCGCGATTGCACAGCAGCAGCGGCAGGCAGTCAGCTGTGAGCACCGCGCAGACGATCCCCGCTTCCCGCGCAATGCTTGCATCCGCAGTACGCACCAGGCCATCGCCCCGGGCCTCGACAATCCGGTCACTGTGGATCTGTTCCAGCCATTGGGGCTCAACCGGTAATTCCAGCTCTTTCCCCAACAGGCGGCGGTTTGCCTCCACCGCCCCGTCGTCGTCACCCACATGGGCAGCCAGGTTGAACGAGCTGTAGGGGCCGCCACTGTGCCCGCCACTGCGCAGCGTCGTCACTGCATGGACATGGGCGGGGGCGCTCCAGTCGGGTTTCAGGTAATGATCGACACTCATGTTTTTTTCTGGGTCCTGTCTCAGCCGGCAGTCAGCGGTGTATTGCGCCCGCGCCGCATGTCCGTGCGCAGCAGTTCGAGCAACTGCAGCATATCTGCGGGGAGCGGTGCGCTCCAGTGCATTTCGCGGCCGGTGTCGGGATGCACCAGCGCCAGTTCTGCCGCGTGCAGGGCCTGGCGGGGAAACTGTTGCAGGCCCTGGACCAGTTCCGGACTGGCTTCCGGTGGCAGGCGCGGGCGGCCCCCGTACAGCGGGTCTCCCACCAGCGGGTGCCGGATATGGGCCATATGTACCCGGATCTGGTGCGTCCGTCCCGTCTCAAGCTGGCAACGCACCAGGGTGTGGGCGCGAAAACGCTCCTCGACCCGGTAGTGGGTAATGGCCTCCTTACCGCCGTGGTCCAGAACCGCCATTTTCAGGCGGTTCTGCCGGTGCCGGCCAATGGCGGCGTCCACGGTACCGCCGCCGGTGATCACGCCCTGGGCGATGGCGTCATACTGCCGGCTCACGGTGCGCTGCTTAAGTTGTTCCACCAGGCTGGTCTGGGCGGGCAGGGTCTTGGCCACCACCATCAGGCCGCTGGTGTCCTTGTCCAGCCGGTGCACAATGCCCGCACGGGGGATCTTCTCCAGCGACGGGCAATGGTAGAGCAGGCCGTTCAGGAGGGTGCCATCCGGGTTGCCAGCGGCCGGGTGCACCACGAGCCCCGGCTGCTTGTCGATGACCAGCAGGCTTGTGTCCTCATAGACGACCCGCAGGTCAATCTGCTGGGGACGCCACTCGCCGGCCGGCTCCAGCTCCGCACTCAGCTGCAGGCGCTCGCCACCAAAGAGCTTGTCCCTGGGCCGCGCGGCGCGACCATCTACAGTCAGCTGCCCCGCCCTGATCCAGCCCTGCAACCTGGCGCGGGAATAGTCGGGAATTAATTCGGCTGCGGCCTGGTCTAAGCGCTGGCCGGCCATACTGGTCGGGACTTCAAGTTCAAGTTCCACTTGGTCAGTCATTGATCGGGCTCAAATACTTTGGACGGCTGCGCGACTGTGGTTAAATGTCGGCCCGCCACTTTCACAAGAAGGTGGCCAGTGTACCGCACCGCCCGCCCAACTGCGGAGCAGGGGCGGAACAAATGCAAGAAGGTAGAGTGTAATAATGATAGAGCGAGGGGCTATGCAGGCCTGGAAAACGCTGTGGCTGGCGGCATTGGCCGCGATACTTGTCGCATGCGCCAGCACCGACGAAGAGGAAGAAGGCCTACCGTCAGGCAGTCGCACAGAGCAGACGTTCTATGAATCCGCCCAGCGCCAGCTCCGGTCGAGCCAGTGGGACCTGGCGATCAAGAACCTCAGGGCGCTGGAAGACAACTTCCCCTTTGGCAGCTATGCCGAGCAGGCGCAGCTGGAGCTGATCTACGCCTATTACCGGAATTATGAAAACGATGCCGCAATCGCCGCGGCCGACCGGTTCATTCGCCTCCACCCGCAGCATCGCAATGTCGACTATGCGTATTATATGAAGGGGCTGGCCTCCTTCACCGAGGGGACAGGCCTGTTCGAGCGCTTCCTGCCCACCGACATGACCCGCCGCGACCCGGGCTCGGCACGGGAGTCATTCGCCTACTTCTCCCAGCTCATGGCCCGCTACCCGGAAAGCCGCTACGCCCCGGATGCGCAGAAACGCATGATCCACCTGCGCAACCTCCTGGCGCGCTATGAGATCCATGTGGCGAACTACTACTTCAAGCGCGGTGCCTACCTGGCCGCCGCCAACCGCGGGCGTTACGTGGTGGAAAACTTCCAGCAGACCCCGGCGGTACCCGATGCCCTCGCGGTGATGGTCCAGGGTTATCACCTGCTGGGCATGGAGGATCTCCAGAATGATGCTCTGGCCGTGCTGCGCACCAATTACCCGCACCATCCGGCCCTTCGCAAGAACGGCAACTTCGATTACGACTACTACAAAGGGGCCCGCGGCAACAGCATCCTGCACCGCCTGACCCTGGGCCTTTTCGAGAAGTCTGACCCCCGCGGCTTTGACAGCCGGGAGCTGTACAATGCCGAATTTCGCGATGAAGAGGCGCCGCTGCCGCCCGAGCTTCTCTGAGCCAGGCCACGCCGGGATAACCAAAATGAAAAAGGCGCCGCACGGCGCCTTTTTTCTATTTGCCCGATCCCGGCTGGGGGGCATTACTCCCCGGCTTTCCACCCGTTGGTAATCGGGTAGCGACGGTCGCGCCCGAACCCTCGCTCTGAAATACGCACTCCCACTGCGGCCTGGCGACGCTTGTACTCATTGCGGTCCACCAGCCGCACTACTCGCTCCACCATTTCCGCGTCGAATCCCCGCGCGATAATGTCCGCGGCGCTGTAATCCCGCTCAACATACAGATTCAGAACCTCATCCAGAACCTCGTATGGGGGGAGACTGTCCGAATCCACCTGGTCCGGTGCCAGCTCCGCACTGGGTGGCCGCGTTATGACCGACTCGGGGATGACTTCGGACACACTGTTGCGATATCGCGCCAGCTCGAATACCAGCGTTTTGGGGACGTCTTTCAGGGCGCTGTAGCCGCCTACCATATCCCCGTAGAGGGTGGCGTAACCTACCGCCATCTCACTCTTGTTGCCCGTGGTCAGCACCATGGCTCCCTTCTTGTTGGAGATCGCCATCAGTATCACCCCGCGTGAGCGCGCCTGCAGGTTCTCCTCGGTGGTATCGCGCCCGGTATCGGCGAACTCGTCGGCCAGCGCGTCCATGAAGGCGTCGAAGATGGGCTCGATGCTGATTACCCGGTAGTGGATTCCCAGCCGCTCCGCCTGGTCGGCCGCATCGTTCTTGCTGAGCTCCGACGTATAGCGGAACGGCATCATCACCGCCTCTACACGTTCCTTGCCCAGTGCATCCACGGCGATGGCCAGCGTCAGGGCGGAATCTATCCCCCCTGAAAGACCCAGCACTACACCATTGAACCCATTCTTATTGACATAGTCGCGAACCCCGAGCACCAGCGCCTGGTAAACGGCTCCCAGATCGGACTCGGCCGGCACCAGCTCCCCCTTTGCGAGGCTGACGCCGTCATCCTGGGCACTCACCTGTACCGATAACAGGTGCTCGACGAATTCCGGCGCACGGGCACACAGCTTGCCCTGGGCATCTATCGCGAATGAGCCCCCATCGAAAACCAGCTCATCCTGGCCCCCGATCGAGTTTACGTAAACAATCGGCATGCGCCCGGCACGCGCCTGGTTGCCCAGCAGCTCCAGGCGCTCCTGGGCCTTGCCACGATGGAACGGCGAGGCATTGATGTTGAGCATCAGCCTGGCGCCGGCCGCCGCGGCCTGGGCCACCGGCTCCGGGTGCCAGATGTCCTCGCAGACGGTAATGGCAGTGGGGATACCCTTGATATCGACGACACAGGGCTGGTCACCCGGAACGAAATAACGCATCTCGTCGAATACCTGGTAGTTCGGCAGTTTCTGTTTGGCGTACTCCGCCACCAGTTCGCCGTCCACGATCAGCCCGGCCATGTTAAAGACCTTGCCCGCCACTACCCGTGGATAACCGACGAGGACTGCACAGGGAAGCCCTGCCGCCTGCAGCTGAGTCAGGGCTGCGTCGACCCGCCTGCCCATGCTGGGCCGCAGCAACAGGTCTTCCGGGGGATAGCCGCACAGGGTCAACTCGGGGAACACCACCAGTTCGGCACCTTTCTCGCGATGGGCGCGCTGCGCGACATCGATAACCTGGGCGGTGTTGCCGGGAATATCGCCCACCAGGGAATTGATTTGTGCCAGCACTAGCTGCAAAGTAGACATCTTATTACCTCTGTCCAGAGAAGCGGCGATTATAACGCTTTACTGCGAGTGTACCCTGCCCTGGTCAGCACCGCAGCGCCACACCAGCAAGAGATCACCGACAGTGACCACAGCAGTGACATCCCCACGCAGGCAGGCCTTCCAGTACCATGAGCTGCTCCGGGTTTACGGCTGGTACCGGGTGGCGATTGCCCTGGTGCTGCTGGGTCTGTTCACCTCCGAACTGGGCCAGGGCGCGCTCGGCAATACCGCTCCCGGCCTGTTCCTCAATACCGTCATCGCCTATACAGCCCTGAATGTCGGCTGGCTGCTCCACCTGCATGCCACCGGCTACCAGGTCAGGGTCGGCCAACTGTCCCTTATGCTCGGTGCTGACATCCCGGCCTTTCTCGCCATGATCCATGCCAGTGGCGGACTGAACTCCGGGCTCGGATATCTGCTGCTGATCAGCTGTGCAGCCGGATCGCTGCTGCTCGAGCGACGTCTGGGCGCCTTCTTCGCCGCGGTAGCCAGCACCGCAGTCATAGCACAACAGGTGTATGGGCTCATCGCGGGAACCGCTGATTCCCGGGATATCGTCTCTGCGGGCAGCCTGGGGATCCTGCTGTTTGGCGTGGTCAGCGGGCTACAGTACCTGTCGGGGCTGCTCCGTGTTGCCACCTGGCGTGCCGACCAGCAGAGCCGGCAGGCCGCCCACCTGCAGCGGCTCGCCCAGCAGATCATCGAGCGCATGCGTACCGGGGTTGTAGTCTTGAACGATGCGCACCAGACCGAGCTGGTCAATCAGGCCGCACAGCAGATGACCGGAAGGCAAGTGCAGCCCGGAAGCCGGCTATACGAGGCGCTGCTCTCTGCACTGCGCAACTGGAAAAAGGACCCCAATTGCAATGGCCACCTGATGCGACTCGAGGATGGTAATGAACTCAGGGTCAGCTTTGCCAGCCTGCATCGGGAACAGGGCAATAACACCCTGGTTTTCATCGAGGACAACCGCAAGCTCACGCAGGCCGCGCAAAAGCTCAAGCTGGCCTCACTCGGCCATCTCACCGGCTCCATCGCCCATGAGGTGCGCAATCCCCTTGGTGCGATCAGCCACGCTGCCCAGCTACTGAGCGAGTCCACATCGCTGGGCCAGGAAGATCGCCACCTGGCTGAGATCATCTGCCGTCACAGTGACCGGGTGAACCAGATTGTCGAGAATGTCATGCTGCTGTCGCGTCGACAGGCACCGCAGCCACAGTTGCACGAGCTGGGCTGCTGGATCGAGCAATTTGTAGCCGAATACCGTATCGGCGCCCCGGCAGGTACGGTTATCAGCCTGGAACTGCCCGAAACGCCGCTCCACGCCCGCTTTGATGGGGCTCAGCTGCTCCAGGTGCTCACCAACCTGTGCAACAACGCCCTGAGCCACTCGGAAATGGCCACAGGCGTGCCGGAATTCGAGCTGTACGCCCATCGACATCCCGAGCGCGATACAGCTGTGCTCGACGTGGTGGATCTGGGTCCCGGAGTGCCCGAAGAGTACCGCGAAAAGATTTTCGAGCCCTTCTTCACCACTGGCCAAGGTGGCAGTGGACTCGGTCTCTATATTGCGCGGGAGTTGTGCGAGTCCAACCAGGCCAGCCTCTCCCACTGCCGCGATACCAGCGGCCGCAGCTGCTTCCGCATTGAATTCGCCCACGCCAACCGCGTTCTCTGAGGATCAGGTGCCACGGGCATTCACCATTGACGCATGCCGACTTTAATCTGGCATAATCGTTAAGCAATCACCGTTCCCACAGCAACAATAACAAGCGCATTCCTATGCAACCTCTTGCACTGGTCGTCGACGATGAGCCAGACATCTGCGACCTGCTGACAATGACGCTCCGCCGGATGGCGGTCACCAGCCACGTGGCCGGCAGCCTGGACGAGGCTTACCGACTGCTGCGCCAGCACCGTTACGACTTCTGCCTCACGGATATGCGCCTCCCGGATGGTGACGGATTGGAGCTGGTCCGCTACCTGCAGGAGGAAAATTCACGTCCGAGCGAATTGCCAATTGCCGTGATCACCGCCCATGGCAACATGGATAGCGCGATCGATGCCCTCAAGATGGGTGCCTTCGACTTTGTCAGCAAGCCGGTCAACCTCGAGCGGCTGCGCCGGCTGGTAGAGCTGGCGCTTCGCCTTCGCCAGCAAGAGAGGGTACCGGACCAGGATGGCAGTGACCGACTGCTGGGACAGGCGCCCGCAATGCAACGCTTACGGGAGCAAATCGCCAAGGTCGCGCGCAGCGACGCTCCGATCTATATCAGCGGTGAGTCGGGCTCCGGCAAGGAACTGACCGCGCGCTCCATCCATGCACAGGGCGCGCGAGCCGACAAGCCATTTGTTGCCATCAACTGTGGTGCCATTCCCACCGAACTGATGGAAAGCGAGTTTTTTGGACACCGGAAAGGAAGCTTTACCGGCGCCCACAAGGACAAGGCGGGCCTGTTCCAGAGTGCGGCAGGCGGCACCCTGTTTCTCGACGAGGTTGCCGACCTGCCGCTGGACATGCAGGTCAAGCTCTTGCGGGCGATTCAGGAGAAGTGTGTACGGCCGATAGGAGCGAGCGATGAAATCCTTATTGACGTGCGGGTTCTCAGTGCGACTCACAAAGACCTTGCGGCAGAAGTCGCGGCCGGGCGCTTTCGCAGCGATCTGTACTACCGCATCAATGTCATCGAACTGGCGGTCCCGCCATTGCGCGAACGCGCCGAGGACATTCCATTACTGGCTGACACTATCATGCGCCGAATAGCGCTGCATGCCGGCGTCGCCCCTCCCATCCTCACGAGCGGGGCGCTGGATACCCTGCGAAATTACTCCTTCCCCGGCAATGTACGACAGCTCGAGAACATATTGGAGCGGGCCTTCACCCTCAGCGATCGGCGTGAAATACGGGCGGAAGACCTGTCCCTCGAGCAGGAGATGGCTAAACCGGCAGAAGTCCGGTATAGCTCTCCCTCGCTGGCGCCGGGGACCGGCCAGGACCAGCAGTATCCGTATCCGGGGCAATTCGATCCGGGCCGCTACCAGTCCCTTGACCAATTCCTCCAGGCCATCGAAAGTCAGGCGATCTCTTCTGTTCTTGCGGAGACTCGCTGGAACAGGACTGCAGCGGCACAAAAGCTGGGTATCAGCTTCCGCTCACTGCGCTACCGGCTCAAGAAACTCGGGCTGGAAGACTAGCACCAGTCCACAAGAGGGGGGATACCCGGCCACCGGGCCGGTCAGCCGTTCATTACCCGGCGCTGCACAGGGACTTCCCGACTTTCTGCCCAGGCTCACGCCGCCCCGACTACCAGCAGTTCGCAGAATCCGAGCCAGTGGCGCCCCGTAAACCTGTTTCATCCAGCGTGAAGCTCGTGCACTTCGCGTCGCCGGCCTGGGTCGTGCCGGCCACCGGCGTGGCGGTAAGGTCGTAGGTAGTAGCAGCCAGGACGCCGGCTACCGTATACATGCCCTCAGCCGAAGTAATGGTATTCCCGCCCGTTACGGCACCGGCAGCCGTGCAGTTGCCGTCGTCGTAGGCACTGTAGGCCGTGTAGCAACGCTGCAGCCGCTGCGCGACATCATTCAGCATCGCCTTGGCATCAGCGCGATTACTCTTCCGCACAGACTCTATATAGGAGGGGTAGGCGATGGCGCCAATGATTCCGATGATGGCGACCACGATCATCAGTTCGATCAGGGTAAAGCCGGATTCAGTTCTTCTAATGGTCTTCATAATTGCCTCAAATTAACGCAGCTGGCGCCAGGACATGCGCCCTACCGAGGTCGACGGCAACTCACCGCCATGCGAGCCGCCCTCCCCTTTCGTATTGGTATACGGGATATAAGCCTTCTCACCCGCGCGAATAAACTCGGAATAACTTATGACCGCATAATCCTCGACCTTGCCCGACTCGCCAAAAATGGAGTGCCCCTGGAACTTGTCGCCCACCGCGATCGCCTCCATGCGCCAGCCGCTGGCCCCGTAGGAGCAGGGATCTTCCGAGGTGATCAGGGTGGGGAAAATCAGCCGGTCGTACTGTAGCAGCGGTTTGCTGATGACCCGTTCGCCCGTAACGGCGCCCTCGCCTGGTGTCAGATCCATGTACCAACCCTTCTTGGTGGCCCACCAGTCGGTATTGGCATCGTTGGTGATCGAACGTGTATCCCCGCTTTCTACAATAACCTTTTGCAGCAGCTCGGACCGATCAGTGGTGGTAATTTCCTCACCCTGATCTGCAATGGCATAGAAGCTATTGATTATGGAACCCGCCTGATTATCAGCGCTGGTCAGATAACTGCCCGTGCCAAAATAGACCATGACAGCGTTTTCCATCTTACCGTTGATGCCGAGTGTCGGTGTCGAAGTAATCGGCTGGACTGCACCGCTCGGGTCCCGGGCGATAAACAGCGGATAGCGGTCCTGCCCCTGCGTATAAGCCAGTCCCCAGTTGTTGCCCTCGAGATCGAACTTCCACATATTGCCGTACAGGTCGCCGGCGTAGGCCGAGGTTACTTCCCCGCTAGCGTCGGTGAGCAGAGCCGGCCCGGCCAAGCCATTAGCGGTGATGGTTTCTTCGGTCTCGATAGTCTCGATGTTGCTCGGATCGGCGAGGTCGACAACCACAAGTCGCGCCTGGCCACTGGTGGAGTTATAGCCATTGCCAAAAATGATTTTCCAGCCAGCACTCGTGGGCGCCACCAGCGGCTGCCCCATGACGTTGCCGATATAGTCGTTGGTGCCATCGAGCTCAAACAGCACACTCGGGGCGGCCGGATTGGTGACATCCAGGACAAAGAGTCCCTTGCCGCCGGCGCCATAGGTTCCAACGAGCACATTCACCCACTCATCGGTCCCGTCGCCATTTTTATCGAAAAAGGCATCCCCCACAAACAAAGGCCCATCGACGATGTACTCATGTGGATTTTCCGAAGTGCCGTAATCAAGTTGCGTCAGCTCTTTCAGCTTGGGGTAGGCCCCGGCGGGCACATAGGCGAAGAGCTCATTACCATTGCTCGCATCAATTGCATGTAGCATACCGTCATTGGCACTGACATAAAGCACTTCAGTCCGTGTTTTCTTTGCACTCGTATAGTACGCACTGTACGCGAGCCCGCCCAGCGCCTCTGACAGCCGTTCGAACCTGTAGTCCTTGCGCCCGGCGAACACCGGGCTCGCGTTGACGACATCACCGAGCAGCACCGAGCGCGTGCGCATCCCGTCGACGGCGTTCCCCCGAACCCAGTTGAGCCGCTGCTCTCCGACAGTGGCATTATCATCGCCAATCAGGGCTGCCTTCTGTAACGCAGTCAGGTTGGCCCACTGGAAATCGACTGTTGTCGAGCCGTTAAAGGTAATTACCTTGCGGTTGGTCGGTGAGATTTTCCCCGCATCCGATGTGCTCCACTTAACGGAGGTACTAAGTGTGCCGTCCGGCAGCATCGGGATGGCCTGAACTTCCCCGCTCCAGTCACCGGTCCTGAACAATGCCTGGTAGATAACTGTATCCGTGCCAAGGCGCGTGGAGTTCGCTGCTACCGAGGAAGCAGAACCGGTCTGGCGGTCGGAAATTTCTTCCAGAATATCCGCCAGCCCACTGGCGAATGCCTCGGAATTGGCAGCATTGAAGAAACCGCCGCGGCCGTTAACCGCAGCGTGCAGCAAGTCGTCGAGCTTGGCGGAATCCCCGCCCGTTCTCGGATTGGGCCAGTCCACGGTGGCCTGCGAGCCGATAGCGGCAAAGGCGTCCTCGGCGTTGATACTCCCGGTGACGCCATAGCCGACGCCGAAGGTCACCATATGCTGCCAGGTAGCCTTGTCGATCTCGTTGGTCTGGACACTGTTTGCCAGCGTTTCGTGCAGGTCATTTTCATAGTAATGCATGGCGATATCGCCGAGCGTATTACTGTACGCATCGCTGAATGGCGCCCCGTCGGTGCCATCGGCGTTGCCGATGGCATTATCCGCATAATCGTCGTAGTCGCTGCCGTAACCGTCAGTCATCAGGATGGTATAGCTGGCCCTGCAGGCGAGCTGGGAATCATCGCTACCCGGTCCCGGAAGCTTACTCCAGGGTCCCTTGTTATCCTCACGGCTGTAGTATTGCCCCGCGTTGTCGAGTGCTGCGAGCAACGGGGTACCGGCCTTGGGCACGTCGCGGTCGTAGAGATTGTCGAAGAAGTTTACGCGGTTGCTGCCACTGAAGGTGCGCACGCCACTGACAATCGTCTCGGTCGAGACGGAGTCGATATTCTCGGCGCCCTTATTCAGGGTGCCGAATCCCACTCGCATTCCCTCGCCCTGTGCGGCAAAGGCGCGGCCTACGCCGGCGCGCGCAAGCAGGAGCCGCGAGCGGTAGTAGCTGTACCAGTTGGCGAAGTTCTGGATTTCCTCCTGGTAGGTACAGGCCGTCGAATCGGCACAGTCTGTGCGCGCGGGCCCACCGGCGTAAGTCGTGCCGTTGTTCCGGATTTCCACCCGGGTATAGCTGGAAGCCAGTTTTACATCACCAGTACCTTTGTACTTGAAATAGGTAGCCGGATAAAAAGTCAGGCTCTTTGCCCTGGACCCGTCCTCACAGAGCTCCCAACCGTTCGTACCGTCATTGTCATAGGTTTCCGTGAAGGCTGTTGCCGTGTCCTTGATCCAGCAGGCGGTCTGGGTATTGTCCACCGTCAGGTTGCGGTAGCCTTTGCTCGTGATTGCGGGGTTGTGGTAGGCCTGGGTTGCAGTGGCATTGTCCCAGTAAGTGCCGTCCTCCTTGACCCACGGGCGGTAGCGCACCGTAGGATCATAATAGGTAGCATTATTGTGCGCGGAACGGAAGTAGGCTGCCCAGCGATTGTCGGCATCAAAGTGCGGCATCAGGTTGCCATACAGGAGATCACTGTCGGTAAGGTTTTGCTCCCAGTAGTCGCAACTACCGGAACCACTGCTTTCATAGATACAGTAATCCAGAGTGCCGCCATTCTCCGAGGTAAGCGCACTGTTGGGATACATATAGTAAACCGCACGGAAGGGGCGCTGGTCGGTGTAACTACCCACGAAGAGATCCACATTCTCCGCCGGTGTGACCTCGAAATGCATTGAGCCCGAGTCATCGAGGATAAACATGACGTTGGGGTCCGCACCGGTACGCAGGAATAGAGGTGTCTGCGACAGGCTCAGTGACATCGCACTGTGTGCCGTGCACAGGCTGAGCAGTGCCGCGGACAGTACGAGCCCGAATTTTGCCTTTCTTATTCTGCCAAACATATCGTGCTATCTCCCGCCCGTATCAACGCTTGAAAGTAGACTGGACTATGACTACGGAATTATTGGTACCACCCACACCCCGACTTGTGACCCGGTAGTAGATAATATCTTCGGACTTTAAGCTGCTGGCGAAATCGATACCACTACCGTCAGCGCCAGCATTGACGATGGTGCTGCTAACTTCCTCGATCACAAAGCGCGGCTGCTCAGCCACCCGGTCCAAGCCCATTTGGGTAAGCACCGATCCGGCCGCCCAGTTGTAAGTGCTCCAGAAGCCGGTGGCCTTCGAACCATTAATATCCTGGGCATAACCGACCTGCGAGCCGTCAAAGGCCGGCAGGGTCGCGCCGTTCAGGACCTGTTCCGCAGCGCGCAAGCCTGCTTCCGCTGACTGGAAGGCCAGGTTGCGATCGCGCATATTGCCCGCCATGAGTTCCTGCATGCCACTGCCGCGCATGGCAGCCAGGCCGATCAGGGTCATCAGCAACAGCATGACCAGGCCAACCAGCAGGGTGGCGCCACGCTGTCCGTGTAAACCTGAAGTTATCATCGTATTGGCTTGCATGGAGAACTCCTTTGGCTCAGGGCAGGCGGCTGCGAATGCCGACAGTACTGTTAAACACCTGGCGCAGCCGGCGGTCACCGGGGTTATTCACCGTGGTGCCGTTAAAGGTGTAGGCCTGGGCCTCCTGCAGCACATTGTCATCGGTGCTGGACACCAGCAGCTCTACACGTACGCTCAACACAGAATCCCAGTCGTTCGCGGTATTGAGCACGGCAGCGGTGACATAACTATCCGGGATGCTGTCGCCAGTGGTATCGCGCCCGTAAGTCAGTTGCATGTCCTCGACGCCCTCAAGCAATTCCAGCGGGTCCTGGGTGCCCACCCGCTGCCAGAGACTCGGGCGACCCGAAGTGCCATCAGCCACGTAGTAGCTCGTGGTCTGGATCTTGATGATCTGGGAGTCCGGGCCAAACTGCTCGGACGGATCACCGGAGGCACCGCCCCAGGAGCTGATCGCATTACCCGGCTCGAAGGTTCCTCCCGACGCGTTGCCGGAATGCACCACGTTGATGGAGATACCGCCGGTATCCTGTAAATTCGTCGCCTGGAAAATACGCGCTTTCATACAGTCCGCGACGACCAGGACATCACCGATGCAGAGGCCGCTCAGGCTCGGCTCACCGGCGCCGCAACCGTTCGGATCTGTACCGGTATCCTGGGCAAACAGCTGGGAACTGTCATTGTTCTGAGTGACACCAACACCCAGCCCGTTGGCGCTGCGCACGACAAGGATATCGGTCCCGATCCTGGCTGCCGGATAACCGGTGACTGCGCTCGCATAGTTGTCGAGTCCCTGAATACCCACATCGAAGCTGTATGCGAGGGCATTGGAGTTATTGAGGGTGTTGGTAAAGTTGAGATTCCGGCTCATGCAGCCCATATAGCCGGCCATGCGGATATCCCGGGACATGAACTCCATCGCCAGGCGGCCGGTCTCCTGGACCCGCGAGATGGCTTGTTGGGTGGTGAACGTCGCACGGCTGGAAAGGAACAGCTGCACCACACCTGTCATCAGGATGAGCCCTACGGTAATTGAGACCATCAGCTCGACAAGTGATATACCCCGCTGGTTACGCATAGCTGGACTCCCCCCTAGATCCGCGTGGAATATTGGAAGCGGCTCGCCTCCGTATCACCGTCAACGCCGACGCCATCCCGCTCCGCCCATTGGATGGTCACGGTACAGATCCGGGTTACGGCACTGCATTCAATCCCGCCGCTGCCCTCCGGCAACGCCGCTGCAAGGCTTTCCCGCCATTCACGCAAGTCGGTTGGCGCCAGCCCGGTGGCCGTCGGCGCATCATCGGTCGCGGCAAGGCTGTAGCTGGTGAGGTTTGCCCGATTAATTCGGGCCCTATCAAGAATGTCATAGGCCAGGATATTGGCCTGTGAACGCAGGTAGGCACTGTGGTTATACTGCAGCGAACGATTCTGCAAGGCCGCCAGCCCCAGGAGGGAGGTCGACAGGATCAGGACCGTTACCATTACCTCGATCAATCCCGCCCCGCGCTGAAAGGATATTGCGTTCATACTCCCCTCCCTAGCAGGCGCTGCGCGCCACATTAATCAAGCCTGCAGGGCCGATGGTAATTGTGCGTGCGGCATTGCCCGTGCAACCGCTCACGCTCGAAGTGACGGTCACCTGGTTAGCACGTCCGAGCGTGCCCAGCCGGGTATAGCGAACGAAGTTGGTGGCGGCGGTTTGGGTCACTGCGATCGCCGCGTCGCCCCCGGGCGCTTCCCAGCGCCGCAGTACCGCATTCACAACCGGCGTGGTCGCGATGTCAGTAGCGGCAGAATCGGTAAAGACTATCCAGCCCTGGCTCCAGGTCCCGGCCGCCGAACAGGTGGCGCCGTCACTGCTCGCACAGATCGAGACACGGTCGCCGCGCTTAACTGCTTCGCTGCGAGCATAATTGAACGCGCCGGCGAGCTCCTCACCAACAGCAGCTGATCGATTATTGTTGATCATGGAAGTAAAACTCGGCCCTGCAATACTGACGAGAATCGCGAGTACTGCGATGGTCACCATCAACTCGATCAGGGTGAAGCCCCGCTGCTCCCGTGCCATAACCGGGACTTTTCTCGCCTGGATGCACAGCATTATTTCTTATCCTTCCACGGCCAGCGCAGGCTGGCTTGTTTCACGTGTTCTCCCCCGCCAGAGCGGTAGATGCACAATCGATGCGGGGGTATAGTCGTCCGAAGCTTACCTAAACCGCCTCCTCAGGAACTAGAGGCATCCGACAGGCGGGCATAGAACCGGAGTGAGCGGTCGATGCTCTGATACTTTTCAGGGGGACCCAGGGAGGGGAATCATGTTGCAGCGTGGGATTACGCTGCTCGAGCTACTGGTCACGCTAGCGATACTGTCAATATTGCTTGCCCTCGGTGCGCCGGGATTTTCACGGCAGGTGCAGCAGACACGGGTAAGCGCGACGACGGAAGAACTGCAGTCTGCCATACAGTTGGCCCGCGCAACCGCCCTGTCCCGCAACCAGCGGGTGACGCTGCGAAGTCGCGGCAGCTGGGAAGCGGGATGGGAGGCATTTGCAGATATCAATAGTAACGGGCTGCGTGACGGTGCTGAGCTGCTGATATTCAGCGGACCCGCGCTGGAGTCGGTCAGCATCAGCTGGAACGACCCGGCCGGCAGCTATGTATCATTTATTGGCACCGGCGTGAGCCGCCGCGTGAACGGCGCGCTGCAGATGGGCACCTTCAGGATATGTCCGACCGAAGGCACTGGCGGCCGCGCCCTGACACTGGCACCAAGCGGGCGCCTGCGCTCGAGCAGGCTGGATGACTGTTAGCCGCCCTGTTCTCGCCGCCCATCATCAGCGTTACGCTACGGGCGTGTGGCAAGCGGGGCTATTCCTGCACGTTGGAGGTTAACGCAGCTCCCTGGGAAGGGAGAAACTGATGTTTTCCTCCCGCCCGCTCATCTCCTGCGGCAATTTCGCGCCCAGCTCCTGCAGCCGTGTTACCACGCCCTGCACCAGCACCTCGGGCGCCGATGCCCCGGCGGTAATGCCGATACGCTGCTTGCCCTCGATCCAGGCGGGATCGATATCCCCCGCGCCGTCCACCAGCTTGGCGGATGCGCCACAGCGCTCGGCCAGCTCCCGCAGGCGGTTGGAGTTGGAGCTGTTGGGGCTGCCAACTACCAGCACCAGGTCGCTCTCCAGCGCCAGCTGCCGGACGGCGTCCTGGCGGTTCTGGGTGGCATAACAGATGTCGTCCTTGCGCGGACCGCGGATTTCGGGGAATCGCACACGCAGGGCATCGATGACCTTGGCGGTGTCGTCCATGGACAGGGTCGTCTGGGTGACGAAACTCAGGTTGCTCTCGTCTTTCACCTGCAGGCGCGCCACGTCCTCTTCATCCTCGACCAGGTAGATGGCACCGCCGCCGCTGGTGTCATACTGGCCCATGGTGCCTTCCACTTCCGGGTGGCCGTTGTGGCCGATCAGGATGCACTCGCTGCCGTCGCGACTGAACTTGCTCACCTCCATGTGCACCTTGGTCACCAGCGGGCAGGTAGCGTCGAAGACCCTGAGGCCGCGCTGCTCCGCCTCGTGCTGCACCGCCCTGGAGACCCCGTGGGCACTGAAAATGACGATCACATCGTCGGGCACCTCGGACAATTCATCCACGAACACAGCGCCGCGCTCACGCAGGGTGTCGACCACGAACTTGTTGTGCACCACTTCGTGGCGCACGTAGATGGGAGCCCCGAACACGTCGAGGGCACGATTGACGATGTCGATGGCCCGGTCCACACCGGCACAGAAGCCGCGCGGATTGGCAAGGCGTATTTCAGTCATCAGTTCACCGATGCCACTTCAATGATTTTCACATGGAAGGTCAGGGTCTGCCCCGCCAGGGGATGATTGAAATCCACTTCCACCTCTTCGTCACCAACTTCCCGGATCACGCCGGGCAGTTCCCCGCTGCCGTTATCGAAGGACACCACCAGCCCGGGCTCCAGCTCAATGTCCGGGGAGAAGTGGTCCCGGCGCACTTTCTGGATATTGGCGGGGTTGCGCTGGCCAAAACCAGCCTCCGGCGGGATCTCGATTTCCGCCTCATCGCCGGCCTCCAGGCCGAACAGCGCTTTTTCGAAACCCGGCAGCAGGCTGCCGTCGCCGACCGAAAAAGAAGCGGGATCGCCCTTGAAAGTGGAATCCACTTCCGTGCCGTCATCCAGCTTCAGGCTAAAGTGCAGGGTGACGCGGCTGTGCTCGCCGATTACATTGTTACTCATGACTTCTGGGTTTCCGCGCTCTTCTTTGCGTCTTTACCGGGGTGGCCGGCCACTTGCTCGCCGTTTTCGTCGCTATCACTGAAGAACAGCAGCTCGATCACCAGCATGGCGGCACCGACACTGATTGCCATGTCGGCCACATTGAACACAGGGAAGCTCCAGGTGTTGTAGTAAACGGAAATAAAGTCCCGCACATAGCCCAACACCATCCGGTCCCAGAGATTGCCCAGCGCCCCGCCGAGGATCAGTCCGAGGGCGAAGGGCTCCCAGCGCTTGCTGGCAGGAAGCCGCCACAACCAGACGATCACCATAATACTGAAGCCTACCGCCACCACGCCGAAAAACCAGCGCTGCCAGCCGCCCGCATCGGCGAGAAAGCTGAACGCCGCACCGTAATTCTCCGCGTAAGTGAACTGGAGCAGGCCGGGAATGATCTGGAAGGGCGGCCCCGCCCGGAATTCGCCCACGGCCCAGACCTTGGTGGCAATATCCATCGCGATCACTGCCAGGGCCAGCCAGTACCAGCGCCAGGGATGGCCGGTGAGCTTATGCCCCGCGAACTTAGGCATAGTGACGCTCCTCACCGGCACCTTCCACATTCTCCACGCAGCGCCCGCAGATCTCCGGATGCCGGGGATCTGCACCCACGTCAGCGCGGTAGTGCCAGCAGCGCGCGCACTTCGGGTGCTCCACCTTGCGCACGTCGACCTTCAATCCCTCGAGTTCCGTCTCGTGGGCGCCGGCGGCGTCACTCAGGCGCTGCACCGAGGTGGAGGAACAGATCAGCACGAAACGCAGCTCGTCCTGCAGTTCCAGCAGCTTCTCGCGCAGCCCGTTGTCGGCGTAAAGGGTCACCGCTGCCTGCAGCGAGCCACCGATATTGCCCGTCCCGCGTTGCTCCTCGAGCACCTTGTTGACCGCCGTCTTCACCCGGGCAATGTCCGCCCAGTAATCCGCGCCCATCGCGGCATCCGCCGGCAGTTTCGGCAGCGGGTACCACTCCTCGGTGAACACGGTGTCGCCGCGCTCGCCCGGGATAAACTGCCACAGCTCGTCGGCGGTGAAACTCAGGATCGGGGCAATCCAGCGCACGAAGGCCTGGACGATATGGTAGAGCGCCGTCTGCGCCGAGCGGCGGGCGACACTATCTGCCCTGGTGGTGTACTGGCGATCCTTGATGATATCCAGGTAGAAACCGCCCATTTCCACCACGCAGAAGTTGTGCAGCTTCTGGTAGATCTGGTGGAACTGGTACTTGTCATAGGCCATGACGATCTCGTCCTGCAATCGCTCCGCCTTGTCCAGCGCCCAGCGGTCCAGCGCCAGCAGGTCTTCGGCCGGCAGCAGGTCATTTTCCGGGTTGAACCCAGCCAGGTTGGACAGGAAGAAACGCGCGGTATTGCGCAGGCGGCGGTAGGAGTCCGCGGTGCGCTTGAGGATCTCGTCGGAGACCGCCATCTCGCCGCTGAAATCCGTCGCTGCCACCCACAGTCGCAGCACATCGGCGCCGAGCTTGTTGATCACGTCCTGCGGCGCCACCGTGTTGCCGATGGACTTGGACATCTTGCGGCCCTGGGCGTCGACGGTGAAACCGTGGGTCAGTACCTGGCGGTAGGGCGCGCAGTCGTTGATGGCGATCGACGTCTTCAGGGACGACTGGAACCAGCCGCGGTGCTGGTCCGACCCTTCCAGGTATAGATCCGCAGGGAAGCGCAGGCCGTCGCGTCGCGCCAGCACCGCGAAATGGGTAACACCCGAGTCGAACCATACATCCAGGGTGTCAGTCACCTTCTGGTAGTGCGCGGCATCGTCACCGAGAAGCTCGGCCGGATCCAGCTCGAACCATACGTCCATCCCCTCCGCGTCCACGCGCTCCGCGACCTTTTCCATCAGCGCCGGGGTGTCCGGGTGAATCTCGTGGGTCTCCTTATGGACAAACAACGCGATGGGCACACCCCAGGTGCGCTGGCGGGAGATACACCAGTCCGGGCTGGCATCCAGCATCGCATCGATGCGCGCCTTGCCCCAGCCGGGGATCCACTCCACCGCGTCGGCGGCCTTCTGCGCATGGTCCAGCAGGTCGTTCTGTTGCATGCTGATAAACCACTGCGGAGTGGCGCGGTAGATCAGCGGCGTCTTGGTGCGCCAGCAGTGCGGATAGCTGTGGACCAGCTTGTCCTGGTGCAGCAGTACGCCCTTTTCCTTCAGCAGGTCGACGATTTTCTCGTCCACCTTGTAGACGTGGTCGCCAGCGAAGATGGGTACACTCTCGCGGAAGACGCCGTTGTCGTCCACGTAGTTCAGGGTTTCGATCCCGTAGTGCTTGCCCACCAGGAAATCGTCCGGGCCATGGTCCGGGGCGGTGTGTACGCAGCCGGTACCCGCGTCGGTGGTGACATGGTCTCCCAGCACGAGGGGCAGTTCCTTGTCGTAGAAGGGGTGCCTGACCTTCAGGTGCTCCAGGGCCGCGCCGCGGATATGCCCGACGACCTCGCCCTCGAGCCCCGCGCGACCGAGCACCGCATCTTTCAGGTCCTCGGCCACCAGCAGGCGGCGCTCGCCAACCTGCACCACCACGTACTCCAGCTCGGCATTGACCGACACCGCCTGGGAGGACGGCAGGGTCCAGGGGGTGGTGGTCCAGATCACCACCGACAGCGGGCCATCGCCGCCGTGGCCACCGGCGGCATCGGCGATCGCCAGTGCCGTCTCTTCGGTGACCGGGTAGCACACGTCGATGGAAAACGAGGTCTTGTCCTGGTACTCGACTTCGGCCTCGGCCAGGGCCGAGCCGCCCACCACGCTCCAGTAGACCGGCTTGAAGCCACGCGCCAGGTGGCCGTTTTTCACGATGCGGCCGAGGGCGCGGATGATATCGCCCTCGAACTGGTAATCCATGGTCCGGTAGGGGTTGTCCCACTCACCGAACACCCCCAGGCGGATGAAGTCTTTCTTCTGCCCCTCGACCTGTTTCGCGGCGTAATCACGGCATTTCTGCCGGAAAGTCTTGTGATCCACCTTGGCGCCGGCCTTGCCGACCTTCTTCTCCACCCGGTGCTCGATGGGCAGCCCGTGGCAGTCCCAGCCGGGCACATAGGGGGCATCGAAGCCGCTCAGGGTCTTCGACTTGACGATGATGTCCTTGAGGATCTTGTTGACCGAGTGGCCGATATGGATATCGCCATTGGCATAGGGCGGGCCGTCGTGCAGGATGAACTGCTCGCGCCCGGCGCGGGCCGCGCGGATCTTTTCGTAGAGCTTGCCCTCCTGCCACTTTTTGAGGGTTTGGGGCTCCCGCTGCGGCAGGTTGCCGCGCATGGGGAAATCCGTTGCCGGCAGGTTCAGAGTCGCTTTGTAATCGGTCATCGGGTATCTACTTCGGCTCCAGCCTTGAAAGTCGGTTGTATTGCGGTGGCGACAGCGCCACGGCCAGTGCCCATACCAGGGCAAATGGGCATATTGCAGCCCCTGTTATTCCAGCCCGCGGGGGTGCTCGGCAAACCAGGCGCGGGCATCGAGGATGTCCCGGGCTATCTGTTGTCGCAGCGCCTCCAGCGACTCGAATTTCTCCTCATCGCGCAACTTGTGGCAGAACTCCACTGCCAGCTCACGGCCATAGAGATCTCCCTCGAAATCGAACAGGTTGACCTCCAGCAGCGGCTGCGCGCCCTCGCCCTCCACGGTCGGGCGAAAGCCCACGTTGGCCACCCCGTCCAGGCGCCTGCGCCCGGGGGCGAGCTCGCCGCCATCGGTGGCAGACACCCGCACGGTGTAAACGCCCACTAACGGAGAGCGATACCGGTGCAGGCGCACATTGGCCGTCGGCGCCCCCAGCTGGCGCCCCAGCGCCCGCCCCCGCGCGACGCGCCCGGTGATCCGGTAGGGCTTGCCCAGCAAGGACTCGGCCAGGGCAAAATCCCCCTCCTGCAGCGCGCCACGGATGCGAGTGCTGCTGACCCGCTCCCCCTCGATCTCGAGTGTCGCGGTGTCTTCCACCGAGAACCCGTGCAGGGCGCCGGCCTGTTGCAGCAGCCTGTAATCGCCACTGCGATCACAGCCGAAGCGGAAATCATCGCCCACCACCAGGTGATCGATACCCAGGCCATCCACAAGAATACGCCGGATAAACGCTTCCGCGCTGAGACTGCGCAGTCGCTCGTTGAACTGCAGGCACAGGACCCGGTCCACACCGGCATCGAACAGTGCCAGCACCTTTTCCTTGAAGCGCATCAGCCGAGCCGGGGCCCTCTCACCGGAAAAGAACTCGTGCGGCTGCGGCTCGAAGATGATGGCCACCGACGGCAGGTTTCGCTCGCGCGCGCGCTGGCGCAGCTGCGCGATGATCGCCTGGTGCCCGCGGTGCACACCATCGAAAGACCCGATGGTGGCCACACAGCCCCGGTGGCGGGGAAGCAGGTTGTGCAACCCGCGGATCAGTTCGCGCTCGGCGGCCAATGCTCCACTCTCCATGGTCACAAAATCGAGCGCCGCAGTATACCGGATTCGCGGGGGCCGGTCAGTGGGCGCGGACGCCGCCAGCCGGGCCGGGATCAGTCGCTGATCGCGCGGAAGTGCCGCGGGCGCAGGCCGGACAGCAGCAGGATCACCCCGTAAGTACCGGCGCCGGCGCCGACCATGACCGCCATCCGCCAGCCCCGCTGCCACCAGCTCCAGTCTTCCCATTGCGGCCAGAAATAGAGGCCCACTGCCAGTACGGCAATCATGGCCAGGCTGGCCAGGGCCAGGCGCAGCAGGTAACCGCGCCAGCCCGGCTCCGGGCGGTAGAAATCACCCTGGCGCAGCCCCCGGTACAACAACCAGGCATTGATGGCGGCCTGGGCCGCGGTTGCCAGCGCCAGCCCCATATGACCGAGGCGGAAATAGTGATGCAGAGGCAACACGAAGGCGAGACTGAGCACCATCTTGGCACTGATCGCGATAAGGCCGAAACGCACCGGGGTGTAGGTGTCCTGGCGGGCGAAATAGCCCGGCGCCAGCACCTTGATTAACATGAAGGACAACAGGCCCAGGGCATAGGCGCGCAGCGACCAGGCCGCCATCTCCATGTCCCGCGGCTCCATGCGACCGTACTGGAAAAGCGTGGTCAGGAGCGGCTCGGCCAGCACCACAAGGGCCAGCGCCGCCGGCAGGGAGATCAGGGTGACACTGCGCAGCGCCCAGTCGAGCGTATGCCGGAACAGGCGCGGATCGCCGCCGGCATGGTGCCGCGACAACGCCGGCAGGATCACCGTCCCCACCGCCACGCCGAACACCCCCAGGGGCAACTCGGTCAGGCGATCGGAAAAATAGAGCCAGGACACGCTGCCGGTGGGCAGGAAAGAGGCCAGCACCGTATCCAGCACCAGGCTGATCTGGGTCACGGACACGCCGAATATGGCCGGGGCCATCAGCCGCAGGATCTTGCGCACCCCTGGGTAGTGCCAGTCCCAGCGCGGTCGCGGCAACAGCCCCTGCCGCGCAAGGAACGGCAGCTGGAACAGCAGCTGCACCACGCCGGCGGCCAGCACCCCCCAGGCCAGCGCCATAATGGGCGGCTCAAACCAGCCGCTCGCCACCGTGGCTGCCGCGATCAGCACCAGGTTCAGGAACACCGGCGTCAGCGCTGGCACCGCAAACCGGTCGAAACTGTTGAGAATGGCACCGGAGAAGCCGGCCAGCGAAATCAGCATCAGGTAGGGGAAAGTCACCCGCAGCATATCGCTGGCCAGGGCGAACTTTTCCCGCTCACTGCCGTCCCACCACCACCCGAACGCGAAAATCCCGGTGATCAGCGGGGCGCAGAGCACACCGAACAGGGTAAACAGCAGCAGCGCCCCGCCGAGCGCACCGGCCACGCGGTCGTTGAGCTCCCGCGCAGCAGCCAGCCCCCCCTTCTGGCGATACTCCGCCAGCACAGGCACGAACGCCTGGGCGAAGGCGCCCTCGGCGAACAGGCGGCGAAAGAAATTGGGGATCTTGAAAGCAACAAAAAAGGCATCGGCGGCGTCGCCGGCACCGGCGAACCTAGCCAGCACCATGTCGCGCGCCAGTCCCATGACCCGGGACAGCATGGTTGCACCGCCCACCACACTGCTGCCCCGCAACAGGCGGGCAGCGCCGGACTTGGGGGGCTGGTTATCGGTGCTGGACTGGGACAAGTGTCGGCTCCTGGCGTTGGCTGGGTGTCGTGGCCGGCAAGTCTACCGCAATTCATTGCGGCGCTGGGGCGGGTGGAATTGTCTGTATGTTACTACCCGTCCGGTGACGGCAAACTATACTCGAAGTGAGATTGTGGCGCGCTGCAAGGAAAAAACAGCGCGAGGAGATGACGGATGACGTTGAACGCCTTGATTATTGCTCTTGCGCTGGCAGTTTTGCTGTATGTCGCGGTAGTGCTTGGGCCCCGCCCTCCCCGCGTGCGCGTCCGCATCGAGACGCCGCGGGATCACCGCTACAAAAGACTGCATCGCTGATCCGCCGGCGCGGCCATAATTCGCCACAATTGCACCGCTATTGGCCACGTGACTGCCACGGCGGTGCCTCCTTGCGATAGTTCAATAAGTCTCGACCGGCCGCATACGGGCGCGGCCACAACCGAGACGAGACTGGACAATCGCAAGGAGAAAGGACAATGAAAAAGGCAATGATGGCTGTAACCCTGGCCTCCCTGATCGCCACTGGCGCACAGGGGCAGCCGCAGGCACCTGAGGGATCGAAGCTGACTCCGGCCAAGCAGGCCACTGTCTTTACCGGCGCCGCCGTGGCGGGCGCTGCAGTGGGCGGGCCGGTCGGGTTTATCGCCGGCGCGCTTGGCGGCGCCTGGCTCGGCGAACAGATAAGACAAGCAGAAGAGGCAGACATGCTGGCAACACAACTGAGCGCGAGCCGCGCCGAGCTGGGCGACCTGGCGCAACAACTGGACGCGGCACGAACGTCAGCCAATGACGCCAGCACGCTTGCCCTGGATTCGCTTCAATTCCAGCTGCTGTTCTCTACCGGTGAAGACCGGCTGCAGGAGAGCCAGCTGGCGCAGGTCGCCGCACTGGCTGACTTCCTGCGTCGCCACCCGGACCTGCAGGTCCAGCTCGAGGGACGTGCCGATCCCCGCGGCACGGACGGCTACAACAACGTACTGTCTGACCAGCGCGCCCTGAGCGTACAGCGGGCACTGCAGGAGCAGGGCATCGACCCGGCGCGCATCAGCCGGCGCGCCATGGGCTCGACTTACTCCCAGGCGACCCGGGGGGACACTGACGCCTACGCCATGGAGCGCCGGGTGGATATCTACTTCCAGCTGCCGGACGCCGTGGCAGGACACTTCTGAGGCCCGCGCCGCATCCGGCGCCCCGCCCTCCCGACCGACAAGCCTCTCCATACCTTGCGGGCCACGCGGCCCGCTTTTTTGGCATGTGCGCCGCTTTACGGCATGATCAGGGCCGCAACCACCATCAGCCAGCCAGCGAGCAGAAACCGCATGACAGCCACCATCGCCATTGTCGAAGACGAGCGGGCCATCGCGGAGAACTACCGCGATGCCCTGCGCCGGACCGGATACGCGGTCAACCTCTACAGCGCCCGCGCCGAGGCGATCGAGGCTTTCCGCCAGCGGCTTCCCGACCTGGCGGTGATCGACGTTGGCTTGGGACCTGAGATCGAGGGCGGCTTCGAGCTCTGCCGGGAGCTGCGCGCGATGGCGCCGACCCTGCCCATCCTGTTCCTCACTGCACGGGATTCGGAACTCGACATCATTTCGGGCCTGCGGCTGGGGGCGGACGATTACCTGACCAAGGATATATCCCTGCCGCACATGCAGGCCCGCATCAGCGCCCTGCTGCGGCGCGTCAGTGTGCTCCGCGACCAGGCCGACGAGGGCGAGCAGCTCAACCAGGGCGACCTGTCGCTGGATATTTCACGCCTGCAGTGCCACTGGAAGGGGGAGACCATCGACCTGACGGTGACCGAGTTCTGGATTATCCACGCGCTGGCCCGGCGCCCCGGCCATGTAAAGACACGCGGCCAGCTGATGGAGGCGGCCCGCGTGGTGCTCGACGACAACACCATCACTTCCCACGTCAAGCGCATCCGGCGCAAGTTCCAGGCCGTGGACCCGGCCTTTGATGCCATTGCCACCGCCTACGGCATGGGCTACCGCTGGCAGCCCTGAGCTGCTGAGCGCCCGCCACGACTGCCGCCACTGGAGCCCCGACTGTGAAACTGCGCCGCCAACTGCTGCTGGTCAGCCTGTTCGCCCTGGCACTGCCGTGGGCCGGCTGCCAGTACCTACGCCAGGTGGACAGCGCCCTGTCCCAGGGCCAGATGCAGGCCCTGGAGGCAACGGCCAGCGCCGTGGCCGCACGCCTCGCCAGCGCCCCCCGGCTGATCGCCCCGGATACCGCTCGTCCGGGCCGCCCGCCCGGGGCCCAGTTCTACCTGCACCCGCTGCCGCAGCCACCCCTGCTGGATGGGTACGGCGACGACTGGCGCGCGTGGCGACTGCCGCCGCGCGAGCTCAGCGGGGCAGACGGCCAGCCCCTGGCCCAGGTGACCATGGGCCGTGCCGGCGATCGCGTTTACCTGCTGCTCACCGTGGCCGATGACAGCCCTGCCTACCACGACCCCCGCACCGGCCTGGTAGCCAGTGGCGACGCCGTGGAGATCCATACCGGCGGGCGCCACTACACCCTGCCCGTGGCCAGCCAGGGTAACGCCAGCGCCGTGTGGCGCGACGCCCGTCGCGGGGCAGCCCGGCGCGATCTGCGCCTGCGCGGTCGCTGGACCACTTCTGCAGACGGCTACCAGCTGGAACTGGTCTTGCCCTACGGGCTCACCGACGGCGAATTCGCCATTGCCGTGATCGATCGCGCGACCAGTGACGGCGGGCCACCGGAGAGGCGCGCCAGCACGCTGCCGGCAGACGGCCGCCCGGGCCGCCTGGTGCAGCCGCTGCCCGCATTGCAGGAAGAGCTGGAACACTTCGCCCGGCCACACCTGCAGCTGGTGGTGGTCGACCAGGAGGGTTACCGCCTCGCCAGCACCGGCGCCCGGGACAGCGGCGAGGCGCTCGCGCGCCAGCACTGGCTGCGCAACTGGGTTCACCGGCAGTTGCTGGCCGGCAGCCCCCTGCCTAGCATACCTGCGGGCGGGCTGGGCCCAGCCCTGGCACGGGGCCGCGAGACCGTACAGCAGTGGTACCGCGGCCCGCGGGAGACCCGTATCGGCGCCGCCAGCGTGCCGGTAATTACCCGCGCCGACGCTATCGTCGAGCGCCCGTTACTGGGACGCGTCATCGCCCTGCAATCCGGCGATTCGCTGCAGGAACTGACACAGTCCGCCGCCTACCAGCTATGGCTGGTTTCCTCCGCCGCGGCCGGCGGCGCCCTGCTGCTGTTGCTGGGTTATGCGAGCTGGCTGTCGTGGCGGATTCGCCGCCTGCATCGCGCGGCCCGCAACGCGGTGGATGCCAGCGGACGGCTGCGGGGGGATTTCCCCAGGGCACGGATGAACGACGAGCTGGGCGCGCTGAACCGCGCCTTCGCCAGCCTGCTGCAGGAGCTGGACCAGTACCACCAGTACCTGCGCACCCTGGCCAGCAAGCTCTCGCACGAGCTGCGCACACCGCTGGCGGTGGTGCGCGGTTCGCTGGACAACCTCAGCGCCGGCGAGCTGGACCCCGACAGCCGGCGCTACGCCGAACGCGCGCTGGAGGGCAGCAGCCGGCTGTCCGGCATCCTCAACAGCCTCGCCGCCGCCAGCCACCTGGAGGCCAGCATCCGCCGTGCCGAGGAGGAGCCCGCCGAACGCAACCGGGAGGAATTCGACCTGGCGGACCTGCTGCAGGTACTGGCCGAGAGCTACCGCGACGCCCACCCGGGATACCGCTTCACCCTGGACCGCCCGCACGGGCCGCAAGCCTACTGTGGCGCACCGGAGCTGCTGGCCCAGTTGCTGGACAAGCTGGCGGACAACGCCGTCAGCTTTGCCCCCGAGGACAGCGAGATCCGGCTGCGGCTCGAACGGGTGGCGTCCGGCTATCGGATATCGGTGAGTAACGACGGCCCCCTGCTACCCCGGGGCTTCACCCACAAGCTTTTCGACTCACTGGTTTCAGTGCGGGAGGACGCTGGCCGGGCCGGACACCTGGGGCTGGGGCTACACATTGCACGGCTGATTGCCGACTTTCACGGTGGCCGGCTGGAGGCCGCCGATCGGCCCGATGGCAGCGGGGTGGTCTTTACCCTGCACCTGCCCGTGAATCCCGGCGGCGCCAGCGGCCGCCGGGAGGGGCAAAACAGCTGACGGCACAACACCCGCGGGTCGCGGAGAACCGGTTGACAAACAACCAACGGTGGGGATAATGTCGCGTCCCGATCGGGCCCCGGCCCGTTAGTAACAGATTTTCAGAGATTCCAACAGGAGCAACCGGTGGCCAACTCACCTCAAGCGAAGAAACGCGCGCGCCAGAACGACAAGCGCCGCAATCACAACGCCAGCCTGCGCTCCATGGTGCGCACCTACATCAAGAAGGTAGTTGCAGCCATCGATGCAGGTGATGCGGAAAAAGCCAAGACCGCCTACGCAGAAGCAGTGCCGGTCATCGACCGCATGGCCGACAAGGGCATTATTCACAAGAATAAGGCCGCTCGTCACAAGAGCCGCCTGAACGCCCAGATCAAGGCCCTGGCTGCCTGATCTCGCCTTCAGCGAATACAAAAAAGCCCCGCAATAGCGGGGCTTTTTTGTTTCCGGACCACACAGCCCCATGGCGACCCACCGCCGGGCAGGCCCCTACCGGCCCTGCAGGATAAGGTTGTCGCGATGAATGAGCTCATCGTCATCCCGATACCCCAGCAACTCGGCAAACCGCTCTGACGGCTGGCCGACTATCCTGGCCACCTCGGCACTGTCGTAGTTCACCAGCCCCCGCGCCACCTCTTCGCCCGCCCCATTGCGGCAGGCCACCAGCTCACCGCGATGGAAGCGCCCCTCCACGCCGGTTACCCCCACGGCCAACAGGCTCTTGCCCTGGTCCCGCAGGGCTCTCTCGGCCCCGGGGTCCAGGAACAGGCTGCCGCGCAGCTGCAGCTGGCCCGCCAGCCAGCGCTTGCGGGCAGTCATCGGGTCGGCGTCCGGCTGCAAAAGGGTACCCAGCTGCTCGCCGGCACAGACGCGCCGGATGACACCGTCCACAGCGCCGCCGGCAATGACCGTAGCCGCCCCGGAGCGGGCCGCCAGCTGTGCCGCGCGCACCTTGGTGCTCATGCCGCCGCGACCCAGGCCGCTACGGGAGCCCCCGGCCATGGCGGCCAGGGAGGGATCGGCGGCGGATGCCTCGTGGATCAGTGTCGCGGCCGGGTTATCGCGCGGATCCTCCGTGAAGAGGCCATCGGCATCGGTGAGGATCAGCAGCGCGTCCGCCTCCACCAGGTTGGCCACAAGCGCCGCCAGGGTGTCGTTGTCACCGAAGCGAATCTCGTCGGTGACCACAGTGTCGTTCTCATTGACGATGGGTACCGCCCCCAGGGAGAGCAGCGTGCGCAGGGTGCTGCGCGCATTGAGGTAGCGGGTGCGATTGGAGAGGTCGTCGTGATCGAGCAGGATCTGCGCCGTGGGGCAGCCGAAGTGGCCAAAGGCCTGCTCGTAAACCTGCACCAGGTGGCTCTGGCCGACGGCGGCGGCCGCCTGCAGCTGGTGGATGGACTCCGGCCGGCGGCGCCAGCCCAGACGATCCATGCCGGCGGCCACGGCGCCAGAGGACACCAGCAGGACCTCAATGCCCGCTTCGCGCAGCCCGGCCATCTCGGCGGCCCAGCGTGAAATTGCCTCGCGATTGACCCCACGGCCGTTGTCGGTCAACAGCGCGCTGCCTATCTTGATCACCCAGCGCCGGCTGGCGGCGAGCTTTTGCCGAGCTTGCACGGATTCCCCTCCCCCTGACACGGCCCGCAGGGGCCAGACACGCCGGTCCGGCCCAGCGGGCCGGCGAGAAGTTACAATGACCGGTGGAACCGGTCGCAGTGGTCAACGCCGGTATTCTATCTCGACGTCATGGTCATCGTCGTCCCAGTCGTCGTCATCGCCAGCCTGGCCTTTGTCGCCCCGCCGCCGCGCGCGCTGGGACTCGCGCACCTCCTCGATACGCGCACGCGCCTCGCGCTGCATCTGTCGCTGCGCCTCCAGCTCGGCCTCGGCCAGCTCCGGGTCCGCCTCCTCGGCCGCGCGACGCTCTTCCAGGTAGTCCATCAGGCGCCCGGCCAGCTCCGCAGTACCCTCGCCGCGGATGGCCGCCACCCGGAACACCGGCCCTTCCCAGCCCAGCGCATTCACAATCTCGCTACAGCGCTGCTCCAGCTCTCCTGCCGGCACCAGGTCGGTCTTGTTCAGCACCAGCCAGCGCTCGCGCCCGGCCAGGGTGGGACTGAAGGATGCCAGTTCGCCCTCGATCGCGCGGGCATTCTCCACCGGGTCGGAACCGTCAAACGGGGCCAGGTCCACCAGGTGCAGCAGCACCCGGCAACGGGTGAGGTGCTTGAGGAAGCGGATACCGAGCCCGGCCCCCTCTGCCGCACCCTCGATCAGGCCCGGGATGTCGGCGATGACGAAACTGCGGTGCTTCTGCACCTTCACCACTCCCAGGTTGGGAACCAGGGTGGTAAATGGATAGTTCGCCACCTTGGGTTTGGCAGCTGATACGGCGCGGATAAAAGTGGACTTGCCGGCATTCGGCAGGCCCAGCATGCCCACGTCCGCAAGCACCTTGAGCTCCAGCTTGAGGTTGCGCTCGTCGCCGGGGGTCCCCTTGGTGGTCTGGCGCGGCGCACGGTTGGTACTGGACTTGAAGCGGGTGTTGCCCAGGCCGTGCCAACCGCCCTGGGCCACCAGCAGGCGCTCACCAGCCGCAGTCATATCGCCCAGGGTCTCGCCGGTATCCACATCGATGATGGTTGTACCCACCGGCACCTTGAGCACCAGGTCCTCGCCCTTGGCGCCGGTACAGTTGCGGCCGCGCCCCGGCTCGCCGCTGCTCGCGCTGTAGCGGGGCTGGTAACGATAGTCCACCAGGGTATTGAGGGACTCGTCGGCCTCCAGGTAGACCGAACCGCCATCCCCGCCGTCACCGCCGTCGGGCCCGCCCTTTTCGACAAATTTTTCCCGCCGGAAACTCAGGCAGCCGTTGCCACCATTACCGGCCTTGACGTAGATGGGCGCCTCATCGACAAATTTCATGCTCTCTCCACCGCCGCAGCGGTTGCTTCTCTCAATCGCAGTGTAACCTGCGGGACGGGTTCCGGCGGCCCAGCGGCACGGGGAACCAGCCGTACAACGAAAAAGCCCCGCTCAGGGCGGGGCTTTTCGGATCGGGTCAGACAATCGCTCAGGCAGTTTCGATGGAAACGTACTTGCGGTTGTTGGGGCCCTTCACCTCGAACTTCACGACGCCGTCCGCGGTAGCGAACAGGGTGTGGTCCTTGCCCATGCCAACGTTGACACCGGCGTGGAACCTGGTGCCGCGCTGACGCACGATGATGTTGCCTGCCAGTACAGACTGGCCGCCAAAGCGCTTCACGCCCAGGCGTTTACTTTCGGAATCGCGACCGTTGCGCGTACTACCGCCAGCTTTCTTGTGTGCCATGAGTCGTTACTCCTCTGCTTATGCCTTGATGCCAGTGATTTTAACTTCGGTGTACCACTGACGGTGGCCCTGACGCTTCATGGAGTGCTTGCGACGGCGGAACTTGATGATCTTCACCTTTTCGCCGCGGCCGTGGTTTACCACTTCAGCAGTTACCTTGGCGCCGTCGACCAGCGGAGCGCCGATGTTGATGCTGTCACCGTCGACAACCATCAGCACCTTGTCAAAATCGATGGATTCGCCGGTGGCGACTTCCAGCTTCTCCAGGCGAAGAACTTCGCCCTCTTCCACGCGGTGCTGCTTACCACCGCTCTCAATAACAGCGTACATATCTCTATGCTCCGGGATGGACGACACGAAGCAGCGGGCTGACGTCCCGGATTGGTCGAAACCATCCGGTCACTGCCCCGCATTTCGGGAGCTTGCGCCGTGTATTCAATCTGAGTAAAACCTGTCCCGCCGCCGGCTACAGGGAGCCAGCCAAAGCGGGGCGCAGATTCTAATCAATTCGGGACATTGATACAATAGCTGCCCTCCTGCCGGCTGGCGGCCGCCCGCCCCTCCGGCCGGGACCTTGCGTCACCCAGACCGCCCAGCTCATTCAGAAGTATAAGGAAGCCTTGCATGTTGCCATTTCACCGGGTCGCCGCCGACGATTTCGCCGCGGTCAACCAGCGTATTCTCGACCAACTGCACTCGGACGTGCCCCTGGTGGAGAACATCGGCCACTACCTGGTCGAGGCCGGTGGCAAGCGCCTTCGCCCCCTGCTGGTCCTGCTCTGCGCCCGGGCGGCCGGCTACAGCGGTCGCGACCATATTGACCTGGCGGCGATCATCGAGTTCATCCATACCGCCACCCTGCTGCACGACGACGTGGTGGACACCTCGGAGCGGCGCCGGGGCCGGCTGACCGCCAACGCAAAGTGGGGCAATGCCCCGGCAGTACTGGTGGGAGACTTCCTGTACTCCCGCGCCTTCCAGATGATGGTCGCGCTGCAGGACATGGACATCATGGCAATCCTGTCGGAGACCACCAACACCATCGCCGAGGGTGAGGTGCAACAGCTGGTGAACGCGGGCGATCCGGCGGTCAGCGAGGAGAACTACCTGACCGTGATCCACAAGAAGACCGGCGCCCTGTTCGAGGCCGCCTGCGAGACAGCAGCGGTGCTTGCGCAGTGTGCACCGGCGGAGCGGACTGCCCTGAAACTCTACGGTCGCCACCTGGGCCTGGCCTTCCAGCTGGTGGACGACGCGCTGGATTACCGCGGCAATGCGGAGGAACTGGGCAAGAATGTCGGCGATGACCTGGCAGAGGGCAAGCCCACCCTGCCGCTGATCCACGCCATGGCCAACGGCACCGCCGGGCAGGCAGCACTGGTGCGCGGCGCTATCGAGCAACGCAGTGCAGAGCGCCTGGAGGAAATTGTGGCGGCAATCGAATCCTGCGGCTCCCTCGACTACACCATGGACCGCGCGCGCGCGGCCGTGGATGAGGCCCGCGAGCAACTGGCCTTCCTCCCGGAGGGCGAGCACAAGACCGCCCTGCAGCAACTGGCCAGTTTTGCCATCGAGCGCTCGGTCTAGGCAGGCGGGGCGGCTTCCGGGCACAAAAAAGCGGCGCACTGCGCCGCTTTTTTTATGGTCGCCCGCGGTTGTGGCAACCGGGAGGTCAGCCGCGAATCAGCTGCAACAGTTCTTCGGTCTTTTCCTGCATCAGGCCTGTGTCACCGCGGGATTCCACATTCAGCCGCACCACCGGCTCGGTATTGGACATGCGCAGGTTGAAGCGCCAGTCGGCAAAGGCAACGCTCAGGCCATCCACGTGCTCCACGCTCTCCGCGCCCGGGGCGTACTTCTCCTCGGCCGCTTCCAGCAGGACCGCCGGGTCGTCCACCCTGGAATTGATCTCGCCGGAGCAGGGGAAGGCGGCCATCCGCTCACCCACCAGCTGCGACAGGGGCTTGCCGCTGCGGCTGACCAGCTCCGCCACCAGCAGCCACGGGATCATGCCACTGTCGCAGTAGGCGAAATCGCGGAAATAGTGGTGCGCACTCATTTCCCCGCCATAAACGGCATCTTCCTTGCGCATGCGCTCCTTGATAAAGGCGTGGCCGGTCTTGCTCTGTACCGGTTCGCCACCGGCTGCCCGCACGATATCCACGGTATTCCAGGTCAGGCGCGGGTCGTGCACGATTTTTGTCTTCTCGCCGCCGGCAGCCTCCCCACGCTCTTTCAGGAGGAAGGCTTCCGCCAACAGGCCCACCACGTAGTAACCCTCGATGAATTCGCCATTCTCGTCAAAGAAGAAACAGCGATCGAAATCGCCGTCCCAGGCGATACCGAAATCCGCCCCGCTTTCCTTCACGGCACGGGATGTGGACTCCCGGTTTTCCGGCAACAGCGGATTCGGTATACCGTTGGGGAAGTTGCCATCCGGATCGTGGTGCACCCGCACGAACTCGAACGGCAGGTGAGGGGCCAGGGCATCCACGACTGCGCCCGCACCACCGTTGCCGGCATTGACCACCAGCTTGAGCGGCTTGAGCTCAGCGGTGTCAACATAGCCCAGCAGGTGCTTAACGAAGTCGGCGCGGTGCTCGTAGCGCTGCAGCTCGCCGCGACTGCCCGCCGGGGCAAAATCATTTTCCTCGGCCAGCCGCTTGATGTCCTTGAGACCGGTGTCACCGCTGATCGGGCGGCTGCCGGAGCGCACAAACTTCATGCCGTTGTAGTCCATGGGGTTGTGGCTGGCGGTGACACAGATACCACCGTCGAAGTCCCCGTGAAACGTGGCGAAGTACACCTCTTCGGTCCCACACTCGCCGATATGGAAGACATCGGCCCCGGCATCGCGCAGGCCGTTTGTGAGCGCGTCGGTAAGCTCGCCGCTGGTCAGGCGAATATCGTGCCCCACTACTACCCGGCGCGCACCGAGGAACTGCGCAAAGGCGCGCCCCACCCGGTAAGCCACATCGGTATTAAGCTCATCCGGCACACGGCCGCGCAAGTCGTAAGCCTTGAAGCAGGTCAGTTCGGTCATGGATAAATCTCTTACTGGTTAACTCTTGTTGTTCTTTGGGGGGGAATCACCCCTCATTTTCCTGCGCGGGCAGGTAAATGTGCTCGTATACGTGGTTAGTTGCCTCGACGAACCCGTCGACAGAACCGCAGTCAAAGCGACGCCCCTTGAAGCGATAGGCGAGCACACAGCCGCGCTGTGCCTGGGCGAGGAGGGCGTCGGTGATCTGGACTTCGCCATTCTTGCCCGGCGGTGTCTCGCGCAGCCGGTCGAAGATATCGGGAGTGAGGATATAGCGACCGATAATGGCCAGGTTGCTGGGGGCGTCTTCCGCCGCGGGCTTCTCGACCATATCCGTCACCTGGTACAGGCCGGGCTTGATCTCGTTACCGGCAATCACGCCGAACTTGTGGATCTGTTCCCGTGGCACCTCCTCCACGGCAATGATGCTGCAGCGAAACTGCTGGTACAGCTGCACCATCTGCCCCATCACACCGAGGTCGTCGTTCAGGCACAGGTCGTCCGCGAGAACCACGCCAAATGCTGCATCGCCGACCAGGCGTTCGCCCTGGAGAATGGCATCGCCCAGGCCGCGCATCTCGCCCTGGCGGGTATAGGAGAAGCTGGCCCGGTCGATCACGTTGCGCACCGAGTCCAGGTAGCGCTCCTTGCCAGTCCCGGCAACCTGGTGCTCCAGCTCGAAATTGGTATCGAAGTGATCCTCTATGGCCCGCTTTCCCCTGCCGGTCACAAAACCGATCTCGGTCAGGCCCGCCTCGATCGCCTCTTCCACGCCGTACTGGACCAGCGGCTTGTTGACCAGGGGCAGCATCTCCTTGGGCATTGCCTTGGTGGCCGGCAGAAACCGGGTGCCGTAACCGGCCACCGGGAAGAGACATTTTTTCAGCATCCTGACCCCAACTATCTGACCCCAAAGATGTGCTTGCTCTCACTCGCGTCCCCGCGCGGGGGGGCAAGTTACCATATTATGGTTACACACTTCACTCGCCAACCGCCGCCGTGAGACTGCCCCGGGCACCGCAGGGCCGGGCATTTGCGGCGTTCGCCCCCTGCAATCTAGTCAGCAACTCGAGCGATGGTCACAAAAAGACCACTGACTGACTGGACAACCTGTCCCCAGACTTTAGAATGCCCGCTCTTGCAAAAACGCTCACTCCGAGTGGCGTGAACACCCAAACACGGGGACCAAATGAGTAACTTCGTTCAGAAAAGCAGCTATTCCCGCGAAGAATTGCTGGCCTGCTCCCGCGGGGAGATGTTCGGCCCGGGCAACGCACAACTGCCCGCTCCCAACATGCTGATGCTCGATCGCATCACGCATATCTCCAAGGACGGCGGTGCCTACGGCAAGGGCGAGCTGATCGCCGAACTCGATATCCAGCCCGACCTGTGGTTTTTTGACTGCCACTTCCCCGGCGATCCCGTTATGCCGGGATGCCTCGGCCTGGATGCAATGTGGCAGCTGCTGGGCTATTTCCTCGCCTGGAAAGGCAATCCCGGCCGGGGCCGCGCACTGGGTTGTGGCGAGGTGAAGTTTACCGGCCAGATCCTGCCGACCGCCAAGAAAGTCACTTACCATATCGAGCTGAGCCGCCTGGTGGAGCGCAAGCTCGTGATGGGTATTGGCGACGGTTCCGTATCTGTGGACGGCCGGCAGATCTACACTGCCAAGGACCTTCGGGTCGGGCTGTTTACCCGCACGGACAATTTTTAAGTCCGGCCAGGACCAAACCGGACACCGATAACAGCGTACACTGCCGGAAAGTATTACTGGAGACCACTTATGCGACGGGTAGCCATCACCGGACTGGGCATCACTTCCTGCATCGGGACTGATCTCGAGTCAGTAACCGCCTCACTGAAGGCGGGCCGCAGCGGCATCCGTGCCAACGAGGAATACCGTGAACTGGGGCTGCGCAGCCAGGTAGCCGGGCCGGTGGATATCGACTTCAAGGATCATATCGACCGCAAGCACCTGCGCTTCATGGGCGACTCGGCGGCCTACGCCTACATCGCCATGCAGGAGGCGATCCGCACCTCGGGCCTCGAGGACAAGGATATTTCCAACCCGCGCACCGGTATCGTAATGGGCTCCGGCGGCACCTCCACGGCCGCGATTATCGACGCGGCGCAGACCCTCAAGGAGAAAGGGGTGCGCCGGGTCGGAGCATTCCGCGTGCCACAGGTGATGGGCAGCACGGTGTCCGCCTGCCTGGCGACCCCCTTCAAGATCAAGGGTGTCAACTACAGCATCTCCTCGGCCTGTGCCACCAGTGCGCACTGCATCGGCAACGGCGCTGAACTGATCCAGATGGGCAAGCAGGACATCGTCTTCGCCGGTGGGGGCGAGGAACTCGCCTGGAGCCTGACTCACCTGTTTGACGCCATGGGCGCCCTTTCCAGCAAGTACAACGACACTCCCGAGCGTGCGTCGCGCCCCTATGATGCCGATCGCGATGGTTTCGTGATCGCCGGCGGCGGCGGCTGCCTGGTGCTCGAGGAGATGGAACATGCGAAGGCTCGCGGTGCCACCATCTACGCGGAGCTGACCGGCTACGGCGCCACCTCCGATGGCTATGACATGGTCGCCCCCAGCGGCGAGGGCGCGGTGCGCTGCATGCAGCAGGCGCTGGGCGGCATGGACGGCAAGGGGCTGGAGGGCAAGGTCGACTACATCAATACCCACGGCACCTCCACCCCGGTCGGTGACGTCGCCGAACTGAGGGCCATGCGCGAAGTATTCGGGGAATCCGTACCGGCCTTCTCCTCCACCAAGTCCCTGACCGGCCACTCCCTCGGTGCTGCCGGAGTCCAGGAGGCGATCTACTGCCTGCTGATGATGCAGAACGACTTTATCGCCGCTTCCGCCAACGTGGAGAACCGCGATGAACAGGCCGAGGGCATGGATCTGGTCACGGAACTGCGCAATACCGGCTTGCAGCGCGTACTGTCCAACAGCTTCGGCTTCGGCGGCACCAACGCCAGCCTGATGTTCGACAAGGTCTGAGACCAAAGCAGTTCACCCCGCTCCGGCGGCCACAAAAAAGGGCGATCCACCGGATCGCCCTTTTTTGGTTGCCCGCCCGGCAGGCTGGCTGGCGCTATCGCCTCACTGTCCATTGCCCAGGCGCTCCAGCCAGAGTTCCACCTGGCGGGTGAGCCCCTGGCGCCAGCTGCGCTGCTGGATCCCGAACACATCCCGCAACTTGCCAGAGGCCAGCACCGCACTGCGGTTGCCACTGGGTTCCGGCAGGGGCTCGGGCTCCACCGGGCTGCCCTCATCGAGAAAGGACTGGGCCCGTTCAATTGCCTCCCGGGCAAACTCCAGTGCCGTGCAGCTGTCGGCGGCACCGTAATGGTAGGTACCGGCCGGCGGGGCCCCGCTGGCCAGCTGCTGCACCACCGCCACCATCACCCGCACCATATCGGCGACGGTTACCGGGCTGCCGCGGCTCTCGTCGTCCACCGCAATGGACTGTTGACTGAGCAGGGCCCGCAGTACGCGCGCCAGAAGGGCATTCTCGCTGCGATCCACCATCCAGCCAAAGCGCAGGATGGTAAGGTTCCTGCAGCCTGCCAGGGCCTCCTCGCAGGCCAGCCAGTGCCGGCCAGTGTCCGAATCGGCATTGGGCTCGTCGTCCTCGTCGTAGCGCTTGCGCGCTCCGCCGGCGAATACCTGATAAGAGGAAATATGCACCAGGTGGCTGTAATCGTCGCGAGCGGCCAGGTCCCGACAGACCTGGAGGGCCTGCGCCGCGGTATCACTGCCGGCACAGCAGGCTGCATTGATCACGATGGCGCCGGTGCGCAGCTGGTCGAGCTCAGAAGGTGCGAGCAGCTGTACGCGGAAACCGACCCGCTGCAGGCGTTTCTGCAGCGGCCCGTCGATGAAGTTCCCGGCACCGATAACCGCAACCGAGTCCGGCTGGTAACCCGTGTGATAGTCAGGCACGCAGGGCTCTCGGATCAGAAGGGAATATCGTCATCGAAACTGTTGTCGAATCCACCCGCCGGAGCCGGGCTTGAAGGCTGCTGGGCCGGCTGCTGGCTGGACGGCGCCATCGACGAGGGTGCGGAACGCCCCTGGTTGCCCTGGGCATAGGGATCGCCCCCCTGCTGGAAACCGCCACCCTGGTTCTGCTGGCCGTAACCGCCCTGGTTGCCCATGCCCTGGCCGCCCATACCCTGGCCATAGCCACCCTGGTCGCCACGGCCGTCCAGCATCTGCATCTCGTTCGCGACGATTTCGGTGGTATAGCGGTCCTGGCCGGTATTCTTGTCCTGCCACTTGCGGGTGCGCAGGGAGCCCTCGATATAAACCTTGGAGCCCTTGCGCAGGTATTCACCGGCGATCTCTGCCAGGCGGTTGAAGAACACCACCCGGTGCCACTCGGTGCGCTCCTGCTGCTGGCCGGTCTGCTTGTCTTTCCAGGTCTCGGAAGTCGCCAGGTTGACATTGGTGACCGCACCGCCACTCGGCATATAGCGGGTCTCCGGGTCTGCCCCCAGGTTGCCGATCAGAATTACTTTGTTGATACCCTTGGCCATGGCCCTCTCCTGTTTCGCCCGGCATTTCCCGGGCGGCAATCGTCAAATAATCAAAAATTTTTTAGCTTGTCCCAGCTCACTGCCCGGCGCCACCAGGGCGCAACGGATGGCCGCCCCGCGCAACCAGTGTATTTTTATCCAGCAGCATACAACAGTAGCTGCCGGGGGCCTAGCGCGAGGCCGGCAGCGCCCGCCCCTGCAGGAGCCACCACAGCAGGCCCCAGGCCACCACCACCGCCGCGCCCAGGGCGGCGACCCCGCCGGCACCGCCTGCGCCGTACAGGTACCCCCCCAGGCTGCCCCCGGCAAAGGCACCGAGGAATTGCAGGGTGGCATACAGGCCGCTGGCGGCGCCGCGAGCCCGCGCCGGGGCTGAGCGGGTCAGCTGCGCCGGCAACAGCGCCTCGAGCAGGTTGAACGCGATAAAGAACACTGCCAGCAGGGCCAGCAATCCCACCTCGCCCACCGGCAACACCAGGGCGGCGCTGCCGCAGGCGAGACCGGGAAGCGCCAGCGCCATCGCCCGCGACACCCGGTCGCGCCTCTCCGCCCAGCGCATCAGCGGCAACATCAGCAGGAAGCTGCCCAGCATCAGGGGGCCATACACCTTCCAGTGCTCGGCGCCCGGCATGCCCAGCTCCCGCACCATCACCAGCGGCAGGGGCACGAACAGCGCCGTAAGCAGCAGGTGGGAAAAGAATACCCCGGCCACCAGCCGCCAGGTGCCGGTATCGCCGACCAGCCGGCGGAACTCGCGGTTGTGCACCGCCGGACGCGCCGGCTCTGCCGGCGTCGGCACCAGGCGCCACAGCATCAGCATACCCAGCAGGGCCAGCCCGGCGGTCAGCCAGAAGATGGCCGCGAGGCCGCCGACACCGGCAAGGAGCGGCCCCAGCAACATCGCCAGCATGAACGAAAGGCCGATAGCTGCGCCGATGGCCGCCATCGCCTTGCCACGGTTCTCGTCGCGGGTCAGGTCCGCCATCAGCGCCATGGTGGCCGCAGCGATGGCACCGCAGCCCTGCAGTACCCGTCCGGCGATCAGCCCGTAGACTGAATCGGTCTGCGCGGCTACTGCGCTGCCCAGGGCAAAGACGCCGAGGCCGAGAAAAATCACCGGCTTGCGGCCCCAGCGATCCGACAGCATGCCCAGGGGGATCTGCAGCAGTGCCTGGCTGAGGCCGTAGGCCCCCAGCGCGATCCCCAGCAGGAACGGCGTACTGTGGCGATACTCGACCCCGTACACAGACAGCACCGGCAGCACCATAAACAAGCCGAGCATGCGGAATATGTACAAGGAGGCGAGTCCCGACAGGGCTCGTCTTTCAGTGGGGTCCATGGGGCGATCCGGGCGCACAGAAATTATGGGCGCGCATTGTAACAGCGCAGGGGGGGCGGTGGGGAAGCGGAACCCGGCCGTCGCGCTTCGACGACCGGGTTGTGTGACAGCAGGAAGGGGATCAGTTGCGTCCGTACTGGTCCTCGAACCGCACAATATCGTCCTCGCCCAGGTAGCTGCCCGACTGCACTTCTATCAGCTCGAGGGGGATAGAGCCGGGGTTTTCCAGCCGGTGAGTGACGCCCAGGGGAATATAGGTGGATTCATTTTCTGAAATCAGCAGCTCTTCCTCGCCCCGGGTGACGCGGGCAGTGCCGCGCACCACGATCCAGTGCTCGGCGCGATGGTGGTGCATCTGCAGCGACAGCTGCCGGCCCGGCTTGACCACGATACGCTTGACCTGGAAACGCGGCCCGGCATCGATAGAGTCGTAGTAGCCCCAGGGCCGGTAAACCTTGCGGTGGGCCCTGGCCTCGCCGCGGCCCCTCTCCTGCAGCCGCCCCACCAGTTTCTTGACCTCCTGCACGCGACCCTTGTCGGCGATGAGCACTGCGTCGTCGGTGTCGACCACTATCAGGTCGCGCACCCCCAGTAGGCTGACCAGCCGGCCATCCGCCCGCACCAGGCAGCCCGAGGAGCTCTCGGCCAGGACGTCGCCCTGCAGCATATTGTCGTTGGCATCCTTGTCAGCCAGCTCCCACAGGGCGGACCAGGAACCCACATCGCTCCAGCCGGCCGACATGGGTACCACCGCGGCCGCCTCGGTTTTCTCCATGACGGCGTAGTCGACCGACTCGCTGGCACAGCCGGCGAAGGCCCCGGCATCGACCCGGGTAAAATCCAGGTCGCGCCCAGCGCCGCCGTATGCCGCGCGGCAGGCATCGAGGATATCGGGGCGGTGCTGGCCCAGCTCTTCGAGGAAGCGCGAGGCGCGGAACAGGAACATACCGCTGTTCCAGCTGTAGTCGCCGCTGGCCACATAGGCCTCGGCAGTGGCCGCGTCCGGCTTCTCCACGAATTCGGCAACTTTCCAGGCGCCCTGCCACAGCTCCTCACCGCGGCGGATGTAACCATAGCCGGTCTCCGCCGATGTCGGCACGATACCGAAGGTGACCAGGTGCCCCTGTTCCGCCAGCTCCGCGGCATCGGCGACCGCATCCTGAAAGCCTGCCACGTCGGCCACGACATGATCCGCCGGCAATACCAGCAACAGTGGATCCTGGCCCTGTTCGCAGGCGGCCAGGGCCGCGAGCGCAATCGCCGGGGCCGTGTTACGGGCGCACGGTTCGAGCAGAATCGTCTGCGCTGCCTGCCCGATCTCCTGCAGCTGCTCCGCGGCAGCGAAACGGTGTTCTTCGTTACAGACCAGGATCGGCGGGGCCACCCCGGCCAGCCCGTCAAGGCGCTGTGCCGTGGCCTGCAGCATGGTCTCACTGCCCGCCAGGGGCAGGAACTGTTTCGGGTAGGCTTCGCGGGACAGCGGCCACAGACGCGAGCCGGTGCCGCCACAGAGGATGACAGGGATCATTGTTTTCCGTTGCATTCGTTGATTCGGCCGGGGATTTTGGCACAAGTACCTGGCAGATTATACTTGCCTGTTTTCCGGCCAAACCACAGGACACAGCGTGGATACGATTTATGTACGGGGTGCGCGCACCCACAACCTGAAGAATGTCGACCTGGACATTCCCCGCGACAAGCTGATCGTGATCACCGGCCTCTCCGGTTCCGGCAAGTCGTCGCTCGCATTCGACACGCTATACGCCGAAGGGCAGCGTCGCTACGTGGAGTCGCTGTCCACCTACGCCCGCCAGTTCCTGTCGATGATGGAAAAGCCCGATGTGGACACGGTGGAGGGGCTGTCCCCGGCCATCTCCATCGAGCAGAAATCCACTTCCCACAACCCGCGCTCAACCGTGGGCACCATTACCGAGATCTACGACTACCTGCGCCTGCTGTTTGCCCGCGTGGGCGAGCCCCGCTGTCCCGACCACGGCGCACCGCTGCAGGCACAGACCGTCAGCCAGATGGTGGACCAGGTACTGGCCCTGCCGGAGGGTACCAAGGTCATGTTGCTGGCACCGGTGGTCCGCGACCGCAAGGGTGAGCACCTGCATGTGTTCGAGCGCCTGCGCCGCGACGGTTTTGTGCGCGCGCGCATTGACGGCCTGGTCTGCGACCTGGACGACACCCCCAAGCTGGACAAGCGCCGCAAGCACACCATCGAGGTGGTGGTGGACCGCTTCAAGGTGCGCGACGACCTGCAGCTGCGCCTGTCCGAGTCATTCGAGACCGCGCTGCAGCTGACCGAGGGCATCGCCTCCATCAGTTTCATGGAGGGCGACGACGAGGACCGCCTGTTCTCCGCCCGCCACGCCTGCCCGGTATGCGACTACTCACTAAACGAGCTGGAGCCGCGGCTGTTCTCCTTCAACAACCCGGCCGGAGCCTGCCCCAGCTGTGACGGGCTGGGCGTGAAGCAGTTCTTCGACGAGGAGAAAGTGATCCTGGACGCGGAGAGCAGTATCTCCGAGGGCGCTATCCGCGGCTGGGACCGCCGCAACATCTATTACTACCATATGCTCGACTCCCTGGCCGAGCACTACGGGTTCGACCTCGACAAGCCGTGGAACAAGCTGCGCAAGGCCCATCGCGAGGTGATCCTCTACGGCAGCGGCGACGAGGTGATCGACTTCAGTTATGTCAACGACCGCGGTGACGTCACCGTGCGCCGCCACACCTTCGAGGGCATCATCCCCAACTTCCAGCGCCGCTACCGGGACACCGACTCGCAGTCGGTGCGCGACGAGCTGGCCAAGTACCTGAGCACCCAGAACTGCCCGGAGTGCAAGGGCACGCGCCTGCGCCGCGAGGCGCGCAACGTGTTTGTGGACGACCGGACCCTGGCCCAGATCACCGCGCTGCCGGTGGGCGAGGCCTTCGACTACTTCGCCCACCAGCTGCATTTCCGCGGCGCCCAGAAAGAGATTGCCGACAAAATCCTCAAGGAACTGCGCGACCGCTTCCGCTTCCTCGTGGATGTGGGGCTCAACTACCTGACGCTGAACCGCAGCGCCGAGACCCTGTCCGGCGGCGAGGCGCAGCGGATCCGCCTCGCCAGCCAGATCGGCGCCGGCCTTGTGGGCGTAATGTACATCCTCGACGAGCCGTCCATCGGCCTCCACCAGCGCGACAACGAGCGCCTGCTGGCCACCCTCACCCACCTGCGCGACCTGGGCAACACCGTGATCGTGGTGGAGCACGACGAGGATGCCATCCGCAGTGCCGACTTCATCGTCGATATCGGCCCGGGTGCCGGCGTGCACGGCGGCGAGGTGGTGGCCGCCGGCCCGGCCGAGGCCATCACCGCCTGCGAGCGCTCACTTACCGGCCAGTACCTGTCCGGCACCAAAAAGATTGCTGTGCCGGAGGAGCGCTATCTGCCCAACCCGGACTACCTGCTGCGTATCGAGGGCGCCACCGGCAACAACCTGCAGGATGTGGACCTGGAAATCCCGGTGGGCCTGTTCACCTGCGTGACCGGGGTTTCCGGCTCGGGCAAGTCGACCCTGATCAATACCACCCTGTATCCACTGGCGGCGACGGCGCTGAACAAGGCCACCACGCTCAAGGCCTCCCCATACAGGACGGTGCACGGCCTGGAGCATTTCGACAAGTGCGTGGATATCGACCAGAGCCCCATCGGCCGCACGCCGCGCTCCAACCCCGCCACCTATACCGGGATTTTCACCCCTATCCGCGAATTGTTTGCCGGCACCCAGGAGGCGCGTTCGCGCGGCTACAAGCCGGGCCGCTTCAGCTTCAACGTCAAGGGCGGGCGCTGCGAGGCCTGCCAGGGCGACGGCGTGATCAAGGTGGAGATGCACTTCCTGCCGGATATCTACGTGCCCTGTGACACCTGCAAGGGCAAGCGCTATAACCGCGAGACCCTCGAGGTGCATTACAAGGGCAAGAACATCAACGAGGTACTGGAAATGACCGTGGAGGAAGCGCGGGAATTCTTCGACCCGGTACCGGCCATCGCCAAGAAACTCCAGACCCTGATGGACGTGGGCCTCTCCTATATCAAGCTGGGCCAGGCCGCCACCACCCTGTCCGGCGGGGAGGCGCAGCGGGTGAAGCTGTCACGCGAGCTGTCCAAGCGGGATACCGGCCAGACCCTGTATATCCTCGACGAGCCCACCACCGGCCTGCACTTTGCCGATATCCAGCTGCTGCTGGACGTCCTGCACCGGCTGCGGGACCACGGCAACACGGTGGTGGTAATCGAGCACAACCTGGATGTCATCAAGACCGCCGACTGGATTGTGGACCTGGGCCCCGAGGGCGGTTCTGGCGGCGGCCAGATCATCGCCACCGGCAGCCCGGAGGAGGTGGCGGAGATGGAGGTATCCCATACCGGTCGCTTCCTGAAGCCGATGCTGCAGTAACGGGGCCATTAGCGGTGATAGAAACAGCCCGACTGCTGCTGCGAAAATTCACGCTGGACGATGCACCGGACTTCTATGCCCTCAGCGCGCACCCCGAGGTGGTCCGCTACACCGGCCAGGCGCCGTTCAGCTCAATGGCCGAGGCCACCGAGGCCCTGAAAAACAAGCCGTTGCGTGATTACCGCGAGCGGGGCTTCGGCCGCCTGGCCTGTATCGAGAAAGCCACGGGCAACCTGATTGGCTTCTGTGGCCTCAAGTTTGTACCGGAAATCGATGAGGTGGATATCGGCTACCGCTTCCCGCCGGCATACTGGGGGCGCGGACTGGCCACCGAATCGGCGCAGGCTGTGATGGCCTGCGGTCGCGGGGAGATGGGCCTGCGGCGGATTGTGGGGTTGGTCCAACCGGAAAATACCGGCTCTGCCCGGGTGCTGGAAAAACTGGGCATGCGGTTCGAGCGGGAAGTCGATTTGACCCCGGAGGAAACGGGGCTGCACCTCTACGCCAGATAAACACAGAACATAAAAATAATGAAAATCAGCAAGCACCTGAACATCGGCCCCGCCGCCATGGTGGCGGCCGCCTTCATCGGCCCCGGCACCGTGGTCACCGCCAGCCTGGCGGGCGCCCGCTTCGGCTACGCCCTCTTGTGGGCCCTGCTATTTGCCGTCATTGCCAGCGTGGTGCTGCAGGAGATGGCCGCTCGACTCGGCGTCGTCACCCAGCGGGGGCTGGGGGAAAATATCCGCGAGACCTTCCAGCAGCCGCTGGCCCGCTTCGCCGCCATCACCCTGGTGGCCAGCGCCATCCTGGTCGGGAACGCCGCCTACCAGGGGGGCAATATCGCCGGGGCCAGCCTGGGAATTCGCGCGCTTGCCGGCAATGCCGGCCTGCCCGGATGGGGTTTCAACCCCTGGGCGGTGGTGATCGCGCTGCTCGCCTTTGTCTTGCTGTGGAGTGGCAGTTACCGCCTGATCGAGAAATCGCTCGTGGCCCTGGTAGGCCTGATGAGCCTCGCGTTCCTGGCCACCTTTGCCATCAGCCGGCCCGATATCGGCGGCTTCCTGCAGGGATTACTGGTACCGCGTATACCTGAGGGGGCGGCGCTCACCGTAATCGCCCTGATCGGTACCACCGTGGTGCCCTACAACCTCTTCCTGCACAGCTCCAGCGCCAGCCAGAAATGGCGGGATGCGCGGGAGCTGCCGCTCGCGCGCGGCGACCTGCTTTTCTCCATTCCGCTGGGCGGACTGATTTCTATCGCCATCGTTGGCACCGCCGCCGCGGCCTTCTTCCGCCACCAGCTCGAGCTGCAGGGGGCCGGCGATATCGCGGCAACCATGCGGCCCCTGTTCGGCGACCTGGCCACCACCCTGATGGGCATCGGGCTCTTTGCCGCAGGGATTTCCTCGGCACTGACTGCGCCGCTGGCGGCCGCCTATGCGCTGTGCGGCATCCTGGGCCTGCGCCCGGACCTGCGCTCGAATGCGTTTCGCGCTATCTGGGTTGCGGTGCTGGTTACCGGCACGGGCGTGGCCGCGCTGGAACTGAAGCCGGTGAAAGTGATCTGGTTCGCGCAGGTTGCCAATGGTCTGCTGCTGCCGGTTATTACCGCCTTCCTGTTGTGGGAAATGAATACCTCCAGGCTGGGGGAATACCGCAACTCCCCCTGGCAAAACCTGGCCGGGCTGCTGGTGCTGCTGGTGACGGTCATGCTCGGCGGGCGCAGCCTGATGTCGGCGTTCGGGCTGCTGTAATTCCCCGACCAGCCGCCGGGCGGAACCCGCCTGCGTCGCCCCACCTGGCCCATTTATGGCTGCTGTGCCGGGCGATAGCGGCGCGAGACATGTGATTCCAGTGCCTCCCGGTAAAAGTACACTGGCCGCAGCTTTTCCGCGGCAAACAGCGGCGCCTGGTCCGCGAAGTGCGGCGACGTATCGTCCAGTGTCGCGGCGCCAAAGTTGTGCACCGCCCGGGAGTGCACGCGCCCCTCGGCGTCCCATTCCGCAAACATGATGTAACTGTCCCCGGCATGGTTCTCCAGCCGTCCGTCGCTGTTCAATGGCCCTCCGTATACCGCGCGCAGCGTGTCGGGGCCACCGTCGAGCGGCCAGTCCTGTGTGCCGCGGACATGGCGATTGACCTGGCCGTAGGGAACTGTGGCACTACCGTGGCTCGCAACCAGCTCGTCCACCGCCTCGCGGAATGCCCGGTCAATTGCGCTGTCGGGCACCCGCTCCCCCGCAGCGTCCTGTACAGGTTGCAATGTCAGGACGGCGAGGGCCGCCTCGCGGTTGTCGCGGGCGGTGGAAAGGTCCCATTGGCCCAGGGCAGCCAGTGCCGAGCGATAGGGCTCGCGCTGGAAGTCGGCGGGCTTTTCGCTGGCCAGCCACCGACGCAGCGCCCGGGCCTGAAACGCGTCCGGATGATAGTGGTGATCATATTTCAGCTGTTCGAAGTCAGCCGGAGAGATCTTGTCCCGGCTACCGTACAGGGTTTCTATCTGCAGGGCGCGATTGGTCAAGTGGGACTCTATGCCCATGGACCCGGGGTAATCGCCGGCCCGGGGCGCGTCATTACCATCGGTGGACTGAAAGGGAGGGTTGTTCGCATTGAACACCAGCCCGCTATCGGGATTGACGGTTTTCGGCATCATGGCGAAATCCCTGTAACCATCCCAGATCAGGTCGGAACGGTCTCCCGGCAGGTACTTTTGCCAATCCCAGCCCTCGATCCGCCGGGGAAACATGGCATTGTAATAGTGGGCGATATTGCCTTCCCGGTCGGCGTAAACATAGTTGATGCTCGGCATGGCCTGCATCTTCAGGGCAGCCTCGAACTCCTCGCGACTCTTCGCCTTGTTGAGGGCGAGCATGAAACCGAGCGTGCGTATTTCCCCCATACCGGCCCAGCGCACGGCGTAGGTGCCATGCTCCGTTTCCATCACCGGGCCGTGTGCTGCGATCCTGATCGGCCTGGTCACCGTCCAGTGCAGGGGCCCCCACAGTTTTACGGTGATATGCGCCTCGCGCGTTGCAAAGGTTCGCCATTCGCCGTCCAGCAGATACTGGTCCGGATTGTCCGGGTTGATAGTGAGGCGATAGATATCGGCCAGGTCCGGCTTGTTGACCGTGTTGGCCCACCCGAGGTATTCGTTGTGGCCGTGGATGATTACCGGCGCGCCGGGAAAGGTGGCACCGGCCATGTTCCAGCCCTCGCTCGAGTGCAGGCGGGCCTCGTACCAGGCTACTGGGCCGGTGAGTGGCTGGTGGGAATTGACCAGCAGGCGGGTGGCGCCGTCGCCGGAGCGATGCGGGGCCACCGCGATACCCTGGCTTCCAGTCGGCAATCTCCGCTCCGGCACCCAGGCGAGAGCATCCTGGCCGGACTTCGCCACTTCGTGCACCGCGTCCGGGTCGAGCAGCTCTCCCAGCACCCTGTCGAAGCCGTAGAACATCGGGGCCTTGAACGTGAAACCGGCAACAAGGTCTTCGCCGGTTACCGGTAGCAGGTAACGCGAAACGTCCCCGGGATTGCGGGCAGCGTAGAGATTCAGCCCGGTGGCATAGGCCTCGGCCACCGCCCGGGTATGTTGCGGCAGCTTCCTGTAGCCCTGCTCGATGGCAGGCCAGATCCCCATCCACTGCGCCAGGTAATCGGTTTTGGCGGCCCGCATGCCATTCTCCGCCGCCAGCTTGCCCCGGGTCGCCAGGATCACGTCCTGGATGGTGGCGAAATCGTCCTCGGCGTGGGCGTAGGCGAGGCCGAAAGCCACGTCCGTGTCGCTTTCACCGTAGATATGCGGCACACCCCAGTCGTCGCGGATGATCTCCACGTCGAAGTTGCGCGCGGCGGCGCTGAAATCATATTGCCGAAGCTGGCTGGCTGTCGAAGGCGGGAGGCTGAGGTAACCGATCGCCAGGGCCCCGCCCACAAGTAGGCAGACCGCGGCGGAAAGCCTTTGCGCAAGCTGCATGCTACATCCCTTTTATATTACTTATCACGCAAGTCTCCCCGACTTTCAGGCGGGGGTAAACCGGCAGGCACAGGCTGAATTACGTCGTTGGCGTGCCGCCCCAGGACTGGGGCAAAGAACCGGCCCGGCGTAGCGGTACGGCCGGCTGCAAAGGATGAGGGGCGGGAAAGGTAACGGGCACCGGGGGTTCGTCCCGGTGCCCGGGAGGTCATTTGCAGTAACGGTACGGGAGAGGCGGTGAGGCGTGGCCGGCTCAGCGCCAGTTCAGCGGTTGCTCTTCTTCCCGGTCACCACAGGCGGTGTTCTTGGGCGGGACATAGCCCACATGGGCGTCGCGGGGCAGGTTGCGCAGCTCCCAGGCCCTGACCGCCTCGGCGCACAGCATCTTCTGTTCGCTGGTCAGGGCCGCACCATTGGGCCATTTTCCCAGCTCGACAGCCCGCTTCAGGCTACCGACGATCTGCGGGTTCAGGTTGTCCAGCAATTGCTGCAGGTCCATGGGGGAAACTCCGGAGACTGTGATGGCGCGCCGGGGCGCCGACCGGGCAATTATACGTCAAACAGGCGAAAAAAAAGCCGGTCAGTGACCGGCTTTTCCGACAACGGCGTTGGCTCAGGCCTCGGCCGCCTCGGCGCTGTCCTCGTCAACCTGCGGGCGGTCGACCAGCTCGACGTAGGCCATGGGGGCCTTGTCGCCGGCGCGGAAGCCGCACTTCAGGATGCGAATGTAGCCACCTGGACGCGCCTCATAGCGCGGACCCAGCTCGTCGAACAGCTTCTTTACCGCATCCTTGTCACGGATACGGGCAAAAGCCAGGCGACGGTTGGCAACACTGTCCTTCTTGGCCAGGGTAATCAGCGGCTCGGCAACGCGGCGCAGCTCCTTGGCTTTCGGCAGTGTGGTTTTGATCAGTTCGTGTTCTACCAGTGACGCAGTCATGTTCTTGAACATGGCCTTGCGATGGGCACTGGTACGGCTGAATTTACGGCCACTATAGCGATGACGCATAACTCAATTCCTTACGACAGTTGCTGTCTCAGCAGGTCGTTCTGGAGCGGTGCCGCGAAGAGTCGGTGCCACCGCTCGGGTTCTTTCTATCAACTGCGCGGCCGGAGCCGCGCCCTACCAAATGCTTACAGGGGGCTAAGCTTGCTGTCACCCTTGAGGCTGGCCGGGGGCCAGTTCTCCAGGCGCATGCCCAGGGACAGACCGCGAGAGGCCAGGACGTCCTTGATTTCAGTCAGGGACTTCTTGCCCAGGTTCGGAGTCTTCAGCAGCTCTACCTCGGTGCGCTGGATCAGGTCACCGATGTAGTAGATGTTCTCTGCCTTCAGACAGTTGGCCGAACGTACGGTCAGCTCCAGGTCGTCCACCGGACGCAGCAGCACCGGATCGACTTCCGGCTCGTCCTGCTTCGGCTGGGACTCGTCGGGGCCTTCCAGGTCCACGAACACCGCCAGCTGCTGCTGCAGGATGGTGGCGGCGCGGCGAATGGCCTCTTCCGGATCCAGGGTACCATTGGTCTCCAGGTCCAGTACCAGCTTGTCCAGGTCGGTGCGCTGTTCTACACGCGCGGACTCCACGCTGTAGGACACCCGCCGAACCGGGCTGTAGGAAGCATCCAGCTGCAGACGGCCGATTGCACGGGTCTCTTCCTCTTCCTCATGACGGGCGTCGGCGGGCTGGTAGCCACGACCGCGCGCCACAGTGAGGCGCAGGCTGAGTTCCACGTCGCCGGTAATATTGGCGATCACGTGCTCGGGGTTGACGATCTCGATATCGTGATCAACCTGGATATCCCCGGCAGTCACCGCACCCGGGCCCTTCTTGCTCAGGCTCAGCACTGCCTGGTCCTTGCCGTGCATAATCACGGCAACGTCCTTCAGGTTAAGCAGGATTTCGATTACGTCTTCCTGCACACCTTCAATGGCGCTGTACTCGTGCTCGACACCGTCGATCTCGACTTCGGTGACGGCGCAGCCCGGCATGGAGGACAGCAGGATGCGACGCAGGGCGTTACCCAGAGTGTGGCCAAAGCCACGCTCCAGGGGCTCCAGTACCACTTTGGCGTGATTCTGGTTGTACTCGGTGACGTCAATACGACGCGGTGTCAAAAACTCGTTGACAGCAGTCTGCATAGCCATACCTGTTTACAGTTGCATTCCTTATAAGTGGACTAAATCTTACTTGGAGTAAAGTTCCACGATAAGGTTTTCATTGATCTCTGCCGGCAGATCGACACGATCCGGAACGCGCTTGAAAGTGCCTTCCAGTTTACTCGCGTTGACGTCTACCCACTCGACATCGCCACGCTGGGCGGCGAGGGAAACGGAACTCTGGATACGCATCTGCTTCTTGGCTTTCTCGCGGATGGAAATCACGTCACCAGCCTGTACCTGGTAGGACGGGATATTCACGGCGCTGCCGTTGACCAGAATCGCCTTGTGGGATACCAGCTGTCGCGCTTCCGCGCGCGTGGAGCCGAAGCCCATGCGGTAGACGACGTTGTCCAGGCGCTTCTCCAGCAGCTGCAGCAGGTTTTCACCGGTTGCACCCTTCAGGCGCGCCGCTTCCTTATAGTAGTTGCGGAACTGCTTTTCCAGTACGCCGTAGATGCGGCGAACCTTCTGCTTCTCACGCAGCTGTACACCGTAGTCGGACAGACGTCCACGACCAGCGCCATGCTGACCGGGCTTGGATTCTGCGCGACACTTGGAGTCGTGCGGACGAACACCACTCTTCAGCTGCAGGTCGGTACCTTCCCGGCGGGAAAGTTTACATTTTGGTCCAATATAACGTGCCATTTTGTCAGCCCCCTCTTACACGCGACGTTTCTTGGGCGGACGACAACCATTGTGCGGGATCGGCGTCACGTCGGTGATATTGGTAATCTTGAAGCCGCAGTTATTCAGGGCGCGAACCGCAGATTCGCGACCCGGGCCGGGGCCCTTAACTTCGACGTCGAGGTTCTTCAGGCCGTATTCCTGAGCGGCATTACCTGCGCGCTCGGCGGCCACCTGGGCTGCAAAAGGCGTGCTCTTGCGAGAACCACGGAAACCGGAACCACCGGCAGTGGCCCAGCTGAGGGTGTTACCCTGGCGATCAGTGATCGTCACGATCGTGTTATTGAACGATGCGTGGACGTGGGCAACACCGTCGACAACGGTCTTTTTGACCTTTTTGCGAACAGTAGTTTTTGGCTTAGCCATACCTGTATCCTAAATCCTGTATCAACTCCCCGGCCGCTCTCGCGCCGCGGGGCTTGTTAAACCGCGAAATCCGCTTATTTGCGAATCGGCTTGCGCGGACCCTTGCGGGTACGGGCGTTTGTCTTGGTGCGCTGGCCGCGCAGCGGCAGGCTGCGACGATGGCGCAGACCGCGGAAGCAACCCAGGTCCATCAAACGCTTGATGTTCATGGAAACTTCACGGCGCAGGTCGCCTTCAACGGTCAGTTTTGCAACTTCGCCGCGGATGGACTCGATCTGCTCTTCAGACAGTTCACGGATTTTGGTGGATTCAGCGATACCAACCGCTGCCAAAATAGACTTGGCCGTGGTCCGACCGACCCCGTAAATATGGGTCAGGGAGATCACGGCGTGCTTGTGGTCTGGTACATTGACACCAGCAATACGTGCCATAGAGGCATACTCCACGTATTGGGAGCCACGTGCTTTTCTCTTGAAAGCGTGGCTCTACTCTAGATTCGGCGCTGACAGCGACTAAAAAACCGGCGGCGCCACCAAAAAGGCGCGCAAGAATAGCTTTTAAGACACCAAATTGCAATAGCCCGCGCCCTTCCCGGTGTCCCGAGAAGGGAAACGGACGACAGTCAACGCCCCCAAGTTGGTAACAGCTGGCACCAGGCCCCTGCTACCCGATTCCGACCCAAGAGTCGGAATCGGCGCCGGTGGCGGGGAGGGGAATCCCCGCCACCGGGCTTGTCTCGATTAGCCCTGACGCTGCTTGTGGCGCGGATCGGTGCTGCAGATTACCCGCAGAACGCCCTTGCGACGCACGATTTTGCAGTTACGGCAGATCTTTTTTACAGAAGCACGTACTTTCATGACCTTACCTCAATTCACTCAAACTGCTGCCTGGTGTCGCAATCAGCGACGACCGTAGCCTTGCAGGTTGGCCTTTTTCATCAGCCCTTCGTACTGGTGGGACAACAGATGCGACTGCACCTGAGCCATGAAATCCATCACTACGACCACCACGATCAGCAGCGAGGTACCACCCAGATAGAAGGGTACGTTAAGCCCGACCACCAGAAACTGCGGCAGCAGGGATACCAGCGCGATGTATACCGCACCCACCAGGGTCAGACGGGTCAGCACGCTGTCGATATAACGCGCAGTCTGCTCTCCGGGACGGATGCCGGGCACATAGGCACCGGATTTCTTCAGGTTGTCTGCCACTTCATTGGGGTTGAACATCAACGCCGTATAGAAGAAGCAGAAGAAGCCGATCAGCAGCGCGAACAGGATGATGTTCAACGGCTGACCCGGCCCCAGTTGCAGCGCCATCCACTGCAGGATCTGTGCACCGATACCTTCGCCGCCCTGGCCGAACCACTGCGCGAGCGTGGCCGGGAACAGCAGGATGCTGCTGGCAAAGATTACCGGAATCACGCCGGCCATATTGACCTTCAGCGGCAGGTGGCTCGACTGCGCAGCCGGTGCCGCCGAGTAGCGGCCCGCCTGACGCCGGGCGTGGTTGATGGTAATGCGACGCTGGCCGCGCTCCATCACCACCACGAAGTACACAACTGCCACAGCTACGAAGCCGATCGCCAGCAGCATCAGGATATGCAGCTCACCCTGACGGGCCTGTTCGAAGGCCTGGCCGATTGCGCTGGGCAGGCCCGCGACAATACCGGCGAAGATCAGCATGGAAATACCGTTGCCGACACCGCGCTCGGTGATCTGCTCACCCAGCCACATCATGAAGACCGCACCGGTTACCAGTGACACGACGGCCACAAAGTAGAAACCGAAAGCGGGCTCGGCAGAATAGGCCAGGTTCTGGCCGGCAAGACCGAAGGTCATACCGATACCCTGGATCAGGGCCAGTACCACCGTCAGGTAACGGGTGTACTGGTTGATCTTGCGCCTGCCGGCGTCCCCCTCCTTCTTCAGCGCTTCCAGAGAGGGCGTCACCGCGGTCATCAACTGCATGATGATGGACGCGGAGATGTACGGCATGATCCCCAGTGCCAGAATACTCATGCGTTCCAATGCGCCGCCGGAGAACATGTTAAACAGACCCAGGATGGTGCCCTGGTTCTGGTTAAACAGGTTCGACAGCTTTTCCGGGTCAATGCCGGGCACCGGAATGTGGGTACCTACGCGATACACGAGTATCGCGAGGAACAGAAAACGAAGGCGAGCCCAAAGCTCGCCCAATCCCTTGCTGTTGCCCAGGGAGTTTACGCCGGATCCTGGTCGTGCCATTGGGGCCTCGATTAGTCTTCTACTTTACCGCCAGCAGCCTCGATTGCCGCTTTTGCGCCCTTGCTGACTGCCAGACCCTTGACGGTAACCGCCTTGGTCAGCTCGCCAGACAGGAACACTTTGGCGCGTTTTACGTGGCTGCCGATAATATCGGCATTCTTCAGCGCTGCCAAATCAATTACGTCGGCATCCACCTTGGCCAGCTCACCCAGGCGTACTTCCGCAGAGAAGCGGGAGCTGTACGCGGTGAAACCGTACTTCGGCAGGCGCTTCTGCAACGGCATCTGGCCGCCCTCGAAGCCCGGACGAACGGAACCGCCGGAACGTGATTTCTGGCCCTTGTGGCCGCGGCCACCGGTTTTACCCAGGCCGCTACCGATGCCACGGCCAACGCGCTTGGCGCTGTGCTTGTGGCCTTCTGCGGGAGACAGGTCGTTCAAACGCATGTTATTCCCCCTCCACCTTAACCAGATAGTTAACTTTATTGATCATGCCGCGCACGGAGGGAGTGTCTTCCACTTCCACAGTGTGACCGATGCGGCGCAGGCCCAGACCGGCAACGCACGCCTGATGGTTTTTCAGGCGTCCCGCGGTGCTTTTGATCTGGGTGACTTTAATGGTCTTCTTAGCCATGGTCTTAACCCACTAAATAACCTTGGTGTCCGAACCGCAATCAGTTCAGGATTTCTTCAACAGACTTGCCGCGCTTGGCCGCTACGTCTTCCGGGCTGCTCATCTGAGACAGCGCGTTGAAAGTAGCGCGCACTACGTTTACCGGATTGGTAGAGCCGTAGCACTTTGCCAGTACGTTGTGCACACCGACCATATCGAGGACGGAGCGCATGGCACCACCTGCGATAACACCGGTACCCGGCGAAGCCGGCTGCATGTACACCTTGGAACCGCCGTGGCGGCCATTGGTGGCGTACTGGATGGTGTCGCCATTCAGTTCAACCTGAATCATGTTGCGACGCGCAGCTTCCATCGCCTTCTGGATCGCTACCGGCACCTCGCGGGCCTTGCCGCGACCGAAGCCGACACGGCCGTTGCCATCACCCACAACTGTGAGCGCGGTGAAGGCAAAAATACGACCACCTTTTACAGTCTTGGCAACGCGATTGACCTGGACCAGCTTCTCCTGCAGGCCTTCGTCGTTGCTTTTGTCTTTCTCTCTAGCCATAACTCAACCCTTAGAATTTCAGACCGGCTTCGCGGGCGGCGTCAGCCAGGGCCTTAACGCGGCCGTGGTACTTGAAACCGCTGCGATCGAAGGCGACCTGCTCGACACCGGCGGCCTTGGCGCGCTCGGCGATCAGGGTGCCAACCGCGGTGGCGGCGTCGACGTTCCCGGTTTTTCCTGCGCGCAGGTCCTTGTCCAGGGTAGAGGCAGAAGCCAGTACCTTGTCGCCTTCGGCGGTCAGGATCTGTGCGTAAATGTGGCGCGGCGTACGGTTCACGGTCAGGCGAACAGCACCGAGCTCGCGGATCTTGGCGCGGGCACGGCGTGCACGACGCAAGCGAGATTGCTTCTTAACGTTCATTTCAATGCCCTACCTACTTCTTCTTGGCCTCTTTGCGGAATACGCGCTCGTCGGCGTAGCGGACACCCTTACCTTTGTAGGGCTCCGGCGGACGGAAAGCACGGATCTCTGCGGCCACTTGGCCCAGCAGCTGCTTGTCGCTGCTCTTCAGTACGATTTCAGTCTGGGACGGAGTTTCGGCGGTAACGCCCTCCGGCAGCTGATAGTCGATCGGGTGGGAGAAGCCCAGGGTCAGGTTCACGGTCTTGCCGGACGCCTTGGCACGGTAACCTACACCGTTCAGCTGCAGCCTTCTTTCGAAGCCCTGGCTGACACCTACCACCATATTGTTGACCAGAGCGCGTGTAGTACCCGCGAGCGCCTTGGCCTTTTTGGAACCATTGCGAGCGGTGAAAGTCAGCTGGCTGTCAGCCTCAGCCACTTCCACATCACCATGGATAACCATGTTCAGGTTCCCGTTACCGCCCTTGACAGCGATATCCTGGCCTTTCAGGTCAACGGTAACGCCTGCGGGGATTTTTACCGGATCATTTGCTACTCGAGACATACCAACCCCCGCTTAGAATACGGTGCAGAGCACTTCGCCACCGATACCGGCCTGGCGCGCTGCACGATCAGTCATCACACCCTTGGAGGTGGAGACGATGGCGACACCCAGACCACCGCGTACGGTAGGCAGAGCTTTCTTACCAAAGTAAGCGCGCAGGCCCGGACGGGACACGCGATCCAGCTCGGCGATGACCGGCTTGCCCTGGAAGTATTTCAGGTCAATGGTCAGCTCCGGCTTGGCGTTTTCGCTTACGGCGTAATCGCTGATGTAGCCCTCGTCCTTCAGGACTTTGGCCACAGCCACTTTCAGTTTGGATGAAGGCAGTGTGACCTCCGCCTTGCCGCGCGCCAGGGCGTTGCGGATGCGGGTCAGCATATCTGCCAACGGATCTTGCATACTCATTTTATGAGACTCCTCAAATCTGCCTTAGTCCGGCTGGACTTCTTACCAGCTGGACTTGACCAGGCCGGGGACATCACCACGCATTGCCGCTTCGCGCAGCTTGTTACGGCACAGGCCGAACTTGCGATAGACAGCGTGGGGGCGACCAGTAATACGGCAGCGACGTTGCTGGCGTACCGGGCTTGCATCGCGCGGCAGTTTCTGCAGCTTGAGTTGAGCCTCCCACTTCTCCTCTTCAGAAGCAGTGGTACTGGCGATGATCGCCTTCAGCTCTTGACGCTTCTCGGCGTACTTAGCTGCGGTTCGAGCGCGCTTGTTCTCACGCGCAATCATGGATTTCTTCGCCATGGAATCCTCTTAACCCTTGAACGGGAAGTTAAATGCTTTCAGCAGCGCACGACCTTGGTCGTCATTGGCCGCTGTGGTAGTGATGCAAATATCCAGGCCACGGAGCTTGTCTACCTTGTCGTAGTCAATTTCCGGGAAGATGATTTGCTCGGTCACGCCCATCGAGAAATTACCGCGGCCGTCAAACTGCTTCGGGCTGATGCCACGGAAGTCACGGATACGCGGAATCGCGATATCGATCAGGCGCTCAAGGAACTCATACATGCGCTCACCGCGCAGAGTTACCTTGCAGCCAATCGGCCAGCCGTCGCGAATCTTGAAGCCCGCAATGGACTTGCGCGCCTTGGTCACGATCGGCTTCTGGCCGGTAATTGCTGTCATGTCCTCGACAGCGTGATCCAGCACCTTCTTGTCACCAACAGCCTCACCAACACCCATGTTGATGGTGATCTTGGTGATGCGCGGTACAGCCATCACATTATCTACACCCAGCTCTTCCTTCAGCTTGGGCGCGAGTTCTTTTACGTAGAGCTCTTTAAGCTTTGCCATGATAGTTACCCAACCTGCTTATGCGTCGACGGCTTCGCCGCTGGATTTGAAGACGCGAATCTTAGTGCCGTCTTCCAGTACTTTGAAGCCTACACGGTCAGCTTTTTGGGTGGACGGGTTATAAATCGCCACATTGGAAGCCTGGATAGCGGCCTCCTTCTCAACGATCCCGCCGGCAACACCCAGCTGGGGATTCGGCTTCTGGTGTTTCTTGATCATCTGTACACCGGAAACGATCAGGCGACCATCGTTCAGCACCTTGCGTACGGTGCCTCGCTTGCCTTTGTCGCGACCGGCGATAACGACCACTTCATCGTCACGCTTGATCTTGCGCATAACTCTTCTCCGCTCCAGGCTTAGATAACTTCGGGAGCCAGTGAGATGATCTTCATGAACTTCTCACCGCGCAGCTCGCGAGTTACCGGGCCAAAAATACGGGTGCCGACCGGCGCATTTTGCTGGTTCAGCAGTACCGCTGCGTTTTCATCGAACTTGATCAGGGAACCGTCGGGGCGACGCACACCTTTCTTGGTGCGCACTACCACTGCGTTCATCACCTGACCTTTCTTAACTTTACCGCGGGGAATGGCTTCCTTAACGGTCACCTTGATAATGTCGCCCACGCCAGCATACCGACGATGGGAGCCGCCCAGCACCTTGATGCACATGACGCGGCGAGCCCCACTGTTGTCAGCTACTTCTAAGTAGGATTCCGCTTGAATCATCGTCTCTCTCCGAAACTCTTCAATGCGCTAGGGGTTAAACCTTCGCCGCACGCTCTACAATTTTCTGCAAAGCCCAGGCTTTGCTCTTGGACAGCGGACGAGACTCTTCGATGGTTACAACATCACCGATGTTGCAATCATTGTTCTCGTCGTGAGCCTTGAGCTTGGTGGACTTGCTCACGTATTTTCCGTAGATCGGGTGCTTCACACGGCGCTCGATCAAAACGGTGATGGTTTTGTCCATCTTGTCACTCACGACCTTACCGGTCAGAGTACGCTTCAGTTTTGCTTCAGCCATGATTAGTTACCTGCCTTCTCGGTCAACACAGTCTTAATGCGAGCAATGTCGCGACGAGTCTGCTTCAGCAGATGAGTCTGAGCCAGCTGACCGGTGGACTGTTGCATGCGAAGCTTGAACTGAGCTTCCAGTTGATTCAGCAGCTCCTGGTTCAACTCCTCAACTGACTTTTCGCGTAGATCTGCAGTCTTCATTACATCACCGAACGCTTAACGAAAGTTGTCTTAACAGGCAGCTTGGCTGCAGCGAGCTCGAAAGCCTCGCGAGCGAGATCCTCGGAAACACCCTCCATCTCGTAGAGGACCTTACCCGGCTGGATCTGGGCTACCCAGTATTCTACGTTACCCTTACCTTTACCCATCCGAACTTCGAGGGGCTTACTGGTAATGGGCTTGTCCGGAAACACACGAATCCAGATCTTGCCACCACGCTTAACGTGGCGGGTCATAGCGCGACGAGCTGCCTCGATCTGGCGGGCCGTAATACGGCCGCGACCGATGGCCTTCAGGCCGAACTCGCCAAAGCTCACTTTGGAGCCGCGCTGCGAAAGACCGCGGTTGCGACCCTTCTGTACCTTGCGGAATTTTGTACGCTTAGGTTGTAGCATCTGCGCACCCCTTACTTAGCAGCTTTCTTGCGGGTCTTCTTCGGCTGCTCATCGGGCATTTCGTCACCGATGACTTCGCCTTTGAAGATCCATACCTTGATACCGATGATGCCGTAAGTGGTCATCGCTTCGGCAGTGCCGTAGTCGATGTTGGCACGCAGGGTGTGCAGCGGCACACGACCTTCGCGGTACCACTCGGTACGGGCGATTTCAGCACCGCCCAGACGGCCACTTACCTGGATCTTGATGCCCTCGGCACCCTGGCGCATGGCGTTCTGAACCGCACGCTTCATGGCGCGACGGAACATCACCCGACGCTCCAGCTGCTGGGCAACGTTCTGGGCCACCAGGGTGGCGTCCAGGTCAGGCTTGCGCACTTCTTCGATGTCGATGTGCACCGGCACACCCATCTTGGCGCTCACCTCGTTGCGCAGACGCTCAACGTCTTCACCTTTTTTACCGATCACGATGCCCGGGCGAGCGGTGTGAATAGTCACACGCGCAGTGTTGGCCGGACGCTCGATCTCGATACGGCTCACGGAGGCGTGGGCCAGCTTCTTGCGAATGTAATCGCGAACTTTCAGATCCGTGTACAGCTTGTCTGCGTACTCGTCGCTGCCGGCATACCACACAGAGGTATGCTTTTTAACGATACCCAGACGAATGCCGGTAGGATTTACTTTTTGTCCCATGGTTTTCTCGCCTGCTCTCTTATTTCTCGGCCACTTTCACAGTGATGTGACAAGTACGCTTAAGAATACGGTCGGCACGACCCTTGGCGCGCGGCTTGATGCGCTTCATGGTCATACCTTCGTCCACGAAAATGGTGGACACCTTCAGCTCGTCAACGTCGGCACCTTCGTTGTGCTCGGCATTGGCAATGGCCGATTCCAGAACTTTCTTGACGATCGCCGCACCCTTCTTCTGGCTGAATGCCAGGATGTCCAGGGCCTCCTCGACACCTTTGCCGCGAATCTGATCAGCTACCAGACGCGCCTTTTGCGCCGACAGACGAGCGCCGCGTAATTTTGCTGCTACTTCCATCGTTATAACCTCGGCTTAGCGCTTCTTCGCTTTCTTGTCCGCAGCGTGACCGCGGTAGGTGCGGGTAGCGGCGAACTCGCCCAGCTTGTGGCCAACCATTTCTTCGTTGACCAGGACGGGCACGTGTTGACGACCGTTGTGCACGGCAATCGTTAGCCCAACCATTTCCGGCATAACCATGGAACGGCGGGACCAGGTTTTAATCGGTCGACGATCATTGGCTGCGATCGCCGCCTCCACCTTCTTGATCAGATGCAGATCAATAAAGGGACCTTTCTTTAATGAGCGTGGCACTGTCGATTCCTCTCTAGCTGCTCAGACGGCGCGCGGCTTACTTGCCGCGACGACGTACAATCATTTTATCGGTGCGCTTGTTCTTGCGCGTCTTCTTACCCTTGGTAGGTACGCCCCACGGGGTAACCGGGTGACGGCCACCAGAGGTACGACCTTCACCACCACCGTGCGGGTGATCTACCGGGTTCATCGCCACACCGCGAACGGTCGGGCGAACACCGCGCCAGCGCTTGGCACCGGCTTTACCCAGCTTGCGCAGGCTGTGCTCGGAGTTGCTCACTTCACCCAGGGTGGCGCGACACTCGGAGAGCACACGGCGCATTTCACCGGAACGCAGGCGAATGGTCGCGTACTGACCCTCGCGAGCTACCAGCTGTACAGAGGCACCGGCAGAGCGAGCCAGCTGGGCACCTTTGCCCGGCTTCAGCTCGATTCCGTGAATCACGGAGCCGACCGGGATGTTGCGCAGCGGCAGGGTATTACCCACGCTGATCGGCGCCGCATCACCAGACTGTACGGTTGCACCAGCCTTGAGGCCTTTCGGTGCGATGATGTAGCGACGCTCGCCGTCTGCATAGCAGACCAGGGCGATGTGCGCGCTGCGGTTCGGATCGTACTCCAGACGCTCAACCTTGGCCGGAATCCCGTCCTTGTTGCGCTTGAAGTCAATCTTGCGGTAGCTCTGCTTGTGACCACCACCGACGTGACGGGTGGTGATACGACCGGCGTTGTTCCGGCCACCGCTTTTGCTCTTGCTCTCTACCAGAGGCGCGTAGGGCGCACCCTTGTGCAGGTCGGGGTTAACAACCTTGACCAGGTGGCGACGGCCGGCAGAGGTCGGTTTACTTTTTACAATCGGCATTGCAACTGTCCCCTTTACTCAGCAGCTTCAAAGTTGATGTCGCTGCCTTCGGCCAGACGTACATAGGCTTTTTTCCAGTCGTTGCGCTGGCCCATGCCAAAACGCGTACGCTTGGTCTTGCCCTTGACGTTTACGGTGCGCACCTGCTCAACGGACACGTTGAACAGCTTCTCGACCGCAGCCTTGATCTCGGCTTTAGTGGCGTCGGTGGTAACCTTGAAAACCACCTGGTTGGCAGCATCCGCCAACACAGCAGCCTTTTCGGAAATTACCGGGCCCAGCAGTACTTTGTAGAGTCGCTCTTGGTTCATCCCAGCACCTCTTCAATTTTCTTGAGCGCAGAAACGGTAACCACGACCTTGTCAAAGCGGATCAGGCTAACCGGATCAATGCCCTGCACATCGCGAACATCGACCTTGTGCAGGTTGCGCGCGGCCAGGTAGAGGTTCTCGCTCACTTCTTCAGTGATGATCAGTGCGTCGGCCAGGTCGAACTGGGCCATCTTGCTGACCAGCTGCTTGGTCTTCGGCGCATCGACGTCGAAAGACTCGACCACCACCAGGCGCTCCTGGCGAGCCAGCTCGGACAGGATGCAGCGCAGGGCAGCGCGGTACATTTTCTTGTTGAGCTTCACGCTGTAATCGCGCGGCTCAGCAGCGAAAGTTACGCCACCGGTGCGCCACAGCGGGCTGCGGATAGTACCGGCGCGGGCACGGCCAGTACCCTTCTGACGCCAGGGCTTCTTGCCGCCACCGGAAACGTCAGCGCGGTTTTTCTGGGCCTTGGTTCCCTGACGGGCGCCGGCCATGTAGGCCACAACCGCCTGGTGCACCAGGTCCTGATTGAACTCACGTCCGAAAGTCACTTCAGAGACAGCTACAGTGCCTTTAGCGCCTTCGGGAGTAGCGATATTCAGTTCCATATCTAATTCCCCTCAGACTTAGGCTTTTACTGCCGGACGAACAATCACGTCACCGCCGGGCGCGCCGGGAACGGCACCTTTAACCAGCAGCAGGTTGCGTTCGGCGTCTACACGAACCACTTCCAGGTTCTGCACGGTTACACGCTCGGCACCCATGTGGCCGGCCATCTTCTTGCCCTTCCACACACGACCGGGAGTCTGGCACTGGCCGATGGAGCCGGGAGCGCGGTGAGACAGGGAGTTACCGTGAGTTGCGTCCTGGGTACGGAAATTCCAGCGCTTAACGCCACCCTGGAAACCTTTACCCTTGGAAGTGCCGGTCACATCGATCATCTGGCCAGCTTCAAAGCCGGAGACAGTGATTTCAGAACCGATTTCGAAAGCTTCGTCAGAACCGTCTGTGCGCAGTTCGAAGAGACGAGTACCAGCTTCTGCGCTGGCCTTGGCGAAGTGGCCCGCTTGGGGCTTGGAGACACGGGAAGCCTTACGGTTGCCGACAGTCACCTGGACTGCTGCATAGCCGTCAGTTTCCACGGTTTTCACCTGGGTGACGCGATTCGGAGCTACCTCAATAACAGTAACCGGAATGGACGCGCCATCTTCGGTGAAGATGCGAGTCATGCCGCTTTTGCGGCCGACAATACCTATAGTCATCGTTTTAACCTCTCAGTGCACGGGGCTTTAACCCACTGCGGCCGCCCAGTTTCAGAGCGTTACACTACCCAGACCTTTTTCGCCTGGGATTCGGTAGTTAATTTAAAGTGTTAGCCGAGACTGATCTGAACCTCTACACCGGCTGCCAGATCGAGCTTCATCAGCGCGTCGACAGTCTTCTCGGTGGGCTCAACGATATCCAGCAAACGCTTGTGAGTACGAATCTCGTACTGGTCGCGCGCGTCCTTGTTGACGTGCGGGGAGATCAGCACGGTGTACTTCTCCTTGCGAGTCGGCAGCGGAATGGGACCGCGAACCTGCGCACCGGTGCGCTTGGCCGTCTCGACGATCTCCTGAGTAGACGTATCGATCAGCTTGTGATCGAACGCCTTCAGGCGAATTCTAATGCGTTGACCCTGCATGGAATCAAACTCCAACTTAGTAACCTAAAGAGCGTCCTTTTACGCAGCCCCGAGGGCGGGCGAAAAGGAGCGCGAATTCTACGGGCGCTGGGACTGCCTGTCAACCACCTGCCGCCCCCCAATTACGGCGGCCGGCGCGAGCCCCCTCCCCCACCCGCCTGCGGTGCGGCTGTCGCGAAACTACACTTACCCTACCGGGCCGATACAGGAGGGCTTTACCATGACCATGGCATCCACAGTGAGTCAGTTTCTTGATGACCATTCGGTTTCGTACCGGGTCATTCCCCATGCGCACAGCGCCACCAGCCGCGAGAGCGCCCATGCCGCCAACGTGCGGGAGGACAGGGTGGCCAAGGCAATACTGCTGCGCGATTCCGAGGGGCCGGTGCTGGCCGTCATTCCGGCGAGCAGCAGCCTGGACCTGCGCGCAGTGCACGATGAGACAGGCCGTAACCAGCTGGAGATGGTGCCGGAAAGCGAGCTGGGCCGCACCTTCCCGGACTGCGAGCTCGGCGCCCTGCCGCCCGTGGGGCCGGCTTACGGCCTCACCACGCTGGTGGACAGCAGCCTGGGGCGTTGCGACACCGTGTACTTCGAGTCCGGCGACCATGAGGAACTGGTGGCCATGGACGGGCGCGACTTTGACCGCCTGTTCTCCGGCTGCCGCCACTCCGACCTGAGCAAGGACTGGCCATAACGCCTTAAGGGCACCCTGACTCGAGGCCCGGCCCCGTCACACGGACCGGGCCCTTTTCCCGCCCCGGAAGACTTCACAAGCCCCCTGTGGCGGGCGAGCCCGGGCGCACTGTAACACTCCTGCCACCAAAACTTCACCCGGCTTGGCCATCCCTGTCATCGGCACGGCTCTAGCGTATGGCCGCGCACTGGCCCTTTCGTCCTCACCGAGCGGACCGCGACCGGGGGCGGCACAGGGCACGGGCGCTGCCCCGAGGTGTACTCGCCGGATTACGACCCTCTGCAGCCAAACCTCCAGCCCGCCAAACCACGATGGCACGCCTGTGCCGCCCCGCACGGCCATACCATCAGCCTGAGCGCAACCATGAGCCCTCCCCCCCGATGAGGGGCCCAGCAGCGGGCGCCAGACCGCTCCTGGGGCAGCCGTGAGCCCCTCGCACGGTGACTGGCTGCTTGCGAATGTGGAGCCCCCCGGGCGTTACATTTGCGATCCGGGGACCTGAAGGCGACTGTCCGGCCCCACTGGCGGGAATAAAAAAAGCCGCAGCGTCTCCGCTGCGGCTTTTTCGTCAGATCAGGAGTAGCGATTACTCGATGATCTTGGATACCACGCCGGCACCAACGGTACGGCCACCTTCGCGGATCGCGAAGCGCAGGCCTTCTTCCATGGCGATCGGAGCGATCAGGGTAACAGTCATCTGTACGTTGTCGCCCGGCATTACCATCTCGGTACCTTCCGGCAGCTGTACGTCACCGGTTACGTCGGTGGTACGGAAGTAGAACTGCGGACGGTAGCCCTTGAAGAACGGGGTGTGACGACCACCTTCGTCCTTGGACAGAACGTAAACTTCTGACTCGAACTTGGTGTGCGGGGTGATGGAGCCCGGCTGCGCCAGGACCTGACCACGCTCAACCTCGTCACGCTTGGTGCCGCGCAGCAGCG
>NZ_FNFH01000001.1:138962-881492 GCF_900100355.1 Microbulbifer yueqingensis | reverse complement strand
TAACCAGTACTAATTGCCCGTGAGGCTTGACCATACAACAGAGATGATTACTAACGATTGGATTGTGGCCAATCGAGAGACACACCTCTTGCGGTGTATTACTACAGAATGTTTCACCGACTTATTTGGGGTTACCGTTGATCGAGAGATCATGCAAACGGCGGTAACAGGCAGAGCAGGGCACAGCCCGTAAGACCATCGCCAACCCAAGCCAGTTTGCCTGACGACCATAGAGTTGTGGAACCACCTGATCCCTTGCCGAACTCAGAAGTGAAACGCAACATCGCCGATGGTAGTGTGGGGCCTCCCCATGCGAGAGTAGGTCATCGTCAGGCTTCTAAATAAAAAAAGGGCCACCCAATCGGGTGGCCCTTTTTTTATTTGGGATACTATGAATTACTGTCACTACTACGCAGCGCAAAGCGCTGCCATGCGACAAGGTCGTGCGCGACCCCGGATGCACCAATGGTGCAAGCTTGGTGTGCCGCAGGCATCGCGCAGCGAGACCGCGCAAAGCGCGGGACACAGTGTAGGTCAGACCCAACACACTCGCTAAGCTCATGGGGCCAGCTTTCGTCAGGCTTTCATTCCAAAGGCCCTGATCGCTAACGCGGTCAGGGCTTTTTTTATTTGGGATACGGTGAATTACTGTCACTACCACGCAGCGCAGCATGCGCTGCCATGCGAGTCGTGCGCGACCCCGGACCGATGCACCGAAGGTGCAAGCTTGGTGTGCCGCAGGCATCGCGCAGCGAGACCGCGCAAGGTGCGGGACACAGTGTAGGTCATCGTTACGCGGTACGGTCAGGTGATGCTGTATTTCCGTGCGCGCCACCCTTCGGGCTGCCTACGGCAGTCCAAACTACGTTGCAGTTTGTCAGGGGAGCGCCAGTCGGGTGGCCCTTTTTTATTTTGGATACGATGAATTACTGTCACTACCACGCAGCGCAGTATGCGCTGCCATGCGATTCGTGCGCGATCCCGGGGCGTTGCACTGCAGGTGAAAGCTTGGGACCAGTAGTCGACGTATTTTTACACTATCCGCCCCGTTGCTCACGGCTAGGGGGCCAAACGTTCATACCCCAAGGTTATTCACAGGTATGTCCAGATATTCTGTTGGTAACCGTCAGCATGCCCATTCCCGAGTATGCGCTTGGTACCTCACTGTGAATAAATACCCTGTAGATCCTGGGTGGAAAAAACGAAATCCCGGCGGGAAGCGCGAAACCTCATGATAAGGGGAGTAGCGGTTATATCGATCCCGAGAAGAGCGGCTCTGCGCTGTACAGCGCTACCGGACAAGCTGAGCGAAGGTTTGTTGCGGCAGGTTGGTGCCTAACCCGCCTCGCGCTGGAACTCGATCATTCCGGCACTGATATTGTCCTTGCCGCCCATCCGGTTGGCTTCATCAATGAACCGGTGAGTACAGCTCAAGGCCGGGCGATGGGTGTTAAGGATTTTCTCAAGCTGCGGATCGTCGAGGTAGTCCGTGAGCCCGTCGCTGCAGAGTAGCAGCAGACTGTAGTCTGTCAGGCGCCTGGCCAAGATGGAAGGACTGACCTCTTCGGTAATTCCCAGGGCGCTCGTGAGCTGGTTGCGCAGTCGGGACTTCCGCCCCTCCTCCTCGCTTAGCTGGCCACTGTCGATCAGTTCCTGCACGAAGCTATGATCGCGGGTCAGTCTCTGGAGCCGGCGGCCGGACCAGTGATAGGCGCGGGAGTCGCCCACGTGGGCCACTACCAGATAGTCGTTCCATATTGCCGCGGCCACGACAGTGGTTCCCATCCGGGCATACTCAGGGTTGGATTTTTTCGCCTCGAGAATCTGCTGGTTTGCCGAGTCGATAGCGCGGGTCATGGTGCTCTTCAGCAGCTCCTCCTGCTGCGCAGCGGGGCTCGCCAGAAACGACTCAGAGAGGACTTGATCGAGACAATTGTGGATAGACCTTGTTGCGATTTCACTGGCCATGGCACCGCCACGGTGCCCTCCCATACCATCCGCAAGGATGACATAGGCAAATGGATGGTGAGTGTCTTCATAACAGAAGACGCGATCCTCATTGTCCTCACGGAATAGCCCAATGTCTGAGCGTCCATCAACGGCGAGCCGTACTGACGTCATGGCAGCTGAACTCCTCTAATTCGTTATCGAGACGTGGCGACAGGCAGGTGACTGCGCCCAGATCGAGTGGCCAAGGTTGCTGCGATTGACTGGAAGATACGTTATTTCAGGCGGCAGCTTAACTGGTTGTAAGCGCTTGTAATGCGGCGCCGGTACATGGGTACAAACTGCAGGTGCGGCCGGCAAAAGCAATGTTATTTACGGACGTAAGCGGCCGGCATGTCCTCTAGATACAAGATTGAGAGGCGCCGGGGACGGGTGTGAAAAAACAGGGAGGAAGGGGCGAAGAAAAAGAGAATAAGGGAAAGGGAAAAGAAAAGGGAGCGCGCTGCGCGAACCGTTCACGGCCACCCGGCGGAGCCGCCCACGGATTGCTGTGGAGGGGACCGCCGGGCCGATTCAACCAGGTGTTTCCTGCCGGGTCAGCCCTCGACCGCGGCAGTTGAACTATTACGCTGGCTGCCCCGGGTTATGATGGCCAGCGACAGCAGCGCGATCAGCAGCTGCAGGCCGACGCCTTCCCAGGTGGGATGGATCCCCAGCCACCCGATCGAAAGGTTGAACGGCAGTGCCGTCATGCTGATCAGGGCCGCTTCCTGCAGCGCCGCGACTGCCTTCCCTGCCAGCACGAAGGAGAGAGCCAGCAAGATAAAGGTGGTGGTCGCGAAGAACTTCCCGATCGGCAGTTTCTGCGAATAGCGCACCATGAGCCAGCCGGCCACAGCGAGCAACACTGCGCCGGTCGCGAGTCCCGCCCAGAGTGAACCTTCACCGGCGGTGGCGCTCTGCGTCAGCAGGGCCTGGTAGAACAGGATGGTCTCGAATATCTCCCGGTAGACTGCGATAAAGGCCAGGCCGGCGATGCCCCAGAGGGCGCCGCTACTCAGGCTCCGGTCAATATTGGCCTGGATGTATTGCTGCCAGTCTGTCGCCTGGGTTTTGCTGTGCATCCAGAACCCGACATAGAAGAGGACGGCGGCGGCGACGAGGGCGGCCACACCCTCCATTACCTCACGGCTGGCGCCACTGATGGTGAGGAGATGCTGGGCCGCGAGCCAGGTGGCGAAGCCGGCGATGAATGCTGTAACCCAGCCCAGGTGCACGTAGCGCAGGGCATCGGTGCGACCGGTCTTGAGCAGTATGGTGGTCAGGGCAATAACCACCAGCAGAGCCTCGAGCCCCTCCCGCAGCAGGATCAGAAGGCTGGCCAGGAACAGGGCGGGGGAGGACAGGCCCGAACCCTCCAGGGTCGACTGGGCAAGCTCCAGCTGGGCAAGGACTTCGGCCACCTGCTGCTCGACCTGTTGTGGGTCGCCCGGGGCCGAAAGCTGTGCACGCAGGCCCAGCAACTGCTTCTCGATGGCTTTGCGCAGTTCGACATCGCGAGAGTCGAGAGTGCCCTCTACCAGTTCAAACCCATCGAGATAGGCGCTTACCGCAAGGGTACGGGCGGCGTGGAAATCGCCCTCCCGGTAGGCAACCAGCGCGCCGCGCAGTTGATCGCGGGCGGTCTCCAGGGGTTGGGTGCCAGCGGAAGTCGCAGCAGGTTCGAACAATTGCGCCGGCTGTGCCCGCAGCGCGGCGACATCTGCCGGCACCAGGCCCGGACGGTCGGCGACCAGTACCTCCGGACTGTACATCACCAGGTCTTCCAGGGTGGGCTGGGGGGATCCGGCAGCGCGGCCGCCGGCATCGCCGAATGCGAGGCTGCCGACATAAAAAGCCAGCGACCACCGCTGCCGCTCACTGAGGCCGCTGAAGGAGGTCATGGCGGTACCGTCGATACCATTGCTGATGGCATCGTAGAGCCCGAGCACCGAACGGTTTTCGGCCCGCTCGCGGTCGTGGAAGTTTGTGGGTGGCGGTTCCAGGCCGGAGGCCAGCGGCCCGTCGCCCCTGCCGGCGGGGCCATGGCAGGCCACGCAGTGGCTCTGGTACAGCGCCTCACTCTCGGCGGTGTCCAGGAGCGACCCGGGCAGGGAGAGCTGGGGAGAGATTGACAGTAGGCCCTGGCGCAATTTCGCAGTGTGGGCCTTGACTGTGGCCAGGCTGGCTTTGTTGGCAATGGCCTCTTGCAGCTTCCCTGCCGCCGCGCCGATAGCGGCGGCCTCACTGGAGGGCTGAAGCCGGGCACTTTGCTCCGCCAGCATCTCGGCGAACTCCTGCATTTCCGTGTATTCACCGCTATTGATGACTTCACCGTCTTCCACCGCTTCCGGGTAATCGACGCCAATATATTCCGCCATTTGCATGAGCTGGCGAAGCTCCGCCTCGCTCAGGCCTGCCGGTTGGGCATGGAGGTGGAGGGCGAACAGGGTAAGGGGCAGCAGTAACAGTAGCCGCCGGGTAATGGTGCGCATGGATGTCATCCGTTCCAGGGGAAAATATCAGGTGCGAATATTATTGATAATTATTCTCACAATAAACCCCTCCGGACACTCTCTCAACCCCAACTCCCGTTCACGGCCTTGCAACCTGAGTTGTGCACAAATATATTGTGCACAATATAAATTGCTGTGCGAGCCGAGAAACGAAAGGAGACCACCATGAGCGAGTTATTTGAGATCCCCGTCAAGACCCAGGATGGTCGTGAAACCTCCCTGGATGAACATCGTGGCAAGGTTTTGCTGGTGGTCAACACCGCCAGCAAGTGCGGCTTTACCCCGCAGTACAAGGGACTCCAGGCCCTGTACGAAAAGTACCGCGATCGCGGCCTCGAAGTATTGGGCTTCCCCTGCAACCAGTTCGGCAGCCAGGAGCCCGGGAATGACGACGAGATCCAGCAGTTCTGCGAGCTCAATTACGGCGTGTCCTTCCCGCTCTACTCCAAGCTGGAGGTAAATGGCCCGGGGGCGCATCCGCTCTTCAGCAAGCTCAAGAAGGACGCACCCGGTATCCTCGGTACCGAGCGGATCAAGTGGAATTTCACCAAGTTCCTGGTGAATCGCGACGGGCAGGTGGTGAAGCGCTTCGCACCCAAGGACAAGCCGGAAGCGCTGGAGGCCGAGATCGAGGCACTGCTGTGACCAGCAAGCCCGGCCCGGCGACGCCGGCGTTTCCCTGTGACGGCGGGGAGCCGCTGGCGCTGGATAACCAGCTGTGCTTTGCACTTTACGCTGCATCCCGTGCCATGACCCGCGCCTACCAGCCCATGTTGCGGGACCTGGCTCTGACCTATCCCCAGTACCTGGTGTTGATGGTGCTGTGGGAGTGGGATGCCGCAGTGGCGCGCGGGGAATCCCCCGATGCCGGCGTGGGTGCGCTGGGGCGACGACTGATGCTTGATTCGGGCACCCTGACGCCGCTGCTGAAACGCATGGAGCAGCGGGGCCTGGTGGAGCGCAGGCGCGCCCCCCGGGACGAGCGGGTGACCCTGGTATCGATTACCGAGGCCGGGCGCGCCCTGCGGCCCCGCGCCCAGGCGTGGGTGGAGAGGCAGCTCGAGGGTGCGGGAGTCTCCCGTGAGGAAGTAGACCGGCTGCGCTGCCAGCTCTGGCAGTTCCTCGGCAAATTGGGCACCGCGGGCTGATCTGACCCGGTTCCCAATGTGGAATTTCGCCGGCTGTAACCCCTTCCGTCATTATGTGTTCCCTATAGCCGCGCCCGCCCCGGAAAGCACGGTGCTGCACCAGCCTGTCCGAGCCTTGTTTATTGCTGTCCTAATTAACGAGGGATAATAGGATGCGCTCGCCTTGATGAAGGTTTCTTCTTGCCATTATTAGGATGAGTATTGACGGTTCGGGAGTGCGGGGCGCATAATGCCCATAATCCATCCTGCACCGCCACTGTCATGCACACTGTTCACTCCAACACTTGGCACCTCCATCGCGCGCTAACTTTCTCGCTGCGACTGCCCGGTTGTGGCAGATAATTTTACTACCCCCCGGTCCCACAGAATTCCCCACTTATTGTTGGTCAATGCGTAGACAGCGACACAGCGGCTGTTTAGCCTCGGCCCATACGAGGAGAGAGCCTGATGAACACTAAAAAAGATAAATTAGTCATTTTCGATACCACCCTGCGCGACGGGGAGCAGAGCCCCGGCGCCTCCATGACGACGGACGAAAAGATTCGTATCGCGCGCATGCTCGAGCGCATGCGGGTGGACGTCATCGAGGCGGGCTTCGCCATCGCCAGCCAGGGCGATTTCGACGCGGTACAGGCGGTGGCCGAGGCCGTCAAGGACTCCCGCATCTGCAGCCTGGCCCGCGCGGTGGGCCCGGATATTGCCCGCGCCGGTGAGGCCCTGAAGAAGGCCAATGCCTCGCGCATCCATACCTTTATCGCCACCTCCCCCATCCACATGAAGTACAAGCTGCAGATGGAGCCTGAACAGGTGCTTGAGCAGGCGGTGGCTGCGGTGAAGCAGGCGCGGCAGTTTACCGATGATGTGGAGTTCTCCCTGGAGGACGGCAGTCGTTCCGAGCCCGACTTCATGTACCGGATCATCGAGGCGGTCATCGCCGCCGGGGCCGGGACCATCAATATCCCCGATACGGTGGGTTACGGTGAGCCGGGCGAGTACGGCGCCATGTTCAAGCGCGTGATCGAGAATGTGCCCAACTCCGACAAGGCCATCTTCTCCACGCACTGCCACAACGACCTGGGCCTGGCCGTCGCCAACTCCCTGTCCGCGGTGATGAACGGTGTGCGCCAGGTGGAGTGCACCATCAACGGACTGGGTGAGCGTGCCGGCAATGCCTCGCTCGAGGAGATCGTGATGGCGGTGCAGACCCGCCAGGACCTTTACCCGGTGGAGACCGGCATCGACCCCGTACATATCGTGCCCACCTCGCGCCTGGTGTCGTCGATCACCGGGTTCCCGGTGCAGCCCAACAAGGCGATCGTCGGTGCCAATGCCTTCGCCCACGAGTCCGGCATCCACCAGGACGGCGTGCTCAAGCACCGCGAGACCTACGAGATCATGCGTGCCGAGGATGTCGGCTGGGGACAGAACCGGCTGGTATTGGGCAAGCACTCCGGACGCGCTGCGGTCAAGGCCCGCTACGAGGAACTGGGCGTGACCTTCGATGACGCCGCGGAATTCCAGGTGGTATTCCAGCGTTTCAAGGACCTGGCAGACAAGAAGCACGAGATCTTCGATGAGGACCTGCAGTCCATCATCGCCGGTGCCGAGGAGCCGGTAGAGCACTACCGCCTCGAATCCCTGGATGTCCACAGCCGCAGTGGCAACCGCCCGCGCGCACAGATGCAGATCCTGATCGAGGGTGCGGAAGTGAGCGCGGAAGCCGAAGGCAGCGGCCCGGTGGATGCCACCTTCAAGGCCATCGAGTCGGTGGTGAACAGTAATGCAGACCTGAAGCTGTATTCCGTCAATGCGGTGACCCAGGGCACCGACTCCCAGGGCAGCGTGACCGTGCGCCTGGAGCGGAACGGCCGGCTGGTCAACGGGGTCGGTGCCGATACCGATATCCTGGTGGCCTCTGCACAGGCCTACCTGGATGCCTTAAACTTGCTCGCCAGTGGAGAGAGCAAGAGAAAGGGCGTCTGATGCACGAACTACATCGCGCGGAATACCTGCAGGCGCTGGGCGTCACCAGCTACATGCCGCGCTTTGTGCTGCCGCTGGCGCCCGAGCCGCGCCAGGCGGAGCTGCCCCCGACTGAGGCGGCGGCCGATGAAAGCCAGCGGGCCAGCGGTCCGCTGCCGCGTTCGGCTGCCCAGCTGGTGGAAGTTCCGGCACAGCCCTCCGGGGCAGCGACGCCCCGCCCGGCCCCGCAGCCGGAAGTGCTGCGCGAAGTGGGCGATATCACCCGCGAGACGCGCGCCGCGCCGCGGCCATCCGAGCTGGCGCCGCCGCGGCAGGAAGTGGCACCGTTCGTGCTCAGCTGCTGGTGGCTCGGCGAGGAACTGCTGGCGGTAGACAGCCGCGAGCCCGGCGCCGCGCTCCCGGTGGAATCCCTGTTCAACAATATTGTCCGTGCGCTGGCCTGGCACGAGCTGCCGCGCGAACAGGACCGGCTGCGCTGGCCGCTGGCGGAGAACCGCTTTGCCGGCCCGGCCGCGGCCAGCGATGCCCGCGACACCTGCTCCAGCTGGCTCGAGGCAGCCAGTGCGCGCCGCCCGGTGAAATCCATCTGGCTGATGGGTGCGCAGGCCCGTGATTTCTGTTCCCCGGTCGCCCTTGAGGGTCCCGCCGGCGAGTGGAACGGCACTCGCCTGCTGGCCATGCCCAGCCTCAGTGAGTTGCTGCGGGAGCCGGCGCGCAAGCGCGAGGTATGGCAACTGCTGCGGGCAAATTACCCCGAGCAGACCCGCGTCCGGTGAACCCACCCCCCGACTTTCCCAATAACCCTTTGTCGCCCGCGGTCGTGGCCGGTGCCCGGTTACGCCTTGCCCGCGTCGATGATTGCGAGGCGCTGGCCGGCCTGGCGCAGAGTGCCCACAGTCACCCCTGGAGCGAGCGCCAATACCGCGACAGTATGGCCTCGGGCCATCGGGTCTGGCTGCTGGAGCATGAAGCCGGGGAGCCCATCGCCTGCTGTGTGGTGTCGCAGCTGCTGGACGAGGCGGAGATCCTCGATATTGCCGTGGCGCCCGCCTGGCGCCGCCGCGGTATTGCCCGCGCGTTACTGGGCCAGGTGATCCAGCGCCTGGTAGGACAGACTGCCCGCCTGTTGCTGGAGGTGCGCGTCTCCAATACCCCGGCGCGGTCGCTTTACAGCGCGCTGGGGTTTGTCGAGGATGGCGTGCGCCGCGGCTACTATCCCACGGCGGTGGGCGGCCGTGAGGACGCGGTGCTGATGAGCCTCGACCTCCACCAGATGCCCCAGCCGCCCGCCTGATCATCGATCGGGGCTGGTAGAATAACGGTATCCTTGATTCCCGATTGATTCGCAGTGGTATCGTTGCCACTGCCCAAAGAGTTTCCCATGGCGATTTCCGGCAACAATCCCTCCCTGCTCGAAGGCCCCGTCGCCGGCCACCTGCAACGGCTGGCCCTGCCGATGGTGTGGGGCATCCTCGCCACCATGTCTTTCAATGTGGTGGACACCTATTTCGTCGCACAGCTGGGCAATGAGTCACTGGCGGCGATGAGTTTCACCTTCCCGGTGGTCATGGTCATCAACGCCTTTGCCATCGGCCTGGGCGCGGGCACTTCATCGGCGGTGGCGCGGGCCTATGGTGCAGGCGACCTGGAAAAGGTGCGCCGGCTGGTGACCGACGCTGCGCTGCTGGCTTTCCTGGTGGCGCTGGCGGTAAGCGCGCTTGGCCTGCTCACCATCGGGCCGCTGTTCCGCCTACTGGGTGCGGAGGATTCGATGTTGCCGCTGATCGCCGATTACATGGTGCCCTGGTACCTGGGCGCCACTTTCGCAGTGGTGCCGATGGTGTGCCTGTCGGCCCTGCGCGCAATCGGCAACAGCTGGGTCACCGGGCGCATCATGGTGGCGGTGGCGCTGTTCAACCTGGTGCTGGACCCGCTGTTGATCTTTGGGCTGCTGGGCTTTCCGCGGCTGGAGCTGCAGGGCGCGGCCCTGTCGACCGTTATCGCCCGCGGGGTGAGTTTTTGCGCCGCGTTCTATTTCCTGGTGCGTCGCGAGCAGCTGCTGGCGGCGCCGCAGCTGCGGCTGGGGGCGCTGCTGGAGTCCTGGCGCAACGTTCTCGCGGTTGGCCTGCCGGCGATCGCCACCAACGTCATCATTCCCATGGCCGGAGGCGTGGTGGTGGCGCTGGTGGCGGTGCACGGCGCGGAGGCGGTGGCAGGCCTGGGGGTGGCCCTGCGGGTGGAGCCGCTGGCGCTGATCGTGTTTTACGCCCTGTCGTCAGTGGTGGGGCCCTTCATGGGCCAGAATGCCGGTGCCGGCCACGTCGACCGCATGCGCGAGACCGTGAATGTGCTGGCCCGCTTCTGCCTGGCTTTCGGCCTGCTGCTGGCAGGGGTGCTGTATTTTGCCGCCGAACCGCTGGTGCGCCTGTTCAGTGATTCAGGTGCGGTGATCGCCGTGGCGGTGGCCTACCTGACGATGGTGCCGTTCAGTTATGCCGGCTACGGTTTTGTCATGTCGGCCAATGCCTCCTTCAACGGGCTGGGCCGGCCGCTGCCGGCCACCCTGATCTCCTTCCTGCGGGTGCTGGGTATCTACCTGCCGCTGGCGTGGCTGGGTAACCAGCTCTGGGGAATCACCGGGCTGTTCGCGGCCACCGCCGCCTCCAACCTGCTGCTGGGAGGGCTGGCCTGGTGGTGGCTGCGCCGCACGGTGGATGAACACGAATACAGTGAGGCCGGGCTGCAGGCGCAGTGAGGCGCGGCGGACCGGCAGGGAAACAACCAAAATAAAAACCATGGAGGTGGAGCCATGCAACGGCTGATCCTGTTTTTCGGTGTAGTGCTCTGGTGTGCGGCGGTTGCCGCCCGCCCGGCGCCTGCGCCCGCGGCCGATAACCCATTTGACCGCAATCCGATTCACTTCACGGCAATCGGGGACGTTTCCATCGCCTACCAGGACATGGGGCCGCGCGACGGCGAGCCGGTGTTGCTGGTGATGGGGCTGGGGGCGCAGATGCTTCACTGGGGCGATACCCTGGTGCAGGGACTGCTGGACGCCGGCTACCGGGTGATCGTGTTTGACAACCGCGATGCCGGCCTGTCGCAGAAGTTCTATGAACTCGCTGCGCCGCCGGTGTGGTGGACCATGCTCAAGGACAAGGTGGGCCTGGATCCGGATCCCGCCTACACATTGCAGGATATGGCTGCGGACGCGGTGGGCCTGCTGGACGAGCTGGGCATCCAGCGCGCGCATGTGGTGGGTGCCTCCATGGGCGGCATGATCGCCCAGGTGATGGCGGCGGAGTATCCCCAGCGATTGCGCAGCCTGACCTCCATCATGTCTAGCTCCGGTGCGCCGGGCCTGCCGGAATCCGAGCCGGCGGCGGTGGAGGCGCTGGCCAGTGCCTCGGAAGCCTCGCCGTCCCGCGCTGCGCGTATCGACAAGGGTGTGGAGATTTCCCGGGCCCTCGGGGCGGATGAGACATTCGACGAGGCCCACGCCCGGCAGATGACGAAGCGGGTGGCCAATCGCGGCGGATACGCGCCCGGCATGGTGCGCCAGTTCCAGGCCATCGTGGCCAGCGGTGACCGCTCGACGCTACTGCGGGAAATCCGGGTGCCGACGCTGGTGATTCACGGCAAGGCCGACCCGCTGCTGCCGGTGGCCCACGGCCGTGACACGGCCGACAAGGTTCCCGGGGCCGAATTCGCTGCTATCCCGGAAATGGGGCACACCTTCGATCCCACCAGCAGCGCCCGGGTGCTGGAAGTGCTACTGCCATTCCTGGCTTCCCCCGGGCAGCGGCCGGAAAACTAGCACTGCTGCCTGTCCCGCCAGCGGGGGGGGGTCACAGTGGCTGGGTGGCCTCCTCCAGCCAGGCCTGCGTCTTTTCGTTCACCATTGGCATCAGCGTCTCCCGCACCCGCCGGTGATATCGGTTCAGCCACTCGAGCTCCTGCTCAGTTAGGAGGTCGCGGTTGACCAGGCGGCGGTCGATCGGTGCCAGGGTCAGCTCGCTGAACTCAAGGAAGCCCGGGTGCGCCTCGCTCTCCCTGACGAAAATCAGGTTCTCGATACGGATCCCATACTGCCCGGTGAGGTAAAAGCCCGGCTCGTTGGAGAGGATCATGCCCGCCTGCAGGGCCACGCCGGTATTCGCCTTGCCGATCCGCTGGGGACCCTCGTGCACGCTGAGGAAGCTGCCCACCCCGTGGCCCGTGCCGTGGGCATAGTCCAGCCCTGCATCCCAGAGTGACTTGCGGGCAAATGCGTCGATCTGCTCGCCGCAGGTACCGGCGGGGAAGCGCAATGTCGCGATCCCGATATGCCCCTTTAACACCCGGGTAAAGTGGTCGCGGGCATGCTCGGGGAAATCCCCCAGTGCCACCGTGCGGGTGACGTCGGTGGTGCCGTCCGGGTACTGGCCACCGGAATCGATCAGGTAGATGCCTTCTGCCTTCATTGTCAGGCTGGACTCCGGGCTGACCCGGTAGTGAACGATGGCGCCGTTGGGGCCGTAGCCGGAAATGGAGTCGAAGCTGTCGTCGGTGAAGCCCTCCCGCTGTTCGCGTTTCTCGCGCAGCAGCCGGACTGCCTCCAGTTCACCGAAATCGCCAGCGGCGACCCTTTCTGGCAGTTCTGCCAGGAATTCGCACAGGGCGGCTCCGTCGCGCTCGTGGGCGGCCTGTGAGCCGGCCAGTTCGGCGGCATTCTTGCGCGCCTTGGCGGCGGTAATCGGGTCGCGCTCCAGCAGCAGTTCCATGTCCTGGGCACGCAGCTGCTGCAGGGTCCAGCTGTTGGTGAGCCCCGGATCCACCCAGACCTTTGCTACGTGCTGGCGCCGGGCGGCGTCGAACAGCGCCTGCTTGTCGTGCACCAGCGTCACCTCCGGCCCCAGGTGACGGCGCAGCGCGTCGCCCGCGGCCGCTTCCGCCAGGTAGAGGGTAGCGGTGCCGTCGCGGTAGAGCAGGGCGCAGGCCAGCGCTACCGGCAGGTGGGGAATATCGTCGCCGCGGATATTGAACAGCCAGGCGCACACCTCCGGATTGGCCAGCCACAGGGCATCGGCAGGTTTGTCGGCCAGCAGTTCGGCGATGCGCCGGCGCTTGCTGGCGGAGTCCTCGCCGGCAAATGCCTCGGGGTGGGGGCGCGCCGACCCGCACGGTGTGGTCGGCCGGTCGCTCCAGATGGCATCGATGGGGTTGGTCTCCAGCGGGCGCAGCTCGATATCCCGCGCCGCCAGGCGCCTGGCCAGTGGCGCCAGGCCGGGGTCGGTGTGCAGGCGCGGGTCGTAGCCCAGCGCCTCGCCGGCTTTGAGGTTGTCGCACAGCCAGCGGGCGATGGCCTCGCCGTTCAGGTCCTGGCGCTCGATCGGCTGGTCGCCGATCTGCTGCTGGGCCTGGATGGTGTAGCGGCCGTCCACGAACAGCGCCGCGTGCTGGCCGGCCAGCGCCGCCAGCCCGGCGGACCCGGTGAAGCCGGTCAGCCAGGCGAGGCGCTCGTCGGAGGCGGGCACGTACTCGTTCTGGTACTCGTCGCCGCGCGGGACCAGGAAGCCCTGTACCTGCTGGCGCGCCAGTTCCTCACGCAGTGCCTGTAAGCGTTCACTACTCATGCAGCCTCCGAAAGTTCTTGTCTCGCTGGATTTGCCGGGAAGCGCGCAGTGTAGCGGACTGGTCTCTTTTGCGCCCGCTGGCGTGTATAATGCGCGCCTTGTTTTTATACAGACGTCGAGTCGATTTCCTGAATTATGGGCCAGAGTTCCTCACTGGCGGGCATTGGCGGCCGCCGCACCTTCGCCATCATCTCCCACCCGGACGCCGGTAAGACGACCGTGACCGAAAAGTTGTTGCTGTTCGGGAACGCCATCCAGCTGGCCGGTTCCGTGAAGGGCAAGAAGGGTCCCCACGCGCGCTCCGACTGGATGGCCATGGAACAGGAGCGGGGCATCTCCGTGACCTCTTCTGTCATGCAGTTCCCCTATCGGGAACGCACGGTCAACCTGCTGGACACCCCCGGCCACGAGGACTTCTCCGAGGACACCTACCGGGTGCTGACCGCCGTTGACTCGGCGTTGATGGTGATCGACGGCGCCAAGGGTGTCGAGGACCGCACCATCAAGCTGATGAACGTCTGCCGCCTGCGCACCACGCCGATCCTGTCGTTCATCAACAAGCTCGACCGCGATATCCGCGACCCGATCGAGGTGATGGACGAGATCGAGGAAGTGCTGGACATCCAGGCTGCGCCGATCAACTGGCCGCTGGGCTCCGGCCAGCACTTCAAGGGCGTCTACAACCTGTACACCGACACCATCCACGTGTTCAAGCAGGGCCAGGGCCACACCATCCCCGAGGACATCCAGATAAAGGGACTGGACTCCGACGAGGCCACCGAGCTGCTGGGCGAGTATGCCGACGAGATCCGCGAGGAGATCGAGCTGGTGCGCGGCGCCACCCACGAGTTTGACCTGGACGAGTACCTGGCCGGGCGCCTGACGCCGGTGTTCTTCGGTACCGCGCTGGGCAACTTCGGCGTGCGCGAGATGCTCGACGGCTTCGTCGAGTGGGCGCCGGGCCCGCAGCCGCGCGCGACCCACGAGCGCACCGTGCAGCCGGACGAGGACAAGTTCTCCGGCTTCGTGTTCAAGATCCAGGCGAACATGGATCCGAAGCACCGCGACCGTATCGCCTTCATGCGCGTATGTTCCGGCACCTACCGCCGCGGCATGAAGATGAAGCATGTGCGTATCGGCAAGGACGTGAAGATCGCCGATGCGGTGACCTTCATGGCCGGCGACCGGACCCACGTGGAGGAGGCCATCGCCGGCGACATTATCGGCCTGCACAACCACGGCACCATCCAGATCGGTGATACCTTCACCGAGGGCGAGAAGCTGAAGTTCACCGGTATTCCCAACTTCGCGCCGGAGCTGTTCCGCCGTATCCGCCTCAAGGACCCGCTGAAGCTGAAGCAGCTGCAGAAGGGCCTGCAACAGCTGTCGGAAGAGGGTTCCACCCAGGTATTCTTCCCGCTGGACACCAACGACATCATCGTCGGCGCGGTGGGGGTGCTGCAGTTTGAGGTGGTGGCGTATCGCCTGAAAGACGAGTACAAGGTGGAAGCCATCTACGAGAACGTGAACGTGCACACTGCGCGCTGGGTGGACAGCGAGAGCGCGAAGGAGCTGGACAACTTCCGCCGCAAGGCCAGCACCAACCTGGCCCTGGACGGCTCCGGTCACCTGACCTACCTGGCGCCCACCCGCGTCAACCTTCAGCTGGCCGAGGAGCGCTATCCGGAAATTCGCTTCTACGCTACCCGCGAGCACTGACGCTGCGGGATAATCGAAAGAGAAACGCACAATGAAGGTCGAACAGCCAGTAACGCGAGAGAACAATAAAGTGAGCACCATCCCAGAGAATATTCCGGAAGAGGTCCCCCGGATCGGCAACGGGTTCACCCGCGGCATCGGCCTGTGGTTCATCCGGCTGATCGGCTGGCGTTTCGACGGCGACCTGCCGGCGGAAAAGAAACTGATGGTGGCGCTGGCTCCCCACACCTCCAACTGGGATTTTGTGGTGGCCATGCCGATGATCCTGGCACTGCGGGTCAAAATCTCCTTCATGATGAAGAAGGAGGCCTTCTTCTTCCCGTTCAAGCGGCTCTTCATGTGGCTGGGCGGCCTGCCCACCGATCGCAGCTCACCGCGCGGCCTGGCCCAGCAGATGGCCAAGGCCTATCGCAACAACGACAGGATGTGGATGGCGATCACTCCCGAGGGCACCCGCAAGAAGGTGGCCAAGTGGAAGACCGGCTTCCTGCGCATCGCTTACGCGGCAGACGTGCCCATCCTGCTGATTGCCTGGGACTTCCCCAACAAGCGCATCAAGGTGGACTCCCTGTACCGGCCCACCGGGGACCTGGACACCGATATGCAGGAGATCCAGCGCCGCTTCAGCAAGTACCAGGGCTGCCGGCCGGAAAAGCAGACCGACTTTATCGAGGGCAACTGACCCTCAAACACCGTGGCGGAACTAGGCAGCGAACTCTCACTTGCTACGTACCTGATACTGTCCGCCGTGGCCTTTGCCGCGGGCTTTATCAGCTCCATCGCCGGTGCCGGTGGCATGATCACCCTGCCGGCCCTGCTGTGGGCCGGCATACCGCCGCTGGATGCCCTGGGCACCAACAAGTTCCAGAGCGTGTTCGGCACCCTTTCGTCGGCAATCAACTATTTCCAGAAGGGGCACCTGGACCTGCGGCCCCTTTGGCCCGGCCTGCTGGCCGCCACCGCTGGCGCGGCGCTCGGTACCTGGAGCGTCACCCGGCTCGGCGGTGAGCTGCTGGAGGCTCTGCTGCCGATCCTGCTTATCGCCATTGCGGTCTACTTCGCCATCTCGCCGCGCATCGCCGATGTGGACTCGCGCCCGCGCATGGGCAACGGCGCCTTCAACCTGCTGGTGGGCGGCGGGATCGGCTTCTACGGCGGCTTCTTCGGGCCCGGTATGGGCTCCTTCTACGCGCTGGCATTTGCCGCGCTGCTGGGATACAACATGCGCAGGGCCACGGCGCACACCAAGCCGCTGGTGCTGGCCACCAACACCACGTCGATGCTGATCTTCATGGCGGGCGGTCACCTGTTATGGGGGCTGGCGCTGTGCATGTCTGCGGCCCAGGCGGTGGGCGCCCGGCTGGGGTCCAACCTGGTAGTGGCGCGGGGCGCGCGCCTGGTGCGCCCGGTGATCATCATTGCCACCATCGCCGTGGCGCTGCGCCTGCTCTGGGACGCCTGGGGGAACACCGCGTGACCATATTGCTGACCCTACTGATTTCGTTTGCCGTCTTCGCGCTGATATTCTGGGGCCTGATGCACATGCGTACGCCGCGCTTTCGCGTGGAGCGCGAGGATTTCGTCCGCGGCCTGGAGGACGTGATCACCGGCCAGGCTGACGACAACGAGTGGCGGGTGCTGACCGGCTACCCCATGCGCCACGACCCGGAGCTGGAGCGGCTGCGCCTGAAGTGCCTGGAGATAGAGGAAGAGGAATACACGGGGCGGATGCCCTACCTGTTTACGGATGCCGGGCTGGAGCGCCTGCGCGAGGTACGTGAGCAGTTACTGACCGACGGCGCCGGCGACGACACTGGCACCGCTGAATCCGACAAGAAACCAAAGCTGTAACCAAGGATAACGACATGTTGAAACCACTGCTGTCACTGACCGGGGGGATTATCGCCACCCTCGCTGTCAGCGCACTGCATGCCAAGCCGCTCTCCGACGAAGACCTGTCCGTAGCCGAGGTCCTGCGCGACCGCGCACTGGAGTCCTCCGATGCCTACAGCATCGTCGAGTCCCTGACCGTGGAAGTGGGCCCGCGCCCGGCCGGTTCCGCCGGCGACCAGCGCGCGGTGGCCTGGGCGCAGGAGAAGATGAAAGAACTGGGCTTTGACCGCGTTTACACCGAGCAGATCGAAGTGCCGCGCTGGAATCGCGGCCACGCCCACGCGCGCGTGGTGTCGCCCTTCCCGCAGCCGTTGATAGTGACCTCGCTGGGTTACAGCGTGGGCACTCCCGAGGGTGGCCTGACCGCTGAGATCGTCGAATTCCCGGACGTGGAAGCCCTGATGAAGGCGCCCGCGCGCAAGGTGAAGGGCAAGATCGCCTTCATCAACAAGCGCATGGAGCGCACCCGTACCGGCGAGGGCTATGGCCCGGTCGTGGGCGGGCGCAGCAAGGGCATGCGCGCCGCCGCCGAGAAGGGTGCCGCGGCGCTGATGATCCGCTCCGTGGGTACCGACTCCGACCGCTTCGCCCACACCGGCATGATGTACATCGAAGGCGTACAGGACCCGGTACCGGCCCTGGCGCTGTCCGCCCCGGACGCCAACCTGCTGGAAGCCATGCTCAAGCGCGGCAAGCCGGTGCAGGTGAAGCTGGACGTGCACAACCAGCGCCTGGAAGACGGCCCGTCCTTCAACGTGGTCGGCGAGATCACCGGCCGCGAGAATCCGGAAGAAGTAATGATCATCGGCGCCCACCTGGATTCCTGGGACGAGGGCACCGGCGCGCTGGATGACGGCGCCGGCGTAGGGGTGGTGCTGGAAACCGCCCGCATGATCGCCGAACTGCCGCAGCGCCCGCGCCGCACCCTGCGGGTGGTACTGTTCGGTGCCGAAGAGATCGGCCTGGTCGGTGCCAAGCAGTACGTGGAAGCGCACCAGGACGAGCTGGACAATATCATCGCGGTATCCGAGTCCGACTTCGGCGCCGGCAAGATCTGGCGCTTCGACACCCGCCTGCCGGACTCCCGCTTCGATATCGCCGACCAGATGATGCAGCTGCTGGCCCCGCTGGGCATCGAACGCGGCAACAACAAGTCCTCCGGCGGCCCGGACAGCAGCGTGTTCGTTGCCCGCGGCGTGCCGGCGTTCGGCCTGTACCAGGACGGCACCGACTACTTCGATTACCACCACACGCCCAACGACACGCTGGACAAGGTGGACCCGGAGAACCTGAAGCAGAACGTGGCCGCATGGGTAGTGATGTCCTTCCTGGCCACCGAAATGGAAGGCGACCTGGGCCGGGTGCCAACGGAGCACTGATTGCCCAGAATGTACATTGGTACCATTTGAGCCGACAAACCCCGCCCCGTGCGGGGTTTTTTGTGCCCGCCTGTTTGAATAAGAGCCGTATTCATCAGCTGCGGGCTGGTGAACAACTCCAGGCGCCGTGTAACCCGTTGATTTCTAGTGGCTTCTTTCAGGATCTATCGTGTTCAGGAGCGCTCTGGATTCCGGTATTTATAAGGGGGGACTCGTTAATTCAAGCCTGACTTATTTGAGAGTGCGCTATCGGTTTGATTCTAGTGGGGATTTTTATTTGCTATTACGTACGTCCTGCGGGATAAAGAGCCAAACGGATATGGAGCCCTTGGCTTCTGAATCAAACTGTGATGAGACTTAATCGATGATCCAGTTGATTGAAAATGATGACCTCATATCTGCGGCGAATTTAGCTCTTTGTAATATGAAGTCGTACTACCACAAGTATTCAGTAGATTGGGGCGTTGAGGTTATCGTTGAGTCGACTCAAAATTTAGAGAACTTTGATTTATGCGCAGATGGGGTATTGGTTGGTATTATGCGTCTAACTTTCGAAGGCGGCCGATGTCAACTCCGAGACCTTCAGATTAAGCCGGAAATTCAAAGTAATGGCTACGGCAGTAAAGCAATTGCAGAAGCAAAGCGTATTGCAATGGAAAAAGGCCTGGCAGCAATCGATTTAAAGGTGTTCAAGTGCAGCCCAGCTAGAAATCTGTATTTCAGGCTTGGTTTCACTATTGATGCAGAGGACGATCGATTTTACTACATGAGCCTTGATATCTCATAACAAAGCCATGTTACGTGCCAGCAAGCTGCCTGGACAATTTTCCCGCGGCTTTGCCGCTACAAATTGGCCGCAAATGACGGCGTTATGAGTATCCGCAAAATAACAGGCAAGGAGCCAAGTTTGTTCAAGCTTTACTACTATCCAAACAATGCGAACTTAGCTCCTCATTTTTTACTGCATCACTTAAATGCAGACTATGAATTGTTGTTGGTTGACAAGAAAACGAACTCACAGAAGTCAGCGGATTATCTCAGGTTAAATCCCGCAGGTCGTATACCAACATTGGTGGTAGATGATCTGGTAATTTTTGAAAGTCCTGCTATCTGCATGCACATTTGTGAATTGCATCCTGAATCGAATTTGATGCCAGCTTTAGGCAGCCCTCAACGTCCTTTGTTTTATCAATGGCTAGCATTTCTCAATAACACACTTCAAGCCGAGTTGATGGTTCGGTATTACCCTCATCGACATACTAATGAAGAAGCTACGATTCCAAATATTATAGCGGCACAAGAAGATAGAATCGCGGATGTTTTGTCTATCATTAACGGCCAACTTGAACACAATGAATAGTTACTTGGTGATATGCTAACTGCATGTGACTATTTCCTGTTCATGCTTGCGGAGTGGTCGCTACCAATGGAGAAATCGCCATTGGCTTTCAAGCATCTAGCGGCATATTTGAAGCGTCTTTGTGAAAATCCAACGATAAAGGCGGTTTGCGACATCGAAGGTATAGATCTCACATCATTTAAGCCATACTCATAAAAGAGTATTTAAGAATGATTCACAACGCTCGGCAGTTTTACTTTTAATCGGCTTTAGTGTTTAAGGTGATATGCATTAGATCAGGTGGTGAGTGTTTCTCACCCATTAATTCGGCGTTAAATATCTATCTGGAAGTCATAAGGGTGTTAGCTATTTTGAAGCTGGTCTGGTTAAGTTAAACGATTGTTTGATTACATTTAGGCGAAGTTAAATAAGCCTCTGGCTTCAAAATAGAGATAAAGAGTGGCTCACTGGAGGCGCTGACCTTACCTTGCGTGGGGCTTGGTGGTAAAAATAGGATTAATATGACCATCAAATTAAACGTTACGAGCTTGCTCACTGTCGCATTATTAGGCAGCATCAGCAGCTTTGCCGCGGTAAGCGTCAAAGAAAATAATGGCCTCGCAAAGGAGGCTAATGCCGCTGAGGCGGTGCTCTCATTCAGAGATATTCCCTATCTCGAAAAAGCCTTTATTGATACAGCGCCGGCGGACAGAAAAGACGAACTCGCCGTGGGCGAATTAGGCATTGATGGCGGCAATAAAGATATGCTTGTCAAGCTGGCTCAAGAAATCGCTGACGGTAAGCACGGTAACTTCGACAGCCTGCTGATCGCCCATAAGGGCAAGCTATTATTTGAATCCTATTATTTACGCGGTCGCATCAACCTGCCCCACCCGCAAGCGTCAGCGACTAAAGCCTACACCAGCTTGGCACTTGGCCGGGCAATCCAGCTGGGTTATCTGACCATGGCCGATTTAGACAAGCCTTTGGTTAGCTTTCTCAAAGACCTGGACCCAACAAAATTTGTTGAGGGCGCAGAAAAAATCACGCTTCATAAGGCATTGACCATGCGGGGAGGGCTTCGTATCAGTAAAGAACAGAGAGAAGAATTTAAGACAAATCCAAGCAAGTTAAAAGGCCAGAGCCAAGTTCAGGCCCTTCTAGAGCATAGCGCGCCTATTACCCTGCAGTCTCAGAGTTTTTCATATGGAAACTTTAACCCACCTTTGGTGATGCAGGTTATTGACGCCGTTGTGCCGGGGACGGCACAGGAATTCATTAAAAGTGAACTGCTCGACAAAATGGGCATTAGGAATTATCGCTGGCGAACTGCCGATAGTGGTCTGCCAGAAGCTGGCTGGCGCGCGAGTATGACATCACGCGCGATGGTCAAGTGGGGCCTCCTGGCCATGAACAAAGGCAAATGGAATGGCGAACAGCTGATTCCAGAAGCCTTTATCGACAAAGCAATCAACAGAATCATCTATACCGGTGATGATGACGTCTTTGGCGGCGGTAAAGATGTTTCTAATCAGGGGTACGGTTATTTCTGGTGGAGTGCAGATTTGAAATATGGCAATAATAGCTACTTCAGTGCATCTGCTCAGGGTGGTGGTGGCCAGTATATCATTCTGATCGAGGATCTTGATCTGATGGTAATAGTTACTGCGCATGATAGAGATAACAGTACCCTGCAAATAACCGCAGAGAGGATCCTGCCAGCTTTCATCTAACAAGGTTCACGTGAACCAGAAAAGGACTCTCACTGATAAACAGCTAACCAAGCGTTGCAGGTGGCCCCCAAAGTTATGCACCTTTTTTTATGTGGCTCGCAGCGCTCAGTTTTTACACAAAACTTGGGCCGCTTTAGAATTCCCTGAACACAGCGTTCAGGCTGTAGAAAAACTCTCACGAGGTTGTATTTTTTAGCCGGTGGCCCACGTTCGGCCCAAACGGGGAGAATAGAATGAGTGATGTGATTTTGGAATCTGCCCTCACATGTCCAAAGTGTGGTCATGAAAAAACGGAAGTCATGCCGACAGATGCGTGCCAGTATTTTTATGAATGTGAGTCCTGCCATACCCTCTTGGAGCCGCTGGCCGGGGACTGCTGTGTTTTCTGCTCCTTTGGGACCGTGGCGTGCCCTCCAGTGCAGCAGGACTCAGGGTGCTGCGCTGGCCGGGGTGAGTAACAGGTGCATCAATTCGTTATCGCCGCCTGTCGCCTGCACCGCCTAAGTAGCGGGGCCCGCCTGGTCGGCGCCTGAAGGAATTCGATCATGGGCTATCTCACCATTGATGGCAGCTACGGTGAGGGCGGTGGGCAGTTAAGCCGCTACGCAGTGGCGCTGGCCGCAATCACGCGCCGCCCGCTTCGTCTCGTCAATATCCGCTCCAGGCGCGCCCGGCCGGGGTTGATGCCCCAGCACCTGGCCGCGCTGCGGGCTGCCGCCGCCGTGGGTGGCGGGGCGCTGTACGGCGATGAACTGGGCTCTATCGAAGTGCGCTTCACCCCCGGGCGCATACGGGGCGGCGAGTATCGCTTCGATGTCGGCACTGCCGGCAGTGTCGTGCTGGTTTTGCAGGCGCTGCTGCCAGTGGCACTGCACGCCGACAGCCCGGTGGAGCTCACCGTCACCGGCGGTACGGATGTGAGGATGGCCCCGCCACTGGACTACTTTCGCATGATCTTCCTGCCCTGGCTGGCCCGCATGGGCGTTCGGGTGCATATCCAGGCAGCCCGCCACGGGTATTACCCACGGGGTGGTGGATTGATCAGGCTGCGGGTCGAGCCTTGCCCTTCACCTTCCCCGCTGGAGGCCGCCACTCCAGGCCGGCTGGTTCGCATCGGTGGTGTTTCCCATGTAGCCCATCTCCCCCCAGATATTGCCGCACGTATGGCGTCGGCCGCCAGCTGCGCACTGGCCGGATATGAGCCCGTGCAGATTGAGGAGCGAAGGCTCGGAAGGGGGGACGCGTTTGGTAGCGGCGGCGCATTGGTACTGGTCGCGGAAACTGGCAACAGCTTCCTGGGGTCCGCTACAGTCGCCCAGCGGGGCGTGCCGGCTGAGGAATTGGGGCGGCAGGCGGGGCAGTCACTGCGCGCAGAGCTGGAGGCCGGGGCAGCCATGGATACCCACGCCTGTGACCAGCTACTGCTTTACGCCGCACAGGCAGCTGGACCTTCCAGATTACTGGTGCGCGAAGTAAGCGAGCACTCGCGCACGGTTATGTGGCTGGTGGAGCAGTTTCTGCCGGTGAGCTTCAGGGTCGAAACTCGGCAAGGGCTTTACCCGATTGAAGTTGCTCCCGGCTGAAGCTTGATCGGCAAGTGCAAGGTCGGGATAAGTGCAAGGAAATACGAATGATATTGAGCCATGTCTCTGTGGGTGTCGGCGATGTTGCAGCAGCCGTGAAATTTTACGATGCGGTCCTGGCGACACTCTCCATCACCCGCTCGCACTATGAAGAGAATGTGACTGCATCCTATGGTGAGGCGCTGGAGTTCTGGGTAGGCACGCCATGCGAGGGCAGGCCGACCGCCGGCAACGGCGTCCACGTCGCCTTCGAGGCGCCCGACCGGAAAGCCGTCGATGAGTTCTATCGTGAGGCGCTGGAATTGGGAGGGCGCTGTGCCGGCAAGCCGGGGCTGCGCCCGGAATATAGCGATTCATATTACGCCGCGTTTGTCTTCGACCTGGACGGTAACAAGATCGAGGCAGTCGCAACCTGACAGCGTGAGAGGCAGTACGGGCCGCCCCTAGCGTTGCTCGCCACGCAGACCCAGCACCACTTCCTGTAGCTTCTCCGCGCGCAACGAGGCCGCATCCAGCGGCTTGCCCGCCACCACGCTCACCCGCGACCAGAAGCGCTTGGGCAGGGTGGAGAAGGCATTGCCGTCCTTGTGGCTGAAGAAGCTGCCCCAGAGGCCCCGCAGTGCCATGGGAATCACCGGTACAGGATTCTTCTGCAGGATCTTCTCGATTCCCGCCTTGAACGGCGCCAGCTCGCCGTCTTTTGTCAGCTGTCCCTCCGGGAAGATACACAGCAGGTCGCCGTCCTCCAGGGCCTGCTCGATTTCCTCAAATGCCCGTGCATAACCTTCGGGGTCTTTCTGTTTCGAGCAGATGGGGATGGCGCGGCCGGTGCGGAAGATGAAGTGCAGCACCGGTATCTCGTAGATGGGCTTGTACATGATGAAGCGGATCGGCCGGCGCACGGCGCCAGCCAGCAGCAGTGCGTCCACATAGCTGACGTGGTTGCAGGCGATGATGGCCGGGCCCTCTGCCGGAATCTGTTCCAGCCCCTCGTGCTTCACCCGGTACATGGTGTGTGACAGCAGCCACACCAGCAGGCGCATGGCAAATTCAGGCACGCGGTTGAACACGAACACCGCCACGGCGGCGTTCATCAGCGCGATGACCATGAAGAACTGCGGGATGCTGAAGTCCAGCACGCTCAGGAAGACGATGCCCAGCACCGCCGATATCACCATGAACAGGGCGTTGAGGATATTGGTAATTGAAATCACCTGCGCCCGCAGCGCCCTGTCGGTGCGGTCCTGGATCATGGCGTAGAGCGGCACTATGTAAAGGCCGCCGAAGACACCGATCAGCGCCAGGTGCAGCAGGAAGGCCTTGGCGCCGTCGCTGGCCCAGAAGGCCGCCAGCGAGGTGTCCGCCAGTGGTTGCAGGCCGCCACCGATTACCGACAGGGCGATACCGCCGTAGGTCAGCCCGGCCGCGCCCAGCGGCACCAGCCCCAGCTCGATACGCCCCCCCGAGAGCCGCTCGCACAGCAGCGAGCCGATAGCCACGCCGATGGTAAAGCTGCACAGCAGCAGCGCCACCAGCGGCTCGTCTCCACCGAGCACGTTCTTGCCGAAGCTGGGAATCTGGGTCAGGTAGGCGGCGCCCAGCAGCCAGAACCAGGAGATACCGATGATCGAGTAGAAAATCGCCGGCGTCCTGGTGATTTCCCGCAGCAGGCGTGAGGTCTGGGTAATCGGGTTCAGTTCGATCTTCAGGTCCGGTACCGGGGCCGGCGCAGCAGGGATGGCGCGGCACACCAGGTAGCCCACCAGCGCGACACCGATGATCATTGCCCCGATCCACTGGCTGCCACTGGCCGCGTCGCTCGCTCCCGAGAGGACTGTGCCGACGATGGTGCCGCCCAGGATCGCGACAAAGGTGGCCATTTCGACGAAGGCGTTGCCGCCCACCAGCTCCGTCTTGCGCAGGTGTTGCGGCAGGATGGCGTACTTGATCGGCCCGAAGAACGCGGACTGGACGCCCAGCAGGAACAGTACCAGCAGGCACAGGCCGTTGTGGCCCAGCACCAGCGCGGCGACACCGAGCAGACTGATACCGATCTCCGCGAGTTTGATACGCCGGATCAGCAGGCTCTTGTCGTATTTGTCCGCGAGCTGGCCGGCAGTGGCAGAAAACAGGAAAAACGGCAGGATAAATAGCCCTGCGGCCAGGTTGTTGAGCGCATTGGCCTGGTCCGCTGCCAGCCGGAAGGCGATCATCACCATCAGCGCGCTCTTGAACACGTTGTCGTTGAATGCGCCCAGGAACTGGGTGAGGAAGAATGGCAGGAAGCGGCGGCTGGCTAGCAGCCGGAACTGACCTTGCTGGGCCATGGGCGGATCCTTCGTTGTATTTTCCCTCATGGTACGCAAATCCGGGCGCGATGAAATCCCTCTCCTCCCTCAATGTAAAGCCCACTTGACATGCGAGGGTCGCGCGCTTAATCTTTGTAAAGTGTGCTTTACATCGTGTGGGCACATGTACCGAATGACAATAACTCGAGAACAACAAGAGGGATCTTCCATGAAAAATCAAGAATCAGCCGCGGTTTCGCGATGCAGCGCCCTGGCCCACAGCACGCGCCAACTGGCCCTGTGGACCGGGGGCTGGCTGGCAACAACCGCCCTGATGACCTTCGGCGCACGGCACTTATGGGCCGGCAGCGAGGCTTTCAGCCTGCTGTCGATACTGCTGAACCTGGCTGTGGGGGCGGGCATGATCCTGGCTGTCGTGCGCCACCTGCGGGCCCAGGATGAGATGGAGCGCAAACTGTTCCTCGATGCCGCCGCCGTGACCCTGGGAGCCGGCCTGGTGGCGGGCACCGCCTGGCAGTTCTATGGCAAGCTCGCCTTCGTTTCCCTGGAGCCACAGATCTCGCACCTGATCATGCTGATGGGGCTGACTTTCCTGTTGAGCCTGGTGGTGGGTCACCGGAGGCTGCAGTGAACAACCACCTGAAGGAGCTTCGCGCCGAGCGGCAATTGACCCAGGCCCAGCTGGCCGAACAGCTGGGCGTGTCGCGCCAGACGGTCGTGGCCATCGAGAAAGGCAAATACGACCCAAGCCTGCCGCTGGCATTCCGGATCGCGAGGGTGTTTGGCCTGCCGATAGAGCAGATTTTTATGGAGGACTAGCAGGCGGCACACCCTGCGGCCAGTGCGGCGGGTGCCCCCGGGCTCAGCCGATACCCTGCGCGTGCAGGGCGCTGGCCACGCGCCGGAAGGCAGCCAGGTTGGCGCCGCGATGGTAGTCCAGGTAGCCGTCGTGGCGCTGCACATCGGCGACACACTGCCGGTGGATATCCTGCATGATATCGAGCAGCTGCTGGTTGAGGCGCTCCTGCTCCCAGCTGGTGAAGGCCGCGTTCTGGGCCATTTCCAGCCCGGACAGGGCGACGCCGCCGGCGTTGGACGCCTTGCCCGGTGCATGGGGTATGCACGCGTCCCGGAACACCCGCACAGCCTCTGCAGTGCAGGGCATGTTCGCCCCCTCCGCCACCGCCTTGACGCCGTTATTAACCAATTGCCGCGCGTCATTTTCATCCAGCTCATTCTGGGTGGCGCATGGCAGGGCGACTTCACAGGGAAAACGCCAGGGACGTTCGCCCGGGTACCATTCGCCGCTACATTTGCGCGACATGTCTTTCAGTAGCTCCGTGGAGCTGCCCGGATGTTCAAGGCCTTCATCGATCAGCGCTACCGGAATACCGCTTTTGCAATAGAAGGCGCCCTTGCTCGATGAGAGCGAGACCACCCTGGCGCCCAGGTGCACGGCTTTCTGGGCCGCATGCATCGCCACGTTGCCGGCGCCGGAGATCGCGATGACCTTGCCTTCCAGGTCGCTGCCGCAGTTGCCGAGCATGCACCGGAGGAAATAGACCAGGCCATAGCCGGTCGCCTCCAGGCGCACCAGGCTGCCACCGAACTCGATGTCCTTGCCGGTAAGGGCGCCGCTGAAAGTGTTGGCCAGGCGGCGGTAGTGGCCGAACAGGTAGCCGATCTCGCGCCGCCCGACATTGATGTCCCCGGCGGGCACATCTGTGTTCTCCCCGATATGGCGATAGAGCTCGTCCATGAACGCCTGGCAGAAGCGCATGATCTCGCGGTCGGATCTCCCGCGCGGGGCGAAGTCCGCGCCGCCCTTGCCGCCGCCGATGGGCAGGCCGGTGAGCGCATTCTTGAATGTCTGTTCGAACGCCAGGAACTTCAGGATGGACTGGTTGACGGTGGGGTGGAAGCGGATACCGCCCTTGTAGGGACCGATGGCTCCGCAGTACTGCACCCGCCAGCCACGGTTCACATGCACCTTGCCCCGGTCATCCTCCCAGGAGACGCGAAAAGAGATGATCCGGTCCGCCTCGGCCAGGCGGGGCAGAACGCCGGCCTGCTGCCAGTCTTCATGCTCCCGGTATAGGGGAAAGACGTCCTCGGCCACGTCGCTTACCGCCTGCAGGAACTCATCCTCGCCGGGATTGCGCTCGGCGACCCAGTCCATGAATTTTTCCAGGCTGTCATCTTGTGCCACATCTCCTCCTTTGGGGCGAAATCTGTTCCCGGTGCCGCTTGCGAGCCAATTATGGCCGCTGATGCCGCGTGATTTAGGTGTCGGGTAGCTTGACGCGCCAGTATCCGTTTCATCCTGGCCGAACGTACGTTAGGGTGGAGCCAGAGGTTCACATTTTCAAAGTGACGCCTGCGGCTCGATGGTAACTTCCGCTGCATGGTTTTGCTGCAAAACCCGCGAATGGAGATCGACATGGGAAATTACGACCGCAACAAGGGCTACGTGGCCATCCTCGGCTGGAGCCTGAACGCCATTGACGCAATCGACCGCTTCGATCGCCGCTATGTAATCGTCGCACCGCCCTGGGCAGAGGAGTATGCGAACAAACACGACATCCCGTTTATATCCTGGAACTTTGAACGCCTGAATGAGCGCTCGATGGAGATTGCGCAGCGCCTGAAAGAAGAGGGTGTCGATGTAGCCATCCCGCTCTATGAGGAGACGGTGGAGTGGGCCGGCGCCATCAATGCGGTATTGCTGGACAATCCACGCCTGATGGGCCAGTCCCTGCTGTTTCGCGACAAGGCGCTGATGAAGCGCCGCGCCCAGCTGGGCGGTATCCGTGTGGGTATTTTCGAGGAGGCCCAGGACAAGTCCGATGTGATCCGTTTCCTGACCCGCGTCAACCAGGCGTTGCTCAAGCTCGACGGTGATCCCAATGATCCCATTCACCTGAAAGCCTTCGACAAGGCCGGCTGCCTCGGGCATCGGGTAATTCGCACCGCCGACGATGTCGACAATATCCCCGAGGACGAATTCCCGGTGTTGATGGAGAGCCACCTGGATGGCTGGGAATTTGCGGTGGAGGCCTTTATCAAGGATGGCAAGATCCACTTCATGAACATCTCCGAGTACGTGACGCTCGGTTACTCGGTGTTCGTGCCGGCCACGCCCGACCTGGAAAAATGGCGCCCGCGGGTAGAGGAGGAAATCCAGAAGTTGATCGACACCTTCGAGATCGATTTCGGTTTCATCCACCCAGAGTACTTTGTCACCAGCGACGGCAAGATGTACTTCGGCGAGGTGGCCTACCGGCCACCGGGCTTCAATGCCTTCGAACTGATCGAGCGGGCCTATGGGTTTAACGCCTACCAGGCTATGGTGATGATGTTCGACCCGAAAACCACCGATGAAGAAATCAAGGCTTTCTTCCCGCGCGAGGTGGTCGATGCCAAGGGGCATGCCGGCTGTTTCGGTGTCTATCCGCGCCGCCGCGTGATCAACGAGTTGCAGATTCCCGATGAAACAGAAAACCATGAGTACTTCGAGTTTCACGAGCTGCAGTCGCCCATGCAGAACAAGGTGCCCAAGCGCAGTGCCTTCGGTACTCACTGGGGACTGGTCTACTTTTTCGGTGACGACCCTTATCGGCTGCGCGACCTGCTGAAGGCCCAGGAAGACCTCGATTACTACTTGTAAGGCGGCGCTATAGGCGGGAAGCGCGAATGCCACCCGGTGCGGACAGGGCTTGTCCCGGGTGCCGTGGCAGGGCCGGATTGGCCACCGCGGGAACCGTGCACGGCGGTTTGCCGGTGGGCGCGTTAAACTCTGCTGTTTTCTGAGCTGGGCAGGTTGGGGAAGTGGAAAGCCGGCAATTGATCGCAAAACTGGAATACGCACTGGAGCAGCTGGAGCTGGCGCGGCCCTTTAACAAGGTGCGCTTTCGCGCGGCAGTGCTCGATGTGGCTGCCCGCCTGGCCGCCGAGCCCGGCGGCATCGACATCCTTTACGACCTCGCGCCACGCTATGACCGGGCGGGGATCTTTGCGGATACCCCCTGGGACCAGCCCGCCACCCTGCTGCCGGGCCTGGTGCGTAATACGCTGGAACAGGGGGACCGGCAGACCGTCATCATCGAGCTGCTCAGCCAGGTCCGCCTGCTGGCCCTGAGCCGTGGCGCCTACACCCATGCGGGTATGTCCGCGGAGCAGGCGCGGCATTTCCTGTCCCAGGTGATGGCGCTGAACCTCGACCACCTGGTGGCGGGGCCCGGCGAGGCCATGCGGGTGCGCCTGGGGCGGGTCGGCGCAGCGGTTGCCGGCGTGTTCCGCTACCTGCTGGAAAACACTCCCTTCGAGGATATCCTCGGCCGGCTGGTACAGGAGGTGCGCCGGATCATGTCCCAGCGCCCCCTGCAGGTGGACAACGTCAAGTCCATGATCACCCAGATTGCCCTGGCCCGTGGCCGGGGCGAGGGGGGCTCAGGCGCGGCGGCGGCCGAGGCCGACCGCCTGGTGAGCCAGCTGTTTGGGCCCACGGCCACCTGCGCCGATGACCCGGGGGTGGACGCCTACCTGCAGCGGGTCGAACAGCTGTCACCGGCGGCGCTGGAGGCGGAGGCGCGCGGCTTTGCCGATGCCATGCACGCGAGCGGGCTGGTGTCGGATTACCACGCCGTATTCCTGCGCCGGCTGGTGCAGCACCGGGGCGACCTGGCCGGCACCCGTGACGGTGTGCTGGCCCTGGCGCTGGGCCTCAGCAGCACCGGCCTGGATGCGCTCCGCACTTTTTCGGAACTGGTCTGCCGCCTGGTCGAGGGCGCAGTGCAGGTGGGCACGGCCCAGGCGGCCTATGGGCTGGCCCTGCTGCTGGAGAGCGGCCAGTTGTACGCCGCCCCGGTGGCGCCGGGTCTCTGGCGCCAGATCGACCTGCGCCTCTCGCCTTACTGCAGTGAACTGCTCACTCGCGTATTCGGCGGGGGTGTGTCGCCCTCTGCCCGCCTGCTGGCGGGGACCATCGGCGTGCTGGGCCAGCCGCTGGGAATCGGCCAGGGCAATAACCCCACCTGCCAGTCGGCGCGGGCCATCTCGGTATGGGCGTACAACGATCCCGATTACCTCTTGCACCTCATCTCGCGCGCCGCGCATTTTGACGAGATCGTGATGCGTTTCGAGGGGGAGGCGATCAGCACTGGCGGCATGACGGCAGGGGCGCCTGTGCCGCTGGATACGGATCCGGTCTCCGTGCTGCTGGTTCCCCATCTCGACGTCATGTACCGGCGGATGGGAGAGCTCTGTGCGGGCCGCGGCGACGACCCGCACCGCTGGATCAACCCCGAGCTCCACGGCTGGTGGGTGGGGCGTGAGTGTTTCCTGGCGGTCGACATCCACACCGGCGGATTGCGGGATTACAGCGAATTTCTGCGGCGCTTTTACTGTAGTTACCATCCCTTCTATAACGGCAACCAACCGATTATCCACCCGCAGCCAGCGGGCCTCGCAGTGACCGACAGTAGCGGCACCTTCGTCGGCTGGCATGCCATCACGCTGATCCGTGTGGCCCTGGACCGGGAAAACACCATGCGGGTCTATTTCTTCAATCCGAACAATGACAGCGGGCAGGACTGGGGGCACGGGGTGACCGTCTCGACCCATGGCCATGGTGAGCGCCACGGCGAGGCTTCACTGCCGTTCACCCAGCTGGCCTCGCGCCTCTACCTCTTCCACGACGACACTGAAGCCCTGGTACCGACTTCCAGTCCGGATAACGCAGAGCTCGCAGAGGTTCGGCAGATGGCGCTGGCGAGCTGGGCCGCAGGCCGGGAGCGGGAGACAGCAGCCCAGCCCTGACCCGGCAGCCTGCTGCCAGCGCGGCATGCGCAAGCAGGAGTGTCAGGAAGGCGGATTCAGTGTGTAGCCCTGCTGCTGAAGGAGAGCGTGGGCGGTCATGGCCGATAGAGCCACCTCTACCCCGGGGTGGAGGTGGTCATTGGCGATGCCGTGGTGGGCGGCCGACTGGCCGCAGATAATAATCCTCACCTGGTGCTTGAGCAGCTCGTTAATCAGCGGAGTATTGGGATTCGCGCGCCCGTATTTTGCGCGGTACTGCTCGTCGTTCAAGAGCGAAAAACCGGAATTGCCATGGGATACCAGCGCCAGCCGGATATTCCCCGGCTTTACCCCGGCGCGCGCATGCATGTTCAGGAACCGCGCCAGGCTCTCGATCTTGCCGTTGACCTTATCCGGCTTTCCCATGTCGACCATGTCGAAGGATATCTTGAAGGATTCAGTGCCGGTGAGAGGGTCTGTCTGTTCAACCGGAAAGACCGGACCGTATTCTTCAATGACCGGTCCCCTGGTCGGGGGCTCGGCAGCGGCGCAGAAAAGCGGAACCAGTATCGTCAGTAAAAGCAGTTTCTTCGTCATCAAAATCTCCTTTTGTCCAACCTGGCCTTCTGGAACGGCAACATAAGGTCAGTCTATGCAGTCTCGCAGCGCAAGCCATCCATGAGATTGTTTGCACTGCGGTCAATACAACTCGATTTGCCCGGAATGAAAGGTGCGTCACCCTTTTAATCTGCAGTTTCCCTCGTACTGCTACACTCTGGCAAGCCGAAAGCATGTGCGAGCTTTCTGTTGGTCGCAAGTAACTTTTGGTCGCAAGTAACATTGGAAACCTTTGGTTTTTTACAGGGGAGCAGAAGATGCCAACCCACACACTCCTGTCAGCGACCTCTCTGGAAAATGAGAGTGTCAGAAACCGCCAGGGAGAAGACCTGGGCCGGATCAAGGAAATCATGATCGATACCGAGGATCATTCGGTGGCCTACTACGTACTGTCGTTTGGCGGCATACTCGGCCTGGGTGAGGAGTTGTACGCGATTCCGCCGGAAGCCATGCGTGTGGATACCGATGAAAAGTGTTTTATCCTCAATATTGATAAGGAAAAGCTCAAGCAGGCGGAAGGTTTTGACAAGGATCACTGGCCGAACATGGCCGACCCTGAATTCCGCTCAAACCTTTACAGCCAGTACGACGTACAGCAATTCAGGCACCGGGGACACTGAGGCCCGGGTTCGCGGCCAGGTCGCCATGTGGCGCCGGCCTGGGGGCCGCGATGAATCGCGTCAGTTGTGGGGCTAGCCGCTCGCCGGTTCGGGTATTGTCCGGTTGGCATAGCTTATGGTGGAGCCCCTTCGCAGCGGTCCGCTTCCTTTTCCAGGAAGTCGATTACCTTGTCGGGGTGGTCGGTAAACAGCCCGTCGACCCGCAGCTGACCCACAAAGAAACACAGCAGCCCATTGAAGTCCCCTGGCGCCTCGGGAATCTGCGCGCTGTCAGCGCGGAACGTATAGGGGTGCACTTCCAGGCCCTGGGACTGGGCGCTTTTTGTGAGTCCGTTGTCGGCGATACCGTTTGTTCCGGTCTTCACCAGCATCATGGCCCAGGGGCCTATGCCCTCGGCATAGGAGGCTATTTTTTCCAGCCCCCCGGGGGTCAGCATCCAGTCGTAGTCGTAGTTGACCCAGTGCCCCGCCTGTTGCACACGTTTCTCGCCCCAGCTGGTGCTGGCCACCAGTTGTACCAATGGCAGGTCCATATCCATGGCCGGCATCAGTTTCCTGTCGATCCGCTGGAGTTCCTCTGCGTCGAAGCTCTGCAGGAAGACGCCACTGGAGCGGTCGCTATAGCCATAGCGCTTGAGCGCTGCGAGGGTCTTTTGCGCAATGTCCTGTCCCTCGCGATGATGGAACCACGGCTTTTTTATTTCCGGGTAGATACCAATGTCGTAACCCAGGCTCTGGTTCAGCCCCTGGATCAGCTCTATTTCCTCTTCGAAGGTGGATAGCTCGAAGCTGGATTTCCACAGCGGGAAGCGCCCGGGGTATTTGGGGGTGGCAGTGCCGATTGGGCCCTCGAATACCTGCGTGACCTGCAGCTGCTTCAGCTCGGCGAGGGTAAAGTCGATGGTATAGAAGTGGCCGTCGCCGCGTGCGCGATCCGGGAACACTTTTGCCACGTCGGTGACCTGGTCGAGGTAGATATCATGCATGACGATCAGGTGCCCGTCCCGGCTCAGCACCAGGTCCTGCTCTATAAAGTCCGGGCGCATGCCGTAGGCGAGGGACTTGGCTTCCAGGGTGTGTTCGGGCAGGTAACCGGAGGCGCCGCGATGGGCAATCACCAGCGGTGCAGTGCTCTCCGCCCCAAGGCCTGGCACTGCCATGGCAAGCAGGATCATGGCAACGAACAGTCGCCTGCAGTTGGTGATATGCATGATTATGGGCAGACTCATTGGTGACTGTTGGCGCAATACCAGTGTGCCACAGGCATTGTCACAAAATGGTGACACAAGAGGGAAGGGGCTGCACCGGGCGAGCCCGGTGCAGCAGGGTCAGGCTGTTTCCTGCTCGGGCCAGCGGTACTCCGCAAATTGCTCCCGCAGGTCCTTCTTGCTTACCTTGCCCGTGGCTGTGTGGGGAAGCTCGTCGACAATCACGCAATCATCGGGGATCCACCAGCTGGCGACCTTGCCGTCGAATGACGCCAGCAGTTGCCGGGGGTCCGGTGTACAGCCTGGGGCCGGCACCACCACCAGCAACGGCCTTTCGGCCCACTTATCGTGGCTGATGCCAATCACCGCAGCCTCGGCCACCTCGTCGAGCGCCATGGCACAGTTTTCCAGTTCAATTGAGGATATCCATTCGCCGCCGGACTTGATCACATCCTTTGTACGGTCGGTGATACCCAGGAAACCTTCCGGGTCGATAGTGGCCACGTCCCCGGTGTCGAACCAGCCATCGTCTGTCAGTGCCGATTCCGCGGCGCGGTAATAGCGCTCGCACACCCAGGGGCCGCGGACCTGCAAAGCACCGAAGGCAGCGCCGTCGTGGGGGAGGGCATTTCCCTGCTCGTCGACGATACGCATTTCGACGCCGAATCCGGCCCGCCCCTGCTTGAGTCGCCGGGCTCGCGACTCTTCCGGGGACAACCCCTCGGGAACCCGGGGGTTGTACGTCCCGAGCGGACTCATCTCGGTCATGCCCCAGGCGTGGTGGGTATAGACGCCGTGATGTTCCTCAAACTCCTCCATGATGCTCCAGGGGCAGGCGGAACCGCCCACCACCACACGGTTGAGGCTGGGCAGTGTAGTGTCGGTGTCGCGCAGGTGCTTGAGCAGGGCCAGCCAGACGGTGGGGACTCCGGCAGCGATAGTTACCCCCTCCTCACGGATCAGGCGGCTGAGGGTCTCCCCGCAGGCCATCCTGGGGCCCGGGAACACCAGCTTGGCCCCGACCGCAGGCACGGCGTAGGGAATCGACCAGGCATTGACGTGGAACATGGGAACCACAGGCAGCACGGCTTCATCGCCCTTGAGGGCAAAGACGTCGGGCATAAGCACGCCATAGGTATGTAGTAGCATCGCCCGGTGTGAGTAGAGCACGCCCTTGGGATTGCCGGTGGTGCCCGATGTGTAGCACAGCGCTGCTGCGGCGTCCTCGTCGAGTTGCGGCCAGTCGTACTGACCCGGCTGGGAAGCCAGTAGCTCTTCATAGCAGATGAGGTTCGGCAGGCTGCTGTCGGGCATGTGCTTGCGATCAGTGAGCACCACGAAGCCTTCAACCGAGTTCAGTTTTGGAGCGAGGGCCTCCAGCAGGGGGATGAACATCGGATCGACAAATAGCCAGCGGTCGCACGCATGATTGACAATGTAGGCAATCTGCTCGGGGAACAGCCGCGGATTGATGGTGTGGCAGACGAGGCTGCTACACGAAGTGCCGTAATAGAGTTCGAAGTGCCGGTAGTCATTCCAGGCCAGGGTTCCCACCCGGTCACCGGGGCGAGCGCCCAGCTTCCCCAGTGCATTGGCCAGCTGTGCACTGCGCCCGAAGGCGTCGGCATAGGTATACCGGTGGTGGGGGTTTTCGGCCGTGAATGACACTATCTCACTGCGGGGAAAATTCGCCAGCGCATGGCGCATGACGGCGGTCAGGGTAAGCTGTGACTGCATCATCAAACCGTTCATGGTCGGCTCCTCTTATCTTTATTGTCGGCTGTCGTCCCTAAAGGTAGCGGCTCTTGCCTGCCCCGGGAAGTGCTTTTCGCTTATCGCAGCAGGCGCCGGGGGAAGGGCGCCGCAGGGGGGCGGAAGACCCACGCAGAGCGCGCCCTGGCCACCACCTTTACTGTACGATCTTAATCCACTCGCCCGGCTTGGGTTCGCCGCGGGGATAGTAGCCGTTCAGGAGCCGCAGCTGCTCCTCGGCATACTCGCCGATATCCATATGGCGCGCGAGGGAAGCGAAGGTGGTCTTTTCGTTGGCCTGTACGTAACGCACGCGCTTGATATCTGGCTGGATAACGTCGGATTTGCGCAGCGGGCGGAAGCTCCGAATACTGGTCAGGAACAGGTTGTCGTACTTGTTCAGGGACTCCGCACCACGCAGTGATTCGTCATTGATCCTGCCCTCGAGGATATACTGCCGGCTGCCATAGAACACCACGGCTACCCGATCGGGATTGCCGCCGCCCGCTGCCGGGAGCCTGCCGGTATGCCCGGTCAGGCGGTACTGGTTGAGCTCCTCATCCTGCTCGAGGGTACGTACGTCGTAGACTTCACGCAGCGCCATATCCGCAGGCTGGTTACCATTGCGACGCTCCACCTTGATGGTGATACTGGCCTGGCCATCCGGGGCGATGCCGACAATGGCGGAGCGCTGGTTTTCAACTTCCCAGCCATCGGGGAAAAGTAGCGAGAATCCCAGTCGCTTGTGGTTGTAGCGATTGCGTTCCGATTCCTGGGCGTTTTTCCCGTAGACGAGCCCCTCGGTTTTTTCCCGGTATTTCTCGATCTTTACTTCTTTCTTTTCCTCCGGTAGCTCGCCTGCAGCTGCAACCACCTCCTGCAGGCGGATATCATTGCGGGGGTGGGTGGAGAAAACGCCATGGTAGGTCTGCTGTTTCTTGCCCTCTATCCTGGCCTTGCGGCGGGCGAAGGTCTCCTGATCTTTCAGCAGCGCAATCACATTGATCATCGCCTGTGGGTCGTATCCGGCATTGAACATGTACTGGGCACCAAAACGGTCAGCCTCCAGCTCCATGTCGCGGCCGTACCCCTTAACGGCGGCGGTAGTCCAGAGATTGGTGACGTCGCCGACTACGCCACTACCAGTGACCAGTACCGAAAGTACCGACGCCACACCGGCGCCGGTCGCGGCGGTCTTCTGGCGAACAGCGTGCCGTGCAGTGATGTGCCCCACTTCGTGCGCGAGCACCGCTGCCATCTCGGCCTCCGAGTGCAGATAGGTGAGCAGGCCGCGGTTGATATAGACGTAACCACCCGGTAGCGCAAAGGCATTGATGTCCTGGCTGTCGATGATGGTGAAGTGGTAGGTCAGGCCGGGCCGGTCACTCGTCCTGACGATCTTCTGCCCGACATAGTCAACGTAGGCATTGAGCACGGGATCCCGGTAAATCGGCGTGCTTGCCACCAGCTTTTCGTGCATTTCTCGCCCGATCCGGACTTCCTTTTCTTCCGACATCAGAACCAGGTCCGGCCGGTTGGTGGCCGGGTTGAAGGCGCAGCCGGCCAGCACTGCCAGCAAGGCGCCGAGCAGGATTTTCTTGGTATGTTGCATCGCTCACTGTCCCTCCCTGTTTAACTTTTGGTTTCCTGCTCCGGGAGCAGGAATTGCTCCAGCTGCGCGGCCATGCCCTTGCAGGCATTTTTCTGGACCCGCGCGATCAGGGGAATGGGAACTACAATAGCCGGCATATAAGAGGTTCCCTTGGCGTCGGCGGCGAGCTTGCCGGAGAGTTCCTGATCGCGAAAGTCCCAGACTGCGGCCTCGTAGTCCGATTCCTTGTCCCAGGTGCCGAACCCAAAACAGCCTGCCCCGCCGGTGCCGATGGAGCACCCGATCGAGCCTGCACTGGCCGTGGTTTCTGTTGACCCGTCGATCCAGACGATGTACTTGATCCCGTAGGCCTCCAGTCGCTCCCGAACCTTCTCGTTTTGCATCAGGCGATCAAGCGACTTGAGGTGAAGAGGCGCCGTGCGTGGCTCAAACCATGGATACAGCGCATCGACGAAATGCTGTTCCGGGATAATCCTTACACCCCGGTCCGGGTTATGGAGGGAGCGACCAACGCAATCGATGAGGTCGGGCTCGGTCTCGTACTCGCTGGAATGCCGCCGGCCGAGAATGACAACCGAGTCCCCCTCGGCCAGCTCACCCGGGGTGCGATGGTACTCGTCGATCACGACGGTCGTGCAGCCGCTTACGGCAGCTGCGAGAATTACAACAAATGCCTTGACCACAATAACCTCCTGTCAATCCGTGGTATCGCCTGCCTCTGCGGCGGGCTGCTCCTGCATCGATATGGCTCGCTGCTTGCTGGCTACGAGGGCCTGTAGCTCGGGGACGCGATCAAAGCCCGTGTACAGGGTCGCGCCGGCATCGCGAAGGGCGATGTCGATAGCCTGTGCGAGAGCAGCTTCCTGCGACTTCAGAAACGCAGTTGGAGTCTTTCCGTAAGCGGTGATCACCCAGTTGGCGACCTGTGCACCCTGGTTGTCATAGGCGTGCATGTCGTATTTGATCCACACCTCGAAGATATTCACGCGGGTCTCCCTGGGCATGGTGAACTGGAGTTCCCGCACCTCCGGAACAATGACCAGCTCCACATTTTCCGGCAGGTCCTGGGGATAGCTGGTGAGCGGGATCGCTTCCGTAAACATCGAGCCGAGCACTGTCGCGAAGAGATTTCGCTGCGCGGGCCCGGTACTGATATTCCATTCGTCCCGGTCCTCGCTGTCCTCGTGGTAGGTGAACCGGCTGAAATCATCACTCAGGTAAAAGCCCACGGTCAGCGGGTACTGGTCGCCTACGGGTTGCGGGTATTCCCCATCCACCTGGACAGTGTGTGTGCATGCTGTTACAAGCATTGCTGTCACAAGCAGGGTCGCTTTCACTGCCGCGGAAAGTCCCTTTTTCATCAAAGCCATGGCTCACTCCTGCTCGGCAGTCCCGTTTGGGACTACCTGAAATCATTGAGTCCTACAAACGTGCCCCCATTGCGGTAAGTAAGCTCGCGCATCAGCGCGGCGAATCTCAGGCCGGTGGTCTGTAAGTGCGGTGGCCTGGAGAACTGGATCGGGAACCCGATTGCGTGTATGCGCACATTGCGCTTTCCCTCACCGTGCTGGGCGTTCACGCGGTCGACAGCCAACATCACCCGGCGAATGGATTTTCCGGTAAATTCATCACCGAGCACATATATGCTGATTTTCTTGTCCGCGTCGTAAAAGCTGCGTACGGCTTTTTGAATACCCTCGACCGGGCTGGAGTTACTGAAGGGATTCCACGATCGCAGCCGCTGCAGGATGGCCTGCCGGCGACCAGGCGTGTCCGGGATCCATTTGCCCCGGTAGTTGGAGAACATGTAGTCCCCCATGTCATTCATTACCTGGATGCCCTTGACGTTCGGATAGAGATCCAGCGTATTGACCATCTCATTCATCATGCGGTCCCAGCCGTAATTGAACATACTGCCGGACGTATCAATAATGAACAGGATGTACTCACTGTCGACGGGTATGCCACCAATGACATTATTCTTGCGCTGGTAGTTCTCACCGAGCAGTCGCCGCATCTCGTCGGTCATGGTCTGCAGGGCCACTGTCAGCTCGCCCTTGAGCTTGCCCTCCTCGGTTTCGCCCTCGGTCTTGCTGGCGTATTGAGCCTGCAGAACAGAAAGCTCACCACGAAGGTTGGCTATACGTTCCCGCTCGATATCCAGTTGCTCGCGCTTGGCGTTCAGGTCCCGGTTGAGGACAGTGGTTTCACCACGGATTGTCGCCAGCTGTTCCTGCAGCTGCCTGACCTGGCCATCCAGGTCCAGTTCCGCCTCCTCGAGCACAATTGGCTCTACGGTCTTGGCAATCATCAGCAGCAATACGATGGCGCCAAAGCCACAGCAGATTACATCAAGGAAGGAGATGCTGAACTCTTCCTGCTGGCGTTTCATCCGATTGCGTTTCATGGCCAGTCCCTCGACGGCGCCAGGAAGGATCCATCAGTTTCCATGGCGAGCTTCCAGAACTCGCTAGCGGCGAAGGGATCCCCGTCCATAGGAGCGAGGATCACATTCACCGGGATTCCCTTGGGCAGGGCTCGCACAGCACTGGAGAACAGCTTGAGGCGCTCCTTGCCGGAAACCACCTTGCGGCGGGGCGTCTTCATGCCCTGGGTCGGCAACCCGTCAGTAATCAGGATGATGTTGTCCGGCAGCGGCGACATTGCGCTGACTGCGTTGAATACCCGCTCGAGGCTGGTGCCGTTATCCGGCACCACTTCGTCCAGGGCTTTCATGGCATCGTCGAGCTGGTCACGGTCATCGACGTTCAGCCAGCGATCTTCAGTGCCGGGGATGGCCGCCTGGAAACCGGTATTGAAGGTATAGATCTGGTACTGGCTGTCCTGCGGGAACTGCGCAGTGAGCCAGGACACGGTGTTGATTGCGCGGCGCCATTTTTCCGCTTCGCGCCTGGTGCGCGAGGACATGTTGCGAATGCGGATGACCTTTATCAGCTCGTCGCCCAGCATGCTCGCGGACGCATCTAGCAGGATGAGGATTCGGTTGCCACCCAGACGCAGGCCGGTAAGGTACTGGCGATCCCCATCACCGACGAACTTGCGTACGTTGTTCCCGAGCTTCTTGTTCTCTTCCTCGAGCTGCTGCTTGGCCTGCTCGAGTTTCCTGAGCTTGTCCTGCAGTCGCTTGATGTCATCCTCTTCGGTCGAGCTGTCGATATCGGCGATGTTTCCCTTTACCTCCTCTATCTGTTCGAGGATCCGGCGCGCCAACCCCTGCGCGTCTGCCAGTTCATCGCTGGTGGTGTCGAGAGTATTACGCGCCAACACCAGGTGCTCCCGACCGTAATCCACCTCTTCCTTCAGCAGCTCGACCTCGGCCACCAGGTCCTGGTTCTTGGCCTCGATGTCGTGGTCTGATCCATGCTTGATGATCAGGAATATCAGCGCCACAGCGCCGAAACCACAGGACATGATGTCGAGGAACGACAGGCTGAAAGTCGAAAACCGCCGATTTTTACGCGCCATATCGCTCCACACTGATAGCCGTGATGACTTCGTCCAAATCCGCTACGCCGATCCGGTCGCCTGCATTGAGGTTCACTGGCGCCGCAATTTCCTGCCCGTTCAGCATCAGCTGCGCGCCGGCGTCCACACGCAGCGCCAGTCGACCGGCGTGATTGGTAACCGTGGCTGCGGGGTGCTTGGGTGGGGTCGGGGTAATGCTCAGCTTGCCGTCCTGCCAGCTGACGAACAGGGGCTGCTGGGCGGCCAGGGCGCGGTGCCCGAACAACAGGTGTGTGGCCGACGCCTCCGCGGCGGCGTTCACCTGCACCGCCACTTCGTTCGCGGGGGCTGCGGATATGCTGGTGACCAGGCGAAGCGCAGCAGTCTCGCTGTGCACCTCGTGCCAGCGTTTTTCCACAGCCAGGGCGATGCTGTTGTGTGGCAGCAGGTGAATGCGCTCCGCGAGCTGGGCGCCGGCGGGAATATCTGCCCAGCGGTGGGAGACAAATACCACGCTGCCGGCTTCAGTGAGATTGTCGAGCAGCGCGCGCACCCTCGAGAGGATGGGCGTGCTGGCATCCTGCAACTGTCGCAGGCTGACTTTGGCGGTCCGGTCTTCCAATTCGGCCATGACTTCACCCTGGCGCATGGCCCGGCTCACCCATTGCGGCATCAGGTCATAGAGTTGCTGCTCGGATTCGGCGGAATGCTGGGGATCGAAGCGGCACTGCATGATGAAGGCGTCAGTAAATACCCTGGCCCAGGCGTCCTCGAAGCTCTGCAGGCCGGCGTCGCTCACAGTCTCCGCCATGTCCAGCACAGCGTGCTCATGGACAGCAACACGGCTTACCAGTGTCTGGTGACGCTGAAGCTCGACATGGAGATGGACCCCGCGGGGCGCGCAGTGGCCGACGCAGGCGGTGGCGGCATCGACCAGGCCGACGGCATTGACCGGACTTTCGTTGATGATGCCCAGCAGCAGTGCGAGTTGCTCGCGGGTAAAATTCCCGGGCACTGCCAGCATCAGCTCGTCGGGCAGGTCGCAGTGGTTCGACATGTCCTGTAGCTGGCTGTAGGCGAGATCGGCATGGTGACGGCAGCGGACATTGTCCGAATTCAGCGACTCAAGGCTCAGGCGCCGCCAGAACTGGCTGTGGACCCGCGTGGGATTGCTACGTGCCCGCATCAGTGCGGCCGTTCCCACAAGTATTTTATGGCTGTCGACGACGGCAACCCCGGGACTCTCCAGTATTTCTGCTGTGCCGCTGAAAACTCGCAAGCCGCAGTCGTTGATTTCCAGTACACCTTGTTGTGCCATGGGTTTCTCCTTTCAGGCCATGCCCCGAGTCACCGATTTCAGCTGACCTTGAGGAAGCGCAGCAGGTTGCTGTCGCAATAATTCTGGGTGTCCAGCACCAGCCGCTCCTGCATGAGTTGTAACTGGTGGGTGAAGAACATGATCACGATACTGATGACCAGTGCGATAAATGTGGAATTGAAGGCTACACCGAGACTGACGGTCACCCCGGCGATGTCTCCCTCTACAGCGCGGTGAGCCTGGGAAAGTGCCTCGCCAATACCCCGCACTGTGCCGATAAAGCCAATGGAGGGGATTGCCCAGGTTATGTAGCGCACCATAGCCAGCTCCGAGTCCAACCTGTCGCCTTCGGTATCACAAACCTCCTTGACCGAGTTGGAGACTGCGGCCACATTCCTGGTGGAGCTGAATCGCTGCAGTGCCGTCAGCAGCGCGCGGGGCAAGAGGTAATTGCGCTCTTCCTCGGGTAGTGCCTGGATAGGGCGTGACAGGTCCCGGGCATCCTCGGGGAGTATCGGTGTGCCCTCGCGCACGTTGAGCAGTGCGCGGTCAAGCAACCTGCGCTCCTGCACGTTCCGGCGCGCCTTGAGCCCCATGATGGCCATGGCCCACAACATCAACACGAAGCAGGCTTCCTGCTCGTAGTCGCGCATCACGATATAGAGTGACCGCTGCTGGACGTACGTTTCGCCAGCCGCCTCGCGGGCCAGCTGTTCTTCGATCAGGGCATCCGCGTTAGGGCGAATGATGGCGACATAAATCGCGTGAACCAGTATGACTGCGCCCAGTAGCGCAAATAGCTGGAAGATAAAATCGGAAGATTTGAATTTCATGGTTGGTCTCGCTCTGCGCCGTAGCCTGCGCTTCTCTGGTCGTGCGTCAGCCTAGATGTCCACGGGGTAGGAAACGGAGAGATCCTCGGAAATCTCTTCGGATGCCTGGTAGTCGTCTGCATCTTCGCTGCCATTTTTCTCTGGGGCCCGGGCCTGGATTTTCCCGGCGTCCCGCGCTTCCTGATTTGCCGTATCCTGCTGGTCCTCCTGCTTTTCCTCCTGCTTTTCCTCCTGCGCATTGACTGCCAGGGGAAGCAGGGAAAGCAGCAGGGCAATACAAAACCTGTTCACATCCAGTCTCCTATTTGACCCAGCGCGCCACCCGGAAGCCGACATCACTGCGCGGTTCCGCACCGTAGTCGCGAAATGACAGCCGTAATTCGGTCAGGCCAGCGTGTCGCCAGCTGGAACCGCGAATGACGTGATAGTCGCCGTCCTGTGGCCCCACCGGATTTTCCTCGCGACGCATGGAGAGCCCGGTGCCGATGGTATACAGGTCGTGAATCCACTCCGAGACATTGCCGCCGAGGTCGTAGAGGCCGTAGGGGTTCGCCGTGTAACTTGCCACCGGCGCGGTTGCAGCGTACCGGTCGCTGTAAGACCTAAGCACCGCCGGTACCAGTTGTGCCGCATTGTTGTCGGCGTAATTGCCGGAGTTTTTCCCCACCGGGAGCTCGTTGCCCCAGGGGAACTTCAGCATCGTTCCATTCCGAAAGCGTGCGGCCCACGCCCATTCGGCCTCGGTGGGCAGGCGGTAACCGTTGGCACTGGCGTCAAAGCCGGTGACCCGCCCGCCGCTGGTCTGGTAGACCTGCCTGAGCCCATCGCGCTGGCTGAGCCAGTTGCAGAAGAGGGCGGCATCGGTCCAGCTGACATTGACCACCGGCAGGTTGTCGTTATCCAGGCTGACGCCATTGACATGGCTGGAGCTATGCATGCGCTTGAAGCGACGGAATTGCCGGTTGGTTACTTCAGTGGTACCGATGTAGAAGGGCCGGTTGAGTGTCACGCGGCGCAGCACTTCATTCGCCCGGCGCCCCTGCTCACGGCGCGATGAGCCCATGGTGAACTCTGCATTCGGGCGCATCAGGAGCATGCGCCCGCCAGCGCCATGGGTGATCTCCGCAGGAATACTGCTCCAGCGGGCCTGCTCTGCGGTCAGTAACACCGCGCGCACTGTCTGCTCGAGCTTGGCGCTGGGCGTCACGGTTGTCTGGTAATCCTCGTAACCCTCCTTGCGCACCAGGATATTGTGATTGCGGGCGGGGAGGGTGAAAGTATTGCCTGAGGTGCCCGCGAGCTCGCCGTCGATGAACACCTGGGCTCCCGCCGGGCTACTGGTTATCCGGACCCGGCCGAATACGGCGGACAGGTCGACGTTGATTTCCTTTTCGCTGCCGGGGCTCAGGTCGACCCGCCGCTCGACCGAGGCGAAGCCATCTTTGAAAAACCGGATCTGGTGCACATCACCGGGAGAGAGTGACAGCTCCAGCGGCGTCTGCCCGCGGAACTCCCCATTGACGGTAATACTGGCGCCTGAAGGGCTGCTGGAAAGGCGCAGCAGGCCGTCGGCGGCGGCCAGCTCTACCGGCGCCAGCGTCTGGTTGACCCCGGCTGTAACGGCGACCGGGATTTTCGCCGTGTTGTGTTCTGGCAGGGAAATTTCCACCACCCGGTCTCCCTGGATCAGCTGCGCAGTCAATGGCGTGGTACCAATGACTTCGCCCTCGACGGTCACCGTGGCACCGGGGGGATGGCTGCTGATGTCCACGTTTGCCCAGGCGGGCCGGAGCGCTGCCCGGAGGTGCTGGGTATTGTCGAGGCCCTCGATTTCTATCTCACGGGTGAAGGGCAGGTAGCGCTCGGTGACCACAGTGATGCGCCTGGTGCCGGCGGGAATATTCTTCGCCAGGCCATCCTCGCTTGCCACCTCCTCGCCGTTAACAAGGATTCGCGCGGGTACAGGGGGGTCAGTGATAACCTGCAGGTGCCCCGGCAGTCGCTCCAGTTTGACGGCATGGCGGCTGTGCTCCTCGCCGGTGACTTCTACTTCACCATTCTTGGGCAGGTAGCCGGTCGCGCTGACGGTGTAGGTATATTTTCCCGGTAGCACCAGGTGCCCGTCGCCGAGCGGCAGGGCGAGTCCGCTAATGCTGACATCGGCGTCGACGGGTTGGGTTTCGATAATCAGCGACCGGGCTGCCAGCAGGTAAACCAGAACCAGGACGCCGAGCAGCAGGCATCCGGTGATCACCAGTGCGCGCGGCGACAGCAGGAGCCTGTTGCCCCCGGATGTTTCCTGCACCGGGGTAAAGCCCGCCGGCTGGATGACCGTGAACTCTTCCTCTGCGCGATCGCCGTCGCGAACGGGTACCGCTTCCTTGGCTGTCATCAGTGAATCCCTGTTACTGCGTACTTATCGAGTTATCGCAAATGGGGCAGCGGCTGAGGCCCGCGCAGCGCATGGAGCGAATCAGTCTTGCGCCATCACCGCCGTTATTTTCCGGTGACATAAAGCTTAGCTCGTCCAGCCTTGCGCCATGTCTCTCGCGGGGTTCTTTGTCGCTGATTTCCCCTTTTCACCTGAACTCAGCAGGCGATTCTGTCCGGCCGCCGGGGCCTGACTGGATTTGATCCAGTACTGTATTTGAACGGGGAAAGAAGGAGCGGTTCAGGCCTTTGCAGTGTTGCTAGCCATTATTGGCGCCGTTTATTTTCTCTGCGCACTGAATGACGACAGTAGGGGGCTCAGCGCCCGGCAAGACTGTAAATTCACGACGTACGTCCCTGTAGCCCTCTCGCCTGCCCACAGCTGTATAACGCCCGGGCTTGAGGGTAATCTGCCGCTCACTGAAATTACCCAGTGTGCCCACACGGTAAATGGATACCCTGGTGCTGCTGTCGGAGCGGAAGCGCACTGGTACCGGCACCAGGGCCTGGGTCAGCGCGGTCTCGAGCTGGTCGATCTGGCTGGTGAGCCTGGGACCCTCCGCGCCTACCTGCCGGGCATCCTCGAGTACCTCACGGGCATATCGATTGCGCTTGTTGCTGCCCAGGGACAACGGGTCATCGAGCAGTTCCTGTAATTGGTCGTCGAGTCTGGCGCGCGCCGTGGCGCGGGCCTTGCCGCTGATCGCCTGAACGAGGCTGCTATCGCTGTCCAGCAGTTGCTGGTAGCTTTTTACAGCCTGGTGCCACCGTTCGGATTCCTCCTGCCGCCGCGCCTGGGCAAACAGGCTGTCCACCCTGGTCTGCTCGAGCCCATTGGCGGCCTGCTGCAGCCCAACGGCGGGATCTTGAGAAGAGGGCTTGAGTTTCCGGGCCCGCTCGAACTGGGCCTGCGCGCGGGCAAAGTCTCCGGCGGCAATAGCCGCGTAACCGGCGGACATGGCTTCGCTGTAATCGCGCTCGGTAATGGCAGACAGTATCTGTGGCAGCAGTTCCTGTGCTGGAGCTGTTTCTGCGTCGATGGCCAGCGCCTGTTCCAGCGACTCACGGGCGATACCCAGGTTGCCAGCGGCAAAGGCATCTCGGCCGCGGGTAAAGTACTCCCAGACCTCAGGCAGCTTTTCCGCCCGCTCCTTGCCCCGGGTTCCGCGTGGGTGTCCCTCGGAGATTGTGAGGACCAGGTCGAAGGCTGTATGGGCCGCTTCGGCGTCACCCTTGTCCAGGGCCTCCTTGCCCTCGGCCAGGTGCTGCTCGATTCGTTGTGGCACGCTCTCGCGGATTGCTCTCATGGACGCGAGAGCCTGCTCGTACTGGTCCAGTGCCTGCTTGAAGCTGCGCTGGCGGTAGGTGGCGTCAGCCTCCTCGGCCTGGCCCCGCGCAGCGGAGAAATCTTCCGCGGCCCAGATTTCCACGCGGCGCTCCTGCAGTTCCTCCTGGACGACAAAGATTTCCTGCAGGATTTCCTGGACCTTCCGGCGCTGCCGGGCAATTTCCGCGTCCGTATATGGCGAGGTCTTTACCTGGGGAGGCGCCTGTGTGGCGGCGCGGTGGTCCGCGAGTGGCGACACTTTTACAGGCGGTTTCTCCACTGTCTGGGGCAGCAACCAGAAGACAGCCACGACACCCGACAGGAGCAGGGCGCCGACCAGAAACGCGGATAGCTGCTGCCGACGAATGGGTGTTGAAGTGGCCGTGTCCCGGTTTGGCTTCGCGCCTGAAGCCCCCTCTGGACTGCCTTCGCTCTCCCTGCCAAAACTGAAATCAGCAGGTTCGATGTAGGAATGGTTTTCCGAATCCCGATCGCGGTGGTGCATAGAAGTCCCGCCTGGCTGTGATTATTGTCCGGTGGCACCGGGCAGCCTGCCGATGAGGATCGCTACCCGGTGAGCCCCCCGAAGGCTGTGCCCGTCAAGGCCGGCATGCTGCTCAGATGCTGGTCTCCAGCGCGCCGGTCTCTGCTTCGTAAATTTCCTTCAGGATCTCTCGCCACTGGCGATACTGGTTTTCCACAGTGCCGGAGAGGGTTACCGTGCGGTCTTCGAGCTCGACGATCTGCGGTTCCACCTCGGCCTGCATGGAGTCGCCCAGCTCCTGCAATGCCTCGATGTGCATCTTTGCCTCGCTGCGCCGGTCGAAACCGCTCTTTACCAGGTAGCCGCCACCAGCCACGGCCACATGTCCCGCCTGGCGCGCCGCACCACCGCCAGCACCTGCGGCGGCGATGCCACCGATGATCGCAGCTGCGCCCATAATCGTGTGGTTCCTGGCCTTGCGCTTGAGTTCGCGCATCTGCTGGACTTCCTCGAAGCTGAGCGCCCGCCACTGTTGGTATGGTGTCTCCATAGACTTCACGAAGGTGCCGTAATAGCCCTGCAGGGTATCGACAAACAGGTAATCGCGCTCCCGGATCCTGCGTACACGCTCCAGCATGGGATCGTTCTCAGCAGGCAACGCCTTGAGTTGATAGATGCCGTCGTCGCTCTGGGTCAGATAACTGGAAAATGCATCCGGGGAAAAATTACGTGCGAATCGCATCTCTGAAATTGCACGAAGTTCGGCAATGTACTCGTCCGATAGACCCTGGCGATACTCCAGCATGTCATTGGCAACACGGTTATAGATTCCCTGGAAGGCATCACCCTTGGTGGGATGCTTCCGGTCATAAGCGTATTGTGAGGCCCGCTCAGAGTATTCTTTGGTAAACCACCTCTGGCCGCGGGAGTCAGACACCGTAACTTCGACAGTGAGTGTCTCCCCGTCGGACTGCAGGATACGCCCCTGTACAGTGACGTCGATATTGGTGCGGCTGCTGGGGATTACCCGGACCGGCCCCCAGCCCTGACTCTCCTGCAGTGACTCGGCAAGGGTCACGGCAATATAGCGTGATTCTGCCTGACGCAGCTCGGGAAAGACGAGCTCCTCCTCGCTTACTTCAGTGGTCTCCAGGCCGGGGTCGAACTGCACCACGCCCACGTCGAGGAGCCGCTGTTCTGGAATGGTGGAATCCTCCACGGTAAGCGGCGTGAATGCAGTGGTACGTACCTCCGTCGTGGCACAGGCGCCAAGCATCAACAGCACAGTGATAAGCAGGCCTTTGCCGAACGTGTTCTCGGTGCCAGGCAGTCCGGGGATATGCATGGTGGATCCCTCCGCAGTTACTTCTTCGCGTTTTTATATTTCCGGTATTCCTCCCAGAGCCGCTCGCGCAGCTCCGGATCCTTTTCGCGCGTCGCGGCCTCGCGAATCTGGCGGGCCACCACATCGTCGTCGTCACCCTCCGGTATGTCCGCGGGGACGACAGGCGTGCTGCCACTGTGGTCATATTCACCCTTGCGCCCGGCAGTGGGCATGCCCGGGCCGGTAGCCTGTCCACTGGAGTTGTTCTGCTCCGCGCCACTTCCCTCATCTGAACCTCCTGCTCCGCCACCGGGGGGCGCGGGCAACTCAGCCTCGGCAGATTCGATCAGGTCCTCGAGCGATTCCCCGGGGGGCGGCTCGTCCGCAGGTTCCTCACTTTCCTCCGCTGAAACCGGGCGATTGCGAACATAGTCCCGCTCGCGCAGGATCATGCCGTCGTAGCTGGCCATGGTCGCGTCGAACTCACCCTCCAGTTCTGCCACCCGCTCCGCGGTGCTGGCTGGAGGCTCATCGGGAGCGCTGCTGCCCCCACCGGGGCTGCCCGAGCTGGCGGAACTCCTGGCACTCTGCGCAGTGGCACTGCGGCTGGTGGCCGAAGTGCTGGCGGCTTCGCTCTGGCTGGACGCGCTTGCACTGCTTGACGAGCTGCTGGCACTGGAAGAAGAGCTGCTGGATGATGAAGAGGCGGTCTGTTCCTCTTCCGAGAAATCGACCTCTTCCGGCGGTTTTCCCTCGTTGCCGCTCGATGGGTCGGGTGGCATACGACGTTCCTGTGGCTCGCTCTCAGCCTCGCTGTATACGGGGGTGGACTGACTGTCGCGGCGAGCCGTGGCATCCGGCATGGTTTCGCCGGCCGAACTATTCCTGCGGCTGGATTGTTCCTCACCGGAACCGGAGGCGGTGCTCGACTGCTGGTTTGCTTCCGCACCACTCTCGATACTGGGCAGCGACTGGCTGCGGCTGCTGGGCGAGCTGCTGGCGGGCGTGCTGCTGGCGGTCTGCGGGCCCGACTGACTCTGCGGGCTACTCGATGGCTGCGACTGAGATTGCGACTGAGACTGAGACTGAGACTGAGACTGAGACTGAGACTGAGACTGAGACTGAGATTGAGATTGAGATTGAGATTGAGACTGCGACTGGGATGGCTGCGCAGGGGGCTGCTGCTGGGTCTGCTGGCTCTTGCAGCCCGCGATCGCCGCGCTCAGTGCGAGGACTGATACCAGCGCCTGCCATGCCGGCCACTTTCTCTGGGTTGGGGATACCGCATTCCGTGGTGTCATTGTCTCTCTCCTGGTGCGCGCGCCGGCGCCTGTGTGGCCCGGGTGATCATTGCGGCAAAGTCGCTTCGCTCGGCTCTGTCATCAGCTCCTTGACGCAAGTGGGTATCGAGGCCGCCTTTTCTCTGTTATTCATGCTGTCCCTTTGGACCGCGCGTAGCCGCGCGGGTTTAGCCTGGGCAGGCAGCGGGGCGCCTCCGTCTGCCCGCGTGGTCTGGCGTCCGCCGCCTGTAGTACCGGCCGGGCTAGTCAAATACAAAACGCTGGACGATACCGACGGTGTCCACCGGCTCGCCATTTTCAAACCTGGGACGGAATTTGGCGCGTTTGATGACATTCCTGGCCCGGGCACGAATGGATACTGTGTCGCCCGGACTGGAACTGATGACCTGGATATTACGAGCCTTGCCGTACGCGGTCACATCGTAGGACACCGTCACGTAGGCATTGGCGAGCCCATTGCCATCCTCATCCAGCATCGGCAGGTCGGGCAACGCTGCCGGGTGCCCGAAAATGTCCTCGATCTCCTGGTTGGTCGCGCCGTTGTCCCACAGGGCGTGGTATGCCTTGCCGTAGGTTTCCTTTGCTGAATGCCACTTGTTGAACATCATGTACCAGTCGCCCAGCTCCACTATTGCCTTGGCTGAGGCGGCCGGGGGGGATTGCGGGTTCTGCTCGTAGACGTCGACGATGCGCGCAAGGGCGTCTTTGCCCGAGCTGAAGCTGGCCATTTTGTAGTGGTCCAGCTCTGCTCGCCGTGGGGCATTGGGATCCCCGGGCCCGAAGCTGGTGTTGACCATTACCGCTTGCTGGGGCTCCCCTTTGTAGGTAAAGAGATAGTAATTAGTAACCTTTAATCCCCGCAGTGCCTGTACCAGGCGAAGGTCATCTGCGCCGAAATTCTGGGTAATGATATCCACTGCCAGCTGGTAGAGATTTGTGGCGCTGATGAGATGCTCGAACAGCGTTTCTCCTTTCTCTTCTACATAGGCCTTCAGGTGCCAGTCACTCAACCGCTCGATGACGGGAAGCATTCGCGGATCGGTTTCGCCATAGTTCTGTTCGTGCAGCCAGAACAGGTACTGCTGGTTGTCGTTCGCGTCGTCCCACTGGTTAAGCGCTACCTGACTGTCAATCATGCTCTCGATCATCGGTACCTGGTTCAGCGAGTAGAGTCCCTCATTAACCCGATTGATCAGCATTGCACGCCGGAACTCGCTGATGGCTTCTTCATGGGCACCGGATCGCTGTAAGGCGGTCGCGAGACCAACCAGCTGCTCGTCTATGCCTGCTCCGTAGGCGCCGTATTCGGCCTCCATTTCCTCAATTCGCTTGCGATAGTTTTCCACGGCCTCGGAGGGGCGGAGCTGACGCCGGGGCTTCTCCGGCTGTAGTGGCTGGGTGGCCGCTTCGATAAAAGCGGGCGGGGGAGCACCGGCATCTGTCGGCACAGGCTTGATCTCCGCCCGGGCGCCGCTGCACAGCAGAGCTGTGGCTGTAAACATCAAGCCGATAGCAACGGGACTGCTGAATTCTGTCTGTGTCACGGTTGAACCACTTCCATCCATGTTTTGCCTCGCCCGGCCCCGCACTTCCAGCGCGAGCGGTCGGACACGAATTCCGGCGGGGTGCCCGCCGGGTTTTCTCTCCCTGAAGTGTGGTTCTGTTTTTCAGTTCCTGACTGTGCCCGGGACTTTTCAGTTCCGGTTGCCGCTTTTTTTTGGCGGTGCACTAAACCGTGCTGTGCCTGCGGCAAGCTCCGTCGCCTGATTAACGGCGTCACGTGAGCGTATTGTTGAGTATAGCCAAGCGGCGCCTGTCGCCCCGGCCTGTTGGCGCCTCAGATTTCGGCTCCACGTATTTCGCTTTATCGACGTTAGCACCCCTCCGTCGCAGGCGGTGGGCGGGGGAATGGCTCAGCGCCACAATTTAAGATTTTTCTCCGCTTGCCCCTTTTCCTGTGTCGCTGACCCCAATCACCAGGCCGGGCAAGATCTCGCCGGGCCCATTCGATGACCGGCGGCCCGGCGTCCAGAGTGCGAAAGGCCTATCCTAATCAGGGCCGGCTTTTGATGGAGTGGGTGCAGTTTGCGGGTCTGGAGGGAACAGAGGGTTTGGATAGTTGGATGGGAAGCGCCATAATCAGCACATTGTAGATAGAGGAGGCTGTCTGTGAGCGTTTATATCGATCCGGCCGTGGCCGGTCACCTGCGCGGGTTCGAAATGCCGGAGCGGCTGGGCTTTGGAACAGTGATGGCTCCGGTGATGTTTCGCGCAGTCTGCCAGGATGGCTGCTGGAGCGGCGGCGAGCTGGTCCCCTACGCGCCGCTGGCGCTGGATCCGGCCGCCAAGGTGCTGCATTACGCGCAGTCCTGTTTCGAGGGCATGAAAGCCTACCGCACTCTGGGTGGCGGGGTCAGCCTGTTCCGGCCGGAGCGTAATGCTGCGCGCATGGCGCATTCGGCCGAGCGCCTGTGCATGCCTGCGGTCCCCGAGTCGCTGTTCATGGAGGGGGTGCGCACCATTACGGCGTACTGTGCCAACCTGGTCCCGGCCAGCAGCGGCGAATCCCTTTATCTGCGCCCCTTCCTGATCGGTACCCAGCCGGACCTCGCGGTCTCGGCGAGTACCTCTTATGAGTTCTATGTCATCGCCAGCCCCTCGGCGGCATACCACGCCGGGCACATGCGCCTCTGGGTTGAGCGCGAGGACTCGCGCGCAGCGGTGGGCGGAACCGGGGATGCCAAGGTCGGGGGGAATTACGCAGCTTCACTCCTGAGCATCTCGCGCCTGAAAGCGCGGGGGTACGACCAGTCCCTGTGGCTCAACCCCGGTAACCGGCACACCGTCGACGAATTGTCGGGTATGAATTTCTTTGCCGTGATGGAGGGCGAGCTGCATACGCCGCGGCTCAATGGTTCAATCCTGGAAGGCATTACCCGCGACTCGCTGATTCAGCTGGCCGACGCCCTTGGCTACACGGTGCATGAGCGCGATATCGATATCGATGACCTGCTCGCCCTGGTGAAGTCCGGTACCTGCAGTGAGGCCTTTGCCTGCGGCACGGCGGCCATCGTGAGTCCTGTCAGCCTGCTGGGCGACGGTGAGCAGCAATATGAGCTTGCGCAGGTCCCGGGCCCGGTGGCCGAGCACCTGCGGCAGTCGCTGCTCGATATCCAGGAGGGCAGGGCAGAGGACAGGTTTGGCTGGATGGAGGCTGTAGAGCCGGTCACGACCTGACGGCGGCGAAGCTGGCGCCCAGGTGAACCATTTCAGCCTGCTCCCGATCGGCCTTCCGCTAGTGATGGCAGCGCGGGACTGGGCTGCCGGGTGAATCGGTAGCATATTCTGTCCAGGCATGTTTCCTGTGGAAACGTTACTGTGGTGTTCTGCACTTAATTCGTCGTGGCCGTTGACTTGTATGTCTGCAGTGATACAACTGGGCGTGAGAATAAAAACAAGCTGGAACCTCGGGAATGGCCTCTCAGCGGTATTCCTCACTTTGACAAGTCGTATCCAGAGCAAATTGAGATCGGTCATCCCCGGCCGTCTTCTATCCCCGCGGGCCAATGGCCGGAAGCGGGGAGGCATGGCAGTCAAGAATCAGAGTAGGTAAAAGCAGTACTGAAGCAGTAGCGTGCCTGGGCGGAAAGTTCCTTGCGTTGAGTGAGGAGAAACGGGATGTTGAGCTACATGTTCGGAATGCTGGTACACCCCCGGCAGCAGTGGCAGCAAATCGGAAGCCTGTCTGAAAAAGGGCTGCGCCGGCAGATTCCCTACGTTATCGTGCTGGCGCTTCTGCCGGCGATGGCCTGGTTCTACGGCACCACTCAGGTGGGCTGGAGTGTGGGCGGTGGCGAGCCGGTCCGGATCACCAGCCAGAGTGCCCTGTCCCTGGTCGGTGCCTTCTACCTGGCGATGGTCCTGGGTGTGATCGCCATCGGTTACTTTATCCACTGGATGGCGAAGACCTACGGGGCCGAGACCTACCCGATGAAAGGCATGGTCATTGCCGGCTTTACTGCGACCCCTATTTTCATCGCCGGCCTGGCCGGTTTCTACCCGGTGCTCTGGCTGGATATCCTGATCGCCACCCTTGCTGTCGCCTATGCGGTTTACCTGCTCTATAGCGGTATTCCCATAGTGATGGGCTTGTCTGAAGAGCGCGGCTTCCTGTTTGCCAGTGCGATCGTGACAGTATCGCTGGTGATGGCCGTGGTGGTAATGGTGGGGACAGTGTTGTTCTGGAGTTTCGTTTCCGCCCCGGTATTTCACTGATAGCTCGGGCCTGAACCGGGCTGCGGGAGGGCAGGCTCCCCTGGTCCGGTAAGGCTCGATTACAGCGGCGATTGCGATGGTCCTGCCGGATGTGCGCATCGCGTGCTGGAAAAGCTGCCCGGGTTAATCGGCGGAGGCGGGGCTGTAGCTGTACAGCAGCCGGTAGCCGTTCGGTAGTTCCAGTTCCCGTTTATCTTCCTTGCCCCGGTCCAGCTGTATTTTCGCCACAGACCTCACCACCGCCCGCGGCTCGACGTCTGTGCAATGGATTCGCATAGCCTCGATAGTGCTGTCTTCGTTGATGACGTCGTGTTCGACAATACGCAGCAGGATGCTCTCCGGGGTCAGCTCCAGCTGGTAACCCGGGCCACTCGGCAGGGTCAGCCGGTACCTCTGCGCTCCCCAGGACCCGCCACAGCGGATTGCCAGGTATTCCCGCCCCAGGGGCTCACTGCCCAGAACTCCCGATGCGAACGCCCCTTCGCTCTCTTCGATAGGATGTTCAACCAGGTACTCCCTCCCGGCGGCCGTGAGTATGGTCAATTGCAGGGTCTCTTTTGCCTGGACCTGAGAGCCCAATAGGGCACAGGTGAAGGCAAGGTAGGTGGGGACGTTCATGGTGCCCGCTCTCCATTGCGTGACCACGCCGACCATACATAGCAGCGGGGCGGGCGACAAGTATGCGCCTCGCCTTATTGCCGCCATGTCGGTGCATGGGCTAGCATTGGCCCTCCGGCCCCTGAGGGTTTTTCGCCCTGAAAGTGGTACATAAGTACCAACTACGGCGGTCGGGTAGATAATACGAATAAAGGGATCCAGATGAAGACCATCACCTATACCGGGCTCGCGCTGGCGGCCGTGCTTATGGCAGCTTGCAGCAAGGACCGCAGTGCCGTTGAGGATGCCGGCCAGTCAGTAACGGCGGACCCTTCCGCCGCGTTTCAGAAACAACTCCTCAAGCAGCTGATCTCAGCCCGCCCGGGCGACGTGATCGAGCTTCCCGCCGGGAACTTCCAATTGAACCGTAGCCTCTCCCTGAATGTTGATGGTGTCACGATACGCGGTGCCGGTATGGACGAAACGGTGCTTTCGTTCAGGGAGCAGATCCAGGGGGCGGAGGGGCTGCTGGTCAACGCCAGTGACTTCACGATCGAAAACCTGGCAATCGAGGACACCATCGGTGACGCCCTGAAGGTGAATGAGGGCAGGAACATCGTCATCCGTAATGTTCGCGTAGAGTGGACCAACGGCCCGGCCACCGAAAACGGTGCTTATGGTATCTATCCGGTCCAGACCGAAAATACGCTGCTAGAGGGCAATGTGGCGATCGGCGCGTCGGATGCTGGAATCTATGTGGGGCAGTCGCGCAACGTCATCGTGCGTAACAACCGGGCCGAGTACAACGTTGCCGGGATTGAAATTGAAAATACCATCGGTGCTGATGTTTATAACAATATCGCAACCAACAACACCGGCGGCATACTGGTATTCAATATGCCCAACCTGCCGCAGCCGGGTCATAGCACCCGTGTCTTCGACAACCGCGTATTTGCTAACAACACCGTGAACTTCGGCCACGAGGGCACACCAGTGGCAGCGGTGCCGGCGGGATCCGGTATCGTGATCAACTCCAACGACAATGTGGAGATCTTCAATAACGAGATAGCGGATAACGATACGGCCAATATTATCGTCAGCAGCTATTACACTGCCGGCTACTATTCAGATAAATCCACACAGGAAGCTTTTGATCCCTATCCGGAGGGCATATTTATTTACGACAACCAGTTCACCGGTGGTGGCACCTCGCCTGACCATATTGAACTGAAGGCCCTGAAGCTGGCCAGGTTCGGGTTGGGCGGCAGCCTGCCGGATATTCTCTGGGATGGGGTGGTGAACAGTGAGAAACTGGTGGATGGGGCATTGCCGGAATCCCTGAGGCTGTGCATTGACAACACAGATGCCGGCATTATCAATATCGATGCCTCCAACGACTTTAAAAATATCTCCACCGATATTGCACCACACAAGTGTGCCCTGAAAAAACTTCCCCGGGTGGTTTTGGAGTTTGACCAGCGGGATTCGGGAAAAACTGATATGGCAAAACTAGAGGCGGGAGATGCGTAAGCCGTTGTGGGGTGCGATGCTGGCCCCGATTTTCGCAGCCGCCCTGGGCGGCTGCGATACACCGAGAGAGCAGGTGGAGATTTTCGCGCGTGATGCGGTGCCGGAGAAGCTTAGCGACTGGCATATCGTGGAAGCAATCGACGGCGAGTTGCTGCCGAATGACGGCGTGCTTCCCTATGACCTGAATACCCCGCTGTTCACTGATTATGCCCACAAGTTGCGTACGGTCTGGATGCCGCCGGGAACCTCGGGGGAGTATGCCGAAGAGCGTTTCGAGTACCCGGTCGGTACGGTTCTCAGCAAGACCTTCTACTATCCCCGGGCTCCCAGTGGGATTGGCAACAAGGTGCTGCGCACTGATGACTACAGCCGTGACTATGTCGCAGGCCGCGCCGGCGAGGCCCTGGACCTGGAAAATGTGCGGCTGATGGAGACCCGCCTGCTGGTGAAGCGCGCGGACGGTTGGCAGGCGCTGCCCTATGTGTGGAATGCGGAACAGACCGACGCGGTGCTGGAGATTGCCGGTGACGCCAGTCGCCTGCAGCTGCTAAGTGAGAACGTCGACGAAAACGTCGAGGATGCGGCCTTTACCTATGTGGTGCCGGATGCGAACCAGTGTGCCGGCTGCCATGCGGACAACCATACTGACAAGGCCATCATGCCCCTGGGTCCCCGGGCGCGTCACCTGAACAAGGACTACGCCTATGCCGAAGGTGTACAGAACCAGCTTCTCTATTGGCAACAGATCGGCTACCTGAGCGGCGTGCCGGAGATCGCGGCAGTGCCGCGCAACGTGGATTTCGCGGATGGCAGCCAGTCGCTCGAAGCGCGTGCCCGGTCCTACCTGGATATCAACTGTGGCCACTGCCACAATCCGGCCGGCGCCGCCGACACCTCGGGGCTGATGCTGCATCACCTGGAGTCCGATGGACGCAAGCTGGGCCTGTGCAAGCCACCGGTGGCGGCGGGGACCGGCAGCGGCAACCGCCGCTTTGCCATCGTTCCCGGCGAACCCGACGAGTCTATCCTCAATTTCCGCGTGGAGACCACCAACCCCGGTGCGATGATGCCGGAACTGGGCAGGAGCCTGGAACACGAAGAGGGCACGGCACTCCTGCGGGAATGGGTGGCCTCGATGACGGGCAGTTGTTCCTGACGGCACTTGGGCGACCCCGCATCGGGTAAAAGTGACGCCGGCGGTAAACCCGCCGGCTTTCATGGGACGCGGGAACCCGTGTGAGAGCCCTGGTTTCCGGTTCGCCACCTGCCGCTATATGCGCCAGTAAAATTGGCACAGGTAAGAGTCTTTACCTGCTGCTGCCGCTTGAATCTCTCCAGCAGTGCTACGGAAGTTGGGGCGGCATGGAGTCGGGCGTAGCCTGCCGCATATGTTGCGGGCCTAACGATCGGGATGACTTCACTGTTTTTTCCCATCTGCCCGATTTCTGCCAGGCCTGGCGTTGAGAGCCGAAATAGCGCTGGTAGAGTTCCTGCAGCGTCTCGTCGGTGGAGGGGCTGGCGAAGAACTCGTTGATAGATTGCAGAAGCTTCGGGTTTTCTTCACGCACCAGCCACGCGTAACGCCGTTTCCCGCGTTGGAGATGGAGAGCGAGGGTGACCTCTTCGCGCGAGGCCTGCTCGACTTGCACAGAAAGTTCGTCGGCAATGGTCAGGTCACATTCATTGCCCGCGACGAGGCCGATCACCTCGCGGATATCCAGCTCAGCGCCGACCTCCCGGAGCTCCAGCTTGTCGACCTCGCGCTGCAGTTCGTGTGCCAGGCCCAGCTGGCTGCTGGCACGGCGCACGCACAGGGTCCGGCCGGAGAGGTCCCCCAGGCTTTTTACTTTGTCGCCACGGCGAGCCACGATACCGGTCGGGCTCTCCAGGTAGGGATCGGAAAATGCAACACCGGCCGCCCCGTGGGCGGGGGTGACTGCCATCAGGCACGCGCAGACATCGACTTCGCCCTCGCGCAACAGGCGCACAAAGTCTTCGTCGGTTCTGGCGATCGTAATCTCCAGCTGGACTCCCAGCTTTCGCGCGTAATTCTCCAGAAGGTTGTACTCGAAACCGCGGATTTCGCCTTTCCACATGTAGTAGCTGCCGGGATGATTGCGGGTGGCAGCGCGAAGCACGCCGCGCTGAAGTATCGCGTCCAGGTCGCCGCGGGCAAGCTGTTCCGGCCCGGGCCGCTGTAGTTGGCGGACCTGTGCATTGATGGCCTGCAGAAGCCGGGGTGACTGCTTGCGCACAGCCCAGGCCGTTTTGTGTGCGCCGGGGAATTGGAAGTTGGCCTTGAGGCCCTTGCGAAACTGCAGCACCAGCTCCAGTGCCTGCGAATCGACGATGGTGAAATCAGCGCGGCCGATGGCCACGTCCACCAGCAGGTCGATATGGTTGTCGTCCCGCACCTTCAGCTCCAGGCCGGGATGTTTGGCAGCGAATTCGCGAGCGATACGCTCGAACTCGGTTCCCGCGGTCACCACCAGGGTCTTGCCACTGAGATCACTCTGATCACCGACATCCTCCGTATCCTGCGCTGATACCAGCAGTACCACGGTTTCGGCAGTGGGAGTAGAGAAGTCCACTGCCCGCTCTGCGTCCGACGTCACCAGCAAATTGCTGGCAATCAGGTCGCCCTGGCCGGAATTCAGCATGGGAATCAGGTCGGCAAATTGCGGGACTTCCAGCACCACCAGCTCAAGCCCGAGCTGGCGGGCCATCAGGCGTGCCTGGTCGATTTCCACATCCTGTTGCGTGGTTTCCCGGTGGATGGCGGCGGAGTGGCTCGGGTCCACCAGCAGGCGCAGTTTCCCGCGCTTTTCGACGGCGTCCAGGTCGCCGGTCTCGGTGTAATTGTCGTAGAGCTCGATAGGGATTGCCGCGAGGTTGCCGCGGTCTGGCGGCTGCTTGCTTTCCGCGGCTGCGCGCGGTTTCTCCTGTGGGGCCCCCTGGTCCCCGGACTGGCGCTCGCAGCCACTCACGAGCGCCAGCAGCAGGGCGGGGTACCATAGCAGTGGAAGGCGCCGGCTGGGCATCATGGTATAGGCACGCTTACAGGGTTCTGCTCTGAGCGTAGCCGGCCGGGGAGCGGGAAAGGGGGAAGGCCCCGCCAGCGGCGGGGCCAGGGCAACTGCCCTGTCAGTCGAGAGCGACCGGTTGGACTGCGTTGGTGGTAGCGGGAATCAGGCCTTTCATCATCATGGAGACAGTGCGCTCGAGGAGCGGTGAGTCGATATCCACGGCCTTGCTCAGGATCTGGTATTCGAGGTTGAGGATGGTGCCCATGGTAATCTGGGCGGCGGCCTCGGAATCGGCGACGCCGAGGAGCTGGTAAAACTCCTCGATCATGGCCTGGGTGGCCCGGTTGGCCATGCGGATGGCCCGGGTCAGCTGTTCGTTGCGCAGGGCCTCGTTGCGGAATGCCAGTTCGATCAGGCGGAAGTCGCGCTGGCTGGCCTGGGCCCGCACGTGGGTGAGGATAAAGCGGGTGAGCTGCTGGGTCAGGAGTTTGCGCCCGCTGGCGGAACTGCGCTCCTCTTCCGACAGGGCCCGGGCGGCGGCGAAACTGTCTTCCTGCAACTGCCGGGTGTGTTCCAGGCCCTGCTCGACGAAGTAGGTGAACGCATCGCTGATCAGGTCGCTGAGATCCTTGAAGTAGTAGGTGGTGGCAGCGAGCGGAACCGAGGCCTCGCGGGCCACAGCCCGGTGACGGATACCGCGGATACCCTCTTTGACGATCAGGCGCAGGGTGGCCTCCAGAATAGCCTTGCGGCGCTGGCGGCTGTCTGCGCGTTGGGCGCGACGGCCGTGATAGACCAGCTCCGGTTTTCCACTGTCCGCTGTCATAGTTCCAGTCCCTTTTTATTTTTTCTGTGTATCTCTTTATCGTAATGGTCCCGATCATCCTGCTGATCGGGCGTACCATTCTAGCCAAAACAGGAGGCATGACTAGCATCATGCCGAGGAAAGTGGCGCCAACGGCCTTACAGCGGCTTACACTTGCACGGAGGTGGTGCGCCTCAGGAAATCTTACCGGTAACGCGCACCCGCTTGGCGCCGGGCACGATTTTCACCTGCTGGCTACGGCGGCGCTCGATTCCCGCATCGATCGCATTCTTGGCTGCGATCAGCAGGCCGGCCACCAGGAAGGCGCCCGGCGGCAGTACCGCCACCAGGAAGCCCGGGTAGTCACTGCCCAGTAGTGAGATAGTCCAGTCCTTTGCCACCGGTCCCAGCAGCAGGTCCATATCGGCAAACAGGGTGCCCTGGCCGAGGATCTCGCGGATGGCGCCAATGGCGACCAGCACCGCGGTGAAGCCCAGCCCCATCATGAACCCGTCCGCCAGTGAGGGCAGTACCGGGTTCTTGCTGGCAAAGGCGTCAGCCCGGCCGAGGATGGCGCAATTGGTGACGATCAGCGGGATGAAGATCCCCAGCACCAGATAGAGTTCGTAGGTGAACGCTTTCATCAACAGCTCGGTACAGGTGACAAAGGTGGCGATGATCATGACTGATACCGGCAACCGCACCGTGTCCGGCATCTGCCGTCGCACCAGTGACACGGCCAGGTTGGAGCAGGTGAGCACGGCGATGGTGGCCAGCCCCAGGCCGATGGCGTTGACCACTGTGCCGGTCACCGCGAGCAGGGGGCAAAGCCCGAGCAGCTGCACCAGGGCGGGGTTATTGGTCCACAGTCCATTGCGGCTGATTTCGCTGTAGCCGGGTGTTGCCATCACTGCTCCTCCTGGCCAGAGTCGGTGGGTTGCTCCACTTCCACGGCGCGCTCGGACACGGGGGCGGAGAAGATCTCCTCGCGGTGGCGGGCGATAAACTGCAGCACCTCGCGCACCTGGGTCACTACCGCCCGGGGGGTGATGGTGGCCCCGGAGAACTGGTCGAAAGCGCCGCCGTCCTTTTGCACCGTCCACTGGCCGGGCGGGGGATCCTGCAGGGACTTGCCATTAAAGCCCAGGATCCAGTCGCTCTTCTTCACCTCGATCTTGTCGCCGAGGCCCGGTGTCTCGCTGTGGCTGGTTACGCGCACGCCGGCGATGGTGCCGTCGCGGTTGACCCCGACCAGCATCCTGATGGGGCCGCCGTAGCCGTCCGGTGCCACAGTGGGGACGATCACCGCACTGATACGGCCACCCTCCTCACGCGCCAGGTTGATCTTGCCGCCGTCCTTCAGCCCCAGCTGTGCCCAGTACCGCCGCGGAATGGGGTAGGTATCCACGAGGATATCGTTGCTGTGCTGGTCCAGCGGGATGATCTCCAGCAGGGCCCGGGCCGACGCCTCGCGGATGGCGCGCTGGATGGGCTCGCGGGTGGTGATCTGGGTAACTGCCAGGGTCCCGGCGGTGATCAGCGCGAACAGCGTCAGCACTACCGCGTTGCTGGCCATCGAGCGTTTCAGCATCACTGCTCCTCCAAATCGGTGGCCTTGCGGGGGGCCTTGTGCCCGTAGGTGCGAGGCAGCGTGTAGTTGTCGATGGTGGGCGCGGCGAAGTTCATCAGCAGTACGGCGAAGGCGACCGCATCCGGGTAGCTGCCCCAGGCACGGATTATGAAAGTGATCAGCCCCACCCCGGCGCCGAATACCAGCCGCCCCTTGTTGCTGGTGGCGCCGCTGACTGGGTCGGTGATGATGAAGAAGGCCCCCAGCATGGTGGCGCCGGAAAACAGGTGCAGCGCGGGGGATCCCTCGCTGAGGGAGCTGCCGCTGTCGTAGAACACGACCGAGAGCAGGGCCAGGGTGGCGAGCATGGCCACAGGCGCGTGCCAGGTGATCACCCGGCGGTAAAGCAGGAAGAGCCCGCCCACCAGGAAGCCGAAATTCACCGTTTCCCAGCCGAGCCCCGCGACGGTGCCCTGGTTGAGGATGGGCTCCATCTGGTACAGCTGCTCGAGCAGTACCGAGTCGTTCAGGCGCAGGATCTCCAGTGGCGTGGCGCGGGTAAACCCGTCGACGCTATAGTTGCCAAACACCAGTGCAAATGCCTCGCCAATACCGGGTACGCCCCGGATCAGCTCGCCCGGCCCGACCCAGCGGGTCATTTCCACCGGGAAGCTGATCAACAGCACCACATAGCCCACCATGGCGGGATTGAATGGGTTGTAACCCATGCCGCCATAGAGGTGTTTGGACAGGATAATCGCCGCGGCGGTACCCACCACCGGCAGCCACCAGGCACAGTAGGGCGGCAGGGCGATGCCCAGCAGCAGCGCAGTGACGAAAGCACTGCCGTCTTTCAGGTAAAAGGCCACCGGGCGGTCGCGCAGCTTCATGATCGCTGCCTCGCAGGCCAGCGCGGTCACCGTGCACAGGAAGATGTTGATCAGCACCCCGATGCCGAAGTAAAGCACCAGCGCCAGCACACCCGGAATGGTCGCGGCGGCCACCTGCAGCATTACCCTGGTGGTACTCTCGCCGGCGCGGGCGTGGGGCGAGGACATGCGCATCAATGCCATTATCGCTCCCCGCCCTGATCTCTTTGTTGGCGCATCTTCTCTTCCAGCTTCATTTGCATTTTCTCCAGCGCCGTGGCGAAGGCATCGACATTCTTGTCGTCCTCATCCCGCGCCTTCTGCAGGCGCGCTTCGGCCTTGGCCACACGGGCCCTGAGGGCCTCGATTTCCGCCGCGAGTTTTTCTGCCGGGTTCATCTCGGCCCGCGCCGCAGCCGCGGCCTTTGCCTTTTCGATGGCCTCCTGGGCGCGGGATTTCTGTGCGGGCTCCTCACCTGACGGAGCCGCCGTGCCACTCTGGACATCGGCGGCGTCACCCGCCGCCGAGGGGGTGGCCTGGGCCTGTGCCTCGGCCAGTTTGCGCCGCGCCTCCTGCAGCCTGCGCTCGGCTTCCTTGAGCTGGGCTGCCAGTTGGTCGCGCTGGCTCTCCTCCGCTTCGTCGAGCTTCTTCTGCAAGCGCTCAACACGGTGCTCGGCACTGGTGAGCGTGCGCTGGGCGCGCGCCAGCTGCTGCTCGGGCGAGGACTGCTTGGCCTTGACCCGCGCCAGCGCGGCGGCTACCACATCGGATTCTTCTTTCGCGGCCTGGGCCTCGGGCGAGCCGGCCTGCTGTTCCCGCTGCTGGCGGGCCAGTTCTGCGGCCTCGCGGCGCGCCCGGCGCTTGGCCTCCTTCTCCTTTTCCGCCTTCTCGAGCCGCAGCTTGCGGAACTCGAAGCGCTCGCGGGCGCGATCTGATTTTTCCTTTTCCTCTTCGGCGATGCGGATGTCGCCCTTGGCGGCGCGGTAATACTGTACCAGCGGGATACTGCTGGGGCAGACATAGGAGCAGGCGCCGCACTCGATACAGTCGAACAGGTTGTATGCCTGCAGCTTGTCCCGGTCATCGGCCCGCGCGTACCAGTACAGCTGCTGGGGCAACAGCGATGCCGGGCACACCTCGGCACAGAAGCCGCAGCGGATGCAGGCCTGCGCCGGCGGGGGCGGCGGCAGCTCTTTCTCCGTGGGCACCAGGAGGCAGTTGGTGGTCTTGGTGACCGGCGTGTCCTCGTCGCGAAGGGTGAAGCCCATCATCGGGCCGCCGACGATCACGCGCTGCATCAGCCCGTGGTGCGCACCGTGGTGCTTGAGGATGTGGCTGATGGGGGTGCCGACGGGGACCTCGATATTGCGGTTGCGCTCCAGCGCCTCGCCTACCACAGTGGTGATGCGGCTGATCAGCGGTTCACCGAAGCGCACCGCGCGGTACACGGCCCTTGCCGTGCCGGTGTTCTGGCACACGATGCCCACATTGGCCGGCAGGCCCTGGTTGGGGACTTCGCGGCCGGTGAGGATCTGGATCAGCTGCTTCTCGCCGCCGGAGGGATATTTGGTGGGGAAGACCACGATATCGAAGCGGGTGCCCTCGGCTGCGCTGCGCATGGCCTCGATGGCTTCCGGCTTGTTGTCCTCGATACCGATCAGTACCCGCTCCGGCTCATCGAGGATATAGGCCATGATCTCGACGCCGGCGATGATTTCCTGCGCGCGCTCGCGCATCAGCATGTCGTCGGCGGTGATATAGGGCTCGCACTCCGTGCCGTTGATGATTAGCGTGTCGATCTCGGTGCCGCTGTGGGGATCCAGCTTGACCGAGGTGGGGAAGCCCGCACCACCCATGCCGGCGATACCGCAGCCGCGAATCCTTTCCAGCAGCTCCACCGGCGCCAGCTTGCGGAAATCCTCACAGGGCGCCAGCTCGCACCAGCGCTCTTCGCCATCGGTGCGGATGGTGATGGCATCCACCTCCATGCCGGAGGGATGGGGCAGCGGTGCCGGCTCGATGGCCACCACCGTGCCCGAGCTGGGGGCGTGGACGTTACAGCTCACCAGGCCGTCTGCCTCGGCGATCAACTGGCCTTTCAGTACCTGGTCGCCCAGCTTTACCACCGGGATGGCCATGGTACCGGCGTGCTGGCTCAGGGATACCACCAGCTGCTCGGCCAGCGGCACGCTGCCGATGGGCTCACCGGTGGACTGGTGCTTGTTCTCCGGCGGGTGCACGCCGCCGGGAAAATCATTGGGCTCGAGTGCGCGTTCCTGCTCGCGCGCACCCAGGCGCGCCTCGCGGGCAGAGCGCCGTTCCTCGGCGGATTCACGCGACGACTTCAACTGCTCGGGGCTCACGCCACGTCCCTCCTGTCGCTGGCAATCAACTGCACGCCGTCCACCGGCTTGGGCGGGTGCCACTCCTGCAACGACGTCTCCACCGGTACCATGTCGATACAGTCCACCGGGCAGGGCTCGACACACAGGTCGCAGCCGGTGCACTCCTCCTCGATCACGGTGTGCATATACTTGGCCGCGCCGACAATGGCGTCTACCGGGCAGGCCTGGATGCACTTGGTGCAGCCAATGCACTCCGCCTCGCGGATAAAGGCCACTTTCTTTACGTCCTCCACCCCGTGCTCGGCATCCAGGGGCAGGGGCTCTACATCCAGCAGGTTGGCCAGCTCGTTGATGGTTGCCTGGCCGCCGGGCGGGCACTTGTTGATACGGTCGCCGTGCACGATGGCCTCGGCATAGGGCCGGCAACCGGGATAGCCGCACTGGCCGCACTGGGTCTGCGGCAGCAGCGCATCCACCTGCTCCACCAGGGGATCGCCCTCGACCCGGAAACGCACCGCGGCGAATCCCAGCAGGGCGCCGAACACCAGCGCCATGCCGCCCAGTACCAGCAGGGGAGTGGAAATCTCAGTCAACCAGTCCGGCATTGCGATTCCCCCCTAAACCAGGCCGCTGAAGCCCATAAAGGCCAGCGACATCAGTCCCGCCGTGATCATACCGATGGCGGCACCGCGGAAAGGGGTTGGCACATCCGCGGCGAACAGGCGCTCGCGCATGGCAGAAAACAGGATCAGTACCAGCGAGAAACCCACGGCTGCGCCAAAGCCGTAAAGAGTGGACTGCACAAAGTTGTGGGCCTTCATGGTGTTCTGCAGCGCCACGCCCAGTACCGCGCAGTTGGTGGTGATCAGCGGCAGGAAGACACCCAGCACCCGGTGCAGCAGGGGGCTGGTCTTTTCGATGAACATGCGCGCGAACTGCACCACGACGGCGATCACTAGGATAAAGGAAATGGTGCGCAGGTAATCCAGGCCGTATGGCTCCAGAAGGTAGGTATTGACCAGGTAGGAGCAGATCGACGCCAGGGTGAGCACGAAAGTGGTGGCCCCGGCCATCCCCACGGCGGTCTCCAGCTTGTTGGAGACGCCCATAAACGGACACAGGCCGAGGAACTGCACCAATACATAGTTATTGACCAGAATGGTGCTCAGCAGGATGACGGCAAATTCGGTCATGATTCTCCGGGATTGGCCTGGTGGCGCTTGTCGAAGCCTAGCACTGGTTTCCCCGCCCCCGGGCTTTGGGGCCGCGCAGCGAGGAGGGCTGGGACGGGGGCGGTGGCATACCGCGCAGGGCCGCTATTATGGGTGAGTCGCGGAGGCCGTTCAACACGGACGCCGGTCGCTGTGCCGGCCGCGAGGCGGCAATACTCCCGGGTTGCGGCTGGAGGCCACCGGTCGCTGCACCGCTACTACAGTTATCCAGAGGTCGACGGAAAACAGCGGGGTTAAAGGTGGCCGATTTCACCATCAGGGACATGCACCCGGCAGAGATCTGTACGGTACTTGCGTGGGCGCAACGGGAGGGCTGGAATCCCGGCCTGCACGATGCCGCCTGCTTCTATGCCGCAGACGCGCACGGGTTCTTCATCGGCTTACTGGACGGTGAGCCGGTAGGGTCCATATCGGCGGTGCGCTATGGCGAGGACTACGGCTTCCTGGGACTCTATATCGTTGAGCCCGCCTATCGCGGCCGGGGTTACGGCGCCGAGCTCGCCAGGAAGGGCATGGAATACCTGGCGGGGCGCAACATGGGGCTGGATGGCGTGGTTGCCCAGCAGGAGAACTATCGCAAATCGGGCTTCGGCCTGGCCCACCGCAACATGCGCTACCTGGGGCTGACCGGCCAGGCCGCGGGCGCAGCACAGGACACGCACTCGCTGGTGCCCCTCTCGTGGGTGCCCTTCAGTGTCGTCTGCACCTATGACCGGGAGCTTTTCCCCGCGCCCCGCGAAGCCTTCCTGAAAGCGTGGGTCTCGCAGCCGGAGTCCTCGGCAATCGGCGCTGTGGAGGAGGGCAGGTTGCGCGGCTACGGGGTGATCCGCACCTGCCACGAAGGCTTCCGGATCGGTCCGCTGTTCGCGGATGATCCCGACCTCGCCGAGCGCCTGTACCTCGCGCTTACCGCCAGTGTGCCCACCGGGCAGCCGGTCTATCTCGACATACCCGAGACCAACACCCATGCGCTGGAGCTCGCCGAGCGCCACAGGATGGAAATGGTGTTCGAGACCGCGCGCATGTACAGCGGGGCGCCCCCCGATATCCCGATCGACCGGGTTTTTGGCATCACCAGTTTCGAGCTGGGTTAGGTTCCTGCGCTGCACCAGCGAGTTTGCTCCGGTGACCGTCAACCAGCCCGCTTGCGACCATTTGCCACGGGTATTCCGACTGTGTTTGCATGAAAAGAAATAAAGCGTCCTGGTTGATCAGGAAGTGGGGCCGGTACCTTGCTTTCCTGTCCAGGCCGCGAGTTGCTGCGGTAACAGCCGGGTATCTCGAGCCGTTTGCCCCCGGCGCGCGTAACATCGCCTACCGCTAACAATGATTCAGGGAGTACAGGCAATGACCGACGACAGCTACCAGCCACCACGCGTCTGGAAATGGGATAAGGACAGCGGCGGCAAGTTTGCCAATATCAATCGCCCGGTAGCGGGGCCCACCCACGAGAAGGCGCTACCGGTGGGCGAGCACCCGCTGCAGCTTTATTCCCTCGCCACACCGAACGGCGTCAAGGTCACCGTGATGCTCGAGGAGTTACTGGCGCTGGGGCATGACGGCGCCGAGTACGATGCGCACCTCATCGATATCACCGAGGGCGACCAGTTCGGCAGTGGCTTCGTGGAGGTCAATCCCAACTCCAAGATCCCGGCAATGCTGGACCAGAGCATGCATCCCCCGATCCGCGTCTTCGAGTCCGGGTCCATCCTGCTGTACCTGGCGGAAAAGTTCGGCGCCTTCCTGCCCCACACCCCGGCCCAGCGTACCGAGACGCTGAACTGGGTGTTCTGGCAGATGGGGGCGGCGCCCCTGCTCGGCGGTGGCTTCGGGCATTTCTATGCCTATGCACCGGAATATTACGAATACCCGATCGACCGCTACACCATGGAAGTGAAGCGCCAGCTGGATGTGCTCGACCGCCAGCTGGCGGAGCACCCTTATGTGGCCGGCAACGAGTACACCATTGCCGATATGGCCATCTGGCCCTGGTACGGTGCGTTGGTGAAGGACAAGGTATATGACGCGGCCGAATTCCTCGAGGCGCACACCTACAAGAATGTGCTCCGCTGGACCGACGAAATTGCCCGGCGCCCGGCGGTGCAGCGCGGCCGCATGGTGAACCGCACCTGGGGCGACCCCGCCTCGCAGCTCCACGAGCGCCACGACGCCAGCGATTTCGACACCAGGACCCAGGACAAGCTGGGCGACAACGGCGAGGATGGGGATTCCTGAGAGGGCGGCCGTGCGAGTGGTGCGGCCCGGCGCTGGTTGCTGCCTGCCTAGAGTTGCGCCAGCGTGGCGGCCAGCGTCTCGCCGATACGGGCGTTCAGTTTCAGGTCGAGGATATCATCCGCGCGGGTCCGCCCCAGGTTCAGCGCCGCCACGGGTTTGCCCCATTCCCGCGCGTAGCGGCAGAAGCGGAAGCCGGAGTAGACCATCAGCGATGACCCCACCACCAGCAGGGCGTCGCTGGCCCGCAGGGCATCCAGTGATGCCTGCACCCGCCCCGACGGTACATTGTCACCGAAAAACACCACATCCGGTTTGAGAATCCCCCCGCAGCGGGGACAGTCGAAGACGCGGAAGTTACTGAAATCCACCTCCAGGTCTGCGTCGCCGTCAGGTGCGGTACCGGCCTGGTATTGCCGGAAGGCCGGGTTCAGGTCAAAGCACTGGTCGTGGACCAGCTGGCGATCGCAGCGATAGTCACAGGCCATGCAGCGGATCCGGTCGGCGCGGCCGTGCAGGTCGATCACCTGCAGGCTGCCGGCACGCTGGTGCAGCCGGTCGACGTTCTGCGTGACCAATAGCTCCGAGTACCCGCGCCGCTCCAGGTCCGCCAGGTGGTGATGGGCGGGATTGGGCTGCGAATGTCGTATGACCGGCCAGCCAACCAGGCTTCGTCCCCAATACCGCCGTCGTGTATCCAGGTTGTCCATAAAATCGCGGTGCTGAACCGGTTGCTTGCGCTTCCAGGCACCGTCCTGGTCCCGGTAGTCGGGAATACCGGAATCGGTACTCACGCCGGCACCGGTAAGAATCATCAGGCGGGGAAACTGGCGCAGAAAACCCGCCAGCCGGTCCGCGGCTTCGGCAACTGTTATCTGTGTGAGGTGAGCCTCGATGGGCGGGATATGGGTGCGTTGGCGTGTCTGGTTGGTCAAGGCTTTTCCGGCGGCAAAAAAACATCTTTAAGGAACTGTAATCGAATGTGCCCAGCGCGGAAAGGGGAAGAAGGCCTCACGTTTGAACAGTGAGCAGCCCGTTTGTCGGCGAGTAGGGAAAGGCTGCAAAGATTGTGACGCAATAGTCAATCCTGCTGAAATAGCGAAGAGCAATAAAAAACAAAATTCCCGCGTCAGAAATTACGTCCCCTTACAGACTCGCCCGATCATTCGTTGTGCCGGAGGGGTATCTTGTAGACTCGTCGCCGGAGGTAATTCGAAAAAATTTAACGACTAAAGGGATTTTGTATGCGATTTATCAAACACTTGGGATTCTGTGTGTTGGTGTCGGCGAGCGGCGCGGTACTGGCAGAGCGGGTAGCCCCGGGCGACGAGGCGTTTCCCGATAGCCTGTTCACCTTCATCGAACCGTTTGCCGGCGAAGAGGTCACCGGCGAATGGTATCAGGACGCCTCTGCGAAAGAGCTTTTCCAGGTATACGGAAAGGTGAACGGGGACAGGCTTGTAATCCGCTCCGACAAGGCGACCCGTGGCGACGCGGGCATGCTCAAAAGGAAAATCGAAGCGGATTCCTATCGCGACAAGCGCATGATGCTGGAAGTCGAGTACAAGCCTACCGATGTGTCCGAATCGGTAGTGATCTATTTTGCCGCAAAAGACGAGCAGGATGACCAGGCCAGGTACATGGCTTACGACAGCACCTACTATGAGCCGATTCGTGGTACCGGTGAGTGGCAAACAAGGCAAATGGTGCTGCAGATTCCCGCTGGAGCCGATTACCTCAGTTACGGTGTCGGGCTCGTTGGCAGCGGAGTGGTGGAAATCGGCGATGTGAGTATTCGCGAGGTCGACGCCTCCACCCCGGTTACCGACAAGGAATATATTGGCAGGTTGTTCGATAGCCGGAAATTCGAGGAATTCCTGGTCGAGCAGGGAAAGATAGACTTCGGCGATAAGATTGCCCCGCGTTTCGCGAGGCTGACACTCGACAGGTATATGGCCCTGAAGGAGCTCGACAGGGATGCCAGGGCAGAGAAGGTTATTGGCGGTCTCCTTGAGTTGGTGCAGGGCGGTGACTGGCAGCAGTCCAACGACTCGATTACCGGAGACATACTGACTCTCGATGTGCTTTACCACGCCGGCAGGCTGACCGCGGAGGAATACCTGGCGAGCATCCAGGAGCTTGAATTTCCCAGCGAAGACGAGCGCAAGGCAGTTATAAAAGGGACCTACGGCAATATCGGCTTCCAGGAACGGGTCAACGGGAATTACCCGGCGGCCAGGAATGCCTATGCAAAGGCTGCTTCCAGGGAGTGGGGGAAAGACCTCGATTATTCAGTGGTCGATCGCTACCTGAAAGAGATGAAGCAGGCGGTTCTCGCCATGGATGACTGATCGGCTGCTACTGCCAACATGTAGCAGGAAGGGACCGGAGAACCCGGTCCCTTCTTTGTGCCGAGGTAGTGGAAACGCGGTTGGAGCGCGAGGCTCACAAGCTACTTATCGCGGGAGATCCACCATATCTCCTAGAACATCCTCCATATCGAGTACAGGCGCAGCGCATGGGCTGCTTTTGGCGATTTGACCAGTCGCTCGGCCACGAAGCCGGCCACCACTGCCAGGCCCAGGGCCACAGGAATGGGGATACCCCGCGCGCGCTCGCGCACGTCCCGGTGCTGGCGGTCCAGCAGCGCCAGGGCGCCCAGCCGCTGTCGTTCCATCTGGTCTGCACAGCGGTCGATACGTTTATTTAAATGTCTCAGCGACATCGTCGAGGGCCTCCCTTACCTGGTGGCGGGTTTCCTCGAACCCGAGCATTGAACGCAACCGTTTCTGGTACAGGAGTATCCCGGTCAGCACCAGGAGCTGCGAGAGCAGGAAAATGCCGAAGCCGGCATACACGGACTGAAAAAAATAATATCCCCCCAGGCCGGCGCCCGCGCACAGGCTGACCACGAATGTGACGGCCAGGGGCAACAGCAGCAGGTTGAGGGCGATGATGCGTTTGCTGGCGGTAATGGTGCGCTGCAGTTCCAGGTGGATCAGGGTCTGCAGGTTTCCGAGCCAGCCGGATACCAGGCCAAGGGTGGCCTCGGCCCGCGCCAGCACGGATTTCAGTTCGAAATCCGGATTTTTTTCTGGTCCAGCAGAATCAGAAGGGATGGAAGGGCCAGGAGCGTCATAAGTGGCGGCCCGCTCGCCGTCGGGGGCGACCGGGCCGGGATCCGCGGGAGTGGACCGGTAACGGTGGGTGTTGGCCATCGATCGGGCGCTCCGCACAAGTTGATTCGATTAAGTGAAATTACCTCATCAGCTTGGCGATGACCCACCCCACAGCGAAAGCAGCGCCCACACTTACTAACGGGTGGTCCTTGATAGACGACTCGAATCGCTGTTCGAGATCGCTGGCGCGTTGCCTGCCGCGGTCCACAGACTCGCGGGCACGCTCCCTGGCATAGGAGGCAGATTCGGAGGCGGCCTGGCCAGCCAGGTCAGCGGCTTCCCGCAGTTTTTCCCTGCTGGAACTGTTCGGGGGGCGAACACTTGCCATGATTAATTCCTCCACAACGGTTTTGGGTGTAGGGGAATGCTAGGGTCGCAACGACCGAAAACCACAGCGGAGAGTGTCCGGGCGTCCACGTTTGGCGAAGTCGCGGTTCGGGTATTCGCGGGACCTAGCGGGACTGCCACTCGCGAATATTCGCCACTACACCGTCCAGCAGGCGCTGCCGGCTCTCGCGGCTGATCCAGGCCATGTGGGGAGTGACGACCAGGTTGGGGATGTCGCCCGCCAGCAGCGGATGATCGGCAGGGGGCGGCTCTTCGCTAAGCACATCCAGGGCGGCGCCCCCCAGGTGGCCGGTTTTCAGGGCCTCGGCCAGGGCCTGTTCGTCCACCAGGCCGCCGCGGGCAGTGTTGACCAGCAGCGCACCGGGCTTCATGGCGGCGAGGAATTTGCCGTTGACGAGCTTCTCTGTTGCGTCGGTCAGGGGGCAGTGCAGGCTGACCACGTCGGATTCCGCCAGCAGCTGGGGCAGCGGTACGCGGCCCTCTTTGTCTTCACCGGTAAAGGACTCCGCCACCAGGATTTGCATCCCCAGCGCGCGGCAGAGGTCGGCGGTTTTCCGGCCCAGGTCGCCGTAGCCTATGATGCCAAGTTTCTTGCCCGCCAGTTCCATCACCGGGTAATCGAGCATGCAGAAAACTGGTGAATCACTCCAGCGCCCGGCCATGACATCGTGGTGGTACTGGTGCCAGCGGGTGGCCAGGCCCAGGATGAGGGCCAGGGCGTGTTGCGGTACCGAGGCACTGGCATAGCCGGACACGTTGCGTACCGGGATACCGCGCTCTTCGGCAGCGGCCTGGTCGATATTGTTGGTGCCGGTGGCGCAGACACAGATTAGCTGCAGGTTGGGGGCGTTTTCGATCAGCTCCCGGTCCAGCACCACTTTGTTGGTGATGACAACGTCTGCCTCGGCAATGCGCTCTGCCACCTGTCCCGGCCCGGTGGTCTCGTAAAAATCCCAGTGATCCAGGCTCGCCTCCAGCCCGGAGGTATCCAGCTCTCCGGGTTTTATGGTGAGCGTATCGAGGAAAACGCCGCGCATTCTAGTCGTCCCTGTCAGTTGGAAGGGTTTTTTGTAGGAGCGGCCCATGGCCGCGACCACCCCGGGACATTAGCCAATAGTGATCGCGGCCATGGGCCGCTCCTACGGATTCCTGTTGTTACATCACACGCATGCCGGGCTGGGCACCCTCGTGGGGCTCGAGGATCCACAGGTCCTTGCCGCCTGGGCCGGCGGCCAGCACCATGCCCTCGCTCACCCCGAAGCGCATCTTGCGCGGCGCCAGGTTGGCCACCATAACGGTGTGTTTGCCCACCAGGTCTTCGGGCTTGTAGGCACTCTTGATGCCGGCGAACACCTGGCGGGTCTCGCCGCCCAGGTCCAGGGTCAGTTTCAGCAGCTTGCCGGCGCCCTCGACATGCTCGGCGTTGGCAATCAGGGCGATGCGCAGGTCCACCCTGGCGAAATCGTCGAACTGGATTTCGTCGGCGATGGGGTCGTCCGCGAGCGGGCCGCTCAGCGGCCTGGTTTCCGCCTGCAGCTGGGCCAGGGATTCCCTGGCGGCCTCCAGGACCGCATCCACCTGCTTCTGCTCCACGCGCTGCATCATTGGCTTGAATTTGTTGATGGCGTGGCCGACCAGCGGCCTGGTAGCGGAATGCCACTCCAGCTTCACGCCCAGGAAGGCCTCGGCCTTTATCGCGGTTTCCGGCAGCACCGGCGCCAGCCAGGTGATCAGGGCGCGGAACATGTTGACGCCCTGGGAGCAGATAGCCAGCACCTCGGCTTCCTTTCCTTCCTCTTTCGCCAGCGACCAGGGCGCCTTGTCGGCGATCCAGGCATTGGCGGCGTCAGCCAGGGCCATGATCTCGCGCATGGCGCGGGCGTATTCCCGGCCCTCATAAAAGTCGGCAATGCGCGGTGCGGCCTCGACGAACCGGCTCCACAGGGTCTCGTCCGCCAGCTCGCCCGCCAGCTCCCCGCCGGCCTTGCTCACGAACTTGGCGGTGCGCGAGGCGATGTTGACCACCTTGCCCACCAGGTCGGAGTTCACCCGGGCAATAAAGTCCTCCAGGTTCAGGTCCAGGTCGTCGACGCCGCCGGTCAGCTTGGCGGCGAAGTAGTAGCGCAGGTATTCCGGGTGCAGGTGGTCGAGGTAATTGCGCGCGTTGATGAAAGTGCCGCGGGACTTGGACATCTTCTTGCCGTTTACGGTCAGGAAGCCGTGCACGCACACTTTTGTCGGCGTGCGGAAATCGGCGGAATCCAGCATGGACGGCCAGAAGAGCGCGTGGAAGTTGACGATGTCCTTGCCGATGAAGTGATACACCTCGGCGGTGCTGTCCTTCTTCCAGTACTCCTGCCAGTCGAGCCCCCTCGCGTCGCAGTAATTCTTCAGGCTGGCCATGTAGCCTATCGGCGCGTCCAGCCACACGTAGAAATACTTGCCCGGTGCGTCCGGGATCTCGAAGCCGAAGTAGGGTGCGTCGCGGGAGATATCCCACTGTTGCAGTCCCTCATCCAGCCACTCGGCCAGCTTGTTGGCCACCTCGTCCTGCAGGGTTCCGGAGCGGGTCCACTCCTTCAGGAAACCGGTGAACTCCGGCAGGGTGAAGAAGAAGTGCTCGGATTCCTTCTCGACCGGGGTGGCGCCGGAGATGGCGGATACCGGGTCGATCAGCTCGGTGGGGCTGTAGGTTGCCCCGCAGGCCTCGCAGTTGTCGCCATACTGGTCCGGCGCCTTGCAGCGCGGGCAGGTGCCCTTGATATAGCGGTCCGCCAGGAACAGCTGCTTCTCCGGGTCGAAGGCCTGGGTGATGGTGCGTGTGGCGATATGGCCGTTGTCCCGCAGGCGCTGGTAAATCATCGCCGATAGCTCGCGGTTCTCTTCCGAGTGGGTGGAGTGGTAGTTGTCCACGCCGATCAGGAAGTCGGCGAAATCCCGTTCGTGCTCTGCCTGCATGTTGGCGATGTGCTGTTCCGGTGTCAGGCCTAGCTGTTCCGCCTTCAGCATGATGGCGGTGCCGTGGGCATCGTCGGCGCACATATAGAGGCAGTCGTGGCCGCGGGCGCGCTGGAAGCGCGCCCAGATGTCGGTCTGGATGTATTCCAGGATATGGCCCAGGTGCAGGGAGCCATTGGCGTAGGGCAGTGCGCTGGTAACAAGGATGTTGCGCTTGTCTGACATCGGTTTTTCCATCTGCAGGGTTGCTGGTTCGCTGGGGACTGGCGGCGGTATCCGGTCGTGGTGCGACCACCGTAAAAAGACCGGCGAATATAGCAGATATAGCGCCCTGCGGGGAGGCCGCAGGCTCCCCGTCCATGGGAGCTTCGCCGTAGCTGTGGCGCTGGGCCCGCCCATCCGCCACAATGCAGGCGAACTGACCAATGCTACCGAAAAGAGGGAAGAAGGTGAGCGAACACGGCCACGAGCACGAACACGCAGAGCTGCCGCCTGAGGTGCAGGGCGAGCTTGAACGGCTGGCAGAATGCCTGGGAAGCCTCCATGACCCGGGTACGGGACGCATACTGGATGAGCTGGACGCGGATATCGAGGTCGGCTACGAAGGGGATACCGTCTATGTGGGGGTGACCCTGGGGTACCCCTGTGCCACCCTCCAGGAAGACTGGCACGAGCGCGTGCGCGAGGCCTGCATGCCCACGCTGCGCGGGGGGCCACTGGGAAAAGCGGCCCTGCAGTTTGAACTCTTCAGCGACATCCCCGCCACTGAGGCTGGCGAGGTGCCCGCCCACATGCGCGGGGTGAAGAATATTGTCGCGGTGGCGTCGGGCAAGGGCGGCGTCGGCAAGTCCACCACCGCCGTCAACCTGGCCCTGGCCCTGGCCGCCGAGGGTGCGCGGGTGGGCCTGCTGGATGCGGATATTTACGGCCCCAGCCTGCCCACCATGCTCGGCACCGAGGATGCGCGGCCGGAGGTGCGCGACCAGAAGTTCTTCCTGCCGGTAGAGGCCCACGGCCTGAAGACCATGTCCATTGGCTACCTGATGACCGAGGAAACCCCGGCGGTCTGGCGCGGCCCCATGGCCAGCGGCGCGTTGAACCAGATCCTCACCCAGACCCTATGGTGTGGTGAGGGTGAGGAGCTCGATTACCTGGTGGTCGACATGCCACCGGGCACCGGGGATATCCAGCTGACCCTGGCCCAGAAGGCCACGCTTGCCGGGGCGGTGATCGTTACCACACCCCAGGACCTGGCCCTCAAGGACGCCATCAAGGGGGTGGAGATGTTCCGCAAGGTGGATGTGCCGGTGCTGGGGATCGTCGAGAACATGTCGCTGCACACCTGTTCGAACTGTGGCCACACCGAGCCGGTGTTCGGCAGTGGCGGCGGGGAGCGCATCGCCGCCAGCTACGATACCGGCCTGCTGGGCCAGCTGCCGCTGGCGATGTCGATCCGCGAGGGCACCGACCGCGGGCTGCCTAGCGTAGTGTCCGACCCGGACGGCGAGGTGGCCCAGCACTATCGCGAGATCGCGCGGCGCGCGAGCGCAGAAATCTGGTTGCATGCAGAGGAGGGCAGCACGCCGGAGATCGAGATCGGCTGAGCCCCGCACCGGAGTGCGGGGCCTGAGCGGCGTCTGCCTATTTGACGGTGAAGCGGGCCTGCATCCGGGCCGCGTTGGTGCGGGAGATCCACAGGTACTGACCCGGGTCCAGGTCTACGGTGACATAGCCGTGGCGCCCGGCCTGCATATGCTCCATACCGCCAAGAAACTCTACCGGCGCCGGCGCACGCAGGCCGCCGACATTGGTCCAGTCCATCCAGTGCACCACCCTGTCCATATCAGTGTCTTCTTCCAGCCGCGCGATATGCACGTCGAACGGGAAGGGACCGGGGGGCGCCTCAAGGAAGTCGATGCGGAAGGTCTGTTTGCCGGCCGTGAGCGTCCCGGGCGCCTCTATGCCACTGTTGCTTACCGCGACCTTACTGGTGGCTTGCGGTTCGATGCCAGCACTCCGGTTGCCGGTAATCTCGAGCTGCTTGAGCATCCCCATCATGGTATGCCAGTTACCGTCCGGTCCCTTGACGTAGCATTCCATCAGGTAGATGCCCGGCTCGTCGAACCTGATCGCCGTGTGGGATGTCTTGCCCGGGGCCATCAGGCCGGGGCCACCCACATGCCCCATCTGCAGTCCCCAGGGCGGCAGGTGCTCCTGCAGGAAGGGACCGATATCGGCCTTGGTGAGCTCACCACTGCGCAGGCCGTTCATCAGCGGGTCGAATACCGGCGCCACCTCGGCCAGCTGGTCCTCCAGGTCCTTGCCCTCGCTCATCTTGTAAATGGATACGAAATGGGCCTGCCCGCCCTGGTTCCTGAAGCGGAAGTTGTGCCACCCGAGGCCCAGCGATTTCGGACCCTCGATGGTGTACTCCCGGGTGACGATATCGACGAATCCTCCCGGCTCTTTCTCCGTGGCACTGGCCGGAACGGACAGGACCAGCAGGCTGAGGAACCAGGTGCAGATCAGGTTGTGTTGAAGCTGCATTTTTTCTCTCCTTGAAAAAGTGCCCCCTCGGCCCGGCATGCCGATGCATGACCGGAGAAGGCGCGGGTTGGGGCGAAATGCCGGCATCTCAGTCTCGGGATACAGGCCCACCGGGATGCCGGCCACCCTGGTTGTCACAGCTTGATAGTGGGAACAGGTGCGCACAGGACCGCTGGCCGGCGGGAGTGCGCGACCACCAGTCTTATATTTCGAATTTACTTTGCTAAACCTGTGCAAGCGGAAAATAGCACGGTTCTCCCCCCTGACGCATGGGCGGGATGCCGGCGGGGACAGGCAAGTAAAACGGGGCAGGAAAGGGTGTTGATCTAACCGTCAGAGGGGGTCGAAAGCCTGCCGCCCACGCGGGGCGACAGGAGGTGGGCACGCAATCAGCCGTTGGTGGCCTGCTGCTTCGCCTGCTCGGCCTGCTGCTGACGCAGCGCCTGCTTGCGGCGGCGGCGCTCGGCAGTGGTCTCACGGGCATCGTGGCCGATGTGCTCCTCGCCGCGCTGCCTGGCCAGCTGGATCTGCTTTTCCCGTTCGCGGAAGCGCGCGCGATCGGCGTCGGATACCCTGTCGAAGCAGTGCGGGCAGCTGACGCCCTGCTCGAACTTGGGTGACTGCATCTCTTCCTCTGTCACCGGCATCCGGCAGGCGTTGCACTGCTGGTACTCGCCCCGCTCGAGATCGTGGTTGACGGTCACCCGGTCGTCGAAGACGAAGCACTCGCCCTGCCACCTGGTCTCTTCCTTCGGCACCTCCTCCAGGTACTTGAGGATTCCGCCCTGCAGGTGGTAGACCTCTTCAAACCCCTGTTCCTTCAGGTAGGCGGTGGACTTTTCGCAGCGGATGCCACCGGTACAGAACATGGCCACTTTCTTGTGCTTCCCGGGGTCCAGGTTTTCCTTAACGTACTGCGGGAATTCCCGGAAGCTCTCGGTCCCGGGGTTGACCGCGTTCTCGAAGGTGCCCACCTGGTACTCATAGTCGTTGCGGGTGTCGATCAGCACCACTTCGGGGTCGCTGATCAGTGCATTCCAGTCGGCCGGTTTCACATAGGTGCCGACTGTCTTGCGCGGGTCGATACCCTCTACTCCCATGGTCACGATCTCGCGCTTCAGCTTGACCTTGCTGCGGCGGAAGGGCGCGTTATCGGTATAGGATTCCTTGTAATCCAGCTCTGCCAGGCGCGGATCGCTCTGCAGGTGGGCGAGCAGGGCGTCGATGGCCTCGCGGGAGCCGGCCACGGTGCCGTTGATGCCCTCGCGGGCCAACAGCAGGGTGCCGCGCACGCGGTGTTTCAGCATGACATCGAGCAGGGGGTCGCGCAGGGATTCGAAGTCGTCCAGGGTGACGAATTTATACAGCGCACAGACTACGTACTGGGGCATGGGTTTTCCTCTTTGCGGGCCGGAGCGTAAATCCGGGGCAAAATGACATCCCGGCCGGTGCCGGGGGTAAAAATCGCCGCGCATTTTAACGCAGGCAGGGGCGTTTGTCGTACATTTAATGGGCAGTTTTCCTGGCGCTAACGCGTCGCGGCGGACGATTTTGATTGACCGATTGGCCACGAGTTGTCACAGTGCGGCGACCTGAATTACCGGCCCGAAGTGAGGCATCCCATGGAAGAAGAGTTTGAACCCCGTGAGTCAGAACTGAGCCAGACTTACAGCGAGGACGGGTTGAGCGTCCATATCGATATTTACGAGGATGGCGAAGGCGGCTGGTTACTGGAAATTGTCGATGACAATGACAATTCCACCGTGTGGGAGGATTCCTTCGACACGGAGAAGGAAGCCCTGGAGGAAGCCCTGGACGCGTTGCGCGAGGAGGGGATCGCCACCTTTGTCGGGCCGGTTGAGGAAGAGCAGAGCTGAGCGCCCGGAAGGCTCCCCCGGCGGGCCGGGGCCGCGGCTCCCCTCCGTGACCTGTAGCCTTGTGCGGGTCGCCGATTTCCCTGCTAAGGTTTTATGGGCAGGGATTCGCAAAAGTGTGACAGCGCACAACCCAATCGCGGGGTACCGCGAAGCTTCACGGATTGGAGCCTTCCGGTGCCCCAACTTCCAGCCTGGCGAGCTGGCCTGCCGCCAGCCCCCCCACCTGTAACCCCACGCGTGTTTGCGCCCGTCGCTTTCGGTAACTGCGTCGCTTGCCCGCTTGCCCGCCGCTCCTGGCGGGAAATTCCCGCCTCGCCTGCTATGGTTAATCAATAGAAGGGATTCGCGCCACAGCGGTGGCTTGCTTTTCCCGGGCCACCAGGAGAGGAATGGATTACAGGTTTCGGTCGCCCGCCCGATAGCAGAGAGCGTTGTTCCTGTTGAAGTATCCGTTAATTCCCGTTTTATTTGCCCTGATCCTGTCTGCACCCGGCCCCGCCCGGGCGGTAGAGGTGCAGCTCTCGAGCGGGCGGACGCTGGAAACCGGCCTGGCAGAGGCGCGCCTCGTTGCGGAGCTGGGTGCATTTGCGGTTATCGCCGGGCGGAGCTGTATCGCCTGCGACGAGAATACCTCGATCTATCTCCACCGGATCTCGCCGCGAGACAAGCGGGTGAGTGCGGGCCGGGAATCCCCGGCCACGCCGGAGCGCTACACCTATCCCGGTGACTACCGCGATTACCTCAGCGAGGAGCTGGTGGAGAAGACGCGGCTTTTCTACGGGCAGTGCTATGAGGGGCAGGCCGCGTTGCTGTGGCTGAGCGAGTACCGTGTGGAGGGTGACTGGCAAAAGGATGAATTCCTTATCGTATTCCGCGATGGCGGCATGGAAGAGCGCTATAACGAGGGGCGCCAGCCGGGCAGGTTGCATACGGGGCACGCCGATTGCCGGGAACTTCCCGGCATCGATGCTGAAACAGAGCCGTAAACAGGGGAGGCCGATCGCCGGGAAGCCGGTCGCAGGTGCTGGCGAGAAGGCATAAAAAAGCCCCGCAGAGGCGGGGCGTTCAGGGCCGCGGTTGGTGCCGCGGTCATTTAATATTGTCTGGTAGCGTGGATCAGTCGCTTACTTGACCGGCTTGAAGACGATCTTCAGCTTTTTCTTGCCCCAGCTGCGGGCTTTCTTGATGTCTTTTTCCATCCACACGTCGATACGGTTCTTGAAACGCTTGTTCATACGGTCGCGCACGGTGTAGGTGCCGGGCAGGCCCTCGATTTTAACCTTGGCGCCGTTGGTCAGGCCGTGCTTCTCGAGATCCCGGGACACTGCGATCACTTTCTGTCCGGGGCGCAGGCGGTTGTTCCAGGCCGCTACCCACGGGTCGTCATCTGTCTGGCCGGGCACCGAGTTGTAAGCGGTGGCATCAACGACCATGGTCTTTTCTTTCTTAACGGCGGCTGATGCATTCAGGCTCACAGATGCCACCAGGATGGCGATCATAAAAAGTACTGAATTGCGCAGAGTCTGTTTCATCATGTCCCGTTACCTCCAGGAATCAATTGGTCACATGCCCTGAGGGCTATGTGGCATTTCCAAGTTGGTTTGGAAATAACTGATTAATATTTAATCAGTGGCGGCTATATTACGGGTTGCTGGCCCTGAATCAAATATTTCTGCTCATTTCTTGATCGGTGTCGAACGGTCTCTATGTCAGCGCTGTTATTGAGATTTCGTTGTTTTTAATTGCCGGTTTGGCAAATGAAATTCCTACAAATTCTTTTTGAGTGAATTGATGACCAGATAAATCAGGCAGTTCTAGTACACAGTTGCCATCGATGTGGGCGCGCAAGACAGCGATGTCATGCTAGTGGTCGGTTAAAAAGTGAGCGGAATGTCTCTCCTAACAATGACTCGTTCAGGAGAATATTCTGGAAAAATTATTTGCGACTGGCGGTCCACCACCACCCTGTGCGAAGGCCCTGGGTCCGTATGCCCGGCGCATGGGGGTGAGACCTGTTGGTCAGAGGGCGGTGGTGGTGGCCCTGGCGGGGGGATTCACCTGTTCGCGGAGGGCATAGAGGTAGGCCCGGTCCTCCTGCAGGTCGGGGAAACCGTGGCGTAGATCCAGCTCGACCGCCTTTTCCAGCCATTCGATCGCCTCTTCCAGGTTGCCCTGCCACTCGCACACCTGGCCAATGTTGAAATAGGTAATGGCCAGGTTGTGCCACTCCCCGTCGCTGGCCAGGCCGAGGGCGGCGTCACTGTACAGGTGATAGGCACGGCGCAGCATGTCGGTCTGGTGCCGCGGGTTCCCGGCGTGGGGGGCCTGCTGGTGGTAGGTGTGGGCCAGCGCCGAGCTGACACGCGCTTCTGAATGCTCCAGCTCGCCGCCGCTCTCCAGGTAATCGAGCACCGCGGCGAACTGGGCCCGCGCCAGAGGATAGAAGGTTGCGGGGTCCTGTTGCGCCCCCAGGGCGTTCAGGATGATGCCGTAGCGGTAGCGCAGGGCGTGCTGCCGGCGCGGCTCGCGGCCCAGGGTGGAAATGGCCTTCTCGTAGATCGGCAGGGCGGAGTCGAAGTCCCCCTCGAGGGCATACTCTTCAGCGGAGTCGATCAGTGCCTCTACCGAGGGCGGCTCCCCCGGTGCGGCTGCGCCCGCCAGGAGCGCCCCCAGCAGCAGGGTGATCAGCAGTCGGTACATCTCGGTCGCGTCCCGGTTGATATGGTGGCCTGGCCCGAATCCCGGGCCATTTCCCCTAGTAAACTCCTATTTCTGCAATTGTGCCAGCAGTCCCTGCAGTGGGTGGCGGAGGTTTACTCCCGCGAAGCGGCGGGCCTGGCAGCGGCAGGAATAACCGCTGGCCAGCAGGTCCCCGGTCTCGCCCGCCAGCCGCGGGGCCCAGGACTGCTGGAAGATCACCCGCGAGGTCTCCCTGTGGTTCGTCTCGTGGCCGTAGGTACCGGCCATGCCGCAACAGCCGAGGCTCTGGGTCTCCAGTTCCAGGCCCAGGGCGTCGAAGATGTCGCGCCAGTCGCCCAGGGACGGGGCGGCATTGGTCTGCTCGCTGCAGTGGGGCAGCAGGCGGAAGCTGGCCGGGCGCACCCGCGCCCTCTGTGTGGCGAGGTGGTCGCGCTGGCCCGCCAGCCACTCCTGCAACAGCTTTACCTGTGGCGCCTGGTCACCCAGTAACTTGCGGTACTCGGCGCGATAGGTGAGCGTCATGGACGGGTCCACGCCCACCAGCGCGATGCCGCTGCCCGCCAGCTCTGCAAGCATTTCGCTGTTGGCGGCCGCGACGCGCCGGAACTGGCGCATGAAGCCGTGCACGTGCAGGGGTTTGCCGTTGGCCTTGAACGGCGCCACCAGCGGGAAGAAATCCAGTTGGCGCAGCAGGCGCAGGGCGTCGGCTACCACATCTGCCTCGAAATAGCTGGTGAATGCGTCCTGCACGATGATCACCGCGCGCTCGCGCTGGGCCGGACCCAGTGCTTCCAGTGTCGCCCTGCTGGCATAGGGGACCCCCAGATCCGCCATCGAGCTCTCCAGGCTCCTGCGGGCCAGGGAGGGGCTGTCGCACAGTCCCAGGCCGCGCTCGAGCAACCAGCGTACCGGGGGCAGTTTCAGCGGCCAGTTGTAGAGGCCGGGCACCCGGGCCAGGTGCGGCATGACGAACTCCAGCCCGCCGACAAAGTAGTCCCTGAGCGGGCGCAGGTAGCGGCTGTAGTAGAGCTCGAGGAACTTGGAGCGGAACTCCGGTACGTCCACCTTGATGGGGCACTGGCCGACACAGGACTTGCATCCGAGGCAACCCTGCATGGCCTCGTTGACTTCGTGGTTGAAGTCGTACTCGCCGCGCGCCCTGGCCAGGGTGTTCTTGATGCGCCCCGGCAGGCCGACGAAAAAGGACTGTTCCCGAAACTTGCGCGCCGCCTCCACGGCGTCCACGTCGCGCGCACTCAGGAGCCGCAGCCATTCGCGCATGAGCGACGCGCGGCCCTTGGGGGAGTGGATCCGTTCACGCGTGGCCTTGTAGGACGGACACATGGCGGAGTCCGGGTCCCAGTTGAAGCAGGCGCCGTTGCCGTTGCAGTAGACGCCTTCGCTGTAGCCCTCCCACGCCTGCACGGGGATCTGCCGGTCGTGCTCGCCGCGGGTGGGGACACCGTCGATCCTGAGCAGGCCGGCAGCGGGACCGGGGGTGGCAATCTTGCCCGGGTTCAGCTGGTTGCGCGGGTCAAAGGCGGCCTTGACCCGTTGCAGCTCGGGATAGAGTTCACCGAAGAATTCCGGGGCGTACTCGGAACGCACGCCCTTGCCGTGCTCGCCCCACAGCAGGCCGTGGTATTTCTTCGTCAGGGCAACCACCCTGTCGGTGATCGACCGGATCTGCGCCGCCTGCTCGGGGTCCTTCATGTCGATCGCGGGGCGCACGTGCAATACGCCCGCGTCCACATGGCCGAACATGCCGTAATCGAGCCCGGCCTCGTCGAGGACGGCGCGAAACTCGGCGATAAATTCCGCCAGGTGCTCGGGCGGCACGCAGGTGTCCTCGACAAACGGGATGGGGCGCCGCTCCCCCTCTGCGTTGCCGAGCAGGCCGACGGCCCGCTTGCGCATGGCCCAGATACGGTTCACCTCGCCGTGTCCACGGGCAATGGAGTAGCCGAAACTCTTGCCGCTCTCACCGATGGCATTGTCGATGCGGGTAGTGAAGCGCGCCAGCGCCTCCTCCAGCTCCTCCTCGGAATCGGCAGTGTATTCGACCAGGTTGATACCCCTGACCGCGCGGTCGTCGCTGGGGAAGAACTCGCTGACGCTGTGCCAGACGATATCCTCCATTGCCAGCTGCAGCACCTTGCTGTCGACGGTCTCGATGGAGGTGGGACCGGCGCCCATCAGGTCGCTGGCGTCGCGCAGGGCATCCTGGAAATTGTCGTATTTGAGATTGACCAGCGCCACGCAGGCCGGGATGGGCAGCACATTGAGGCGCGCCTCGGCGATAAAGCCAAGGGTGCCCTCGGAGCCACACAGGACACTGTTGAGGTTGAAGCTTGTGTCCCCGCCCGGCTCCTGCGCTTCCTCGCGCAGGTGAGCCAGGTCGTAACCGGTCAGGCAGCGGTTCAGCCTGGGGAACTTCTGCTCGATCAGTTCCGCCTTTTCACGGGCAATATCGTCGCACAGGCGGTGCACGGCACCGGTGCGGTCCTCGCGTGCACGCAGCTGCTCCAGTTCTTCATTATTTACCGGGCGGGACTGCAGCAGCTCCCCGCCCATCAGCACGGTGGTCAGGTCCAGCACGTGGTCACGGGTCTTGCCATAGACGCAGGAGCCCTGGCCCGAGGCATCGGTGTTGATCATGCCGCCGATGGTGGCGCGGTTGCTGGTGGAGAGCTCCGGCGCGAAGAACAGGCCGTGGGGCGCCAGGGCGGCGTTCAACTGGTCCTTCACCACGCCCGCCTGCACCCGCACCCAGCGCTCTTCGGCGTTGATCTCCAGGATGCGGTTCATGTGCCGCGAGATGTCCACCACGATGCCGTCGGTCAGTGACTGGCCGTTGGTGCCGGTGCCGCCCCCGCGGGCGGACAGTACCACCTGGTGGAATTCCTCCCGTTCGGCAAGCTCTGCCAGCAGTTGCAGGTCACGGGTGTCCCGCGGGTAAACCACCGCCTGGGGCAGCACCTGGTAGATGGAATTGTCTGTGGCCAGTACGGTGCGGCTGGCATAGCTCGGGCTGGTGTCGCCGCGAAAGCCTGCATCTGCGAGGGCTTGCAGATACTGCAGGTAGAGGACCTGTACCTCATCGATTTCGCGCAGTGCTGGGATCATGACTTCATCCGTGGCTCTCGGGAGGGAAAAGCATTGTAGCCGCGACACCTGCCAGCGCAACCGTCTGGGGGACCTGCATGTACAAAAAATTATGTTGTACAAGTTCGCGGTTAACGCTATAAATCTTGTACAGATTCACAACGTGTATAACCCAAGATGAACATAGAGCTGCTCACCCAGAAGATTCCCGTCGGTATTAGCCAGTGTGTCATGGGCGACGCGGTGCGCTACAACGCCGGCCACAAGCACAGTCGCGTCTGTACCCAGTTGCTGGGGCGCTGTTTCGAGTATGTGCCGCTGTGCCCGGAGGTGGCCATTGGCCTCGGTGTGCCCCGCGACCCCATCCGGCTGGTCAAGAGTGATCCGTCTCCGGACGCGGAGGTAAGGGTTAAGGGGGTGGTGGACGAGGACCTGGATGTCACCGTTCCCCTGCGTGATTATGCCGACAGTGTGGCACCCGAGCTGCAGCAGGTACGAGGATACATATTCATGCAGAACTCACCGAGTTGTGGCCTGCGGGGTGTGCGGCGTTACCTGCCCAATGGCCACAGCCACGACAGCGACGGGGTGGGTATGTTCGCCGCCCGCGTGCGTGAGCATTTCCCGCACCTGCCAATGGAGGAGGCGGGCAGGCTGAACAACAGTGAGATTCGCGAGAACTTCCTTACCCGGGTATTCGCCTACGACGCCTGGTTTCGTTACGTGGAGGAGGACCCGCGCACGGCCAGGATCATCGAGTTCTATACCGCCTACAAGTACCTGTTGCTGGCCCACCACCAGCAGCAGACACGTGAGCTCGGGCAGTTCATCGCCGACAGCAAGGCGTACGAGCCGCGGGAATTCGCCTTCGAAGTCCGGGGCCGCATCATGGCGATCCTTGCCCATATGGCCAGCCGCAAGGACCGCACCAATGCACTGATGCACGTGCAGGGACACCTGAAGGAGTTCCTCAGCCGGGAGGAGAAAGCCGAGCTGACCCGCCTGATCGAGGATTACCGGGTCGGGCTCAAGCCGGCTTCCGCAGTGCTTACCCTCCTGCGTCACTACCTGCCGCGCAGTCCCCACCACTTTATTCACAGCCAGCTATTGCTGGCGGCGGAACCGGCGGAGATGGGTTTGTGCGACTTCCACTGAACCGAATGGGGGTGAGCACCGGCTCCGCCGGCATAACAGAACAGGTGGCTACCCATGAGCGTCACTGAAATCGATTCCCCGGAAACTGACGCTACCGCTGGCAGTGAGGCGCTGCCGATCCGCGAAGTTGCCCGGCGGACCGGGGTAAACCCGGTCACCCTGCGGGCCTGGGAGCGCCGCTACGGCCTGCTGGTACCCGCCCGCACAGGCAAGGGTCATCGGCTTTACACTGCTGCGGATGTGGAGCGTATCCGGGAAATCCAGGTCTGGCTGGCGCGGGGGGTGCCCATCGGCAAGGTGCGCCCGTTGCTGGAGGGGACGGAAGGCGGGGGACTGGCTGAGTCCCCTGCGGTACCTGAAGACTCCTGGGCGGCCAGGGTACAGGAGACCCTCGACGTGGCGGGCCGGTTCGACCCGCCCGGGCTTCGGCACCACCTCGACCAGCTATTCTCCGCCTACCCACCTGCGCTGCTGCTCGATCGCTGGCTGGTGCCACTGCACCGGGAACTGAGTCGCCGTAGCCGCTTTGGCGGGGGCGTGCTGCGAGCATTTTTCTGGGAGCAGCTGTCGGCGCAACTCGCTGTGGCCACGCGTGCTGCGCAAAAGAACCTGGGCAAGCAGCGCCAGGCTTCCGGGAAACGGCTGGTGCTGGTGAGTTTTCCCGGTGCCGACCAGCAGGCTTTTGCGCAACTCTTCGCGGTCGGTCTACTGGCCGCAGGCATCGAGGTGGTGAGCCTGGGTCCCCTGGAGGAAATGGCGGAGTTGCCCTATGCAGTGGAGAAGCTGCGCGCCACCGGGGCCCTCTGTTTCAGCCACAACGCCGTGCCAATAGTCATTTTCGGCAGTGCGATGGGGCGCGCGCTGCGCAACATGCGCGCGCCGGTATGGTTTGGGGGCGAGTTTGTGCAACTGCAGAAGCGGGACCTGGCGCGGATCGCCTCGTCGGGCAACGGCGTGTTGTTGCCCCCGGCCACCGGTGAGGCCATCGAGCAACTGAGGGGGTACCTGTCATGAGCGGTAAAGCGGCGTTTGCTCGCGGCCTGGTCTGGCTGCGCAGCGACCTGCGGCTGCACGACAATACCGCCCTGCATCGCGCGGCGAAGGGATGCCGCGAGCTGGCGGCAATCTTTATCGCCTGCCCGAAAACCTGGCGGGACCATGAGGAGGGCGAGCCGCTGGTGTCTTTCCGCATGGCCTGCCTGCGGGAACTGCAGGAAGAGATGGGCAAGCGCAATATCCCCCTGTATTTCCTCGAGCTGGGTGAATTCAGCCAGGTGCCGGCTGCCCTGCGCCAGATCGCAGAGAAGCTGTCCATCGATGCAGTGTATGCCAACGCAGAGTACCCCCTCGACGAGCAGCGCCGGGACCGCGCGGTGCGCGAATCGTTGCGGGAAATCGACGTGCCGGTGGAATATGCCACCGATCGCACCCTGGTGCCGCCGGGCTCGATCCGTACCGGCAGTGGTGAGGCTTACAAGGTGTTTACGCCGTTCAAGCGCGCCTTTATCAGCCAGTATGGGGGCGACAGTTACCAGCCTCTGCCGGCGCCGCACAGCCGGAAGGACAACGGGGACTGGCCGGCGTGGATTGAAGTACAGGGACCAAACAACCTGGTGCAGACCGTTCCCGATTCGCTGGCGGGCTATGAACTGTCTGCAGAGCGGGGCGGCACCGTGCTGGGCTGGCAGCCGGGGGAGCGGGCCGCGGCGCGGCGCCTGGATGAATTCAGCGAGATCATCGACGGCTATGAGGATGAGCGGGACTTCCCTGCTATCGATGCCACCTCGCGCCTTTCTCCCTATCTCAACAGCGGCGCCATCTCCGTGCGCCAGTGTGCGCATATGGCGCTCGAGCATAATAATGACCGCTGGAGCGGCGGCAGCGACGGTATCGCCTGCTGGCTGGGAGAGCTGATATGGCGCGAGTTTTATACCCACCTCATGGACGCCTATCCCCGCCTGTGTATGCACAAGCCATTCAAGCCGGAAACCGAGCGCGTGCCCTGGTCCGGCGATGAGCTGGCATTCCGGCGCTGGACCCTGGGCAAGACCGGCGTCCCCATAGTGGACGCCGCCATGCGACAGCTGGAGCAGACGGGCTGGATGCACAATCGCCTGCGCATGGTCGTGGCCTCGTTTTTGACCAAGAACCTGTTGATTGACTGGCGCTGGGGCGAGCGCCATTTCATGAACAACCTGGTGGATGCCGATTTTGCCTCCAATAACGGCGGCTGGCAGTGGGCGGCCTCTACCGGCACTGACGCCGTGCCTTATTTCCGCGTATTTAATCCCTACAGCCAGTCAAAAAAATTCGATCCGCGGGGTGATTTCATCCGCCGTTTCGTGCCGGAGCTGCGGGGTGTGCGCGGTGATGACATTCACTGCCCACCCGACACCCCGGACTACCCGCGACCGATTTGCGACGTAAAGGAGACGCGCAAGCGGGCGATCGAGGCGTTTGCACAGCTGAAAGGTTGAACGACCCGCCCGCGGGAACGATTTGCCCCTGTTGCGGGAAGTGACAGCAATGGCATGTCTATACTTGCCCATTGCGACCATCGCCAACCAATAAATGTTAATGCGCAAGCAAAGGAGTGCGAGATGGGATTCCCGCTGAAAACGGCCAGCCTGGCCGTGGCCCTGGCTGTGGCTCCGGCCAGCTTTGCCGATGAAAGCACTACCGAGGGCCTCTACAGCGCTATCTACGTCTTCGGCGACAGTCTGTCCGACAGCGGTAACGCCGGCGTCTTCACCAATATGGACCCGGACGGGGATACGCCACGCCAGCCGGCTATTGCTTTCACCGCGGATCGCCTGGGCATTCCGCTGAGGCCCTCCTGCTTCGGTCTCGGCCCCGCCTTCGGCGGTGCCATACCCTGTGCGCCGGCCCCGGGAACGCCGGAAGAGCAGGCCGCGCAGGTGTTGCAGTCCCTGCTCGCCAATGGCACCAACTGGGCGGTGGGGGGCAACCGCACGGCGGACGTGCTGCTCGATGTGGTGGGGCCGCAGCGCTTCCGGGAGCTGTTCCCGGACACGACGGTGGCCGACCACAACCGCCTGACCACCATCCTGCCGGATTCCACCCGCTGCGGCCCCGACGGGGTCTGTGACTTTGCCGCGGGCGAGAGCCCCTACCTGCCGCCGGCGGAAGTATTGGCGGCGATTTCGGCATTCAATGATCCGGCTGCCCTGCAGGCGCTGGTGGATGACCCGACCAACGGGATCGGGCTGACCGGCGTGCCCAATGCCAGCGGCCAGGGCTTCCTGCAGCGAAACAGCGTCGATCCCAATGCGCTCTTCTACCTCAACGGGGGCGGCAACAATATTATCGCCAACACCCTTGCCGGCACCGTCACTCCGGAGACCATGGAGCGCGCAGCCACCTTCCTGACGTTTGCCGTGGCCGAGCTCAGCGCGGCCGGGGCGGACTATATCGCTGTGTCCAATGTGCCGCAGGTGGGCAATACGCCACTCATGAACGGCCTGGGCCCGGCTGCGGTGAGTGCCGCCAATATCGGCACGGCGCTGTTCAATGAGGAATTGCGCCGGCAGCTGGTGCTGCTGGGGAGGAATGCGCTGATCCTCGACAGTGCCGGTATCGCGGCGCTGGCGCTGGAGCGCCCGGCGCTGTTCGGCTTTGCCGATATCGACCAGGATGCCACCTGCTTCCTCGCCGGGGCCTGCGCCAACCCGGATCCGGTCTACAGCCAGCTCGGCAGTGCCCCGGACCCGGACCGGTTGTTTTTTTATGACGGTTTCCACCCGACCCTGGCGGCGCAGGAACTGCTGGGCGACTATTACTACTCGGTGCTGAGCGCGCCGGTCGGGTTCGCGATGCTGCCCGACCTGGGCTACCAGAATTACCGCACCCACCACACCAATATTGACCACCACCTGGTGGCCCAGCGTTTCAGGGAGCCCACCACCACCATTTTCTTCGGCGGTGCCTGGCAGCGCACCGAACTGGACGGGGGCCTGGCGCCCCAGTTTGACGACAGTGCCTGGGACGGCCTGTTTGGGTTCAGTTTCGACGCCGGGGAGAATTTCGAGTGGGCCCTGGCGCTCTCCTATGGCTCCACCGAGTACACACCTGACAACCTGTGGCTCGAGGCCGACAACCTCAATTTCAGCTGGATCGCGCGCTGGAATGACGAGCGCTGGTTTGTCGACGGGGGCCTGACCTACAGCGACATCGACTATGACGAGATCGACCGCCGCATTCACCTGGGACAGGAGTTCACCACACGGGTGCGGGCGGGCGCCGACGGCGACGCCGCCGGGGTCTTCGTCCGCGGTGGCTACGATACTGCACCGGCGCTGCCCTGCCAGATCGGGCCATTTGTCTCGGTGGAGTGGACCGAGGTCGAGGTGGATAGTTTCCGCGAGCACACCGACCCGGACCTGAGGTATGTGAGCAGTATCAGCGGCGAATCACTCGATCCCATTGGCCTCAGGGTCTCCGGGCAGGATCGGGAATACCTGCGCTACCGCGCAGGATTCTTCTACAATGCCCCGGAAAATGCCGAGTGGCGTTGGTTTGGCGAGGTCTGGGTAGAAGGTAATGACGGGGACGACTACGCCGATGTCCGCGTGGGCCTCAAGTCCATCCGCGGCAACCGTGCCTACCTGCGGGCCTACGACAGCGACGGCCGCGGCTTCTTCCAGAACGGCGCCGGTGCCATGGTGGGCCTCAACGTGACCGAGAAGCTGCAGTTCAGCGGCAATATCCTGGTGCGTCCCGAGGACCAGGTCGGCGGGCTGAATATCAATTACCGTTTCTGAGCGTTGCCCGCGGTACCCGGTTCCGGGTGCCGCGCCGGCTGGGCGCGGGAGCCGAATTTTCTGCGGTAAAGGCGCTGAAATTGCCGCAGGAATGCGAAAACTGCCGCTGTAAATCGCCATCGATTACCCGCGCGGTTGTTAACTTAGTGTTATCGATAACAACCGGGAAGGAACGATGTACAAGCCCCACTTCAGCGCCGCCAGTGACCGCCTGAACCAGGCCGACGCCAATGTATGGGCCGTCAGCGACCGCGCCCACCAGCTGGCGGACAAGGGCGAGGACGTGATTTTCCTGTGTGTGGGCGATCCCAACTTCGACACTCCCGAGCCCATCCTGGACTATACCCGCGCGCGCCTGGGGGTGGGGCGTACCCACTATTCGCCGGATGCCGGTGAGCCGGTATTGCGCCGTGCCATCGCCACCATCGAGAGCAAGGTGTCCCCGCACCCGTGCAGCCCGGACGACGTGGTGGTATTTCCCGGCGGCACCAATGCGATCTATGCCGTGCTGGCGTGCCTGCTGAACCCGGGAGAAGAGATCCTGATTCCCGAGCCGATGTATATCGGCTATGTGCCCATCTGCAACGCGCTGGGCCTGGAAATGAAGAAGGTTGCCTGCCCGGCGGAGGACAATTTCGCCTTCGACGTGGAGGCGATCAAGGCGGCTATAGGCCCGGAGACCCGCGTGGTGATGATCAACACGCCGGTGAACCCCACCGGGGCGATGGCCACTCCCGAGCAGCTACGTGACCTTGCCGCCTACTGTCGCGAGCGCGATATCTGGCTGGTGAGCGACGAAATGTACTCGATGATCACCTTTGCCCGTCGCCACACTTCCCTGCGCACTGCCGCGGAGGAGCTGGATAACGTGGTGGTGATCGATGGCTTGAGCAAGTCCCACGCCATGAGCGGCTGGCGCCTGGGCTGGGCCGTGGCGCGCGGTGAGCTGACCGGGCGGCTGGCCCAGTTCGCCGGTGCGACCATCTTCGGCTGTCCGCAGTTTATCCAGGAGGCGGCCGCCTTCGCGCTGGAGTTCGATTCCTACTTTGTCAGCCAGATGCGCGAGGCCTACCAGCAGCGCCGCGACCTGATCGTCGAGCGCATTGCCCGGATTCCCGGGCTCAGCTGTGCCTCGCCGGAGGCGGGCATGTTCGTGATGGTGGACGTGTCCGGGGTGGCGGAATCCGGGCTGGCATTCGCCGAGTCGCTGCTGGATGCCGAGCATGTCTCGGTGCTGCCCGGCACGCCCTTCGGCCCCAGCGCGGTGAACCATGTGCGCCTGACCCTGGCGGCCGACGAGGCCGACCTGCGCCGGGCGCTGGACCGCATCGAGGCCTTTGTCACCCGCGGCAATCGCCAGGCGGGCTGACCGGTCCCCCCTCCGGGGCCCACCCGTGTCGCGAGCCGGGCGCTGGCCCGCCCGGCCCGCTGTTTCGGCCCGGCGCGAATGCCGGTATCCTTGGCCCCTCCGTGGTAGAAGATCAACAAAACCGTGAAAATCGATCGGCACAACCTGAAAATCCTGCAGGCGCTGCAGACCAATGCGCGCATCAGCAACCTGAACCTGAGCGAACAGATCGGCCTGTCCGAGAGCGCGTGCCTGGCCCGGGTCAAGCGCCTCACCAGCGAGCGCTATATCCGCGAGTTCCTGGCCGAGGTGAACCTGGACAAGGTCCGCCACGCCGAGTTCTACGTCAATGTGGCCCTCAAGCGCCAGGACGCGCGCACCAGCGAGAGCTTCCGCCGCGCCATCAACGATATCCCGCAGATAGTCTCCTGCGTGAAGATGTCAGGGGAGTTCGATTACATGCTGCGCTTCATCTGCCCGGATGCGGCGGACTTCAACCGGGTTTCCGAGCAGCTGCTCGCCAATGAGGATGCGGCCATCTCGCGCATGACCTCGCACCTGGTTATCGAGAAAACCAAGCCCTTCAAGGGCTACCCGCTGGAGCTGCTGTTCCAGGACTGATCCCGGTTTCCCCTACAGAAAAAGCGCCAGGCTGCGCTCGAGCAGCCACCAGGTCGCCAGTCCGCCAACCAGGTAGGCCAGCGGGGTGGCGACAGGGACCGCCGCTGCCGTACCGGTGCGCAGCTCCCGTGCACGTACCACCGGCAGCTGCCTTATCGCCAGCCACAGGCCGCACACGGCGCCGACAAAGGCCAGTTGGCCCGCCTCCACCCCGACGTTGAACAGCGCCAGCGCGAGCGGCACCGCGTGCTGGGGCAGGCCGATCTCGGCCAACGCGCCCGCAAACCCCAGCCCGTGCAGCAACCCGAACCCGAATGCCACCACCCACGGCCTGCGAACCGCCAGCGTCCTGCGCCCCCGCAGCCGGTATATCACCTCGGCGGCGACAAATACGATACTCAGCGCAATCACCGCCTCAACCGGCCCCTGGGGTACCGACACCAGCCCCAGCACCGCTGTCGCCAGCGTAATACTGTGGGCGAGCGTAAAAGCGGTGATGGTAGCCACCAGGGGTTTCCAGCCGTTGACCAGCAACAGCAGGGCGAGTACGAACAGCAGGTGGTCGATGCCGAGGAGGATGTGCTCCATCCCGAGCAGGAAATAGGTTCCGGCCACCTGGCCCGGGCCTGCCATTGCGTCAACGGTAAATTCCGTCCGGTCCGGCAGCAGGCGCAACACTTGCTGGCGGCCATCCTGCCACCGGATGTGCACCAGCGCGTCGGTCATGGTCCGTTCGAGGCCATCGATGGCGACGCGGGTACCTGCCAGTCCCTCCGGATGCTCCACGGTCCAGCTCTCGGTATAGAAACCGTGGGCAAAGCCGCCCCGGGAGGGCCGGGTGCGGCGGACGTCCTCGGCAAACTGCACGTCCAGGGACAGGCGCCGGTCGCCGCGGGCGGGCACGCGCCAGCTGACATCGAAAAGCTGCGGCGCGAGCTGGTCCATGGAGAGTAGTGCCGGGCGCACTTCATGCGCCGGTACCTTCAGTGAGAACAGGGTGGCCGTTGCGGCGACGAGAGCAATCAGCAGGAATCTCATTGGCTGGTGGCCTCCCTCCCCCGGGCGACAATCTCCACGCGGTAATTCCCGCGCAGGGTCTCGTACTGGGTTTGCAGGATTTTCTGCCGCTCGTCCGCCTGCCAGTCCCGCAGAACCGTGTCACGCACACTGGTAAAACCCGGTTCGTGGGCGGGCAGGCGGGCGCTGACCCGCACCAGGTGTTCGCCATAGGCTGACGTCACCGGTCCCGCCCACTGGCCGGGCTCCAGTTCCCGTAGCTGCAGGGCAAAACTACCGCCGAACTGCCGCGCAAGGTTTTCCTCGCTTGCTTCCTTATGACTGGGCTGTAACAGGCTCGTGTCGCCCAGCTCGCGGGGGTTGTCGCCGGCAGCGAGCCTGCCCAGGATCAGGCGCGCATCCTCGGCGACCTCGGCCCGTTGGTTGCTGTCCAGGTAGATTTGCTCGAACGTATACCGGGCCGGCACCATGTAGCGGTCAATATGCCGGCGGTAATAGGCCTGCAGTACTTCGTCACCCGGCTCGATGGCATCGGCCAGGTCACCGGCCAGCAGCTCCATCTTCATGCGCATCCGGCGGCGGACCACCGTATCGTCCTGGTCCAGGCCAAGGCGCACGGCCTCCCGGTAAAGGATTTCCTCACGGACATGCTCGTCAATCAGTTGCCGGAGTTCCGTCGCGTCCGGAGGCCTCTGCCAGCTGCGCTCGAAAATGGCCGCCAGGTGGTCGATACGGTCCCCGGTCACGGTGATATCGCCGCCATCCGCGCGCTTGTCCCGGTACAGGCTGCTGGCGCCAAAGAGCAGGCTGCCGATAATGGCGAAATGCAGGACCGGATCTCTTGTCCAGTGGCTTTTCATCCGCATACTCCGTCTCGCGCATGGTGAATTTAGGGGCGAACAGGTCTCAGGAAGATAGTACAAATATGTCGCGGGCAGGCAGCCGTACGCCGGGCTGGTAGACTGGAAACGGCTGCGGCAGGTTTTTGCCGGGCCAGCGCGCCGGGGGCGGGAAACAAGCAAGGGAGATGCCCGTATGAAACACAGCGTAACCGTCTATCTCACTCTGAACGTGGCGATTTTCGCAGCCATCGGCGTTATGGCGTTTCTCGACCCGGCGGGATTTGCCGGGGCTATCGATTTCGGGCTGCTGGCGCCTCCAGCCACGCCGGAACTCCTGGCCACCTTTGGCGGCCTGATGCTGGCGATCGCGCTCGCCATCTCCCTGCCGCTCGTGTTCCGGCGCTACCGGGCCCAGGGGTGCCTGCTGGTGGCCCTGGCCTACCTGGGTTTTGGTTGCGGCAGGTTGTGGGGGATGCTGGTGTACAGCGGCTTCGACTGGCGCAACGGGCTTTTCCTGGCCACTGAGGTAGTGCTGGTGGCCTGGGGGCTGGCCTGCTTCTGGCAGACGCGTCGCGATGCGAGTGGGGCGCCGGGGGTTCCCGGCGAGGGTGACAGCGCAGATTAAAAAAGCGCGGGCCCGGCCGGGCCCGCGCACAGGCTTGCGGTTTTCTGCCGATCAGCCGCAACAGGTGAGGGCGGGAAATAGAAACCTCCGCGCCCGGTATCTTCTCCGGTCAGGTCATGGCGCTGGCATCGCCCTGTTTCGCGCCGGCGACGGGTGTGCCAGCGCCTGCCGCACGACGGAACTCTTCCTTGTAGTTATTGAATTCGGTGCCCATCCAGCGATCCCACCAGGTGAAATAGAAGCCGTAATTACCCCGGAACTGCTGGTGGTGCAGGTCGTGGTGGGTGGTGGTGGTCATGAAATCCAGCGGGCCGTCGACCCATCCGCGCGGGTGGAATTCATAGCCGGCGTGGAGCATGGCATTGCGAAAGATCATCACGAACAGGAATACCAGCCAGACGAGCACGTGCAGTGGCAGCAGCATCATGATCAGCGGTGAGAAAAGGGCCATCAGTGCGGCTTCGCCGATGGAGAAGCTGTAGGCCGTCCAGGGCGTGGGGGTGCGCGACAGGTGGTGTACCCGGTGGAAATGCCGGAACAGCTTCGGGTGGTGCATGGCGCGGTGCGTCCAGTAGAAATACGCGTCATGGAGCAGGATCACCACCGGCAGGCTGGCCAGGTGCCACCAGAGAGGGTAGCTGTCCCAGCGGTGGTAGAGCTTTACCAGGCCCCAGTCCGCGAGGATCAGGGTGATGACGCCGGTGGTGGCGAATACGGCCAGCGTGAGCATCGAGAAACTGAGCTCCCGGCGGATATCCCTCCACCCGGCCCGGCGCTCCTGGATGCGGCGCGGCGCTGCCCAGCGCCGGAACAACCATCCCAGCAGCACGCCGGTGGATACCGTGGCCAGCAGGTAGCGAAACAGCCCCTGGCGAAAGTTCACTGTCCAGTCGGCGGCAAGCTCCCAGAAAAATTCCATGAGGACACCCTTTGTTCTTTTTCAATGCTGGGCTCGGGGAGCGGCCTGCAGCTGCTCCTGGTGACGTGACTGGAGTCTGGGCTAATTTTCCGGTGGGGGCTTCCGGAATCCGAAAAACCGCTGACGAATTCCGAAAACCGGGCGATTAAGCCGGGAGCCGCTCCCGTCGATACTCGGTAGGCGTCTGGTTGTGGCGGCGCTTGAAGGCAGCATTGAAGGGGCTCAGGGAGCGGTAGCCGATATCCAGGGCGATGGTGAGCACCGGCAGGTGGGCCTGTTGTGGGTCGGCCAGCCGAGCGCTGGCCTCGTCAATACGGTAGCGGTTCAGGAACTCGTTGAAATTGCGGTAGCCGAGATGCCGATTGATCAGCGAGCGCAGTACGTGTTCGCGCTCCCCGAGCTGCTCTGCCAGCTCGCGGATGGTGAGCCCGGTATGGCGGTAGCCCCCGGCCTGCATATGGGCCTCCAGCCGCTCTGCCAGTCGCTGCTGGCCCTCATCCATGGGGGCCGGCGCCGGGGATTCCAGATCCTCGGCGGGCATGGGCTCGTTTGCGCGCGGCAGTGACTCTGCCAGGGCGCCGGGGGCGGGGGCCAGCAGCCACAGGCAGGCGCCCAGTGACAGCAGGCTGGCCAGGAATGCGTGCAGCGCCGGTATACCGGTGGGCACAGGCTGGTAGGAAAACAGGAACTCGGCCATTACCACGACCAGCATATAACCGCCGATTGCGATCATCAGTGCAAGCCGCAGGTTGCGGCGTGCCTCCACCAGGTCTGACTGGTATTGCCGGAGCAGGGTAATCACGCCGGCCGCCAGCAGGCCGAGTTTGAGTGGCTGGGCCAGGAGGTAGGCGGTTGCATCGAGCTGCTGCCAGTTCTCCCGCCACACGTCGCTGATAGACAGGGTGTTGATAGCGATATCCAGTCCGATCAGCAGCCAGCCCCAGCGGGGAAATTCCTCGGTGTCGCAGCAGAGACTGTGGGCAAACAGCCAGAAAGCACCGGGGACCAGGAGTGAGGGCCAGACCGCCAGGAAATCCACCAGTGGCGTCACCGGGGGCAAAACGTGGCGCAGCAGGTAAAAGAAGACCCCGGTGATGACTACCAGCAGCCAGCGTCCGGCCGCCAGCCCGCGGTAGTGGCCGGCCAGCTTGGCGGCCGCGAGTAGCAGCAGGCTGCAGGCGGCACCGGTGAAGAAGACGAATGCGGTATTCACGATGGTATGTCCCCGGCCTCAGCGCCAGCGGTCGGCCCAGGCGTCCAGCACCTTGCTGCTGTAGGTATGGCGGCCGTAACTGCCGTTGTAGTATGCCAGCGCATTGGCCAGGTTGCCCCTCGCCTTGCCGATATAGTGCTTGAGGATGGTGCAGCCGTAGCGCAGGTTGGTGTCCATATCGATCAGGTTGTCCGCGGGACTGCCGATCTCGTTCTTCCAGAACGGCATTACCTGCATCATGCCCTGCGCACCCACGCGCGACACCGCATAGGGATCGAAGGCGCTTTCGATCTGTATCACCGCCAGCACGATCTCGGGGCTGAGCCCGGCCAGGGTGGCCTCACGGTGGACCGCCTTCAGCACCCGCATGCGCTCTTGCGGGTCCTTGATGTAGCGGGCCAGGGGCTGTGACTTGGCCATCAGCCACACTTCCGCATCGAAGCGGTCAGCAAAGCTGTCTGCCTGCCCGATCGCCTCACGCAGAGCGCGGCGCTCTTCCGGCGCCAGCTCGGGTATGCGCACCTGTGCCGAGGCGGCACTCGCGACGAGCAGCAGGAGCAGGGTCAGCAGGGTTGTTCTTATCATGGGAAAGGATTTTACGAGAAGGCGCGGGGAAAGGGCAGGGCTTATGTCCCGGGGCGGGGCCGCGACCCCGGGACAGGGCCGCGGCCCCGTGAGGGACCGCGGTTGTCGCCATCAATGCCCGAGCTTTTCCAGCAGCACCTCCAGCAGCTGGGACTCGGCGAAGTCCTGGCTCTCCGCATCGCGGCGGCCCTTGTATTCCACCACACCCCGCTCCAGGCCGCGGTCACCGACCACGATACGGTGCGGGATACCCAGCAGCTCCACGTCCGCAAGCATGGCGCCGAGGCGAGCCTTGGGCTCATCCATGAACAGCACATCGATGCCATGCTCGCGCAGCGCCTCGTAGAGGTGCTCGCACTTCTCACGCACCAGGTCACTCTTGTGCATGTTGATGGGTACGATGGCCAGCTGGAAGGGCGCGATGGATTCCGGCCAGATGATGCCGGCATCGTCGTGGTTCTGCTCGATGGCAGCGGCGACGATGCGCGATACGCCGATACCGTAGCAGCCCATGGACATGACCTGTTCCTTGCCGTTCTCGTCGAGCACCGTGGCGTTCATGGCGCGGCTGTACTTGTCGCCGAGCTGGAAAATGTGGCCCACCTCGATGCCGCGCTTGATTTCCAGGGTGCCTTTCCCGTCCGGGCTGGCATCACCGGCGACCACGTTGCGCAGATCCTCTACCCGTGCCAGGGGCAGGTCGCGCTCCCAGTTGACGCCGGTCAGGTGGTAGTCATCGCGATTGGCGCCGCAGGTGAAATCGGCCAGGTGGGCGGCGGCGCGATCCACCACCGTCTCGATTTCGAGGCCCACCGGTCCCAGGGAACCGATGCCGCAGCCCAGTTCGGAGGCGATGCGCTCCTCGGGGGCAAACTGCAGCGGGCTGGCGATGCCGGGCAGCTTTTCCGCCTTGAGCTCGTTCAGGTCATGGTCGCCGCGCAGCACCAGCGCCACCAGCGGGGCCTGTTCTCCCTCCGCGGCCTCACCCAGTACGATCAGGGTCTTCACCGAGTGGGCTGGGTCGCTGTCGAGGAAGTCGCTGACCTGCTCGATAGTCTTTTGCCCCGGCGTGTGGACTTCCTGCATCTCCGCGGTCGGCTGCGGGCGGTTAGCGGCGGGAGCCACTGCCTCGGCCAGTTCCACGTTGGCGGCGTAGCGGCTGCCTGAGGAGAATGCGATATCGTCCTCACCGCTGTCCGCCAGCACGTGGAACTCGTGGGAGCTGGAGCCGCCGATGGCGCCCGTGTCCGCCAGCACCGGCCGGTAGTCCAGGCCGATACGGTCGAAGATGCGGCAGTAGGCGCCGTGCATGATGTCGTAGGTTTCCTGCAGGGAGTCTGCGCCCAGGTGGAAGGAGTAGGCGTCCTTCATGGTGAACTCGCGCGCGCGCATCACGCCGAAGCGCGGGCGGATCTCATCGCGGAACTTGGTCTGCACCTGGTAGAAGTTCGCCGGCAGCTGCTTGTAGCTGTTGATCTCGTTGCGGATCAGGTCCGTGATCACCTCTTCGTGAGTCGGGCCCAGGCAGAACGCGTTCTGGTGACGGTCCTCGATGCGCAGCAGTTCCGGGCCGTACTGCTGCCAGCGACCGGACTCCTCCCACAGCTCGGCCGGCTGCACCACCGGCATCAGTACCTCCAGGGCGCCGGCCCGGTCCATTTCCTCGCGCACGATGCGCTCGACTTTGCGCAGCACGCGCAGGCCGGTGGGCAGCCAGGTGTAGAGTCCGGAGGACAGGCGGCGGATCATGCCCGCGCGGAGCATCAGCTGGTGGCTGATGACCACGGCGTCATTCGGGGTTTCTTTCTGGGTGGCGATCAGGTAGCGGGATGCGCGCATAGCTGGGGTCTTGTCCGGTTGGTGTTACTTATACAGATGGCCGGGTATTTTACGCCCGGGCGGGGCGGGGATGGTAGGGCCCTGCACCCCCGGAGGTAACCGGTTGCAGTTCCGGCGGGCCTGAAAACAGAAAACCCCGCCGGGGCGGGGTCGGGCGTCCGGGAAGGCTGTCGCTTAATTCTCGGCCATTTCCTTCAGCTTCTTCAGCGGGCGTACCTTTACCTGGATGCTGGCAGGCTTGGCCTTGAATACGGTCTCCTCACCGGTGAAGGGGTTGATACCCTTGCGGGCCTTCTTGGCCGGCTTCTTCACGGTGGTGATCTTCATCAGGCCCGGCAGGGTGAACTCGCCCACTGCACGCTTCTTGATGTGGCTCTCGATCACGTCGGACAGCTCGTCCATGACAGACTGGACCTGCTTGCGGGTCAGGTCGGTGTTTTCGGCGATCTGGTTCAGGATCTGGGTCTTGGTGTACTTTTCCTTGACCGCGGTCACCTTCTTGGCCTTGGGTGCGGCCTTCTTGGCCGGAGCCTTCTTAGCCGAGGTCTTCTTCGCTGCGGTCTTCTTAGCGGGTGCTTTCTTGGCTGTGGCTTTCTTGCGTGCGGCCATGGCTAGCTTCCTTTTGTGTTGTGTTTTTCCGATAAAAATGTGTTCGTACAGCGCGGTACTGGGACGAAGTATATATAGTTTTTTTTCACGCGCACGGGGTTATGCGGGAAAAATAGTGCTTTTTTCACGATTTTGCGCTTACAGACTGCCGCTCCATGCTCCCGGGGCGCAAACTGCACCCCTGGGCGGGGCCCCGCTTCTTCCTCCGCAGGGCCTCATGTATAATCTGCGCCCCTTAATGTATCGGGTACTGAATCCATGCCGATCTATGAATATCAGTGCAGTGCCTGCGGTCACCAGATGGAGGCCCTGCAGCGTATCAGTGACGCGCCCCTGACCGACTGCCCCGAGTGCAAGGAGGCCGGATTGCGCAAGAAGATCTCGGCCGCCGGCTTCCGCCTCAAGGGCGGCGGTTGGTACGAGACCGACTTCAAGACGGGAAGCAAGAAAAACCTGGCCGGGGACGCGGCCAAACCCAAGGCGGACAAGCCCGCCGGGGACAAGGCCAAGGCCAGCTGACAGCGGTTGCGGCCAGACCCAACCGGGGCGGCGGCTGCCGCCCTGCCAACCACCATCGACAACGGGAATTGTATTCATGCGCAGCGACTACTGTGGCGCCCTTCGTTCTGCGGATATCGACCGCGAAGTTACCCTGTGCGGCTGGGTTGACCGGCGCCGGGATCACGGTGGAGTGATCTTCATCGACCTGCGCGACCGCGACGGGATCGCCCAGGTGGTGTTCGACCCGGATGCGGCCGAGCACTTCGAGCTGGCCGACCGGGTGCGCAGTGAATACGTCCTCAAAGTGACCGGCCGCGTGCGCGCCCGGGCGCCGGAAGCGGTCAACCCGAACATGGTGACCGGGGAGGTCGAGGTCTACGGTACCGCGCTGGAAATCCTCAATACCGCCGAGACAGTGCCATTCCAGCTGGACGAGCACACCGCGGTGGGTGAGGACGTGCGCCTCAAATACCGCTACCTGGACCTGCGTCGCCGGGAGATGCAGCACAACCTGCGTTTCCGCTCGAAGCTGACCACGGCCATCCGCAACTACCTGGACGGCGAGGGATTCCTCGATATCGAGACCCCGATCCTGACCCGGGCCACCCCGGAGGGTGCGCGCGACTACCTGGTGCCAAGCCGTACCCACGAGGGTAAGTTCTTTGCCCTGCCGCAGTCGCCGCAGCTGTTCAAGCAGCTGCTGATGGTTTCCGGCTTCGACCGTTACTACCAGATCGCCAAGTGCTTCCGCGATGAGGACCTGCGGGCGGATCGCCAGCCGGAGTTCACCCAGATCGATATCGAGACTGCGTTTCTCGGTGAGGACGACATCATGTCCATCACCGAGGGCCTGGTGCGGGGCGTCTTCAGCGAGCTGATGGGCGTGGAGCTCGGCGATTTCCCGCGCATGAGCTACTACGAGGCCATGCTGCGCTTCGGCTCGGACAAGCCGGACCTGCGTATCCCGCTGGAGCTGGTGGAGATCAAGGACCTGATGACCGAGGTTGAGTTCAAGGTCTTCTCCGGGCCGGCCAACGATCCCCGGGGTCGCGTGGCTGCGCTGAAGGTGCCGGGCGGCAATGACAAGCTGACCCGCAAGCAGATCGACGACTACGGCAAGTTCGTCGGCATCTACGGTGCCAAGGGGCTGGCCTATATCAAGGTCAACGACAAGTCCGACCTGGAGAGCGGCCTGCAGTCGCCGATTGTGAAGTTCCTGCCCGTCGAGACCCGCGCGGCCATCCTGGAGCGCATGGAGGCCGAGAACGGCGACCTCATTTTCTTCGGTGCCGACAAGGCAAAGATCGTATCCGAGGCCCTCGGGGCCCTGCGCTGCAAGCTGGGCGAGGACCTGAACCTGTACACCGCCGAGTGGGCGCCTTTGTGGGTGGTGGATTTCCCCATGTTCGAGGAAGAGGACGACGGCAGCCTGACCTCGCTGCACCACCCCTTTACCGCGCCTTCCTGTGCCCCGGAAGAGCTGGAGAAAAACCCGCTCGAGGCGCTTTCCCGGGCCTACGACATGGTCCTGAACGGCACCGAGCTGGGCGGCGGCTCCCTGCGTATCCACGACCAGGCGATGCAGCAGGCGGTATTCCGCACCCTCGGCATCGACGAGCGCGAGCAGCGCGAGAAGTTCGGGTTCCTGCTGGATGCGCTGAAATACGGCGCGCCGCCCCATGGCGGCCTGGCTTTTGGCCTCGACCGGCTGGTAATGCTGATGACCGGCAGTGAGTCGATTCGGGACGTTATCGCTTTCCCGAAGACCCAGAGTGCGGCCTGTGTCATGACCGACGCCCCGGGCACCGTGGATACGCGGCAGCTGCGCGAACTGAACATCCGCCTGCGCCAGAAGGAAGAGCAGGTCAGTTAAGTAAGAGAGTAAAAAGTGGGAGCCCGTCCCGCAGCTGGTTTCTGCGGGCACCCCTGTATCCGCTTGCAGGCAGGGCCCCACCCAGATACCGGAGATTACAGATGGCAGGACATAGTAAGTGGGCCAATATCAAGCACCGCAAGGCGGCCCAGGATGCCAAGCGCGGCAAGGTTTTTACCAAGATCATCCGCGAACTGACGGTGGCCGCGAAGGCCGGTCCCAACCCTGACGACAACCCGACCCTGCGCACTGCTATCGATAAGGCGCTGGGCGCCAACATGAAAAAGGACACCATCGACAAGGCCGTTGCGCGCGGCGCCGGCAATGCCGAGGGTGATAACTACGAGGCCGTAACCTACGAGGGGTACGGCGTCGGCGGTGTCGCAATCCTGGTGGAGTGCCTGACCGACAACCGCAACCGCACCGTGGCCGAGGTGCGCCACGCGTTCACCAAGCGCGGCGGCAACCTGGGCACCGACGGCTCGGTGGCCTACCTCTTTGCCCGCAAGGGCCAGATGTACTACGAGCCCGGCGTGGACGAGGACGCCCTGATGGAGGCCGCCCTGGAGGCGGGTGCCGAGGATATCGAGACCAACGATGACGGCAGCATCGAGCTCACCACCGAGTTCCAGGATTACATGCCGGTAAAGGACGCGCTGACCGAGGCGGGTTTCAAACCCGATGGCGCCGAGATCGCCATGATCCCCTCCACCACCATTCCACTGGATCGCGAGGGGGCGGAGAAGGTACTGGCACTGGTGGATATGCTGGAGGACCTGGACGACGTGCAAAATGTCTATACCAATGCCGATATTCCGGAGGACGTGATGGCGGAACTGGGCTGATTCGGCCGCCGCTGTCCACGCCGCCTGCCCCTCAGCGGGGCGGGCAGGGGAGCAGGCTGCTCCCCTTCGCTCCATCTATCTATCTGTTGCCCCTTCCACTTGACGCTTTCCCTTGTCGCGTTCCCTTGACGCCTTCCTCCCGCCTTGGGACACTTCCAATCTTTCACCATTACTATATAAACATACAGGAAGTTGCCCCTTGACCCGGATCCTGGGTATCGACCCCGGCTCGCGCAAGACCGGATATGGCCTGATTGACGTCGAGCGCGGCAGGGCCCGCTATGTGGCGAGCGGTGTTATCCGCCTGCCGGATGCGGAATTGCCAGAACGCCTCAAGCTTATCTTCGACGCCGTGAGCCAGATCGCCGGGCAGTACTGTCCGGCAGAGATGGCGATCGAGAATGTATTCATGGCCAAGAGTGCCGGCTCGGCGCTCAAGCTTGGACAGGCCCGCGGCGCTGCAATCGTGGCCGCGACCCACGCCGACCTGCCGGTGGCGGAATACGAGGCGCGCAAGGTCAAGCAGGCGATCGTCGGCAGCGGTGCGGCGGACAAGCTACAGGTGCAGCATATGGTCAAGACCCTGCTGTCCCTGCCGGCGGCTCCGCAGGAGGACGCTGCCGATGCCCTGGCCGTGGCCCTGTGCCACATGCATACCATGCAGACCCTGGCCCAGGCCGCCGGGGGCGCGCGCGGGCGTTTTCGTCGCGGGCGCCTGACGATTACCTGACTGTTCCCCTAACCAGGTGCCCTGCAGGGGTGCCGGGCCCAGAGAGAGAAGTGCATAACAATGATCGGAAGACTGAGCGGCAGCCTCGCCGCAGTGCAGCCCCCGAACCTGCTGGTGGATGTACAGGGGGTGGGATATGAGGTGCTTGCACCCATGACCACAATTTTCGAGCTGCCGGCCCTGGGGCAGCCGGTGGTGCTGCATACCCACCTGGCGGTCTCCGAAACCGCGCAGCAGCTGTACGGGTTTATCCGCGAGGCCGACAGGGCGCTGTTCCGGACCCTGATCAAGGTCAACGGCGTGGGGCCGAAGATGGCGCTCGCCATCCTGTCCGGGCTCGACGGTGCGGCGCTGGCCAGGTGTGTTTCGGAAGACAATGTGGCGGCCCTGGTGAAGGTCCCCGGGGTGGGCAAGAAGACCGCCGAGCGGCTGATCATCGAGCTGCGGGACAAGCTCGCGCCCCAGTTCGGTGACAGTAACGACATTCCGCTGATGGCCGCGTCCGCTGAGCCGAAGGTCGACCACGCGGGGGAGGCCGAGAGTGCCCTGGCGGCGCTGGGCTACAAGCCCACCGAGGCCACCAAGATGGTGGCGCGGGCGGCGAAGGAGCAGCCCGAAGCGGACAGCGCCACACTTATCCGCCTGGCGCTGAAGAGTATGGCACCGGCCTGACCGGCCACTGCGGGCGCTGTTTAGGAGCGGTCCCTGGCCGCGAAACCCTGTGAGTGAATTATGATTGAAGCCGACCGACTCATCGCGCCGGAACCCATTGGGCCCTCCGGCCAGGAAGAGCAGTACGACCGCGCCGTGCGCCCGAAGAGCCTCGCCGACTATGTCGGCCAGCCGGTGGTGCGCGAGCAGATGGAGATCTTTATCCAGGCGGCGAAGCTGCGGGGCGAGGCGCTCGACCATACGCTGGTGTTTGGCCCGCCGGGACTCGGCAAGACCACGCTGGCCAATATCATCGCCGCCGAGATGGGCGTGGCCATCAAGACCACCTCGGGACCGGTGCTGGAGAAGGCCGGCGACCTGGCGGCGCTGATGACCAACCTGGAGCCGGGGGATGTCCTGTTTATCGACGAGATCCACCGGCTCAGTCCCCATGTGGAAGAGGTGCTGTACCCGGCCATGGAGGACTACCAGCTCGATATCATGATCGGCGAGGGGCCGGCGGCCCGCTCGATCAAGCTCGACCTGCCGCCGTTTACCCTGGTGGGTGCTACCACCCGTGCCGGCCTGCTGACGTCGCCGTTGCGCGACCGCTTTGGCATAGTGCAGCGCCTGGAGTTCTACAGCGTTGAGGACCTCACCAGCATCGTGCGGCGCTCGGCTGGCCTGATGGGCGTGGAAATGGATGAGGGCGGTGCCCTGGAGGTGGCCCGCCGCGCCCGCGGCACCCCGCGGATCGCCAACCGGCTGCTGCGGCGGGTGCGGGATTTCGCCGAGGTAAAGGGCGACGGCAGTGTGGATGCCTCCATTGCCGACCGGGCCTTGAACATGCTCAATGTGGATGCGCGGGGTTTCGACCAGCTGGACCGGCGTATGTTGCTGACCATGATGGAGAAGTTTGACGGCGGCCCGGTGGGGGTGGACAGCCTTGCCGCCGCAGTCAGCGAGGAGCGTGATACCATCGAGGACGTGCTGGAGCCGTACCTGATCCAGCAGGGCTATATTTCCCGCACACCGCGTGGGCGCGTGGTCACCGCCCTGGCTTACGAGCATTTCAGCATCCCGCGGCCTGATCGCGCCGACTGACCTGGAGGCCTGTGCGGACGGCCCCTGGCCGGATCCCGGATGACAATAAGGAGCCCGAGTGGCAGAAGTGTTCAGTATCCCCGTGCGCGTCTATATCGAGGACACCGATGCGGGCGGGATCGTGTATTACGTGAATTACCTCAAGTATATGGAGCGCGCGCGCACAGAATTCATGCGCTCGCTCGGTTATGATAAGCCGGCCATGCCCCAGCAGGGCCTGCTGCTGGTGGTGCATTCGGCGGAAATCCAGTACCGGCGCTCGGCCCTGCTGGACGACGCGTTGCGAGCCACGGCGGCGATTGGCAAACTTGGGCGCGCGGCAGTGACCTTTGAGCAAAAAATCTGGCGCGACGATGAAATTATCTGCGAGGGCGTGGTCAAAGTCGCCTGCGTTGCGGACGACAGCCGCAGGCCGTGCGCGCTTCCCGAATCCATTTATACAGCATTGAAGGCAGTGAACTAAGACATGAACGCCGGTGAACAACTTTCCCTGTGGGGGCTGATACAGAACGCCAGTCTGCTGGTGCAGTTGGTGATGTTGCTACTGCTGCTGGCCTCGGTGATCTCCTGGGTGATGATCATTCAGCGCGGCCTCTACCTGACCCGCGCGAAGAAGGCGCTTTCCAACTTTGAGCGCCGCTTCTGGTCAGGGGCCGACCTGAACCAGCTGTTCCGCGAGGGCAACGCACGGGCCGAGAAGGGCAAGGTTGACGGCGTCGAGTCCCTGTTCCGTGCCGGCTTCACCGAGTTCACCCGCCTGCGCCAGCAGGGTCGCAGCAGTCCCGAGGCAGTGATGGAGGGCACCGAGCGCGCCATGCGTGTGGCCATGTCCCGCGAGCAGGAGAAGGTGGAGATGAACCTGCCGTTCCTTGCCTCGGTGGGCTCGGTGAGCCCCTATATCGGCCTGTTCGGTACGGTATGGGGCATCATGAACTCCTTCCGCAGCCTGGCCACCATGCACCAAGCCACCATCGCCACGGTGGCGCCGGGCATCAGTGAGGCCCTGATTGCTACCGCCATGGGACTGTTTGCCGCGATCCCGGCGGTGATGGCCTACAACCGCTATAGCGCCAAGGCCGAGTGGCTGCTGTCCAGCTATGAGACCTTCGCCGAGGAATTCTCCTCGATCCTGCACCGCAAAGTGCACTCCAGCTAACGCGACCGGACGACTGTCATGAGTGTTTTTCGCAAGGCCGGCAAGCGCAAACTGGTGTCCGAGATCAACGTGGTGCCCTACATCGACGTGATGCTGGTGCTGCTGATCGTGTTCATGGTCACCGCCCCGCTGCTGATGCAGGGGGTCAAGGTGGACCTGCCGGATGCGCCCTCGGCCCCGATCGAGGATACCGACGACGAGCCCCTGATTGTCTCCGTCCGCGCGGACGGCACCTACTACCTGAACCTCGGCGATGACGAGAAAGTGGCCAAGCCGATGGACGAGATCAGGGAAACTGTTGCCAAGGTTTTGCGTCAAAAACCCAAGACACCGGTGCTGGTGTGGGGTGATACCGACGCCAAATACGGCCTGATTGTCGGTGCCATGACCCAGTTGCAGGCCGCCGGGGCGCCCAGCGTGGGGCTGGTCACCGAGCCGCCGTCAGAATAAAGGGTGCCTGAGCGAGCATTATGAACAACGCCAGCTCCTATATTCTGCCCGTTGTCGCCAGCCTGGCGTTCCACGGACTGCTGATCGCCGTGCTCACCCTGGGGTGGGAAGCCAGCAATGAACCCCAGAAGCGGCAGATGCCCAAGTTCGTGCAGGCCAAGCTGGTCACCGTCGATGCCACGGTGAAGAAAAGATCAGCGCCACCCAAGGTGGATATGCGCGAGAAGCGCCGCCAGCAGGAGCTGCAGCGCCAGCGCGAGGCCAAGGCCGAGCGCGAACGCCGCGCCGCCCTCGAGCGCAAGAAAAAGCAGGAGGCTGAAAAGAAACGCAAGGCCGAGGCGGAGCGCAAGCGCAAGGCTGCCGAGGAAAAGGCCCGCAAGGAAAAGGAACGCAAGGAGCGCGAGCGCAAGGAGCAGCTCGAGCAGGAACGCCAGAGTGCCTTTGAGGAGGCGCTGGAAGAGGAAGAGGAATTGCTGGATGCGCGCGAGGACGCGCAGGCGGTGATGTCGGTGGCACAGGCGATCCAGCAGCGGATCGAGTCCGTCTGGAGCCGGCCGCCCAGCGCGCGCAACGGCATGTTGACGGTGGTCAAGATCAATTTCGTACCCACCGGCCGCGTCGTCGCGGCAAATATCGTAGAAGGAAGTGGTAACGCCGCACTGGACCGCTCGGTGCTCACCGCCATCCGGCGGGTGGAGACCTTCCCGGAGGTTGCCGAACTGGCACGGGAGGAGCCGGCGGTATTCGAGCGCGAAGTGCGAACAACCCTGTTGAATTTCCGAGTCGAAGATCTGCGCCAATGATAAAGAACCTGTTGAAACTCGTTTCCCTGGTCGCCGTCGCCATGCTCAGCCTGGAGGCGCGTGCACAGCTGGTGGTGGATATCACCAGCGGCATTGACGATCCCACGCCCATCGCGGTGGCGCCGTTCAGCTGGAGCGGGACAGGGGTGCTGTCGGAAGACGTTTCCGACATCATCTCCGCCGACCTGCGCCGCAGCGGCCTGTTCGCGCCGGTGCCCAAGGAGGACATGCTGTCATTCCCCAAGGCCCCGGATGAGGTGATTTTCAGGGATTGGCGAATCCTGGGAACTGAATACGTCGTTACCGGTCGTATAGAGCCCCAGGCCAGCGGTTACCTGCTGACCTTCGACCTGGTGAACATTTTTGGCCAGCAGACCATGTTCACCAAGCAGGTCAGCGGTGGCAGCCGCCAGCTGCGGGATATTGCCCACCGCGCGGCAGACGAGATCTACGAGGCGATTACCGGGATTCGGGGCGCCTTCTCCACAGAGATGATCTACGTGCAGGAAGAGCAGCGCGGGGGCCGGCCCAGCTATTCGCTGGTCAGGTCGGATATCGACGGGGCGCGCCCTAAAGTGATTCGTCGCTTCAGCGCACCGGTGATGTCGCCGAGCTGGTCACCGGATGGACAGGACGTGGCTTATGTTTCGTTCGAGACGGGGCGGCCGGCGATTTTCCGTGAGAACCTGCGCACCGGGGCACGCCAGCAGTTGACCAATTTCAAGGGAATCAACAGCTCGCCGACCTGGTCGCCGGACGGGACAAAGATGGCAATGGTGCTGTCCAAGGACGGCAACCCGGAGATCTATGTGCTGGATCTGCGCACTGGCAAGTTCACGCGCATGACCCGCCACTTCTCCATCGACACCGAGCCGAACTGGATGCCGGACGGTAAATCACTGGTTTTCACCTCCGATAGGGGAGGTAAACCACAAATTTACCAATTGACTCTTGCCACCGGTCAAGTAGACCGCTTAACCTTCGATGGCGACTACAACGCGAGGCCGCGGGTTTCCCCTGACGGCAAGACGCTGGTGATGGTCCATCGGAGCAGGGGGGTGTTTACTATTGCCACGATGGATATCGTCTCCGGCAGGATGCGGGTCCTCACGGAAACGCGTCTGGACGAGTCCCCCAGCATTGCGCCCAATGGCGCCATGCTGATGTACGCCACCAAGCGTGGGGATAAAGGTATTCTGGCAGCGGTGTCGCTGGATGCCGGGGTGAAGTACAGGCTGCCCTCAAGGCAGGGCGATGTACGCGAACCGGCCTGGTCGCCCTATTTCGACTAATTGGGGGCTGCCCGACGCACTAGACGCACTATTTGTGACTGGTGTATCGGTCGCAGTTGTAAAAAATAGACAAAATCTGAACCTTGTTGGATTTCTCGATAACACTTAAAAGCGGAGTTGCTTATGTTTAAATCAGTAAAAACTGGTCTTGGCCTGGCGTGTGTACTGGCTGTAATGGCTGGTTGTTCCAGCACCGATACCGACGATACTGCCCAGCAGGAAATGGCCCAGCAGCCGGAGCCGGTAGTTGAAACCGCGCCGGAGCCCGAAACTGCCGTGCCGCTGGACAACGTTGTTTACTTCGACTTCGACCAGTCCCTGCTGAAGCCGGAAACCCGTGAGCTGCTGATCCAGCACGCTGACCGCCTGCGTGGCAGCGCCCAGGCTGTACGCCTGGAAGGCCACGCTGACGAGCTGGGTACCCGCGAGTACAACCTGGCCCTGGGTGAGCGTCGTGCCAACGCCGTTCGTGACTTCCTGGTGCTGCAGGGCGTAGACGCTGCCAGCCTGGAAGTGATCAGCTACGGTGAAGAGCGTCCGGCCCAGGCTGGCTCCAGCGAGAGCGCCCGCGCCATGAACCGTCGCGTAGTAATCGTTAAGTAATTGCCTGTAGCGATGAACTTATCGATTCGATTTTCTCTCAAGCCTGTGCTTGGGAGAGTCGCGCTAGCCGCAGCCGTTATGGCTGCGGCTTCGCCCGTTTTAGCGCAGGCGCCGATTGTCGAGTTGGGTAACAACAACGGCAACGCGGCGCCTGATTACGAGCAGGATACCACCTACGCAGACGCGCGAACCGCGCGCGCGCCGGTATCCGCTCGCCCCCGTGCCCAGGGCAATCCCCAGGCCGAGGCTTACTACCAGATGCAGGTGTTGCAGCAGGAAGTGGCCGAGCTGCGCGGTGCGGTGGAAGAGCTGCGCCACGAGGTCAAGCGACTCAAGCAGCAGCGGACCGAGGACTATATGGACCTCGACCGCAGGATTTCCCGCCTGTCCGGTGTGGCCCCGGCAGAGCAGCCGCCCGCGGGCAACGCGCAGGCTGAGCCTGAGGGCAACGGAGAGCCTGCAGCGGTTGGCGGCAGTGCCTCCGCCAGTGCGGATGAGCGTGACCGCTACCAGGCCAGTTTCGGCCTGGCCCGCGAGGGGAACTACGATGGCGCCAGCGCCAAGTTCAAGCAGCTGCTGGAAGACTACCCGAACGGCAAGTACGCCCCCAACGCCAACTACTGGCTGGGGGAAATAGCGCTGGTGCAGGGCGACCTCGAGGAAGCCCGCGAATGGTTCACCGCGCTGCTGGATGGATACCCGAACTCCTCCAAGGTGTGGGACGGCCGCTACAAGCTGGGAACCGTCTACCACCAGCTCGGCGATAACGACCGGGCCCGCGAGCTCCTGGAGCAGGTAGCGGCCAGTGATGCCCGCGCTGCCAGGCTGGCGAAGAAGTACCTGGAAGAGAACCTCTGAGGCGATAGTGGCGGGGGCTTCACCCCTTCCCACCGCTGGTTTTTTGACCACAAAAGCTCTATGATTCCGCGCCCGGACGGCTTGGCCGCCCGGGCGTTTTTGTTTATCAGCCGGCGGGCACATCCGCAGGATTCGATAACGCGGGCCTACTCACGAGTTAACATGACTGATTTGTCCAAAGAGTCACTTCGTATCAGCGAGATTTTCTACTCCCTCCAGGGAGAGGCGCGCGATTCCGGGCTGCCGAGCGTATTTGTTCGCCTCACCGGCTGTCCCCTGCGCTGTACCTACTGTGACTCCGAGTACGCCTTCTATGGCGGCGAGCGCATGGCTCTTGCAGCGATACTGGACAAGGTGGCGAGCTATCCGGCTCGCCATGTCTGCGTCACCGGCGGTGAGCCCCTGGCACAGCCCAATTGCCTGCCGTTGTTGGCCACGCTCTGTGATGCCGGCTACCAGGTGTCGCTGGAGACCAGCGGTGCCATGCCGGTTGAGGAAGTGGACCCGCGGGTATCGCGGGTGGTGGACCTGAAGACGCCGGCCTCCGGTGAGCAGCACCGCAACCGTATGGCCAATATGGATGCCCTGACCCGCCACGACCAGGTCAAGTTCGTGATCTGCGACCGCAAGGACTACGACTGGGCAAAGTTCACCCTGGACCAGTACCGGCTGCCGGAGCGTGTGGGCGAGGTGCTCTTCTCCCCGAGTTACGAGCAGCTTCCGGCCCGCCAGCTGGCGGAGTGGATCCTGGAGGATGGCCTGCCAGTGCGCATGCAGCTGCAGCTGCACAAGCTGCTCTGGGGCGATGTCCCCGGGGTCTGATCGGCATCTGCAGCGGGAATGCGATGAACACATGAGGACGAGATGACGGCAAAAAAAGCGGTTGTACTGCTCTCGGGCGGACTTGATAGCGCCACGGTACTGGCCATGGCCCGCGCAGAGGGTTATGAGTGCTATGCGCTCGGTTTCGATTACGGGCAGCGGCACCGGGCCGAGCTGCTGGCGGCCCGTCGGGTGGCGGCAGACCTGGGTGCGACCGAGCACAAGGTGGTAGAGCTGGACCTGCGGGCGATCGGGGGATCCGCGCTCACCGACGACAGTATCGCTGTGCCGGAAGAAGAGACTGGCGGGATTCCGGTCACCTATGTCCCGGCCCGCAATACCGTGTTCCTCTCGATCGCCCTCGGCTGGGCAGAGGTGCTGGGCGCGCAGGATATTTTCGTCGGTGTAAACGCGGTCGATTATTCCGGTTACCCGGACTGTCGCCCGGAGTACATCGCCGCCTTCGAGAAAATGGCCAACCTGGCTACCCGCGCGGGCGTCGAGGGCAGGCGCCTGCACATTCGCACACCCCTGATGCACATGAGCAAGGCCGAAATCGTCAGGGTCGGTAGTGGGCTGGGCGTGGACTACAGTTTAACTGTGTCCTGTTACCAGGCGCAGGCAGACGGCGCCGCGTGCGGCCGCTGCGACAGCTGCCGGTTGCGGGCCGCCGGCTTCATTGAGGCAGGGCTCGCCGATCCCACGGTCTATGCCGGCGGCTGACCCGGGGTGCGTGTCCGGCCTCGTATCGGGCCCTGCCGTAAGCCCTTAAAATTGTTAGATATTTTTTCGGCTCAGGTATTGTGTTTCGTAAATAGATCAGTAAGATACGCACCTCCTCACATCGAGGCAGCACTCGATGCGGGAATTAAGGGTCGTTAGCTCAGTTGGTAGAGCAGTTGGCTTTTAACCAATTGGTCGCTGGTTCGAATCCAGCACGACCCACCATATTTCGGAAGGGCCGCCCGCAGGCGGCCCTTTTTTGTTGCGACGCCTTTGTCGTGACAACAGGGCGGTCGCGCCCCCTGGCCGACGGCAGAAAAAATTGTTTTTTTGCCGCAGATCAGTAACATACGCACCAATTTCGGGTCGTTAGCTCAGTTGGTAGAGCAGTTGGCTTTTAACCAATTGGTCGCTGGTTCGAATCCAGCACGACCCACCATATTAAGCCGGCACCCCGACGGGGTGCCGGCTGTATAAGTCCTGCTGGATGAGAACCTCGGGTTCGACTCGACGCGCGGCGAAGCGCGTCAGCAACGAGGAGCGCAGCGACGAAGCCCGCCCCGCGGGTCGTTGCGGCCTAAGCCGCAACGGTTAATCCAGCACGACCCACCATATTCCAGAGGGCTGCCGCACGGCGGCCCTTTGTGTATCCGCCCCCAGCCGGGCTGCCGGCCCACAAGCGCGGAGCGTACGTTAAAATGGGCCTGTGCTGCCCGAAAGAGCCGGCCGCCGTACTATCGCGCGCGATCTGCCGCCTGAAGGTGACTATGAGCCAGAAGTCAGTGTTCCCCCCGAATGTCGATCCCCGCTCCGTGGTGCAGGCGCACCTGGCGGAGCCGGCCGTGCACCAGTACAGCGAGCAGGAGCTGGAGCTGTGGCGCGAGCGTATCAAGCGACTGCTGAAAGAGCAGAATGCGGTACTGGTGGCACACTACTACACAGACCCGCTGATACAGGCCCTGGCGGAGGAGACCGGCGGCTGTGTGTCCGACTCGCTGGAAATGGCCCGCTTCGGTGCCGAACACCAGGCGGACACGCTGATCGTGGCCGGTGTCAAGTTCATGGGCGAGACCGCCAAGATCCTGACTCCGAACAAACGGGTCCTGATGCCGACCCTGGAGGCGACCTGCTCCCTCGACCTGGGATGCCCGCCGGAAGAATTTTCTGCCTTCTGTGACGCCCACCCGGACCGCACGGTTGTGGTCTACGCGAACACGTCCGCCGCAGTGAAGGCCCGTGCCGACTGGGTCGTTACCTCCAGTATTGCCCTCGACGTGGTGGAATACCTGGACGAGCGTGGCGAGAAGATCCTCTGGGCTCCGGACAAGCACCTGGGCAGCTATGTCCAGCGCGAGACTGGGGCCGACGTCCTGTTGTGGAACGGTTCCTGTATTGTTCACGAGGAATTCAAGGCCAAGGGGGTAGCCGACCTCAAGGCGCTCTATCCAGACGCCGTGGTGCTGGTGCACCCGGAATCACCGGCGGCCGTGGTGGAGCTGGCAGATGTGGTGGGTTCGACCTCACAGATCATCAAGGCCGCGAAGACACGCCCCGAGAAGCGCTTCATCGTCGCCACCGACCAGGGCATCTTCTACAAGATGCAGAAAGAGTGCCCGGACAAGGAGCTGATTGTTGCCCCGACTGCCGGCGCCGGCGCCACCTGCCGCAGCTGCGCCAACTGCCCGTGGATGGCGATGAACTCGCTGGAAAACCTGTGCGGGGTACTGGAGCGCGGCGACAATGAAATCCTCGTCGATCCCGAGCTGGGCAAGCGCGCCATGAAGCCGCTGCAGCGCATGCTCGACTTCCGCAAGCCCCTCGACTGACCGCCGCCCGGCCCAGGGGGCAGGGGGGCTACGCCCTCCCGTTCCGGTATCAGAGTTCCTTGGCTTTCTGCTGCATGCCCACGACATCCTTGAAGCGCTGCTCCAGGATTGCGTGGGTCTGGTAGTTGTTCTTCGCCAGGCGCATGCCGTGGCGCAGGTGCTGCAGGGCCTTGTCGAAGACACCGTTCAGGATGTAGTACTCGGCACGTGCCTCGTGCACCCCGACGATATCCCCGGCGAGGCCGTGCGTTTCGGCCAGCAGGTACCAGACGGCGGGATCCTTGCGGCGCACGCGGCTGTGTTTCTCCAGCAGGCGCTCGGCAGTCAGGTAGTTGCCGGCCTTGAAGTGGGCGTTGGCCAGGCCCATGGTCAGGGCGTGATCGCCGGGATTGCGCCTGAGGGCCCCCTGGAGGCGGCGGGTGGCACTGTCATAATCCTGGCGGGCGAGGTCGATGTCGGCCCGGGCGAGCACGAACGCCGCCTTGTCGGGCTCGCGGTCCAGCAGCGGTTGCAGTGTCTCCAGCGCACTGTCGGGCTTGCCGGCTGCGGTCTGGGCCAGGGCCAGTCCATAGCGTGCCGCGTCCTCGTTGTCATTGATGCCGCGCAGCTCGGCCTGGAAGCGCTTGACTGCCTGCTGCGGGGTGGGTTCTGCGGCCACGCGGATGCGGGCGCGCATCAGGTGGTATTCGCGGCTGTTGCCGGCGCGCACGTCCGGCATGCGGCTGGCGCGCAGCTTGGCGTCCGCAATCCGCTTTTCCGTCACCGGGTGGGTGAGGAGGAATTCCGGTGGCCGGCGGTAGTAGCGGGTGGCCTTCAGCATCTGCTCGAACATTTCGCCGGCGGCTTCCGGGTCCATTCCAGCCTTGGCCAGGGTCTCGATCCCCACGCGGTCGGCCTCCTGCTCGTTCTGGCGGGAGAAGCGCAGCTGGCTGTCCAGTGCCGCGGCCTGGGTGGCTGTCATGGCTGCGAGCCCGGCGTCCCCGCCGGCGGTGGCGGCCAGCACCAGGGCGCCCAGCATGCCGGCCAGGGTCGGCAGGGTGCTGTTACGCTTGGCCTCCAGGGTGCGCGCGTAGTGGCGCTGGCTCAGGTGGGCGAGTTCGTGGGCGAGCACCGAGGCGAACTGGTCCTCGTTTTCGGCGAACAGGAACAGGCCTGTGTGGACACCCACGACCCCGCCGGGGACCGCGAAGGCATTCATGGTGTCGTTTTTAACCACTACCACGTCGAGGGATTTGTCCTCCAGTGGCGCGTGCTCGGCGAGTTGGGTCAGGGTATTCTCGACATACTGCTGCAGCAGGGCATCGTTGGAGGTGCGCACCTGGCTGCGGAACATTCGCAGCCACATCTGGCCCAGTTCTTTCTCGCGCCCCCTGGAAACCACGCCGCTGCTCGCGTCCCCGAGTTCCGGCAGCCGGATTTCCCTGTCTTCTGTCACTGCCGCCAGGGGGGCGCTGCCGAGCGCCAGGCCCAGGCCCAGCGGGGCGGCCAGCGCGCCCAGGCGCCGCCACAGTGAGCGCAGCGCGCCGCGACGTGGGGGGTGGGATATCAGCCGGGAGGAGGGAAACTCGGTCATTGGTGCATACTGCCCGTTCGCTTGCGCTTGATTACAGGGTCAACTCTATACGCAACCCGGTTGAACTGTCGAGGTTTTGACCAGTCAGACGGTGAATGGTTCGCGGTTCCCGGTTAGCCGACCCAGTGGTCTGTCTAGGGGCCGGGTAGGGGGCGGGCCTGAGAGGCCGGAATGCCCGGCGTAGCGGGATGGCGGGCTGGAATCCGCGTTATACTCCGCCCCGGGTTCACCGATAGCCGGATATAGAGATGATGACAGCTGGTGCCTGTGCGCTCGACCTGGATGGCGAGCCCGCGGTAGCCGTGGATACGCGCGGGCTGGCGTGCCCGCAACCGCTGCTGGCCATGCGACGGGCGCTCCGCGAGCATCCCCCGGGCACGCTGCTGTGCGTGCTCGCCAGTGACCCGGGCTCGTGGCGTGATTTTCACAGTTTTGCGCGGCTGAGCGGCCGCGGTTTACTGCGCGCCGAGCGCACCGCCGGTGAGTTCCGCTACTGGCTGCGCGCCGGTGACCTGACCGGAAGTTAAGAGGGTTTATGCTGACGATCGTACGCAACTGGGTTAACCGCTATTTCAGCCAGGAGGAGGTAGTCCTGCTGGTGCTGCTGCTGGTGGGCGCCCTGGTGGTGATGGCTACCCTGGGAGAGGTGCTGGCGCCGGTAATGGCGGCGCTGATCATCGCCTTTCTCATGCAGGGCATGGTGGAGCGCCTCAAGGCCGCGGGGGCCCCGCACTGGGCCGCGGTCACCATCGCATGTATGGTGCTGGTCAGTATCATCGCGGCACTCTGCTTTATCGTCCTGCCGATCATCTGGCGCCAGCTGGTGCGGCTGTTCGCTGAGCTTCCCAATATGGTGGAGCAGGGCCAGCAGTTGCTGCTGCTGTTACCGGAGCGCTTTCCCACCCTGGTTTCCGCGGCGCAGATCCAGGAGATATTCAGCACCCTTGGCAGCGAGCTTGGCACTATCGGCCAGACCCTGCTGACGTTCTCCCTCGCCAACCTCCCCATCCTCGCCGGCATCCTGGTTTACGCGGTGGTGGTGCCGATCCTGGTATTCTTTTTCCTCAAGGATTCGGATCGCCTGATCAACTGGTGTGCCTCCTTCCTGCCGAGCCATCGCCCGATGCTGCGCCAGATCTGGTATGAAATGAATGACCAGGTGGCGAATTACGTGCGCGGCAAGGTGATCGAAATCGGTATCGTCGCCGTGGTCAGCTATATCGCTTTCCTGTTCCTGGGTGTGAACTACGCGCTGTTGCTGGCGGTGGCAGTTGGCCTCAGTGTGCTGATTCCCTATATCGGCGCCGCAGTGGTGACCATCCCGGTAGCGGTCATCGGCCTCTTCCAGTGGGGCTGGAGCAGCGAATTCCTCTACTTGATGCTGGCCTACGGCGTCATCCAGCTGCTGGATGGCAATGTGCTGGTGCCGCTGCTGTTTTCGGAGGCGGTTAACCTGCATCCGGTGGCCATTATCCTCGCTGTACTGGTGTTTGGCGGGATCTGGGGGTTCTGGGGCGTATTCTTCGCGATTCCACTGGCCACCCTGGCCAAGGCGATCATGAATGCCTGGCCCACTACCGAGCACCAGGCAGAGTGGCAGGCGCGGGACGAAGCCCAGGCAGAGGAGGATGAGTCCCGTGAAAAGGCGGATACTGCAGAGTAACCGCACTGCGGGCATGGTTTTCCCCGTCGTTGCAGTTATCCGGGTTGCTGCCTGGCAAGCGGAGTTTTGCTAGAATGCCGCGCTTCATTTCTTCCCACCATGCACAGGTAACAGGAAAGACCCATGAGCCTTGCTGACAAAGTACTGGCGGTCAACGACGATTTGCCGATTCGCACTGATAAACCAGTCCACAGCGGAAAAGTCCGCTCGGTTTACTGGCTGACTGAGGCCGACAGTCGTCGCCTGATCGAGGAAAAGGGCTACCCGGTGGCCCCGGATGCGCCCCTGGCGGTAATGGTGATTTCCGACCGCATCTCTGCCTTCGACTGCGTCTGGACAGGCGAGGGCGGCATGCGCGGCGTGCCCGGTAAGGGCGCGGCACTGAACGCAATCTCCAACCACTGGTTCAGGCTGTTCAGGGAACAGGGCCTGGCCGACAGCCATATCCTGGATATCCCGCACCCGCTGGTGTGGATTGTGCAGAAGGCGCGCCCGGTGATGATCGAGGCTATCGCGCGCCAGTACATCACCGGCTCCATGTGGCGGGCTTACGCGAAAGGTGAGCGTGAATTCTGTGGCATCGAGATCCCGGACGGCCTGCAGAAAGACCAGAAACTGCCCGAGCTGCTGATCACTCCCTCTACCAAGGGTGTGCTCAAGGGTATTCCCGGTGTACCGGAGGCGGATGACGTCAACATCACCCGCAAGGACATCGAGGACAACTACGAGGCATTCAATTTCCGCAGCACTGACGATATCGATCTCTACGAGAAGCTGCTGAAAGAGGGCTTCGATGTGATCTCTTCCGAGCTGGCCAAGCTCGACCAGATTTTCGTCGACACCAAGTTCGAGTTCGGTTACGTCACCGATGCCGCTGGCAACGAGAAACTCATTTATATGGATGAGGTCGGTACGCCCGACTCCTCACGTATCTGGGATGGTGAAGAGTATCGCCGCGGCAATATCGTCGAGAACTCCAAGGAAGGCTTCCGCAAGGCCCTGCTGGATTACTTCCCGGACCCGGATATCCTTCTGAACAAGGACCGCATGGACGAGCGCCAGGCACTGGCGCGGGACAACCAGCTGCCGGAGTCCATGCTGATGGATGTCTCCGCCACTTACGTGGGTATCGCCGAGAAGATCACCGGCCGCAAGCTCGAGCTGTCTGACAACCCGCGTGCCGAGCTGGTCGAAATCCTGCGCGACCAGTACGGCCTGGTCGACTGACCTGGCTCCTGGCCTGCACAGAAAAACCGGCGCTTGCGCCGGTTTTTTTGTGCCCTGGGGCAGCAGCTGCGCTCCTGCCGCAATTGCAAGATCTGGGCTCCTGCCACAATTCGCCATTATTTCTTCATAGACCGCCACAATTCCGCCCCGGAACTGCCTGTTTGTCCAGGTTAAATGCTCTCCATACAGAAAATTGAATGGAGGGATGCCTGTGGACAGGACAATTTTTTCCGGACAGCGAATACCGCGCGAGCTGGTGGTGCTGCCCACCGAGGAGTATTACCGGCGCCGCTATCGCAATGACCGTCGCGGACGCTGGCTGCTGTTGCTGGTTACCGCGCTCGCCGTGGTGGTTGCCGCCGCCGGCGCGCGCGCGGCCGGGCCGGAGCGAGTGCCTGCGGGCGCCGTCAGCCCCGACCAGGTGGGCAGCGGCGACCTGCTGTTCCGCGCTGCCGGCCAGGCAAATTACCGGCCGGCGGTTCACCTCAACAGCCGAGCTACGGTGCGGGTGCGGGGGCTGTTGGCGGAAGTGGAGCTGGAGCAGGTGTTTGAAAATGCCTCACCCGACTGGCGAGAGGCTGTCTACGTGGTGCCCCTGCCACCGCAAGCGGCCGTCAACGGACTGGAAATCCGGGTCGGCGAGCGGCGGATCGTGGGCCGTGTGCGGGAGCGCCAGCAGGCCGCGAGGATCTACCGGGAGGCCCGCGCCGCGGGAAAGCGCGCAGCGCTGCTGGAGCAGCAGCGCCCGAACCTGTTTACCAGCCGCGTGGCCAATATCGGGCCGGGCGAGAAGGTTACGGCAAAGATACGTTTCCTGGCCCCGGTCGCCTACGAGGGGGGAGCTTTCAGCCTGCGCCTGCCCACCAGCCTGACCCCGCGCTACATGCCGGGAGAGCCGATCGAGCCGGCGGGGGAGGCGCGGGCAATAAAGCTGGATGGCAATGGTTGGGCGCTGCCCACCGACCAGGTGCCCGATGCCCACCAGATCAGTCCGTTCATGCAGCCAGCGCCCGAACTGACGGCGCTGGACAGCCATCGTATCGCGGTTTCGGTGGAACTCGATGGGGGCCTGCCGCTGGCGGACATCAGCAGTCCCTACCACGATATCGATTCTAGCCGCCTTTCCGGCGGCGACTATCGCATCACGCTGCGCGGGGGGACGGCGCTGATGGACCGGGATTTCGTCCTGCGCTGGCGTCCGCGCCCCTCCGCAATGCCGCGGGCGGCGCTCTTTGCCGAGGTCCTTGAGGCAAAGGCCGGCGGGGCGGACCAGGAGGAGGGCGATGACAGGAATGCCGACCTTTCCGGAACCTATCTGCAGCTGCTGTTGCTGCCCCCGGATACCGCAGGCGGCACGCGGCGATTGCCGCGCGAGGTAGTTTTTGTGATCGATACGTCGGGCTCAATGGGAGGCAGCTCCATCCGCCAGGCGCGCGACGGCCTGCTGCTGGCCCTTGCCCGCCTGCAGCCGGATGATCGCTTCAATATCATCGAGTTCAACAGCGTCACCCGGGCCTTCTTCCCGCGGCCGGTGCCGGCGCGGGCCGAGAACCTCCACCTCGCGAGGGCGCAGGTCGAGGCCCTGCGGGCAACCGGTGGCACCGAGATGGCCCCCGCGCTGCGCAAGGCCTTCAGCCAGCAGCTGCCCGGCGACGAAACCCTCGTCCGCCAGGTGGTTTTCATTACCGATGGCGCGGTGGGCAACGAATCGGCGTTATTCGAACTGATCCGCCAGTCCCTCGGCGATGCCCGCCTGTTCACGGTCGGCATCGGCTCTGCCCCCAACCGCCACTTCATGCGCAAGGCAGCGCAATTCGGTCGTGGTGCATCGGTCACCATCGGCGATGTGGGTGAGGTCGGGGCACAGATGCAGGCCCTGTTCTCCAAGCTGGAAAACCCGCTGGTGACTGACCTCCGGGTGACCTGGCCCCGCGGCCTGCATGTAGATGCCTACCCGAAGAAGATTCCAGACCTTTATCGCGGTGAACCCCTGCGGCTGGTGGCCAGGGTCCGCGGTGCCGATGTCACCGGCAAGCTGAGGGTGAGCGGTCGCCTTGCAGGCCGGCAGTTCCACCGCGAGCTGGAGCTCGGGGGCAAGGATGGTTCGGGCGGACTCGGCAGCCTCTGGGCGCGACGCCGTATCGAGGCGCTGCGCGACCGGCAACGGCCGGTCGGGGAGCAGAGTGCGGCCGGGCAGCAACTGCGTACGCAGATCCTCGGGCTGGCACTGGCTTTCCAGTTGGCGAGCCCTTACACCAGCTTTGTTGCGGTCGAGGAAAAGCCCGTGCGCCCGGTAGGGGAGGCGCTCGCAAGCAGCGCGGTGCCGAATGCGGTGGCCCGCGGCCAGGTACTGCAACAGCAGGCATATCCCGCCACGGCAACGGGACTCTATGGGCAGCTGCTCCTGGGCCTGGCGCTGTTGGGCCTGGGCGGCCTGTTGCGGCGCGGCCGGGGCTGGCGCGGGACAGTAAACAGGCAGTTGCGCCGCTGGCTGCGTCGGTGGTTGCCGGACCCGCGCCGTGCGCCGTCCGGGCGCGCCCGGGGTGAGCTGGAGCGGTTGCTGGTGCGGGTTAACTGATGGTGCGCCGCCTGGGGTCCGGGGTGCTGGTGCTGGCGGCCGCCTGGCTGCTATTCGATTCCGCCTGGCTGATAGCAAAGGCCAGGCTGGCGCAGTACCTGATCGATGCCGCCTGGCAGCGACAGGTGCATAACGGGGAGGTAGTGCGGCCCTGGCCATGGGCGGATACCTGGCCGGTGGCGAGGTTGCGGCTGGGTGGAGGCCGCCCGCTGGTGGTGCTGGCCGGCAGCAGCGGCCAGGCCCTGGCATTCGGGCCGGGCCTGGTGGAGAACTCGGGGGAGCCGGGATCGGCGGAGCGCACCACGGTGATCGCCGCCCATCGCGATACCCATTTCGGTCCCCTGCGGAAGGTCAGGGCCGGGGCGCGGCTCGGTCTGCAGGACCGCCATGGACGCTGGCACCATTACCAGGTGCGGGAAACCCGTGTGGTGGACAGCCGGCGCGAGCGCTTGCCCATACTGGCCGGTCCCGGCCTGATGCTGGTGACCTGCTATCCGTTCGATGCCCTGGTTGCCGGCGGACCGCAGCGCTTTGTCGTCTTCGCCGAATATCTCCCCGAAGGTGGCCATAACGAAGCGTGACTCAAATGACAAATTTGGACTGCATTTTGTAATTGATTTCCTTTTTTTTGCCGCTACTTACTCCGGAAATGCCCCTATAAAGAGAATAATTGTTTAGCAAACTGGTTTTAATTGTTACTAAATGTCCTGTCTGGAAAAAAACTTGTAGTAATACTACAATCCCGCCCGCACTCCGGCTCCCGCTTGACCGGCTGGCCACTGAAGGCGGCCCGGGACGGGGCCGCTTCGCTGAAGAATTTGACAAGTACGCCGGCAGGCTGGCACAGGACTACCCTCTATCGCCGCTGCAGGAGTCGCTAATACTAGACTCTGCATTTACGCCAGGAACGGCGGCAAATTGGCGCTTTTGCTGAAAAAAGGAAGCAATTTTCTGCCCGCGCGGTACTTTTGCCCGTTTACGCCCGATTGCCTGAAACTATCTGAAAAAGAACAGAGACCGACTCGACGTCGCACAAATCGCCGAGGAGCACTTGATGCACGAAGAAACCGACAACCAGGAAACGCAGGAATGGCTGGACGCGCTGCAGGCGGTGATCCGCTACAGCGGCAAGGAGCGTGCCGCGTTCATCCTCAAGCAGCTGTCTGACCGCGCCACCGATGTGGGGGTGAAGCTGCCCGCGGCAATCACCACGCCCTATCGCAACACCATTCCCCCCACTGCCGAGAAGCGCATGCCGGGCGACCTCTTCATGGAGCGCCGCATCCGCTCGCTGATCCGCTGGAACGCGCTGGCCATGGTGGTGCGGGCAAACTCCAACAGTGACAGCCTGGGCGGCCATATTGCGAGCTTCTCTTCCGCCGCCACCCTTTACGACGTGGGCTTCAACTACTTCTTCCGCGGCAATGAGGGCGAGGAGCGGGGCGACCTGATCTTCTTCCAGGGCCACAGCGCCCCGGGCATTTACGCCCGCTCTTACCTGGAGGGCCGCTTCGACGAGGAGCAGCTGGATAATTTCCGCCGCGAGGTGAACGGCAACGGCCTGTCCTCCTACCCGCATCCCTGGCTGATGCCGGAGTACTGGCAGTTCCCCACCGTATCCATGGGCCTGGGCCCGATCCAGGCCATCTACCAGGCGCACATCATGCGCTACCTGTCTGCCCGCGGGCTGTCCCCGCGCGGTGATCGCAAGGTCTGGGCCTTCCTGGGCGACGGTGAGTGTGACGAGCCGGAAACCCTGGGTGCCATTTCCATGGCCGGCCGCGAAAACCTCGAGAACCTGGTGTTCGTGGTCAACTGTAACCTGCAGCGACTGGACGGCCCGGTGCGGGGCAACGGCAAGATTATCCAGGAACTGGAGGGAGTCTTCCGCGGCGCTGGCTGGAACGTGATCAAGGTGCTGTGGGGCCGGCTGTGGGACCCGCTGCTGGAGAAGGACGACAAGGGCCTGCTGCAGAAAGTCATGGACGAGGTGGTCGATGGCGAGATGCAGAACTTCAAGGCCAACGGCGGCGCCTATACCCGCGAGCATTTCTTCGGCAAATACCCGGAGCTGCTCGAGATGGTCAAGGACATGTCCGACGACGAGATCATGAAGCTGAACCGCGGCGGCCACGACCCCTACAAGGTCTACGCGGCCTATGCCGAGGCCATGGCCAGCAAGGGCAAGCCCACCGTGATCCTGGCGCAGACCGTCAAGGGTTATGGCCTGGGAGCCGCAGGTGAAGCGGCGATGGATACCCACAACGTCAAGAAAATGGACACCGAGGCGCTGAAGCGCTTCCGCGACCGCTTTGCCATCCCGATTACCGACAAGGAAATCGAGGAAGTCCCGTACTATCGCCCGGCGCCGGACAGCCCGGAGATGAAGTACATGGCCGAGCGCCGCAAGAGCCTGGGTGGCCCGGTGCCGTCACGCAGCACCGAGGTGGCGAAGCTGGAAATCCCGGGACTGGATGCCTTCAGTGCACTGACCAAGGGCTCCGGCGACCGGGAAATCTCCACCACCATGGCGTTCGTGCGCCTGATCTCTGCGCTGGTGAAAGACAAGAACATGGGCAAGAACGTGGCGCCCATCGTGCCCGATGAAGCCCGCACCTTCGGTATGGAGGGCCTGTTCCGCCAGCTGGGTATTTACTCATCCCAGGGGCAGAAGTACACGCCGGTCGACCACGGCCAGATCATGTATTACAAGGAAGACAAGAAGGGCCAGGTGCTCGAAGAGGGCATCAATGAGGCCGGCGCCATGTCCGCCTGGATGGCACTGGCCACCGCCTACAGCAACCATGGCGTGCCCATGGTGCCCTTCTACATCTACTACTCGATGTTCGGCTTCCAGCGCATTGGCGACCTGGCCTGGGCTGCCGGCGACATGCAGGCGCGCGGCTTCCTGATCGGGGCAACCGCCGGCCGCACCACCCTGAACGGCGAGGGCCTGCAGCACCAGGATGGCCACAGCCATGTGCTGTCCTCCACCATCCCCAACTGCAAGAGCTACGACCCGGCCTATGGCTACGACCTCGCCGTGATTGTCCGGCAGGGCCTCAAGGAAATGTACGAAGACAGGAAGAATGTCTTCTACTACATCACCATCGAAAACGAGAACTACCTCCAGCCGGAAATGCCGCAGGGCGTGGAAGAGGGCATCATCCGCGGTATTTACAAGCTGGAAGGCAACTCCCGGAAGCCGGGCAAGGGCAAGGCTGCCAAAAAACACGTGCAGCTGATCGGTGCCGGCACCATCCTGCGCGAGGTACTCGCGGCTGCGGATATCCTCGCCGACCAGTTCGGTGTGACCTCCGACATATGGAACCTGACTTCCGCCACTGAGGCTGCCCGCGAGGGACAGGACGTGGCACGCTGGAACATGCTGCATCCGGGCGAGAAGCCGCGCAAGGCGTGGATTACCGAGCAGTTCGACGGTAACGAAAACCCGGTGATTGCCTCCACCGACTATATCCGCTCCTATGTCGAGCCGCTGCGTGAGTTTATCGACGGCGACCTGACCACGCTGGGTACCGATGGCTACGGTCGCAGTGACAGCCGCGAACAGCTGCGCCGCTTCTTCGAGGTGGACCGCAATTACGTCGCTATCGCCGCCCTCAACGGCCTGGCAAAACAGGGCGTGATCGATGAAAAAGAAGTTTCTGACGCGATCAAGAAACTGAACATCGATCCGGAAAAAACAAACCCGCGCCTGGCGTAAGGCACGCCGGATAAGGAAGGCAGAAGCATGGCAAAACAAGTCATTAAGGTGCCTGATCTCGGCGGTGCCGATCAGGTAGATGTGATCGAAATTTCCGTAGCGGTGGGGGACACTGTTGCGGAAGAGGATTCCCTGATCGTCGTGGAGGGCGACAAGGCCTCCATGGACGTGCCGGCGCCATACGCCGGCAAGATCCTCAGTATTTCCGTGTCCGAGGGCGACCAGGTCTCCGAGGGCGATGTAATCGGTGAGATTGAAACCGATGCCGGTGACGACAGCGGTGCGGCCGAAGAGGAGTCGGCCGCGGAGGAGGAGTCGGAAGAATCGTCAGGGGACCAGCCGGCCGATGAATCCGGCCAGGCTGAAGAGGAAGAGGCACCTGCGACCGGCGGCGAGGAAAAGGAAGAGACCGTAACCGTGCCCGACCTGGGCGGCGCCGATGCCGTGGACGTGATCGAGATCAGCGTGCAGGCGGGCGATGAGGTGGCCGAGGGGGATTCCCTGATCGTCGTGGAAGGTGACAAGGCCTCCATGGACGTGCCGGCACCTTTCGCCGGCACCGTGGTTTCCATCGACGTCAAGGAAGGTGACAAGGTTTCCACTGGCGACAAGCTGGGTGTGATGAAAGTGGTATCCGGCGGCGCGCCCGCGGCCAAGGCCGAAAAAAAGCCCGAGAAAAAGGAAGCGCCCAGGGAGGAACCGGCCAGCACTCCGGCGCCGGAGTCCGGCGCCACCACCGAGCCGCCCGCCGCGCCGCAGAAGGATCATTCCCTGGAGCGCGACCTGACCGCCGCCGCGGAAGTGTATGCCGGCCCGGCAGTGCGCAAGCTGGCACGGGAACTGGGCGTCACCCTGACCAAGGTGAAGCCGTCCGGCCCGCGCAACCGCGTCACCAAGGACGATCTGCACGCCTATATCAAGGAGCAGGTGAAGAAGGCTGAGAGCGGTGCCGTAGGTGTCGGCGGTGGCCTGGGTATCGCCAAGATGCCGGAAATCGACTTCAGCCAGTTCGGCCCGGTCGATGTCGAGCCGATGAGCAAGATTCACAAGCTCACTGCTGCCAATATGGCTCGCAACTGGCTCAATGTGCCCCACGTCACCCAGTTCGACGATGCGGATATCACCGAGCTGGAGGATTTCCGCAAGTCCATGAAAGCGGAAGCCGAAAAACGCGGCGTGAAGCTGACACCGGTACCGTTCCTGCTGAAGGCGGCTGCCGCCGCCCTGCGTGCGGAGCCAAGCTTCAATGTGTCGCTGCACAACGACGGCGAGCACATCGTGCGCAAGGATTACGTGCACATTGGCATGGCCGTCGATACGCCCAAGGGGCTGGTGGTGCCGGTCATCCGCGACGTGGACAAGAAGGGGCTGTACGAGCTGGCTGAGGAAGCCAGTGCCATGGCGGCAGCCGCCCGCGATGGCAAGCTGAAGCCCCGGGATATGCAGGGCGCCTGCTTTACCATTTCAAGCCTGGGGGCTATCGGCGGTACCGGCTTTACGCCCATCGTCAATTCGCCCGAGGTGGGTATCCTCGGCGTGTCCAGGCTCGCGGTGCGACCGGAATGGAATGGCCAGGAGTTCGTGCCGCGGAAGATGTTGCCGCTGGCACTGTCCTACGATCACCGCGCCGTGAATGGCGGTGATGCCGGCCGCTTCCTGACCTACCTCGTCAGCATGCTGGCAGACGTGCGCCGCCTGCTGTTGTAAAAACGGGTGACCGTTTCGGGCGACCGGCGTGGGCCGGTCGCCTTTTTCCTCTCCCTCCTGTCATTTAATTCCCCTTCTCCTGCATCCTTCCCGCTTTTCCGCCCCGCCTCCCCCGCTTGATGTTGAAACGCGCGCATATCTTCCCGTCCGCGGCCAAGCACAATCACACGCCAGCTAAACTTGGGGTGTGACCGCTAAAAGCGCAGATCGAAACTGTGAGGTATTCGGAAATGAAGCGCATAGGGATGTTCGCTCTTTCTGCGATGCTGGCCTCGGCACTGCAGGGATGCATCTTTGCCCCGGTCGAATCCGATGGCCGGAATGACCCCTTCTTCTTCGACCCGGACGATGTCCGACCCAGCGCAAACTTTGTCGAGGTGGGGTACTACCAGCCCAACGCTTACCTGCCGCCATCCAGCAGTCGGCAATGTTCGGTGGACTCGGAGCTGAGAAAAGTCGGTTCGCCCTGTTGGTTTTTCCCGATCATGCGGGTTTACTGACAGAGAGCGGAAGGTAGCTTGTTGTAAACGGGTATTCCCGCTGGCCGCGAGCCCGGGGGAGTGCCGGGAAAGGATGCCGCAATTCGGCGGAAGGAACCGGAAATCGACCACCGCAGCAATATTGAGGTGATCTTCTTATGCTAAAGCGCAGCATCCTGTTTTCCGCCGTTTCGGCAGCCCTGCTCGCTGGTTGCGGTACTCCCGATCCCCGCGACCAGGTCGTCTATCCTTACAACCCCCCTGTACCCCGGGCTGCAGAGTACCGCGCACCCGCGCCGGAGCCGCGCGCCAATTACGGCTCCTGTCCGGGCGATGCCGAGGAGCTCGCAGAGGGATCGATCTGTCCGCCCACGGCACAGTGCTTCGATATATCCGGGGGCAAACGGTGCATAGTCTATGAGAAATAAACCAGCCATGGGTTTGCTTGCGGCCGGCTGCCTGCTGGCTGGTTGTGCTGGCACCAGCTTGGACGGTTTCTGGGGCGACCTGTGTGGGGCACCGCCGATGTACGGCTACCGCTCCGTGCCGGTCGAAGAGACGCCGGCATTCCCGCGCACCTGCCTGACAGGTGATCCTCTGGTGGCGGATGCCTCCCAGTGTTTCGCCGGCGGGGTCCACTGTTACCAGCTCGACACCGGAGCCTGGTGCGCGGGTCCCTACTCGCCATTTGTCCTGAAGCCGGTTTATCACGCCGGCTTCTACGATTGGTCGAAATAACTTTTCTGTTGCCGCTTGAAGGGTGAGCGCAGTACTTCTGTCCTCACCGGCTGTTTCCCGGCGCGAGCAGGAAGCCTCCAGCGAATCAGCTGGGCGGGTCGCGGATAATCAGTGCAAGAGTACCGGGGCAGCACAATGAGCTGGATAGGTGGTGTGCTGGTCGCCATCGACCAGCTCGGAAATGCGATTGCCGGCGGTAACCCGGACTCCACAATATCTGCCCGGACAGGCTATTTCGCCCGCGTCAGCGAGACGCCGGTGCGGCCTTACTGGGAATTGATGGAGTCGATAATCGACTTCACTTTCTATCCCCTCGACGGACGGGATCACTGTTACCGCGCTTACCTGGCTGACAGCCAAGAGCGTAACGAGGAGGGGAGTGACCTTATGCGGGGGATGCTCGGCCTGATCATCCTGTTCACCTGTCTGCCTCTCGCTCTGCTCACCAGGTTTTACGTGCTCGTCTTTCCTTCCGCCAGGTTTGAGGGGGTGAACAAGCCCTGATTTGTGCTCCCCGGGGAGTGGAAGGGGTCGGCCTACAAGAATGAACGGGTCAGGGCTGAATTGCCCGATCCTCCTTGTGCGCTTCTGCCCAGTGGTTGCCCTGTACAACCACCCTGATCAGTGGTGCAAAAAAATTCTCCTGATAAGTGGTTTTTAGACTGGATTTCGCGAAAAGGCTGGCATTTGCTTGATTCTTCCCAGTGGTTGCCCGATCCTGCAATTCATGTGAATGAGTCAGTGAAAATTCCGTATACTGGGGGCCTTGAGTAGAAGGGCCGGAATGCCGGCCGGGAGAGCCTCAGATGGGCGCAATGCCAACACTGCACTCAGGGCCGGCCGTGGCCGATGCTACCCTGGAGCCCGCTCGCCAGCGCCTGGCGTCGACCATGCAGCGCCTGTTGCCTGGTGAGGGACTGTTGGAGGCCCCCGTGGAAGGCGTGACGCTATTCCGCGCGGAAAGTGATCTCAACTGTACGTCGTCGGTGCTGGAGCCCTGCCTCGGCTTTATCGTGCAGGGCAACAAACTGATGCAGTTCGGGGACCGGGAAATGGTTTACGGGCCCCTCAACTTCCTCGCCTGCTCGGTGCATATGCCGGTGACTGGCCATGTCCTTGGAGCCTCCCCCAAGTCTCCCCACCTGGGAATCAAGTTGACCGTCGATCCCGCCGAGGTGTCAGAGCTGGTGCTGGAGCTGGGCGAGCGCGCTCCGGCCCTGGAGAGTGGAGGCAACTGCGACGACAGCTCATGCGGGCTGCGGGTTGCGAGGATCAACCGGGGTATTCTGGGGACGCTTTCGCGGCTTGTGGAGCTGGCGGATACCCCCGCGGACGCAAAGATCCTGGCACCGCTCGCCCGTCGTGAGCTGATCTATCGGGTGCTGGTGAGCGAAATGGGCCCTCACCTGCGCAAGCTGTCCGTGGCGGACAGCCAGTCGAGCCGTATCGCCCGGGTGATAGGGATACTACAGGAGCGGTATGCCGAGCCACTACGGGTGCGCGAACTCGCGGGAATCGCAAACATGAGTGAGTCGTCGCTCTACCACAGCTTCAAGCAGGTAACGCGCCTGTCCCCGCTGCAATTCCAGAAGAAGCTGCGCCTGCACGAGGCTCGTCGCCTGATGCTGGCAGAGGGCCTTGAGGCGGCATCTGCCAGCTACCGTGTGGGTTACGAGAGTCCGTCCCAGTTCAGCCGCGAATACAGCCGCATGTTCGGTGCACCGCCGCGGGCGGATATCAACAAGCTGCGGGGTGGGCAGTCTATCCCGGCGTGACGGCCGGGCCGGCTCCGGCTACTGTTTCTTGACGTAGAGATTGCACCAGCCATCGGGACTGATAGTCCCCTCCACCACCTGGCAGGCATCCGGATCTACCCAGAACTGGCAGTCCTTGCACTTCTGGCCGTTCTTGGGCGTGTCCTGGTATTTCACTGCTTCCTTACTGGCCTTGCCCTGGGCCACACTGCGATCGGTGGCGATGATTGCTGCCGGTATCAGCACTGCGGCGCAGCCGCTGAGCTTGAGAAACTTGCGCCGCGAGATGTTCCGCTTGTCATTGCTCATGATCGAATAACCTCTTCGGAAAATGACCTAACAATGGCGTTCCGCTTAACAGGTTAGTCCAGGGCAGGGGCGCAGAGTAGCGCAATCGGGTGGCTGAGAAAGGCGGTGCAGGTGCGAATCACTTGCGTTCAGGCTTCAGGGGGCGCATCCCTGTTGGCAGTGCGTATCCAAGGAGTGTGTGGCCGGAGCCCCGGGTTTTGCCGTCGCTGTTACCTCCACTGGCTGCGGGGCAGCAGATCGCGAAAGAAAAAGCCCTGGCTGGGGCCGCCACCAGAGAGAACTCTCAGGGTTGGGGAGACTGGGGCCAGGGGAGGAACAGGCTCACTTGCAAGCCGCCACCCGCACGGTTGTGCAGCTGTATATTGCCCTCGTGCGCCTCGACTATTTCCCGGCACAGGGCGAGCCCCAGCCCCATCCCATCCGGCTTGGTGGAGTAGAAGGGCAACAGCGCCTGTTGCAGGACCTTCTCCCCCATCCCGGCGCCGCGGTCGCGCACGAGTATGGTCTGCCCATTGCGGTCGGCTCTTATCTCCAGCTCCGTGTCCTCCGGGCTGCTGCCGGCCTCGGCGGCATTCTTGAAGAGGTTCAGCAGGGCCTGCTCAATTTGCACCGGGTCAAAAAAGCCCGGGCGGCTGGGTAATTTGTTGTAGAGGGTAAAGTGGTGGAGAGGCTCGATCCGCTCGATCAGTTTTTTCCAGTCGACTTCCTCGCGGCTCGGCGCCGGCAGCTTGGCGAAGCGCGCGTATCCCTGGGTAAATTCGGTCAGGTGCTGGCAGCGTTCGGCGATGGTGTCGAAGACCCGCTCCAGCATCTCCTGCTTGTCGGGCTGTCGTGCAAGCAGCTTACCGCTGTGCGCCATGGAGGAAATGGGGGCGAGGGAATTGTTGAGTTCATGGCTGATAAGGCGAATGACCTTCTTCCAGACCTGCACCTCTGCGCGGGTGAGTTCCCGGGTCATCTCGCGGATAAGGACCAGCCGGTGCCGCTGGGCGTTCAGCACAAAGACGCTGTTGCTGACGTGCTGGGAGTGGCCGCCGTGCTCGTCGCTGTAATTGTACAGGCCGTCCTCGCCACTGCGGATTGCCCGTCCCAGTTCGGGCGGGCAGGTTTCCAGCAGGTCCGCCAGCAGCATGCCGGTGATGGGTTTGCCCCTGTGCAGCAGGTGGCGGGCGCTGGCATTGGCATAGATGATATGCCCCCCCTGGTCCACCAGTAGCAGGGTGTGGGGTGAACTCTGGATCATGGTGTCCAGCAGCAGCTCGCGCTGGTAGATATGGGCGCGTTCACGTCGCAGTATCTCGCCCGCGTCGTTATACAGCAGCGCCAGGCGGCCCAGTTCATCGTTGCGCTTGATGGCCAGGGATACAGAAAAGTCGCCGTCGCGGAAATTCAGCAGGCCACCCTCGAGCGCCTGCAGGGTCTGGTTCAGCGGCCGGATCACCAGCCGCAGGAGAAGGACCAGTACGACCAGGGCCGCGGCCAGCCCTGCACTCCAGCCAAGCCGTAGACCGGCGCCGAGCCCCTGCAGTAACTGCGGCAGGGTTGCGCCGACCAGTACCGCGATCGTACCGACAGCGAACAGGCGGGCTTCGAGACTAAGCTGCAACCGCATCAGTAGGAAATCCCGTACTTGTCCAGGCGCCGGTAGAGCGCCTGCCGGCTGAGGCCGAGCTCACGCGCGGCCTGCGCGATGACCCCGTTACAGCCAGCCAGGGTGCGCTCCAGCAGTTCGCGGTCGGGCTCGAAGCTCAGGTCCACGCTGGTGCTGCTGCTCGGTTCGGGTAGCGAGAGAGTATCCGGATCGATGGTGTCCCCCTTGCTCAGCACGGCGGCGCGCTGCATGGTGTTTTGCAGCTCGCGCACGTTGCCCGGCCAGTCGTATTGCCGCAGCGCCGTTTCCGCCTGCGGCGAGAGGCTTTTCTGCCCCGTCTCGCCGAGGAACCGACGAGCCAGCGGCAGTATGTCCTGGGGGCGCTCGCACAGGGGCGGGAGCTTCAGCTCGATGACATTGAGGCGGTAAAACAGGTCCTGGCGAAATTCCCCAGCGCCGATCTGGCGCGCCAGGTCGGCGTTGGTGGCACTGATTACCCGGACCTTTACCCGGCGCGTCTGGCTGCTGCCGAGCCGCTGGAACTCCCCGGTCTGCAGCACTCTGAGGAGCTTCACCTGGCCGCTGGCGGAAAGCTCGCCGATCTCGTCGAGGAACAGGGTGCCGCCGTCGGCAGCCTCGAAGCGCCCCACGCGCGCCCGGTTGCCGGCACCGGTGTAGGCGCCGGCCTCGGCACCGAACAGTTCGGCTTCCATCAGGTCCTCCGGCAGGGCGCCGACATTCACCTTTAGGAAGGGGCCGTCCCGCAAGGGAGAGTTTGCCTGCACGATATCGGCGATTTTCTCCTTGCCGGCGCCGTTGGGGCCGGTGATCAGGACCGGCACGTCCGAGCGGGCCACCTGGGTGGCCATCTCCAGCAGCTTCTGCATGGCGTTACTGCGATAGACGATGCCCTGCAGGTCGAACTGTTCTTCTAGCTCCTGGCGCTCGCGCCGGGCGTGGCTCTGCGCCTGGCGCTGTTGCTCCTGCAGCTCGCGCAGTTCCAGCAGGTTGTTGACTGTTGCAATCAGCTTGTTGTCATCCCAGGGCTTACCCAGGTAGTCGGCTGCCCCCGCCTTGACCAGCTCCACTGCCATCTCCAGCTGGGTCCAGGCGGTGAGCAGGATTACCGGCAGGTCCGGCTCTATCTCCCGCAGCGCGAAAAACAGTTCCCGCCCCTCCTCACCGGAGGTGGTGTCCGCAGTGAAGTTCATATCCTGGATTACCAGGCGGATATCCCGGTGCTGCTGCAGGAGCTGGATGCCGGCGGTCGGCGTGACCGCGCTGACTGTCTCCATGCCGTGCAGCGACAGCAGCAGCTCCAGCGCGGAGACCACGCCGGGGTTGTCGTCAATAATGAGGATCTTGTCCATTACCGGTATCGCTTGGTCAAACATAAAAAAACGGGCGCGAGCGCCCGTTGTCCAGTTAGCCTGGAGGGTCTCAACTACACACTGCGGGTGGCCGTGGCCGGCGAGATATTGGCAGCGCGCAGGGCGGGGACCAGGGCGGCCACCAGGCTGACGCTCACCAGTATTAACGCACAGACCAACAGCACGGGCAACGACAGCGCGGGCTGCGAGTAGGAGGACACCATGAAGTGATTGGCGATCTGCGCCCCGGCCATGCCCAGCGCCAGTCCGGTCACGGCAATCAGGCTATTTTCCACCAGGAAATAGCGGCTGATGTTGGCGCGGGTGGCACCCAGCGCACGGCGCACCCCGATCTGCTTGCGGCGCTGGTTGATCCAGAACACTGTCAGGCCCACGATCCCCAGCGCGACGATAAAGGTAAGCAGGGTCACGACTGCCGACAGCACCTTGACCATGACATTGTCGCTCATGTAACTGCGCTCGAGCCGCTCGGACAGCGTCTCGATATGCATCACTCGCTGTGGGTCGCGCTCGGCAAGTTGCTTTTCCACCGCTTTCAGTACTTCGTCGCGCCGGCCGGGCTCGGCACGGACCATGTAGCGCTTGAAGTTGTTTTCCTGCAGGCGCGGGAAGAAGATCACGTTCCCCGCCTTGGACCAGCTCACCCAGGCGCCCAGGTGACGCTCGACTATGCCGATAATCTCGACCGGGTCGGTGCCATTGGAGTTGTAGAAAGACTTGCCCAGGGCATCGCCGTCGGGGTAGAGCGCATCCGCCATCTGCCGGGTGATGATGGCCACCTGGGTGCGGGCATCCTCGTTGGGCTGGACTACCCGCATGTCAGCCGGGGTGAAGTTGCGACCGGCGACCAGGTTCATACCCAGCGTCTGCATAAAGTGGGGGCCGGTCTCGTAATAGTTGGACACCTCGCCGCCAATTTCCTGGTTGGGCTGGCTGTGGAACACACTGGCCGATCCGGAGCCCGACACCGGGATCTGGTTGGTGTGGGTGGCATCCACCACACCGGGAATGGAGCGCAGCAGGTCGAGGTCTGCGACCACCGCTCCATGCATGTCGTAATCCTGCGCGATTGGCTGGAAGGTGACCGCGATCAGGTCCTCAACGGGCATGCCCGTAGGGCGAGCCATCTTCTCGATGCGGTCCTGCACGATAACGCTGGCATTACTGACAATCGCCAGGGTAAGGGCCAGTTGCAGCGCAATCAGCATCGCCGAGATCTTGTTGCGCCAAAGGGCGGACAACATGGGTTTCAGTTCCAACATGGTGCTGTCCTCACTGGGTTTTCAGGTAAAGGGAAGGGTTGGTGCGGCTGACCCGCCATGCAGGGTAGATACCGGCCAGCAGGCTGGCGAGAATCGCCATGCCCACGGCGGCCAGCATCATCAGCCAGTCCATGGTGGCAACCTGGTCGATGTAGCCGAAAGAGAGCTGGCGGATGGTGCCGAGGCCGACCAGCGCCAGCAGGATGCCGCACAGGCCGCCGAACACGCCGATACAGCCGCTCTCGATCAGATGCTGCACGAACACTGCATGGCGGCTCGCCCCCAGCGCACGGCGTACACCGGCTTCCGGCGCCTTGCGCAGGAACTTGGCCAGCATCAGCGCCACCGCGTTGACCACACATACCAGCAGGAATGACAGTGACAGCCAGCCCAGTACGCGGTTGTCGTCACTGAGTACTTCATTCAGCACTAGCCATTCCGAGGGGTTGGTGAGGGCGAACTTCAGCGGGCGCTGGAAGCGGCCCTGCTGCTTCTGCTCACGGATATAGCCGGTCAGGAAGTCCCTGTAATTCTCCAGTTGCTCTTCGTCCTGCAGTTCCACCCAGTACTGGATCCACACGCTCTCGCTCTGCAGGTGACCCTCGTAGCCCTCGCCGCTGTCGCCACTGGCCCAGCCGTTGGTGTTGCCCCAGCTGTAAATTTCGAATTTGCGATGGAGGCCAAAGGGTATGTAGATCTCCTCCGCTTCGTTGAAGGGGCCGTTGTTGAGGTCGTAGATCTTCGGTGACGGATTCCAGTGATCGAGGACTCCCACCACGGTAAAGGGCTCGCCGTTGAGGTCGATTGACCGGCCGACGCTGTTCTCGCCTCCGAACAGCTTCTCGTTGGTGGCTTTCGACAGGACCACCTGTTGTACCGGCGACCTGTCCGCGTCAGCGTCCCAGGTGCCGCCGTAGACAAAGGGCACGTCGAACAGCGCGAAAAATTGCCGCGTGGTGATACGCGCTTCCGCGCTGAAGGGGCGCAGCTCGAAATCGTCCGAGCTGACTGTGAACCCGTAGCGATGCATCGCAGCCTGGCGGGTGGGGATGTCCGAACGCAGCAGCGCCATGGCATCGCGATAGGTCAACTGGTAGGGAATCTCGTTATTGCTGCGCTGGTACGCCTCGTTGGGATCCCAGCTGTCCAGCTGGACGGCGTAGAGGACATTGTCTTTATGGGCCAGCGGGTTCTGCGACATCATGTAATTGAGCGTGAGTACCGTCATCGACGCACCCACGCCCACGGCGATGGCGGCCACCATAAGGGCGCTGAGGACCGGTGTGCCGCGCAGGCTCCGGATCGCGAGTGAAACGTAGTATCCAAACATAGCTGCTCTCCTTAAGCCGTAGCGGCTTCCGCTGCGGCGACGGCGTGCTGCAGGTCGGATACCTGGCCATCGACGATCTGGATATTGCGGTGCGCGCGGCGAGCCAGGTCCGGATCGTGGGTTACCATCACGATGGTGGTGCCCCACTCGTTGATGAATTCCAGCAGCTCCATCACCTGGCGTGCCATCAATGAGTCCAGGTTCCCTGTTGGCTCATCCGCGAGCAGGAAGCGGGGTTCGCCGGCCAGGGCGCGGGCGATGGCTACGCGCTGCTGCTGGCCGCCGGAGAGCTGCGCCGGCAGGTGTTTGGCGCGGGCAGAAAGGCCCACCTGCTCCAGCACCTTCTCGATCCGGCGGCGGCGCTCCTTGGCGTTGAAACCCCGGTAGCGCAGCGGCACGTCGATATTGTCGAACAGGTTAAGGTCGGGAATCAGGTTGAACCCCTGGAAGATAAAGCCGATTTTCTCATTGCGCAGGCGCGAGCGGTCGCGGTCGTTGAGCCCGCTGACGTCCTCGCCATCGAGAAGGTACTGGCCACCAGAGGCGGTCTCCAGCATGCCGGCGATATTGAGGAAAGTGGTCTTGCCCGAACCACTGGGGCCGGTTACCGAGACGAACTCTCCCTCCTTCACTTCCAGGTTGAAGTCGCGCAGGGCGTGGGTTTCGATCGTGTCCGTGCGGTAGCTTTTGCGGATGTTGTGCATCTTCAGCATGGTTCTGGTTCCCTTTTGTGTGATTTGTTGCAATGCGATTTATTGTTTGAGCGCGATGACCTGCGCGTTATCGAGTTCCTCGGCGGCAGAGATGATGATCTGGTCACCCTCGCTCAGGCCCGAGACGATCTCTACCTGGTTGAGACCGAGCGCACCGATCTGGATCGGCACCCGCTCTGCCTGCTGCTCGCCATTCAGTTTCCAGGCGTAACGGCCGCCGGTCTGGTCGAGGAAGGCGCCGCGCTTGACCAGCATTACGTCATCGCGATTCTCCAGCAGGATGCGCGCCGTCAGGCGCAGGTTCTGGCGCAGGTTTTCCGGCTGGCTGTCGGTAAAGCGCACGCGGGCGATTACCTGGTTGTTGATAACCTCCGGTGAAATGGCGGTGATCTCGCCGGGCAGCTTCCTGCCGCCGAGGTTGATCTCCACCTCCATGGCGAGGCCCAGGTCGTCGGCGTAGTTTTCCGGTACCGCGGCCTCCAGCTCAAAGCTGGTGAGGTCGACGACCGTCATCAGCGGCGCATTCGGCGGGATGGCACTGCGCTGGGCAACCGCCAGGCTGCCGACGGTGCCATTGACCGGGGATACGATCCTGAGGTCGCGTACCTTGCGTTCCAGCTCCTCCACCTGCAACGTCTGCTGCGAGACCTGCAGCTGCAGGGTCTGGGTCTCGAAGGCCAGGGCCTCTTTTTCCAGCTCGGAGTTCTGCACCGCCTGGCGATACTCCAGCTCGGCGCGCGCCAGGTCGTCGCTGGCCTTCTCGAAGTCCAGCTGCGAGATGATCTGCTTTTCCATGGACAGCTCGGCGCGCCTCAGCTCGCGCCGCGCCGCGGCCAGGTTGACCTTGGCCAGGTCGGCTTTTTGCTGGTTTTCCAGTCGCTGGCGCTTGGCCTGGATCTTCTGGCGCTCCAGTTCCACGGTCAGCTTATTCAGCAGCGCCCGCTCCTGGGCCAGCTGGTTGGACAGCTCGGGGCTGTCCACCTCGGCCAGCAGCTGGCCCTCCTCGACGATATCGCCAGCCTTGACCGCGAACTTCACGATGCCCTGGGCAGGGCTGAACAGGGTGGGGCTGTTGGCGGCCACCACCTGGCCCTGTACCACCAGGTCGCGCACCAGGTCGCCGCGCTGTACCTGTGCGACGTTGATCCGGGACAGGGACAGGGTGCCGTCCACCGAGCTGGTGCTCCACCAGGAGCTGATTCCCCAGAAAAGAAATGCCGCTGCCGCGGCGCCGGCGCCCGCGAGGCGCAGCAGCCGTGGACTTTTCCAGGCGGGCCTGCGCTCCAGCTGTATGTCCTGTCCCGATGTGTCTCTGATCATTGCTGCTTTCCGTTACTGATCGCTGTGGTTTTCGCTATGGCTCTTGTTGCACCCGCAGCGTCTATCCTCTCTGTGACGCCCTGACCACCCGGTGTGGATGCACTCCCGCGCTCTTGCTGCGGGTACGGTTTTCGGGCTTGCCTTTGCGGTGTTGTCCGCTCTATCGCAAGCGCTGTGCCAACTTCTTGAATTTGACATAAGCCCATGAAATTAAAGGGTTTTTATGGGTGGTTAGTGGGCCTGATGCAGAGCCAGGGTGTCCGCTGGGGGTGTCCGCTGTCCGGGCGGACAGGGGCCGGACAGTTCCTGCCTTTATTGCCGGCGTCCGCCGTGATAGAGTTCGCGGCCTTTTTTTGACCAGATTCTTTACTTCGGTAAATCCCTCCTATGCTCCTCTCTTCCACAAAAGCCGACTGGTTCGGCAATATCCGTCGCGATGTCCTGGCCGGCCTGGTGGTGGCGCTGGCACTGATCCCCGAGGCAATTGCCTTCTCCATCATCGCCGGGGTCGACCCGCGCGTGGGTCTCTATGCCTCCTTCTGTATTGCGGTGGTGACCGCGGTCGTGGGCGGGCGCCCGGGCATGATCTCCGCCGCCACCGGCGCCATGGCGCTGTTGATGGTGACCCTGGTGAAGGAGCACGGGCTACAGTACCTGCTGGCGGCCACCCTACTGACCGGGGTGCTGCAGATCATTGCCGGCTACCTGAAGCTGGGCAGCCTGATGAGCTTCGTGTCGCGGGCGGTGGTGACCGGTTTCGTCAACGCACTGGCGATCCTGATCTTCATGGCCCAGGTGCCGGAGCTGACCGGCGCCAACTGGCAGGTGTACGCGATGACCGCCGCTGGCCTGGGCATCATTTACCTGTTCCCTTACGTTCCAGTCGTCGGGAAAACGGTGCCCTCCCCACTGGTGTGCATCCTGGCCCTGACTGGGGTGGCCGTATACCTGGGCATGGATATCCGCACGGTGGGTGACATGGGCGACCTGCCGGACACCCTGCCGGTGTTCCTGTGGCCTGAGGTGCCCCTGAATTTCGAGACCCTGCAGATCATCTTCCCCTATTCCGCCGCACTGGCGGTGGTGGGCCTGCTGGAGTCACTGATGACCGCCACCATCGTGGACGACCTGACCGACACGCCCAGCGACAAGAACCGGGAGTGCAAGGGCCAGGGCATCGCCAATATTGCCGCCGGTAGCCTGGGTGGCATGGCGGGTTGCGCAATGATCGGCCAGTCAGTGATCAACGTGAAATCCGGGGGGCGTGGCCGCCTCTCCACGCTGGTGGCCGGTGTCGGGCTGTTGACCCTGGTGGTGTTCCTCAGCGACCTGGTGGCTGTCATTCCGATGGCCGCGCTGGTAGCAGTGATGATCATGGTGTCCATCGGCACCTTCAACTGGGATTCGATCCGCAATCTCAGGGAACACCCGCTGTCCACCAACCTGGTCATGCTGGCGACGGTGGTTGTGGTAGTGTGGACGCACAACCTGGCCTATGGTGTATTTGTCGGCGTACTGCTGGCGTCCCTGTTCTTCGCCAACAAAGTCGGTCACTTCATGTATGTGGCTTCGGAGCTGGATGAGCCCGCCTCCACCCGCACCTACCGCGTGGTGGGGCAGGTGTTCTTCAATTCCGCCGACAAGTTTGTCGCCGCCTTTGATTTCAAGGAAGTGGTGGACAAGGTGGTGATCGACCTGAGCCGGGCGCATTTCTGGGATGTGTCAGCTGTCCACGCGCTGGACAAGACAGTGGTGAAATTCCGCCGTGAAGGTGCCCAGGTGGAGCTGGTAGGATTGAATGAAGCCAGCGAGACGATCGTCGACCGCTTCGGTGTTCACGACAAGCCGGAAGAAATCGAGAGGGTCCTGGGAGGACACTGATGACCGAGAGTCTGCATAACAATAACCACAACCCGGGTAACGGGCTGGTCAACGGCAAGAAACGCGAGCCGGTGGTGCTCTCCTGCATCGACGGCTCCCGCCACACCAGTGCGGTATGTGATTACGCGGCATGGATCGCACTGCGCACCGGTGCACCGCTGAAACTGCTGCACAATATCGAGCGTGGCAACGTGCCGGCGGTAGCGGACCTGACCGGCAGTATCGGCCTGGGTAGCCAGGAGGAATTGCTGGAAGAACTCACCGCGCTGGAGCAGCAGCGCTCGCGCCTGATGGTGCAGCAAGGCAAGCTGATGCTGCAGGCGGCGCGCGAGCGCGCCACCATGACCGGCGTGGAACAGGTAGAGACCTGCCAGCGCCATGACAACCTGGCCGAGTCGCTGATTGAGCTGGAAGACAGCATCCGTGTACTGGTGCTGGGGATCCGCGGCGAGGAGCATGGCGATTCCGAGCAGGGACTCGGCTCCCAGCTGGAAAATGTAGTGCGCTCGCTGCACAAGCCGATCCTGGTGGTGAACCGCGAGTTTTCCGAGCCGCGCCGCATCATGCTGGCTTACGACGGCAGTGAGGCCGCCGGCAAGGCCCTGCGTATGGTGGCGGACAGCCCGGCCTTCCGGGATATCTCCTGCCACCTGGTATTCGTCGGCGACCCTGAGCGGGCCGAGACACTGCTGGCCGGGGCCAGTGCTGAACTCGACGCGGCCGGGCTTGCGGTGACCGCCAGCAATCTAAAGGGCAATACCGTCGAGGCCCTGATCGCCTACCAGCAGGAAAACGATATCGACCTGACGGTGATGGGCGCTTTCAGCCACAACCGGTTGCGTGACCTGCTGATGGGCAGCATTACCGCCAAGATGCTGTTGAAAACCCGGCAGCCAGTGCTGTTGCTCCGTTAAGCCGCCACCATATAAGTCGCCACCACGCGCTGAGGTTTATGCGCTGAGCCGCCGGCCGCGGGCTGCCCGGGCCGGCCAGACCGCCAAAGGGGGTCACCATGAACCACTCGCAGTCCGGCCCATGCCCGCCACGCGTGGCATCCTTCCGCCACCGCTATCGCCAGCGCCATATCGGCAGGTACTACAGCGGCTGGCTCCACCTTGCCTTCACCACCTGCGCGACCATTGCCGTCTGTGCCCTCAGCCTGCTCCAGCTGCAGGAGGTTCTCTGGTACGAGTGGCTCGTGGTTCCAGTGGCGTTTGTCTATATCAACCTGATGGAGTACTGGGGACACCGGGGACCCATGCACCACCCGCCGACGGGATGGCGCAGGCGGCTGCTGTCAGGAGTCTACCGGCGACATACCCTGCGCCATCACCGTTTCTTTCACCAGGATGCGATGGCCTTCGATGGCAGTCGCGACTTCCACGCCGTGCTGTTTCCGCCGGTGCTGGTGACCTTCTTCCTGCTGGTGACGGTACTGCCGTCGGGGCTGCTCGTAGCCTGGCTGTTCGGGTCCAATGTGGCCTGGTTGTACGCCGCCACGGTATTCGCCTATTTCCTGAATTACGAACTGCTGCACTTTGCCTACCATACGCGGGAGGACGGTCCGCTCGGGCGGCTGCCGGGCATGGCCGCACTGCGGCGGCTGCATACCTGCCACCACGATCCGCGCTTGATGAACCGCTACAACTTCAATATCACTTACCCCATCGGCGACTGGCTGTTCGGGACCCTGTACCGGGATAGCCCCCGCCCGGGCGGGGAGGTGGCGGGGGTGGCCCAGCGATAGAGGGTATTCCGTCCCCGGGGCGATGCCGGCTTGCCCGGAGGCAAGGTGTCAGCCCGCGAGGCGTCGCTCGCGGTTCTCCTCGGTTGCCTGGCGGGCCTGCTCCAGAGTCATGCCGGCCTTCTGGTGGGGGGTGGGCCTGCCCTCTGCGTCCAGGGCCACGAACACAATGCGGTCCACCCGCAGGATCAGTGCGTGATCCTGCTTCCGGCGCACCTCGCAGTGAATGGTCAGCGAAGTGCGACCGATTTCCACCACCTCGAAGCCGAACTCCACCACGTCGCCGCAGAAGGCGGAGCTGACGAAATTGATCTCCGACATCAGCTTGGTGACCACCATGGGGGTGCCCATCTGGCAGCCGGCGAAGATAGCCGCTTCCTCGTCGATCCAGGCCAGCAGCTGTCCGCCGAAAAGGCGCTGGGCCGGGTTGAGATCTCCGGGTTTTACGAAGTGACGGGAGTAATATTTCATGGTTACCTCTCTGTGGCGCCAGTGACCCCGGACAATCCGGGGAGCTTCCAGACTGGATGTCCCGTTACCGCAGGTGTTGCGACAACTGCCCCTGATATTGCATAGAGTGTGCCAACCACCAGGTTACAGGCCTGGCGACGCCAGCGGGCGTTTTCGCCGTCGCCAGGCCACCCGGGGCGCCCCCTCCGGTGGCAGTGGGACCGGGCCTCTGCACCGGCGGCAGGCATCTTGGCCAGTCTGGCCGCGACTCGGGAGATTCTGGACACTGTCGGTTTGCGGCTGCCGCTCCCCCTATGGACTGTTACCCCATCGCCTTTAGAATGTCCGGTCACTGAAAGCCGGGCGCTGTGCGTGCGCCGGGCCGGCCGCGGCCGGACAAGGCAAAGAACCGAGAAGAGAACAATCGCGGTGTGCGGGCGCTTGCCCGCCACCCCCGTATCCCAGAGCAGAAGGGAGAGAGACAGGCATGATTATCCAGCCCAAAGTACGCGGATTCATCTGCACCAATGCCCACCCCGAGGGTTGTGCAGCCAACGTGCGCGAGCAGATCGAGTACATCAAGTCCCAGCCCGCGATCGAAAATGGCCCGAAGAATGTGCTGGTTGTGGGCGCTTCCACCGGCTACGGCCTGGCCTCGCGCATCACCGCCGCCTTTGGCTGCGGCGCCGGCACCCTGGGTGTGTTCTTCGAGAAGCCGCCGACGGAAAAGCGCACCGCCTCCGCGGGTTACTACAATTCGGCCGCGTTCGAGGACGAGGCACACAAGGCGGGCCTGTACGCGAAGAGCATCAATGGCGATGCCTTCTCGGACGAGGTGAAGGCCCAGGCGATCGAGATGATCAAGGAAGACATGGGCAAGGTGGACCTGGTGGTATACAGCCTCGCTTCCCCGCGTCGTAAGGACCCGAAAACCGGCGAGCTCCATTCCTCCGTGCTGAAGCCGGTGGGCAAATCCTATACCGCCCGCAACCTCAATACCGACAAGCTGGAGATTTCCGATATCACCCTGGAGCCTGCAAACCAGGAGGAGATAGACGCAACTGTGAAGGTCATGGGCGGCGAGGACTGGGAACTGTGGATGCAGGCCCTGGGCGACGCCGGTGTACTGGCCGATGACTGCAAGACCGTGGCTTACACTTACATCGGTGAGAAGCTTACCTGGCCGATCTATGGCCACGCCACCATCGGCAAGGCCAAGGAAGACCTCGATCGCGCGGCGAAAGAGATCAGCAATAAGGGGCAGGCCGATGCCCACGTGGCGGTACTCAAGGCCCTGGTGACCCAGTCCAGCTCCGCTATCCCGGTGATGCCGTTGTATATTTCCCTGGTGTACCAGGTGATGAAGGAAGAGGGCACCCATGAAGGCTGTATCGAGCAGCTCTATCGCCTCTACACCGAGGGCCTGTACGCAGACAATCCGCGGCTGGACAGCGAAAACCGCTACCGCATGGACGACAAGGAGTTGCGCCCGGAGACCCAGGCCCGCATCGAGGAGCTGTGGCCGCAGGTTACCGAGGACAACCTGTTCGACCTCACCGACTACAAGGGTTACCAGGCGGACTTCCTGAAACTGTTCGGTTTCGGCGCCAGGGGTGTCGATTACGATGCGGACACCAGCCCGGTGGTGGAAGCGGATTTCAAGTAATCCCGCGTTCCCCCCTGATCTTTTTGTAGGAGCGGCCGCTGGCCGCGATCGTGCTCGGGGTTATTTTGGGGGGTGCGATCGCGGCCAGCGGCCGCTCCTACATTTACCTTCCCTGAACCTGCATAATCTCCCTTTTGGAGAAATTGCAGGAGCACTCCCATGGAATACCGCCAGCTCGGCACCACCGATATCCGGGTCAGCGAGATCTGCCTCGGCACCATGACCTTTGGCGAGCAGAACACCGAAGCCGAGGCCCATGAGCAGCTGGATTATGCGCTGGCCAACGGGGTGAACTTCATCGACTGCGCAGAGATGTACCCGGTCCCCCCGCGGCCCGAGACTTTCGGCCGTACGGAGGAGTACATCGGCACCTGGCTGGCGGCGCGCGGCAACCGGGACCGGTTTGTGCTGGCCACCAAGGTGACCGGGCGCGGTGCGGCGAACTCGGGGGTGGGGCATGTGCGCGGTGGGCCGCGCCTCTCCCGCGAGCAGGTGCTGGCGGCCTGCGATGATTCCCTGCGACGGCTGCGCACCGATTATATCGACCTGTACCAGGTGCACTGGCCGGAGCGCCAGACCAATTTCTTCGGGCGACTGGGCTACGAGCACGGCGACGATGACGGCGTTGCAATCGCCGAGACCCTCGACGCCCTGGAAGAGCTGGTGAAAGCGGGCAAGGTAAGGCAGGTTGGCGTTTCCAACGAGACGCCCTGGGGCATGATGGAGTACCTGAAGCTCTCTGCCGCGCGCGGCAAGCCCCGTATCGCCAGTATCCAGAACCCCTACAACCTGCTCAACAGGAGCTTCGAGGTGGGGTGTGCGGAAATGGCCATCCGGGAAAAGTGCGGGCTGCTGGCCTACTCACCACTGGCCTTCGGCGCCCTGTCCGGTAAGTACCTGGGGGGGCGCAAACCGGTTGGTGCCAGGCTGACCCTGTTCGAGCGCTTCCAGCGCTACACCGGGAAGCGTGCCGTGCTGGCCACGGAAAAGTATGTTGCGCTTGCACGCGAGGCGGGGCTGGACCCGGCCCAGATGGCGCTGGCATTCGTCAACCGGCAGCCGTTTGTCACCTCGAATATTATCGGCGCGACCAATGTCGACCAGCTGCAGAGTGACATCGCCAGCGCCGAACTGGAACTCGGTGACGACCTGCTGCAGGCGATTGAGGCAATACATTCGGACAATCCCAATCCGGCTCCTTGAGCCGGTTATCGCAAGGGCAGAAAAAAACCGCCGCTGCCAGCTGGCAACGGCGGTTTCTTTATTGGTGCCCGACACACCGGCCGGGCGGTTTGGCGCGATTAGAACTTGTAGGTGGACGAGAGGTAAGCGAAGCGCCCCTGACCGCTGTGTACGCTCGGGGTGAAGCCCATGAAGTCCGCGTAATCCATCGGCGGCTCCTCGTCGAACAGGTTGGTTACCCCGAGTGTGACTGTAACGCTTTCGAAGCCGAAATAGTTCACCGTGGTATCGACCGTGGTCATGGAATCGATATCGCCCATGCCCGGCTGTGCCACCGCAGCATCCTGCGCGAAGCTGTCGATGAAGTTCACCGCCACGCGCGCGGAAACATTATCGCGGCTCCAGTCCATAGCGGTGGTCCAGCGCAATTCCGGCAGCTCGTAATCACCAGCCTCGCGGTTGATGCGCGTTCCGCCGTCCGCGGCCGGACGCAGCTCCTCATATTCCAGCATGTAATTCATGACATAGGAAAAGCCGAAGCTGCCGTAGTCGGTGTCCAGGTTGTAGCGCAGGTCCAGGTCGATGCCACTGGTGGACAGGTCACCGATATTCTGGAACGAATCGTAAATGGTCACTACCTCGCCCGGGTCATTGGGATCGGCGGACGGCAGGCGCACGACCACTTCCGGATCACTGCCGAGGTTGCTGAACACATACTGGGTGTCGGAATCGATGATGTTCTCGATATCGTAGCTGTAGTAGTCCACTGTCAGGAGCAGCTGCTCGTCCAGGTTGACGATCATACCGAGGTTGTAGCTCTCGGATTCCTCGGGGCCCAGGTCGGGGTTACCGGCGAAGACTGCGGTGTACTCCTGCGGCTCGCACGCCTTGTTGATATTGCCCACCGCTTCGCAGCGGATACTGTCCACCAGGTTGGGGGATTCATCGGTGCGGCCCAGGCCCAGCTGCGACAGCGACGGTGCGCGGAAGGCCGTACCCCAGGAGCCGCGGAAGGAGACGCTGTCCAGCGGTGACCAGAGGAAGGACACCTTCGGGTCGGTGGTGGTGCCGAAATCACTGTAGTCCTCGTGACGGGCCGCCACCTGCAATTCGAGCGTTTCCAGCACCGGCACCGCCAGTTCGGCAAAAACGGCGGTGTTGTCACGGCTGCCGTTGGCCTGGGTGGCCTCGGTACCGAAGATGTCGCCGCGCAGGAACTGGTCATCGGGGTTGTCGCTGATGCTGTCCTGGCGGTGCTCTGCACCGATAGCCAGCATCAGGTCGCCACTGGGCATGGACAGTAAGGGCCCCGAGAACTGCGCATCGACGGAGCGGGTGGTGGATTTGCCCACCCGGGTGGTGGTGGTCTCGATATAGGCGAGCGCCTCGGCTGAGTTGGACGAGGGTTCAAACGGATCCCACAGGCCGCTGTCGATCGCTTCCTGCACCCGGCGCGAGTTCGGGAAACCGTCCACGCCCCGCTCGACGGCATCGCTCTTGATATAGCTGTAGGCCGCCTCCCAGTTCCAGCTGCTGCCCAGCTCGCCCTCGAGGCCCAACACGCTGCGGAAGTAGTCCGAGTCCACCTCCTTGCGGCGGTTACCGATGTCCACCGTGCGCCGGCGCATGGTCAGGTCCTGCCCATAGAAAGGATGAGTCGGCATATCGGCGAACGGGTGATTCGGGTTGTCGCCGGACATGAACAGCTCGTTGAAGCTCGGGCTGCCGGCGCCCTTGACGGTGGTCTTGGAGTTCTGTCCGCTGATTTCGGCAAACGCCTCCACACGGTCGGTGACGGTGTAGCGACCGAGGTAGTTGAAGCTGACCCGCTCGGTGGACGGCACCATACTCATGAACGGGGCATAGTCGTAGCGACAGAGGTTGTTGGCCGCGTCGATATCCTCGGGGGCACAGACGTCGTTGCCAAAGGTGTCCGCCAGGCGCACAGTGGGATCGGATGCCAGGGCGATGGTGCCCGGGATGCCGGCGGAGCTGCGGAAGTCCGTGGCAAAGGGGTCATCCGGGCGCAGGGCGGCCTGGTTGGCGGAGCGGGCATAATCGCGATCCGCGTAGAGGGTTTCCTCGCGGTTGAAGTAATCCACGATAACGGTGTGGCTGCTGTTGTCCGTCACATTACCCCACACCATGCTCAGGTTGCTCTCGCTGCCGCCGCCGGCGGAAGTGCCGCCCACCTTGCCGGACAGTTCCACGCCGTCGAAATCGTCGCGCAGGATAATGTTGATTACCCCGGCGATGGCGTCGGAGCCATATGTGGCCGAGGCGCCGTCCTTGAGCACATCCACGCGCTCGATGGCGGCGAGGGGAATATTGTTGATATCCACAAAGGAGGTGTCGATATTCTTGGCAAACGGGCTCACGGAAACCCGGCGGCCGTTGACGAGGATCAGGGTGGAGTCGGCACCCAGCCCGCGCAGCGACACACTGGAGCCCCCATTGGCGGTATCGTCACTGCTGTTGGCCTGGGTGGAGAAGGTGCCCTGGCCGGAGATAGGCAGCTTGGTAAACAGGCCGATCAGGTCGGTCACGCCGGTGGCGGCGATATCCTCGGCGTTGAGGCTGGCCACAGGCGAGGGGCCGTCCATCTGTGCGCGCTTGATGTGGGAGCCGGTGACCTCCACCAGCTCGAGTTCCCGCTCGCCGGCGTCCTGGCCCTGTTGCGCCAGGGCCGGAGAGCCCTGCAAGGCAGCCAGCAGCGCTGACAGGCCCAGGGCCAGGGGTGTCTTTTTGAAGAATTTTCTTTCCATGGGGCGATCCTCATGCTTTTGCTTTTATTGGGAATAGTTTTTATTTTTACAGCGGTATTGAGACTATCAGTCTGTCCATGCGCGGGGAATCATCGAAGCGCGGATCGGGGACCTGAAGCGTCAGTTAGTGTGACCTGGGTCACCAAACATCCTGGGCGATGCCTGGCTGGGGTTTGTGGCGGGGGCTGGGCATGTTGCTCCGCAGTCATCCCTGCGGGAGGTCAGGGGCAGTCCCCGGGCTATTCAGGGAGGCAAAGATGGCGCGCGTTGTTGCAGGCGTAGGAGGTTCGCCGGGCCCCAATCTGCATCTGCGGGTCCGGTAGCCCTTTACGGACAGCCACTATAATCAGTAGATTGGTGCAGCACAGTCGATTTTCGAAAGCAATTTGCAGCCGGAGTCACAATGGATACTTCCACCCATCATTCGCTCAACGACCTGTTTGCCCAGCTGGGACTCGCGTCCGAGGATGCCGCCATCGATGAGTTCCTGGGGCGTCACCACCTGTCCGGAGAGGAAAAGCTCGCCAAGGCATCTTTCTGGTCAGAAAACCAGCGTCGCTTCCTGGAGCAGGCGATTGAGGATGACTCGGACTGGTGCGAGGTGGTTGACGAGCTGGATACGCTGTTGCGCCACTAAAACTGTCCCGCCCCGGGTTCATCCGGGCTTGCCTGTCTGCCAGTAGTCACTGCTGGCCAGTTTCCCTGGCGGATACCGGCAGCGATCGCCAAAATCGGCCTGCCTCCGGCGCATTGGGTGGCTTTTATCCGCTATAATGCGCCGCTTTCTACCATTCTGCCGGTAACGAAATCCCACTGACTCATGGAAAAACCGCATTTTCGCGCGGCGCTGCTGCATCCGCGCTACTGGCTCACCTGGCTGCTGTTCGGGCTCTGGTACCTTGTCGCCCAGCTACCATATCGCTGGCAGCTGTCCATCGGCCGCGTACTGGGCCGCGCGATGCTGCATCTGGCGCCAAGCCGCCGGCTTATTGCCGAGCGCAACCTGGCCCTGTGCTTCCCGGAATGGTCCGCTGCCGAGCGGGAGTCCCTGCTGCGGCGGAACTTCGAGTCCAATGGCATCGCCCTTATGGAAACCGGCATGGCCTGGTTCCGCAGCAGCGCATGGCTGCGCCAGCGCTTTACGATCGAGGGACTGGAGCACCTGCAGGACCCTGCAGCCCGGGGGCAGGGCGTGGTTATGCTGGCCATGCACTTCACCACCCTGGAAATCGGCGCCCAGTTCATGTCCCTGAGCCACCCGGTGGATGGTATGTACCGGCCGCACAAGAATGCGGTTTATGACTATATGCAGCGCAAGGGGCGCGAGCGCCACGGAGAGGACTCCGAGGTTTTCCAGCGCAAGGATGTACGCGGCATGCTGCGGGCGCTCAAGCGCGGCCGGGCCGTCTGGTACGCCCCGGACCAGGACTACGGCATCAAGCAGGGAGTCTTTGCCCCCCTGTTCGGCCAGCAGGCGGCTACAGTGACCGGCACTTCACGCTTTGCCCGGGTTGGGCGTGCCCTGGTGGTGCCCTATACCGTCCGGCGACTGGAGGACGGCAGCGGTTACCTGGTCAAGGTTTACCCGCCGATCGGCGAAATTCCCTCCGGCGACGAACTGCGGGACGCGATGCTGGTCAATCAGTTTGTGGAATCGCGGATTCGCGAGCTGCCCGAGCAGTACATGTGGGTGCACCGGCGCTTCAAGACGCGTCCGCCGGGCGAGGCCGGAATTTACGACGGTGTGCGCAAGCGCAAGAAGAAACGCCGCCGCGACCGGCGCTGAGGTTGGCAAGCCCGGCTCTGGCATCCTCAGGGCGCCATCAGTAACATACCGGTTTGTTCACGGCGGTCTCCCCACGCCCAAAGGGGCATAAGTTAAGGAGTTAGGATGTTTTCCGGCAGTATGGTGGCCCTGGCCACCCCGATGTATGCAGACGGCGGCCTCGACTGGGACAGCCTGCACAACCTGGTGGAGTGGCATATCGAGCAGGGGACCCGCGCGATCGTGGCCGTGGGGACTACCGGTGAATCTGCCACCCTGAGCGTGAACGAGCACCTGGAGGTTATCCGCCGCGTGGTGGACCAGGTGGCCGGCCGTATCCCGGTGATTGCGGGGACGGGGGCCAACTCGGTTACCGAAGCCGTGGAGCTGACGGAAAATGCCGCCAAGTGCGGGGCGGATGCCTGCCTGCTGGTGACCCCTTACTACAACAAGCCCACCCAGGAGGGGCTGTACCAGCACTACAAGGCCATTGCCAGGGCCGTGGCGATCCCGCAGATTCTCTACAACGTGCCCGGCCGGACCGCGGTCGACATGCTGCCGGAAACCGTCCGCCGCCTGTCCTCGATCGGTAATATCGTGGGGATCAAGGAGGCCACCGGCGACCTGGACCGGGCCCGGGAGTTGCTCGAAATACTCCCGCAGGATTTCGCGGTCTATTCTGGCGATGACGCCACTGCCCTGGAGCTGATGCTGGCCGGGGGCCATGGCGACATCAGCGTAACTGCCAACGTTGCGCCAGCGGCGGTGGCGCAGATGTGCGAGGCAGCCCTGAAGGGCGATTCCGAGACGGCGCGGGCTATTGACCAGCGGATCCAGGTGCTGCACAGGGCGCTGTTCCTGGAGTCCAATCCCATCCCGGTCAAGTGGGCGCTGTGTGAAATGGGACGTATCGACAGCGGCATCCGCCTGCCCCTGACCCCGCTTTCGGCACAACACCACGGGGCCCTGCGGGAGGCCCTGCGCAGTGCCGGCGTACTTTGAATAAATGTCCCCGGCGACAGGCCCGGGGCGGCCGGGAATCCGGGACCGAAAGGTTTGAAGCATAGGAACCAATAATGACAAGACTGACTGCCAGGGCTGCACTCTGTATCGCCGGCGTGGCCCTTTCCGGCTGCGGTATCTTTGGAGATGACGGCTACTTTCGCGACCGCAGCAACGACTACCAGCAGGCGGACAGCCTGCCGCCGCTGCAAATGCCTGAGGGTGTGACGCCCAAGCAACAGGAAGAGCTTTACGAGGTGCCCCAGATCAGCAGCAGCGGTAATGGGGAGCCGGAGGAGTTCGAAGTGCCCCGGCCGCAGGCGCTGGCGGTCAACGTCGGCCTGGATCGAGTCAAGATCCAGAAGCTCGGCGACCGTCGCTGGGTCCTGGTTTCGCAGCCGCCCGAGGAGGTCTGGCCGCAGCTGCATTTCTTCCTGCGCACCTCCGGCCTGCAGCTGGCAACCTCCGATGCCACAGCAGGCATTATGGAAACCACCTGGCTGAGTTTCCGGGACAGCCCGGAGACCAAGGACAAGTACCGGTTGCGCGTCGAGTCCGGCGTACAGCCGGACACCACCGAGATCCACGTGCGCCATCTTTCCCTGCCTCGGGAGGACCCGCGCACTGAGGTGGCCTGGCCCGCACGCTCATCGAGCCCGGAACGTGAGGGCTGGATGATCGATGAGATGTCCACCGCCCTGGCAGCCGAATCATCGGGCGCGGCGGCGTCACTGGTGGCCCAGGCAATCGGGGGCGGCTCTGTCAAAGTGCAGCTGCGTGAACCGGCGAACAGGGATCCCTTCATCTCCCTCGACCTGTCCATGGACCGGGCCTGGGCCACTGTGGCCCATGCGGTGAACTCCGGTGCATACCGTATGCACCTGGAGGACGATAGCCGGCGCCTCTTCTACGTTACGTATGATGAGAGCCGCGAGCTGACCGACGAGGAGGAAGATGGTGGCTGGTTCTCCTGGGGTGGCTCTGAGAAGGAAGACAAACGCGCGGAGGCAGCGTCGAGGGTGACCCTGGAACAGCTGCTCGCCAACCTGGACCCGGCCACGGATCCCGCGCTGTTCGGCAGCATGACCGGCCTGGGTGGCGCTACCGGCGCGGAGATTCCCGGCTACATCGTGGTGGTTCGCAGCACGCCCGACGCGGTCGAGGTGCGGGTGCGCGACACCAGTGGCAAGCCCCTGAAGCGGGCGCGGGCCGCCGAAATGCTGATGGCCATTCGCCAGAACCTGATCTGATGGCGCTGCGGTTCGCTTCACTGGGAAGCGGCAGCAGGGGGAATGGCACCCTCGTCGCCAGTGGCGAGCACTGCCTGCTGGTGGACTGTGGTTTCACCATCAAGGAGACCGAGCGGCGCATGGCGCGGCTCGGCATGACTCCTGCGGACCTGTCGGCCATCCTCGTCACCCACGAGCACAGCGACCACCTTTCCGGGGTCGCTCCACTCGCCCGCAAGTATGGGCTTCCGGTCTACCTTACCCCGGGTACCCTTCGTGCCCGCGACATTGGCAAGCTGCCGGCCGTCCACCTGATCGAGGGTCACCGGCCCTTTGATGTGGCTGATATCCAGGTCACGCCGGTGGCCGTACCCCACGATGCGCGGGAGGCGGCGCAGTTTGTGTTCCGCTGCCGCGGGCGCAGCCTGGGTATCCTTACCGACCTTGGCACCGTGACACCCCACGTGGAAGAGCACTACAGTGGCTGTGATGCACTGGTACTCGAGGCCAATCACGATCCGCGCATGCTGGCCCACGGGCCCTATCCGCCATCCCTGAAACGACGTGTGGGCGGCGCCTACGGGCACCTGAGCAACCAGCAGGCGGCCGGTTTCCTGCAGCGGGTGGGCTACGAAAGACTGCAGCACCTCGTCGTGGCCCATATCAGCGAGAAAAACAATACCGTGGACCTGGCCCGGGCCGCACTGGCGGAGCCGGCCGGGCGCGTGGCCAACTGCATTTTTGCCTGCCAGCAGCAGGGCTTCGACTGGCTCGCTATCGAAACCTAGGGTTGACCCGGGAATGCCGGGTACCCTTTTATTTGCGCAAGGATTTCCCACCCTGCTGCAGGGAGGGGAGAAGGGGAGGGGAATGGAGACGCTCCTGGTTTACCTGGCCGTTGGCGCCGTGGCCGGCACCATCGCCGGCCTGTTCGGTGTCGGCGGCGGACTGATTATTGTGCCGGCGCTGGTGCTGGTATTCACTGCCCGGGGTATCGCCCCGGACATCCTCACCCATATGGCGGTGGCCACCTCACTGGCGACCATCGTTGTCACCTCCGTCAGCTCCATTCGCACCCACCACCTCAAGGGGGCTGTGGACTGGCGTATCTTCCGCGTGATGGTCCCTGGAATCCTGCTGGGTTCCTGGCTGGGTGGGGTCACCGCAGACCTGCTGCCGGGGCCCTGGTTGCAGTTACTGATCGGTGTATTCGCAATCCTCATCGCCGCCAAGATGTGGCTGGACGGCCTGCGTTCGGCGCCCCTGCCGGAGGACGGCGGCAGGTTGCCAGGCGCCGCCGGCCTTACCACAGCCGGCGGCGTCATCGGCTGGGCGTCAGCGATCTTCGGTATCGGGGGTGGCTCGCTCACCGTACCCTTCCTTTCCCGCAGCCACGTCCAGATACAGCGCGCGGTGGCCACCTCCGCCGCCTGCGGCCTGCCGATTGCCGTGGCCGGGGCGATCAGCTTCGCGATCCAGGGCTGGGGCAACCCGCTGCTGCCCCCCTGGAGCAGCGGTTATGTCTACTGGCCGGCGTTTCTCGGCATAGTGCTGGCCAGCGCCCTGTTCGCGCGCTTCGGTGCCCTGCTGGCACACCGCCTGTCTCCCCGGATGCTCAAGAACTGCTTCGGCGGCCTGCTGTTCGTGATCGGGGCCCGCTTCATCTGGCTCAATATTCACCTGCTTGCCTGAGCGGAGAATGATTCTGGGGCAGTAGTTCCCTTCACCGGCTCCCGGAGGACTGCCTGCTACCCGGTGCAGGCCGGCGCTTGATTGTGGCCCGTGCAGTGGAGGGAAAGGGACTCTCCAGGGGGCAAGACGCAGGCTTGGCTGTATGGTGCGGACATAAAAAAGGGCCACTGTTGCCAGTGGCCCTGATTTCAGCGTTTAGGGTAACGCTGCCTTGCCTGATACTGTTGGTATCAGACAGTCCTGGCAGCAGTCTCGGCCGGCTCTACCGGTTGCGACACCTCGCTGTGACCTTCCCATTTCTTGGATTTCAGGCTGATCAGCGCGATCACGGCACCGATGCCGATGCTGAATACGGCGATCTGCAGGTACAGGTTCGGCAGCTCAGATACGTTGTTGGGGTCGAAGTTGCCCGCCAGCAGGCCGGCGATGATGTTGCCGATGGAGTAGGTCAGTACAAACACGCCCATCATCTGGCCGGCGAAGCGGCGCGGGGACAGCTTGCTGACCGCACTCAGGGCCACCGGGCTCAGGCAGAGTTCACCCACCGTATGCAGGAAGTAAGTGGTTACCAGCCAGTAGGGCGCCACTTTCAGGCCCTCGGCAGCGTACTGGGCAGCGAAGAACATGACGATAAAGCCGCTGGCCATGATGATCAGGCCGATGGCGCACTTCATACCGTAGGACGGGGTGATCATGCGCTTGCCCAGGTTGATCCACAGGGCGGCGAAGAACGGCGAAAGGATGATGATGAACATCGGGTTGACGTTCTGGAACCAGGAGGCCGGGATCTCGAAGGAGCCGATCATGCGGTCGGTGTAGTCACGGCCGAACAGGTTGAGGGAGGAACCCGCCTGCTCGAAGCCGGACCAGAAGCAGGCTGACGCCACGCATACCAGGAACAGGGCCCACATGCGTTTCTTCTCAACTTCGGTCAGGTTGCCGCCAAAATAGATGTAGGCGTAGTAGGCGAAGAAAATCAGGGTAAAGGCCACGGCCACATACTGGGCCACGGCCACCGGGTTGATGGCGATGGCACCGGTCATGGTCAGGGCGGTGATCGCCGCCACTGCCGCGACAACCGCCCAGATGGTGCCCCAGGCCTTCTTCTCGCCCGCGGGGGTCATGGGGTGTTCCGGCTTCAGGCTGGCATCGCCCAGGTTGCCGATGGTCTTGCGGTACTGGATCAGGCCGATGGCCATGCCCACGGCCGCGGCACCGAAGCCCCAGTGCCAGCCAACTTTCTCACCGAAGTAGCCGCAGATCAGGTAGCCGAGTACAGAACCGATGTTAATGCCCATGTAGTAGAGGGCGTAGCCGCTGTCGCGGCGTACATCGTCAGACGAGTACAGATGGCCCACCAGCGCGCTGATATTGGGCTTCAGCAGGCCGGTACCGGTGGCCACCAGGATGAGGCCCACGAAGAAGGTGCTGTCACTGGGTATGGCCAGCACGATATGGCCGCACATGATGATGATGCCGCCGTACCAGACGGTGCGCTGCCCGCCGAGCAGGCGGTCGGCGATCCAGCCACCTGGCAGGCCCAGGAAGTAAACTGCGCCGGTATAGAGACCATAGATGGCAGTCGCTGCTGCCACGGTGAACGCCAGGCCTTCCTGTTGCAGGCTCGCGGTCATGAACAGTACGAGCAGGGCGCGCATACCGTAATAGCTCATGCGCTCCCACATTTCGGTAAAGAACAGGGTGGAGAGCCCTTTGGGATGGCCAAAGAAGCCATCGCTGTTCTGGTGTGTGTTGGACGACATAACCTGAAATTCCAGTTGTTATAGCTTTAGTTGGGGGCCCGGCTTTCACGGGGCGGTCGAAAACTCGACCAATATGCCGGTGGTGGTCGCAACTGCGCCGGCACTCTGCGAAAGCGTGGTACTTCCCGGTCCGCGTTGGTTGTGGAAATTCCGCGGCACTGGCCGATTCCCGCCGAAGCGGTGTTTCAACCTGCGGCATTTCCAGCACAAGTCCTTGAGTTTAACAGCAGTCTCTGGGGCAGGCGAATGGTTGCATTTGAAACCGGCCAATTTGCCATTCAGGTATTCACAGGCGGCGAATTTAGTGTTTAATCCTGTAAGAAAGTGATCTCACAGGGGAAAATGACAATGAAAACCCCACTGCTCGTGCTGGTACTGCTCGGTCTGGGCGGGTGTGCCAGCCTGCCTGAGCCGGCTGCCCCGGCTGATCTCTCTTCCCTACTCTCCGGTGAAGCGATTGTCGGCCGTCCGGTCACGAGCGCCGAATTGCCCGAGCGGGACCTGCTGGCGCTCTCACCAGGGATGCGCGACTACCTGGCCACGGTAGCGCCGCAAGCCCGTCCCGCATTGCGCCTGGCAGCACTGGTCCGTGACTTTGGCAACAACGGCTTCCAGGTCAGTTACCACGCCGGCAGTACCCTCACGGCCAGTGAAACCTGGCACCAGCAGCGGGGTAACTGCCTCGCTTTCACCCTGATGATGGTGGCGATGACACGGGAGCTGGGTGCGGCGGCCTATTTCAATGAGGTGGATATTCCACCGGTGTGGGATAGTGCCGAGGAGCAGACTTTTGTAGTTTACCGGCACATCAACATGGTGTCCGAGAGCAGGCTCGGCCGGCGGGTGGTGGATTTCAACCTGGAGGCCTACGACCCGGTTTACGACCAGCGGCGGCTCACGGACCGGCAGGCCTTTGCCCAGTATTACAGTAACCGCGGTATCGAACTGATGCAGGCCGGGGACCACGGTGCGGCCTTCAGGCACCTGCGCAAGGCCATTGACCTGCAGCCCGGCAGCAGCGATCTCTGGTCCAACCTCGGTGCGCTGTACAGTCGCGCAGGGCATGTCAGCGAGGCAGAGCAGAGCTACCAACAGGCCCTGGCCCTGGACTCCGCCCACCTCGTGGCAATCAGTAACCTCGAGCGGCTCTATCGCGTCAGTGGTCGAACCGGGCTGGCAGACGCCTATGCGAAACGCGCTCGCCACCACCGGGCGCACAATCCTTACTTCCTGTACTACCAGGCACGTAGCGCCTATGAGGACGGGAATTACGCGGACGCAGAAAAACAGCTGAAACGTGCCTTACGGCAGCACGAAGACGACCATCGTTTTCACTTCCTGATGGGACTCACAAGCTTCCGCCTGGGGGATGTCAAAAGTTCGCGCGAGCATTTCACCCAGGCCTTCCTGCTCGCAGGTAATCCTGCCACCGAAAACGCTTATGCCCGTAAACTGCGGGCGATCTCCGGTGGCGAGCTCCGGTTTGAGTCCCCGGGAAGGCGCGGCGCTGCAACTCCCGACCTGGGAGTGCGCGTAGTGGATCCCGAAACCTTTATCAGTAACTGATCGACTGCTATCGGATGATTTAGCCACCTCGATACTGTGTCCAGGATATGCGGAATAGCAGGAGTGGCGGGCGGCGGCAGGTCGGACAGCACAGCTAAAAAAAAGGGCCAACAGAGTTGGCCCTTTTCCTTCCCGAGATAACTCAGGAATAGCGTTGCTTCATCAGAAGCTCATGGTGTACTCGGCGTAAACCGTGCGACCGGTATTGTCGTACAGGCTGAAGTGCTCTCGAGCGAACTTGCCATCCTTGTCCAGCACCGGATCCTCGTTGGTCAGGTTGCGAGCACCGACCTTGATGGAGCCGAAAGATGCTGTATCCAGGCGGTAGGCCAGGTTCAGGGTGGTCCAGTCGTCCAGGTCCTCACCGCTCTTGGACAGCGAGCCACTGTCGGCGATCTCGGTGAGTTCGTCGTGGGCGGAGACATAGTCGACGGTCAGGTCAACTGCATGCATGCCCATGCTCCAGCCCAGCATGAACTGACCGCGCATGTCGGGGTACAGGTTGAAGGTGGATACGTCCTGCACCGGGCCCAGGTAGAAAGCGTCTTTCTCGTAAGAGAGCTGCTGGCTTACCAGGCCGCCCACGGTGATCATGCCGAACTCGGTATCGAAGCCGCCGTCGAGCTTCACGTCGACACCGGTCACGTCCAGGATGCCCGCGTTGGTGGTCTTGGAAAACACCTCGGTATCGGCACCGGTGCCGCTGACGTAGATACCGGTGGAGGGATCCAGCGCTACACCGCCGGCGCGAGCCCAGAAGATTTCCTGGGTAGAAGGCTGGACGATGACGTCCTCAACTTCCACGTTCCATACGCCCACGTCGAGGCTCCAGCCGCTGACAAACTCCCAGTTACCGCCGATAGACAGGGAAGTGGAAGTTTCCGCATCCAGGTCTTCGTTGGTGGAGTAGTAGGTGTCCCACTGGCGATAGACGCCGGAGGCCGGGTCGGTGGCACTTTCCGCGGAGAAGGCGGACGGGCCATACAGCTCGTCGAGGGCCGGCGCGCGGAAGCCTTTACCGGCGCGTGCGCGCAGGCTCAGGGTGTCGGTTACGTTGTAGGTAGCGGACAGGGATGGCGCCACGTTGGAACCGAAGTCGCTGTAGTTGTCGTAACGGACAGCCGCATTCATCTCAACCAGGTCGGTAACCGGGATGATCGCTTCAGCGAATACCGCGGCGACATCGCGCTCGCCGGCGGCGGAGTTGCCGGAGCTGCCACCCACCAGGCCGGCCTCGGAAGCGGCGTCGTACTGGTTGGCATACTCGATCTGGTAAGCCTCAGCACCACTCAGGACGATGGTCTCACCCGCACCGAACCAGTCGCCGGCGTCAAACTGCAGGTGACCGTAAACCTTGGAGAGGGAAGTGAAGTTGTCCTGGGAGGTAGTGGCACGCATGGCGGCCGCGCCCTCGGCGGAGAACGGGTCTTTGCCCTGGGCCAGGATGTAATCCAGTCCCGGGTAGGACAGGTAGTACATACCGTTTTCCTTGGACTCGTAACGACCTTTCTGGGCGTAAGTCTCGTAGCTCACACCGTTGGCCAGGTCGCCACGGAAACCGGCGGTAAAGTCGTACTGGGTATCAGTCACGAAGTTGTCGCGCGGGCCGATATTGGTCCAGCGGTAGTAACCTGTGATCTCGTAATCCTCGGTAATGTCACCACTGGCCAGCAGGGCATCAACATCGAACGGCACGTCGCGGTAGTCGGCAGGCATGTCTTCCCACTTGGCAGCCGGCGGCGCGTAACGGCCAAAGGAGTCCACCTTCGAGAACAGGATGTTGGTGAAGAACTCGACACTCTCGGAAATATCGTAATTTGCGCTCAGGAAGGTGTTAACGCGGTTCAGCTCGGCCTTGTTGGCCGAGATGTTGGCGTAGTTGTAGTTGCACAGGGTGCCTTCCGGCTCGTCGAATGCCAGGGCGCCGGTTTCGAGAAACGCGGAATCGTCGGCACAACCGTTGGCGGCCTGGATGTCGTAGTACTTGGTGTTCGGATCGGAGATCTGGATGGACTTGCCGTAGTAGGAGTAGCCATCGGTATCCACGTAGGAATCGAGGCGGCCGTCGCCATCGTCGCGGATCCAGGCTGCGGTGTAGTCGCGATCGGCGTCGAAGATCGGGTCACGACGATTGTACTCTGCGGCAAAGGTTACGTTGCCGCGGTCGCTGGTGATACCGGAGATGAAACCAAAGGACTCCTCGATACCATCGTCGTTGGCGCGCTCGCCACGGCGGGCGGTAAATTCGAGACCCTCGAAGTTCTCGCGCATCATCAGGTTGACAACACCTGCTACAGCGTCGGAGCCGTAAACAGCGGAAGCGCCGTCAGCCAGGATGTCGATACGCTCAACGGCGGTCATCGGGATCATGTTCAGGTTGACGGAAGCTGCGCCCAGGTTCGGGGAACCCGGCATGCGGCGGCCGTTGATCATAACCAGGCTGCGCTGTGCGCCCAGGCCGCGCAGGTTGATGGTTGCATTGGACTGCGCAGAGCTGCCGGAGCGCTCGTTGAAGGAGCCCAGCGAGTTCAGCGGGGTGGAGCGCAGGGTGTCGGAGATCATCAGGCTGCCTGTTGCGTCGATGGCCTGGCGGTCCATGCTGACAACCTGGGCGGACTGGTCGAAGTTGGTGCGCTTGATGCGCGAGCCAGTCACTACAATCTCTTCCACCAGAGTGGCGTCACCCTGTGCGAAAGCGGGCATCGCCGGAACCATGACTGCGGCTGCGGTAAGGCCGATAGCGCCTTTTACAGCTACGGACAGGAGGTTCTTTCTCATTGTAAATCCTCTTTCGAATCGTTGGACTTATATTGCTTCGGCCTTGTGAAGGCGACTGAACAAAACGGCACCCCGAACAGAGAGGACTGCTTGCCGTTGTTGCCACCTGTCTCAACAGGCGGCCTGCTCTGCGCCAGTTATTTTGAAAGGCCTTGAGCGTTTGTGCCTTTAATGCGCGAGCTGACTCTAATGCATGAAAATCATTAATGGAACTTACCTGACTCTCGTCCATAGGTTGACTATGAGGCGGGCTCGGTCAGAAATTGTGCTATCAGGATAAAAAACGGCCGACAAGGAGGGATGAAAATATTTTTCAGTTAATAAAAGTGAAATGCCATCCTATTTAAAATTAAATATTGGTATGTACATTTTCTTTTTTGAAAATCCAAACAACTTATCGCATCGGTTAAAAAGTAGGCGGTCAGAGGGGGGCCGCCGGGTGGACGGGAAAATAGGGAAATTACGCCCGGCGGGCCGTACCGGAAGGGCCTTTATCGGAAGGGAAAAGCACTATTGGGTCAAGTGAGGCTCTGTTTCACGCCGTCCAGGAACAGCTGCACAGACAGCATGACAAGCACCATTCCCATCAGGCGCTCCACGGCAATCAGTCCCCGATTCCCGAGCAGTTTCGCCAGGGGGGCCGAGGCCAGCAGGATAGCGGCAGATACGCCCCAGGCGCCCAGAAGCGCGATGGTCCAGTCCATTAATCGCTGGCCTTCACTGTTAGTCATCAACATCAGGATCGCCATGGTTGAAGGTCCTGCAACCAATGGTACCGCCAGCGGTACAAAGAAAGGCTCTCCTTCCAGCCGCTCGCCCATGATTCCGCCTTCAATCGGGAATACCATGCGAATGGCGATGAGGAACAGGATGATTGCACCGGCAATACGTATGGCTTCCTGCGTAAGACCAAGCCACGCGAGAAGGAAACGGCCGCCATACAGGAAGGCGAGCAGTACGATGAGCGCGAAAACCAGCTCGCGCATGATCACGTAAAGTTGCCGGCGGCGGGATACATGTTTCAGCGCGGACAGGAATACGGGAATATTGCCCAGCGGGTCCATGACAAACAAAAGCGTGAGGAAAGCAGTCGTCAGATCCATTGGTACAATTCCAGGGCTGGTGAGGGCTTGGCGCCAGAACTTAAGCTTAGCCCCAGGGTAACAGAGGTTTCAAAAAGGAGAGGGTAAAGGCGGGGGGATGTTACCCAGATCGGCATGCCGGGACAAGCGCGGCGCCGACCTGGGCAGGCAGTGAAAAGTGCCTATTGGTCTGCGAGGATCAGTTTCAACTCCGCTGAGTTACTGTCGTAAAGGTAAAAGCGCCGCTTTCCCTGTCCCAGATCCAGGGATAGAGTCCAGTGGGATTGGGTTTCGTCGGCACTGAGGAGACGGAATTCATAGCCGCTCAGCTGACCCAGTAGGTCTTTGTATATTGTCTTCTCGGGGCTTCCGCCCTTCAGGAACACATAGGACTTGGGATTGCCCTCCAGAACCAGGCCAAAAGGAACTCCGTTGTCCAGGGGCTTCAGCACAGTTGAGATCTGTGCGTCCTTTGACGAATAAAGCTGTATTTCGTCGCCGGTTGCCAGGGAGTATGAAACCAGGGCGTCCATACCGCGCTCGCCATCGGTGTCCTTGAGGGCGAACAGGGTATCATCGGAGACAGCAACAGGGGTCACTTTGCGGTTGTTTCCGAGGTCAAATGGCTGCCACTCGGCCCCGGCACGCACGTATCCATTCGCACTGCCTGTCTCATCAGTTCCAAAGGCGAACCGGGGCTTGCCCTCGGAAGTGGTCAGGGTACTGGCGCCAAGCGTTGGGGCTTCAAGTGAGAAGTTACTTGTTCTGCCTGTCAGGATATTGATCTCGGTGACGATCTTTTCCCGCTCCTCCCAAACACCGGTTCTCCCCCAGGGCTGGTAGGCGATAAGGATATTATTTTTATCGTCGGGAAGAATACTCAAGATTTCAGGATTGGCGCGGGCAAACTCCCTTTTCTTGATGTGGCTTCCGGTCTGCCGCTCTCCGGCATTGATGCCGTAAAGCAGCAACTTACGGCCTCCATCCGCGTCAAGCGCGAAGAGTTCGGTGTAGGTCGGGGGGATGGCCCCGTGTCCGCCAGATCGCTCAAACTCCACAATCAGTCTGGAGTCTGTCGCCCAGACATGCCTGATAATTCTCGCGTCTTCCGGGAATGCCTCGACATGGTTTGGTTTGAAGGTGTCCCTGTTAAGGATTACCAGGGTATCACTCCCATCACTGTGGGAAACGGCAGAGAGGTATTCTCCGTCAGGGGAAATCAACATATCCTGGTAGCGCACGGAGGCCGCACTGACGGGCAAGCAAAAAGCAAAAAGGAAAATAGTGCCAAATACGACCAGAGATCTGGCGTAGAGGGGGGAGCTAATCATAAATTTTCTCTCATCCAACGAATCAAGCTAAGCAGAACTAAAAATGGGGGCTGCCTTTATGACGCGCCCCCGGATCCGTTTGGATGCATCTGGAGTGAAAAACTTCTGGATTAGCTTTCCCGGTAGGTCGCGATCTTTTCCATGATGGCATCGGAGCTCATCTTGCGGCCAGTCGCCTCGTCGAACCACTGCTTCGCCTGGGCGATTTCTTCGCTGAACTGGTGCGCCAGTGCCTCGTAGCCTTCTGCCCGAGAGTTTCCCTCGTATGAAGAGGCGGTGTGCTTGGCCTCCTTCTGAAACAAGTCGGAATCAGAGACGCCCGATAAGAATTCCTGCGACAGACCTAAATTCAGGTCGCGATTTATACTTTTCAGGGTGTCGCTGGGCTTGCCAAAAAGATCTTTTGAATAAACGGGCGTCAAGCGTCCCACACTGTGTTTCAGCTCCTCCAGAAGTTGCCGGTGCTGGATATACCAGAGTGCCACTACAGCCTGCAGGTGACCGAGCCGGTAGAAATCAGTCTCCTTCATCCAGTCTTCCAGTCCCAGGTCCCGGCCAAAGACAGTGGCGAGTACGTGGACGGTGCGCTTGGTTTCCTCAGGCTGGTTGAGGTTGGCACAGATAAAGGAATCCATATCTGTGTAGAGGTAGACACCCCGCGAGTCCGGATGGGCCCGAAGCAAGTCATTGATCAGGTTGTTGGCAATATTGGTAGGCTTTATCAGCGGCTTTTCTGCACCGCTGTAAGTCTTGGATAGCAGTTTTACGATTCTGGCGACGAAAGCGGGCCAGTTTCGCTCGTCAAAGTTATTATGGAAAATCATCTGACGCTTTAGGTCGGCCACCTCCCTCAGGATCGAGGGCTCCCGCAGGCTGAGCACTTCGCCGGGCTTCTGGAGTGCGCCGGCGAGCAGAGTGGAACCTGTGAAGGCGGGATGGAAGATATATCTCGGCGCGGTGCTCGGTCCTTCGTGTTGCTCCAGCAGTGCATCGACATGAGAAAACTTCAAGGCAATCTCCCTGTCGCGAAGAGACTCCACGCGCATATCGAGAATCGGCGAGTCGGTGTAGGTGCGAGGCTCAACCTGGGTGAAAATATAATTACCCTGCTTGAGGTCAAGCCGGGTCAGCAGGTAGTCCGGACTGGTCAGGATTTTTGAGGCTTCTACTTCTTTCATGTTTTCTACTGTGTGTTGATTCTGTGTTGCTTGAAAAATTCTTTAAGAGTCGACAGCTGGTGTGAAAAGTTTTCGTGGCGGTCTATTGATGAAGTGTAAATTTTCTCCCTGACCTGGTGAGAGCTCGCTGTCATAACATTTCTTTTCTGCTCCTGTGGACGGAGGCATTCTGCTTCAAATGGCAGTCCCAGATTCTCCAGAAGCGCACGGATCTGTGGTTCCGGTGTGCTGACCAGGTCCTCGTAGCAAACCTCCACGAGGCGCGATCCAAGTTTCTCTCTCCAGTGGTCGATCAGCCGGGAATAGGCCTGGTAGTATTTTCCGAGGTCCTGCAGGGAGTAGGAAAACTGATACTTCGACGCGAACAGCTGCTTGTACATGGCAAAACAGGAGGCGAGGGGGGACCTCCTGACCAGCACCAGCTTCGCATGCGGGAAGGCTTTTGCCAGTAACCCGAGGTAGAGGTAATTATGGGGCATCTTGTCTACCAGCCAGGGTTCCTGGCCCCTCAGGAATTCCGTAGCTTCGTTATAGCTGTCTCGGAACTTGTCGCGCTTGGCGAGCGCCTCGCTAAATTCATTCGCCGAGATAGGTGCCAGGGGGTGAGTCCCGGCTGTTTTCCTGATCGCGTACTCAACCGCTTGCAGTTCGCCAGCACTTCTTACCTGGGAATGTGCCGTGACAATCTGGTCGACCAGTGACGTGCCGGAGCGTGGTAGGCCGGTAATGAAGAGGGGCTCTGGAGTGCCCGGTGTGGACAGGGCAGTGGGTGGTGGGGCCCCGAGTTCCTCTTTAGCGCTCTGGGCGATGATCTCGTCGATTGTCCTGATGTCATCCTCTACGTTGTAATTGAGGTGCTCTCTTACCGCGCCAGCGGCGAGGGAGTAGTGAGAGAAAGACTGTTCCCACTTGCCCAGGTCCTCATATTGCTTTCCGATGGCGAAATTGAAGAATATGGCGTGCGCCTCGGTCAATTTGCGCTTTTGGATATTTTCTTTCATTGCATCGATGAGGCTTTCATCTTTGGCCCGGGTGATCTTTGCCATTTGCCAGTAGGCGCGCTGGTTGTCTGGCTCCCGCGTAAGCAGTTCATGGAAAAGGTTGCGGGCGCGGTCAAGGTTTCCCAGGTGGAGGTGGCAAGTCGCCTCATTGGAAAGCGCGTTCGCCGATACCGGGTCCAGTTTGCGCGCGCTTTCCAGCAGTGGCAGGGCAAGCTCCGGCATGCCCACATGGCTCAGGATTGTAGCGGCCATATCCAGGTAGTAGGGGTCGCTGACTCCATGGCTGTGTGCAACAGCGAGTCGATAGGCCAGGTGGTTTTCAAGTTTGGAAAGGTGGCAGCGTGCAAGGAATATGCCCGCCTCATGGTTGGTGGCATCAACTCCCAGAATGCCGGTAAACAGCGCCTGTGCCTGGTCGATTTCGCCCAGGTGGAAGAGGGCGACGCCGGCGTAAAAATCAACCTCTTTACTGAGGCCCTGTCGGTACCCGCTCGCCCGGCAGGTTTCCAATATTTTTGGCCAGTTCCTCTGCTGAAAGAATTGCCTGGCTAATTGTTCTACATCATTCATCATTAAACGACTTTAGTTGCCCTGATGACCCAGGCGGAGTCCGCCCCCTTTCCTGACAGGGATATCGGCCTCGGGGAGTCCACTTCGAGCGAATGTTTTTCAAGTTCGGACACCAGCGCGTCCACATCTTCCTTTCGCAGAGCCGCATCACACATGGAGCGCATTCTGGTTGCGTAGCCGGGCATCTCCTCGCACATGGTCTTCAGCCAGTGCTGAGCCTCGGCTAAGTCAAAGCGCGAGGGAGAGCGGCAGATCCGGGCAACGGTCATGAAGATGGTATCAATGGTCCCGTCAGTTACATGACGTCCGAAACGGTTGATGATACCCACTGTCTTCTCGATGCCGGGCGTCATGATCTCGACTGGGTTCTCTCTGTCCCGGCCTTTCGACTTTCCCGTCGCCAACAGGTTGTCAAACACTGTCTGGGCCTGCTGCATAAAGCCGGATTCCATGAACTCCTCGGCCGCAAGCAGGTTGTCGCGGCACTTCTGGTAAATGTCGCCCCCTCGCAAGTGCAGGACTAACTGCAGACGTCCGCCCGGACGCAGCACCCTGGCGGCCTCCGGGATTGCATCCCGGCCCGCATACTCGATGCCAAACTGGCTCGTGACCAGGTCGAATTCACCTGCTCCGAATGGAAGCTGGGCGGCATCGCAGCTGCAAGTTTGGACACTTGGCATCCGCTTTTCAATAGCAGCGAGGGCCACCGGGGACACGTCGGAGCAGGTTATATCGGGGGAGCTGGTGGCTAAGGCCTCAAATGCGACCTGGGGCACAATGCCGTCTCCGGAGGCAATATCCAGTAACCGTGGGTTTGCCTTGCCGGTCGAAGCGAAAAACGCGGACCAAAGTTCCAGTAACGCGGGATGGCTGGTTTCAGGGGCTTTGGGTCGGCTCGAGGTTGAGGCACCACTCCAATAGCTATTCCATGCTGCCTTTACATCGCGGGGGTGACTACTTTCAGGCTCTTTAATGGACATATTACTGAGGCCTCTGCTTGCGTTGGCTTGTCCTTTTTTCATGGAAAAAAAAACCCACACCGGAGTGTGGGTTTCCCATCTTTTCAGATGTTAGCTACTTGCGGTCCTTCGAGTATTAGAACTCTTGGGATACACGCAGGTAGTAAGAACGACCGAAGAGACGGTAAGTCGACGGATCGGTGCTTGCGTTGAAGCCGAAGTCGATGTACGGAGGCTCTTCGTTGGTCAGGTTGGTTACACCCATGGAAACTCGAGTTTGAGTCGGGAAGGTGTAAGCCGCTGCCAGGTCGTGGTACAGCTGGGCGTCTACAGTCTGGGTGTAGTCGATGAAGCTAGCCGGAGCGTCGATTTCACCGATGTACTCACCCAGGTAGGAAACGCTCAGGTCGTTCCAGTACCAGTTGACGGAGTAGTTGACCTTGTCCTGGGCGTAGATCTGACCGTTACCGGCCATGGTGCCAACCTGCTCTTCAGACTCGGCGCCATCAAAGGCGACGCGGCTGTTTTCCAGCTGGTGTACCCACAGGACGTTGGTTTCAAAGCGACCGAACTCGGTGTCAAAGCCGTAGCGAACTTCGGTATCCACACCTTCGGCGGTCAGGGAGGCTGCGTTCAGGCCAGCGTCCACAACCTGGGCAATGGTGTAGTCGGAGCGACGGGTCACCAGGTCACAGGCGGAGGCGTTGCCGTTCACGTAGCAGTCGTCGAGGATGTACTGAGCACCCAGGGAGGTGATCAGGTTATCCATCTCGGTCTTCCAGTAGTCCAGAGTGACGGACAGGTCGCCAACCGGCAGTTCCGGAGTGATCACGAAACCAGCGGTGAGGGTGTCACCAGTCTCGGCCTCGAGGTTCGGGTTACCACCAACCTTGGCCAGTACCTGGGTGTCACCCTGCGGTACAGACTGGGCACAGCCCGGCGCGATGTTGCCGGAGGTGTCCGGAGTACAGGGGTCAGAGTAGGACGGGAAGGAGTCAACCTGACCGGCGAACAGCTCACCAATGCTCGGTGCACGGAACACTTCGCCCTGGGTAGCACGGAACTTCACACCCTCAATGATCTGGGCTTCGAGACCCAGCTGGTAGACGGTGTCGGAACCGAAGGTGCTGTAGTCGTCCCAGCGCAGGCCGAGAGTCATGTCCACAGCCTGGGTACCGTTGTCGTACAGAGGTGCGAAGAATTCGGAGAACACGGAGTTCACGGTGTAGCCACCCTCGGTGCCCGCGCCGGTGTTGCCGGTTACTTCGTCGGCTACCTTGGCGGAATCGGGGTTGTAAACCATGTGCTCGCGGCGGTAATCGTAACCGAATGCTGCACTCAGTGCGCCAGCCGGCATCTCGATCAGGTCACCGGTGATGCTGGCGTTGAACTGATCCTGCTCCATGGTGAAGGTGTCAACAACGGTAGTGCCGACGTAGGCCAGCATTTCGTCGGTGATGCCACCGGCACCGCTGAACAGGTCGATCGGCACACAGCCATTGATGCGAGTGCTCGGATCGTTGATGTCGGTGTAACACTCGGGAGTGCCGTCACCGTCCAGGTCCGCAGACGGGCCCATGGCGTTGCGCAGGTTCGGGCCGTAGAACTGGCCGAAGTCAGCATCGGCACGCTCACGGAAGCCCTTGTTGTAGGCAACTTCCCAGTCCCAATCCTGGATTGAACCCTGCAGGCCGGCGATGGCCTGGAACTGGGTGATCTCCTGCTCGAAGCGACGCGGAGTTTCCACTACGCGACGACGGGCGTCGATGATCGGAGCACCCAGGGTGTTGTAGTAGTTGTCCTCAGAGATACCGCTGTAAGCGATGGGATCTACTACCTGGCCCATGGTCTGGTCGGCAGTGTAAACCCAGTCCGGCTCGTCCGCGGTACCAACGTTGACTTCACGCAGCGGCTCGCCAGTCAGCGGGTCGATCGGGGTGTAGGTACCCAGATAGGCCGGATCGGTCGGGGAGTTGTAGGGCTGCGGAGCCAGCTCCTGGGCGGAGCTACGCAGGTTGGCGCGGAACTCGGAGTAGAAGCGAGTGTTCTCGGTCAGGTCGAAGTTGGCTTCGGAGAAGATGTTCACCCGCTCGTAAGGAGTCTGGATGTAGTTCACCGGAGCGTAGTTGTAGGTACGACCGTCGAAGGCAGTCAGGCCATCACCCGGGTTCATGTAGATCGGGTTGCGGAAGGCCGGCTGGCCAGTGTTGGTAGTGGTGAATTCACCATCCGCATCCAGGAACAGCGGGGCGCCGCTGCTGTCAGTGCGCTGAACCAGCTCACCGGAGGTCAGGCGACCTTCAGGAATACGTGAGGAGCCCAGCGGGTAACCGGAAGTCGGGCCTTCGCGCTCGAATACAGAGGCGTCCGGGTAGATGTAGTAGGAGTTCTGGAAGAAGTCCCACGGAGTGTCGGACTGGTAGATCTCTTCCTGCTTGACGTACTCGGCACCGAAGGTGACGTTACCGCCGTCGAAGGTCTTGCCAGCGATGAAGCTTACGCTGTCCTGGGCACCGGCGTCCGCCTCGAAGGAGTCGGAGTTCTGTACCTGCAGGGTAATGCCGTCAACGTTTTTCTTGGTGATGATGTTAACTACACCAGCGACCGCGTCGGCACCGTAAGCGGCAGAGGCGCCGTCTTTCAGGATTTCAACACGCTCGATCATCACTGCCGGGATGGTCTGGTAGTCGCCACCGTCTACGGTGCGCTTGCCGTTGACCAGGGTCAGGGTACGGATCGGGCCGAGACCACGCAGGTCCACCTGAACGGAGCCGTTACCACCGTTGTTGGTGGTGGTGCCGATCGGGGAGCCGGACATGGCGGGCAGGCGCTGCAGCAGGTCGCCGACGTCGGTGATACCGGTAGCCTGCATTTCCTCAGCAGTGAGAACAGTTACCGGGCTGGAACTATCCAGGTCAGCACGCTTAATACGCGAACCGGTAACAACAACCTCTTCCACCATGGTGGCGTCTTCTTGAGCGAAGGCCGGCATAGCGGGAACCATTACTGCAGCTGCGGTGAAGCCGATGGCTCCTTTAACAGCTACGGACAGGAGGTTCTTTTTCATTGTAAATCCTCTCTTGATCGTTGGATTTATAGTGTTTGCCACGGAGGGCGATGATGGAAGTGGCTACCCCCAAGTGGCCACTTCCCTCCCAACACAGATAAAGACGAACGGGGTGGCATCCCCCTCAAAAAGAATTCGATTTTTTTACATTGTCAGGTGGGGGAGGATTGGATTGATTGAAAAGTGATCGAAAGGTGCAAATAGTGACCTGTCTATCTGTCGCCGGATGCGGTGCGGGGCCAGATGCAGGGAAGATGCAGGGAAGACGCAGGGAAGATGGAGGGGCGGGGCCCCACTCCGCGGCTGGCACGGAGTGGGGGAGGCGAGGGATCAGAACTGGAAGGCTACCCGGCCATAGTAGAAGCGGCCGACGGTGTCGTAGTTCAGGGGCAGCGTGTTCATGTCATCGTAATTGGTGACATAGGGCGGCTGCTGGTTCCACAGGTTGCGGATACCGCCTGACAGAGTGACGTTCTCCCAGCGGAAGTAGCGGAAGTTGAAGTCGGTATACCAGGTGTTGTCCACGTGGGTGGCCAGGTCGACGTCGCGCGGGTCGATATCGTCCACCTCACCTTCCATACGCACAATGATGGTGGATGCCCAGCAGTCATACTCATAGCCGAAGCTGGTATAGACCTTCCACTCGGGGAAAGCGGCGATCCGGGTGGTTACCGGGTCCACACCGTAGTAGCCGGCCAGGTCCACCTCAGGCTCGAACTCACTGGCCTGGAACTTCCACTCATCCAGCCAGGTGGCGTTGAGGCTGAAGTTGAACACACCCGGGCCGAGGTCCTGGCTGTATTCTGCCCCAAGGTCGACACCGGAAGTCTCGAAGGTCGAGATGTTCTGGGCGTTCAGCAGCTGACCGGCGATGGTGCCGCTCTGGTCCCGGCGCGGGCTGGTGGGCAGCGGGGTCAGGCCGACGGCGCCGGCACCGGTGATCAGGTCGCATGACGGCGAGCTGAAGTCGGGGCTGGTGTAGCAGTTGCTGACAATGGTGTTGGTATTGAAGGTACCGATGGCGTCGTCAACGCTGATGTCGAAGTAGTCGACCGAGAAGCTCAGGTCCTCGACAAAGGTCGGGGTCCACACGATGCCGACGGTCCAGCTTTCGGAGGTTTCCTCCTTCAGGTCTTCGTTGCCGCCGAACAGGCCGGTGGCCTGAGAGTTGCCCAGCTCGAAATCGGGCGGCAGGCCGTCGGCCGCACAGTTGGCTCGCAGCACCGGGTCGCCGCTGCCGCCGTAGTTGACGCAGGGGTCGGTATAGGTTTCAGCGGACTGGGTGGGGGGCAGGAACAGGTCATCCAGGCCCGGTGCGCGGAAGCCCTCGGCGTAGGTGGCGCGGAAGCGCAGCTGTTCCAGGGGCGCATATTCAACAACCCCGGCCCAGGTGGTGTCGCTGCCGATGGTGTCGTAATCGGAATAACGGAATGAGAGCTCCACTGCCAACAGGTCGAACCAGTCGCGGCCGTCGACCAGGGGCAGGCGCACCTCACCGTAGAATTCGTCCACATCGTAGGAGCCGCCCCAGTCCTCGCCGCTGACGAAGTAGATCTGACCCAGGGAGGCGGCGCCATCGACGGTAATCTCGGTGCGCTCGCGGCGGCGCTCATAGCCCATTGCCCAGGCCACGGCCTCGCTGGTCCATGGGAACGCGTAGTCGTAGAGATCGCCCACCAGGTTGGCCTGCAGGCTATTCAATGTGGCCTTCTCAACCGGGGAGTTCACCACCAGCGCATAATCCTGCAGTGGGTCGGTGAAGGTGCCGGGGCGGAAGGGATCCCAGGCGGTCACACCGGCCTCGGCAACGGCGGCGGAGCAGTCCTCATCGGCGGCGCAGAGTGCGGGGTCCAGCAGTGTGGTAAAGCGGCCAGGGTTTGCCCGGCCGCGGTCGATCTGCGAATCGACCCAGCGCGCGTAGTTGTATGAAATGTCCCAGGTCCACTCGTTACAGATCTCTCCGTCGAAGCCCACCACGCCCCGCCACATGCTCAGGTCCTGGTTGAAGGAGCGGCCGCCGGTCTCCACCAGGCGACGCAGTATGATCGCGTCTTCGCCGGTGGGGTTGCCGGGATTGGTGGCCGGTACGGTGGGCTGGAAGAAGGTGCCCTCGGGGGCCAGGAGCTGGTCCGACTGGCGGTTGGCGTACAGGAGCTCGCCGAAGGTGCCGAAGGTGGTGAAATTCTCCCAGTCCCACAGCTCCTTCTCGCCAAAACCGTAGAAAGTCACTACTTCCTGAGGCGTGACCAGGTAGCTGACTTCGGCGTAGTTGAATGCGTCACCGGCCGGGTTGAACGGTCGTATCACCCCGGTATTGGCATCGAGGATCGGGCCACCAGGGAAGCTTTCCGAGAAGAACCTCGGCGGGACCGTGTAGCTGCTGCCGCCACAGAGCACCGAACCGCCGCTCTCGAACAGGGGGCAGTCGGACCAGTCGCGGTCGCCCTGGAAGATGTCGTGGCGCCTGGTGTACTGGATGTTGGCCATGACATGGCCGTCACCGTCCGCGGACTCGGCACCGAAGGTCCAGGCGGCGAGGTACTCCTGGCCATCATTTTCCTGCGAGGTGCCCGCGTCGAAGAATGCCTCGGCACCCGAGAAGTTCTTCTTGGTGATGATGTTGACCACACCGGCGATAGCGTCTGAGCCGTAGATGGTGGAGGCACCGTCCCGGAGGACTTCCACCCGCTCGATTGCCGTGGTGGGAATGGTATTCAGGTCGACCACGCCGGTGGATGGGCCCGCCGAGCTCAGGCGGCGCCCGTTCAGCAGGATCAGCGTGCGGGAAGAGCCGAGGCCGCGCAGGGAGACCGTGGCGAGGCCGGGGTTACCGTTGTTCACCGAGGAGCCAAGCTGGCCACCGGTCATGGATGGCACTTCCTGGAGGAAATCCTCCAGCGTGGTCTCACCTGATGCCTCCAGCGCCTGGGCGTCGAAAACACTGATCGGGGTTGCGCTGGTGGCATCGGTTGCACGCTGGATGCGTGTACCGGTAACGACGACTTCTTCCACTTCCTGAGCAAACGACAAAGTGGCGAAGCTTGTAGATACGGCGGTGGCTGCAATAGCGCCCTTAATTGCCCGGGAAAGACGGGATCTGTCCATGGTATACCTCTCCTGATACCGGTTCCTTACGCCGAGTTCGGCAGTGCCCTCCATGACAACTGCTAACTACTATCAACAGAGGCTTGCTAAAACACTAGAACATTTTTTCCGCATGGAAAGGTTGCTTCGAACATTCGTACGCCTATGACGGTTGAGGCAGATTATTGGGGTGCCAGCCGTCGGTGTTCCGGTCAATGTTCGGCGGGTGGGACTGGATTTACAGATTGTAGGAGAGGGTGGCGTACCAGTAGCGGCCGCTCAGGTCGTAAGTCCGGCTGTCATGGTTGTCATTGAATGCCGTGGCGGCGAAGGGAGGGGCCCGATCCAGCAGGTTGTCCACGCCAAGGGCGAAACGAAACCCCGTGGGCAGGGCGTAAGCCAGCTGCATGTCGTGGCTGCTCCAGCTGTCGATCTCCCTTGTCACAGGCGTGGCGCCGCGCACGAAAGTTTCCTGCAGTGCGTCAACGTAGTGAATGGTATAGCCGCCTTCCCAACGCTTGCGCTGCCAGTATATGCCGGTATTGGCTTTCCATTCCGGCAGTGAGCCGGCGCCGCCACTGGCCGGGTCGACGAATGTGCCGGTGAGGTCTTCGATTGGTGCACCGGGCGCTGCCTGGTTGAGGTAGCGCTGCAGGTGGCTGGCGTTGAAAGACCAGCGAACCTGCCCGAGGCGCTCGGAGCTGCGCTCAAAACGCAAAGCCAGGTCCAGGCCCCGCACTTCGCGGGCTCCGATGTTCAGGCGGGTGGCAATAATCTTGGTAATGTCGCCCTGGCCGTCACGTATTACCCGGTCGGCGAAAAGCCCGCGGCTGGCATTCTGGTCGATAAGGTATTGCGGGCTGGTATCGATCACATCGTTCTGGCGGATGTCGAACAGATCCAGCGTGGCGCTGAACCCGTCCAGCGTTTCCGGAGTCCAGACAACGCCGAGGGTCCGGTTGTCCGAGGTTTCCGGTTGCAGTTCGCTGTTGCCGCCGAACTCGGTCAGGAACTGGATGCGCGAACTGTCCGCCTTGCCGGTGCAGCCGGGGAGGGCGCCGGAATCTGTTTGGCTACAGGGGTCGAACAGGAATTCCTGGCTCTGGTAGCCAGTCTGGTTCATGTCCACGAGATTTGGTGCGCGGAATCCGGTGGCGTAGGTGGCCCGCAGCATGACGGTTGGCGCAGCTTTCCAGCGCAGCGCGACCTTGGGATTGGCAGAGCTGCCGAAATCGCTGTAGTCCGAAACTCGCATGGCGGCATCGAACCAGACGCGTTCCGCGATCAGTGGAATTGAAATTTCGCTGAATGCCTCTGCCACCAGGCGGTCCCCCACGGCCGCACCGGCTGCAATACCGCCGATTTTGGACAGGCCGCCCGCATCACTGGAGCGGAAGTCGATCGCCTCGCTGCGCAGCTCAATACCTGCGGCCGCGGGAATATCACCGGCGCGGTAGCTGCCGAGGATGCCATCGGTGATATAGGTGATGGCAAGCATTTCAGTCTCGCCCCGCACCAGGCTGCGGGCGCGAATAAAGTCCAGCTGGCGCTCGTCCATGCTCCCGCTCGGGCCCAGCAGGTTAATTGGCTCACATCCCTGTTGCGGATCGCAATTGTCGGGGGCTTTCAGGCCGGCACCCAGGCGGTCAGGGTCGATCAGGTTGCTGAGGGATTCCTCGGCGCTGGTGTGGTGGAGTGCGAGGGTTAGCTCCCACTGCCAGCTGTCCCAGGCGCCCTTGAGGCCGGTGTTGGCACGCCAGGTATTGGTGAGGTTCCACTGTACCCGGGGGCCCAGCTCCAGTACCCGTTTCCGCACATCGGTGAGGGGCTGCCCAAACGGGTTGTAGGCGTTGTCCGCGCTGATTTCCAGGTCGCCATTGTCGAACCGCGTGAAAACCGGCGTTGGTGCGAAGGTGGTGTTGGCTTCGGTGCGTACCCCCATGACTTCCGCAAACAGGAGGCTGTCATCATTCAGGGCGAGCTCGCCCGCCAGGTAGGCCGACCAGCGCTCCGAAGGTACCAGGGCGGTGGTAAATTCGCTGTAGTCGTAGCGGTCCGCCTGGCTCCACTGTCGATAGCCGCCGTCCTCGCTGTTGGTGACGATCTCTCCGTCGGCCAGGGTGATGTAGCCGTTGGGAGATGCGGCGGAGCGCAGGTCTGTACCGCCCCGGCTGCGGTTGTCCGCGGTGGCTGACAGTTCCCGGTCCCGGCTTTTCAGCTCGCCCTGCCGGTAGTGGGCCAGGCTCAGCATCAGGTGCCCCCTCTCGGAGGTCTGTCCCCAGGTCAGGTGATTCGAGGTGGTTCGCTGGTCGCCCCGCTCGGCGGTACCGAAGTAGGTGTTTGCGGACAGTCCCTCGAAGTCGCGCCGCAGGATGATATTGACCACCCCGGCAATGGCGTCCGAGCCGTAGACGGCGGAAGCGCCGTCCTTGAGGATTTCAATCCGGTCCACCGCCGACAGCGGAATGGTATTCAGGTCTGCGGTCTCGCCGCCGAAACCGTTGCTCACAATACGCCGGCCGTTGATAAGCACCAGGGTATTGCTTGCGGGCAGGCCCCTCAGGGTCACGTTGGCGGTTCCGTTGCCGCCATTGCTGACCGAGGTGCTGGTAGAGTTGCCGGAAACGGCCGGGAGGAATTTAAGCAACTCGGAAATTGTCTGTGCGCCGGTGATCTCCAGCTCCGGCTGGGCGAGGATGTCGATCGGTGCATAGCTGCCGAGACGCTTGTGGCGCAGGTGGGTACCGGTCAGGCTGCGCCCGGTTACGGTGACCTCCTCGGTCGCTGAGGGTGGCGTGAGGTCGGTGTCCACCTGCGGCTGGCCATTGCTGGCAATCACTGCCACGGCTGCCGGCCCGATACGGCGATAGGTGAAAGGGTAATCCTCAAGCAGCTGTGCGAGGGCGGCAGTAAAGTCCCCGTCGGTTGCTGCGAGCCGCTGCTCCGGGACCACGTAGCCACTGACCGCAGAGGCCTCCACCAGAACGGAAACTTTGCACTCGCGGCCGAGAGAGATCAGGGCGTTGGCGAGGTTGCCGGCGGGCAGGTGGACGGCAGATTCCGGGCAGGCGGCAGCCGCTGCAGTCGCGGGAAGCGCTGCCAGTGTCGCCAGTGGAAGAGAGGCCCAGAGCCGTCTAATCAATCTACTCGCCCGTTTCACGCCAGCAGGATCGCGGGTGCCGGGACCGCTGCTGTTCCTTATCTGGTTTTATTTGTGGAATGGCGGGTTGCAGCGAGGGTGCTGTTCAATAATTGTCCGCCGGGGGGGAGTTTATAACTCAGTTAGACGCGGGAGACAAGAGAGTCAGGTTGGGATCGCTGCGGTCCTCGCGCAGGTCCATGGCTGCCGCAATTGCGGTGAGGGTGTTGTCCGGGTCGGACAATTCGAAAGTGCCGGAGACCTTACGCTCGCGCACGCTGCTTTCGGCTGCGGCGGGTACCTTCAGGTAACGGTTGAGTTCCTCCAGGGCCTCGTTCAGTGGAGTGCGGTCAAATACCAGCACGCCGCGGGTCCAGTCCAGGGCCTCGTCGGCGGAGGTGCTGCTGACCGGGCTGATGCCCCGCCCGGAGACGCTGACCTTCTGGTTCTTGGCCAGCTTCACTGACTCGGGCTGCAGGCCGCTGGCGCTGGAGGATTCGCTCACGGCCACCACGCCGCCGGTAACGGATACCCGGGTGTTGTCCCGGTTGCGCTCCACATTGAATTCAGTGCCCAGTACCCGAATGCTGGCCTTTCCGGCAGTAACCGTGAAAGGGCGGGCAGTCTGGCGTACAACGTCGAAGTAGGCCTCGCCGCGCAGGAGGGCGGTCTGCCGCTCGTCGCGGCTGTAGGAGACCCTAAGCTCGCTGTTGGTATTGAGCTGGACTTTGGTTCCGTCAGCGAGAGTCACGGTGCGCGTCTCACCCACCGCGGTGGCGTAGACCTGCTGGCTGCGGGCATCGCCGGCCAGCCACTGGTTGCCTACCCACAGTGTCACCACCAGGCAGGCGGCTACCAGTCCGCCACCCAGCAGCCACTGGGTGAAACCCGACCCGCTGAAGTCGCCAGTCTTGCGTGGCGCACGGCTGGGGGAAGGGGGAGTGGACGGGCGGCTCTCCGGGAACAGCTCGTCCACGGGCATATGTCCCAGTGCACCCAGGTCGCCCCACAGCTCAGTCATCTCGTCGAATGCGCGACGATTCAGGGGGGAGGCATTCAGCCAGCTGGCAAACTCGCGCTTCTCGGTCGCGGAGATTGCATCCGAGCGCAAGCGCGCGATCCAGGCGCAGGCCTGGTCGAGCTGGTCATCGCCTGGGGATGTATGTCCGCCCGTTGCATTCACCGCTGGTTACCTTAATTCGTGTTCCTGTTGGTCGCTTTACTCTGAACTCTGTCAGCTTCTGTGCGGGCACCCCGGTGCCCAAAAACGGCGCATTCTATCCCTAAAGTGCCCCGTTGGCGCGTTTTTCCCCAACAGGGTGGGGTTTCGCGCAATAACTTCTATCAATTTTGCGCAAGCTTAGCTTTTCCTGCGTCATGTGACCGGTTTTTTTAGTTCAGATGACCGGCTTCTGAGATGAGACGACCGGCAGCTCCGATCCCTCAACAAATTTTGCAAAAAATCCAACCGGGTACGCACTGTCATTGTGCGCTCGCTCGCGTCAGGGCATCGGTTCGCGGTGGGAGAGACTGCTGGGTCGCAGTATGGGGGTTAACAGTGAAGGTTGTTTGACGGACTCGGTCCCGATTCGCGATAAGGCAGGGGGGCGCCAGTGTGCGGTAGCTAGTGGCTGCTCACCTTGCGCCGGCAGGCTTTCAGGGCCTGGAGAATGTACTTCTCCACGCTGCTGACCGAAGTGTTCATCTCCTGCGCGATTTCGCTGTAGGAGAGGCCCCGGGTGCGGTGGAGCAGGAAGGCCTGGCGGCACTTCAGGGGCAGGCTGTCCATGGCTTCGTAAATGGACTGCAACTGTTGCCGGGCAGCGAGCACCCGTTCCGGGGACTGATGGTCCGCGTGGTCATCTGCCGGGCTTTCCCCCTCGGCAGGGCTGACCTGGCTGACATAGTCCATGTGCAGCCTGCCGCGCCGCAATTGGTCCACGGCCAGGTTGTTGGCGATCTGGTAGAGGTAGGCGCGGGGGTTTTCCAGCTCCTTCTCGTCGCTGAGTTTCTGCAGGCGCAGGTAGGCGTGCTGGGCAATGTCCTCGGCGTCCTCAGTGTTCCTGACGATCCTTGCCACAAAGCGCACCAGTGCCTGGCCGTGTTCGGCAAACAGCTTTTCCAGAAGCGTTTTCCGACCTTTATTCATCGATAAGTGGGGTTCCTAACTGAGCTCGCTGTGGTTGTTGTTTTGCGGGCTGGCGCACATTTATATCACAGCCCTCTCCCCGGCGACGAGGCCCCGGAGGTAATAAAAGGGAGTAGTCGCGGCCCGGGCCGCCTTAGTCGGCGCGGCGCTATGCGTCGCCGACTATGCCGGTATAATGGGGGGGCGCGCCAGGGGCGCCGAAGCTGACAGATTTCAACAGGGCGCCCGGGGGCGCTGGAGAGCGGATGAGTTATCAAGTACTGGCACGCAAGTGGCGGCCGCGGTTGTTCCGGGAGATGGTAGGGCAGGAGCATGTGCTGCAGGCCCTGATCAACGCCCTGGATAATGGCCGCCTGCACCACGCCTATCTTTTTGCCGGTACCCGCGGGGTAGGCAAGACCACCATCGCGCGCATCCTGGCCAAGTGCCTCAACTGCGAGAGCGGGGTCAGCTCTGAACCCTGCGGGCAGTGCGCCGCCTGTACGGAAATTGCCGAGGGACGCTTCGTTGACCTGATCGAGGTCGACGCGGCCTCGCGCACCAAGGTCGAGGATACCCGCGAGCTGCTGGAAAATGTGCAGTACGCACCGACACGCGGGCGCTACAAGGTGTACCTGATCGACGAGGTGCACATGCTGTCTAACAGCTCGTTCAATGCGCTGCTGAAGACCCTGGAAGAGCCCCCGCCCCACGTCAAGTTCCTGCTGGCCACCACCGATCCCCAGAAGCTGCCTGTCACGGTCCTGTCCCGCTGCCTGCAGTTCAATCTCAAGAACATGAGCCCGGAGCGGGTGGTCGAACACCTGCGCTTTGTGCTCGAGCAGGAAATGGTCCCGTTTGACGAGGGCGCACTGTGGCACCTGGGGCGCGCCGCGGATGGCAGTATGCGCGATGCCATGAGCCTGACCGACCAGGCCATCGCCTTTGGCGGTGGCAAGGTGGCCGAGGCCGAGGTGCGAGCCATGCTGGGCAGTATCGACACCGGGCTGGTATGGAAGCTGCTGGAGGCGCTGGCGACGGAAAGTGCCCCTGCGCTGTTTGCCGCCGTGGAAGAGCTGGCCGAGCAGGCCCCCGATTACAGTGCCGCCCTCGCGGAGCTGGCCAACAGCCTGCACCGCATCGCGGTGGCCCAGGTGTTACCCCAGTCGGTGGACAATGCCCTGGGCGACGGTGAGCGGCTGCAGCAGTATGCCGGCCAGCTGGCACCGGAGAATATACAGCTCTATTACCAGATGGCGCTGCTGGCGCGGCGCGACCTGCCGCTGGCGCCCGACCCCCGTAGTGGCTTTGAAATGGCGCTGTTGCGGATGCTGGCCTTCCGGCCGCAGGGGGTAGCCGAAATTCCCCGTGCCAGGCTCGATGCCGGTGCCGGCAACCCGCCGGCAGCTTCCGCAGGGGAGGGACCCGCCGCAAAAAAGCCCCTCCCGGACCCGGCGCCGGCTGATGCCGGCGTGCCCCCTGTCCAGCCGGCAGGCGGTGTGCCGCCGGAGTCTGCCGGCCCCGGGCAACCTGCCACAGCTTCGCCAGGAGTCCCCTCCCTGGGGGTGGACTCCCAGCCTGCAGAGAGCCCTCAGTACATGGAAAGCTCTCAGCCGGTAAACAGCCCTCAGCCGGTAAACAGCCCCGTGGTTCAGCAAGCCGCCCAGCCACAGCCGGCAGTAAATACTGAAGGTGAGGGCGAGCCGGCTCACGCGCGACCCGTGGCCCCGCATCCGCCAGTTGACGATACCCCTCCCTGGGAGGAGAGCCCTCAGCATATGGGCGGTCCCCAGCGGATGGGCAGCCCTCAGCCTGAAGTCATCCCTGAGCCGGAAGGGAGCCCTCAGCCGGAAGGGAGTCCTCAGCCGGAAGGGAGTCCTCAGCCGGAAGAGAGCCCTCAGCCGGAAAAGAGCACCCAGCCGGAAAAGAGCACCCAGCCGGTGGAAAGCTCTCAGCAAATGGAAAGCCCCCAGCCGGAGGCCAATCCCGCCCCGGGACAAGCCCCGCAACCACACGGCGGCGCGGCCGGGCTCGCATCCCCGGATCCGCAACCGGCGTCTGCAGGAATGGCTGCGGGAGGTACGGCAGCCGGAAGCCCGCAGGGCAGCGGCGACGACCAGCGCGCGCTGCTGCGGGAACAACTTCGCCAGCAGGTGGCTGCGGTTGAATCGGCCCCTGCGGCTGAACATCCCCCGGCCGGGCGCCCCTCCGGGCCTTCCGCGGAGGAGGTGAAGGCCCCGCGGGCACGCCTCGAGGCCCTGACGCCCGGAAACTGGCCGGCGCTTTACCCGCAGCTGGGGGTGGCGGGCATCCTCCATTCCATCGCCCTGCACCTGGAACTGGTGGGACGGCAGGACAATATACTTTCCTTTACCCTCGACGAGTCCTACAGCAGCCTGTACGACGAGGTGCACCAGCGTCGCCTGGCGGATGTGATCAGTGACTTCGTGCAGCAGCCGGTCACAGTCAACATCCACGTGGGCTCGGTGCAGGGCACCACGCCGGCCCGGCTGATACAGGCGACCCGCGAGGCACGCGCCGCGGCGGCCCGCGACGCCCTGGCGCAGGACCCGCTGGTGCGGGACCTGCAGCAAGAGCTCGGTGCCGAGTTAGTGGCCGAGTCAGTTGAATACCTGAAAGAGAGTGAGTGAGACGATGAAAGGTTTGGGCGATTTGATGCAGCAGGCCCAGAAAATGCAGGCCGACATGCAGGAAAAGATGCAGAAGATGCAGGAGCAGCTCAATGAGCTCCGCGTGGTCGGCGAGGCGGGGGCCGGAATGGTAAAGGTCACCATGAACGGTCGCCACGACGTCACCGGGGTCGAGATCGACCCGGAGCTGATGGGCGAGGACAAGGAAATGCTCGAGGACTTGCTGGCAGCAGCCGTCAACGACGCGGTGCGCCGTGCCGAGGAAAAGGCGCAGCAGCTGCAGAAGGAGCAGCTGGGTGGACTCGCCTCCGGCATGAACATGCCGGAAGGCTTCAAGTTCCCGTTTTGATGGCCAGTGGTGCACGACCAGTGGTTCACGACATTTAGCATGAGAAAGCGCACCTGATGTTCAGCCCCCTGATTGAAGACCTGATACGCGCGCTGCGCTGCCTGCCCGGCGTGGGGCCCAAGTCCGCGCAGCGCATGGCCATGTACCTGCTGGAGCGCGACCGCGATGCCGCGGGCCTGCTGGCGCGCACCCTGGAGATGGCCGTAGAGAAAGTCGGGCGCTGCAGCCAGTGCCGCACCCTCACCGAGCAGGATCTCTGCGCCCTGTGTGGCAGCAGCCGGCGCGACGACAGCGCCCTGTGCGTGGTTGAAACCCCGGCCGACGTGCTCGCCATCGAGCAGGCGGGCAATTACCATGGCCGCTACTTTGTCCTGCACGGTCACCTGTCGCCCATCGACGGGGTTGGGCCGGCGGACCTGGGCATAGACCTGCTGGAGCAGCGGCTTGCCGGTGAGCCGGTAAAGGAACTGATCATTGCCACCAACCCGACCGTCGAGGGCGAGGCCACCGCGCAGTTTATCGCCGAGCGCGCCCGCGAGCGCGGCATCGCCGTGAGCCGCATTGCCCATGGCGTGCCCATCGGTGGTGAGCTCGAATATATTGACGGCGGTACCCTTGCGCACGCCTTCAACAGCCGTACGGCTTTTTTCTCCGGTAACTGAGACACTGATGCTGAATGTGGATACCACACCCGTCTGGGTGGATGACAGCGCAGAGCTGGCGCACCTGTGTGAGAAGTGGCGCGGCCAGAAAGCCGTCGCACTCGACACGGAGTTTATGCGCAGCCGCACCTTTTACCCCCAGCCGGCACTGGTGCAGGTGGGCGACGGCGAGCGCTGTTACCTGATCGACAACCTGGCCATCGACAACCTGGAGCCGCTGCGCGAGCTGCTGCTGGATACCAGCGTTACCAAGATCATGCATTCCTGCAGTGAGGACCTCGAAACCCTGGAGCGCCTGCTGGGCGCGGTGCCGGAGCCCATTTTCGATACCCAGGTGGCTGCGGCGCTGGCCGGCCTCGGCTCGGGGCTTGGCTACGCGGCAACAGTGCGCGAGCTGCTGGGCGTGGAGCTGCCGAAGAGCGAGACCCGATCCGACTGGTTGCAGCGGCCGCTCAGCGACGCACAGAAAAACTATGCGGCCCTGGACGTCGCCTGGCTGCCCATGGTCTACGGCGTACTGCTGAAGCGGTTGCGGGAGCGGGGGCGGCTGGAGTGGCTGGAGGAAGACTGTGCGGGCATGGTCCGCTCCGCCCGCAACCCCCAGCCCCCAGAACTTTATTACCAGCGGGTAAAGGGCGCCTGGCGCCTGAAAGGCCCGCAGCTCGCCGCGCTGCAGGACCTCTGCGCCTGGCGCGAGCGCGAGGCGCGGCTGCGCGACATGCCGCGTAACCACCTGCTGAAAGAGAGCGTCTGCTTGAACCTGGCACAACAGTTGCCGCAGCATGCCGCCGCCATGGCACAGCCGGGGCTGGAGGGCAGGAGCCTGCGGGAATACGGCGATACCCTGCTGGGGATTATCCAGCGTGCCGCCGAACGCCCGGATGCGCCGCCTGCCATGCCGCAGCCCCTGAGCCGGCGCGAGGGCGAGTGGCTCAAGCAATTGCGGCAGCGGGTCAGGGCAGTCGCCGAGGAAAGTGACTTGCCGGCAGAGATCCTGGTGCGCAAGAAAGAACTGGAAGCGCTGGTGCAAGCGGAGGACCCCCGGCTGGACGGGCGCCTCGAAGGCTGGCGCGGTGATGTAGTCGGCGAGGCCCTGATGCAGGAGCTGCGGGAACTTCGCGGAGAGAAAACAGGTTAGATAACCAGAGTGAAGACGGTTTGTGACATCTACCGCAGCCCGCGGGAAGAGGAAATGTATCTTTACGTGGACAAGCGCGAGGGTACCGCGCGGGTGCCGGAGGCGCTGCTGAAACTGTTTGGCCAGCCACAGCACCTGGTGACCATGGTGCTGACACCGGAGAAGCGGCTGGCGCGCGCCGAGGCGGGCAAGGTGCTCGAGGAAATCCGCGAGCGCGGTTTTTACCTGCAGATGCCGCCGGCCAGGGATGACGAGATGCGTGCGATTGCAGCCCAGAACAGCAAGTTGCAGCACTGAATCGTGGACGGGCAACCCTTCTGGCAGCGCAAGACGCTGGCCGAGATGAGCGACAGCGAATGGGAATCGCTCTGCGACGGCTGCGGGCGCTGCTGCCTGCACCGGCTCGAGGACGCGGACACCGGCGAGATCCACACTACCAACGTCGCCTGCCGCCTGCTGGATACCCACAGTTGCCGCTGCAGTGACTACCCGAACCGCAAGCGGGAGGTGCCGGACTGCATCCAGCTGCGCGTATCGGACCTGGCCGATTTCCACTGGCTGCCGCGCACCTGTGCCTACCGGGCGCTTTCCGAGGGGCGGTCGCTGGAGGACTGGCATCCACTGGTATCGGGGCGAGCCGAATCAGTGCACGAGGCCGGGATCTCGGTGCAGGATTGCGTGGTCAGCGAGGACCTGGTGCATCCGGACGATTTTGAAGAACACATCGTCACCTGGGTGGGTGACGATCCGAACTAAACAAGTAACCAAGTAAGTACAGAACAACTATGTCAGATATGGCGGAAGAATTTCGAATTGCCTGGATGATCTATACCGGCGGCACCCTCGTGCTGCTGCTGGCGGGCTGGTGGTTTATGCGCAAGTGGCGCTGGTCGTGGCCGCGTCGCGGCCTGTTGCTGGTTGCCGCCGCCGCCCTGCTGGTACCCACTGTCGGTCGCACCCCCGAGGGGCCGGCGATGCCGGTGCTGCCCATGTTCGTCTACCAGCTGCTATTCGAGGAAGAGGGACCGGCGCCCGAAGTGACAGCCAACCTGGTGTTCGCTACTGCGGGGGCACTGGTACTGGTATCCCTGTGGGGCCTTATCACCCTGGTTCTGCGCCACCGTCGGGAAAAACGCCAGAAGTACGAGGACGATCCCTACTACAGCAACCAGTAGCGCCGGACTGGCGGGCGGGCCCGGGCGCCGGGCCTCGGCCGTTCGAGCAAAGACACCGAATTCCACATGGGTCGGTCCGCGTCGGGCGGACAGCTGCTATATCTATAGGGCTGGCCCCCCGGCGAGGCGGGGTCCCGTCACTACAAGAATTTGGCCTGGTATCCGGGAATCCGTGCCCTTCCAACCCGCCCAGCGGCCCTCCGGGAGTACAGGATTTGCGCGCCGATGCCAGGCAGAGGAATCCGGATGCTCGATCATCTGCTCATTCTCACCGCTGTCATGCTGGTCTCCGGTATCCTCGGCGGCCTGGTGAACTATTACCAGATGCTGTTTACGGAAGAGGATCCCGCCGGTCTGGCCCGCTGCCTGATCATGGGCCTGTGCGGTGCGCTGATGGTGCCCATCTTCCTCAAGTTTACCCAGAGCGACCTGCTCATCGAGATCCAGGGCGATCCCTCCCGCCTGCTGCTGTTCACCGGCTACTGCCTGCTGGCTGCCATCGCCTCCCGCATGTTTGTCTTCAACGCTGCGCGCCGGCAGCTGCGCGACGCCAGTATCGCCCGCGCGCGGGTGGAAAACCTGGAGCAGGAGCTGCGCGCCATGCAGCTGGAAATGATGCCGCTGCTCGAGCACGAGATCGAGGGCGACCCCGACAGCGGGCCCTCGCTGGACTTCAACGAGATCCGCAAGCTGGACGAGAATGCCCTCCACGTACTGAAGCTGCTGAACACCGGCGAATGCGTGTTCCGCTCCCTGGGGGGCATGGTCCAGGAGGGTGGCATGGAGACCAATTCTGCCGCACGGGCACTCAACAGCCTGCTGGTGCTGGAAATGGTGGGTAAGATCCACACCCACCTGGGCATCCGCTGGTATATCACCGACAAGGGCCGGCAGGTGGTGCGCCGGCGCAGTTCCCAGGCCGTCGCTGACGAGCGCGTGGGTGAATGACCGGCTGTTCGCTGCCATCGCCTTCTGCCGTGCTTTTTCCGGGCAATTCATAGCTGCTGATTTGTCATTGATCTCCCGCCGCCATCCCTTACCATGCTCCCCATCTCTGGATTTTCTCGATGGGAGTGACCATGAAATTTACCGGCACCGACAACTACGTCGCCACCGATGACCTGCAGATGGCGGTGAACGCGGCGGTCACCTTGCAGCGCCCGCTGCTGATCAAGGGTGAGCCGGGTACAGGCAAGACCCTGCTGGCCGAAGAGGTGGCTGGCAGCCTGGGACTGAAACTGATCCAGTGGCATATCAAGTCCACCACCAAGGCCCAGCAGGGGCTGTACGAGTACGATGCGGTTTCCCGCTTGCGGGACTCCCAGCTGGGGGTGGACCGGGTGCATGACATCGCCAATTACATCAAGCGCGGCAAGCTGTGGGAGGCCTTTGCCTCCGACGAGCGCGTGGTACTGTTGATCGACGAGATCGACAAGGCCGATATCGAGTTCCCCAACGACCTGCTGGTGGAGCTGGATCGCATGGAATTCTTCGTTTACGAAACCGGCGAGACCGTCCGGGCCAGGCACCGCCCGATCGTCATCATCACCTCCAATAACGAGAAGGAGCTGCCGGACGCCTTCCTGCGCCGTTGTTTCTTCCATTACATCAGCTTCCCGGACCGGGACACCATGCACCGTATCGTCGACGTGCACTACCCGGGCATCAAGCAGCAGCTGGTGAAAGAAGCCATGGATATCTTCTTCCAGCTGCGCGAGGTGCCGGGGCTGAAGAAAAAGCCATCCACCTCCGAGCTGATCGACTGGCTGAAACTGCTGATGGCCGACGATATTCCCGAGGAGGTGCTCAAGAACCGCGACAGCACCAGTGCCATCCCGCCGCTCTACGGTGCGCTGCTCAAGAACGAGCAGGATGTGCACATGCTGGAGCGTCTCGCCTTTATGGCGCGTCGCGAAAATCGCTGAGCTGATCCTTTCCCATGCTGATTGGATTCTTCCTCAACCTGCGTCGCTACAAACTGCCGGCGTCTATCACCGAGCTGCTGGCCCTGCTGGAAGCCCTGCAGCAGCGGCTGGTGTTCGCCGACCTGGAGGAGTTCTATTTCCTCGCGCGCACCTGCCTGGTGAAGGACGAGAAGCACTTCGACAAGTTCGATCGCGCCTTCGATGCCTATTTCAAGGACCTGGAAACCCTGGATGACCTGCTCGAGCAGATGATCCCGGAGGAGTGGGTGCGGGCCGAATTCCTCAAGCAGCTCTCCGAAGAGGAAAAGGCAAAAATAGAAAGTCTCGGCGGGCTGGAAAAGCTGCTGGAGGAATTCCAGAAGCGGCTCGACGAGCAGAAGGAGCGCCACAGCGGCGGCAACAAATGGATCGGCACCGGGGGGACCAGCCCGTTCGGCAATGGCGGTTACAATCCGGAGGGCATCCGCGTGGGCGGTAGCAGTCGCAATCGTTCGGCTGCCAAGGTCTGGCAGAAACGCGAGTTTCGCAACCTGGACGACAGCGTGTCACTGGGCACGCGCAACATCCAGGTGGCGCTGCGCAAGCTGCGCAAATTTGCCCGCAGTGGCGCCGCCGAGGAACTGGACCTGGACGATACCATCTCCTCCACCGCCCGCAACGCGGGACTGCTGGATATCAAGATGGTCCCGGAGCGCCACAACGCCATCAAGGTACTGATCTTCTTCGACGTCGGCGGTTCGATGGATTCCCATATCCAGTCGTGTGAAGAACTCTTCTCCGCCTGCCGCTCGGAGTTCAAGCACCTGGAATATTTCTATTTCCACAACTTCATCTACGAGCACGTCTGGAGGGACAACCAGCGTCGTTACCGGGAAACCACCCCACTGCTGGAAGTGCTGCGAACCTACGGGCGCGATTACAAGGTAATCTTCGTCGGCGATGCCTCCATGGCTCCCTACGAGATCACGCACCGCTACGGCAGTGTCGAGCATATGAACGAGGAGCCCGGCGCGGCCTGGATGGAGCGGGTGGCGGATACCTGGCCGGAACTGGTGTGGCTCAACCCGGTGGGTGAGGAATACTGGCAGTACACGCCCAGTATCGGCATGACCCGGCAGCTCGTCGGCGACCGCATGTACCCCATGACCCTGGAGGGGCTCGACCGGGCCATTGCCCGGCTGGTGAAGGGGCGCTGAGCCCAGGGCGCCCGGGCGCGCCGGCCTGGAAGCGGGGCTGGCGGTCGCGGGCCGTCCGGTAATTCCGAATTACCCGTCGGCCCGGTCGCGGCCATGGGCCGCTCCTACAGCTCACTCCGGCCAGGGCATCCTATTGCTTGAAGTGCCGCCGTGGGGCGCCCTCGTGGTCGGCAGTGATGCCGTACTCCTCCTGGGTGGTCGGGCCCAGCTCCACGTGCGCTTCCTCGGCGCCGTGCATCCAGTCCACCAGCTTCTCGCGGATGAAGAACAGGATGATCCCGGCACCGATCGCGGCGATGGCCACGCCGCCGAAAGTTGCCAGCGGACCCGTCTCGCCCACCAGCTTACCGATTTCCGCCGCGCCCTTGTTGGCAATGCCGATAAAGGCGAACCACAGCCCCATCATCAGCGACAGGTAGCGCAGCGGCGACAGTTTGGTCACCATCGACAGGCCGATCGGCGACAGGCACAGCTCGCCGATGGTGTGGAAGATGTAGGCAAACACCAGCCACCAGATGCTGGCCTTGATGGTTTCCGAATCGCCGATCTGCAACGCCGCGCCGCACATGGCCACAAAGCCCAGGCCCAGGAATACCAGCCCCATACTGAACTTGCCGGGCGAGCTCGGCTCGCGGGCACCCAGCCCGACCCAGATGCTCGCCATGACCGGGGCCAGGATGATGATAAACAGCGGGTTCACCATCTGTAGCCAGCTGGCCGGGATCTCGTACCCCATCACATTCAGGTCGGTCTGGTACTTGGCGAACAGGTTCATCGAGCCCGCCGCCTGCTCGAAACCGGCCCAGAAAATTACCGTGAACACACCCAGTATCAGGATTACCTTGATGCGGTCGCGCTCCTCCGGGCTGAGTGGCTTGTGCCTGTCCCCGGCTTCCTTCTTGAGCCCGAGCTTGGCCGAGGGCTGCACGCCGATATCGCCCAGGAATTTCTTCGCCTGCGTCATCTGCAGCAGCAGGCCCAGCAGCATACCCACACCCGCAGTAAAGAAAGCCAGCTGGTAATTGATCTTCTCGCCGATCCAGCCGATCACCAGGTACCCCAGGATCGAGCCCAGGTTGATACCCATATAGAAAATCGTGAAGGCGGTGTCGCGCCGGCGGTCGCCCTCCTCGTAGAGGTCCCCCACCATGGTAGAGATGTTGGGCTTGAAGAAGCCGTTGCCGACGATCAGCAGGCCGAGCCCCAGCCACAGCATATAGATCTGGGTACCGTCGGGCAGCCAGCCGTGGGGAAAGCCGAGTGCAAACTGGCCCAGCATCATCAGGGTGCCGCCGAACATGATGCAGCGCCGCTGGCCCCAGCTGTTGTCGGCCATCCAGCCGCCGATGATGGGCGTCAGGTACACGAGCATCGCGTACCAGCCCAGGTAACTCAGGGCCTTGGACTGCAGCTCCACATCCGACAGCTGCTCCCAGCCAAATGCCGCGGCGGCGGCCGCTGAGGTCAGGTAAAACACGAAAATGCCGCGCATCCCGTAGTAACTCAGCCGTTCCCACATTTCGGTGCCGAACAGAAGGAACAGTCCCTTGGGGTGGCCGAGCATCTCGCCGGCGGAGGAGGGCGGTCTGGGCTTGAGATCTTGCATGAAGGTACCTCTGGCAAGCCTCGGGCATAGGACAATGTGCCGCCTCTCCAGCAGAACTGGGGACGGGATTTCCATGAGTATAGTTGAGCGCCAGTTTACCTAGTGGAGTGCCCCGGTCGTCCTGACCGGGGCACTCCGTCGCCCGTTGGATACTGGCGCAGGTGCGCGGACCTGCTGGCCCCCCCGGGCTTGCGCCGGCCCTGCCGGCGGCGGCACGTTCCTGTGCCGCTCGTTACCTGGAGGCCTTCGCGGTCGTCCTGACCGCTCAGGCCGTCGGCCCCCTATCTCTGTTGTCATGCCGGCATCCAGTGGCCACGGTACGCTCCACGGGAGTTGTGAAGCCCAGGTGTGGCACGGAGACAGGTTCTGCGGTTGTTCCAGGAGCCTCGATAGGCCACGGGGACCGGTGCGTTCCGTTTGACTGTCCCGGGGGCATTTAGCCCGCGGCTCGCCCAGCAGGTATAATCGCGGGTTTGCAGTCAGTTCCCCGGATTATGAGTCATACCGACACCACCGCCGCCCTCAAAGCCCTGAGCGCGCAGTTTGAGTCCCTCCTGGCCGAGTGCATGGGGCGGGACCGCCACCGCCTGCGCAAGACCCTCGGGACCGCGCGCCGGCGCCTGCAGGACGGCAAGCCCGTGGACCGGATGCTGGCACAGCTGGAGACAGAGCTGCAGGCCTCCCAGGCGCTGGCAGCGGCGCGCCGGGAGAAGCTGCCCCGGGCCAGCTGGCCGGAAGAGTTGCCGGTGGTGGCGCGGCGGGAGGAAATCGCGGAGCTTATCGCGGCCAACCAGGTGGTGGTGGTGGCGGGCGAGACCGGCTCCGGCAAGACCACCCAGCTGCCCAAGATCTGCCTGGAACTGGGCCGGGGCGTCTATGGCCAGATCGGCCACACCCAGCCGCGGCGGATCGCCGCGCGCACGGTTGCCAATCGCATCGCCGAGGAACTGCAGCAGCCGCTCGGCCAGTCGGTGGGCTACCAGGTGCGCTTTACCGACCACAGTACCGAGCACACCCACGTCAAGCTGATGACCGACGGCATCCTGCTGGCCGAGATCCAGCGGGACCCGCTGCTCAACAAGTACGATACCCTGATCATCGACGAGGCCCACGAGCGCAGCCTCAACATCGACTTCCTGCTCGGTTACCTCAAGACCCTGCTGCCGAAACGCCCCGACCTGAAGCTGATCATCACCTCGGCCACCATCGACCTGGAGAAATTCTCCAGCCACTTCGACGACGCACCCATCATCGAGGTTTCCGGCCGCACCTACCCGGTGGAGATCCACTACCGGCCGCCCGCGGACAGCGATGCGGACCTCAGCGACCAGGTCATAGCGGCGGTGGACGAACTGCTGCAGGAGGAGAAGCAAAGTTCCCGGCGCGGCGGCGACATCCTGGTATTCATGAGCGGCGAGCGCGAGATCCGCGAGTGCGCGAAGGCGTTGCGCGATGCCCATATCCCGCAACTGGAGGTGCTGCCCCTGTATGCGCGCCTCAGCCTGGCGGAGCAGAACAAGGTCTTCAGTGGCCACTCTTCATCCTCGCGAAGGGGCCGGCGCATAGTGCTGGCCACCAACGTGGCCGAGACCTCCATCACCGTGCCCGGCATCCGCTACGTGATCGACCCGGGCACTGCGCGCATCAGCCGTTACAGTTACCGCAGCAAGATCCAGCGCCTGCCGGTGGAGGCCATCTCCCAGGCCAGCGCCAACCAGCGCGCGGGGCGCTGTGGCCGGGTGAGTGCCGGGGTCTGCGTGCGCCTGTACGAGGAGAGCGATTTCCTGCAGCGCCCGGAGTTCACCGATGCCGAGATCCTGCGCACCAACCTGGGCGCGGTCATCCTGCAGATGCTGCAGCTGCGCATCGGCGATATCCGCGAATTCCCCTTTGTCGACCCGCCCGACCAGCGCCTGATTAACGACGGTTACAAGCTGCTGGAGGAACTGCAGGCGGTGGACAGTCGCGGCCGGGTGACGCCCCTGGGCCGTGCCCTGTCGCGGCTGCCGCTGGACCCGCAGCTGGGGCGCATGTTACTGGCCGCCCGCGAGCACGATTGCCTGCGGGAACTGCTGGTTATTGTCAGTGCGCTGGCGGTGCAGGACCCGCGCGAGCGCCCGGCGGAAAAGCGCCAGGCCGCGGACGAGAAGCACCGGCAGTGGCAGCACGAAAAATCCGATTTCCTCTCCTATGTGCAGCTCTGGGATGCCTTTGAGGAACAGCGCCAGGAGCTCAGCCAGAACCAGCTGCGCAAGTGGTGCCAGAAGAATTTCCTCTCGTGGATGCGCATGCGCGAGTGGCGGGACATCCACCACCAGTTGCGGGTGGCCAGCCGCGACCTGGGCAGTGATATCAAGCTGAAGGAAAACCGCGAGCCGGCCGACTACGCAGCGGTGCACCGCGCGATCCTGCCGGGCCTGCTGGGCAATATCGGCGTGCGCGACGAGAACAAGGAATTCCTGGGCTGCCGCAACCGGCGCTTCCACATTTTCCCGGGCTCGGGCCAGTTCAAGAAACCGCCCCGCTGGGTGGTGGCCGGCCAGCTGCTGGAAACCAGCCGGCTGTTCGCGCACACGGTGGCAAAGATCGAGCCCGACTGGGCGCTGGGTGCAGCCGAGCACCTGGTGAAACGCAACTATTTCGAACCCCATTACGACGCCCGTGCGGGGCAGGTGATGGCCTACGAGAAAATTTCCCTCTACGGCCTGGTGCTGGTGGAGAAGCGGCGTATCCACTTCGGCAAGCTGGACCCGAAAACCGCGCGCGAAGTGTTTATCCGCCAGGCCCTGGTGGAGCAGCGCTACGACAAGAATCGCCGCGGCAAGGGAAAGTTCTTCCGGCACTACCAGGCCCTGCTGGAGGAGCTGGGCGATCTCGAGGCCAAGTCGCGCCGGCGCGACATCCTTGTGGATGACGAGGTGGTGTTCCGCTTTTTCGACGAGCGCGTCCCCGCGGATATCGTCAACCTGGCCGGCTTCGAGCACTGGCGGAAAAAGGCCGAGGCGGCAGATCCGGAATTACTGTTCATTCCCCGCGAGCTGCTGATGCAGCAGAGCGCCGATCACGTGGGCGAGGCGCAGTTTCCCGACACGTTGCAGGCGGGTGGGATCGAGTTTCCGCTCGGCTACCACTTCGAGCCCGGTGCGGTGGATGACGGGGTCAGCATCCAGGTGCCGGTGGGAGCCCTGCACCAGGTGCCGGCAGCGCGGCTCAGCTGGCTGGTGCCCGGCCTGTTGCGCGACAAGTGCATTGCACTGGTAAAGGCACTGCCCAAGCAGTGGCGTAAATATTTTGTGCCGGTGCCGGCGGCCGTGGACCGCGCGCTGCCGCGTATGCTCGCCGACAATACACCGTTGTGGCAGGCACTGGCGCGCGAACTCAAGCGGCAGACCGCACAGGAATTGCCGGAAGCGGCCTGGGAGTCCGCGGAGCAGTCGCTGGAGGATTTCTACCGCTTCAATATCCAGGTGATGGATGAAGAGGGTGAGCTGATCGACCAGGACCGGGACCTGGCTACCCTGCAGGCCCGCTACCGGGACCGGGTACAACAGAAGCTGGCGAGCGCCGGCGACGAATTCGAGCGCAGCGGCATCACCAGCTGGGATTTCGGCGACCTGCCGGAAACCCATACCCTGGAGCAGGGCGGGCTGAAGGTGCGCGCCTACCCGGCGCTGGTGGATGAGGGGGACAGCGTAGCCCTGAAGCTCCTCGACAACCCCCGCGAGGCCTGGCGACTGTCGCGCGCCGGTACCTGCCGCCTGGCACTGCTGCACCTGCCGGAGCCGGTGAAATACCTGCGCAAGGAGCTGCTGCGCGGCAAGGAACTGGGCCTCAGTGCAGCGGACCTCGGCCGGCGGGAAGAGGTGGCCGACGATATCCTGATGGCGGCGGTGCGGGAGCTGTTCTGGCCAGGCGAGCAGTGGCCGCGCAGCGAGGCGGAATTCCGCCAGGCTCTCGAGCGCAGCGGTGAGCTGGTGGGCATGGCCCAGGAAATCGCCGCGCTGCTGGTCAAGGCGCTGGCGCAGCTGGTGCCCCTGCGCAAGCAGATGAAGCAGCAGAAAAACCTGGCGGTGGCCATGGCGGTGGGCGACATCCAGCAGCAGTTGCAGCTGCTGTTCTATCGCGGCCTCCTGTTCGATACGCCGCTCGAGTGGCTGCGCCAGTACTCCCGCTACCTGAAGGGCATCGAGCTGCGGTTGGAAAAGGCGGTGCTGGACCCGAACCGCGATCGCCGCCTGCAGGCGGAATGGCACAAGGCCGCAGACCCACTCCTCGCACTCTGGGAGAAATACGGTCCCCGGGTCATCGCCGCCGAGGCAGAGCTGGCACAGTACCGCTGGATGCTGGAGGAATTCCGTGTCTCCCTGTTTGCCCAGTCCCTGAAAACCCTGATGCCTGTGTCCAGCAAGCGCCTGAACAAACTCTGGGCAGAAATCGATCAATCCAATCCGCTCGCCTGAGCGTAGGTAACAGGGACGGACAGGCGGCCGTCGGGCGAGATAGCGTGACCCGCCAGGGAAGGCGGGTGTCGCTGGCCCAGGCGCGCCCTCCGTGTGTGGGTTTTCTTCATGGCAAGTCCTTCCGCTTCCACCGGGTTTCCGGTGGCCGGCTCGCCTGGTCCATTGGGCGCGCCGGCTTTCCTTTTTCCTGCCGCTTCCCTCCCTCCGGCCGAAACTTGAACTGGAGCACGTTTCCTGCCCGTGCAACTGCGATGGTTATGTGTAATAACTGCAGCCCGGGCGCGACCAAATCCATGAGAGCCGGAAAAACGTACTCTCCGGTATTGAACGCCGGGAGAATGCGGCCGGTCTCAACCTGTGACGGCCTGCCCCGCGTGGTCGTTATAATGCTGGCAGGCGACGGAGGAGCGCCAGTCGGCGCGAGCCTTTATAGAAGCTAAAGTATTAATGAGGAGAACTGTTATGACTAAGAAGAATCTACCCCTCGCTGCGGCGGTCGGTGCGGCCTTTATCGCGTCTGCTTCCCTGAACGTGTCTGCGGGCGTGGGCAATGCCAACCCCTTCGCAGCCGAAGAGCTTTCTTCCGGCTACAACCTGGCCATGCTCAGTGAGCACGGCGACGACAAGAAGAAAGAAGGCAAGTGCGGCGAAGGTAAGTGCGGCGAAGAAGGCAAGAAGAAAGAAGGCGAAGGTAAGTGCGGCGAAGGGAAGTGCGGCGAGGAAGGCGAGCACGAAGGCATGGAAGGCATGAAGGAAGGCGAAGGTAAATGTGGTGAGGGCAAGTGCGGGGCTTGATAGCCTCGTATCCCCGGTGCGGGGGTAGGGTGGAGGTCCCTGCCCCCGTCGCCTGACGCTGGTGACAGCAGAAGAAACGAAATGACGATTTCTAAAACCGTTGAATACCCTGTCGAAGGAGCAGGCCTCGGCCTGCGCCGCTCCATGATGGGAGAGGAGATGCCCACCGGGGCGGTGGATTTCCTCGAGGTGGCGCCGGAAAACTGGATCAATGTGGGCGGGCGCTACGGCCGCTGGTTCCGCGAGTATACGGAGCGCTACCCGTTCGTAATTCACGGTCTCTCCCTCTCCATCGGCTCGCCGGCGCCGCTTGACCTGGAGCTGGTGAAGTCAGTGAAAGGATTTATCAGGGAGCACGGCATCCGCTGTTACAGCGAGCACCTGAGCTACTGTTCCGACCACGGCCACCTGTACGACCTGCTGCCGATTCCCTTTACTGAAGAGGCGGTGGCGTACGTCGCGGGCCGTATCCGCCAGGTACAGGATGTGCTGGAGCAGCGCATCGCCATGGAGAATGTCTCCTATTACGCGGCGCCCGCCCGTGAAATGAGCGAGCTGGAGTTCCTCAACGCAGTGCTGGCCGAGGCGGACTGCGACCTGTTGCTGGACGTCAATAACATCTACGTGAATTCAATCAACCATCGCTATGATGCGGGGGAATTCCTGCGCGGATTGCCGGCGGACAGGATCCGTTACGCGCACGTGGCCGGCCACTTCAATGAGGCCGACGACCTGAAAGTGGATACCCACGGCGCGCCGGTGATCGACCCGGTCTGGCAGCTGCTACAGGAAGCCTACGCGCATTTCGGGGTTTTCCCCACCCTGCTCGAGCGGGACTTCAATATCCCGCCGCTGCCCGAGCTGGTGCGGGAAGTAGGGCATATCCGCCAACTGCAGGAGCAGGCAGCGACTGTCTCCCGTCCCAGTGGGTCGGCCAAAGAACCCGCGCCGGAGGTGGCCCGTGTCCACGCGTACCGGTGAGAAGTCCCGGCAGGTAGCCGCGGGGGACGCGGGGGAAAAGTCGCACTTCGCTGAGCATCAGCGTCGCTTTGCCGCGCACCTGCGCAGCCCCGAGACCAACCCGGCACCCGCAGGCGTCGAGGATCGCCGGATGGGCATCTACCGCGACCTCATCTACAACAATATCGAATCGTTCATCGCCAATGGATTCCCGGTGCTGCGCAGTATCTACCGGGATGCAGACTGGCACGCAATGGTGCGGGATTTCGTGCATCGCCATGCCTCCCGCAGCCCCTACTTCCTGCAGATCAGTGAGGAATTCCTGCACTACCTGCAGGAGGAGCGCGGCCCCCGGGAAGGTGATCCCCCTTTCCTGCTGGAGCTGGCGCACTACGAATGGGTAGAGCTGGCGCTGGATGTGAATCCGGCGGAACTTCCCACGGGCCTGGCGGCCGAAGGCGACGTGCTCGAGCAGGTGCCGGTGGTCTCGCCCCTGGCCTGGAGCCTCAGCTATCGCTTTCCCGTGCACAGAATTGGCCCGGCGTTCCAGCCCCAGGAGCCCCCGGAAACACCCACTTTCCTGCTGGTCTACCGGAATCGCCAGGATGAGGTGGGGTTCATGGAAATCAATGCGGTGACCGCGCGATTATTGCAGCTGGCCGACGGCGGCGAGCACACCGGCCGGCAGCTGCTCGAGCTGCTGGCGGCGGAGCTCGGGCACGGGGACGTGGATGCCCTGCTCGGGTTCGGCCAGTCGCTGCTGGAACAATTGCTGCGAGCCGGGGTGATCGCGGGTCTCAGGCCCCGGGCGTGAACGGGCAGGGTACTTGCCCGAAACTCCCCGATCGTTGGCGGATACGGTAAAACAGGGCAACTGCTATGCTGCCAAGGGTGGTTTGCCCCAGTGGGGGGCGGTAGAATTTGCGCAACTTCAAGGTGATCGAGATCGAAAGAGGAGCTGTGGTTTGCTTGGACGCAAATTGAATTCGCCTTGGTTGCTGGCCGCTGTGCTGGCGGCCAGTCCCCTGGTTGTACAGGCTGCCCAGGAGGACCCGTTTGCAGAGGCCGCCCCCGCCACGGCTGCCGGGCAGGTCCCGGCAGGGACCGATGCACAGGCCGCCCCCGCCACGGCTGCCGGGCAGGTCCCGGCAGGGACCGATGCACAGGCCGCCGATCCCCAAACCGCCGGCAGTGAACCCGCCCCCGCCGATAACGCGACTGATGCCGACGCCGATGCCGACCCCTTTGCGGAGTCCGGCGCAGCTGACGGGACGGACGGTGCAACCGCGGGCAGCGCCGGCGGCACCAGCCTGGAAGATGAATACGGTTTTGACCCCGCGGAGGAGTTCGCCGGGGGGCAGGACTCCAGCGAGCGCGATCCCTGGGAGGGGTTCAATCGCGCGGTCTTCCGTTTCAATGACACTGCGGACCGCTGGGTGTTGAAGCCTGTCGCCACCACCTACCGCCAGGTTACGCCGATTTTCATGCAATACGGCGTCAGTAACTTCTTCGGCAACCTGCGTGAAGTCACCACCACCATCAACAGTGTCCTGCAGTGGAAGTGGGACCATGCGGGCAACGGCGCCGGCCGCTTCCTGATCAACTCCACTGTGGGGGTGGCGGGGCTGTTCGATGTGGCCCAGCACGTGGGCCTGGAACAGACCGAGGGCGAGGACTTCGCCCAGACCCTGGCGGTGTGGGGCGTGCCCTCCGGGCCCTACCTGGTGCTGCCGTTCATGGGCCCCTCCACCGTGCGCGGCGTGCCGGGCCAGGTGGTGGACTGGTACACCAACCCCCTGACCTATATCGAGCACGACCAGACCCGCTATGCATTCAAGTTAACCGACCTGGTGCAGACCCGGGCCAGCCTCCTGAAAACCGAGGCCCTGCTGCAGGGGGATCGCTACGTGCTGCTGCGCGACGCCTACCTGCAGCGGCGTGACTACCTGATCAGCGACGGCGACGTTTCCGACGATTTCGGCAGTGAGGAAGACCCGTTCGGTGGCGGCGGTGACGCCGGAACGGATGCCGACGAAGCCGACCCCTTGGGCGGCGGCGAAGCCGATCCCTTCGGTGATGCCGGCACTGGCGACGGGGAGCCGGCCGCTACCGGCGATGATGCCGGTAACGACAGCCCGGATACCGAAGATGGCATCGACTCCGACAGTGAGCCCGATGTATTCAGCAATTAAAATCCGCTTTTGGCGGGCCCTCAACCTTCCTGCAATATGTCCGAGCGCCAGCGCCTGCTATTGATTGAAGCCGACCCCGCGTCGCGCGAGTGCGTGCGGCGCGCGGCCCTGCGCCTCAATTTCGAGGTGACAGAGGCGGAATCGGGTCTGCAGGGCATCGGCGTGTTTGCCCCGGGGCTGTTTCGCCTGGTGGTCACCGACCTGCACCTGCCCGATATGGGCGGTCTGGAGGTGCTGCGCAAGATCAAGCAGCTGGCCCCGGAATCCGCCGTGGTGGTTATCGCCTCCAACAGCGAGGTGAGCGATGTGGTCCAGGCGCTGCGCCTGGGCGCCAGCGACTATGTGCTGAAACCGGTTGAGGATGCGGCGGTGATCGAACACGCCCTCAAGCGGATTACCGAATCCCAGGCGCTGTCGCGCGAGAACCGCGAATACCGCGAGCAGCTTGAGGCGCGCAACCGCGAGCTGCACGAGCATATCGAGGTGTTACAGCGCGACCAGCAGGCCGGGCGCCTGTTGCAGCAGCACCTGTTACCCCGCACTCCCTACGAATACCCGGGTCATATCGAGGCCGCATACCGCCTGGTCCCCTCCCTGTACCTGAGCGGCGATTTCGTCGATTACGGGCTCTTCGGTGAGCGTTTTATCGCTTTTTACCTGGTGGATGTCTCCGGCCACGGCGTCTCGTCGGCGCTGGTGACCGCGCTTATCAAGCACAGCATCATGCACCTGCTGCGGGAGAAACCGCTGTTCGCCAGCCTCGACGCCGTCCCCGGCGACCTGCTGGAGATCCTGCAGCTGATCAACCGGGAGCTGCTCTCCACCAGCCTCGACAAGCACGCCAGTATGTTTGTGGGGGTGATCGACAGTCGCGCACGCAAGCTGCACTACGCCGTGGCCGGGCAGGTCCCCATGCCGGCGCTCGTCACCTCCAGCGGCGCCGAGTGGCTGCCGGGCAAGGGGCGCCCGCTGGGCCTGTTCGAGCGGGGTGACTGGCAGGTGCTGGAAGCCAGCCTGCCCGCCAGCTGGCGCCTGGTGGCCTGTTCCGATGGTGTGCTGGAGCTGTTGCAGGGTGACCTGCTGCAGCGTGAGGCCAAGCTACTGCAGTCGATAGACGAAAGCCGAGGCGACCTGGATACCCTCTGCGCGGCCCTGCACGTGGATACCTGCAATGATCTCCCGGACGATGTCACCATCCTGACGGTTCGCCAGGACTGAACCCCTCCGCTCAGGTGACCATATGGTCCGCTGTGCAGGCGCACAAAACTTGTCACTGCCGGTGTGCAGGAGTAAGCTCCGCTCGATTCATGCACCAAAGTTGCATTGTGGTTACGTTCCCGTGAAAGGGCACTGGCAATGATGCGCTGTCAATGAACTTTCGCCGCCAGGTTGCGCGGGTCTAGTACCCCCCGGTCCGGCGTGCCAGAGGTTTTTATGCAGTCCGGGCAAATTATGGTCGGCGCCCACGAGGGTGTTTACGTTATCAAGCTGGTGGGCGACGTCCGGCTGAACCTGTGCACATCTTTCGATACCTTTATCGATAAAATGTTCGCGCACGATGACTTCAGTGATGTGGTGTTCGACCTGCACGGCGCGCAGGGCGTGGACAGCACGACCCTCGGCCTGATGGCCAAGGTGGCCATCCGCGCGCTCGAGCGGGGCTGCCAGAAACCCCTGGCGCTGAGCGCCGATGCCGGCATCCGCCACCTGCTCGATGCCATGGGCTTCGATGCCCTGATCGAGATCAGTGACGAGCAGCGTGCCTACGGCGCCGAACCCAGGCCCCTGAAGTGCAGTACCCCGGACGAGTGCGCCGCGCGCGAGAAAGTGCTCGAGGCCCACCGGGTGCTGATGAGCATGAACGAGCAGAATGCCGAGACCTTCCGCGACCTGGTCCACACCCTCGAGCGCGAATGCGATCCCGTCGGCAAGCCCTCCGCCCGCATGCACTGACTCCCTTTTTCCCTCTCGAAAGTTCCTCTCCACGCGAGCCCGTCCCAATTTCGTAATTCCGATACCTGCTGAAACCCGCTTTCGGTGCCCCAGAAGCGCGCCGGTGCCCGGCTGTCGCGGCCATGGGCCGCTCCTACAGGGGCGTGGTTAGGAGGGAACTTGGCGTGAACAACCGGTAGGAGCGGCCGCTGGCCGCGACAGGCAAGGGCGTCGCACACTACCGTCCATGTCCGGGCTATTTCCCATCGCGGCCAACGGCCGCTCCTACGGGAGGGGGGCATGGCCGGCGCGGGGAACGCGTAGGAGCGGCCGCTGGCCGCGACAGGCGAGGGCGCTGGGCACTGCGGCCCATGTGCGGGACTATTTCCCATCGCGGCCAGCGGCCGCTCCTACGGGAGGGGGGGCATGGCCGGCGCGGGGAACGCGTAGGAGCGGCCGCTGGCCGCGATCTCCCGATGTTTTTTGTGCGGGAAAGGGGCCAGCCGTCCCTGCTCAACTTTCTCCCCTCAACTCTCCCCGCGGCCCATCTCGCGGGCCTCGGCGCGGGCGCGGGTGAAGAGCCCGTGGGGCAGGTAGATAAGCTCCGCCACGCGGCGGATCAGGTGCTCCTCGAATGCCTCGATGACGTCGTCAGAGAAGGCCACCTCCCACATCTGGCGCACCAGCAGGTACTTGTTGCGCTCGTCGAACTGGTCGTTGACCACCTGGGTGAACTCGTACAGTGAAGTGGCCTGCTCGCGGTGGGACAGGGCGTGCTCGACCATCTCGCGGGCCTCCGCCTCCTCGAGCCGGTAGTGCTCCTGCAGCACCCGCACCAGGGTGTCCTGCTCGCGCTGGTCGAGCTTGTGGTCCACGGTGGCCACCTCGGCCAGCAGCGCGGCGCTGATCATGCGCACGTCCTTCTGGTTGCGCACCTCGACGTCGTCACCATGGCCGATCTGCTCGAACAGCTTACGAATTTGTCGCAGCATTCTCTTTCCGTTCTCCGGTGGTGGATTTCCCGGCGAGCATGGCCTCCAGCTGCTCCTGGTCGTGCACGAAATTGCGGATGCCCTCGGCCAGCTTTTCCGTGGCCATGGCATCGCCGTTCAGCTGGTAGCGGAACGCGGCCTCATCCAGTGCCTGTTCCGGCCGGGGCTCCCGAGCGGTAGCGGCCGGCAGGCCGGCGGCCAGCTGGCCCTGGTCCTGCTCCAGTTCGTCCAGCAGCTGTGGGCTGATGGTGAGCCGGTCACAGCCCGCCAGTGCCTCGATCTCCCCGGTGTTGCGGAAGCTGGCACCCATCACCACAGTCGGGTAATCGCGGGACTTGTAGTAATCGTAGATCCTGCGCACCGAGGCCACACCGGGGTCCTCGTCGGCGGGGATGTCGTCCCGTCCGCTCCTGGCCTTGTGCCAGTCGAGGATGCGGCCCACAAATGGCGAGATCAGCGTAACCCCCGCCTCGGCGCAGGCCACCGCCTGGGAAAAACTGAACAGCAGGGTCAGGTTGCAGTGAATGCCCTCGCGCTCCAGCACGGAGGCGGCGGCAATACCCTCCCAGGTGGAGGCCAGCTTGATCAGTACCCGCTCGCGCTCGACCCCGGCCTGCTCGTACAGGGCGACCAGCCGGCGGGCGTATTCGATGGAGGCGCGGGTATCGAAGGACAGGCGCGCATCCACTTCGGTGGAAACCACGCCGGGCACCAGGTTGAGGATTTCCCTGCCGACACTGACCGCCAGCTTCATCGCCGCCAGCCTTTCCCGGTCGCCTGTCTGGCGGTCGGCCCACTGCAGTGCGTCGTCGATAAAGCCACGGTACTGCGGCAGCTGCGCCGCCTTGTAAAGCAGCGACGGGTTGGTGGTGGCGTCGTGCGGACGGTAGCGGCGGATCGCCTCGATGTCGCCGGTATCGGCCACCACCTGGCTGCGCTGCCTGAGTTGCTCAAGCTTGTTCATGGTCGTTCTCCCTGTGTCACTCTTTCCCTGGTGCGTGTGCGTGAGTTGCATGGCGGCCCGGCGTTCCGCGCCGGGACAGGCAATTCTGCGGCCGACCATCATGGAAGCGATTCGGCCGCGCGGCAACCCCTGCGGGGTCGCCGGTGCGCCAATGCCGCGGCACACTTCAGGCCGCCTGGGTCACCAGCGACAGTGCGTGTTCCACCACCTCGATTCCGGCGCCCGGCCGGTGGGCATTCTCACTCAGGTGGCGACGGAAGCGGCGCGCGCCGGGCAGGCCCTGGAACAGGCCCAGCATATGGCGGGTGATGTGATTCAGGCGCTGGCCGGAGACCAGCTCGCGCTCGATGTAAGGCAGCATCTGTTGCACCACTTCCACCGGTCCCGGCCCCGGCGCCTCACCGAACAGGGCGCTGTCGACCTCTGCCAGCAGGTTGGGGGTCTGGTAGGCCGCGCGCCCCAGCATCACGCCGTCCACCTGCTCCAGGTGCTGCAGGCATTCGTCGATCGAGTTGATGCCACCGTTCAGGACTATCTCCAGCTGCGGGTAGTCCCGCTTCAGCTGGTACACCATCTCGTACTTGAGCGGCGGAATCTCGCGGTTCTCCTTCGGGCTCAGCCCGGAGAGCCAGGCCTTGCGGGCGTGCACGATAAAGGTGGTGACGCCCACGGCCGCCTGTGCCTCCACAAAGCGCGTCAGCCCGGCGTAATCTTCCATATCGTCGATGCCGATGCGGTGCTTTACCGTCACCGGCACGGACACTGCCGCGCGCATCGCCGCCAGCCCCTCGGCCACCACTTCCGGCTCCGCCATCAGGCAGGCGCCGAAGCGGCCGGACTGCACCCGGTCGCTGGGGCAGCCGCAGTTCAGGTTGATCTCCCCATAGCCCCAGTCCTCGGCGATACGCGCGCACTCGGCGAGCTCCGCCGGGTTACTGCCACCCAGCTGCAGCGCCACCGGCTGCTCGGCGGCATCGAACTGCAGGTGGCGCTGGCGGTCGCCGTGAATGATGGCTCCGGTGGTCACCATCTCGCTGTACAGCACCGCCCGCTTGCTCAGCAGTCGCCACATATAGCGGCAGTGGCGATCGCTCCAGTCGAGCAGCGGTGCGGTACAGAAACGGTGGGTAAAACTTGCAGGCATAAAACAGCGTGTCGGTTTGCGGCATGGTCAAACCGCGCATTATAGGGGAAGCGGCCGCCAGTGCGTAAAACCCCGGTGCCAGCGGCGCGGTCAGAGGTTGCGCTCTTTCTCCGAGGTGCTGGGTGCATCGCTGCGCGCGGTGTGCGGGTTGCTGCCGCTTTGGTCACCGTCGAGGGTTGGCCGCAGCCGGCGCACCACCTTGCGCGCGGTGGCGCGGTAACTGGTGAGCTTGCCCCCGGCGACTGCGAGCACCCGCGGGCGGCGCTCGTTGTCGCAGGCAATCAGGGTCTCCCGCGGGCGCGAGAAGGGGCTGGCGTTGCTCCCGGGCAGCACCCGCAGGCCGGCCCAGCTGTCGCAGATGTCGTTGAGGGAGAGGTTGCGGGTGCGGGGGAAGTAGTGCTGCACCGTATTCAGCAGGTAGCGCTCTTCCTCAACCGTGGGGGCCACGTCCTGGGGCTCGCCGCTGTAGCTGCGCTCGGTGGTGCCCACCAGGGTGCGGCCGCGCCAGGGCATCACGAATATCGCGCGGCCGTCCTCGGCCTGCAGGTAGAAGATGCAGTCGCCCAGCATCACCGGCAGCTCGATGTGCGTGCCCGCCACCAGCTCGAGTGGCGGCAGCGGGGCTGGGGGGCTGCAGCGCTCGTTGGTAGTCGCGACCCAGGGGCCGCTGCAGTTGACCAGCGCGCGCACATGCAGGGTGTTGAGCTGGCCGTCGGCCACGTAATCCACCAGCACGCGGCCGGCGTGCACCTCGGCGCCCACCAGGCTGGCCGGGCAGACCAGTCGCGCGCCCCCGTGCAGGGCCGCGTTGATGGCGTCGTGCGTGAGGGCCGCATCATCGGTCTGGCCGTCGAAATAGCGGTAGACGGCCAGCAGGCCCTCCTGGTCGAGCCCCTGCAGGGTGTGCCACTGCTCCCGGGGCACCTTGCGGAAGCGCGCGTACTCGCGGCTCACACCGGCCAGCAGTGAATACAGGCTAAGGCCCAGGCGGATCTGCCAGGGGGAGTGCCGGCTGTGGCGGTACACCGGCAGGTAGAAGGGCACCATGCGCACCAGGTGCGGCTTGTGGTCCAGCAGCCACTGTCGCTCCCGCAGGCACTCCCGCACCAGGTGGAACTGGCCGGTCTCCAGGTAGCGCAGCCCGCCATGGATCAGTTTCGAGGAGCGCGATGAGGTGGCCGCGGCGATGCCGGACTGCTCGAGGATGGCAACGCTGTAGCCGGCCTCCACCAGGGCCTCGGCGGTGCCGGCACCCTGGATGCCGGCTCCGACAACGAGTACATCAAAATCCGTAGACATCACTGGCTTCCCGTGAACGCATCAACAGTGGGAGGTTGCCAGTCAGGATATGGTGCGCGCCGCGCCGACGCCAGCGCACGGCCTCCTCTGCGGAATTGATTTCGTAAACTACCCACTGCCAGGGGCCGGGAGGCAGTTCCGGGCAGTCGATCCGGCTGTCGCGTATCAGCAGGTAGTCGGGGGCCAGGGTCAGCACGCCCATGGACAGGCACTCGGCCACGCTGCCCACCTTCAGCGCTACCTGGTGACACCCGAGGCTCCGCGCCATCCGCAGGCTGCGGATATCGCGGCTCAGCAGGGCAAAGGAGTCACTCTCGGGCCGGATTATCCGCACCACCCTCTCCACCGCCCACTCGGTGCCGGCGCGTTCCAGCAGCGCCAGGTCCAGTTCCACAAACCAGTCCAGGTGACGGTGGCGGCTGGCCCAGTCCACCACGTCGGCGAGGCTGTTGAGCGCCAGGCGGCGCAGCTCGCGGTCGGTGAGCTGGCTGATGGGAATAGCGTCTTCGCTCTCGCCGGCCAGGTGGTCACTCTGGTGGCACCAGGGTGTGCCATCGACACTGAACTGGATCTCGGTATGGATGGCACAGGCGCCGAGGCCATGGGCCGCCTCAAAGGCGGCGATGGTGTTTGCCGGCTGGCGCGCAGTGTCGCCTCGATGGGCAATAAGCATGGGCTTCAGACCTGAGTGGCGGCGTTATTTTCCGTGGCTGGCGACGTTGGCGTGCCGGCCGGGCGCTGGCTCCGGGGGAGCGGCCCCATTGAAAAAATAGACCCTACGGTGGCGGTTGCAAGCATATGGCAGCCCTTGTGCTGGCGGCTGAAGCCACCTGCAGGGGGGAGCCGCAACACCCGTCTAGACTCAGGCAGAGTATCTGGGTTACGCCGCGGAAGCGGGGCAGGAGGTATATTCCGTGCGCACGACAGCCGCCCTTGTGATCGCGCTGCTGGCTCTCCCGTGCCTGCCCGGTATTGCCGCGGATAAGGCCTCCGCCAGTGGCCAGCTGCGCATCACCCTGCGGCTGCCCGCCGCTGTTGTCCCTTCGCAGGCAGGGGAGGCCGGCGCCCCGCCGCGCCTGTGCTTTGTGCGGGTACCGGCACAGCACTACTCCCTGGAGGTTGTGCGCGCAGGCGAGGCGAGCGCCAGGCGCGAGATCGGCAAATACGTGGACGGCTGTATCGCTGTTGTCACGGGAAGTGAGCCGACAGTTGTGACTGTCATAGCTGAATAGCGGGTGTAATGACGTGTAATAAAATGCCAGGCCGAATGTCCCTCTCATGCGTTGCTTTAGGCGCCATTCTGCGTAATATGAGACAAAAGAAATTGATAATAAGTGCTTTTTATGGGTGTGCCTCGTATCGATTCCGATTGGTCTGCTCATACCCGGCTTCAGTCTCGCTGGCGGGAGGCTTCCCGGTTTAACCCGGAAAAACGGGCGGCGTCACGCACCAAAATAGCCCTTCTGGTCATAGCGCTGGTGATGGCCTGCCCGCTGGTCGTCTTGGCACAGGGTGGTTCGGCAAGTGGCCAGCTGAAAATCCTCCTGCGGATCCCCATCACCGTGAAAGTGGTATCCGGTAAATTGAAGCGGCTGGGCCGGCGACTGTGTTTCACCGGGATCCCCCGGCGAGGCGTAACCGTAGAGGTGGAGTACGCGGATGGGCGGCACCAGGCCCATGAAGCAGGCAGGCATGCCGGTTGCTTTACCGTCTCCTCCCGGCGTGAAATAAGGTCCGTGACCATCATCGCCACCTGACTCTCACCTGTTTACGATACCGCGGCCCGTCATTTGCTTGCGCGGCCTGTCGATCGGCATAAAATGGCGCAATGAACTTCCCCAGATCATCTCCAGTATCCCGCGACCGTATCAGCCCGGTCATTGCCGCTTTGCTCCTGTTGCTGGCCCAGCCGGCGCTGGCTGCCATGTCGCTGGACAAAATCATCGTCTACCTGACCGACCAGCCCAATTCCCGCGACGATATCGTCGTTTCTAACCCGGATGCGGAAAACCTCTACCTGCAGACCGAGATCTACCGGGTGGACAACCCCGGCCAGCCGGACGAGAAGCGCGTGCGGGTGGTTGACCCGAAGGAATTCAAGTTGCTGGTCAACCCGGCGCGGGCGGTGCTGGCGCCGGGGGAGCAGAAGCGCTTCCGGCTGATGTCGCTCGAGCGCGACCTGGAAACGGAGAAAGTCTACCGGGTGACCTTCAAGCCGGTGGTGGGGGACGTCAAGACCGACCGCACCGCACTCAAGATCCTGGTGGCCTACCAGGCGCTGGTGTTCGTGCAGCCGCCTGAGGGGCGATATCGACTTGGCCTCAGCAGGGCAGGCGACCAGTGGCAGTTGCAGAACACTGGCAGTGTCAATGTGGAAGTTGCCGAGATTCAGCACTGCCGGGATGAAGGCAGTTGCACCGACCTCGGACTGAGCGGGCGTATCTATGCCGGTGCGGGCCTTGTCGTCCCGCAGGAGCTGGAGGGTGGCTACCTGTCTGTGGTGGCAAGGTCTGGAGAGAATTCCAGCACTGAAAAACTGCCCGTGCGCTGACTACTGCGCTTCAACGGTAAGCGTCAGTGTGTCGACATAGTTCGTCTCGGTGGCATTGCCTATCTCGCTCGGCAGGACACTGATCACGAGCGACATGTTCTCCTCGGTGTAACCATTGCAGTCCTCAAGCGGGTGTCCTGGCCAGGTACTGGATGAGATGACACCCTCCCGCAGCTGTTCCGTGCCGCCACTGGCAAGATTCGTTACCGTAGTCTCGTAGGCGAGGGCCTGGGCCCCGCCTTGCAGCAGGAAGCTGCCGTTGCCGGTCAGGCTGTCGGCGGTGATCCGGAATGGTGTGCCGCTGCTGCTGAATACGCAGAAATCCTGGCTGTCGGTGTAGGTGCCGCTGCCGTCGTCCTGTAGCAGCATATCCGCCAGGCCCGAGATACGGATTGCAGATGCTACCGCCAGGTTGATCGTAAACGTGATTTCCTCGCCGGCAGCGATGCGTGTCGTCGGCTTGCTGCCGTCACAGGGCACACTGCCACTCAGTCCCTTTGAGCCGCACTGAACCAGGGCCAGAGAGAAGGTGCCGCTGTAGCTCCCTTCCTTGAGCTGGCCCAGGTTCTGCAATGAAACTTCGATCGCAGCCGGCACCTGCTGGCCGTTCGCACCGCCGGGGAACAGCGCGCTCTCCTTGCCCGAATCCAGTTCCTCCGACCTGCCACCGCTCCGGTACGCGAGCTTAACCGTGACGTCGCCCTGGCCGCTCTCACCCAGGAGCACAAACTTGTTGCCGTTCTTCGTGCTGGTGCCCGTGAGCATGACGGTGTAGGGAGTGGCGAAGTCGCACACGCTGCTGCTCCCATCCGGTGAGCAGCTGCGGACCGAGAAGTTTACCTCGCCCTGGAGCCTGGCCGATGGCTGGTAGGGTAAGGTCGTGGAGGTGTTTTCCAGCGAGCACACGCCAATCAGCCGCTCGTCGTAACCCGGCTCCGTGGGATCGTCGGGCGGCCCGGCACCGTTGTCGCAGGGGCGTGCATTGGTGGATTCGGCGTTCACGAGTCCGGCCTGCAGCATCAGGCACAGCAACAGGACGAGCAGGGCCGGGCGGTTAGTCGGCAGCATTGCCGGGGCCCTCCTTGGTGCACTGTGCCTGCGACAGGTTAATGACGCCCAGGTTTACCCAGTGTTCGCCGGAACTCTGTTCGGGGATGGCGACCTTGCACCCGTTCCAGCGCACCGGCGGAAAGGAAAGGCTTTGCGGGTCGGCCCGCATCTCCATCTGGAATACACCCATGTCGTCGGTTACGGCGGTGAAATTCCCGATGGAGATCCTGGCCTCGGCCACCGGTTGCCCGTCGCGCACGATCCGCCCGACAGCCAGGATCAGGGGGTGGATCTCGTATTGTGTCCGCGCCACGTTGCCGGGATAGAGGGTAACCGTCTCCCCCTGTTCCCGGTAATCGTAGAAGCCATCCTGCAACGGCCGCAGTGTCACCTGGTAGCTGTCGAAGGCGGGCAGGTTGATCAGCGAGCGGGCACCACCCTTGGCATAGCCGCGGCGGGCCCCGTTTACCAGGATCTCAAAATCCTGCTCCTCACTACCGTCAATCGACACCAGTACCGCACTGTCATAGGGTCGCTCGCCGCCCCAGGCGAATTCCTCGCCGTCGGTCATCAGGTTAGTGGAGAAACTGCCCAGGTAATTGAAGGCGCTGTCGTTCTCGCCGGCCAGGTAGCCCAGGGTCGAGGCCAGGAAACCGCGATGCCCGGCGATGCGGGTATTGCTGCCCAGGTAATATTCATCTTCAGCGGTTTCCGCGGAGAGCTGCTGGTCAACTTCCAGCGCCCACCGGTCGCGATCGTTCCAGCTGGAATCCATCCCGGCGCGGAGGACCTGCTCGCCCGCATCGTCCATATCGTTGCGCAGGCGCGCGCTGTGATGCCAGTGGGTGCTGCGCCGGCGGAACTCGAAAGTGGCGCTGGTGAGCTGTTGTCCGTCGGCATCGCTGTGGGCAAGGGTCACCTCGCCCAGCCAGTGCCGGTTGCGGAAAACATTGCGGCGATATTCCAGTGTCGTGAGCCGGTCGCCAGCAGTGCCGAATTCGTCCAGGTTGAATTCGGGTGAGGACAGGCCGACACCGCGATCCCGCTCACTGTAGCGCAGCGCCAGCTGCCCGCCAGCCAGGGTAGTGTTCATGCTGGCGCTGCGCTGGTGAAAACCGCGGCCCAGCAACGAATAGGTATTGGACGCCTCTGCGGTAGCGGGCGCATCCAGGTGCGCCTCGGTCAGGCTGAGACTGAACCAGGGGCTGCGCATGAGGGCATTCAGGCGATAGCCGCTGCGCCCATCGCTGGCCTGCAGCAGGCTGGGTGACAATTCCACGTGCTCGCTGATCCAGCGCCCGCCGAGCTCCAGCAGGTGCTGTTGGCCGGTAGTGGCCGTGTTGGCGAAAAACCCCGTATTGTCGAACACCCGGCGCGCCACGCCCGCCTGGGCAAAATAACCGTCGGCCTGGTCTGGCAGGAGGGTGTCGGCACCCAGGCGGGCCGGCTTGCCGGCCTGCAGGCTCCAGCGCCACTCGCCAGGTGCGGGCAGGAAGGAATCCTTGGCAAAAAACTCGGTGTACTGCGCCAGGGGTCGCCCGCTCTCGTCAAAGGTACGGATTTCCAGTTCGTAGGCGCCGCCGGGCAGGGTGGACGTATCCAGCATCTGGTTGCCCGCTTCCAGCAATTCACTGTGCAGCAGGCGGTTATCCCGGTGTAGCTCCACCCGCCCGCGCACCGGCATGTTCACTTCCAGCGGTGCGCCCTGCTGGTAGCTGCTGTCCACGCGGCTGTTGTTGGAACTGCGGTACTCAAGGCCGTAAAAATATGGTGCGGCCGAGAAGCTGCTGAAGCTCAACTGTGGCTGGATCAGTCCCGCCGAGTAGGCCTTGCCGCGGTAGTCGCGCGACCAGTGCAGTTGGTAAACCTGGCTCTCGCCGCCGTCACCGGCAGACCACTGGCTGTGCAGCCCGCTGGCCCCGAAGCTCAGTATCGATTGCCCGAACAGCGACGCGCTCTGCGCATCCGGGCCATTTTCACTGCGCACGCCCGACCAGCTACCGGTGATGTTTTGCGCAAAGGAGAAGTCGCTGCTGGCGTCCGGCAGGTAGGGATCCTCGATGGCGGCCTGCTGGGGCAGCAGGGCAGGGGCAATGAACAGGTCGATCCGGAAACGGCTCGCATCGTAGATGACTCCCACGGTCTCCGGCTGCAGTACGCCGCAATCGCGCTGCTGCTGGATACGACAGACATGATGGGAATTGCGCGGCAGTTCTCCGATCAGGGCTAGCAGCACCACGTCAGGGTTGAGGGTGGGTGGCAGCAGTTGCAGCACACCCTGTGGATCGCTGAAATGCACTGACTGGGGGCTAACAGTGACCTGGACAGAACCCAGTGAGCGGTTGCCGTAGTAGAGATCAGCCACAAGGGGCTGGGGTGCGGTGAGTTCGTCAAACCCGGGGGGAGCGGCCGTTTCCAATGTAAAGGCGGCACTGGTCGCGCCGTAACCCTTTAAGGGTATACAGCCTAGACCGCTAAAACCAAGCGCGATAACAATGCTTGCGGCTGCCCGTTTCATCCTTCTGGAGACGATGAAGGGGCCCTCGATTATTTTTTTGATCAAGGGCCTTCACGTTCAGAGCGCGGTTACGGTGACAGTCAGGGTGTCCGTGTAGCTGCTGTCAGTTGCCGCTTCCCAGGAAGTATGGGGAACAGACACAATGACCTGGGAGGTCTCCGTGTCGCAGGCCAGTGTTTCATTGAGGGTGTAATCGCCACCAGCCGGAGCAATAGCGGTGTTATCTGTCGCGGCGTCACCTGTCGAGGCTATATCGGTGTCGTTGGCGTAGTTTACTTTGTACGGCATTGTATCGCCGCCATTGCCTAGCAGTGTGAAACCGTCGGAGCCGTTGGCGCTATCGAGGGCAACAGTGTAAGTGGTTGCACCAATGCCGCCTACGCAAATGTTCTCTCTACCGACAATAGGAGTGCCCGGCGTTGCGCCGTCCACGCTCAGGTCCATGTCATCGAGCATCCCCACCACTATGGCGGGGCTGATTGTCAGATTGATCAAAAAATCGCCGGAAGACGCGGTGGTTCCTACCGTGCCTTGATTAGCGGCTGAAGCATTGAACGCAACGGCAGCCAACGCGACTGCCGCCAGTAGCTGAAATCTCTGTTTCATACCGGTTTCCTTATAAGCTCAAAAATATGTTGTGTGCAGTTACGCAGCAGGGAGGCGCCTGGATCTTATTTGGTCTTTTAGGAATCGGCGCGCTGTACACCTGTACCAAGTCCGTCTGGCGGAAAATTACAGGTTATTACAGATGGCGCAAATGATACCGCTTCTGTGACATAAGTCACGGTGATTTTGCGGCATTCAGCGTCAAAATGTCGTTATATTCTACGGAAGGGCATGATTGTCAGGTAAATTGCACCGCTGGGCGTCGCGGGTGGACAACGATATAATGCCGCGCCTCAAATTCACCCGTTCCAGCCAATCAGGTTTGTCATGACCGTAAGAACCCGCATCGCGCCGTCGCCCACCGGCGACCCCCACGTAGGCACCGCTTACATCGCCCTGTTCAACCAGTGCTTCGCCCGCGCCCAGGGCGGCAAGTTCGTGCTGCGGATCGAGGATACCGACCAGCAGCGCAGCACCCCGGAGTCTGAACAGGCGATCCTGGACAGCCTGCGCTGGCTGGGCCTGGACTGGGACGAGGGCCCGGACGTGGGAGGCCCCCACGGCCCCTACCGCCAGAGCGAGCGCGGCGACATCTACAAGAAGTACTGTGACGAGCTGGTGGAGAAGGGCCATGCCTTCCACTGCTACCGCACCGCCGACGAGCTAGAGCAGCTGCGCGAGGAGCTGCGCGAGGCCGGCCGCACGGCCCTGAAGCCCAGCGACCTGGCCCTGCCAGACGAGGAAGTGGAGAAGCGCCGCGCGGCCGGCGAGCCCTATGTGGTGCGCATGACCGTGCCGGAAGAGGGCACCTGCGTGGTGGAAGACCTGCTGCGCGGCCCCATCGAGATCGACTGGGGCCAGGTGGATGCGCAGATCCTGCTCAAGTCCGACGGCATGCCCACCTACCACCTGGCCAACGTGGTGGATGACCACCTGATGGAGATCACCCACGTGCTGCGCGGCGAGGAGTGGATCAACTCGGCGCCCAAGCACAAGCTGCTGTACGAGTACTTCGGCTGGGACATGCCGGTGCTGTGCCACCTGCCGCTGCTGCGCAACCCGGACAAGACCAAGCTGTCCAAGCGCAAGAACCCCACGTCCATCCTCTATTACCTGCGCGCGGGTTTCATGCCCGAGGCGCTGCTGAACTACCTGGGCCGCATGGGCTGGTCCATGCCGGACGAGCGCGAGAAGTTCACCCTGGCCGAGATGCTGGAGCACTTCGACATCATGCGCGTCTCCCTGGGCGGGCCGGTGTTCGACGTGGAGAAGCTGTCCTGGCTGAACGGCCTGTGGATCCGTGAGCTGGAGAACGAGCAGCTGGCCGACCGGCTGACCCAGTGGATGTTCAACCGCGACAACCTGCTCAAAGTACTGCCGCACGCCCGGGAGCGCATGGAGACCTTCGGCGACTTCGCGCCGCTGGTCAGCTTCCTGGCCGCCGGCCAGCTGCCGCTCACCGAGGACAGCTTCAGTGGCAACAAGCTGGAACTGGACGAGCAGAAGAAGCTGCTGCAGTTCGCCCTATGGCGCCTGGAGGTCCTGCGCACCTGGGACCGCGACAGCATTTTCCAGGCCGTGAAGGAGCTGGCCAAGTCCATGGACATCAAGCTCAAGGACTTCAACGCGCCGCTGTTCGTGGCCATCAGCGGCACCACCGCGTCCTTCTCGGTCATGGATGCCATGGTCCTGCTCGGCCCCGACCTCAGCCGCGCCCGCCTGCGCCACGCCGTGGAAGTCCTCGGCGGCGCCGGCAAGAAGGTGCTCAAGCGCTGGGAGAAGGAATACGCGAACCTGCTGCCGGCCTGAGCTGTCCCGTCAGCGGCACCAGGGCGGTAACCCCGGGGGCGGCCCGCCCCCGGATGACTGGATTCCGGCATCCGCCGGAATGACGAAGTGAGGGCAGGGCTGCTTTTGGGGATCGGCAGGGCCGCTGGACTTTGCCGCACCCCCGCTCCGTAGGAGCCTGCTTGCAGGCGAGCCGTTGGGGCATAGGTTCTCCCCGGGAGGCGAGGCCAATACCACCCGTCCGTAGGAGCCTGCCTTGCAGGCGAATCCGGCGCCTGGTGAACCCCCGAGGTCCTCGCCTGCAGGGCAGGCTCCTACAACCACTTCCGCCGTCATGCCGGCGCAGGCCGGCATCCAGATAACCTCGTGCTTGCAGGCGACTGCCTGGGCCGGCAGACCAGTCTTGACGCCCCGGTCGTAACTGTTTGATTAAAAAGTTGTTTTTCTAGTTGACAGGGGACTGCGCACTGTTAAAATGCGCCTCGCTTTCGACGGAAAGCACCCAATTTGGGGCCTTAGCTCAGCTGGGAGAGCGCCTGCCTTGCACGCAGGAGGTCAGCGGTTCGATCCCGCTAGGCTCCACCAAACAAAAAAACCCCGCACCGCAAGGTGCGGGGTTTTTTTGTTTGGCTGATTCACTGCGAAATCGAGGCATAGCCCCGGTTCACAAGCCACCGCAAAGCGGTGGCGCAGAGCGCCCATAAGGGCGACCCCGAAGGGGTGAGCGGGCGCAGCCCGCGAATCATCCCGCTAGGCAGGACTCGCAGCAGGCACCAATGTTTACTCGAGCTAGAGGCCGCATCCTTTCGGATGCGGCCTTTTTGTATTTGGAAGAAACGTAACGTGATTGAGGTTTAGCTCCGGTTCACAAGGCACCGCCTTGGCGCTGCCGCAGAGCGCCCGGAGGTCGGGCTGGCGCACCAGCGACCCCGGAGGGGTGAGCGGGCGCAGCCCGAGAATCATCGCGCTAGGCTGAGCGAGCAGCAGGCACCAAACATCAGGCGAGCCACCAGGCCGCATCCGAAAGGATGCGGCCTTTTTGTAGTTGGAGGCAGTGCGGTGAGCTTAAAGCCCCGCCTCCATATTCATTTGGCCTGAGGAAATATTTCCTATAGCCTTTCGTTTTAGTGCAACATTGTGTCGGCGCTAGGCGAGCTATAAAAAATAGAAATTTCGGGGGCTGATTTGAAGTTAAAGAATCTTTTCATGTGGCTGCTGCTGGTTATCCCGGCGGCATCCCGCGGGGTGTCTGCGGATCCTCTTTACGCATTGTTTGAATTCACTATAACCGGGGCCGCGGGCAGTGTACGGACGGTTGAGATAGTTATCGTGGATGGCGACCGAAAGATGTGTGAAGACTTGTTGGCTGGCATAAAAGAGGGCTATGCAGATAGGCTCAAAGAAAGCGATGCAGAGGTTACGGTCCGTCCGGGTCGGCAAGACTGTCGTACGGAGTTGCCGGCGGAGTTTGGTGCAATCACAACCGGCGTCGGTTTGAAGGATGCTTACTATGTCTCCAGGAAGCTTGAACTGACCAATGAAACCCACAAATTCTTCAGTGTGCTGTATGGTCTCGATACGACCAACGCCAACAATACCTGCCTGGGTTTGATCAAGGCGTATGCACGCAATCGAAAGTTCAGTGACTTGATGTGTATGGGCCCACCATCCAGCGTCAAGAAAACCACTACCCGGCAAATCTGGCCACCAGAGGAAGGAGCAGGTGAACCATGAGCGAGGAAACTATTCCGCAGAAAGCCGCCGCGCCGGCCGCTGCTAAAGTTGTGGTCTTCTGGTTGCTGTTCTTTGTGAACATATCGGTGCTAGCGTTGTTCTGGTTCCCGCGATCAGGTGGCAACCTCAATTACACGCTCGTCCAGGTTTTTTTCGGCGCATTGGTAATCCCGGGCTTATTTGTGCTCGTGTCACAGGTATCCAGGAAGGCGAGAAGCTACGAGGCCAGAATGGATACCTTTACCTTGGTTACCGTATTCGTGTGCATGTTATTTGGTATTGGGCTGTTCACCTCGGCCACCTGAGGCACCGTAACCCTGGTGGTCCGCAGTATTGGCCGTTCGGGGGGCGCCCAAACCCGGGCGTAACGAGGGAAGCCTGGATTGTCCCGGTGACCTTGCGGGCCATGTTCGTACCTGATCGCGGGGCTTGCGGGAGGGAAGGGACTCGCTATCGATCGTGGCCTGGGGCCAAGCTCCCCGCCAACAAGCTCCCTTCCATAGTGACCACCGCTAAACCGATGAGTCACTCTGCGAGCCGACAATTGGAGTCCCCCGCGCTCAAATATGGCATCATACCGCGTCCGTAACTGCAGGGTTTTGGGGCCTGTAGTGAGCCTGGGGCAGTGAGAGAACGTTTTTCAGCAACGGTGACTGGAGTTCAGGAGCCGCTGCGCGGCTCGTCTTCTCACCCTTTTGTTTTTTGGCGATGCCAATGGGGATATCTGGAAGGTCAGTCATGCGTGAACAAGTATTGGTAACCGGGGGGGCAGGTTACATTGGTTCCCACGCTCTTGTGGAACTGTGTAACTCCTCAAGGGATGTAGTGGTTATCGACAACCTCTGTAATAGCTCGGAGGTCGCGCTTTCCAGGGTCTCTGAGATCACCGGTAAGCCGGTACGCTTTTATCAGGGGGATGTCGGGGACAGGGTCCTGCTCGACCAGGTTTTCAAAGATAACAATATCAGTTCAGTCATTCACTTTGCCGGCCTGAAGGCGGTGGGTGAGTCTTCGGAAAAGCCGCTCGAGTATTACCGCAATAATGTGGCGGGCACACTGGTTTTGCTCGAGGCCATGCGCAGTGCTTCGGTAAAGCAGCTGGTGTTCAGCTCATCGGCAACCGTATACGGGACCGACGCCCCGGTTCCCTATGTGGAAACCCTCCAGACTGGAAATACCAGCAACCCCTATGGCACCAGCAAGTGGATGGTGGAGCAAATCCTCATCGACGCCGCCAGAGCCGATGCGGGACTTTCTGTCGCGCTGCTACGCTATTTCAACCCGGTTGGGGCTCATCCTTCCGGCCTGATCGGTGAAGACCCTCGCGGTATTCCCAATAACCTGTTGCCTTATATCGCGCAGGTTGCGGTGGGCAAGCGTCCCGAGCTTTCGGTATTCGGCGATGATTACCCGACGCCCGACGGTACCTGCCGCCGGGACTACCTGCATGTTGTAGATCTCGCCAAGGGGCACGTACGGGCCCTCGATTGGGTGGCGAATAATACGGGCGCGGAAGCTTTCAACCTGGGTACCGGACGGGCCTCGTCGGTGCTGGAGATTATCCGTGCCTTCGAAGACGCAGCCGGCGTGGAGATCCCCTTCCGCATTGCCCCGCGTCGTCCCGGTGACCTTCCGGCTTTCTGGGCAGATGCCTCCAAGTCCGAGCGGATCCTGGGGTGGAAAGCCGAGCTGGGGCTTGCGGAGATGATGGTCGATACCTGGCGCTGGCAGAGCCGCAACCCAGACGGATATCGCTCAGCTGCCGAAGAGGGGCAGCTTGAGAGCGAGCCGGCCTAGCAAGTGTTCGGCGCTCCCCGGTCTGTCTCGCCTGCTGAGGCGCTAGGGTAAGGGGCGCCACTTCCTGTTCCTTCCGCCGGGCGCCGGCCGGCTCCCTGCCAGGGCCTGTCGGTGAGCAGGTGCACTCTCGGTAAAAATTCTTCCCGCCCCGGCAACTTCGTACTCCCCAATACGTTCACCCAGCGGCTTTTCAGGATTAAGTTTTCATAGTTGCCGACCTTACCAGCACTTTGTGCTTTCCGATCAAGTTTTAGCCGGAGCATGTTCGACCAAATGATGGAACAGGCGTCTCAAGAGTGGCATAATTCTCATTCTTAATGTGAACCAGGTTGCATTGTCCGCAGCATATGCGGGCTTTTATTCCGGGGGCCATCACCGGGTTACTGGTGTCGGTTGCTGTAATGGAATGTAATCGGTTAAGGCTGTCTGGGGCGGCTGAGACAGGTAACATTGGATGTCAGCGGGAGGCCTCGAGCCAATCGAATACTCTGGCATCCCGACTAAGAAGCAAGAACAACACACAGGGGAATCGCGGCACAACTGATGCCGCATATTGGGGAAAGCCACCGCTCCGGTACAGCACTAATCAGCGCCTGACGGGTCATTTGGGGATGATTCCGCAGGCGCTGGCTGGTCGGGGCGGTGGCTAATCATGGGGGATGCACTTCTTCGGGGCTTTCGCCCCGGCGGCGGACACCCGGCCGGGATATTGCCGACCCTCTCATTGACCTGGTGTCATGGCCACTGGTGCGTATCGGGGCCTTCCAGGGTCCTGCTGTCGGTGCGATTACAGCGACCAGGCCAGCGGGTGAAAGAGAGCGCCTGGCTCGCCAGGGAGGCATGGGAAAGCCCGGCCATCGCTGCAATAATTGAGGCCAAAGAGCATAGGCCCCTCTGCAATGGGGAATTTCCTGTGGGACGGACGGGTTAGCCCGGATCTTGCACGGAATAGGTGTACCAAGAATTCTGAGGACAACAAGAATGAACAAAGTGGAAAAGGCCGTCATTCCGGTGGCGGGTCTGGGCACGCGCATGTTGCCCGCCACCAAGGCAATCCCGAAAGAGATGCTGCCGATCGTCGACAAGCCGCTGATCCAGTACGTGGTCAATGAAGCCGTAAAAGCCGGCATCAAGGAAATCGTGCTGGTCACCCACGCCAGCAAAAATGCCATCGCCAACCATTTCGACACCTCCTTCGAGCTGGAGGCCCAGCTGGAAAACCGCCTCAAGCGCCAGATCCTGGACGATGTGCGCTCCATCGTGCCGGAAGACGTTACCGTCATCTCCGTGCGCCAGGCCCAGGCCAAGGGACTGGGACATGCCATCGCCTGCGCGCGCCCGGTAGTGGGCGACAAGCCCTTCGCAGTGCTGCTGCCGGACGTGCTGGTGGATGAGTTCCAGTCGGACCTGACCACCCACAACCTGGCCGCCATGGTGAAGAATTTCGAGCAGACCGGCCACAGCCAGATTATGGTGGAGGCGGTAGCCTGGGAAGAGGTGAGCAAGTACGGCGTGGTGGACTGCCTCGGCGCCAAGCTGCACGAGGGCGGTACCGCGAAGATTGACGGCATGGTGGAAAAGCCCGATGTCGACGCCGCGCCCTCGAACATGTCCGTGGTGGGCCGCTACGTGCTGCCGGCGGAAATCTGGGGCCTGCTGGAAAGCACCGCGCCCGGCGCCGGCGGCGAGATCCAGCTTACCGACGCCATCGACGAACTGCTGAAGCGCCAGCCGGTAGACGCCTACCGCATCGTCGGCTGCAGCCACGACTGCGGCAACAAGCTGGGCTACATGAAGGCCCAGCTGGTCTACGGCCTGCAGCACCCGCAGCTGGGCGAAGACCTGGCCGCCTTCGCCGCCAGCCTGGCAGTGAAGAAAGAAGAAGTGGCGGCCTAACAAAACACCGCCGGCAACAAAAAAGCCCCGCACCGCGGGGCTTTTTTTATGTGCGCTAATGATCAACACCCCGTAGGAGCGGCCGCTGGCCGCGATTATCGCGCCATTAAACCTGGAACCCTTCCTGTAAAACCGGGAGCCCTTCCTGTAGGAGCGGCCCATGGCCGCGAAACCCCCGAACCACCAGCGTTACACCAAACCCCGCGCTATCGAGCCGCAACGCAAATCACCCTACGTCGTAAAATTTGAAACCCCTCCCGTAGGAGCGGCCGCTGGCCGCGGCACCCCCGGCACCCGCTCCCCATCTTCCACTTTCATATACCGCGCCATCCACGCCAGCCCCAGGCACAACATAAAATAAACCGCCGTGGCTGGCGCCTGCAGGTGGAAATCGGTCAACAGCATCACCAGCTCCGCCACAATCGCCATCACCGCCGCAAACGCCATCCCCTGCATCAGCGGTTGGCGCCGCCGGCGCAGCGCCTGCAGGGCCAGCACCAGGCTCCACAGCACCACCACACCCAGCAGCAGCGTCGCCGGCAGGCCGAACTCGATGGCGAACTGAAGGTAATCGTTGTGGGCCAAGTCGTAAAAGGTATTGATGCCCGGTCCCTTCACACTCGGGAAAGAGGAATAGAAACTGCCGCCACCGGTACCCGTGAACGGATACTGTTCCACCAGTGCCGTCCCGTACTGGTTCACCTCGTCACGGGTCTCCTGGGCGAAGCTGCTGTTCTCGATGCGGTCGCGCAGCTTGTCCACACCGAACCAGCTCCCCACAATGAAAAGATCAATCACCAGCATGCTGGCCAGCAGCACCGTGAGGCTGCGGCTCTTCTTGCGGATCAGCAGCAGCCCCAGCACACCGGTGACCGACAGGCTGGCAAAAAAGGCGGTGTTGGCCATGCGCGAGTGACTCATCACCAGCCCGATCACCATCATCGCCAGGCACAGCCGCACCACCGCCTTGCCGCTCAGCATGGTGGCCAGGAAGCTGCGCAGGAACTCCCGCACCGAGGTGTGCCGCCACTTCCCCAGCCCTGCAATCAGCAGGCCGGTGCCCAGGCTCAGGCACAGCACCAGGAAATTGCCGAAATGGTTCTTATAGACAAAACCGCCAACGGCGGCCTTACCGTAGCTGTTTGGCATCCCCAGCACCCAGCTCTTGTCAGACCCGGACAGGGCCATGAGAACGCCGTAAAACGCCTGGAAGGTACCGGCCAGCACAATTGTGAGTGCAAGGGTTTTCAGCCGCGCGGGGGAATCCACCAGTGCCAGCACCAGGAACAAAATGCCGCAGTAGGCCAGGCCCTTCAGCAGGCCGATATGGGTCTGGTTCGGATCCAGCGACAGGGTGGCGCTGGCCGCGCCCGGATCCGTCGCCAGCCAGTGGCCGGCCTTCGCCGGGGACAGGGCTTCCAGGAGGCCCATGGGCAGTGGCAACAGCTGGAAGGCCACCCACAGCTGGAACACGCCAAATATCAACAGCAGTGGCAGGTAGGGCCGCAGCCGGGCCATGCGCGGTGAGTGGGTATTCACCACCAGCCACCCGGCCAGCATTACAAACACCCACACCTCCATTAATGCCCAGGCCCAGGGCCGGTGCGAACCCAGCGGAATGGGCAGCCAGAACAGCAGCGCCAGCAGGGCATAGAAAAGGCCGCGCTCCAGGCGCGCAATACCGGGACTCAATTCAGGCATGGAAAAACGTGGTTCTTCAGGTTCTTGTTATCGCGGTATCCATACCGGCGTAAAGCATCCATTGTACCGGGGTCGGTAACCACTTACACCGCCCACCCGTGACCGAACAGCTCCACGCTCTCCCGTAGGAGCCTGCTTGCAGGCGAACACCCCAACCCTGATTCGCCTGCAAGGCAGGCTCCTACAGCCAATGCCAATCGGGCCGAGTATGGCCTGCCACTAACAGCTCCTCATCCGGCGTCATCCCGCTGGGCCGGCACACCGGCGCAGGCCGGGATCCAGAAACCCCCAAAGCTCTCCAGCTCCGCAGGCGGGACGTACATCGCTCGGCATCTCAGGGCCCTAGAGACCGAACCCCCACCCATAAAAAAAGGCCCTAGCGGGCCTTTTCTATTCCAGGTGACTGGATTAATTGTCAGAGGCAGGGCCGTTACCCACACCACCGGCATTGCTCCACGGCGGAGCCGGCAGGTTCTCAGGGGCGCCTCGTCTGGCTGCCAGCGAAGAACCGGCCGCAGTCGGCTTGGAAATCGTAGACGGGTCGGCACCGCCAACCAGCGCAGCGGTGAACGCCTGCTCCGGGTCAACGCCGGCCGCTGCGGCCATGTCGATCAGCTCCTGTGCGCGGTCCGGGTCAATAGCCACGGCCGCGGCGATGATGGCATCAGCCTGCTGCGGAGCTTCGTCCAGCGCCTTCATCATGGCCTTGTCCAGCTTCATGCCGTCGCGCTCGATCGCGTAGTCCAGCACCTGGTCCATGGTGTAGCCGGCCTGGATATATTCTTTTACATCGGCCAGCGCCGCAGAACTGAGTACGGCCGTACCCAGTGCCATCCCCCAAATGGTCTTCTTCATTCTTAATATTCCCCAATATTTTTGTGCGGAAGTTTTTAGTTCCAGTCACGGGATTGTACAGCCCCTAGCGCAAATGGGAAGGCTGCTCAACGTGCTGCTTCGCATTTCCCGGGCCAATTTTGCGATGAACGGTTGCAGCCAGGCATGCACCCCTTATGTGAAAGCCCGCCAGCGTGAAAGCTTGGCAGGTTGGACAGGTATGCTCAGTCCACCGGCTCGGTAATTTCCCGTTTCTCCTTGCCGCGCTGAGGTTTCCTGTCCTTTGGCGTAAAAGAGCCCGAGGCGGGGTAGACGAGTGGCTCCTGCGACGGGGGCGCTGCCCGCCCGGGCTGCCCAGCCAGGGCAGCCACTTGCCGGCGTGCCCTGTGCGCCCACTGCCACAGCAGCGCATACACCAATACCAGCGCAACCAGTCCCAGCCCCAGTATGCTCCGGGCCAGCTGCCACAGCTGTCGGTAGGCGGGTGTGGTATCCGCCGTAACCCGCAGGGTATCGGCCAGCTCCCAGCCGCGGCTCACCTGTGCCTGGGCAACCGGCGGTTCCAGCGGGAACAGCTGCCGGAACCAGCCCGGTATTCCATTAATCCCGAATTGTACTTCCCGCCGCGATTGCTCCAGCAGTATTTCCCCATCCGCGCTGTACAGGGCAATTCCACCGAAATTGCCGGTCTGCATCATCGCAGTGATGAGCGTTTCCGCGCCGAGCAGGTTGTCTTCCGCAAGCACCGGCTGCAGCGCCAGCGTCAGGGTAGCGGCACTATCCTGCGCTGCGGCCAGGGCGCGCCCCTGCAGGTGCTGGCGGCTGCTATCCAGCACAAACCACAGGCAGGCGGCCACCAGCGCGGTCATCACCAGGGTTACGCGCCCGGCCGGCCCGCCGAACAGTCGAAGTCTGCCGCTGGTCAAAATCTGTTCTCCTGTCTCATCCTGGCCCTGTTCCTTCTTCCTTTATGGATGGCCTGCATGACATCAGTTATGCGGAAGCTCGCCCCCGGGGGTACGGGCTGGCCTGAACCGGTCTAGAGGTCGAACCCCTCCCGCCGCATCCGTGCCACCACGTTGTCCCACAGCCGCGATCCCCGGTAGCGGGGTACCGGCTTCTCACCACCGGGCTGGTTGTTCAGCCACAGCCCCGCGCCGTTGAAGCTGTATACCGGCCGCAGGTCTGTGCGGGCACTCGCCGGCAGTATCTCACCGTTGAGGTTATCCAGCACCAGCGGCTCGCCACCTTCCGGCGTGTAGAGCAACACCATATGGGGCTCCCCTTGCGGCAGTGCCTCCACATACATCAGCCGCAGCCGTGAAAGTGGCGTGCCGGCCAGGTACAGGCTGAACAGCTTGGCCAGGGCGTAGTCTTCACAGTCCCCGGCACCGGTGGCCAGGAACTCCGCCGGGGTGGCCCAGTAATCCGCCAGCTGCCAGTGTTCCCGATCGCTCACGAACGTCATCCGATTGAGAAACCGATTCACCGAGCCGAGCCGCTCCGCCCCATGGCTGCCGCGCTCGCCCAGCACCACCGCCTCCCACCGGTGCAGCCGTTCACTGGCCCCGGCGCCATAGCGCGTGCTCATATTCTCTGCCAGTCCCGCCGGTAACAGTGCCTCCCTCGATGCCCACAACATTCCGGTCGCCAGCAGCGAACAAAAAACGGCCGGCAATCCAAACCCGCGGGCCTGTCGCAGCACGCCTAAACAGGAACATAGCCTGTAAAAGGAACAGGTCCCCACTGATGTAATCCTCTGTAAGCACCCGGGTCTGGCAAATGGCAATGAACGGAGTAAAGTTTGGCACTGGAGTACCGGGCGAGTGGGGGTTACTCAATGCTCGCTGCGCCACTCCAAAAAACATGCGCCGGAAACCTTAAAGAAGAAGCGCTGGAAAGAAGAAGCGCTGGATAAAAAAAGAACAGTGTGACCGGCGTGGGCGCGCAGTCACCGAAAAACATGGCCCACTGGGCTAAAACCTTTCACTATGTATTGAAATAAAACGGTGAGCCGCTAAAGTGCAAAGCCTGTCACAGTTGTGGTGAGATCTGCTTGGGGAGCTGGTCGCTCAAAGCCACAAAAAAGACGAAAAAGGATGAGTGACAGGTAAGGGAGGTAAGATTGGGGGATGCCTTTCGCTCAGCCTTTGAGCTGTGTGCCTGCGGGTGTTTTTTGGGGAAACACCGCTGAGATCCTATCACCACGCCGCGCGCGCTGAGTTTACGTGCGGGACTGCCAATCTTATTTCCTCTCCTTACCGCTCACGGTATTACCGGTTAAGAGTGCTCGCACAGTGCCGCTGGTGTGATATTCACCACTAGCGCCGACAGCCAGTGTTGAGATGCAGAACTGAAAACGGAAGAAATAAGAATGAAGGTGTTGGTTGTATTTGGGACGCGCCCGGAAGCCATCAAGATGGCGCCGCTGGTCAATGCTCTGCAGAAAGATTCCCGATTCGAAGCCAGGGTCTGCGTCACCGGCCAGCATCGGGAGATGCTCGACCAGGTTCTGGACCTGTTCGGGATTTCACCGGAATACGACCTCAACATTATGAAGGCCGGGCAGGACCTGTACGACATCACATCCCGTATCCTTCTGGGCCTGAGAGAAGTACTCGCTGACTTCCAACCGGAACGAGTCTTTGTTCACGGCGATACCACTACCACCCTGGCAACTACCCTATCGGCCTATTACCAGCAGATACCGGTTGCCCACGTGGAGGCGGGCCTGCGTACGGGCAATATCTACAGCCCCTGGCCGGAAGAAGCCAACCGCAAACTCACCGGTGCCATCGCCCAATACCATTTTGCGCCCACCCAGGGGGCTCGCGAAAATCTCATGGCTGAGGGCATCAGCGCAGAGCGCATAGTCGTCACTGGCAATACCGTCATCGATGCACTGCTGGAGGTTGTGACCAAAATTGAGGCTGATGATCACCTCAAGGGTGAGCTGGTAGCACAGTTTCCCTTCCTGGACCGGAACAAGAAGCTGATCCTGGTTACCGGGCACCGCCGTGAAAGCTTCGGCGCAGGATTTGAAAACATCTGCCACGCCATCCGGGAAATCGCCGGTCGGGAAGATGTCCAGGTGGTGTACCCGGTCCACCTGAACCCAAATGTCCAGGAACCAGTCAATCGCCATCTCAGCGGACTGAGCAATGTGCACCTGATCGAACCGCTGGACTACCTGCCCTTTGTCTACCTGATGAACCAGGCCCATATACTCCTTACGGATTCCGGCGGCGTCCAGGAAGAGGCCCCGTCGTTGGGTAAGCCAGTACTGGTTATGCGTGATACCACCGAGCGACCTGAAGCTGTCGAGGCCGGCACGGTCAAGCTGGTCGGCACAGATATCCAGAAAATCGTCACCGGTACCATTGATCTGCTGGATGACCAATCAGAATACGAAAAGATGAGCTTTGCCCATAACCCATATGGTGATGGAAAAGCCTGTCAAAGAATTATCGAGGAAATTGTGAACAATGGCTAAGGCATCCGAATTCAAGCGTGTCTCTGTAATTGGCTTGGGATACATTGGTCTGCCCACTGCCGCCGTCATTGCCTCTCGCGGCATTGACGTCATAGGTGTGGATGTCAGCCAGAAAGTCATCGATACCATCAATTCCGGCAGTATTCATATTGTCGAGCCGGATCTGGATATCATCGTGCACGGCGTGGTGAATACCGGAAAACTGCGTGCCACCCTGGAACCCGAGCCGGCAGATGCGTTCATGATTGCTGTTCCCACACCTTTTAAAGAAACACCGGAAGGGGGCTCCAAAGAGCCTGACCTTTCTTACATTCAGGCCGCAGCCAAGTCCATCGCGCCGGTGTTGGAAAAAGGGAATCTGATTGTTCTTGAGTCCACTTCGCCGGTGGGTGCCACCGAGCAGATGGCCGCGTGGCTACAGGAAGAACGCCCGGACCTGAGTTTCCCTCAGACAAAAAGTGATAGCGCCGATATCAAAGTGGCTCATTGCCCAGAGCGAGTACTCCCCGGCTATGTGCTTCAGGAATTGGTCGCCAATGATCGGGTAATCGGCGGTATGACAAAGGCTTGCAGTGACAAGGCGATTGAGCTCTACCAGACCTTTGTAAAGGGGGAGTGTATCGTCACCAGTGCTCGCACTGCCGAAATGGCAAAACTTACCGAAAACTCATTTCGGGATGTGAATATTGCTTTCGCCAATGAGCTCTCGATGATATGTGACAAGCTAAAAATTAATGTATGGGAACTCATTAGCCTCGCTAACCGCCACCCTCGAGTTAATATCCTCAAACCGGGTCCCGGTGTGGGTGGCCACTGTATCGCCGTCGACCCATGGTTTATTGTTGATAGTTGTCCTGACGAGGCTAGGCTCATAAAGCAAGCCAGGCATACAAATGACGAAAAGCCAGCTCACGTAATTGATTTGGTCACTAAAGCAGCCGACGAATTTAAGAAGCCAGTGGTGTCTTGTTTGGGGCTTTCCTTTAAGCCAAATATCGATGACCTACGAGAGAGCCCGGCCTTAAGAATCGTTGAGCATCTTGTTAAAACGGAAATAGCCGAGATCCTGGTATCGGAGCCTAATATTGACAGCCTGCCTGACTCTCTAGCCGACAAAGTCAACCTTGTCACCCCTGACGAAGCTGTCGAACAATCCAATATTGTCGTGGGGCTAGTAGCTCATCGTGAATTCAAATCCTTAGATCTTACAAAGCTCGCTCAAAAATATGTGATCGACACGTGTGGTTTGTTTCGATGAGAACGCCAGCAAAAATTGTACTCTTGTCAACATTTTATGAGCGTTTAGGCGGTATATCTACCTATGTGAAGGCTATAGAGCGTGAAATGGTCGTAGGGTTCAGGAGCAAAGTTAAAGTCATTTCTCCAGACAAAGAAGATAAACTGGTTAAATGGCCCAGCTCTAGGCTAGGGAAGACTTACAGGGCACTACGGGAGCTAGTAAGGGAACGGCCGGATAGCGTACATTGTCACTGCGCTTGGTACCTACAGTTGGCAGCGATTTTATACGCAAGGGTTTTTAGTTTTAAGAAAGTATCTGTATTCGCATATAAGCACTCTGACATTCCACTGGGTAATAATGAGTTACGGAATCTAATTTTCCTCGCCTTGGACATGTCAGCTTCTCAAGTGTTGTTTATTTCTCAATATTTGAAAAATAAATACTGTAGGGAGCTCTCTCGGCGATACAGTAACGCTGAAGTTCTGATGACCGGAGTAACAGTTTCGGAGAATCCCAGCGCGGAATTAGCTCTGAGACTTCCCGAGCGCTATATAAGTTATGTTGGGGTTATGGAGTACGCTGAAAAAGTAAGGGGGCTCGAACTCCTGATTCAAGCTTATGCCAAGCTAGCCGAAAACCCGGCCGTGGACGTTGATCTAGTAGTTGTTGGAGGTGGAGCCCTCTCGGAAAGAGTGGTTAAGTTAATTTCCGAGAAGGGGTTAGTTGGTCGAATTCATCTGTTTTCAGGTCTCCAGGATCCTACCACTATATACAGAAATTCTTTGATACACTGTCATATTACTTATCAAGATACCATGCCGATGGTGATACTGGAAGCATTAGAAAGTGGAACAAACGTTATCGCATCAAAATTCGGCGGGATACCGGAGATTAATGCGGAAGGCTTATATGTTGTGGAAAATGATGCTGATCAGATTGCTTATCAAATAAAATTAGTTCTGCAGGATGGCGGGCAGGCTACAAAAGTTGGCGCAGAGCATTCTTGGTCCGAAATAACCAAGCGAATTTTGACGTTAACTGCATAAGCATGATTTCCCGAGTAGTAGTGCCTCTCATTTATGGCTCGATTGCAGTAAGAGCGATAGCACTTTCCACCAAACTGTTATTGGTGTTTTGCTTGCCCGTCAGCAGCTATGCCGACTACAGTATTATGTTCGCATTATTTTTAACGCTATTACCTCTCTCCACATTTAATATGGCTGCCACCCTTTCCCGCGGGCACTATAGGGCACGAGGCTTGGCCGCATACGTCCCCGCGGCTATTATATTAGTAGTCTTTCTGTCTGCTATTTGCTCATTCCTTTTTACTGGCCGACTTGATATTGACCAAGCTGGTAAGCCGAAGCAAGCTCTCTTGTTTGTGTTATTTTTTGGTTTTCTTTTCCAAGGGCTTATCGCGATATATGCGGGTGGCGCGCTGTCAAGAGGTGAATCATATGAGGTGGCGAAGATAGAATCTATAGACGCTATATGCAAGCTAATAGTCACAGTGATAATATTGGCTTGTGGCTATTTAGATGCTCTGTATCTATTTTCAGCACAGCTACTCGCTTCTGTCATAACTCTATTTTTTATCGTTCGTAAAAGTACGCTTGCAATATCGATATGTGGTCCGTATCTCAGCGCGATATGGCTTTTACTCATGGATGGGGGTAAATTTGTAGCCTGCTCTATTATATTTTTAGCGTATTTCTTTTTTCTAAGAGAAAGCCTCTATTTGGTAGATAAAGGTTACGCAGCGAGTTTCGATCTGGCAATCGTATTTTATTCATTACCCAAAATGCTTTTTTCTGCAGTTTCTAGAGCGATTATTCCCTTGGCTGGAACTAATGCTCTAAAGTTATCTGGTTATGGGAAAAAATTATTGTGGATGATTGTTTCTTCAGCTTTTTTGTCACTGACCATCTACTACGTACAAGGCAATAAAAACTTCTTGTTTCTCCTTGAGCGCTTTGAACTAACCGAATATCAAATGGCATTTACCTGCCTCGCGATCCTAATCTTGGGTGCCGTATTTGATTTTCTCTATGGCGTTCTCTCTAGTTACTTATTCGGCATGGGCTCATACCGTGTTGTAATGGTCTCATCGCTGATTGCGGTAGCAATTCTCGCTTCACTAACTTCGATGGTGATTCAGTTCTATGGTTTATTGGGCGCGGCAGCGCTGTATATAGCAACCTACGGTTTGAGCCTCGGACTAATTGTAACGTGGAAAAAAGATGCGTTTAAAAGTTGGTGACAATTTAGTTGAGTGGCTGCTTAATATCATTGTCAGCTGGTATCTTTTATATCCATTAATCAAAGCTCTCCCCTATGGCGAGCAGGCTTCGAGAGGGATAGGATTACTAGTAGTATTTTTTGCTTTTTTTATAGTACTTTTACGTGGCGTCAAACGCTCATATTTATTGTTGTTTTTGTCTGCGGTGGCATTTTTGTTGAATTGCCTTGTTCGCATTCCAGTTGGACATGATGTCGCCGAGGATGTCGCAACCTTTATAAGGATACTTGGCGGGTTCGTAATATTTTTCGCTTTTCTTACTGTTGCGTGCCCTATGCGATTGATACGGTTTGAGCGGAGGTTGTTTATTCTGGGGGCGATATGCGCGCTTTATACTCTCGTACAGGCGAGTGCGTATATTGCTAGCCCAGCGGCAGCTATGAGCTTCTTTGGACTAGACCAATATTGGGGGGCGGGGGGGGAGGCACTGAGGCCGCGTGGCCTGCTAATGAGTATTGGTGGGTCAGCATCCCTTATGTCTATATCTCTATTAATTTATTATCGCTGGTACACTGTTGGAACGGTCTCAAGATTAGAGACAGTCCTGTTTTTTTTGGTGCTTGCCGGTCTTGCATCGAATTTCACAAGGACATTTATACTGTGTATTGTAATTTTTATATTTCTCCACCTCTTTGTTACCGGTCGTTTTCAAAAGCTGTGGATGGCCACTTTGGGCTTGGTGCTCTCAGTAGTAGTGGTTACATTGCTCTTTCCTGATAGGGTTATGGATAGGCTCTCAGATATACCTTTCGTTGGAAAAGGACAAGAGAGCGAGGAATTCTTCGAGGGAAGGTTCGTGTTGGCGGGAATCGCATGGGACGCGTTTGCTTCGGAAGGAATCGCAAATTATATTTTCGGTAATGGACTAAACTTTTCGTCGAATGCGATCATGGAGGTTTTCCGCGGGCAGGAAAAAACGATGCAATCATCGACGCACAATGACGTAGTATGGCTGCTGGTCAACCTGGGTGTAGTGGGCACGATTCTTTACAGTCTATTTCTCTGTCTCTTATTGCAAGCATATGACAAGCATATGCGTGGACAGGCTTTTTATACTTTATTCGTGATTATATTTTTTTTCCTAAGTTCCTTGGCTGGCGAAAGTATTAATATCTCGGGGCATCGCTATATTCAGTATATTTACATCGCACTGCTATTGAGAGGATTGTTCGTTCAAAATCAGAGACTCGCTCTGAATTACGATAGTGTTCAAAAGCCTGCTGAGAGGGGATCTGTTTAAGTGATCGGAAGTTGGGTATTCCGCCTTTATAGTGTCCAGAGCGAACGCTTTGGGTATTAGTTTAAGCTGCATAAACGTTGAATCTTTATAAATTTTCTGCCGGGTTAGCTGGCGTCTATAGAGCGCGAGGCTTTGATGTTTTCAAGTTTATTTTATAGGAAGTCGCCAGTTTGGTTGCAAAATGTCATCGTTTCCTGCCGAGGCTTACTCAGAAAGCTTCTCAGAGAAACCCGCCAAAAGGATCGCATTCTTTCGGAGCTTGTTCTTAATGAGAAGGATCCCCAACGACTTTCCTTATATGCTAAAAAAAGGCGGGAATTGGTATTGAAAAACGCAATAACAAACGTTGATGCGTTTTTCAGGAGTGGCGACACATCAAAGGTTACTATATCTGTCTTCCCAATTATCTCGAAAGCAGATGTTCTCGCTTCTCCTTTCAGATTTCGAAGCAAGATAAAACCTACCGTGTTGGTGAAAGGTAGTACTAGCGGTACGACCGGCTCCCCCCTTGTGATTCCGCAGTCAATGGAGTCTATTATTCGGGAGCAAGCTTTTATCTCTCGCCATCTGAAATGGGCAGGCTTTGAACAAGGCGACAGGCGGGCATGGATACGCGGTGACCTGATAGTCCCTGTAGAGCAGAAAGCGCCCCCCTATTGGCGCTATTCGAAATTTGAGCACATGATCCTGCTCTCTTCCTTTCATATGACGCAGGAAGCCATGCCTCTCTATATTGAGGCGCTAGTGGAATACGGGGTCGACATTATTCAAACCTATCCCTCCTCTATTACAGCATTGGCGAAATACCTAGCTTCTATAGGGGATTACTATCCGGGGAAAATTAAGTCGATAGTTACGTCGTCTGAGTGTTTGACAACGGCAGATCGGGAGCTGGTTGAGGAGCGTTTTCAATGTAAAGTATATGACTGGTACGGCCTGTTTGAGAGAGTGGCGGCCATAGCTAACTGTGAATACGGGCGCTATCACGTACTGACCGACTACTCCGATGTGGAGTTTCTAGATTGTGGTGATGGTACTTACGAGATAGTAGGTACGAATTTTAATAACTTTTATTATCCTTTGATTCGCTATAAGACTGGTGATCATGTCATATTGTCTGAAGAGAATAGTTGCCCATGTGGGCGTGCATACCCCCTGGTGGATCGAATTGATGGAAGAAAAGTTGACTTTGTTTTCGCATCGAGTGGCCATAAAATCTTTGCTTTAGATCAATGTGTAAAGGGGGTAGGAGGTATTTTAGGTTCTCAATTTATTCAAATCCGAGAGAAAGAGATTACCGTAAACGTAGTTTCTGATTCGAGATTCGATATTTATGAGGAGCTAAAATTGGTCGCAAATGTCAAAGATAGGCTCGGGAAAGACATGCAAGTCAAAGTAAGCAAGGTTCAGAAATTGGAGAGAACCACCAATGGAAAAATTAAGCAAGCTATCTGCAAGATCGAGGCATAGTTTTGAGAAAGTTGATTAACCTCACATTAGCCACAGATATTAGTGGTGCTGGCGGTATTTCAACAGTTTTAGACAGTTATCGCCAAAGTGGTTTTCTTGAAAAACATAATGTCAGGCTTATAGTTACGCACCGCGGTGAAAATAAGTTCGGTTTCCTTGGTGCTGGGTTTCTATACATAAGCGCTTTAGTAAAATTATTTTTTTATTTGATTTTTCGGCGTATCGGCCTTGTTCATATTCACATGGCCTCCCGGGGAAGCTATATACGAAAATCTCTAATCGTTCGGCTGGTTAAATGGTTAGGCGGGAAGGTCATTATACACCTTCACGGTGCTGAATTTCGTGAGTTTTATTCTGATGAATGTAACTCTAGATGGCAGAAGCATATTCGTAGGACCTTTGATCTGGCTGACTCCGTAATAGTTCTATCCAGTCACTGGATAACCTGGGCAAAGTCAACTCTGCATAAATCTGACCATGTTCAGGTTATATACAACGCTGTCCCGAAAATGACAGTGAGCCGCGCTAAAGTGCGGCCGGGTTTGGTTCTATTTTTAGGTCGCATTGGGCAACGCAAGGGGGTTCTGGAGTTAATTAGAGCCTTTGCTCAGGTGGTGCGCATTCACCCTAACGCTTGCTTAAAATTGGGTGGGGACGGAAATATCAAGCCGTACATTCAAGAGGTGCAAGCTCTGGGCTTGCAGGAGAAGGTAGAGTTTTTAGGCTGGGTCTCTGGGGAAAAAAAGCGAAGACTAATTTCGGAAGCGGATGTATATTGTTTGCCGAGTTATAATGAAGGATTTCCTATGGGGATCCTAGAAGCAATGTCATCTGGTATCCCCATAGTTTCTACTTTCGCTGGAGGGATTCCGGATGCGATTACGCATAATGAGGATGGTTTATTAGTAGAGGCTGGTGATGTAAATGCCTTGGCAGGATCGATCATAGCTTTGATTGAGGATCGAGATCTTAATAGGCGGCTGAGTGAGGCTGCCTTGAAAAAATTTGATATGAACTTCAGCTTGGATGCAATAATTCCACAGTTGGATGTGCTGTACGGAAAGCTGCTGAACGTCGGTGACGGGTGAGTTTTATAATTTATTTTTAATGCTATTAATGGCGCGCTAAAGTCCCCTCTCTGGAGGATGCGCTGATTAATTTAGAACATTTTGTTCTTTCTTGGTGTCTCGACGTTGTGAAAAGGAAGCTATGAGTACGGCTAATAGTGATCTGATTGAAACTAGCTTTGGCAAATTGCGAAACTATGTTGAACGGGAAGGCTATCGGGGCAACGATCCTTTCGACGGGTTATCCGGTAGATTTAATAATACCGTTTTTTTTCGGTACCGGTTTTTTCGACTTCTTGTTCAGCAGCTGATAAAACGCTCACCAATTGATTTTCGCAGAGTCCTTGGGATAGATAAAAAATACATCCCAAAGGGCTTGGGGCTTCTTCTGGCTGGCTATGCTCGGATATATAGTATTTCCAGGTCCAATGCTGATTTAGATTGTTGTAATAGGCTATTTGAGTTAATCCTTTCTCAAAAGACGGATGGCTATAGTGGGAACTGTTGGGGGTTCCCTGGGTACTGGCAAACAAAGGCGTTCTTTCAGCCGTTTGGGGCGCCCCAAGTTGTCGCCTCTACTTATATTGGGAATGGCCTGTTGGATTTTTACGAGCTGGCTGGAAATAAAGCAGCGTTACGTGAAGCTAGTGATATAGCACCATTTATTTTAAATGATTTGAACCAAGTAGAGTATCCTGATGGTTCGATATCTGTCTCATATACGGTTTACGACAATTCTGCTGTCTACAATGCTACCGCGTTAGCCGCAAGATTTCTCTCTAGGCTCTACCGCTACACTAATGACCCTAAGTTACTAGAATTTTCCGAGCGCGCAATTAGATACGTGTGTGGCGGCCAAAAATCGGATGGCTCTTGGCCATATAGTCCTCTTTCCTTCCATCAGTGGGTTGACGGCTTTCATAGTGGATACAACATTGAGTGTATTCACGATTATCAAAAATATACCGGCGATCGAGGATTCGCTGCTGTTGTTGATAAAGGGCTGAGTTACTACATTGATAATTTTTTTACAAATGCAGGAGTCCCGAAATATTACAATAATTCGACATACCCAATCGATGTTCATTCGCCCGCACAGCTAGTAATTACGCTGTCTAAACTTGGTCGCTTCCAAGAACATCGTGCGATTATCGATAGAGTTTTGGGGTGGACTATCGAAAATATGCAGTCTGATGACGGTTTTTTCTACTATCAAATCAATAGCTTCTTTACGTCAAAAATCCCATATATGCGTTGGTCCCAGGCCTGGATGTTTTATGCGATGGCTACTTACCTAATGGAGGTCAAGAGTGAGAAAAATAATTAAGCAAATGAAGCCATATTTCCCTCGTTTTCTACGAGATAGAATCGATAAAGAAAGAATAAATTTAAAGATTAAAGCAGCGCGAAAGCGTAAGGAAAGAGTTTTCGTGAGCTGGGAAGAGTGGCAGTCTGTTCTGCAGCGCTTTAAATTGGATAGCGATCTACTTGTTCATTCTTCTATGTCTAACATTGGAAAGATTGAAGGGGGGGCGGTGGCTGTCACAGGCTTCCTACTAGAGAATTCTCAAAAAAATAGGTGTACTTTGCTTGCACCAGCGCTACCTTTTACTGGTATGGCAAGTGACTATTTGGAATCTTTAAGAGAATTTGATCTTGCTTCTGCTAGGAATTGCATGGGTGCGGTATCAAATTTAGTTTTGAAGAACGAGCATTGCGTGCGTAGCTTGCATCCGAGCCATTCTGTTGTCGCCGTAGGGCAGGATAGCTCTCTTTATGTAGAAGAGCACTACAAAGGGAAGACGCCATTCGATCAATGTAGTCCATATCGGAAGCTCGTGGAACGAGGCGGTAAAATATTGATGTTTGGTGTAGGTCTTAACTCGGTTACCAACTTCCATGTTTATGAAGATATGATTTTGGATTTTCTCCCCTTTAAAGTTTATTCCGATAAAGTATTTAGGATTCGATGTAAGTCGGACCTACTAGATGTAGCTGTAGAGACAAGGGCGCATAATTTACGGCTTTCTTCACGGCGTGACTGCGAAATTTCAAGGACGTTCCTGATTGACTCTGGTGCGATTGAAACATATCGGCTCGGTGACTCGGAAGTTTCTTTGTTAGACGCTAGGCGGATGACTCACACACTTTTGTCCATGCTGTTGCAAGGTCACTCTATTTACGGGCGTGTAAGACTAGATTCGAAGCAAGAAGAGGGGGTGCGGAATGCGCTTTCCTTTTTTCAGTAGGTTATATTTATGCGCATCTTGTTGACGTTAGATTATGAACTTTTTTTTGGGCGCAAGGTTGGCACGCCAGAGGCTTCGTTGGTAACCGCATCCGAAAAGTTGATCGCTGTGCTCGATGAATTTGGCTGGAAAGCTGTATTTTTCGTTGACGCAACATATTTGCTTCGTCTGAAGAAATTAAAGGCTGGCTCGTCGATTCTTAAAGCTGATTATGAACTTGTGGTAGACCATATTAAGAGCTTGGAGGCTCGCGGTCACCAAATTCAGCTTCATTTGCACCCGCACTGGAACGATAGTAATTGGACAAAAGATAGCTGGACGCTAAATACCAATAGGTATCGATTTTCTTTGTGGGATAAGGAGGCTGCGTCATCTCTAATTTCAGAGTCCGTCCAGGAGTTGAACTCGCATTTGGCAGATAAAGTCACGGTTTACAGGGCCGGGGGGTGGTGCATACAGCCATTCTCTCACATCTCCGACGCTCTATATCGAGAGGGAGTTGTTACTGATAGTACTGTATATCGGGGTGGCTACTCCAAATCCAGAACACATCGATTCGATTTCAGGGAGGTGCCGGAAGAGGGGCCGTGGCGGTTCGAAGATGATCCTTGCACGGTCGATAACAGTGGTCGATTTTTGGAAATTCCGATCTCATCGATAGAGGTCTCTCCGATATTTTATTGGAAATTTGCTACAAGAAGAATCTTGAGAAAGGATTTGAAAGATAAGTCGTTTGGCGATGGTGTGGCTATCGCCAAAAGTAAGGTTGACACCCTCGAGTTGTTGGCTAGGAAGTCAAGCACAGTCGTCTCGATAGATGGCTACAAGGCTTCTCTTTTGGAAAAAGCATTTTTGCAAGAATATAAGCGAGGCGCTAATTACTTTGTCGTTATTGGTCACCCGAAAGCACTTACGAACTTTTCATTAGGAAGGGTTCGGAGATGGCTGAGTGCGGTCAAGGAGAGCGGTCTCTATTTAGAGACGTTTTAAAGAGAATTAGTGCTCCCTGATTTTGGTTGTCGATTTATGTTGATTAATTTAGTGAGGTAGTAATGTCAGCGGTGGCTCTTGTAACTGGCGGGACGCGTGGAATAGGAAAGGCTATCAGCCTGTATCTTAAGGATTCTGGGTATGAAGTTGTAGCCAGTTATAGGTCTGATGAGGCGGCTGCCTCTCAATTTACGTCAGATTTTGATATCCCAGCTGTAAAGTTTGATGCCTCTAATTTTTTGGAAACAAAAGAAGCTATGCAGGGTATCTCAGAGGAGTTCGGAGATATCGCTATTTTAGTTAATAATGCCGGTATTACGAGAGACTCTTTACTGAAGAAGATGGAGCCATCGGCTTGGCTGGATGTTATCGAGACGGACTTGAATTCAGTGTTTAATACCTGTAGGTCCGTGCTTGACAGCATGGAGCGCCGCGGGTTTGGTCGAATAGTCAATATTGGTTCTATCAATGGTCTTTCAGGTCAGTACGGACAAACAAACTATTCTGCGGCAAAGGCTGGAATTGTCGGATTTACGAAATCTCTCGCTTTAGAAGTGGCGAAGCACGGCATCACTGTAAATTGTGTCGCGCCGGGTTATATAGATACCGATATGATGGCTTCAATTCCCGAAGCTATTCTGAATAAAGTTATCTCTAAGATCCCTGTAGGTCGCCTTGGCTCGCCAAGTGAGGTCGCTCGTGTCGTTGGGTTTTTAATACACGATGAGTCGAGTTTTATTACTGGTGAGACTTTTTCGGTAAACGGCGGTCAATACATGCAATAATCGGGAATACAATGCAACAAAAAGAAATAGAGTTTTTAGATTGTCGCATGCATTGTATGACGATGCGTGAAACTGTGGAACTAATCAAGGAAAGCGTTTCGGCGGGCCTATTTGTTCAGCATGTTGTGGTTAATGTAGCGAAGATGATCAATATGCGAAAAGATCCAGTTCTCGCTGAGTCAGTAACCGCATGCGATATAATCAATATTGATGGAATGGGAGTCGTCTGGGGAGCTCGTTTTTGTGGGCACGACGTGCCCGAGCGAGTTGCCGGTGTGGACCTTTTTCATGAGTTACTTGCCATGGCGGCACGAAGTGGCTTACCTGTCTACCTGCTTGGTGCACGTGAAGAAGTTGTATCCAAGGTGGCTGAAAAAGTCGGTTGTGATAACCCTGACTTGATAGTGGCGGGCTATCACCATGGCTATTTCTGGGATGATGAGCGGGCTGTAGTCGACAAGATACGCGCTTCGGGTGCAAAGCTGCTTTTTGTAGCAATAACCTCACCCAAAAAAGAGAACTTCATTAACAAATGGCGGGATGAGCTTGGGGCGAATTTCGTCATGGGGGTCGGCGGTACTTTCGATGTGGTCGCGGGGAAAGTCAAACGTGCTCCCAAATGGATGCAAGGCGCCGGACTGGAGTGGCTGTATCGCGTACTCCAAGAGCCGCGCCGTATGTGGAAACGTTACCTAGTAACCAATGCCCAGTTCGCGTGGTTGTTGTTACGTGAAAAAGTCTGCCAGCTGAGAAATGGCGCTAACTCAGGTGAGTCTGGTGTCAGTGAAGTGAAGAAATAGATGATTAAAAAGAGTCCCTGGTGATCGAGAACCGCGGATGACATCGTGCGGCTGGAGGATCAGTATTCGCGGGTTTGATTCATGTCCCAAGGCATTCTGCGGATGTCGCTCTCCCCAAATGTCTGCGCTTACTGATGGTTCCGTGAGACTGGATCCCGGCCTACGCCGGGATGACGGCCCAGCGGGATGACGACACCGGGGTTGGTGTTTATTTCCTGGGGTGCTCCGGATAAATGTGATATCCGGTACTTTCTGAGCTTACTGATGGCCTCGCGGGACTGGATCCAGGCGTGAGCTTCGCTGCTCTGACGAGTCGCCGGGGCGCAGGCCCAGCGGGATGACGAGAGTGGTTTAAGTGCGTTGCTCGTCATGCCGGCGTAGGCCGGCATCCAGTTACCACTGTGGCAGGGGATGGCTCCGGTAGCCTGGATACCGAATCGAGTCCGACGTGTCGCATTGGCGTAATGCGCTGTAATCAAAAAGCTCTGTGGAGCTGTTCGCTGGAGTGGTAGGGCGTGTTACAAACCTTGTTCCGGGTTTCTTTTTTATTGGTGCTGGCTGCAGCGCTTTACGCGGGCCTGAAAGCGCAGCCGGTTCCGCAGGTGGTTTCCCATTTTGACCTGATATTGCATTTCGGGGCCTTTGCAACCTTGAGTGTCTTATGGGTGCTGGGTTTCCCGCGGCGCTGGTGGCTGCCAGGCCTGACTTTCCTGCTTTTTCTGGGTGCTGGTATTGAGCTGTGGCAGGGCTGGGCGCTGCCGGGACGTACGGCTTCACTGGTGGACATGGCCGCGAATGCCTCGGGGGTGGCCGCGGGTTTTGTGCTCGCGCTTTTATTCCGGGTAATAGATAGGGTGAATTTTCGCCACAAGAATTAAAAGTTGTACTGGGGTGCAGTTTTTTGCGATCAGGTTTGTTTTAATAATTTGATCCTCGTCACATTTATGGCAGTATCACGTTCCCGATAAGAGCCCGCAAGGGCTGAAAATAATTTGGGGGCAGCGGTGGGGACCGCTGCAAGGCCGGCCTGGGGAGGCCGGGTTTTTGGGAACATTTTTGGGGAAATCCTTTTTTCGGGGTTTATTAGGGGGATGCTGTGACACAGGGGTTGATTCGCAGCCACCAGAGTAGCCTGGCGGCCCTGTACCGCCTTTTGGATGCGGTACTGATCCTGTCCATGCTGGCTTTCTGGTGCGTCTATTTTGGCCAGCCTTTATCCACCGACTGGCTGGTGGTGGGTCTGCTGGGCGCTGTCCTGTTTGCTTTTTTTGCCGAATCCGTCGAGCTCTACCGCTCCTGGCGGGCGGACACCTACGCCCATATGCTGGGCCTGACGCTGGCGGCCTGGGCCGCAGTATGTGCGTGCCTGCTGGTGCTCGGTTACTTCTCCAAGGAGGGCGTGAGCTACTCCCGCCTGGTGATCGGTAGCTGGTTTGTCTCCACGCTCTTCCTGCTCTCGGCCTGGCGCTACGTCTTCCGCCGCCTGCTGTTTTTCCTGCGCTCCCGCGACCACAACACTCGCACAGCGGTGGTCCTGGGCGTTACCGAAGCTGGCGCCAAGCTGGCCCGCGATATGGCCGCGGCGCCGCACCACGGTATTCGCGTGGGCGGATTCTATCGGGTGCAGGGTTCGAATTGCTGTGGCGAGGCGGCGGACAAGGCCGGCCTGCCGGTTCTTGGTGATGTGCAGGATGCCCTGGCGGCTGCCCGTGCCGGCGAGCTGGACCTGGTGTATATCGCGCTGCCGCTGCGGGAGGAAGAGCGCATTGCGGAAATCCTGCGCGACTTTGCCGACACCACCGCCACGGTGCACCTGGTTACCGACCTGTTCTTCAATAACCTGCTGCATACCCGCTGGTACCACGTGGGTGGCACCAGCCTGCTCAGCCTGTACGACACGCCGATTGAGGGGGTGAATGGCTGGCTCAAGCGTCTTGAGGACCTGGTGCTGTCATCCGTCATTCTTGTACTGATTTCACCGCTGATGCTGCTGATTGCCCTTGGTATCAAGCTGACATCAAAGGGGCCGGTGATCTTCAAGCAGCACCGCTACGGCCTGGACGGGCGTCCCATCAAGGTGTGGAAGTTCCGCTCCATGACCACCCAGGACAACGGCAGCAAGGTCGTGCAGGCCAGCCGCAACGATGCGCGCATCACGCCGTTCGGCCGCTTCCTGCGCCGCACGTCACTGGACGAACTGCCGCAGTTTTTCAATGTGCTGCAGGGGCGCATGTCTATTGTTGGCCCGCGTCCGCACGCGGTGGCCCATAACGAGCAGTACCGCGCACTGGTCGACGGCTACATGCTGCGCCACAAGGTGAAGCCGGGTATTACCGGCTGGGCGCAGGTGAATGGCTGGCGCGGGGAGACGGAAACCGTCGAAAAGATGAGCAAGCGGGTGGAGCACGACCTGCACTACATCCGCAACTGGTCCCTGTGGCTGGACCTGCGCATTGTTTTCATGACGGTTTTCCGTGGTTTTACCGGCAGTAATGCCTATTGAGCAAAAGTTGGCCGGTGAGCATTAAGAATTCATTACGTGCGCTTACATTTGCTGGCCAGTCGGCGGGCAAACTGTTAAATTGCGATGTTAAATTTTGTGACACGTGTCTGTTTTGGGGTTGAACAGAAAACGGACAATTTGGGGAATATTCGGGAAAAAACAATGAACAAATTGAAGTTGTCTGCGGCCATCAGCGTATTGGCCATGTGGGGGGCGGGTAACGCAATGGCAGAGTCGGAGCCCGCGTCGATGGACCTGGGTAACGGCGTGCAGTTTACGCCCACGGTGAACCTGGATTTTGTCCACGACGATAACGTCGCCCTGTCTGACGAGGACCCGATCGAGAGCTGGGCCACCATCCTTACCCCCAGCTTCCTGCTGTCTGCCGAAAACGACAAGTCTGCCTACGCGCTGGGTTACACCCTGTCCACTGGCAAGTACCAGGACAGCGCCGAGGACGACTTTACCGATCACTTCCTGGACGCAGGTGCCGAGTGGCAGTTTAACGCCCGCAACCAACTGGAACTGAGCGGCAGCCTGGCCGACACCCACGAGAAGCGCGGTACCGGTTACTCCCAGGGCTATGGCGAGCTGCTGGACGAGCCGCTCCGCTATAAAGAGGCCGATATCAATGGCCTCTATACCCACGGTACCGATACCGCCAAGGGCAACCTGGAGCTGCAGCTGGGTAAGCGCAGCCGCAATTACGACGAGAGCGAGCTGGACTTTGCCGACCGCGACACTACCTACGCCGTCGGCCGCCTGCTGACTCGCGTGGGCAGCCGCTCCAGCTTCGTGCTGGAAGCGCGCCAGCGCGAGATTGCTTACGATGCCCCGATGATCATCGGCTCGTCGCTGGACAGCAGCGAAACCGACCTGCTGGCGGGCATGGAGTGGCGCGGTTCCGCCATGGTGACCGGTAGTGCCAAGGTAGGCGTACGTCGCAAGAAGTTTGACGAAGCCGGCCGCGACGATTACTCCACTCCCGCCTGGGAAGTGGGCCTGCGCTGGAACCCGCTCAGCTACACCGTGTTCGAGTTCGGTACCGAGCGCCGCTTTGAAGAGCCGCGCGGCACCGGTGACTTCGCCGTGGTGGAAGAGCACAGCATTGCCTGGGGCCACAGCTGGGCCGACCGTTTCTCCACCGAAGTGGCCTACTTCGCTGCCGATACCGACTACGAGGGTATCGACCGCGACGAGACCCGCACCGGTGCCACCCTGGGCTTCAACTACGAGATGCGCCGCTGGCTGACCGTGGAGGCCGAGCTGACCACCTTCGATCGCGAGTCCAATATCGACGGGCTGGAAGCCGACCGCACGCTCACCACCCTTGGTTTCCGCGCCTCACTGTAAGGCTGGATAAGGCGTGGCTCGGAGGTATCAGACCATGAACTTTAAAATGGCATTTTCCAGTCTGGGGCAGGGCGCTTTGCGCTCTGCCTTTTTTGCCTTCTGCGCGCTGGTGCTGGGTGTATTCTCACTGACGGCACAGGCGCAGGAAGAGACAGGGCAGAGCGACTACCGGCTGGGTTCGGGTGACCGCATCCAGATCAAGGTGTATGGCGAGGACGACCTGTCGCTGGAGACCCAGCTTACCGACAGCGGCATGATCAACTACCCCTTCCTGGGGGAGATCCGCGTGACCGGCATGACCGTGGCCCAGCTGGAGGCGCGTATCACCGACGGCCTTAAGCCCGATTACCTGGTCAAGCCGAACGTGCACGTGTCCATCGCGGAGTTCCGCCCGTTCTTTATTAACGGCGAGGTGAAGAAGCCCGGTGGCTATCCCTTCCAGCCCGGCCTGACCGTGGGCAAGGCTGCGGCGCTGGCCGAGGGCTTCACCGAGCGGGCCTCGGAGTCCAAGATTTTTGTGGTGCGCAGTGACGACCCCAGCCAGACGCCGGTAAAAGTCGACCTGAACACCCTGTTGCGCCCGGGTGACATTGTCACCGTGGAGCAGAGCTTTTTCTGAGGTAAACCATGAACGCTCAGCAAGAAAACCTTAACCAGGAGCGCTTACTTCAGGAAGAAGTCATCGATTTACGCCAGTACATCCGCATTGTCGACCGCTTCAAGTGGCGCATTGCGGCACTGGCAGTAGCCGTGGCCATGCTCACCGCGATGGTGGTATTTGCCATGACGCCCCGCTACCAGGCCACCGCCACGCTGATGATCGAGGCGGAGCAGGCCAAGGCGCTTTCGATCGAGGAGGTCTACGGCCTCGATTCCACCCGCAAGGAATATTTCCTCACCCAGTTCGAGATCCTCAAGTCGCGCCGCATTGCCCGCCGCGTGGTGGAGCGCCTGGACCTGGCCAGCCACCCGCTGTTCGACCCGGCCCAGCAGGAACCTTCATTCAAGGAGCAGGTAAAAAGCTGGCTGCCGTTCCTGGCCCAGCCGGAGATGCTGTCCGAAGAGGAGCAGCGCGAGCTGGAGCTGGAGGAAGTGACCACTGCCGTCAGCGAGAACCTGACCATCTCCCCGGTGCGCAACACCCAGCTGGTGAAGATCACTTTCGAGTCCGAGTCCCCGGAGCTGGCGGCGAAGGTGGCCAATACCGTGGCTGAGGTGTTTATCGAGAGCCACCTGGAAGCCAAGATGGAGGTTACCCAGCAGGCCACTTCCTGGCTGAACGAGCGGCTCGAGGGCCTGCGAATAAAGCTGGAGAATTCCGAGGCGAAACTGCAGGCGTTCCAGGAAGCCGAGAACCTCGTGGACGTTGAGGGCGTGCAGGGGCTGGCGGCACAGGAGCTGAACCAGATCACCGAGCAGCTCACCGACGTGCGCCGCGAGCGCAAGCAGGCCGAGAGTATCTACCAGCTGGTGCAGGAGCGCGGCACTGACATCGTCGCCCTGGCCAACCTGCCGGAAGTGCTTAACCACCAGGTGATCCAGAACGTGAAGCAGGCCGAGACCGAGGCCTCGCGCAAGGTATCCGAGCTGGCACAGCGCTACGGGCCCAAGCACCCGAAGATGATCGCTGCCCGGGACGAGCTGGCCGCGGTGCGCAACAGCCTGCGCGGCGAGGTGCGCCAGCTGATTGCCGGTATCGAGAACGACTACCGCACCGCGCAGGCCAACGAGCGCGCGCTGGAGCAAGAACTGGCCGAGGCCAAGCGGGACTACCAGAAGGTGAGCCGCAAGGAGACCCGCTACAACGAGCTGAAGCGCGAGGTGGATGTAAACCGTCAGCTGTACAACGCCTTCCTGACACGTTTCAAGGAAACCAGCGAGACCTCTGATTTCGAGGCCGCCAACGCGCGCCTGACCGACCCGGCCATTGCGCCGCGGCATCCGGCCAAGCCCAAGAAAAAGTTGATTGTGGCACTGGCATTCGTGGTGGCCGCCATGTTTGGCGTGATGCTGGCCTTCCTGGTGGAGGCGCTGAATGACGGTATCCGCAACCCGGACGACGTGGAGAACAAGCTGCGCCAGCGCATGATCGGCCTGCTGCCCTGGGTGGAGCGGGACCAGGACGAGCGCCTGAGCTTGGGCACCTTCTTCGATCGCGACCAGCACCAGTTTGCCGAGGCGGTGCGCACCCTGCGGACCAGCCTGGTGCTCTCACATCTGGAGAAGCCGGCCAAAGTTATCTCCGTGACCTCGTCCGTGCCCGGTGAGGGCAAGACCACCGTGGCGGAGAACCTGGGCTTTGCCCTGGCGCAGATGGAAAAGGTACTGCTGGTGGATGCGGACATGCGCCGTCCGTCGGTGGGCAAGGATTTCGGGTTGCCGGTTTACCACCCGGGCCTGTCCAACCTGATTGCCGGCAGTAACGAGCTGGCCGAGTGCATCCACCACGATGAGAAGAGCGGCATGGATGTAATGCCGGCCGGGGCCGTACCGCCGAACCCGCAGGAGCTTTTGAGCTCGCCGCGCTTTGCCAAGGCGCTGCAGGTACTGGCGGACAAGTACGACCGCGTGATCCTGGATACCGCGCCCGCGCAGGTGGTGAGCGATGCGTTGGTGGTATCCCGCGTGGCCGATTCCATGCTGTATGTGGTGAAGGCCGACAGCACCCGCGAGAAGATGATCAACACCGGCATCGGTCGCCTGCTGCAGGTGGGCGCCAAACTGGACGGCGTGGTGCTGAACCAGGTGGATACCTCCTCCAAGGCCAGCTATTACGGCGACTACTACGGTTACGAGGGTGAGTACGCCTACAGTGCCACGCCCGCGCCCGCCGACGCGGTAGCCGCCGGCAAGCCTGTAAGCAAGTCGGATAGCAATAAAGAGAAAGACGACCTGGAAGTGGCATGATCGACCTCCACTGCCACCTGCTGCCGGGCATCGATGACGGTGCCCGGGACCTGGACCAGGCCCTGCGCCTGGCCCGCATGGCGGTGGACGACGGCATTACCCACTGCGTGGCCACGCCCCATATCCATCCCGGCCGCTGGGACAATTCCCTCGACAATATTTCTGCAGTTTTCCGCGAATTCCGCGCGGCGCTGGAAGGCGCCGGCATTCCCCTGCAGCTGGGCATGGCGGCGGAGATCCGCCTGTCGGAGGAAATCCTCACCATGGTGGCTTCCGGGCGCGTGCCCTTCCTGGGCCGCTGGGAGGGCGACCGGGTGCTGCTGCTGGAACTGCCCCACAGCCATATCCCGCCCGGTGTTGAACAGCTGATCCGCTGGCTGCAGAAGCAGGGCATTCGCCCGATGATCGCGCACCCGGAGCGCAACAAGGATGTGCTGCGTGACTTCGCCAAGGTATTGCCGTTGGCGCGCCTCGGCTGCCTGTTCCAGGTGACCGCCGGCGCGGTGGCCGGGGATTTTGGCGAGGGCCCGATGCAGCGTGCGCATGAGCTGTTGCAGCAAAACCTTGTGACCATCCTGGCCACCGATGCCCACCACGAGGTGCGTCGGCCGCCCGTGCTGGAAAAGGGGCGCCGCGCGGCGGAAGCCGTGGTGGGCGAGTCGGTATCCTGGGAGCTGGTGCGCCACAATCCCGGGCGCATTGCCGCCAGCCATTTCGTGATTGCCAGCCATGACCGCCAACCATGACCTCCGATACAGCACCTGAAGTTTCCCGTAGGCGCCGGCGCCGCCGCTCGCGCAAGCGCGCCGGTTTCGGGGCACGCGTCATTGGTGCCCTTCGTTTCTGGGAAAAAGAATGGTTCCGCCGCGCCACCCGCACGCGCCTGGCAATGACTGCCGGGCTGCTGGTGCTGCTGGGTGTGCTCGCCTGGCACGCCGCCTCCCTGGGCCTGGCGCACCTGCAAGTGCTGCGGGTTGAGAACAGCCTGGCGCACTGGACGAAGCAGGGCAGGGCGCCTTCGGCTTCCTCTTTGCAGCAGGCGTTTGCGGCCATCGACCGTGCCATAGCCCTGCACCCGGATAACCCCTACCAGCTGACCCTGAGGGCACGCCTGCTTGGCTGGCGGGCCTTTGCCAGTGCCGGTGAGGAATTTCCCCGCGCCGAATACGAGCAGGCACTGGCACTCTACCGCCGCGCCGCCGCCCTGCGCCCGCTCTGGCCGGAGAGCTGGGCGGAGATGGTGGATGTGAAGCTGAACCTGGGTGAGGTGGACGGGGAGCTGGAGCGTTTCCTCGAGCGTGCTGACACCCTCGGCCCCTATACCCCTGCCGTGCACATCGCCACCGTGCGGGCGGGTTTTGCGCAATTGCAACGTTATCCATTCCAGAATCCTCCGTTGCTGGAGAAGCACCTGTTGCGTGGGCTGCAAGATCCTCGCAGCCGTCGACAGGTTTTGGGGCTGGTGGAGCAATACGAGCAGCAGGCCTACACCTGTCGCCTGTTGGCGCGCATTGCGCGCGAAGAGGGCGAGTCATCCGTCCCGAAGCTCTCCTTCTGCCGTAAGGGTTGAGTTACGGGGGCGGTACCTTCCCGGTAAAGACAATTGTTAATTTTCTCGCTGTGCCTGCCTTTCCGGAAACGCCGGGCCCGGGCCCGGCTGCGGGCCTATGGCCCGCACTGGATTCCGGCGTGAGCTTCGCTGCTCTGACGAGTCGCCGGAGTGCCGGCCCAGCGGAATGACGACCTCATGTATTTGCCTCTTGCCGGGCGGAATCGCGGCCATGGGCCGAGCGCGGCCCGACCGCTCCTACGGGAGAGGATCGAATCCAACCACTGTCGTCATCCCGGCGAAGGCCGGGATCCAGTATGGAGGTTGGTGACGCGCCGGGAGTGACGTATGACAGTATGCCGGCCAAGAACCACCGGGGTGTCGCGGCCAGCGGCCGAGCGCGGCCCGGCCGCTCCTACGGGAAGGGCAGCTATCCCGTCGCCTCGTCGCCATCCCGCTGTCACCCCGCCGGACCATCTTCCGCTAAGTCGTCATCCTGCCAGCTCATCGCTCCCCCGGCTCGTCATCCCGGGAGGAGGTGGGCGAAGCTCCGGGGGGCCGCGGCCAGCGGCCGAGCGCGGCCCGACCGCTCCTACATGATGTGGTTGCGATGTGACAGGTGGGCCGGATCGCGCCTGTTGAGACAGGCGTATCGGCAACAGGTTGCAGGTTTGGCATAATCGGCGGCGTTCATAGACGTATAAGAAAATAATCCTTCACCCATGCCCTGCGGACCGGCACACTAGCCTGATGAATTTGCCCCAGTTTTTTGTTGCCGGAATCTTCCTGGCGGTTGTCACCGCGCTGGTATTTACCCGTGCTCGCCCGTCGCTGGTGTTTGCCACTGCCGCCGGCGTCTGCTTCCTGGGAGGGCTGGTGCCGGCGGAGTCAGTGTTGCAGAAGGCGGTGAACCCCGGCCTGGTGACGCTGGTGGCGCTGCTGCTGGCTTCGGTGGGGCTGGAAAAGGCGCGCTGGCTGCGGGCCTTCTCGGAGGGGCTGATCAACGGCTCACTTAAGAGCAGCCTGGCGCGGCTGACGGCGGCCACCGCGCTCAGCTCGGCATTCCTGAATAACACCGCCGTGGTGGCGGCGCTGGCCTCCAGCGTGAAGTCCCAGCGGCGCTACCCTGCGGCAAAACTCCTGCTGCCGCTTTCCTACGCGGCCATCCTTGGCGGCACCCTGACCCTGATCGGTACTTCCACCAACCTGATCGTGAACAGTTTTGTGCTGGACCGCGGCCTGCCGGGCCTGGATTTTTTCGCCTTTCTGCCGGTGGGGCTGGCGGCGACGGGTGTGGGGCTGGTGGTGCTGATGCTGTGCAACCGGCTGCTGCCAGATGGCGGGGCGGTGGAGGAGCCGGTGACCAACTACCTGCTGGAGGCAGAGGTGATCCCCGACTCGCCGCTGGACGGCAACTCGGTGGAACAGAACAACCTGCGCCAGCTGGAGACACTCTACCTGATTGAGATAGTCCGCAACGGCCAGTCGATCAGCCCCGTGGCACCGACGGAGGTTGTGCGCAGCGGCGACAAGCTGATTTTCAGTGGCGATGTGCGCGACCTGGACCGGTTGCAGGCGATAGAGGGGCTGCGTCTTTTCGCGCTGGAAGACAAGAAACTGCAGCTGGACCTGACGGAAGTGGTGCTCACGCCCAGTTCCAGCATCATTGGTGAAACCCTGAAGAGCTGCCAGTTCCGCACCCGTTTCGATGCCGCAGTGGTGGCCATGCGCCGCGGCGGTGACCGGCTGTCGGGCAAGCTGGGCGAGATTGAGCTGCGCGCGGGCGACTCCCTGCTGCTGGCGGTGGGGCCGGACTTCAAGCACCACCGCAATATCGACAAGAACTTTTATGTCATCAGCGGCCAGCAGTTGCAACGCCAGCTGTCCCGGCGCGACAGCTGGCTGGTGGGGCTGGGCTTTGCCGGCGTGGTGGCGGGCGCCGCGCTGGGTATCTTCACACTGCTCAAGGGGCTGGTGGTCCTATTGGGCGGCATGATTGCCCTCAAGATCGTTTCCACCAGCGAGCTTCAGCGGCGTTTCCCGTTCCAGATCTGGCTGATCATCGCCAGCGCGCTGGTGCTGGCCGAGGCTTTTGCCGGCAGCGGCCTGGCCGATTCACTGGCGAGCGGCCTGCGCGGTACGGTGGCCGGCGCCGGGCCCTATGTGGGGCTGGTGGGGGTTTTCCTGCTGACCCTGGCCCTGACCGAGCTGATGACCAACAACGCCGCCGCCGCCCTGGCATTCCCGCTGGCCTGGAGCCTGGCGGAGAGTTTCGGAGTGAGCTGGATGCCGTTCGTGATGGCGGTGGCCTACGGTGCCAGCGCCAGCTTCCTGACGCCGTTTGGCTACCAGACCAACCTGATGGTGCAGAACCTGGGCGGCTACCATCTGCGCGACTTCTTCCGCGCCGGCCTGCCGCTGGCCATTGCCTACTCGATCACCGTGCTGGCCCTGCTGCCGCTGGTGTTCCCCTTCACCCCCTGACGTTTGCCGTCTTTGGTAGGAGCGGTCGGGCCGCGCTCGGCCGTTGGCTGCGCCCCCCTGCGGAGCTGAGCAAAAAATATACTGATCTGTCCCCCCGACTCTGTTAGACTGCGCGGCCTTCTGTCCCCCGGCCCGTTTGCCGCGGCTGGAGACGGGACATTAGCCTCATTGGGTAACAGACCTCCTCGCCAAAGGCCCCTGTACTGCGTTGAACGAGCTTGAAGATAGCGGGTGCTGTCAGTGGGCTTATTCGCCTGCCCAGCAATGTGCGGCTGTGAGCTATGGTGTATCCAGCGGATACCCGGCCACGCCTGGCCTCCTGTATAGATTCAAGTGAACTCCGAAATGACCGATACCCCCAAGCCGATTGGCTTTGACCAGCTGGACCTGCCGTCCGAGATCCTCTCTGCCGTGCAGACGCTGGGCTACGAAACCCCGTCCCCCATCCAGGCGCAGACGATTCCGTCCCTGCTGGCGGGACACGACGTGCTGGGCCAGGCCCAGACCGGCACCGGCAAGACCGCTGCCTTCGCGCTGCCGCTGCTGGCGCAGCTGGACCTGAAAAACCGCCGTCCGCAGGCGCTGGTGCTGGCACCCACGCGGGAGCTGGCCATCCAGGTGGCCGAGGCCTGCCAGTCCTACGCCCAGAACCTGAAGGGCTTCCATGTGGCGCCCATCTACGGCGGCGCCGATTACCGCGGCCAGATTAAGCAGCTCCAGCGCGGCGTGCAGCTGGTGGTGGGCACTCCCGGCCGGGTCATGGACCATATGCGCCGTGGCAGCCTGGACCTCTCCAACCTGAAGACGCTGGTGCTGGACGAGGCCGACGAGATGCTGCGCATGGGCTTCATCGACGACGTGCAGTGGGTGCTGGAGCAGCTGCCGAAGGAGCGCCAGATCGCGCTCTTCTCCGCCACCATGCCGAAGGAGATCGCGCGCATCGCCCGCGAGCACCTGCGCGACCCGGTGGAGGTGAAGATCCGCGTCAAGACCGAGACCGCCGAAACCATCCGCCAGCGCTTCTGGCCGGTAGGCGGCCTGCACAAGCTGGACGCGCTGACCCGTATCCTCGAGGCAGAGCCGGTGGACGCCACCATCATCTTCGTGCGCACCAAGAACAGCACCGTGGAGCTGGCCGACAAGCTGGCGGCGCGCGGCTTCGCCAGCTCGGCGCTGAACGGCGATATGGCGCAGAACCTGCGCGAGGCCGTGATCGATAAGCTGAAGAAGGGCAAGCTTGATATCGTGGTGGCTACCGACGTGGCCGCACGCGGCCTGGACGTGGCGCGCATCAGCCACGTGATCAACTACGACATCCCCTACGACACCGAGTCTTATATCCACCGCATCGGGCGCACCGGCCGTGCCGGCCGCGAGGGCGATGCCATCCTGTTCGTGGCCCCGCGCGAGCGGCGCATGCTGCGCTCGATCGAGCGGGCTACCAAGAAGCCCATCGAGCAGCTGGAACTGCCCAGCGCCGCGGCGGTGAACGACGCGCGCATGCAGCGCTTCCGCGACCGCATCACCGCCACCATGGAGGGCGGTGTCGACCTGGCACCCTACCGCCAGCTGGTGGAGCAGTACCTGGAAGCGAATGATTCCGACCCCCTCGACGTGGCTGCCGCGTTGGCCGCCATGGCCCAGGGCGACCAGCCGCTGTTCGTCAAGGAGCAGGAATTCAAGCCCCGCGAGAAACGCGAGCGTCGCGAGCGCGACGACGAACCCCGCGGACGCAAGCAGGGCGGTTACGACAAGGACAAGAAGATGCCGCCGCCCGACGAGGGCATGGAGCGTTACCGCATCGAGGTGGGCCGCGAGGCGGGCGTAAAGCCCGGCAATATCGTTGGCGCGATCTCCAACGAGGTGGACCTGGAGAGTTCCTATATCGGCCGTATCGAGATCTACCCCGAGTACACCACCGTCGACCTGCCCGAGGGCATGCCGAAGGAAATCTTCAATCACCTGAAGAAAGTACGCGTGGTCGGCAAGCCGATGAATATCTCCCGCCTGGCAGACAGCGCCGGCAAGCCGCCGCAGGGCAAGCGCAAGCCCAAGGCCGGTCCCAAGCCGGGTGCCAAGCCGCGTAAGAAAGCGCAGTAACCCACCCCTTCTGCAGGCGCGGCCCCGGTCGCGCCTGTGTTATTTCCCTCCTCCTATACCAATCCTGCTTTTACCAGGTTAATTGGGCCAGCCTACCTGGACCAATCCACCTTGCCGGGCATCTGGAACTTCGCCCAGATGCGTGGGTGTTCACGGCCATGGGCCGGGCGCGCCCCGACCGCTCCTGCAAGGTTTTTTTCGCACGGCCTGACCGGCGTCGCCATGCTCCTGTCTCTGGCGTAAGCCCCGCTCAGCAATCCCTGGCTCACGCCCGTAACGTAAGAAAAATTGGGCTTAATCCGAGCGGCTAAAATTATTTCCCGATTTTATTTTACTCCTTATTTTCTTACTGGCTGAGTGCTGTGATTCAGGTCTCGCATTGGCTGGTTGCTGTTGTATTTTGTGCAGCCGGCAATTGCCTCGCGAGGTAAGGGTGATTACATTTTTCCTGCACCTGGGCAGGTGTAAAGGCCGTAACGGACAACCCGGTATTTCCGGCTCTTTGGTGGTTGAGCAGGTGCTACTGCAGAAACCAATAAGAGGATAAGGATATGAAAGAACTGAAGGAAAGCGAACTTGAGCTGGTCAGCGGAGGCCTCCCGTTTGTCCTTGGGCCAGCACTTAGTCTGGCAGTCAGCGTCGGGACGAGGTTTGTGACGAGCCAGCTTGTACGTCACTATGCCAGCAGTGCATCGATAGCCTATGGCACTTATGACCTTGCAAAGAGTTTAGATCGGGACTGATCGGGAAAACTCAGCAATTTCTATGACCAACCTGGCGTAAGTCGGGTTGGTCGCGGTTCGGCTGAATGGAATAGCTGCGATGGTAGAAACGACTGAAGTGCGCCCATGTCCGGGCTGTGGGGAGCGGGCTATTGCTACTGCAGAGCTTGCCGGCGGCACTCATTGTCGTGCCTGTGGCGGGGCAGTGGAAATCAGTGTCTTGTATTCCGTGGCCCTGAGCCTGGTGCTGTTGCTGCTACTGAAGTTCTTTATTGTTCGTGGGGACCTGGTAATAGCTGCGGGGATACTCGCCTTGATGGTGGTGAGATGGCTGCACCTGGACCGGTTTGATGCGCGTTACCTTCCGCTGGTAACCGCGCATCATCGGTGAGATTCAGGAGCCCTGGCTGTTACGTCCCCACGGCAGCATATGGCGCAGGGTTGCGTCGCCCTTGCCGAAGTGGTGCCACAGTGCGCCCGCGATATGCAGAACCAGCAGGCCGAGGAAGGTGTTCCAGATCAGTTCCTTGTGGAAGAACTCCAGCTGCTCGGCGATGCCTTCGTTTTCTTGTACCAAAGCGGGGATCCTGAACAGCCAGAAAACCAGGGTCTCGTCGCCCTCGAACTGGCGCATGGCCAGGCCGGTGATGGGCATGGCGAGCATGACGACATACATCAGTCCCTCCACCGACAGCGAGACCTTGCGCTGCCAGCGGCCACCGTACAGCTGCGGGCGCGGATGGGCGGTGCGGCCATAGATCCTGGCAAGTACAAGCAGCAGGATGGTCAGGCCGATGGAGAAATGCAGGACCATCCACCAGCTGCGCATGGGATCGCCGCGCTGGTAACTCTCATGCAGTTCCACCGAGCCCCAGGCGCACAGGAACAGTATCGCGATCAGCCAGTGCAGGCTCCTGCTGAGGGGGTGCCAGCGCTCGGGAATTGAAGTAGCCATGTTCCATCTCCCATTTTCCAATTGCTACCGTCCTTGAGGTTACCCCATTTCTTGCGACAGGGAATAGTGCTGGACGCGGGGACCACTCTTTTCTCCCCAAAAATTGTTTATCTATATTGTTTTGTCGCGCGAATGAGTGCGCGTCTTATTTACGCTTGTGTTAATACCGTATTAGCGTTGCGGTAGTTGGGGGAAGTGGGAGTGCACGGAGATTGATGAGCGAGCGGAAAGCTCGCAAACCCCAGCTAACTCGGCATGCCGGCGCAGGCCGGCATCCAGAACTACCGAGGGCCGAAGCGCTGCCTCTTTGCTGGATAGCAAAAGGGGCGCGGGTGGTGCCGTGCCGCCGCCGGAGCCCTGGGGCTCCTGGATGCCGGCCTGCGCCGGCATGACGACTCATGGGGTTCTGGTGGTTGAGAGGTGATTGCTGGCCCTGCTCACGCCGCTGGCGCGGACCGCCGGGGCCCGGGGGAGGAGCCCAGCTGGGGGCGCGAATCCCGGGACTAGCCCGGGACCGCGATTTACAGATTTCTCGGACTCAGTTGGTGGCCACGTCCACCCGGCCGTTCAGCTTTACGGGTACCGACTCGTGGAAGGGCTTGATGCCCAGTGCGCGGTAGAGCTCATCCGGCCGGTACAGGTTCTGCCCTTCGATGACCAGCGCGGTGCGGCGCAGTGCGCTGATGTCCTCCAGCGGGTTGCCGTCGAGCAGTATCAGGTCGGCATCCTTGCCCACGGAAATGGTGCCGGTGCTATTCAGCTTGCCCACCACCTTTGCCGGCTGCACTGTCGCCGTGCGCAGCACGTCGGCGTTGGGAATGCCCGCCTTGGCGTAGAGCTCCAGTTCGCGCAACAGGGTAAAGCCCGGCAGGCCGTCGGTACCGGCAACCATGGGCACCTTGTGCTCGTGCAGCTTGCGCACCATCTTGAGCAGCGCTTCGGCAGACATGTCGTAGTCGTCGCGGTGTTCCGGCTTTACGTCTAGCTCGGCACCGATAAACTGCCGGCGTACGTTGATGGGCAGGTGATCGACGATATTCGCGAACTCCGGGTCCAGCTTGCCGGGCTCTCGCAGCAGCATGGAGCTGAACACGGTGGTAGTGGTATCCACCACGATGCCCTTGCTGGCGAGCTTGTCGAGGAATGCGCCCACTTCCGGGCTTTCAAGGTCCAGCTCGTGGGCATGCTCACCCAACTCGGTGAAGCGCAGTTTCTTGCGGGTATCGATCGAGCCCATGAAGTTCAGGAACAGCATGTTGATATGCTGGATCTCGTCGAAGCCCGCATCCACCGCTTCCTCGGCGGTCATGAAGGCCGGGATATGCCCGGACAGGCGCATGCCGCGACTGTGTATATGCTTCGCCAGCGGCGCCATCCATTCCGGCTCCATGGAGCTGTAGGTCTTGATCTGCATATAGCCGCGCTCGGCATACCAGTCGACGATCTCCTTGGCGTGCTCCAGGCTGGTGGCGGTCTTGCCCATGCGCATGGCGTTCTCGCTTTCGCGATCCATAAAGCCTGCGCGATACACGTCGCCACCGATTACCTTACCGGATTCGTACAGCTGCTCGATGCGCATGATGGTGTCATGGGGATTGCCGATGTCGCGCACATTGATCACGCCGGCGGCCATGTTCAGCGTGCCATCCGTGGGGGAGAGGTGCGCGTGCATATCCCACAGCCCCGGCATCAGGGTCATGCCGCTGGCGTCGATGTGGGTGATACCCGGCTTGCGAATGGGTGAGTTGCTGATGCGGGTGATCTTGCCGTTTTCGATCAGCAGGTAGCGCTGCTCCATCAGCTTGCCCGCCTCCACGTCGACCAGGTTGACGTTGCTGAGCAGGATCGGGGTCTCGGAGCGCAGGGTGTGCTCGGCCGACAGCGTCTCCAGGTAGTCATCCGCTGCGCTTATCTGCCGCTCCCGCATCTGCTCCAGGTGTGACCTGTCCCAGCCCTTGCGCAAAATGGCGAACCAGCCGCCCTCGTCCTGGCCGAACAGGTTGCCCTCTTTGTCAAACCAGCCCAGGTGCGGCGTGAGGCCGAGGCCGGAAACGGCGTAGAGATAGATGGTCTGCTTGCGGTCGCCCTCGGTCAGGGTCAGTTGGTCCAGCTCGCTGAGCCTGGCCTGGCCCTGGGGCAGCAGGTCGATGGTGCGGTCATCGTCGGCCAGCAGAGCCTTCACCAGCTGCGACTGGATGCCCAGCGTGGTGCTCTTGGGCACATAGAATTGCGGGCCCGAGGACTTGGCGCTGCCCCGCTCGTCGGTGCTGCTCCACTTGGCCACGCCATCCTCCAGCGAGAAGCGCTCGTTCACCGGGGCGCCGAATGGGCTGATGCCCTCGATATGCAGTTGCTCGGGCATCTCCCCGGCGCCGACGGTGAAGGTCTCGTCCAGGTTCAGGCGGCGGTTGTTCCAGCCCAGCTTGAGTTGCCCGGATACCTTGTTGCCGTCCTGCTCGATTGTCTCGGTACCGGCGATGCCCTCCTTGTCGTAGAAGACATATTCGATGGTATCCGCGTGCAGGTGGCTCGCAGCGCCGAGGAGGGCGGCCGCGAGCAACGCGGGAATGGCAGGCATTTTCATGGCTTAAGTCCTTTTGTTTTTATTAACCGGCCCAGATTGAAAGTTTTTCACGTTCAAGGCAAGGATTTGCGATTAACGCCCTGTTTTTAGGGGTGAATGCGATAATTTGTTCCTGTTTTGCGGGGCGCTGGTCCGGGGCCTGGCCAGTGGAGCGTGCGGATGAGCAGGTTGCAGGCAAAAAGAGAGGAGCTGGCGGGTCGCGAGGTGAAGTGAGGCGTGAAACGAGCGAGAGGGGGAGGGCTCACGGGAGACCGGGGCAGACATGCCGCCCCGGCTCGCTCCGTCGCCAGGCAGGACCTTTAGCCGCCGAAACAGTCCCGGGTCATGTTCTCCACCCGATCGGAATGCACGATGACATTGTCCTCGATGCGCACGCCGCCGAAGGGGCGCAGCTGCTCCACTTTGTCCCAGTGCACCTCGCCGGCCAGCTGGCCGTCTTTCAGGTCCGCCAGCAGGCTGTCGATAAAGTACAGGCCCGGCTCGATGGTAAATACCTGGTTTTCCTCCACGGTGCGGGTGGTGCGCAGGAAGGGGAACTGCTCCGGCGGCGGGGTGGTGCCGCCGGCGGGCGCGCTCTGGTGGCCGCCCACGTCGTGCACCTGCAGCCCGAGGAAGTGGCCCAGGCCGTGGGGCATGAAGGTTCCGGTGAGCCCGGATTCCACGGCGTTCTCCGGGGCGGCCTTGATGACGCCGAACTGCTGCAACAGCTCGCCCACTTTCAGGTGGCACTCGCGGTGCAGGTCGGGGTAGGGCACCCCGGGCTTCAGGCCGGCCACCAGTTCCTGTTCCTTCTCGTGCATGGCTGCCACCAGCTCGGCGAGCTCGCCGTCGCGGTAGGCGTAGGTGCGGGTGATATCGGCACAGTAGCCATGGCAGTCGGCACCGGCATCGATCAGGAAGCTGCGACGCTCGGCCTCCGGCAGGTGCCGGGTGGACAGGTGGGTGTAGTGCAGAATGGCCGCGTGCTCGTTGAGGCCGACGATGTTGCCATAGGGCATCTGGTTCTCGCCCTGGCCGGCAGCCTGCAGGTAGGCCAGGTTGATCTCGAACTCGCTGGCGCCGCCGCGGAAGGCCGCCTCGGCGGCGCGGTGGGCATCCACTGCGATGCGGTTGGCCTTGCGCAGGCAGGCCATTTCGTAGGGGGTCTTGTAGGCGCGCGCCCAGTGCAGGCGGGCCAGCAGCTCATCGGGGTTGGGCGTGCCCAGGTCCCAGCCATCCAGGCCGTCGCTCTCGCCGATAAAGGCCGCGTTGTCGCCGCTCAGGAACTGCCGCGCTTCGTCGGGCTTGGCCAGCAGCTCGATATCGTACTCGTCGCTCCAGAAGGTCCGGGGTGCCGGCGGCACGTAATGCCAGAAATCCACGGGGCGGTAGAACAGCAGCCTGGGCTTCTGGCCGCGGCGGTAGATGACCCAGCTGTGCGGGTTGTCGGTAACCGGTACCAGCGCCTTGAACTGCGGGTTGACGCGGAAGGGGTAATAGTTGTCGTCCAGGAACTGCACTTTGGGGCGGCCGCTCAGCACGTTCAGCGTGTCGAAACCGGTCTGCTCCAGGATTTCGTCATAGCGCTGGCGCAGCGTGGCCATATGCTCGGCGTACAGTTGTTTGTCCATTGTTCCCCCTGGCTGGTTCTGGGTGTGATTCGGGATAAGCGCTTAGTGTATAGTCTCTGGACCGGATATTTGGCCTGAATTTCGCCCATGGAAAAGAAGATACTGCTAACCGACTGCCCCGACGACAAGGGGTTGATCGCCAAAATCACCAACATCTGTTACAAGCACCAGCTCAATATCATCAAGAACGACGAGTTTGTCGATCGCGAGCAGGGGCGCTTCTTCATGCGCACCGCGCTGGAGGGCAACTTCAATGATGATACGCTGCTGGAGGACCTGGACATGGCCCTGCCGCCGGGCGCCGAGCGGCGACTGGTGAGCAGCGCCCGCAAGCGCCTGGTGCTGATGGTTACCCGCGAGCCCCACTGCCTGGGCGATATCCTGATGAAGTGCTACGCCGGCGCGCTGGACGTGGAGATCGCCGCGGTGATCGGCAACCACCCGGACCTGGCCCCGCTGGTGGAAAAATTCGCTATCCCGTTCCACTGCCTGCCCGCCGACGGGCTGGAGCGCGAGCAGCACGAGGAGCAGGTGGTACAGCTGGTGGATAGCTACGAGCCGGATTACCTGGTGCTGGCCAAGTATATGCGGGTGCTGACCCCGGCTTTTGTGGCTCGCTACCGCGGGCGCATCATCAACATCCACCACTCTTTCCTGCCCGCCTTTATCGGTGCGCGACCCTACCAGCAGGCCTACGAGCGCGGGGTCAAGATCATCGGCGCAACCGCGCACTTTGTCACCGATGACCTGGACGAGGGGCCGATCATCGAGCAGGACGTCATCCACGTGGACCATGCCTACTCGGCCGATAGCATGGCGGCCGCCGGCCGCGACGTAGAGAAGTCGGTCCTGAGTCGCGCCCTGCAGCTGGTGTTGCAGGAGCGGGTTTTCATTCATGGCCACAAGACGGTAGTCTTTAAGTGAACGCCCTAGGTGGGGCAGGCGGATTCACTCTACCGGGATCGACGCAATGAATAACAAGAAAATCCTGTCGCACCTCATGCTGCCGGTATTGCCGCTGCTTCTGGCCGCGTGTACCAGCTCGCCGTCACTGCCGGTGCCAGGCCTGAAGGAGAGCTTCCATACCGAGATCGCCGCCAACGGGGCAAAGCGCTTCACTTATTCGCTGGAGATCCAGCGTCCTGATTTCCCAGAGCCCGTGACGAGCAGCAGCGTGAACCGCACCCGTATCTCCCAGGCGGGAATGGTGCAACAACGCCCCCGTGTGCGGCCGCTGAGCGACCGCTTGCGCTTTAACCGTATGCTGCGCCAGAAGCTGACTGAGACCGGTTTCTGCCGCGATGGCTTCCTCGAGCTGGAGCGCACCGAGCACGCATACGGTGGTGAGGTACGCGGCGAGTGCCGTGACGGCGCCGGCGGTTGAGGGCCGGTTGAATTAACCCCGCCGTCCCGGCGCCAGCGCGCCGGGGAACGCCCCTCGCGGCCAGCGGCCGAGCGCGGCCCGACCGCTCCTACATGCAAACCCGATTCCCCCTACCCGATTTCTCCTAGTAGGAACGGCCCGGCGCAATCGCGGCCATGGGCCGAGCGCGCCCGGACCGCTCCTACGGGAAAATCCGATCTTTCTCCCGGTCCCAGTGTGATCTGCTTCACGCTGCTTGCCGTAGTGCCCATGCATACGCGGTCCGATTCGTCCGGGCCGCTCCTGCACAACCGATAACAAAGGTGGGTACGCATGTCCCCGGAATACGATCTCTCCCTCGTGGCATTGTCTTATGTAATTTCCGCGCTCGGTTCCTTCGCCGCGCTGCAGCTGGTCACAGCCATCCCAGAGGCTGTCACTGGCGATGACCGGCGCCGGGCGATCCTGGTGGCGGGGCTCGCCATGGGCGGCGGCGCCATCTGGTCCATGCACTTCGTCGGCATGCTGGCGCTGCAGACGGAAATGTCCATGGCCTACGATGTTGCGGGCACCCTGGGTTCGGTGCTGGTGGCCGTGGCCGCCTGTACCCTGGGGCTCGCCATTGTCGGCACCGGCATCTTCAGCTTCGACCGGCTGCTGCCGGCGTCGGTATTTATGGGGGCCGGGGTGGCAGGTATGCACTACTCGGGTATGGAGGCCATGCTGATGCCGGCGCGTATCGAGTACGACCTCAATATCATGATCATTTCTGTGGTGATTGCCGTGGTGGTGGCCTACGCCGCCCTGTGGATGGCGTTCCAGATGCGCGGCCACTGGCAGAAAATTGCCAGCGCCCTCGTGATGGGGGTAGCGGTGTGCGGCATGCACTATACGGGTATGGCTGCCGCGGAATACCGGATGACCGGCGCTACTCCCGCGGCGGGCTTCGCCGGTGCGATCGATGCCGAGCACCTGGGGCTGGTAGCCGGGCTGGTGACCCTGGCGGTGCTGCTCTCCAGCCTGGCGGCAGCGCGCTGGTACCGGCGTCGTCTGCTGACGATGGTTGCCGGCCACTGATCCTGCTGTTACGCGGAATGTGGCGGCCGGCGCCGGTTCAGGTGGACTGGTCCGTGAGCACCCGGCCCGCACCCGGGTCGCCGTGGCGACGGAGGCGGTCAACCCAGAGCACGGTGCCGCCGGCCACCGCCGCCGGCATGACAAAGATATTCAGCACCGGCACCATCTTGGCCAGCATCACCGCACCGCCGAAGCTGAGGCTGGTGAGCTTGCGCCGCGCCAGTACGCCTTTCAGTTCGGCAAACGGCCGCTGGTGGTTATCCAGGGGGTAGTCCACGTACTGGATGGCCATGCACCAGGCACCCCAGAGGCCGCCGAGGATCGCGGGAATGAAGACCGTCCAGCTGGTGAGTATGACAATGAAGAAAATCACCAGGCCCCAGCCGATAAAGTACATCAGCTTGCGCAGTTCGCGCCCCACGGTGCGCCACACCATGCGCAGTATCGGTTCCTGGGGAGGCGCCTGGCCGGTGAGCAGCTCCTCGACTTTTTCTGCCAGGAAACCGTTGAAGGGCGCGGCGATAATGTTGGTAATGATGCCGAACAGGTAGCCGTACACGAAGAGGAACAGGATCACCACGGCGATAGCGATCAGCCACGCCAGCCACTCGAACACATTCGCCGCCCAGGCGGCGCCGCCGGCGATGATCGCCCGCCACCAGGACATGTTTTCCGTATCCACCGGTGTGTGCGAAAGCAGGCTGCGCAGGTAGTCGACCAGGCCGCCGACCTGCGACAGCATGATCGCCGTGAGGGCGACAAACAGCACCAGGTTGATCAGCAGGGGAATGATGATGAAGGGCCGCAGTTCGCGCCGCGTCAGCAGCCTGGCTCCCTGGACCAGTGCATCTACACCGTGCGTGGGGTTGGATGTCATCGGGGTTCTCCGTTATGCCCGTGTGGTTCGCCCTGCGCTATAGCGTAGCGGGAAACAGTCAGTCCCGTGCGCCGGCTTCACGCAGGATATGTGCGTACTCTTCACTCTGGCGATGCTCGGCAACCTTCTTCAGCAGGGTCTTGCCCTCGGGGCCGACACTGTCCAGGTTGCGTCCCTGTTCCAGGAACAGCCGCACGAAAGTCGCGAAGTTTTCTGCCTTCATGCCGCGGTAGGCGCGCTCCAGCAGGTAGAAGTCCCGCTCTACACCCGCGGGCGGCTCGCCCTCCAGGAAACCGGCGATGCGCTCCTCATCGAAGACTTCTCCCAGGACTTTCTGCTTGTCTTTCTTCAGGCTCACAATTTCTTCCTTTCTGTATCAGGCAGTTAATTCGTAAGTTGGAGGAGCGGCTGGCAATTCTTTCCGACTGCACGCGGGCATATCCCGCTGGGCCGGCATCCCGCTGGGCCGGCATCCCGCTGGGCCGGCATCCCGGCATCCGGTGGCTGGCGCACCGGTGGTGCTCTTCCGGGGCAGTATTGTACGCAGGCAGGGAAGGGATGTCCCCCGGGCGTGCCCGGGGGGAGGGAAGCGTTTGCTTTCCGGCGTCAGGCGTCGAGACCCAGTTCCTCGATGGAAATCTCGCGCATGCGGAATTTCTGCACCTTGCCGGTGACAGTCATCGGGAAACTCTCGGTGAACCTGAAGTAGCGGGGAATCTTGAAGTGGGTGATCTTGCCCCGGCAGAACTCCCGCAATTCCTCCTCGGTGACTTCGCCGGCATCGCTACGCAGCTGGACCCAGGCCACCAGCTCTTCGCCATACTTCTTGTCGGGCACCCCGGTCACCTGCACATCGGCGATGGCCGGGTGGGTGTAGAGGAATTCTTCCACTTCCTTCGGGTAGATGTTCTCTCCACCGCGGATCACCATGTCCTTGATGCGGCCGACGATCTGGATGTAGCCGTCCTCGTCCATGGTGGCCAGGTCGCCGGTGTGCATCCAGTGGTCTTCGTCGATGGCGGCGCGGGTGGCCTCCTCGTTGTTCCAGTAGCCCAGCATCACGCTGTAGCCGCGGGTACACAGTTCGCCCACCTCGCCGCGCGGCAGGATTTCGCCATTGGTGGGGTCGATAACCTTCGACTCCAGGTGCGGCTGGGTGCGGCCCACGGTGGTGACCCGCTTGTCGAAGGGATCGTCGGCGGCGGTCTGGGTGGAGACCGGGCTGGTCTCGGTCATGCCGTAGGCGATCTGCACGTCCTGCATATGCATCCGGTTATTGACCGCCTTCATCACCTCGGCCGGGCAGATGGAGCCCGCCATGATGCCGGTGCGCAGTGAGCTGAGGTCATAACTGGCGAAGTCCGGCTGGTCCAGCTCGGCGATGAACATGGTGGGCACGCCGTAGAGCGCGGTGGCACGCTCCTCGGCCACGGTTTCCAGCACCGCGCCGGGCTCGAAGGCCTCGCCGGGGTAGATCATGGTGGCGCCGTGGGTAACGCAGCCCAGGTTGCCCATCACCATGCCGAAGCAGTGGTATAGGGGCACCGGGATTACCAGCCGGTCCCGCTCGGTAAGGCGCATGCTCTCGGCAACCATGAAGCCGTTGTTGAGAATATTGCGGTGGGACAGGGTGGCGCCCTTGGGGAAGCCGGTGGTGCCGGAGGTGTACTGGATATTGATCGGGTCCCGGCAATCCAGCGAAGACTGTACCCCGGCGAGCGCGGCGGCGTCGGTATGGCGGGCCTCTTCCAGCAGGTCGGCCCAGCGCCACATGCCGTCGTATTTGCCCTCGGCCAGGTTCACCACCGTCTGCAGGTGCGGCAGCTTGCCGGACTGCAGCTGGCCCTTGCCGGAGGTTTTCAGTTCCGGCGCCAGCTCATAGAGCATGGCGGTGTAGTCCGAGGTCTTGAAACGCTCGGCGATCACCAGCATGCGGGGCTGCGAGTGGTTGAGGGCGTATTCGAGCTCGTGCAGGCGGTAGGAGGGATTGATGTTGACCAGGATGGCGCCGATCTTGGCGGTGGCGAACTGCAGGGTGGTCCACTGGGCGTTGTTGGGTGACCAGATGCCGATGCGGTCACCCCTGGTGATGCCGAGGGAGAGCAGGGCGCGCGCGCAGGTATCCACCTGCTGCTGGAACTCACGGTAGGTCCAGCGGATACCCTGGTGGCGGACGACCAGGGCCTCGTTGTCCGGGAAGCGCGCGGCGATCTCGTCGAGCTTGTCGCCGATGGTCATCTCGATCAGCGGCGGGTGGGTCTCTCCGCGGGTATGGCTGGGGAGCCTGTCGTTCATCGCTGGTACCTCTGCTTATTATCGTAATGTGGGGTTTGTTATCGATTACTGACCCTAACTTTCGTGACTCATGTCCCCTTTGTCCAGTAGCCATTAGTCGAATAGTGGGGTGCAACGGGGTGGGGGTGATCGCGGCCATGGGCCGCGAGAAACGGGAGGCCCCGCACCGATACGACACAGGCGGCCGGCAGTCGCGGCCAGCGGCCGCTCCTACAAGGGAGGGGAGGTACCGGGCCTACCTGTAGGAGCGGCCCATGGCCGCGACAGGAAACGCGAGGCCTTGCACCGGAAGGCAACCTGGCGGGAGGGTAATCCGTAGGAGCGGCCGCTGGCCGCGATCAGGGTGCCCGGCTGACAGTCGCCGAGCGCGGCCCGACCGCTCCTGGAAGAGTGGGAGGATCAGAGCAGGGCGTCGAGCTTTTCCTTGAGGATCTTGTTGATCATCTGCGGATTGGCCTGGCCCTTCGAGGCCTTCATGATCTGGCCGACGAAGTAGCCCATCATTTTCGGGCGCTTGCTCTCGTCGGCGTTGCGGTAGTTTTCCACCTGCCTGGCGCTGTTGGCGATCACTTCGTCAACCATCTGCTCGATGGCCCCGGTATCGGATACCTGCTTGAGGCCGCGCTTCTCGATCACCGTGTCCGCGTCGCCCTCGCCGCTGGCCATGGCCTCGAACACCTGCTTGGCGATTTTACTGGAGATGGTGTTGTCCTTGATGCGCTCGATCAGGCCCGCCAGGTGCTCCGCGGAAACCGGTGACTGCTCAATGGACAGCTCCTCCCGGTTCAGCAGCGCGGCGAGTTCACCCATCATCCAGTTGGCGGCCAGTTTGGGCTCGCCGGAGGCTTTCGCCACGGTCTCGAAGTAATCGGCCAGGGCGCGCTCCTGGGTCAGCTGGTCGGCGTCGTAGGCGGACAGGCCGTACTCGCTGGCGAAGCGGGCGCTCTTGGCGTCCGGCAGTTCCGGGAGCTCGCTGCGCAGCTGCTCGACATAGTCGTCTGACAGCTCCACCGGCAGCAGGTCCGGACAGGGGAAGTAACGGTAGTCGTTGGCCACCTCCTTGCTGCGCATGGAGCGGGTCTCGTTCTTGTCCGAGTCGTACAGGCGCGTCTCCTGCACCACGGTGCCGCCGTCCTCCAGCAGGTCGATCTGGCGCTCGGCCTCCACCTTGATGGCCCGCTCGACAAAGCGGAAGGAGTTGACGTTCTTGATCTCGGTGCGGGTGCCGAGCTCTTCCTCGCCCTTGAGGCGCACGGAAACGTTGGCATCGCAGCGCATGGAGCCCTGGGACATGTCGCCGTCGGAGATGCCCAGGTAGGTGACGATACTGTGGATCTTTTTCAGGTAGGCCACGGCCTCGGCGGCGCTGCGCAGGTCCGGTTCGGACACTATCTCGATCAGCGGCGTGCCGGCGCGGTTGAGGTCGATGCCGGACATGCCGTGCCCTTCCTCGAACACCGCCTCATGGAGGGACTTGCCGGCGTCCTCCTCCAGGTGTGCGTGGTGCAGGCGCACCTTCTTGCTGCTGCCATCCTCCAGGTGGATCTCGATCTCGCCGGGCCCCACGATGGGTTCGGCCAGCTGGGTGGTCTGGTAGCCCTTGGGCAGGTCAGGATAAAAGTAGTTCTTGCGTTCGAATACCGAGCGGTGGCCGATCTCGGCGTTCATGGCCAGGCCGAACATCACCGCGAAGCGGAATGCCTCGGCGTTCGGCACTGGCAGCGTGCCGGGCATGGCCAGGTCCACCGCGCAGGCCTGGGTATTGGGCGCGGCGCCAAAGGTGGTGCTGGCACCGGAAAAGAGTTTCGATTGGGTGGACAGCTGGACGTGGACTTCCAGCCCGATGACGACTTCCCATTCCATTACTGATCTCCTCCGGCGTGGGCATAGGGCGCGGTTGCTCGGTGCCAGTCGGTGGCCTGCTGGTACCGGTGGGCGGCGTTCAGCATGCGGCCCTCGTCCAGGTAGTTGCCGATGATCTGCAGGCCCACCGGCAGTCCGTTCACCAGTCCGCACGGCAGGGACATGGCCGGCAGCCCGGCGAGGTTGGCGGACAGGGTGTAGATATCCTCCAGGTACATGGCCACCGGGTCGTCGCCCTTTTCGCCGATGCGGAAGGCGGGATGCGGGGCGGTGGGCCCCATGATCACGTCCACCTGCTCGAAGGCCTGGACGAAATCCTGCTTGATCAGGCGGCGCACCTGCTGCGCCTTGTTGTAGTAGGCGTCGTAATAGCCGGCGGACAGGGCATAGGTACCCACGAGTATGCGGCGCTTGACCTCCTCGCCGAAGCCCTCACCGCGCGAGCGCATGTACAGGTCGCGCAGGTCGGCGGGGTTCTCGCAGCGGTAACCGTAGCGGACGCCGTCGAACCGCGACAGGTTGGCCGAGGCCTCGGCCGGGGCGATGACATAGTAGGCGGGTACTGCCAGCCCGGTGTGGGGCAGGCTGATATCCACCAGCTTTGCGCCGAGTTTCTCGTATTCCTTCAGTGCGTCCTGTACGCGGCTGGCGGTGTCCCCATCCAGTCCCTCGCCGAAATACTCCTTCGGCACGCCGATACGCAGGCCGGCCAGGTCGTCATTGAGCCCGGCGGCAAAGTCCGGTACCGGCCGGTTGAGGCTGGTGGAATCCCGCTCGTCGTGGCCGGACATGGCTGCCAGCAGGTACGCCACGTCTTCGGCGGTACGGGCTACGGGACCGCCCTGGTCGAGGCTGGAGGCGAAGGCGACCATGCCCCAGCGGGATACCCGGCCGTAGGTGGGCTTGATGCCGGTGGTGTTGGTCAGTGCCGCGGGCTGGCGGATGGAGCCCCCGGTATCGGTGGCGGTGGCGCCCGGCACCAGCTGCGCGGCCACCGCGGCGGCGGAACCGCCAGAGGAGCCGCCGGGCACGTGCTCCGGGTTCCAGGGATTCTTCACCGGTCCGTAAAAGCTGGTCTCGTTGGAGGAGCCCATGGCGAACTCGTCCATATTGGTCTTGCCCAGGCTGACCGTGCCTGCTGCCTGCAGCTGCTCAACCACGCGGGCATCATAGGGCGGGACAAAGTTGTCCAGCATCTTCGAGCCGCAGCTGGTGCGCACGCCGCGGGTACAGAAGATGTCCTTGTGGGCAATGGGGACACCGCACAGGGCCGGTGCGCCCCCGGCGGCCAGGCACCGGTCGGCGGCTTCGGCCTGCTCCAGGGCACTTTCGGCGGTAATGGTAATAAAGCTGTTGAATTCGCGGTCCAGCTGCTCGATACGGGTGAGCAGCTGGCGGGTGATCTCGACACTGGAGAATTCGCGTTCGCGCAGCCCGCGAATGATTTCGGCGATGGTTAACTGGTGCATGGTTTTCCCGGTGAGTCCTGTTCTTGCGGGTATCTGTCAGGGGCGGCTCAGTCGATCACTTTGGGGACCAGGTAGAGTCCCTGCTCGGACTGGGGGGCCAGCTCGAGGAACTCGTCGCGCTGGTTCGTCTCGGTGACCTCGTCTGGTCGCAGGACCTGGACTTCGTCCAGCGGGTGCGCCATCGGCACTACCCCCTCGGTGTGCACCGCCTGCAGCTGGTCCACCAGGTGCAGTACGTTGCCAAGTCGCTTGCCGACCTCGTCGACGGTTTCCTCGGAGATGGCGATGCGGGCCAGTTCGGCCAGCTTTTCTACGGTTTGCGCGTCCACGGCCATGGCGTTCGGGGCTCCAGCTCGGGTGAAAAAATCGGGTGCTGCCCCGTCGGGTAAAGCCATTGCCAATACGGGACAGAGGGGGCGCAAATTTAGCACAACCGGCCACAAATCTCATAAGGCCGCGACCGGTGTTGCGCGCCGGTGCGGACACAGTGCGGGATATTGCGGCCTTCGGGCAGATTCAGCCTTGCCCTGAACCCGCGCCGTTGTTAGAGTTTGCCGATTCTGGCCAAGGACCGTGCGCCAGCATCCGGGCCGTGCTCCGGATTGGCCGCCTGTGCGGCTGTTACTGCCGGTAAAGGGTACCGGCAAAAATCCTCTGGAGAGGATCGACCGGATCCCGTTTATGCGGCCCGGAACTCAGAATAATTCGCGCGGACTAAATAAGCTTAAGCAGGCATGCATAAGTCTGCGCAGACTGCACCCGCCCGGGGCGCTGTCGTAACAGTACAAGGTAATCGAATTCCATGTTTAAACGTTTGCGGGGCATGTTCTCCAGTGATCTCTCCATCGACCTGGGAACGGCCAATACGCTGATTTATGTGCGCGATCGCGGGGTCGTGCTTGACGAGCCCTCCGTTGTCGCCATTCGTCACTATAACGGGCAGAAGATTGTCGAGGCCGTCGGTGTCGAGGCCAAGCGCATGCTGGGCCGCACCCCCGGCAATATCACCGCCATTCGCCCGCTCAAGGACGGCGTGATCGCCGACTTCCAGGTCACCGAAAAAATGCTCCAGCACTTTATCAAGAAAGTGCACGAGCACAGCTGGATGCGCCCCAGCCCGCGGGTACTGGTGTGCGTTCCCTGCCAGTCCACCGAGGTGGAGCGCCGCGCCATCCGCGAGTCTGCGATGGGCGCCGGCGCACGCGAGGTCTGGTTGATCGAGGAGCCCATGGCGGCTGCCATCGGTGCCGGCCTGCGGGTGGAAGAGGCCAGCGGTTCCATGGTGGTGGACATCGGTGGTGGTACCACCGAGATCGCCATCATCTCCCTCAACGGCGTGGTCTACTCGGATTCCGTACGCATCGGCGGCGACCGCTTCGACGAGGCGATCGTCAACTATGTGCGCCGTAACTACGGCAGCGTGATCGGCGACGCCACCGCCGAGCGCATCAAGGAAGAGATTGGCTGCGCCTATGCGGGCAGCGAGGTGCGCGAGATTGACGTGCGTGGCCGCAACCTGGCCGAGGGTGTGCCGCGCAGCTTTACCCTCAATTCCGATGAGATTCTCGAGGCCCTGCAGGAGCCGCTGACCGGCATTGTCCAGGCGGTGAAGAGCGCGCTGGAGCAGTCACCGCCCGAGCTGGCTTCCGATATCGCCGAGCGCGGCATGGTCCTGACTGGTGGCGGCGCGCTGCTGCGCGACCTGGACCGCCTGCTGATGGAAGAGTCCGGCCTGCCGGTGATTGTCGCCGATGACCCGCTGACCTGTGTCGCGCGCGGTGGCGGCAAGGCACTGGACATGATGGACAAGAGCCGCCTGTACCTGGTGTCCAACTGATGGATGGCCCGGGGAGGCCCCTGCGCCGCCCCGGTTCGCATTCTGGCCCGATAAGAAAAAACACAAAACACACTGACCAGTTAATGGGGGTCACCCATTAAACCGCTATTTACACGCGGCCCCTCGCCGGAGTCCCGCATCCTGGTGCTGGGCCTGGTGGCGGCCGCGTTGATCGTTGTCAACATCTATACCGACTGGCTGCAGCCCGTGCGTGACCGGGTGGCAAGCTTCGTCGCGCCCCTCTATTGGCTCACCGATGCCCCCGGGCGGGTAGGCGAGTGGGCCGGCGAGCAGCTGCGCACGCGGGAAGAAATCGAGGAAGAAAACAGTCGCCTGCGGCGCCAGGTGCTGTTACTCGAGCAGCGCAGCCAGCTGCTGGCATCGGTGAAGGCGGAGAACACCCAGCTCAAGGAGCTGATGAACTCTGCCGAGACCGTGGATGAGCGGGTGCTGGTGGCCCAGATTATCGGCGTGTCGCCGGATCCCCTCGAGCACGTACTGGTTATCGACAAGGGTCGCAACCACGGCATTCGCCTGGGCACACCGATCATGGATGCCAGCGGCCTGCTCGGCCAGGTTATCGAAACCGGGCCATCCGCCAGCCGGGTCCTCTTGATTACCGATCCGAGCCATGCCCTGCCGGTGCAGGTGCTGCGCAACAGCGTGCGCGCGGTGGCCGAGGGTACCGGCGATCTCTACCGGCTCAAGCTGCGCCACGTGGCCAATACCAGTGATGTCCGCGAGGGCGACCTGCTGTTGAGTTCCGGGCTCGGCGGCCGTTTTCCGGCGGGTTACCCGGTGGGCGAGATCATGTCCGTGGAGCGCGACCCGGGCAAGGCCTTCGCCGATGTCGAGGTACAGCCGCGCGGGCGCATGAACCGCAGCCGCTTCGTACTGGCGGTGATGAGCGAGAGGGAAGACCGCGGTGGAACCGAATAACCGCTGGTTTATCGGGGTGACGGTGCTGCTGGCGCTGTTGCTCTCGGTCATGCCCCTGCCTTACCAGTGGCTGTGGTTCAGGCCGGCATTCGTGGCCCTGATTGTGATCTTCTGGATCAATCGCATGCCGCAGAGCCTCGGGGTGGGGTTCGCGTGGCTGGTGGGCCTGCTGGAGGATTTTGCCACCGGCGCCGTGCTGGGGACCCACGCGCTGGCGCTGGGGGCGCTGGCTTATTTCTGCCTGCTCACCTACCGCCGTACCCGCGCCTTCAATCCCGCCCAGCAGCTCATGTGGGTTTTCGTGCTGGTGGGTATCCACCAGGTGATCGGCAACTGGGTGCACAGCCTGGCGGGCAAGCCGGTGCCGGGCCTGGTTTTCCTGTGGCCGGCGCTTACCTCCGCGCTGCTCTGGCCCCTGGTTACCCCCTGGCTCGACCGTACAGCCGGGCGCCTGCAGGTACGCTGAACAACTGGTCACCCCGGGTCCTGAAACTTGCGTTCAGGCCACATTTTTCGTTAAGTACGGCAAACAAGCGCTCAATTTTCGAGCGATACCGCTATAATCAGCGGCTGATTCACCAACAACAAGCATTACCGTGCCAGATACCGATGCCCACAGCAGACTGATACTTGCCTCAGGCTCCCCGCGCCGCGCGCAGCTGCTGGCGCAGATCGGTGTGCCCCATACCCAGGTGGCAACCTCGGTCCCGGAAGTCATGGCTGCCGGCGAGGCGCCCCGCGACTACGTGCTGCGCCTGGCCTGCGACAAGGCTGCGGCTGGCCTTGTCGCCGGCGGCGCGAACCCGGCCGCCTGGTCGCTGGGCGCGGATACCGTGGTAATGGTGCAGGACAGTGTCCTGGAGAAACCCCGTGATTTCGCCGATTTTCACCGCATGATGATCGCTCTTTCGGGCTCAGAGCATTCTGTGCTCACGGCCATCTGCCTGTGTAGTGGCGAGCGCCGCCTGAGCCGCCTGGTGGAAACGCGGGTGCGTTTCCGGCGTCTCAGCGATGCCCTGGTCGAGAGCTACTGGCGGACCGGCGAGCCCGCCGACAAGGCGGGCGGTTACGGTATCCAGGGACTGGGGGCGGCGCTGGTCGAGGACATCAGCGGCAGTTACAGCAACGTGGTGGGATTGCCACTGGAAGCCCTGGTGCCGCTACTCGAGGAGGCGGGTATTGGCTACTGGCAGGGTTGGGAGGGATCTTGAGCGAGGAACTGCTGATCAACGTCGCGCCCACCGAGACCCGGGTGGCCCTGGTGGAAAACGGCGTGCTGCAGGAAGTCTACCTGGAGCGCAGCGCCCGGCGTGGCATTGTCGGCAATATCTACAAGGGCAAGGTGGTGCGGGTGCTGCCGGGCATGCAGGCAGCGTTCGTCGATATCGGGCTGGAACGGGCCGGCTTTATCCACGCATCCGACATCGCCCCCCTGGATGAGGAGGGCATGGAGGCGCGCGAGGCCGAGGTGGCGGATATCCGCGCACTGGTGCGCGAGGGGCAGTCGCTGGTGGTGCAGGTGGTCAAGGATCCCATCAGCAGCAAGGGTGCCCGCCTGACCACCCACCTGAGCGTGTCCGCGCGCTACCTGGTGTATATGCCGCAGACGCGGCATATCGGGATTTCCAACCGGATCGAGGACGAGGGCGAGCGCGAGCGCCTGCGTGAGCTGGTCGGGCAGGCCGCGGCCAAGCTGGCCGAAGAGGGCCAGTCCGGGGATGGCGGCTTCATCCTGAGAACAGTGGCCGAAGGCGTCAGCGAGGACGAGCTGCTGCGGGATATTCCCTTCCTGTACAAGCTGTGGTCGGAGCTGGAGCAGCGCATCCGCTCGCGGCCGCTGCCGTCGGTGATCTACGAGGACCTGCCGCTGTCCATGCGTGCCCTGCGCGACCTGGCCCGTCCCCATACCGAAAAGATTCGCATCGACTCCCGCGAGGCCCACGGCCGCGCAGCGGAGTTTGCCGGCAAGTACGCGCCGGAAATCGCCGGGCGGCTGGAGCACTACCCCGGCGAGCGCCCGCTCTTCGATCTTTACGGCGTCGAGGAGGAAATAAGGAAGGCGCTGCAGAACAAGGTGACCCTGAAATCCGGTGGCTACCTGATTGTGGAGCAGACCGAGGCGATGAGCACCATTGACGTCAACACGGGTGCTTTCGTTGGCCATCGCAACCTGGAAGAGACCATCTTCAAGACCAACCTGGAGGCCGCCACCACCATCGCCCGCCAGCTGCGCCTGCGCAACCTGGGCGGTATCATCATCATCGATTTCATCGATATGAAAGATGCCGAGCACCAGCGCCAGGTACTGCGCACCCTGGAGAAGTCGATGGAGCGCGACCACGCCAAGACCAGCATAACCGGGGTATCCGAGCTGGGCCTGGTGGAGATGACGCGCAAGCGCACGCGCGAATCCCTGGGGCAAATCCTGTGCGAGCCGTGCCCGGTGTGCGAGGGCCGCGGCACCCTGAAAAGCGCCGAGACGGTGGTATACGAGATTTTCCGCGAGATCATCCGCGAGGCGCGGGCCTACGACAGTGAAAAGATCATGGTACTGGCGAGCCAGGTAGTGATCGACCTGCTGCTCGACGAGGAGTCGGCCAACGTCGCGGACCTGGAAGAATTTATCGACCGCCCGATCCAGTTCCAGGTGGAGCCCATCTATAACCAGGAGCAGTACGACATTGTTCTGGTCTGACGCTTTCCCCCGTGCCCTGGCTATGACCGGTGCCGCGCCCCAGGGCGCGCCGGCGGGGGGCTGTCGATGATGGGGGTGGTGCGCTGGCTGGCGCGAAAGTTCTGGCTGCTGACAGTTATCCTGGTGATCCTGCTGGCCATTCTGGTGCAGACCGGTCGCATGCTGTCTCCCCATGTGGAGCGCTACCGGCCGCAGATCAGTGCGCTGCTGTCCGAGCGCCTCGGCGCCCCGGTGGCCATGGATCGCATTTCCCTGCGCTGGGAAGCGCTCGAGGTGGCACTGCAGCTGGACGGGCTGCGCCTCGGCGAGAAAGGCGAGGTGCGCATGGGCTATGGCCTCTTCCACCTGGACCTCCTGGCCAGCCTGTGGAACCGGGAACTGGTGTGGAAAAACCTGCAGGTCCATGACTTTGCCGCGCAGCTCAACCGGGTCGGCCGCGGTAACTGGCACGTGGAGGGGTTCCCCTATACGCCTCCTGCGGGTGGGGATGAGGTAGCGTCCGCCGGCGAGCGGCTCGGCGACCCGGCGCGGATCTTCCAGCTGGGACCCAAGGTCGAGGTAAGGAATGCCAGTATCACGCTGCGCCTTGCCAGCGGGCAGCAGGCGCAGGTCAAGCTGCCGCAGATACTGCTGGAAAACGGCGGCGGCTTCCATCGCCTCAGCGCCCGTGCCTTTATCGCCGATGCCGGCGCCGGGGCGCCAGCGATCCCCGGCACGGGCATCGAGACCCTGCGCCTGATCCTGGAGGGTCGCGGCGACCCGCGGGACCGGGAACAGTTTTCCCTCAAGGGCTATATCCAGCTGAACGAGCTGCAGGTGAACGAGGATACCGTGGCGCTACTGCAGCAGCTGACGCCGCTGCCGGAGCGTTACCACTGGCAGGGCAAAAAGCTGGCACGTGGCAATCTGTGGCTGCGCAGCGACACTGACCATGGTTACAGCCTGCGGGGCCGCCTGGACCTGGCCCGACTTGAGGCGGCAAAGCCAGAGCCGGCTGCATCCGTACAGGAAGCGCAGCCCGCAACGGCAGCCGGCGAAGAGCCTGCTGCAGGTGATGCGGCTGCCATCGAAGTGGCCGCGCGGGAGCCGGAAGCCGGGGAAGAAGAGCTCCGGGCCCTGGCGCCACTGCGATCCCTTGGGGGGGACATCTCCGGTCACTGGTTGCCGGGAGGGCAGTGGCGGCTGGCGCTGCAGGATATCGAGCTCGACTGGCGCGAGGTCGCCATGCCGGCCCTGAATATCCAGGCCAGCGGTGGCGACGATGCGGGTGTAGAGCTGTCCCTCGATCGCGTGGAACTACGTGCCTGGAGCCAGATCCTGACACGTCTGCAGTTGCTGCCGGAAAAGGCGGATGAATGGCTGGGAGCCCTCCAGCCACAGGGTGCGCTGGAAAACCTGCGGTTCGGTCGTGACGGCGGCGGCACAGTGTCGCTGCGGGCCAACCTGCGCAATGTCCGCGCTGCCGCTCACCTGGGTGCACCGGCGGTGGAGGGGCTGGACGGATTTCTGCAGATGCATGGTAGCGCCGGCGAACTACAGCTGGGCGGCGACGGCGATTTCAGTATTCACTTCCCGAAACTCTATCAGGAGCCTTTCAGGCTCGAGCGTGCCCGGGGCACGGTGGCGTGGCACGTGGACAGGGAAAACAACTCGGTGCAGGTCAACTCAGGCGCCCTGCAGCTGGAGGGCGAGATGGGCGCGGTTCGCGGGCAGTTCCTGCTGGAGCTTCCGTTCGTGCCATTCTCCCGTGCGGCCGAACTCACCCTGGCTCTGGGCCTGCGGGAGTCCCCGGCCGCGGCGCAGGCCACACTGGTGCCTTACACCGTCAGCGACAACCTGCGGGACTGGCTCGGCAGTGCCATCGGCGAGGACAACCCGGGGCGGGTGACCCGCGCCGGTTTTCTCTACCGGGGATACGCCTATGGCGACGGAGAGGACCCCGCCCTGCTGGCACTGGGCGAGCGCCCCGAACGGCAGACCGTGCAGCTCTCCGCCGAGCTCACCGGGGCGCGCCTCGACTACCTGCCTGGCTGGCCCGAGGCGAGTGGCGTGGATGCCCGACTGGTGCTCAATGACTCTCATGTTGTGGTGAATGCGCACCGTGCCAGGCTCTGGGATATCGCGGCGCGCGATCTCGAAGTGGAGGTCTCCCCGAACCGGGCGGGGCAGGGTGCATTGCTGGAAGTACGTGCCAGCCTCGCGGGTCCTGCCGGCGATGCGCTGCGGTTGTTGCGGGAGACGCCCCTGCGCGAGCAGCTCGGCGACGGCTTTGACGACTGGCGCCTGAAGGGGAGCCTGAGCGGCAACCTCACCCTGTCACAGCCGCTCGCTGGCGCTGACGTCGAGCCGCACCAGAATGTCGACCTGGCGCTGGTGGATGGCGACCTCCATATGGCGGATACCAGGCTGGCGATACAGTCCCTGTCTGGCAAGGTGCACTATGACAGCGAGGAGGGGCTGGAGGGCACGGCCCTGAGCGGCAGCCTCTGGGGGCGGCCGCTGACGGCCACCATTCGCCACGAGGGGACTGGCGAGCAGCGCGATACGCAGGTTGTGGTGCGGGGGCGCAGCACAACCCAGGCCCTGCGTGAGTGGACCGGGCGGCCTGAACTGGCCTGGCTGGACGGGGAGTTCGGTCACCGCACGCTGGTCACGATTCCTGCCCGCAGCAAGGACATGCCCTACCGGGCGGTGGTGGAAGTGACCTCCGACCTGGCCGGAGTTGCGGTCAACCTGCCTGCGCCACTGGGAAAGGCCGCGGAAGAAAGTACAGATTTTGTCTTGCGGGTGCCCATCGGTGAGCAGGGGAGCCTTTACAACCTGCAGTACGGGGAACACCTGGCGGGACGCTTCTGGAAGGTCGGCGATACCCTGGAGCGTGCCGCCATCGCGCTGAATGCGGAGCCGACGCTGCCCCGGGAGCGCGGGCTTGCAATCAGCGGCGACGTATCCCAGGTGGATTTCCCGCACTGGCGCAGGCTGCTGCAGATTTACGAGACGGCGCCGACGAACCCCGCCGATGCCTTCGCCGCTGAAGGGCTTGCCTCCGGCGCCGGCACTTCCGGACAGGCAAGTGCAGAAAACGGTGTATCCGCGGCTACCCAGGGGCCGCTTCCCGTGATGCTGGATCTCAGTACCGATCTGCTGATACTCGGCAAGACGGAAATCGACCATATCCACGTGCGTGGCCGCGGGCTGGGATCCGACTGGGAGCTGGACTTTGACAGTGAGACCGCTGCCGGCCACCTGAGTGGCGTGCTGAATGCGGAAACCCCGCTGCAGCTGGAGCTCTCGCACCTGCGCTTGCCCGCCAGCGAGAAGGCTGAGGAGGACGAAACGGGAGTGGAGTCGTCCCCCGCGCAGTCGCCCCCGGTTCAGGATCCCTGGGCCGGATTCGACTTCGCTGACCTGCCGCAGCTGAACTTCAGTACCGACAAGCTCTATGTGGGTGACGAGGACTTCGGCCGCTGGTCTTTCAACGTGCGCCCATCCGTAGAGCGCCTGGTGATCAGCGATATCCGCGGTGCCGCCCGCGGTGTGCGGGTCGAGGGGCGCGGCCAGGGGGACAATCGCCTGGGCGCCCAGCTGATGTGGATGCGTGACAGCGACGGCAGCGAGTCCTCCCAGTTTATCGGTCGCCTCAGCGCGGGAGACCTGGCCGCAGTACAGCGGGCCTGGGGGCAGGAGCCGGTGATCGAGAGCGAGGCGGCAAGTTTTGACACCGCCTTGCGGTGGGACGGCTCGCCTGCCCGGGTGGCAGCGGACGTGCTCACCGGTGAGCTGAAAATCGATATCCGCGACGGCCGCTTCCTGCGCGCCAGCGACAATGCCGGCTCGGCCCTGCTGCGGCTGCTGTCGCTGTTCAACTTCGATACCTGGGCGAGGCGCCTGCGGCTGGATTTCTCTGACCTCTACCAGAGCGGTATGGCCTTTGACCGGGTGCGCGGCGAGGTATTTTTCGAGGGCGATGGCAGCCTGCTGATCGCGGTACCGATCCAGGTGGAAGGGCCGACCAGTGAGCTGCAGATGGCCGGCCGGGTCAACTTCAAGCGCGAGGACCTCAACCTCACGCTGGTGGCCACCCTGCCGGTGGGCAACAACCTGGCGCTGGTGGCGGCGCTGGCGGGCGGCCTGCCCGCTGCGGCGGGCGTCTACCTGATCAGTAAGGCATTCAAGAAACAGGTGAGCAAGATGGCCAGTGTCAGCTACCGTATCAGCGGTGACTGGTCCGAGCCTGAAATCCGCTTCGACAAGCTGTTCGATGGCGATGGTGCCGAGCGCCAGGGCGCCGCTGCGGGCATGCAGCGGCCATCACGCAAACAGCGCAAGCCGGCCCCGGAAGCCCCGCTTCCTGAAGAAGATGACGAACCGGCGATGTCCGGTCCCGGCACCCCGGCGCCCCGGCTGAAAGAGGACGGTGGCGCCGGCAGCAGCGCCATCTGAGGTGAACCGGTTCCCGTTCGCGAGCGTCTAAGCCTGTGAAGAAACAGGTTTTAGCGGCGACTGGAGGCCAAGAAAATGACCAGATACTTAATTCTGGTTCTCTCTCTGGGACTGGTGGCGGGACTGCCTGCCTGTACCAAGGCGGGGGACGAGCGCGACACCGACCCGGACATGACGGTGCGGGAGGCCCGCGCCAATATCAATGCCGGCACCAACCTGTCTGCCATCCCCAACGAAGTGTGGAAGCAGCTGCTGCCTCCCGCCCAGTATGAGATCCTGTGGGAAAAGGGAACGGAACCCGCCTTCAGCGGCAAATGGGTGGACAATAAGGCCGAGGGTACCTATGTGAGTGCCGGCTGCCGCCTGCCGGTGTTCAATACCGAGCACCAGTACAAGTCCGGCACCGGCTGGCCAAGCTTCTGGGATGTGGCCTACCCGGAAAATGTGGTGCTCAAGGACGACTGGTCCTGGGGTATAAAGCGCACCGAAGTGCTGTCCAGGTGCGGTGAGCACCTCGGCCATGTGTTCAAGGACGGCCCCCCGCCGACCGGGCTGCGCTACTGCCTGAACTCCCTGGCCCTGGATTTTGTCCCGGCAGTTGAAAAAACCGAATAATTGTTCGATATTGTAGCCAGCGCTCCAGCCGCGCGGCATCGATAGCCAATCAGTCTGAAAGAGCCGGCGCCGGCGGGGACATTGTGTCGGGTGCGTCGTGCCCGGTCCCTGGTTCGCTGCGGGCGACGCAGGGGCTACTGGCACGGGTGCGAGAACAATAATCAAGAGAGGTTCCAGCAAATGTCCGAGGTGGCCACCCTGGCGGGGTCTTCCGTCAACCGCTACGCCCTGTTCCGCGTCTTCAAGTACACCATCTACCTGTTGCTCGCCTACAACGTGTACGCTTTTTTTATTGAGAATCACGCCGCGGCCGGCGCGGTGTTTGCCGATGGGGTACAGCTGGGACGGATCATCGAGGCTTACAATGATTCCATCGACACCCTGGCCTGGGTCTTGCTGTTGCTGGTGTTCGAGCTGGAGACCTTTGTGCTCTCGGATGATCGCATTCGCGGCTGGGTGAAGTGGGCCCTGAACGGCGTGTCCGCCTTCTGTTACCTGTTTATCGTCTATTCCTTCTACGGCTATGTGGCGGAGATGGCCTCCCTGACCCACCTGCTGCCGCTGTCCCAGCCGGCCTGCGACCTGGCCGCCGGCGGTGGCTGGCAGCTGGTGCTGGGCCAGGACGATTACGTGCCGCTCACGGCGGGCAACTGTGCGGCGCTGGCGGACGACCAGGTGCTCCGCCTGGCCGACGCGCAGGTGCTGGGAACGGTCTCCACCTGGAACGGGATCAAGTGGCTGGCGTGGACCGATGTGATCAATGCCGGTGCCTGGCTGCTGGTGGTTGCGATCCTGGCGTTTGACGTCTGGCTGCAGCTGCGCCACGAATTGTCCAACGCCATCATGCGCTACTCCCAGGTGATCAAGGCCGTCCTGTACTTCACCCTGTTGCTGTGTGCCATCTACTGGGGCGTCAACGGCAGTTTCCTGGATTTCTGGGATGCCTTCCTGTGGCTGGTGGCCTTCTTCTTTATCGAACTCAACCTGTTCGAGTGGCAGGCCGAGACTTCCTCGGGGGAGGCGGCGCCGGCCTGAGTGTCGACTCTGCCGCTGCCAGCAAAACAAAGGGCGAACCGGTAGGCTCGCCCTTTGTTCTGGGGATTGGAGCTACGCCGCACTGCGGCCCTAGAGTTCCTGCATGAAGAAGTCGCGCAGGTAGCGGAACAGCTTGCGGCGGTTGGTGGGGGGCTTCTGCTTCTCGATTTCCCGCAGCGAGTCCCGTACCAGCTGCCGGAGATGCTGGTGGTCTGCACCGGGATAGCGGTCGAAAAACTCGCTCTGGGCCTGCTTGCCGCCCTCCAGCAGGCGCTGGCGCCAGTCCTCGGCCATATGGTCGAAGCGGCTGTGCTGCTGGTCCCGTTCGTGGAAACGCGCCAGGGCGGCCTCGATGGCTTCGCTGTCGGCGCCGCGCATCAGCTTCCCGATGTACTGCATCTGGCGCCGCCGGGCCTCGTTGGACTTGATCCGGTGGAGGGTATTGATGGCCTCCCGCAGGTCGTCGTCCAGGGGGACCTCTGCCAGCTGCGCCTTGCCCATTTCGGTGAGCTGCCGCCCCAGGTCCTGCAGCTCATGCATTTCCTGCTTTACGCGGGTCTTGCTCTTCGGGCGATCCTCATCGAATTCGTCGTGTTCGTGCATTCTGTTCTTCCAGCTGTTATGCAATTCACCTGTCCGCCGTCGGGACAAGAGAGCGGCTCCCGGGCGTTGAATCAGGCGTAAAACCAGGTGGCGAGGCCGAGGAATGACATGAAGCCCACCACGTCAGTGACCGTCGTCAGGGCAACGCCGCCGGCCAGGGCCGGGTCGATATTGACCGCCCGCAGTGCCACCGGGAGTATGGCACCGGCGATGGCCGCGGTGACCAGGTTGATCACCATGGCCGCCATGATAATGACGGCGATAATAGTGTCATCGAACCAGTAGGCGGCAATTACTGCCATGGCCACGGACCACAGCATGGCGTTGAGTACGGCGGAGCCCAGCTCGCGGGTCAGCAGCCAGCTGAGGTTACTCCGGCCGATCTGCCCCAGCGCCATGCCGCGGATCACTACCGTGAGGGTCTGGCTCCCGGCGACCCCGCCCATGCTGGCGACGATCGGCATCAGCACCGCCAGTGCCACCACCTTGTCGATGGTGCCCTGGAACAGGTTGATCACCCAGGAGGCGAGCAGGGCGGTAAGCAGGTTGATGCCCAGCCAGACGGCGCGACGCGGCGCAGTGCGGCGCACGGGGGCAAATGTGTCTTCTTCCTCGTCGAGACCGGCCAGGCTCATCAGGGAGTGGTCGGCGTCCTCGCGGATCACGTCGACGACGTCGTCGATGGTGATCCGCCCCAGCAGCCGGTTGTTCTCGTCCACCACCGGCGCGGTGATCCAGTCGTATTTCTCGAACAGGCGCGCCACCTCGTCATCGGGAAAGTCTGCCGGGATCGGTTCCACATCGGTGTTCATGACCTCGCGCACCGTGACGGAGGGATCGGTGGTGAGGAGCCGGGACAGGGGCAGCAGGCCGATGTACTGGTCCTTGCGGTTGACCACGAACAGGTTGTCGGTGGAGGGGGGCAGCTGCTCGTGGCGGCGCAGGTAGCGCAGGACCACATCCAGGGTGAGGTTGGGGCGCACGGAAATGGTATCCGTGTCCATCAGGCCGCCGGCCGTCTCCTCGTCGAAGGCCAGTACCCGTTCCACCCGCAGGCGGTCCGCCTCGCTCATGGACGAGAGGACCTCGCCCATGACGCGCTCCGGAAGCTGCTGCAGGATGTCGGCCACGTCGTCGGCGTCGAGGCCCTCCATCGCCGCCACCATTTCCTCGGTATCCATGGTGGCCAGGATCTGGCTCTTCACCTCATACGAGAGCTCGGGCAGCACATCCCCCTCGATCTCCGGATCGAGCAGGGTCCACAATACGTTGCGAATGCGCGGCGGCGAGCTCTCCAGCAGCTGGGCGATGTTCTGTGGGGACAGGGTGCTGAGCATACGCCGCACGTCCCGGCCGGTGCCGCTATCCAGGGCGGCGAACAATTCACTCAGCTGGTTCTGGGCACGGAACTCGATTTCACCTGGCGGCGGGTTGGACACGGCATTTCCTTACTGCGGAGACAAGACTCGGTAGTGCGCGGCACAGCGCAGACGGGAAGGGATTCTATTCGGATCGCCGCCGGGCTTCCAGCGGGCAAGGCACGGTGCTTTACTCCGCCTCACCGAAGCGATCGCTCACCAGGGCGGAGATGGCCTCCACTGCTGCCTCCTCATCGCCGCCACAGGCCTCCAGCTCGATTTCCACCCCCTTGCCCGCGGCAAGCAGCATCAGCGCCATTACGCTTTTGCCGTCCACGCACTTGCCCTGGCAGTGGACGCGGATATCCGCTGAAAAGCGCGCAGATGTCTGCGCGAACTTGCTCGCGGCGCGGGCGTGCAGGCCGAGCTTGTTGACGATGGTGATACGGCACTTTTGCATGCTGGTGATCCCGGTTCCGGCGCTGCGTTACGGCTGCTGCTCGCGGTGGCGAACCTGGATATTCTCAAACTGGCCGGCAAATATCTGTGCCAGTTGTTCAACCATATACACCGAGCGATGGCGACCACCGGTACAACCGATGGCAACGCAGGTGTAGCTGCGGTTGCTCTTCTGGTAGGACGGCAGCCAGCGCTCGAGGAAGCCGGCGATGTCACGTTCCATCTCGGCGGTTTCCTCATGGGAGCGCAGGAATTCCACTACGTCGGGATCCAGGCCCGTCTTGTGGCGGAGTTCAGCCACCCAGTAGGGGTTGGGCAGGCAGCGCAGGTCGAATACCAGGTCCGCGTCCACCGGTACCCCGTGCTTGAAGCCGAAAGACTGGAACAGGATTGCCATTCCCGGGGATTCCTGTCCGACCACGCGCGTTTTTACCTGGTCGCGCAGCTGGTGCAGGCTGAGGCTGCTGGTGTCGATGACCAGGTCGGCCATACCCGCTAGTGGTGCCAGCAGCTCTTTCTCGCGATTGAGGGCCTCCAGCAGGTGGGTGCGGTTGTCACTGAGTGGGTGTTTGCGTCGGGTCTCACTGAAACGCTGCACCAGCACCGGCGAGCGCGCATCGAGGTAGATCACATCGCACTGGATGCCGCTTTCGCGCAGCTCGTTGATTACGCGCGGGGCCTGTTGCACGTCCTGCCAGAGGTTGCGGGCGTCGATACCCAGGGCGAGGCGGGTATTTTCCACCCGCGGCTGGTCCTGCACCCGTCGCACCAGTTCGGGCAGAAGGCTCGCAGGGAGGTTGTCGATGCAGTTGAAGCCGACGTCTTCCAGCAATTGCAGGGCGGAGCTTTTGCCCGAGCCGGATCGGCCGCTGATGATTACCAGGCGCATAGGTTTCTAGATCGGATTCCTTATTTGAAAACCGGCTGACCCGGGGCCGCCGGTCATTCCGGCACCTGCCTGTGCCGCGGGCGCCCCAACCGTTACCTGAGCCGGGATACGGTTGTCCGCCCCTTCAGGCCTGTACCGCAGGTACAGGGCGGAGTGCGGGGATGGGCATGCCGGAGTGATACCTGCTGCCAATCATCCGCGATTGCGTCGCCGGGTACAACAGTAGCGGGAAATTGTGAATCCTGTGTGTATGCCCGGTCGGGCCTCGCTACGCGAGGGGCGCCTGGCAGGGCGGGCCGCCACCTAGGCGGCAGCGGCGCTGTTGATCGCGCGGGCGTAGAGTTCGTCGCTGGTGTCAGCCTGGCGCAGTTTTTCTCTTACCCGGCTGTCGTTGAACAGCGCGGCAATTTCCGCCAGGGTGTCCAGGTGCTCCTGCTCCGAGTCCTCTGGTACCAGCAGTGCGAACAGCAGGTCCACCGGCTGGCGATCGACGGCATCAAAGTCGATCGCCGGCTCCATGGTGCACAGCACGCCGATGGCCTGCCGGCAGCCCGGCAGCCGGCAGTGGGGAATGGCGACGCCCTCCCCAATGCCGGTTGAGCCCAGGCGCTCCCGGGCGATCAGCTGGTTGAAAATGGTATCCGCATCGAGGTGCGGGTATTGCTCTGCGATAGCTTGCGCTATGTTCAGCAGCAGCTTCTTCTTGCTGCTTCCCGCCACGCGACAGAGGCTCAGGCGGGGCGAGAGTAATGCTTCCAATGTCATGGCTTACCGATGGGCTCGCAACTTCTCTTTGTGTTTTATGAGCTGGCGATCGAGCTTATCCGTGAGGGCATCGATGGCTGCGTACATGTCGTCAGCTTCCGAGTCCGCGAAAATTTCCTTCCCGTTGACGTGGAAGAGGGCTTCGGCGCGCTGTACTTCTTTTTGCTCCACTGACAGGGTGATCTGGCCTGTGGTGATCAGGTTGTTGTGACCCGCGAGCTTATCCAGTTTTTCGAGACAGTAATCGCGAAGGGCTGAAGTCACATCCAGATGGCGGCCGGTGATATTGACTTGCATGGAAATCTCCTAATCGAGTGCATCGAAAGCGCGGTCCTGGACCGGCGGCACCCCCGTCAGGGCGGCAACCCTACTAGGAAGTGCGCCAGAATGGAAGGATACACTCAAACTCCGGGCATTGGTTGCCGGGCGCGTGGTATTGCGTGTCGGCCGAACACGCGTGACCCCTTGGGTTGCCCTGGTCAAAATTTCGTTGCAGGGCGCATGGGGCCTTGCGCCGGCGCCACTCAGACCAGCCGCTTGCGCTCGCTGGAAGAGGGAATGCCCAGGGATTCACGATATTTGGCCACGGTGCGGCGCGCCACGTTGATACCCTGGTTGGCGAGCTCCTGGGTGATCTTGTTGTCAGACAGTGGCTTGCGGGGCTGCTCGGCATCGATCAGCTTGCGGATCAGGGCGCGGATAGCCGTGGAAGAGGCATCCTCGCCAGAGCTGGTGCTGACGTGACTGGAGAAGAAGTACTTCAGCTCGAAGACCCCCCGGGGGGTGAACATGTACTTCTGGGTGGTGACCCGCGAAATGGTCGACTCGTGCATGCCGACCGCCTCGGCGATGTCCGCCAGCACCATCGGTTTCATCCCCTCGGCCCCCTGCTCAAAGAAACCCTGCTGTTTCTCGACGATACAGGAAGCGACCCTGAGCAGCGTTTCATGGCGGCTCTGGAGGCTCTTGAGGAACCACCTTGCCTCCTGCAGGTGATCGCGCAGGAAGTTGTTATCAGTCGAGTTGTCGGCCCGCCGGATGAGGGCGGCGTAGCCGGCGTTGATTCGCAGGCGGGGGGTGGTCTCGGGGTTGAGTTCTACCTGCCAGCGCTGCTGGCGGCGGCTGACGATCACGTCTGGCACCACGTACTGGGGCTCATCGCCGCCGAAGGCTTCCCCGGGGTGGGGGTTGAGGGAGCGGATCAGGCGAACCACCTCACCTAACTGCTCCTCGCTCAGTCGCGTGCGGCGGCCCAGCTGGCGGAAATCCCGCTTGCCGAGCAGGTCGAGGTGGCTGTCGACTACGGACACTGTCTCGGCCAGCCACGGCGTGTCCGCCGGCAGCTGCCGCAGCTGGAGCAGCAGGCACTCGCGCAGGTCGCGGGCCCCGCAGCCGGCCGGCTCAAACTGCTGGATGGTCTTGAGTACGGCGAGCGCCTCGTCTTCCTCCATGTCGAGGGAAGCGGCGATCTCCTCCAGGGGGGTCTGCAGGAAGCCGCGCGTACTGATGTCGTCGATCAGGATCTCGCCGATGAATTTGTCGCGCGGGGAGAGTGGGGTCAGGTTGAGCTGCCAGCGCAGGTGATCCTGCAGGCTTTCGCTGGCGGCGTTGCGCTGTTCCAGCGGGTTGTCATCGGCGTCGGCGGGGCCGCTGTAGCTGCCGCCGCTGTAGATATCATCCCAGTTTGTGTCGACGGGCAGGTCCGCGGGAATATCGTTGTTCCACTCGCTGTCGCCGCCGGCGTCCGGCGTTTCGGCACTGGGGCTGGCTTCCGCGTTCTCTGCGTTGGTGCCGGAGTCACTGCCGGGGGCCTCAGCCTGCTCGCCGGAATCGCTTTCCAGCAGCGGGTTGCTGTCCAGCGCGGATTGCACCTCCTGTTGCAGGTCGAGCGTCGACAATTGCAGCAGGCGAATAGCCTGCTGCAGCTGCGGGGTCATTGTCAGCTGGGTGCCGAGCTTGAGCTGGAGGGACTGCTTCATACCGGGTAGTGAACCGCGAGGACGAAAGATTCTTCCGAATTTCGGATAAGCGGCAGACTAACCTTCTGTCCGGATGATTACAAGCAATAACTATGCCGAAAATGATGGCTGTATCAATAGTTGCGTCGATAGAGGTGGCAGGGCTGCCCCCGAACGGCCTTGGGTAGGACAGCCATCGGGGGTGCTGCCTGGCTAGATGGTGAATTCGTGGCCCAGGTAGACCTCGCGCACCTGCTGGTTGGAGAGTACCTCGTCCGGAGTACCCGCAGCGATGATGTGACCCTCGCTGACGATATAGGCCGTCTCGCAGATGGAGAGCGTCTCCCGTACGTTGTGGTCGGTGATCAGCACGCCGATGCCGCGGTCGCGCAGGTGCTGGATAATCTGCTTGATGTCATTGACCGAGATGGGGTCCACCCCGGCAAAGGGTTCATCCAGCAGTACGAAGGCCGGGTCTGTGGCCAGGGCGCGGGCAATTTCCACGCGGCGCCGCTCGCCCCCGGAAAGTGCCATGCCCAGGCTGCCGGCGATGTGGGTGATATTGAATTCGCTGAGCAGTTCATCCGCGCGCTGTTGGCGCTCTGCCCGCACCAGGTCCTTGCGGGTCTCCAGGATGGCGAGGATGTTGTCGCGTACCGTCAGCCGGCGAAACACCGAGGCTTCCTGGGGCAGGTAGCCAATGCCCTTGCGCGCGCGGCCATGCATCGAGAGGCGGGTGATGTCTTCCTCGTCGATCAGCACCTGGCCCGCGTCGGCGCGCACCAGCCCGGCGATCATGTAGAAACAGGTGGTCTTGCCCGCGCCGTTGGGGCCCAGCAGGCCCACCACCTGGCCGCTCGATACACTGACGGAGACGTCCCTGACAACTTTGCGCTTCTTGTACTGTTTGGCGAGATGTAACGCCTGGAGCGTCGGCATACTGGATTCCTGCTCGCGCCGCGCCCGATGTGGCCGACGCCTTTCCTGTCTGGTTGTTCCCGTGACTGCGGGATGCGTTCTTACTGTTCTTCCCGCGCTTCGTCGGTGGCTTCCTGCTCGTCCCGGGCCTGCTCGCCCTGGGCCTGCTGACCTTGCGGCTTGCGCTCCGGTTTCCAGATCATTTCGACACGACCGTCGCCGGCCTGGCCCTGCGCCTGCATCTTTTCGCTGTTGAGGTCGTAGTCGATCTTTTCTGCGCTGAGCGTATTGCCGTCGCGATCCACGTAGGCCTCGCCGGTCAGCTGCAGCTCGTCGGAGTTGACCTTGAACTCGATCCTCTTCGCGCGGGCCTTCACCAGGTTCTGGCTCTGCTGCATCTGCTGCTGGAAGTGGGCCGGGTTGCCGATGGCAATCACGCGCCGGATCTCACCCTCGGGGTTGCCGTGCACCTCCACCCGGTCGGCGCGGATCTGCAGGGAGCCCTGGGTGATTACCACGTTGCCGCTGTACACGGACAGGTTCTTGCCGCGGTTGGCCTCCAGCTTCTGGGCGTTGACCTTGACTGGCTGTTCGCGGTCGGACGGCAGGGCGGCTGCATGGGCCACCGCCAGTACCAGGGCCAGGGTTGCCAGCGGGCGAAGGCAATCATTGAGTTTCATAGGTGCTTTCCACCTCGGAGAGTATTTCTACCCGGTCTTGATTCAAAAATGCGCGCAGGCCGGTTCCGCGTGTCCGGTTCGGGCCGGCGCTAATGGTAACAACTTTGTCTGTTTCGGCGTATTCCTGGCGCGGCTTGATGGTGATTTCTTCTGTGTCCAGTTCGATGCCGCCGGGCCCGGGGAGTTCATTGATATGTACGTCGCCCCGCAGCACCACGCGCTGGCCGTTGTTATGGGCCACGCCGGAGCGGGATTCCGTCCGCCACTTGGGCTGGTCACCCTGGTAAAACAGGATGCGCGGCTCCGTGAGGTTGGCCCGGTCGCGGCGGCCGAACTGGTAAAAAGTGATCTGCTCGGCGTCGACCCGGTAGGCGAGGTTGCCTTCCAGGTTGAAGTGGCGCGTGCGCGCGTCACGGATCACCAGGTCCGGGGCGCGGTCCTGCGCTTTCGGGGTCGGGCGCTTGCCGAGCAGTTCCGGGGGCGGACTGTCGGCAAACCAGACTACGGCGCTGATCAGGGCCACGATGACAAATAGCGGCAGCCAGGTGCGCATCAGCGCTCTCCGATATAGGGGGCCAGTGCGGCGTCAAAAGTGCCCTGGGCGTGCATGATGCGGTCGCAGACCTCGCGAACCGCGCCCTCCCCGCCGCGGGCATCGGTGACCCATAGTGCGCGCTCGCGCACCGGCGGGGCCGCGTTGGGAACGGAGATGGGGCAGCCGATCCTGGTCATCACCAGCAGGTCGGGGTAGTCGTCTCCCACATAAGCGATGTCCTCCAGGCGGCAGCCCTCGCCTTCGAGCAATTCCTCGAGGGCAGCGAACTTGTCCTCGCGGCCCTGGATCAGCTTGTGGATGCCCAGGTCGTGGGCGCGCCGCTCCACCACGCTGCTGCGCCGGCCGGTAATGATGGCGACCTGGACGCCGGATTTCTGCAGCATCTTGATGCCGTGGCCGTCGAGGGTGCTGAAGGTCTTCAGCTCGTTGCCGCTGTTGTCGAAGTACAGGCGCCCGTCGGTGAGGACGCCGTCGACATCCAGCACCAGCCAGCGTACCTGCGACAGTTTCTGGTCGATTTTCTCGGGGTGTTTTTCTTTGGAACTCACGGAATTGTCCTTTTACAGCGGGGATCAGATCACGCCGGCGCGCAGTATATCGTGCATGTGCAGCAGCCCGATGGGGTGGCGGGCGTCGTCCTCGACCACCAGGGCGGTGATCCTGTTGTCCTCCATGATGCGCAGGGCCTCGGCGGCGAGTGTGTCGGCCGATACCGTCTTGGGGCGGCGGCTCATCACCACTTCCATGGTTGCGCTGTCCAGCTCCACCTTCTGGTCGATGATCCGGCGCAGGTCCCCGTCGGTGAATACGCCCAGCAGGGTACCCTTGTGGTCGACTACCGTGGTCATGCCGAAGCCCTTGCTGGTCATTTCCAGCAGGGCCTTGGAGAGGGGAGTCTCCGGTGATACCTGTGGCAGCTCCTCTCCGGCATGCATGACGTCCTCCACCTTGAGCAGCAGGCGCCGGCCCAGCGCGCCGCCGGGGTGGGAGAAGGCAAAGTCCTCCGCGGTAAACCCGCGCGCCTCCAGCAGGGCCACGGCCAGGGCGTCGCCCATGACCAGGGTTACGGTGGTGGAGGAGGTGGGGGCGAGGTTCAGCGGGCAGGCCTCGGTTTCCACCGCGATATCCAGGTTGACGTCGGCGGCCTGGGCCAGCGGGGAGTCCGGCTTGCCGGTCATGCTGATCATGGGGATGCCGAGTCGCTTGAGCAGTGGCAGTAAGGTGAGTACCTCTGCGGAAGACCCGGAGTTGGAGATGGCGATCACCAGGTCCTCGCGGGTGATCATGCCCAGGTCGCCATGGCTCGCTTCGCCGGGGTGCACGAAAAAGCTGGGGGTGCCGGTGCTGGCCAGGGTGGCCGCGATCTTGTTGCCAATATGGCCCGACTTGCCCATGCCAGTGACGATGGTCCTGCCGCGGCACTGCAGGATCAGCTCGCAGGCGTGCTTGAAGTTGTCATCGATGCGGTTTTCCAGTGCCGCGATGGCTTCATTTTCCATCAGTACCGTGCGCCGGCCCGCTTGGAGTATCAGGTCCTGGGTCATCGTGGGTCTCTGTTTACAGCTCAATTGATTGTAGAAATAACGGTGCTCGCCGCGTCAGCCGCGGAACAGGAGCCAGTAATAGCCGATATAGCTCGCCAGCAGCAGGATCCCGAGGGGCCTGCCCAGGCGGGCCTGTCCCGGGTTGTACCAGAGGCTGGAGCTGACCGCCGTCACCAGCAACAGGGTGATGGCCAGCATGGCGAGATAATCGCGGGAGAATACCTCAATCTCCATCTGAATGCTGGCAATTGCGCCGGGTAGTGCCATCACCGCCAGCAGGTTGAGGATATTGGAGCCGATGATATTTCCCAGCGCCAGGTCGAAGTGCCCGCGCAGCACGCTGGCCAGGGAGGCCGCCAGTTCCGGCAGGCTGGTGCCGAGTGCCACCACCGTAAGCCCGATCACCAGCGGGCTCACCCCGGCTGCCAGGGCGAGGTGGCGGGCGCCCCAGACCAGGATCTCCGAGCTTGCCAGCAGTGCGGCCAGGCCGAGCGCGAACCAGGCGAAGGCCCGTGCCATGGTGTATTGCTGTATTTCCACGTCCTCTTCTTCCACCCCGTCATAGCGCTTCTTGTATCGCACCGTCAGCCATAGCAGGGGCGGCACCAGTGCCAGGAGCACCAGTCCCTCCACCTGTGACAGGCGGCCGTCCGCCAGTGCGAGCCCGGCCAGGCCGGTGACCACGAGCAGGGTGGGGACCTCATGGCGCAATAGGTGTGGCTGGGCGGGAAGTGGTGCCACCAGGGCCGTGGCCCCCAGCACCAGGCCGATATTGGCCAGGTTGGAGCCGAGCGCGTTGCCCACCCCGATCTCGCCGGCTCCCTTGAGGGCGGAGCTGGCTGCCACCATCAGTTCAGGGGCCGAAGTCCCGAGTGAGACAATGGTGAGCCCGATCACCAGCTTGGAGAGCCCCAGGTGCAGTGCGATGGCCGCGCTGCCGGCGACAAAGCGGTCGGCACTCCAGACGAGCCCGGCCACGCCTCCGCAGACAGCTAATACCGCCAGCCAAACCTCGGGCATGCTAACCTCTTAATAGTCAGGAAGAATTGCGCCAGGAGGGCCCCGATTTACCAAATCGAGGCACCTGTCACTTATTTCATGTCATTACATCGCCACCACAGTAGGCGCGGCCATGCTATAGTCTGCCGCCGCGACTGTCAGCTCCGTCCTTTTATTACATTGGATTACGGGCTTTGGATGGCTGTAGGTTGCGGCGGTCGCCGGCGGGAAGCCGCGCAAGCGCAGTGGACGTATGGCACTTTTTACCGCCAGGCGCGTCCAAGGATCGATTCGCTAATGGGAGATTATAAGTGAGCTTGTTTACCAATTACGCCCCCATGGGTTTTGCAAAGCGCGCCCGGTTGGCCCTGTGTGCCCTGCTGGTCGCCTGCTGGACTCCGCTCGCCAGTGCGGCCCAGGATCCCTATGTGATGATCGAGGGAGTGTCCCAGAAGCTGCTCGGGGTAATCCGGGCGAATGCGCAGTACATGAATTCAGATCCGCAGCGCTACTACAGCGCCGTGGACAGCGTCCTCGAGCCGGTAGTGGACTTCAACTTTATCGCCCGCGGTGTGATGGGGCGCTATGCCAAGCAGTCCACTACTGCCCAGCGCTCCCGCTTCACCAGCGCTTTCCGCCGGGACCTGGTGGCGACCTTCGCCCGCGGTGTGGCCAGCTTCGGCGAGATGGAAGTGCGGGTGGTCAACCCCGGCACCCCGCCCTCTGGCAATCGTGTCAACGTACTGCAGGAGGTGCGCAGCAAAGAGGGCATCAGCAAGGTTTCCTATACCCTGGTGCGCAATCGCGCCGGCCAGTGGAAGCTGATCAATGTAATCCTGAACGGGGTGAACCTCGGCAAGACGTTCCGCAGCCAGTTTGCCCAGGCCATGCAGACCCATGGCGGTGACATCGACAAGGTGATCGCCAACTGGTCGGCAGCGGAGAACGTTGCCAACCAGGTTGGTTGATGCCTGCGGGTAGCGGGTGTGGCAAAGCTGCTGCACCCGGGGCCCTATTTTTAGTACACTGCCGCATTTCAATTCCAAGTATTCCCCGCCTATGCAACCTGAAGAAATCAAGGCCCTGATCGAGGGGCATATTCCCGATAGTCACGCCGATGTCGCCTTTGAGGGCAGTCACCTGCTGGTTACGGTCGTGAGTGAGGCCTTCGACGGCCTCAGCCGCCTGAAAAAACAGCAGCTGGTATATGAGGCGCTGGGTGACAAGATCGCTGACGGTACCCTGCACGCGGTACAGATGAAGACACTGACCCCTGCCGAGGCCGGGAAGTAGGATACACGGCCGAATGGACAAACTGATTATCGAGGGCGGTAGCCCTATCTCCGGCAACCTGAAAATCTCCGGTGCCAAAAACGCCGCGTTGCCGATCCTGGCGGCGGCCCTGCTGGCCGACGGGCCGGTGCATATCCACAACCTGCCGCATCTCAACGACATCACCACCATGATCACGCTGTTGCGTTGCATGGGCTGCGAGGTGACCGTTGACGAGAAGCTGGCCGTGGAGATTGACCCGCGCTCGGTCAACGACCTCACTGCGCCATACGAGCTGGTGAAGACCATGCGGGCCTCCATCCTGGTTCTGGGGCCGCTGCTGGCGCGCCATGGTGTGGCCAATGTCTCCTTCCCCGGTGGCTGCTCCATTGGCAGCCGGCCGGTGGACATCCACCTGAAGGGGCTGGAGGCAATGGGGGCGGAGATCACCATCGACGGCGGCTTTATACGAGCGCGCACCAACGGGCGCCTGAAGGGCGCCAACATCGTCATGGAAAAGGTGACCGTGGGCGGCACCGAGAACCTGCTGATGGCGGCCGTGCTGGCCGAGGGCACCACAGTGCTGCACAACGCCGCTCGCGAGCCGGAAATCGTCGACCTGGCGGAGTTCCTGATTGCCATGGGGGCGCAGATCGAGGGCGTCGGCACCGATACCCTGCGGGTCCACGGGGTATCGCGGCTCAATCCCTGTACCTTCAGCGTGATGCCCGACCGTATCGAAACCGGTACTTTCCTGGCTGCAGCGGCCGCAGCGCGGGGCAAGGTGCGCCTGACCCATACACGTGCCGATATTCTCGACGCGGTGCTGGTGAAGTTTGAGGAGGCCGGGGCGCACCTGAGCACCGGCGATGACTGGATCGAGCTGGATATGAAGGGCAACCGGCCGAAAGCGGTGAGCTTTCGCACTGCTCCCTATCCGGCCTTCCCCACCGACATGCAATCGCAGCTGATGGTGGTGAACGCCGTCGCCGAGGGCAAGGGCACGGTGGTCGAGACCATATTCGAGAACCGCCTGATCCAGGTGCACGAACTCAACCGTATGGGTGCCAATATCAGCCTCGAGGGCAACACCGCGATCGTCACCGGAGTCGAGCAGCTCAAGGGGGCGCCGGTAATGGCCTCCGACCTGCGCGCATCGGCCAGCCTGGTCATTGCCGGTATGGTGGCGCAGGGTACCACGGTGGTCGACCGGATTTACCATATCGACCGCGGTTACGAGTGTATCGAGGAGAAACTGCAACAGCTGGGTGCCAATATCCGTCGCATACCCGGCTGATCCCGGCGTCGGTAGTCGACGCCCCCTGACCCCGCCGGCCGGCGGGGCGAATGCGCGGCAGTGCCGCGCCCACAGTCAACAACAGCCATAACCGGTCAACAACAGCCATAACCAATGCAGATCACAATTGCGCTTACCAAGGGACGGATCCTGAAGGAGACCCTGCCGCTGCTGGCGGCCGCGGGACTCGAGCCGCAGGAAGATATCGCCAAGAGCAGGAAACTGATTTTCCCCACTAACCAGGAGGGCGTGCGCCTGCTGATCCTGCGGGGGTCGGATGTGCCCACCTACGTCCAGCACGGTGCGGCTGACCTGGGCGTGGCGGGCAAGGATACGTTGCTCGAACACCCGAGCGATGGCATCTATGAGCCTCTCGACCTGGGTATCGCGCGTTGCCGGCTGATGACCGCCGGTATCTCCGGGGCCCCGCTGCGGCCGGGGCGCATTCGCGTGGCGACCAAGTTTGTGCAGAGCGCCCGGCGCTACTACGCCGCCCAGGGACGCCAGGCGGACATCATCAAGCTTTATGGTGCAATGGAGCTGGCCCCGCTGATGCAGCTGGCCGACGAGATCGTCGATATCGTCGATACCGGCAATACCCTGCGGGCCAATGGCCTCGAGGCGCGCGACACCATCGCGCATATCAGCAGCCGGCTGATCGTCAACAAGGCCTCGATGAAGATGAAGTACAGCCCCATCAATGCCCTCATTGAGAAACTCGCTGTCGCCGTGAGCGAGCGGGACGCGAACTGAGGTGGTCGATATGAGTCGCGAGCCGATTCGCCGGCTGAATGCCGCAGATACGGATTTCGAGGACCGCCTGGGCGACCTGCTGGCCTGGGAGTCGGTCGCCGACGAGGCGGTCGAGGGCGCGGTGGCAGAAATCCTGGAGGCGGTGCGCACCCGGGGTGATGCCGCCGTCATCGATTACACCAACCGCTTCGACCGGCGTCAGCTGCAGGCGGGCGTTGATTTCCAGGTGTCCGCCGAGGCGATGCAGGCCGCCCTGCAGAGGATATCCGCCGCCGAGCGCGGTGCGCTGGAAACCGCCGCGGACCGTGTGCGCGCCTACCACGAGCGCCAGCTGCAGGAATCCTGGCAGTACACCGAGGCGGATGGCACCGTGCTGGGCCAGAAGATCACGCCCATGGAAAGGGTGGGTATCTATGTGCCGGGTGGCAAGGCCAGCTATCCCTCCTCGGTGCTGATGAACGCGCTGCCGGCAAAGGTGGCCGGGGTGGACTCGGTAATCATGGTGGTGCCGGCGCCCGACGGCCAGCTCAGCGACCTGGTGCTGGCCGCTGCGGCCATTGCGGGTGTGGACCGGGTTTTCAGTATCGGCGGTGCCCAGGCGGTGGCGGCCCTGGCGTACGGCACAGAAACCGTGCCGCGCGTCGACAAGATCGTGGGTCCTGGCAATATCTTCGTGGCGAGTGCCAAGCGGGCAGTATTCGGGCGGGTGGCCATAGACATGATCGCCGGGCCCTCCGAGATCCTGGTGATTTGCGACGGCAAGACTGATCCCGACTGGATTGCGATGGACCTGCTGTCCCAGGCCGAGCACGACGAGCAGGCACAGTCGATCCTGCTGAGCCCGGACAGGGGATTCCTCGACGCAGTACAGGAGTCGCTGCAGAAGCTGGTGGCCGAGCTGCCGCGCCGCGACATCGCCGCTGCCTCGCTCGCCGGGCGCGGTGCGCTGATCGAGGTGGAATCGATCGGGCAGGCGATTGAGGTTTCCAACCGGGTGGCCCCGGAGCACCTGGAAGTTTCGGTAGAGGATCCCGAGCGCTACCTGTCGCAGATTCGCCATGCCGGCGCCATCTTCCTCGGCCGCCACACCGCAGAGGCGCTGGGGGACTACTGCGCCGGCCCCAATCACGTGCTGCCGACCAGCGGCACCGCCCGGTTCTCGTCGCCGCTGGGGGTATACGACTTCCAGAAGCGCAGCTCGATCATCCACTGCTCCCCGGAGGGGGCCGACCAGCTGGGTCGGGTTGCGGGAGCGCTCGCGCGGGGTGAAGGGCTCGAGGCCCACGCCCGCTCAGCCGAATATCGCGTGCGCAAGTAGTGCGGTAGTTGCCCGGCGGCGTTTACTCCGCCGCCGGGATCCTGGTCGCCTGCCAGGCGATCGCGCGCCACTGGCCATCCCGCTTTACGAAAGTGCCGGTGTTGAAATACTCCGCAGGGCTTCCTGTCCCCGGTTTGCCCGCCGGTCCCTCTCCCGCTACCAGCCGGAACGCCACCACGGCAGTGTCGCCCAGCAGGCGGATATCGACCTCTTCCGCGCTGTAGGCGGTGGTTGCCGGCTGGCTATCCCCACCGTCAAATCCCGCCAGGATCGTCTCCTTGCCGAAGCGCTTGCCGCTGGAACTGGTATAGACCAGGTCCTCTGCCCAGAAGCGCTGGTGCGCCTCTTTCTTGTGAGTGGCGGCAAGGAAACTGTCCAGCAGGCCGGCCAGGGCCGCGCGGTCATCGGCAGATGCCGGCAGGCTGAGCAGGGCGCCCAGTGCTATGGCTGCGAGCGAAAATGTGCGCATGGTTCGGTTTCTCCACATATTGTTATTTATTCTTGAGTGGGTGGCGGCACCGGCTGCTCGGTCGTTTCGCCCTGGGGTTTGGGCGGTTCCGAAACGATGGCTTCAGTAGAAGATTCGACGCCGTCGCGAATAAAGGTAATGGTCACCGTGTCGCCGGGACGCAGCGTGAACATGGTGGCCAGTCCGCGCATGCCGTTGCGGAGCGGGAGGCCATCGATATGGGTGAGGACGTCGCCGGGTTTCAGCCCGGCGTTGTAGGCCGGCCCCTCGTTGTAGATGGCGGTAACCACCATGCCATCGGTGGACGGGGGCAGGTTGAAGGTGCGCGCCAGTTGCGGTGCCCGGCCCAGGTCAATCGCCTCGATACCGAGCCAGCCGGGCACCACCCGGCCGTGGGCGATAATGTCCTCCATCACCTTGAGGGCGATATTGGCCGGGATGGCGAAGCTGATGCCGCCGGTATATCCGCTCTTGTCGAGGATCGAGGTGTTGATGCCCAGCAGGCGACCCTTCGTGTCCACCAGGGCGCCGCCGGAGTTACCGGGGTTAACCGCCGCGTCGGTCTGCAGGAAATTCTGCAGGTAGCCGCCGGCGCCGAGATTTGTCAGGTTGCGGGCGCCGGTGGCACTGATGATGCCCTGGGTCACTGTCTGGCCGACGCCGAACGGGTTACCGATCGCCAGCACGATATCCCCCACCTGGGCCTGTTCGGGCTCACCCACCTCGATAGCCTGCAGGTCCGGCATTTCCACCTTCAGCACCGCCAGGTCGAAGTTGGGCTCGGTACCCACCAGCTCCGCCCGTGCCTCGCGCCCGTCCTCGAGGTACACGACAATGGCATCCGCCTGGTTGATCACATGATGATTGGTGAGGATGTAGCCATCCTCGTTGACGATCACCCCCGAACCGAGATTGGACTGCATGCGGTCCCTGAACTGCGGCAGGTCAGTGCTCTCCAGCAGGGCGCGGAAGGCCGGGTTGTCCAGCAGCGGGTGGCGCTGCTGGGGCACGGCGTTGCGGGTATAAATGTTGACTACGGCCGGGCTGGCGCGATTGACCGCGCGGGCATAGGAGGCGGGGCCGCTCCACTCGTCCCGCTCGGGGCCGAAAGCCCCCTCACGCAACTGGGGGAACAGCAGCAGGGCGGCTGCCGCCAGCAACAGTCCGATACCTGCGGGAATCGCCCAGTCTTGCACAAATCTCTGTAAGGACACTCTAGCCTCCTGAATTTGCGGCCATTATACGGGTTTGGCGGCCGGATTCATCGGATGCGCGAGCATCCTGCCATTTGGGCGCGGCGCGATATTCCGTATAATGCCCGGCTCGCAGAGCTTTCTACTTCCATTTCGTACTCAATTCGGAGACCACTATGTCCCTGGTTCGCCCCCACGGCAGCGTCGAGCTGCAGCCCCGTTTCGTCTACGACAGTGAAAGGCATCACCAGCTGATGCACGAAGCGGAGTCCCTGCCGTCGATCGTGGTCAGCTCCGCAGCGGCGGCCAATGCGGTAATGCTGGGGGCCGGCTACTTCAACCCGCTCCACGGTTACATGAACCTGGCCGACACCCTGAGCGTGGCGGAGTCCCTGCGCACCGTCGATGGCCTGTTCTGGCCGGTGCCGGTGGTCAACATGGTGCAAGACACCAGTGCCATCGAGGGAGCTTCCCGCATCGCCCTGCGCGACCCGAATGTGGAGGGCAACCCGGTGCTGGCGATCATGGACGTCGAGGCCATCGAAACTGTCACCGATGAGCAGGTCAACACCATTGCCCAGCAGGTCTTCGGCACCCTGGACGACAAGCACCCGGGTGTAGCGACCTTCAAGTCCGCGGGCCGCAAGCTGCTCTCCGGTCCCATCGAGGTGCTGAACTTCAGCTATTTCCAGAGTGACTTCCCGGATACTTTCCGCACTGCGGTGGAAATCCGCAATGAGTTTACCGAGCGCGGCTGGAACAAGGTGGTGGCTTTCCAGACCCGCAACCCGATGCACCGCGCCCACGAGGAACTGTGCAAGATGGCACTGGAAGCGGTGGATGCCGACGGCGTGCTGATCCATATGCTGCTGGGCCAGCTCAAGCCGGGCGATATCCCCGCACCGGTGCGCGACGCTGCGATCCGCAAGATGGTCGAGCTGTACTTCCCGGCCAATACCGTGATGGTGACGGGCTACGGTTTCGATATGCTCTATGCCGGTCCCCGCGAGGCGGTGCTGCATGCGGTATTCCGCCAGAACTGCGGCTGCAGCCACCTGATCGTGGGCCGGGACCACGCCGGGGTAGGGGATTACTACGGCGCTTTCGATGCGCAGACCGTTTTCGATGAGAAGGTTCCGGCGGGGGCCCTGGAGATCGAGATTTTCCGCGCTGACCACACGGCTTACTCAAAAAAGCTCAACCGGGTGGTGATGATGCGTGACGTGCCGGATCACACCAAGGAAGACTTCATCCTGCTATCGGGCACCAAGGTGCGCGAGATGCTGGGCGACGGTATCGCGCCGCCTCCGGAGTTCTCCCGCCCGGAAGTTGCACAGATCCTGATGGATTACTACCAGAAGCTGTAAGGGCAGCTGGTGGAAACAGAAAAGGGCGGGTAAAACCCGCCCTTTTTTTATTGTCTCGTCACAGCCGCAGTCGCAGCCGCACGGGACCTGGTGTTGGTGTTACCGCTGGGTCAGCGGTTGGCGGCGTTTTCCGATCGTTCCTGCGGTTCCCGCTCCAGGCCGTAGTCCTCGGCCAGGGCGCCCTTCGCGCCCGGTTCTTTCGGTGCCCAGTCCCGCGGCGGTTCCACGCCCTGCAGCGCTTCGTCGTTCTCGCTCAGTTTGCCGCTGCCGGCCTCGAGCATCTGCCGGCCTATGTCCTGGCTCGACAGGCGCATGGCACTGTTGGCTAGGTACTCGTGCACTTCCCGGTAGCTCTCGGTGAGGTTGTGGACCAATTGGGAGGTCTGGTCGAAGTGCTCGTTAACCTGCAGCTGGAAGTCCTCGAGCTTGCGGTTGGCATCGCGCAGGCGCAGTTCGAGTTCCTGGGTGCGGTCAACCCCGCCGCGGTTGCGGGTGGCGAGAAATGCCAGCAGGGCCCCAAGGGCCAGTCCAAGAATTCCGACCAGAATAAGAATGGATGTAGAGTGCACGAATACAGTCTCCCCGGATTGCGAATGTCTGCGCTGTCCCTGGCGCCGTCCAGCTCCCATTATACGCAATTCGCACCCGGTCGTCGGGCCTCGATAGAAAAAAATGGCCAGCGGGTCAGTGGCGCGCCGGGCGGAGTCGGCTCGCTAGGCGCACGCGCGCCATATTTGGTAAAGTGGCGCCCCCCGCAACCACCCATGGGTCAAGCACCAAGTCATGTCCACCGACAAGCCAACCCCGCTTTCACCGCTGGAGCGCTACCAGCGCGACCTGCAGCGGCCGGATTTCGTGGCCGACCCGGCCCAGCGAGCGGCGGTGGAGGAACTCCAGGATCTCTACGAGCGACTGTGCGCGCAGCCGCAGGCAGCCGGGCTGTGGCAGCGCCTGGGACGCCTGTGGGGGCGCCCGGCACCGGAGCCGGAGACGGGGCTCTATTTCTGGGGCGGGGTGGGGCGCGGTAAGACCTACCTGATGGACGCCTTCTACGAGTCACTGCCGTTTGACCGCAAGCAGCGTACGCATTTTCACCGCTTCATGCGCGAGGTCCACCGGGAACTCAGGCGGCTCGACGGGCAGAAGAACCCGCTCGAGCTGGTGGCCGAAAGCATCGCCGAACGGGCCCGGGTTCTCTGTTTTGACGAGTTCTTCGTCTCGGACATCACCGATGCGATGATTCTCGCCAACCTGCTGGACGCGCTCTTCCGGCGCGGCGTGACCCTGGTGGCCACTTCCAATATCGAGCCCGAGGGGTTGTATCGCAATGGCCTCCAGCGCGCCCGGTTCCTGCCCGCAATCGACCTGTTGCGGCGCCACACAAAAGTGCTGAATGTGGATGGCGGCACCGACTACCGCCTGCGGGCACTGGAGAGGGCCGAGCTGTACCACTGCCCCCTGGACCAGGCGGCCGACCTGAGCCTGGCCGAGAGCTTTGCCAGCCTTATCGTGGAAGGGGCCGAAATCCGGGAGCATGAGCCGCTGGATATCGAGGGCCGCTCCATCTTGGCGGTGCGGGAGGCGGACGACGTGGCCTGGTTCGAGTTTGCCGAGCTCTGCGACGGCCCGCGCTCCCAGAACGATTACATCGAGCTGGCCCGCGAGTATCACAGTGTGTTGCTGGCCAACGTGCCGCAGATGGACGGGCGCATGGAGAACCAGGCGCGGCGCTTCATCAACCTGGTGGACGAGTTTTATGACCGCTGCGTCAAGCTGGTCATCTCTGCGGAGGTGCCGGTGGCGGAATTGTATGTGGGGCGGCACCTGCGGTTCGAGTTTGAGCGCACGGTCAGCCGCCTGCTGGAGATGCAGTCGCACGACTATCTGGCGCGCCCGCACCGGCCGGACTAATGTGGGTGGGGCAGGGGTTAAAAAATGCCCAGATAAGCCTTGAAATGCCGTGGGTGCTTATGTAGTATTCGCGCTCTTTTTGTGGGACGGCCTCCATTCCGGAGGCTCAATGCAGGTGTTTTATAACATGAAGACTTACAGTGCCAAGCCGGAAGCGGTAAAACGCGACTGGTTCATTGTCGACGCTGCGGACAAGACTCTCGGCCGTATTTCCGCCGAGATCGCTCACCGTCTGCGCGGCAAGCACAAGCCTGAATATACGCCCCACGTGGACACCGGTGATTACATCATTGTGATCAACGCAGAAAAGGTCCGCGTGACCGGCAATAAGGCCAAAGACAAGATCTACCACAGCCACTCCGGCTACCCCGGTGGTCTGAAGTCCATCAGCTTCGAGAAGCTGATTGAGAAAGCGCCCGAGCGCACCATTCAAAGCGCCGTTAAAGGTATGCTGCCGAAGGGTCCGTTGGGTCGTGCCATGTTCAAGAAGCTGAAGGTATACAGCGGCAGCGAACATCCTCACGCGGCACAACAGCCGACTGAACTGGCGATCTAAACGGGAAGAATCTCATGGCAACTACACAATATTACGGTACCGGCCGCCGCAAGACCTCCACCGCTCGTGTATTTATCGAGGCGGGCGAGGGCAAAATCACTGTGAACGGTCGCAGCCTGGACCAGTACTTCGGCCGTGAAGTGGCTCGCATGATCGTGCGTCAGCCGCTGGAAAAGGTCGATATGGTTGAAAAGTTCGACATCAACGTCACTGTTAAGGGTGGTGGTTCCTTCGGTCAGGCGGGTGCAATCCGTCACGGCCTGACCCGTGCCCTGATGCAGTACGACGAAGCGCTGCGCGAGCCGCTGCGTGCCGAGGGTTATGTAACCCGCGATGCGCGTGCAGTGGAGCGGAAGAAAGTGGGTCTGCGCAAGGCGCGCAAGAAGCCGCAGTTCTCCAAGCGTTAAACCGCTTTTGCTTTTCAAGCCCGGCTCCTGCCGGGCTTTTTTGTTTCCCGCTGTACCTCCGCGGGGCCTGTCCGGTCGGAGGTTTGGTCAGGTTTGGCTGCAGTTCTGGTTGTTTTATCGCCAGTTCGCCGCGCGATGACCGACGTTCCCCTCCGCGTTTACCTTGTATCAAAATGGCATTTTCTTTAACATTGCGCGAATTTGTATCCGCGTGATTTTTGGGGTTTATCCGCCCGGGCACTCTTTCCGGGGGAGATCTTGAATCGACCAGTCTTACAGTTTTTTTTGGGTATGGGTCAGCCAATCTCTCCTCGGGGAGAAGCTGTGATGGGAGAACTACGTCATGAGTGATGACGGTGTAAATAAAGGGCGGCGCCGTTTCCTGACCGCCGCCACCACTGTGGTAGGTGGCGCCGGGGCGGTGGGTATTGCTGTACCTTTCGTGAAATCCTGGAATCCGAGTGCCAAGGCCAAGGCGGCCGGCGCGCCGGTCAAATACAATGTCAGCAAGCTCGAGCCGGGCCAGATGGTCACTGTCGAGTGGCGCGGCAAGCCGGTGTACGTGGTGCGCCGCAGCGAGGAGGCTCTGGAGAACCTGGAAAAGGTGGTGCCGCAGCTGCGCGACCCGGAGTCCGAGGAATCCATCCAGCCGGGGTACGTCGACCCCAGCTACCGTTCCATCAAGCCGCACCTGCTGGTGCTGGTGGGACTGTGCACCCACCTGGGCTGCGCACCCATGTACCGTCCCGAGGTAGGGGCTGCCGACCTCGGCGGCGCGGACTGGCAGGGCGGTTTCTTCTGCCCCTGTCACGGCTCCAAGTACGATATGGCCGGCCGCGTGTATACGGGGGTGCCGGCACCGACCAACCTGGATGTGCCGCCTTACTCCTATGAGACTGACGATGTAATCGTGATCGGTGTAGACCAGGAGGGCAGCGCATGAAGTGGCTAACATCTTTCGGGGACTGGGTAGACCAGCGGCTGCCGATCTATCGCGCCTGGGACACCCATATGGGCAAGTACTACGCGCCCAAGAATTTCAATCTCTGGTACTTCTTCGGCGTGCTGTCGATGCTGGTGCTGGTCAACCAGCTGCTGACCGGCATCTGGCTGGTGATGAGCTACAACCCCTCAGCCGAGGGTGCGTTCGCTTCCGTCGAGTACATCATGCGCGACGTGGAGTGGGGCTGGCTGATTCGCTACCTGCACTCCACCGGGGCCTCCGCTTTCTTCGTGGTGGTTTACCTGCACATGTTCCGGGGCCTGATGTACGGCTCCTACAAGCCCCCGCGCGAGCTGGTGTGGATCTTCGGTATGTGCATCTACCTGGTGCTGATGGCCGAGGCCTTCATGGGCTATGTACTGCCGTGGGGCCAGATGTCCTACTGGGGTGCCCAGGTGATCGTGTCCCTGTTCGGCGCCATCCCGGGTATCGGTGACGAGCTGGTGCAGTGGATCCGCGGTGATTACCTGATCTCCGGCATCACCCTGACCCGCTTCTTCTCCCTGCACGTGATTGCCCTGCCGCTGGTGCTGGTGCTGCTGGTAGTGCTGCATATCCTCGCGTTGCACGAAGTGGGTTCCAATAACCCGGACGGTATCGACATCAAGAAAGTGAAGGACGAGAACGGCGTGCCGAAAGACGGCGTGGCTTTCCATCCTTACTACACCGTGCACGACCTGGTAGGCATCGCGGTATTCCTGTTCATTTTCAGCGTGGTGGTATTCTTCTTCCCGGAAATGGGTGGTTTCTTCCTGGAATACGCCAACTTTGAGGAGGCGAACCCGCTGAAGACCCCGGAGCATATTGCGCCGGTCTGGTACTTCACCCCCTTCTACGCCATCCTGCGGGCGGTGACCATCGACATTGGTCCGTTTACCGCCAAGTTCCTGGGCCTGGTGGCCATGGGCGCGGCGATTGCGGTGCTGTTCGTGCTGCCGTGGCTGGACAAGAGCCCGGTGCGCTCGATTCGTTACAAGGGCATGCTGCCGAAGGCGCTGCTGCTGGTTTTCGCGGCGGTGTTCATCATCCTCGGCTATCTCGGCGTGAAGTCCCCGACCCCGGGCCGTAACTTCCTGGCGCAGGTGGCTACCCTGTTCTACTTCGCCTACTTCATCACCATGCCTGTCTGGACCAACCCCACCGAGCGCAAGAGCACTGCGTCCTGGGTGGTGAGCGGTGTCTTCGGCGTACTGTTCCTGTGGATGGCGGTCACCAACTGGAAGGCCAGTGTCTTCGTTGGCCTGGTTGCGCTGCTGCTGGCAGTGTTCTTCGCGGCGCTGCCGTGGCTGACCAATCGTGACCATGTCACCGAGCCGCCGACCCGCGTCACCAGCCCCTCCGGCGAGAAGACGTTCGGCATCCTGTTCATCGGCATGTTCATTGTGTTCATGCTGGCCTTCCTGCCGATCAAGGCAGTGGGCGCAGAGAGCAAGGTTGAGCTGGACCACATCAACATCGACCTGCAGGACAAGCCGTCCCTGCAGCGGGGCGCGAAGTACTTCGTCAACTACTGCATGGGTTGTCACAGCGCCAACTTCTCCCGCTGGGGCCGGGTGGCCGAGGACCTGGAGATCCCGAACGAGCTGATGATGGAGAACCTGGTGCTGGGCGACGACAAGATCGGCGACCTGATGCAGATCTCCATGCGGCCCGACGATTCCAAGGTCTGGTTTGGCGCCGCGCCGCCCGACCTGACCCTGGTCGCGCGCTCCCGCTCACCGGAATGGCTCTACACTTACCTGCGCAGTTTTTACAAGGACGAGAGCCGTCCCACCGGGGTCAACAACAAGGTATTCCCGAACGTCGGCATGCCGCACGTGCTGATGGAGCTGCAGGGGCTGCCGGTGTGCGCCCCGGGTCCCAAGCGTGACCACGGGCAGGTCGTGCGTGATGAACTGGGCAACCCGATCATGGATGCCGATTGTGGCAGCCTCGAGATCGGCGACATCAAGGGCTCGATGACCGAAGCGGAGTTCGACCAGGCTATGTACGACCTGGTGAACTTCATGGAGTACATCGCCGAGCCGATGGCGGAAGACCGCAAGCGCGTGGGCTTCTACGTGCTGGCGTTCATTCTCGTCTTCTTCGCGTTCGCCTGGTTGCTTAACCGCGAATACTGGAAAGACGTGGACCACTAAGTAGCACCAGTCTGTTCAGAAGCAGATTTCCGGCGCCATCGCGGAGGTGGCGCCGCATCCGGGTGGTGGAGTTTCTCCATCACCCTTTCGTTTTTCGGATCCCGGCCCGGCGACATGCCGGCCGATAGTTTGAGGTAGTTACAAGATGGGTGTGCCCACCAACAAGCGCTCCTCCATGACCTTCTTTTCCGATGGTCGCAGTCACCTGAGTCACCGCGTGCGGATTGTGCTCGCAGAAAAGGGGGTTTCGGTAGACATCATCGATGTCGACCCGGATGACAAGCCGGCGGAGCTCGCGGATCTCAATCCCTATAACTCCCTGCCCACACTGGTGGATCGCGATCTGGTGCTGTTCGAGACCAAGGTGATGATGGAGTACCTGGACGAGCGCTTCCCACATCCGCCCCTGCTGCCTGTCTACCCGGTGGCGCGGGCCCAGAGCCGCCAGATCATGTATCGTATTGAGCGCGACTGGTCTCCGCTGGTAGACAAGATCCTGGCGGGAGGTAAAGAGGCGACTGCGGCGCGTAAGGAACTGCGCGACAGCCTGGTCGGCATCGCGCCGCTGTTCAATGACCTGCCTTACTTCTTCAATGAAGAGTTTTCACTGGTAGACTGTTGCATGGCCCCGCTGCTGTGGCGCCTGGAGCAGTTCGAGATCAGCCTGCCGAAGACCAAGCAGGCCAAGCCACTGCTGGATTACATGGACCGCCTGTTCTCACGCGAAGCCTTCCAGCAGAGCCTGACCGAGTACGAACGGGAAATGCGTTGAGGTGATTGTTGAGTAAGCAGGCCATGACATCCAGTCGTCCGTATATCCTGCGGGCCTTTTACGAATGGATCAGCGACAACCGCTGTACACCGTACATCCTGGTGGATACCCACCTGCCTGGGGTGCTGGTGCCGCAGCAGCATGTCAATGAGGATGGCCAGATTGTACTCAACATCTCCGAGGGAGCGGTGGCCGGGCTGAATATGGACAATTACGCCATCCGCTTCAATGCACGTTTCGGCGGTGTGCCCACCGATATCCAGGTGCCGGTGGGCGCGGTAGTGGGTATCTACGCGCGGGAAAACGGCCAGGGCATGGTGTTCGAGGCCGAGGAAACCCCCGAGCCACCCGAGCCCACGCCGCCCACCAGCCTGGGCAAGAAATCCGCGAAGAAACCCTCGCTGCGGGTGGTCAAGTAAGGATCCACTGCCAGTTGGGAGCGGGCCGCAATCCCCGGCCCGCTGTTTCCGGCCTGCGACCCAGTGCCGGACGGTGCGTGACCCATTCCCTATAATCGCGGCCCCGCAGTTATCCTGATGTCGCTATGCCCTTTCTCGTAAACACCCTGCGCTATGGCTGGCTGTCCGCGCTGACCCTCGGGTTGGCGGCGGCGCTGTACTTCCAGCCGGTCCCGATCGATATCGCCATACTCCCGCGCCTGGCCCTGCTGCTGCTGGGGGCGGCGCTCGGTCTCGGCATCTACTTCAAGGCTAGCCGCCTCGCCTTCGTCGCCTGCCAATTACTGGCCGGTTATATCCTGCTGGGGCAGATACCCGCCGACGGCCGCAGCTGGCTTGTTGCTCACGGCCTGGCACTGCTGGCACTCAATACCTCCATAGTGATGGCCCTGCGCGATCGCAGCGTCATCAGCTTTTTCGGGCTGCTGCTGGCCGGGGTGCTGGTGCTCGAGATGCTGGGCCTGGGCTACCTGTACGATTGCTGTGCGGGGATCGTGACCGCTGCCAGGCCGCTCGCCGTGGTCCTGGCCGGGCTGCCACTGGGGCATATTGGGGACTGGCTGGTTTCCCTGGGATGGGCCGATCTCGGTTTTCTGGTCGCAGCCATCCTGGGCCTGGCGGTGGCCGCGGTTCGTCGCGACCCGGTCAACCTCGGCCTGCTGTCGAGCGTGTTGCTGACCGGCGCCGTCTACGTGCTCGGGGCCGGCCCCCGCACCCTGGTGATCCTCGCGGCCTGCGCGGGACTGCTCCTTGCCCTGCTGGCGCTGCGCAGTGCCTACGAACTGGCATTCCGCGATGATTTGACCGGTATCCCGTCGCGGCGGGCCTACAGCCGCTACCTGCTCACCCTGGGCCGCAGCTTCAGTATCGCGGTGGTGGATATAGATCACTTCAAGAAGCTGAATGACCGGTACGGGCACCAGGTGGGTGACCAGGCCCTGCGCATGGTTGCGGGCAAGATCGCCCGCTACGGGGGTGGCCGGGCCTTCCGCTACGGCGGTGAGGAATTCGTGCTGGTATTCCGCGGGCGCAACCGGGAGCGTGCCGAGCGCGCACTCGAGGATATGCGGAAAAGAATTGCCGGCTATCCCTTGCGGATCAGGGGCGCGAACCGGCCGCACAACAAGAGTGCCGGAAAGAGGTTGCGAGGCCGCGGTGGCAGCCAGTCGATCAAGACCTCGGTGAGCGTGGGGTTGGCCAGTGCTTCCCGCGATATGCGGTCCCCGGACGAGGTGCTGGCGGCTGCGGACAAGGCCCTATATAGAGCCAAGCGGGCTGGCCGCAACCGGGTGTGCACCCATAAATAAGCGCTTGGAGCGTTTCTGAATTTAAAATTGGCGCCTAATTCCTGTTTAGCATTGGTTAATAGGGCGCTATCCCCCGATACTGCTAGCAAAAGCGGATAAGGGAGAAGAAACGTGCGAATCTTGAGTCATACCCTCGGCATCCTGACCAATCCCGACAAGGAGTGGAAGGCGATACGCGCCGACAAGCACTCTTTCGCACAGGTTTTCCTGAGCCATGTCCCTATCCTGGCGCTGATTCCCTGCATCAGCGGCTATATCGGGGTCACCCAGGTGGGATTCCGGGTGGGCGATAACATCGTCAAGTTGACCGCCGGCAGTGCGGCAGCGCTGGCCATTCTCACCTATATCTCCATGTTGATCGGTGTGTACCTGTTCGGGGAGTTCATCAACTGGATGGCGAAGACCTACATGGTCGAGGGCGATGAACCCACACGCCACTATGAGGGCACGGCGCTGGCCGTGTTTGTGACCACGCCGATTTTCCTCGTGGGCTTTATCGGCCTCTATCCCAACCTGTGGCTCAACGCCGCGGTGACCTTCGCGGCTGCCGCATATTCAATCTACCTGATCTATGAGGGCATCCCGATCCTGATGAACCTCAGCAAGGAGCAGTCCTTTATGTACGCCACGTCTGTGGTGACCATCGGACTGGTCCTGTTGGTGACGGTGCGTGTGGGTTCGGTGATCCTGTGGAGCATGGGCGTGGGGCCCGTGTACGTGGATTGAAGCACGCGCTTTAAGGGTTAAAGCAGAGCCGGCCAGTGGCCGGCTCTTTTGTATCAGTCGGCTGGAGTCGGGAGGGGTGCCGTTTTTTCCCGGGGCGTGGCTGCCATCAATTCCGGGCAAACGGGCGGCATGGGGCAGTCGAGACTGTCGGCAACGGCCCGCAGCAACTCGATCTCTTCCGCGGCCACCACCCCGTCATGGGCCATGGTGGCCGCCATCGCCTTCAGCAGGCGCGGCTTGCGCAGTGGCTGGTCGCCAGCGGCGATGGCCACAGCCTTGTCCAGCCGGGCCAGGGTGATGTCGCGTCGTGCCGGCAGGGGGACCCGCTCGAGTTGCAGCGCCCCGAGGCCCGCGTCAAAAGCGCGCTTGGCTTCCAGGTAATCGCTGTTGCCCGCGTGGGCCATGGCCGCGAGGATAAAGCATGCAGCATCGCCGCGCGCCCGTCCGGCGGTCGATAGCCGCTGGCGGTCCGGGGTGCCCTCCAGGGCGTGCATCAGCAGGCGGTAGAGAGCCCACTCCCACAGGTCCACCTGGCGATCACTGCGCAGCAGCTTGATCAGGTTGCGCTTGAATACCTGGTATTGCTGCGGTGCCAGCGCCTTCAGCGCCGGGATGCACAGATCGATCAACGGCAGGCGGGCGCAATCAGGCAGGAGGTGGAAGTGCGCTTCCAGCTGTTCCAGCTCCCGTATTACTGCCGGGTGCGCAATCTGCCGCAGCATCCCCAGCTGTTGCTCCCGCGCGCTGGTGTCCCGGTGCAGCATCAACCGGTAGACCACCGCCCGGGCGGCAAATGGGTCCCGGGCTGCCCGGTGCAGGGGGGCAGGTATCGCACCCAGTAACCGGCGGCTGTAGTCGGTATGGCGCTCATCCGGGTTGGCGATGGTATTGTCCACCGCCTCCGCCACGCTCGCCAGGGACGCCGCCCCCGCTATACCCGCGGCCAGTGGGCTCGCTTCCTGTTTCCCTGCGGTATCCTCCGCTTCCGCGGGTACCGGGCGCACCGCCGGGAAGTGACCATTCCAGCCGGGGTCCAGGCGCCGGATCCGGGCGGGTAGTGGCGGGTGGGTGGCAAACAAGTTGGTGAAGGACTTCCTCAGGCCGCCGGCAAAATACATATGGCTGAACTCCGCCGCCTGGCCGGATGCCAGGGTCGAGCCGGCGCCGTGGCCGCCAATCTTCTTCAGTGCCCCGGCAATGCCGGTGTTATTGCGCGTGAACTGCACGGCGGAGGCGTCGGCGAGAAATTCCCGCTGGCGACTCACCGCGGACTTGATCAGGTTACCGAAGAAGGTGCCGGTATAGCCGATCACCATCAGCCCGGCGCCGATGCCAAGCAGTGCCGCGCGCCCGCGGTTGTCCCTGCTGGAGCCGACATGGCTGCCGCGCAGCAGCCAGTAGCCCAGCAGGCCGATAATCAGTATCCCATGCAGCAGGCCGACGATACGCAGGTTGAGGCGCATGTCGCCATTGAAAATATGGCTGAACTCATGCGCCACCACCCCCTGAAGCTCGTCGCGGCTGAGCCTCTCGATGCAGCCCCGGGTCAGGCCGATCACTGCATCGGCGGGGCTCTGCCCGGCGGCGAAGGCGTTGATGGCCGGATCCTCGATGACGTAAACGTCCGGCACCGGGGTGCCGGAGGCGATGGACATTTCCTCCACGACATTGAGGGCGCGCTGTTCAAGCTCGTCACGGGGGGCAATATTGATCTTGCGACCGCCAAGGGACTCCGCCACGGCACGACCGCCCGCAGACAGCTGGCGCAGTTTGTACAGGCTGCCCAGAACGATGACGGAGACGATCGTGGCGGCAATAGCGGCGACCGTATCCCAGCCCAGCAGCGGTCCCAGCGAAGTGGGAGAAAAGGCCTCACCCCGGGCATAGGCCACTATGCCGGCTGCCAGCAGGATAGTGATTGCGACCAGCAGCAGCACGGCGGTAGCGAACAGGCCGACCAATACGGCCGTATTTCGCCGGGCCCGGTCCTGCAGCTCGAAGAAATTCATTTAAAACTCCACGCGCGGGGCCGCCTGGAACTCCTCCGAGTCCTCAAACTCGAGCAGCTTGGCGTCCTCGCGATGGCCGAAGAAGCCGGCGAGGAGAACCGGTGGAAAGCTCTGCTTGTAGATGTTGTAACTCATCACCGAGTCATTGAAGGCCTGGCGGGCGAAGGCCACCTTGTTCTCGGTGCTGGTCAGCTCCTCGCTGAGCTGCATCATGTTCTGGTTGGCCTTGAGGTCGGGGTAGGCTTCCATCACCACATTCAGCCGGCCGAGCGCGCCCGAGAGGGCCCCCTCTGCCTGCCCGAGTTCCGCAATTGCCCTGGGGTCGCCGGGATTGGCGGCGGCGGACCTGAGGCCACTGAGGGCGCTGTTGCGGGCGCTGATAACCGCCTCCAGCGTGTCCCGCTCGTGCTTCAGGTAACCCTTGGCGGTATCCACCAGGTTGGGTATCAGGTCGTAACGCCGTTTCAGCTGTACCTCAATCTGGGCAAAAGCGTTCTCATAGCGGTTCTTGAGTGAAACCAGCCTGTTGTAAACACTGGCGGTGTAGAAAACCAGTGCGGCGAGGGCGATCAGCCAGAAAAGTCCCGAAAATTCCATCTGCAGTTCCCACTGTTGTCTCAGTTCCTGTGGCGCGAATACTAGCATGTCGTTGCGCCCCGATGCCCTTGACTGGTACGCAGGGTGTCAGCAACAGGGAGGGCCTGCCACAGGCCAGGGGCAGGTGGCGGCAGGGCGGGGCGCTTCGGGTATAATGCGGGCGGAATAAATAGACCGCCGGCGCGTTACTGCCGCCGGCACAGAATCGGAGCAGCGTATGAGTGATGTAACTTCAGATCCAGTGGTCATTGTCGGCATGGCGCGCACACCCATGGGAGCGATGCAGGGTGCCCTGTCTGCACTCACCGCTCCGCAACTGGGGGCGGCCGCCATCCGCGCCGCGCTGGAGGATGCCGGGATCGCCGGCAGCGATGTGGACGAAGTCCTGATGGGCTGTGTCCTGCCTGCGGGTGTCGGCCAGGCTCCCGCCCGCCAGGCGGCCCTGGGGGCCGGTATCCCCGAGGGCACTCCCACCAGCACCGTGAACAAGGTTTGCGGTTCGGGAATGAAGACGGTGATGATGGCCCGCGACGCGCTGCTGGTTGGCGATGCGAAAGTGGTCGTGGCCGGTGGCATGGAGAGCATGAGCAACGCGCCTTACCTGCTGCCGAAGGCCCGCGGCGGTATGCGCCTCGGCCACGGCCAGGTGCTGGACCACATGTTCCTGGACGGCTTGGAAAACGCCTACGACGGCCAGCTGATGGGCAAGTTTGCCGAATGCACGGCGGACAAGTACGAGTTTACCCGCGAGGAGCAGGACAGCTTTGCCCTGGAGTCCCTGGCGCGGGCCAATGCGGCCATCGAGCAGGGTGCCTTCGAGCGTGAGATCACTCCGGTAACCATCTCCTCTCGCCGCGGCGACGTCGAGGTGAGCGTGGACGAGGGCCCCGGCAACGCCCGCCCGGACAAGATCCCGCAACTGAAGCCGGCCTTCCGCAAGGACGGCACCGTGACTGCAGCCAATGCCAGTTCTATTTCCGACGGCGCGGCTGCCCTGGTGCTGATGCGCGAGAGCGAGGCGAAAGCGCGTGGCCTCAAGCCGCTCGCGGTGCTGCGTGGCCAGACCCAGTTCGCGCAGGAGCCCGAATGGTTCACCACCGCGCCGGTGGGAGCCATGCAGAATCTGCTGGAAAAAACCGGCTGGAATACCGCCGACGTGGACCTGTTCGAGATCAATGAGGCGTTTGCCGTGGTCACCATGTCTGCCATGCGTGAACTCGACCTGCCGCACGAGAAGGTCAATGTGAATGGCGGTGCCTGCGCGCTTGGCCACCCGCTTGGGGCGAGCGGAGCGCGTATCCTCGTGACCCTGCTGGGGGCGCTGGAGAAACGCGGCCTGAAGAAAGGTATCGCCAGCCTGTGCATTGGCGGCGGTGAAGCCACTGCCGTGGCTATCGAGCGGGTCTAAAACGCTCTTCGCCCCTTTCCCACCGGGAATGGGGCGGTACTCGCGGCCAATAGCGCCCGCGGCCAATAAAAAACGGGGGCAATGCCCCCGTTTTTTATTGGTGGTGCGGAAACGCTCTCCGCCGCAGCGCGGATCAGTCCACGTATTCCACTGCCTTCACCACTTTCTGTACCCCGCCGATGCTGCGGGTGACGTCGGCAGCCATTTCAGCCTCGGGCCGGGTCAGCAGGCCCATCAGGTAGACCACGCCGTTCTCGACGACCACGTTAATACGGCCGCTATCCACTTCCTTGTCCGCCAGCAGTGCGCTGCGGACCTTGGTGGTCAGCCAGGTGTCGCTGCTGCTGGCAAGCAGCGAGACATTGCCGCGCACCTGGATCTCGTTGTAGACCTGGCGCACGTTTTTCACCTGTTGCGCGGTGCGGCCGGCCAGCAGGCGCATCTCGGGATCCTGGACCTGTCCGGTCAGCAGGACCACGCCGTTGAAGACGTTGACGTTGATATTGGCCGCCTTCAGGTCCGGGTGAGCCTTGTTGATATTGACCGTGGTCACGGTTTCGATCTTCTGGTCATCCATGTAGGTGCCGAGGGAGCGCTTGCCGGGGTCCTGCTGGATGGGGCCGTCGTGGGTGGCCTCCAGCACCGAGGCGCAGCCCCCGAGGGCAGTCGCCAGGCCCAGCACCAAGGCCAGGTGGAAGTTGCGGTTAAAAATATTGGTTTTCATGGTTCAGTCCTCATAGCCACCGAACAGGCTGCTGTCGATAAGATCGCACAAGCAGAAAATGGTTAACAGGTGTACCTGGTGCACCTCGGCTGCGACCTCGGAAGGCACGCGCAGTTCAATATCGTGGTTATCCAGCAGGGCTGCACAGTCGCCGCCATCGCCGCCGGTCAGGGCGAGGATGCCCATATCCCGGTCGCGGGCGGCACGCATGGCCTGCACCAGGTTGGAATCGCGCCCGTCGTTGCTGACGATTACCAGCAGGTCCCCCGGTTGCCCCAGGGCGCGTACGGAGCGGGCGAATGACTCCGCGCGGCCGTGATTGCGGGCCACGGTACTCAATGAGACCGCATCCCCGCTCAGCGCAATGGCCGGCAGGCCGGGGCGCTCGCGCTCAAAACCGCCCACCAGCTGGGCGCAGAAGCTCTGTGCCAGTGCGCCGCTGACGCCGTTACCGCACAACAGCAGCTTGCGCTCCTCGAGCAGCGTGTGCACGATCATTTCACTGGCTTCGGCGATCAGCGGAGCCAGTATCTCGCCGGCGTTCATGGTCGCCTCGAGACTGCGGTGAAATAGGGTTACAACTCTCTGTTCCATGGGTACCGTCTGGGTAGATTCCTTTGCTGGCGGTGCTCCCGCTTGCCGCTGACTGTTCAGGATGGCTCGCCGGCGAAAGCCCCGGTGATCCAGTCGATCTGCTCCGCTTCGCCGTCAATAGCCACCACGTCGAAGCGGCATTGGCAGTCCAGCCGGTGTTCCACCAGGTAGCTCTCGGCAGCGGCGAGTAGTTTGCGCTGCTTCTGCCGGTCGACCGATGCGCCGGCCGTGCCAAAGTGGCTGTTGCGCCGGAAACGCACCTCGACGAACACCAGGGTATCGCCCTCCCAGGCGACCAGGTCGATCTCGCCCCGGCGGCAGCGATAGTTCCGTGCCGCGATACGCAACCCTGCCTGCTGCAGGAAGTCCGCCGCGCGCGCCTCCATCCGCGAACCGATGCTCCCGGGGGTGCCGGCGCGGCGAAACAGCTTCACTGCGCGCCGCCGATACCCGTGATGCCGGACCCGGTCCGCGGCTCAACAGCCGTGGTGACCGGCACCGGTGCGCCTTCTTTCATGCGTGCCCAGATCTGCTCGCGCACAATGCGGCCGTCGCTGCTCAGTCGCAGGGCGCCCGTCAGGCCGTGCACCTTCTGCTGCGGGAACTCGCGCAGCATGGGCAGGCGCGGGTAGAGCCGGAAGGCATCGGCGCCCAGGGCATACAGGCGTGCGAAGGCCGGCGAGGGCGATGCCTGGCGCACGATATTCTGCTTGGTGACGTTCTCGTCTTCGAACAGCCAGGGCAGGGCGGTGAATTCTATACCATTGATATCCCGGTCGCGCTGGGGGTTCACGCTGCCTTCGAATACCTGCGAGGTCGCATACACCGGCAGGTCGGCGGCATAGAAGAAGGTCAGCATGGGGTTGATCTGGCGTGCCTGTCCCGGCTGGGCCATGAGGAACAGCATGTCGGCGTCATCGCGCCGCCGCGGGGTGAACTCCAGTGGCGTGGCGAGGGTACGGCGCAGTGCCGCCTCACGCGACTTGCTGTCGGAGATCAGCAGCGCGTCGCTGACCATCTGCGAGAAATTACTCCGGTCGTGGAACGTCTTGCGGTCACTGATCGTTCCCCCCAGTCGCAGCCACTCCTCCTGGAAAGCCTGCGCACCGCGCTGGCCCCAGCCGGCATCGGAGGCCATGACCAGGGCCTGGCGGTGGCCCTGGCGGTAGGCGTGGCGCGCCACCTGGCGGGCCTCGTCCTCTACCGCCAGGCCGAACTGCACCAGGTCATCGGTCAGCCGCCCGCTTTCGCCATAGTTAAGGGCCAGGGTCGGTACCGGCAGTGTCTCCGTGGCCAGCAGGTTGGCTACCTTGCCCTTGTCCAGCGGGCCGACAATCACCTCGGCGCCGCCATCCACGGCGCTCTGGTAGATCTCCTGGAAGGGCTGGCCATTACCGGTGTCGTACACCTGGATAGCGGGTGTCGGCGCGCCAGCTTCCAGCGCGGTGTAGTAGGCAGCCATGAAACCATCGTGGATCGCCTGCCCGGCACTGCCGAGCTGGCCCGACAGCGGCAACAGCAGGGCGATACGCTGGGGGCGCTGGGCGGCCAGCTGTTCGAGCAGTTGCATGGCCCGCGGCGGGTACATGCTGGCCGTGTGGCGCGGCCACTGCTGGCGCCAGCGACTGAACTCCGTCAGCTGTGCGCTGATATCGGTCTGGGTGCTGCGTCCCAGCAGGGCCAGCTCGTACCACCCGCGCATCATGTGGTTGGCCGACTGGCGGGCGCGCATCTGCAGCTCGCTCGACGGCAGCTGGGTCAGCAGTTGCCAGAAGCCGCTGTTGTTGGCGCTGATCTCCTCCGGCGTGCGGGCCAGGTGGGCGATCTGCCGGCGCTCCTCGATGGCGCTGTCGATGTCGCCCAGCAGGCCCCAGAGCTCTGCGCGCAGGGTGCGCAGGGACAGCGAGGTCTCCGCTGGCAGGCGCATCCAGTTGCCGTCCAGGCGCGGCGCAGTGGCCAGGTCCAGGGCCTGGAAAAACTCGTCCTGCGCTGCCAGCACGCTGCCGTATACATGGGCGTACTCGGCGTAGCGCACGTCGTCCAGATTTTGCGCTTCGACCGAATCCAGCGCCTTCCGGGCGGTCGCATTGTCGCCCAGTCTGTATAGAATGGCGGCTGCCCGGACTTTCTGCTGGTCCCGCTCGGGGCCCTGCATCTGGCTGGCGCTCTCAAGCAGGTCCATGGCGGTGCTGCGGCTGGCTTCGGCGGTTATGGGGCCGGTCGGCCTGGCGGCGTCCGGTTTAGGCGCCGGCGTCTGGCAGGCGGCCAGGGCCAGGGCCAGCACACTGGCGGCAAGCCTGGTGACAACGGGGGGCGTGCGCCGGTCGAGGGCGGACATACTCTCTCTCCCACAAAATCTTGAATATGGAGTGTGCTATGGGGCCGGATCAGGCGCTATATGTGGTCGCGACACCTATCGGCAATCTGGCCGATATGGTACCGCGAGCGGTTGAAGTTCTACAATGCGCCGATCTGGTGGCGGCAGAAGACACGCGTCACAGTCAGAGACTTTTTTCCCACTTCGATATCGATACCCCGCTGGTTGCCTACCATGACCACTCGGACGAAGAGCGCACCAACCGGATCCTGCAGCGGCTGGAGCAGGGCCAGACAGTGGCGCTCATTTCCGATGCCGGCACGCCGCTGATCTCCGATCCCGGCTACCGGCTGGTTCGGGAGGCCCGTGCCCGGGGCATCCGCGTGGTCCCGGTACCCGGTGCCTGCGCCTTCGTGGCGGCGCTGAGCGCGGCCGGGCTGCCCAGCGACCGCTTTACCTTCGAGGGCTTCCTTCCGGCAAAGGCCGGCGCCCGCGCCAGGGCCCTGGAGCAGCTGGCGGCTGAGGAGCGCACCATGGTGTTCTACGAGGCCCCGCACCGGGTGGCGGACACCCTGGATGCCATGGCGGATGCGTTTGGCAGTGACCGCGAGGCGGTGATTGCGCGGGAGCTGACCAAGGCTTTCGAGACCTTCCACCTGGCGCCGCTGGCGGAGCTGGCGGCCTGGGTGCGCGCCGACAGTAACCAGCAGCGTGGTGAGATAGTGCTGATGGTGCGCGGTGCGGAAAAGCGCAAGGCCGACGAGCTGGACAGCGAGTCAGAGCGGGTGATGGCGCTGCTGCTGGACGAGCTGCCCCCCAAACGCGCGGCGGCGGTAGCCGCGGAGATCACCGGGGTCAACAAGAAGACGCTCTACAACTGGAGCCTGTCGCGCAAGTAACCCGCGCATCGCAGTCCTGGTGGCCTGCCGTAGGAGCGGCCGCTGGCCGCGACCCCTTGGGCCAAAGACTGCTATTGGCAGGTGGATTGGAAACGAGTGGGAAACTGTCCCGGGCCCGCCGCAGTTGGCGACGACCCGGGCCAGCCGTTCCCGCAGGTAGCGGGAACGATTGTGCGAGCCTGCTCAGCTCTGGGGCTTTTCTTTCGGCTCCAGCGAGGCCCACAGGTGCGCGAACATCAGTGCCACACGGTGTGCCAGCTGTTCGTTGGTGGCACTGCCCTTGTGCCCGCCTTCCAGGTTCTCGAAGTATTCCACGCTCTGGCCCATCTCCTTCAGGCGCGCCGCCATCTTGCGGGCGTGGCCCGGGTGCACGCGGTCATCGCGGGTGGAAGTGAAGAAGAACACGGAGGGGTATTCGGTGTCGGCTTCCAGGTTCTGGTAGGGCGAATACTCCTTGATGAACTCCCAGTCGTCGGTATCCGGGTTGCCGTATTCACCCATCCAGGAGGCGCCGGCCAGCAGCTTGTGATAGCGCTTCATGTCCAGCAGCGGTACGCCGCAGATCACCGCATTGAACAGGTCCGGCCGGCGCGTCATGCTAGCGCCCACCAGCAGCCCGCCGTTGCTGCGGCCCTCGATGCTGAGGCGCTGCGGCCTGGTAATGCGGCGCGCGATCAGGTCCTCGGCCACCGCGGCGAAGTCCTCGAATGACTTCACCCGGTTCTCACGCAGGGCCGCGGCGTGCCAGGCGGGGCCGTACTCACCGCCGCCGCGGATGTTCGCCAGTACGTAGACGCCGCCGCGCTCCAGCCACAGCTTGCCGTAGGCCCCGTTGAGCGGCTCGTAGGAGCCGGAGTAGGAGGGCAGCAGGGCATTGCGGAAGCCCCCGTAGGAGAAGATGTGCGTGGGGTTATCGGCGTCCAGCTCGATATCCTTTGGCATCACCACGAAGTAGGGCACCCGGGTGCCGTCGCGGGATTCGGCAAAATACTGTTCGATCTTGAACTTGCTGCCGTCAAAGGTCGGTGACTGCACCATGATACGGGTGAGTTTCCCGGCCGCGGGACGGTAACGATAGAGGGTGGGCGGAGTGACGAAGTTCTGCCAGCTCAGGTAAGTATCACCGCTCTCCTCGTCGTAGGCGGCGATGGAGAGCTGGCCGTTGTCGGGTACCTCAATCGGTGTGCGGGTAAAGCCGTCTTTGCCGCGGCGGTAGAAGTAGGCCCGGCCCTTGACGTCGTCGAGCATGGTCACCAGGACGCCCGCCCCGGTTACCGCGGCAGAGTCCACCACCTCGCTCTCGGTCGGGGTCACCAGGGCGGATACCTCGGCCTTCTCACCGAGCAGCGAATCCAGGGAGACCAGCACTAGGCTGCCAAGCGGCCAGGTCTTGCCGTCGGCCTTCCAGTCCCTGTTCAGCTTCACCACCAGGTCTTCGCCCAGTGCACCCTCGATCACGGCACTTTCCGGAAGCTGCAGCGGCTGCGCCTTGCCATCCCGGTAGACAAAGGTACGCTGGTGCCAGAAGTCCAGGCCCTCGCTCAACAGGATCGCGCGGCTGTCGCCGGTGCCGACGGAGATCGGACTCACCCATACGGATTCCTGGGGGACCTCCAGTACCGTCCGGGCCTTGTCGAGGGACTCGCCGCGCTGCCAAAGCTTGGCGGTGCGGGCGTAGCCGGAGCTGGTCGCCCCCTCGCTGGCGCCGGCAGTCGCTACCAGCAGGCGGTCGGCGTCGACCCAGACAGCCGCCTGCTTGGCCATCGGGGAGAAAAACCCGTCCTTGATGAACTTCTTGTCGCGTGCATTGAATTCCCGTAGCTCGACCGCGTCGCCGCCGCCCTCTGACAGGGCAACCAGGCAGCGGGTGTGGGCCTCATCCTCACACGTCATGCCCTTGAGGACCCACTTCTCGCCCTCGGCGCGGGAGAGTGCGTCGATGTCCAGCACCGTCTCCCACTTCTCGCTGCCACGATCGAATTCTCCGGCCCGGATTCGGCGATACAGGCCCCGGGGATTGGCTTTACTGTGGTGGTTCTCGTAAAGCCAGTCGCCTTTCTGGCTGATCTCCGGAAGCCGGTCCTCGGCATTGAGAGCCGCCAGTGCATCGCTGTACAGCGACTGGTACAGGTCGCTTTCGGCCAGCCGGGCCCGGGTCTGGGAATTCTGCTGCTTGACCCACTCGATAGCGCGCTCGCCATCGACTTCCTCCAGCCAGAGGTAGGGATCCTTCTCCGCTGCCCACGCCATGGAGCTGGAGGCAAGTACCAGCGCAGAGAGGGCGAGATTTTGAACTTTTATTCTCATATTCAACAAGCCTGTAGAAATGCGTCACCACGGATCCGCTGCCGTGATTGATCAGTCGCACAGGATATTTAAAGCGGTTCGGGTGTGTAAAGTTTGATCGCTCCGCGCTGAGGTGCAGTGCCGGGAAAGTGCGACGAATGGCAGTAAGCTGGGCGGCGGTACCTAATCAGCTTTCCGCCTTGCAATGCCCCCGGTGCCACATTACTCTTCGCCGCGAGCTGGCCAGGCAATCGCTGTTTCCCTTCGGGGAAATGGAGGAAAGTCCGGGCTCCATAGGGTGGGACGCCAGGTAACGCCTGGGGGGCGCGAGCCTACGGAAAGTGCAGCAGAGAGTAGACCGCCGATGGCTCCTTCGGGAGCACAGGTAAGGGTGAAAGGGTGCGGTAAGAGCGCACCGCGCGGCTGGTAACAGTCCGCGGCATGGTAAACCCCGTCCGGAGCAAGACCAAATAGGCCCTCTACAGGTGTGACCCGCACCGAGGGCGGGTAGGTCGCTTGAGGTGTCTGGTGACAGGCATCCCAGATGAATGATTGTCCTCGACAGAACCCGGCTTACAGGCCAGCTCAACAGATTCCCTCCCCATTCGGCTGCGGCCGGATGGCTGCCCGGCCGGCTGTGACCAGAGAAAACCCTCCGGTCAGTGCCGGCCTATCGGTAGCCCGCCACAAAGACCCGCGCTCAACCGACTAATCTCCCATTGAGGGCCTCCTGTTTTCGGGGCGCAACCAGTGAAGGGAGAGGCGGGCGTGACGACCCATGTCTTTGTCATCGGCCTGGATGATTTCAACCGCCGGCAGCTGCAGACCATTCGCGGTGCGGACCAGTGTGCCTTCCACAACCTGCTGCCCTACGAGATGGTGGTGGATCCCGAGGAGTATCCCATCGAGGAAATGATCGAGCGGGGACGGCGGGAGCTGGCTGAGGCCGGGGTGCCGGTGGACGCCATTATCGGCCACTGGGATTTCCCCACCACCGCGCTGCTGGCCATCTTTCGCCGTGATCACGGCCTTCCCGGTCCCAGCCTCGCCGCCAACCTGATCGCCGAACACAAGTACTGGAGCCGGCTGCGCCAGCAGCGGGTGATTCCCGACCATATCCCCGCCTTCCAGAGCCTGGACCCCTTCGATCCACAGGCGGAGGGAAGGGTGGAGCTGGATTTTCCCTTCTGGATCAAGCCGGCGATCGGCTTCTCTTCCCAGATGGTCTACCGCGTCGCGGACGCGCGCGAACTGCACATCGCCCTGGAGGGCCTGCGGCGCGGGATCCGCCGTTTCGGCGCCCCCTTTGCCCACCTGCTGGAGCTGGCGCCGCTGCCGGACGATATCCCTCGCCAGGTGGATGCCCACTACTGTGTACTGGAGAAGCCCATCGGCGGCTGGCAGTGCACGCTGGAAGGCTATATCCAGCAGGGGAAGGTGACCGTGTATGGAACGGTGGATTCGATCCGGGGCGGACCCCTGGGTTCTTCCCTGCTCCGTTATGAGTTCCCGTCCGAACTGCCTGACGGGGTCCGTGCCCGGATGGTGGAAATCACCGAGCGGACTATTCCCGCCCTGGAGCTGGACAATACGCCCTTCAACGTCGAGTACTTCTGGGATCGGGAAACCGACCGGATCTGGTTGCTGGAGGTCAACAGTCGCATCTCCAAGTCCCACTGCCCCCTGTTCGTGGACGTCTGCGGTGCCTCCCACCACGAGGTGGCGGTGGATATCGCCATGGGCCACCGCCCCGAGTTTCCGCGGTGGGAGGGACGCTACCGCGCTTCCACCAAGTTCATGCTGCGCCGCTTCGAGGATGGCGTCGTCACCCGGGTTCCCTCCGCGGCTGAACTCGCCGCGCTGGAGGCAGAATTTCCGGGCACGCGCATCCTGATGGAGGTGGGGGAGGGGGACCGCCTGTCGGAGCTGCGTGGCCAGGAGGTTTACAGCTATGAGGTGGGGGTGATCTTCATGGGCGGCAACGACCACCGGGAACTCGAGGCCCGCTACCGCGAGCTGGTGGCGCGGCTGCCGCTCGAATTCGGGCCGCCGCCGCGCAGCATCCGGGAGGGAGGCAGGCATTGAACATCATCGATCCCCTGCCGCGGCCGGTGCGCGAAACCGAGCACGCCTGGATCCCCATCAGTGACGGCACACGGCTGGCGGCCAGGATCTGGATGCCAGACGATGCGGTATCGGCGCCGGTGCCGGCCATCCTCGAATATATTCCCTACCGCCGGCGCGACAACACCCGGGCGCGGGACGACATCATGCACCCCTGGTTTGCCGCCCAGGGTTATGCCTGCGTGCGGGTGGACCTCCGCGGCAGCGGGGATTCGGAGGGGGTGCTGGAAGACGAGTACCTGCAGCGGGAGCTGGACGACGGGGTCGAGATCATCCGGTGGATTGCCGCACAGGACTGGTGCGATGGCAATGTGGGGATGATCGGTATTTCCTGGGGCGGCTTCAACGGCCTGCAGATTGCGGCGCTCAGGCCGCCCGAACTCAAGGCGGTGGTGAGCGTCGCCTCCACCGACGATCGCTTTGCAGACGACGTGCACCATATGGGTGGCTGCCTGCTCGGGGACAATCTCTCGTGGGCTTCCACCATGTTCGGCTTCAACTCCCTGCCGCCGGACCCTGAGGTCGTGGGCGACCGGTGGCGCGACATGTGGTTCCAGCGGCTGCAGGGCAGTGGCCTGTGGCTGGAAAAGTGGCTGCGTCACCAGCGCCGTGACAGCTACTGGCAACACGGCTCGGTGTGTGAGGACTGGGATGCCATCCAGTGCCCGGTGATGGCCGTGTCCGGCTGGGCCGACGGCTACACCAATTCCGTATTCCGCCTGTTGGCCAATCTTCGCGTGCCGCGCCTGGGCCTGGTGGGGCCCTGGAGCCACAAGTACCCCCACCTGGGAATCCCCGGTCCCGCGATCGGTTTCCTGCAGGAATGCCTGCGCTGGTGGGACAAGTGGCTGAAGGGAATCGAGACCGGGATCATGGATGAGCCGATGCTACGGGCCTGGATGCAGGACTACCAGCCTCCCATCACCTTTTACAAAGAGCGGCCGGGCCGCTGGGTGGGGGAGCGCCAGTGGCCATCGCCGCAGATTCATGAGCGCTCGCTGGTGCTGGCCCGCCCTGGCTCGCTGGAGTGGTCCCCGGCCCAGGTAGATGAGGCGGCGATAAGCATCCAGTCCCCCCTGTCGGTGGGGCTTTTCGCCGGCAAGTGGTGTTCCTACGCCGCCACCCCGGACCTGCCGCACGACCAGCGGGAGGAAGACGGCGGTGCGCTGGTATTTGATTCGCCCCGGTTGAAGGGGCCGCTGGAGATTCTCGGCGCCGTGCGACTGGAGCTGGAAATCGCCGCCAGCCGGCCGGTGGCGATGCTGGCGGTGCGCCTGTCCGATGTCGCTCCTGACGACAAGGCGACGCGGGTAACCTATGGCCTGCTCAACCTGACGCATCGCGATGGGCCGGAGGATCCCCGCCCCCTGGAGCCCGGCAAGCACTACCGGGTAGAGCTGGCCCTCAATGACATCGCGCACGCCTTCCCCGCAGGCAACCGCCTGCGGCTGTCCATATCCACCTCCTATTTCCCCCTCGCCTGGCCCGCGCCCGAGCCGGTCCGGCTTACCCTCTTTACCGGTACCAGCCGCATGGTGCTGCCCGAGAGGCCGCGCCGCGACGCCGAGGACCGTGCCATCAGTTTCCCGCCGCCCGAGGGAGCCCGTCCGCTGCCGGTACGCAGGATGCAATCGGGCCAGCACAAGTGGCGCGTGATCCGCGACCTGGAGACCGACATCTCCACACTCGAAGTGACCAACGATGACGGCGAGGTTCACATTGAACCGGTAGGCCTGGACATGCAGCGCAGGGCCATGGAGTGGTACAGCTACCAGGGTTACGACTACAGCTCGCCGAAAGGGGAGACCCTGTGGGAGTGGGGCTTCCGCCGCGGCGACTGGCAGGTACGTACGGTGACCCGCACTGTGCTCGATTCCACGCCTTCCCATTTCCGTATCCACGCCGAACTGGATGCCTATGAGGGCGGCAAGCGCGTCTATTCCGATAACTGGGATGTGGAAATACCCCGCGACCTGGTTTAAGCGGCTGACGTACAACGGACTCGCGGCGCCCGTGGCCCGGGCGCCTCCGCCCGAAGAAGGCTCCTTTCTATTTACCTGTCCTGATTATCTCTCCTAACTGTGTCGAGCCGTGCGCCAGTACTCCGCTTTGGCGTATGATCCAACAAAATGGTGTAAGTGTTCGCTAACCGCGGTGGGGCAAAATTTAATCTTTGAAACTTAAAGTGGTCTCTTAAGTGCAAAAAGTAAGTGCTTGCTTCCGCTCCCAATTCTGCCGCCAAATTCTGTGCTTTTTTTGATCGGCCTGTCTGCAGGCCGCGAAATTACTGGCATTTCACGGCGTTTTACTTTCGATTTCCTTGACTTTAAGCAAGCCAGATTTATAGTGTCGAGGGTGGAGAAAAGTGGAAATTTGTGGGTTTTGGTGGTTTCCTCGTGTGAGTGAGTGGGTATTTACACCGCGGCGAGGAAAACTGCGCAAATTTCCGTCGATAACAACGATCAAATAAATAGGGCTTTCGCGGGTGGTTCTACCGCGCACCTGGAACCAAAGTGTATTTAGGCAGCCACGCAATCAATATGGACGCGAAAGGGCGTCTGGCGATTCCGGCGCGGGTCAGGGACACGCTGCTGGAGGATTGTGGTGGGCGCCTGGTGGTGACTGCCCACACGGAAGAGCGGTGCCTGCTGGTCTACCCCGAGCCCCAGTGGCAGGAGATCCTGCCCAAGATCGAATCCCTGTCCAGTTTCAATAAGGTGGCGCGTCGCGCCCAGCGGCTGTTGATCGGTTACGCCTGCGAGCTGCAGGTGGACGGTAACGGCCGTGTGCTCATTCCGCCGACCCTGCGGGAATACGCCGGGCTGGAAAAGAAGCTGATGCTGGTGGGGCAGGGCAAGAAACTCGAGCTGTGGAGCGAGGAGGGCTGGATGGCCTGGATCGACGACAGCGAGGGCGATGGCGAGATGCCGGAGGAAATGGCCTCGCTGTCACTGTAAATCGATAAGGAGAGAACCGGGTGTCGCAAGAATTGCATCGCAGTGTGTTGTTACGCGAGGCCGTGGACGCCCTGGTTACGGATCCGGGCGGTTTTTACATTGACGGTACTTTCGGTCGCGGCGGCCACAGTGCGGCGATCCTGGAAAAACTGGATGCCCACGGTCGCCTGCTGGCGATCGACAAGGACCCGCAGGCGGTGGAGTTCGCCCGCGAGCGCTTTGGCAACGAGCAGCGCCTCGAAATCTGGCACGGTTCCTTCGCCGAAATGGATAGTGCCGCTGCGGATCGGCGAGGCAGTGTGAGCGGCATCCTGCTGGACCTGGGGGTGTCGTCCCCGCAGCTGGACCAGGCCGAGCGCGGTTTCAGCTTTATGCAGGACGGGCCGCTGGATATGCGCATGGACACCAGTCGCGGCATGAGCGCCGCCGATTGGGTGAACAGCGAGTCCGAGGCGGAGATGGCGCGGGTCTTCAAGGAATACGGCGAGGAGCGATTCGCCCGCCGGATGGCGGCAGCGATTGTGCGGCGCCGGGCGGAGAAGCCGTTCGAGCGCACCCTCGACCTGGCGGAGGTGGTCAAGGCGGCCAACCCGGCCTGGGAGAAGGGCAAGCATCCGGCCACCCGGGTCTTCCAGGCGATCCGTATCCATATCAACGGCGAGCTGGAAGACCTGCAGCGGGCCCTGGATGCGGCGATGGACCTGCTTGCGCCCGCCGGTCGCCTGGTGGTGATCAGTTTCCATTCGCTGGAGGACCGCATGGTGAAGCGGTTTATCCGCGACAAGGAGCGCGGCCCGAAGCTGCCGCGCGGGCTGCCGGTAATGGACAGCCAGATAGAGAAGACCCTGCGCGCCGTGGGTAAGGCGGTCAAGGCCGAGGCGCAGGAGCTGGGCGACAACGTGCGCTCACGCAGCGCCGTGATGCGGGTGGCGGAGAAACTGTGATGAACAACCGGCGCATGGTGATTGTGGTGTTCCTGTGGGTGGCGACGCTGGTCTCCGCCCTGGGCGTGGTGCACACCACCCAGCGCAGCCGGGCGCTCACCGCCGAGCTGGTGAAGGCGCAGAAGCAGCGCGATGAATTGCGCTACGAACAGGAACGACTGCTGCTGGAGCGGGGCGCCTGGTCGGCCTATAGCCGGATAGAGCGCGTGGCGCGCGAGCAGCTACAGATGCGCGCGCCAGCGTCGGGCGAACGGGTAATCATCACCGAACAATAAAAAGTAGTGATCCGGCGACAGAACCGGAAAGCCGGCCACAGGGCCGGTTCGAAAATAGAAAAAATATACGTACAGGGAGCCTTATGGGCGCGGTGAAAAAACAGCAAACACAGCCGGGTATCAGCCGCTGGCGCTTCGCGCTGGTGGCGGTGCTGCTGTGCCTGCTTGCGCTCGCCCTGGTGTTGCACCTGGCGCGGCTGCAGGTGCTGCCCGAAGCCGAGCGGGGCTACCGGTTCCTGCAGGACCAGGGGCGGGCCCGGACCATCCGCACCGAGGAACTTGCCGCCTACCGTGGCGCCATTACCGATCGCCACGGCGAGCTGCTGGCCGTGAGCACCCCGGTGCACAGCCTGTGGGCCAACCCGCAGCTGCTGCGTGAGGCCAGCGCCCCGGAGTTGCGTGAGCTGGCGGGCGCCCTGGGCATCAAGCCCGCCACGCTGGCGAAGCGGCTGGACAAGTACCGGCACAAGGAATTCATGTACTTGCGACGCCACCTGGCGCCGGAGCAGGCGGACAGCGTGCTGGCGCTGGATATCGCCGGTGTGTACAGCAAGAAGGAATATCGCCGTTTTTACCCCGCCGGGGAGGTAGTGGCGCAGCTGGTGGGCTTTACCAATATCGATGACCGGGGCCAGGAGGGGCTGGAACTGGCCTACAACGACTGGCTTACCGGCGAGCCCGGCAGCCAGCAGGTGGTCAAGGACCTGAAGGGCCGCGTGGTGCGGGACCTGGCGACCCAGCGTGAGGCCCGTCCCGGGCGGGATTTGCGTCTGAGCATCGACATGCGGCTGCAGTATCTGGCCTATCGTGAATTGAAGCGTGCAGTGACCGAAAACGGTGCCGCCTCGGGCTTTATGGTGGTGCTCGACACTCGCAGTGGCGACGTGCTGGCGATGGCAAACCAGCCGTCTTTCAACCCCAATAACCGCGCCGGGGTAAAGGCGGCCGCCATGCGCAACCGGGCGCTGATCGACCAGTTCGAGCCGGGCTCCACCGTCAAGCCGATTACGGCGCTGGCGGCGCTGGAAACCGGCCGCTACCAGCCGCATACGCCCATCGATACCAGCCCGGGCTATATCCGCCTGCCGGGCAAGACCCTGGTGGACCCGGTGAATTACGGCCAGATCGACCTGACACGGGTAATCACCAAGTCAAGCCAGGTGGGGATCACGAAAATCGCCATGGATCTGGAACCAAATTCCCTGCGGGAACTCTTTTACCGCCTGGGACTGGGTGAAGCGGTCGGCAGCGGGTTCCCGGGGGAGGCAGCGGGCGTATTGCCCAGCCGCAGTCGCTGGCACCCCATCGAGCGGGCCAATTTCGCCTTCGGCTACGGGCTGACGGTGAACGCCGTACAGCTGGCGCAGGCCTACAGTGTGCTGGCAAACGCCGGGCTCAAGCGCCCGGTTTCGCTGGTTCTGGCCGATCGGAAAAGCAGCGACGCGGAGCGGGTGGTCGAAGAGCCCCTGGCCCGGGAAGTCACTGCCATGCTCGAGACCGTAATCGGCGCCGACGGTACCGGCAAGCGCGCAGCCGTGGACGGTTATCGCGTCGCAGGCAAGACCGGCACCGTGCACAAGGTGGGTAGCGAAGGCTATGTAGACAACCGTTACCGCTCGGTCTTCGCCGGTTTCATCCCGGCAGACAATCCGAGGCTCGCGGCGGTAGTGGTGATCGACGACCCCACGCACGCCAAGTATTACGGCGGTGAAGTGGCTGCCCCGGTATTCGGGAAGGTGATGGCCGGCGCCATGCGACTCATGCAGGTGCCGCCGGAGAAAATCGAATCTGCTGAACGCCAGTTGGCTGTGCAGTTGAGCGAGAGAGGTAACAAGTCGTGACTCAGCGCGGGCAGAGTGTGAGAAAAGTTTCGCTGCGGCAGCTGGTGCCCGGCTATGCGGGCATTCCCGATGTCGAGGTCAGCGGTGTCGCGCTGGACAGCCGCCTGGTCACGCCCGGCGACCTGTTTATGGCCCTGCCGGGATTCGTGGTGGACGGGCGCGAGTATATCGACAGCGCCATCGCTGCCGGTGCCGGCGCGGTCCTGGCCGATGGCGACATCATCCGCACCGAGACCCGCGAGGGAGTCGAGATCGCCTATGTGCCCGGCCTGGCAAAGCGCGTAGGCGAAATCGCCGCGCGTTTTTACGACCAGCCGACCGAGTCCATGTACCTGGTGGGCGTTACCGGCACCAACGGCAAGTCCACCTGTGCCTACCTGGCAGCGCAGCTTCTCGCGCGGCATTTTGGCAAGGCCGCGGTGATGGGCACCATTGGCAACGGCATCTGGCAGGACGATGAGATCGAGCTGGAAGAGACCGGCCTGACCACCCCCGACCCGGTCCGCCTGCAGGCGGATTACGCCGAGTTTCGCGATCGCGGCGTCGGCGCCGCGGCGATGGAAGTTTCCTCGCACGCGCTGGCCCAGGGGCGGGTGCACGGGCTGGTATTCGACACGGCCATTTTTACCAACCTCTCGCGCGACCACCTGGACTATCACGGCAATATGGCCGCCTACGGCGCCGCCAAGGAGAAGCTGTTCGGGCTGCCGAAGCTCAAGCGCGGGATCATCAACCTGGACGATCCTTTCGGGGCGCAGCTGATCGAGCGCTGCAAGCTGCGCAACCTGAAAGTCATTTCATACGGCCTGCAGGCCGGCGACCTGCACGTTACCGACCTCAAACGCGATGACGGTGGCTTCTCTGTGCAGCTCTCCACGCCCTGGGGCAGCGGTGAGCTCAAGGCGCCGCTTATCGGTGATTTCAACATCCACAATGCGCTGGCGGTGGTCGCCGCCGTGGCCGCTGCCGGCGTGCCACTGGAGCAAATCCTGGCTGAATTCCCCTCGATAAAGCCGGTGCCCGGCCGCATGGAGCGGGTGGTGGCCGGCGATGGCGAGGTGAGTGTGCTGGTGGATTACGCCCACACGCCGGAGGCATTGCGCGCGGCCCTGGCAGCGGCACGCCCCTATTGCCGCGGGCGGCTCTGGTGCGTATTCGGCTGTGGTGGCGATCGCGATACCGGCAAGCGCGCGCCGATGGGGCGCATCGCGTCCGAAATGGCGGATCGCGCCATCGTCACCAGCGACAACCCGCGCAGTGAGGATCCGCAGAAAATCATCGAGGATATTCTCGAGGGTGCGGCCAGCAATATCGAGGTGGAAGCAGACCGCGCTGCGGCCATCAGGCGTGCGGTGATGGCCGCGGCCCCGGGCGATATCGTCCTTATTGCGGGCAAGGGGCACGAGGATTACCAGATCATCGGCTCCGAGAAGATTCACTTCTGCGACCGCGAGCAGTCAGCGCGGGCGCTCGAGCAGCGTGCCGCGGGGGAGTCGCCATGATTGCACCGCTTACCCTGGAGCAGTTGCAGCAACGTTTCGGCGGCGAGCTGGCCAACGGCTCGGTGGAATTCGACCGCGTCTGCACCGATACCCGCAAGCTCGATGCCGATGCGATTTTTGTGGCGCTGGTGGGCGAGTCATTTGATGCACACGACTTTGCCGCTGACCTCGAGGGCAAGGTGCTGGGCCTGGTGGTGCAGCGCCGCATCGAGGGTTGCACGCTGCCGCAGTGGATCGTGGGAGACACCACCGTGGCGCTGGGACAGATCGGCCTGTTGTGCCGCGAGCAGTTCAGCGGGCCGGTGATTGCAATTACCGGTTCCTGCGGCAAGACCACGGTGAAGGAAATGCTGGCGGCGATTTTCGGCCAGCGTCATACGCCCTGTGTAACCCAGGGCAACCTGAACAACCAGTTCGGCGTGCCCATGACCCTGTTTGGCCTGGGACCCGAACACGATGTGCTGATTCTCGAGATGGGCGCCAATGGGCCCGACGATATCGGCTACCTGTGCGGGATCGGCAGGCCGCGGGTCACTGCGGTGAACAATGTGAAGCCGGCCCATGTTGAGGGCTTTGGTTCGGTGGCCGGCATTGCGGCTGCCAAGGGACAGATTTACACGAGCCTCGAGCCGGGCAGTACGGCGGTGATCAATGCGGATGACGAGTTCGCCGATTACTGGTTACGCAACATGCCCGATGATGTGGAAACCCTGCGTGTCGGCCTGGGCCTGGACTGCGCAATTTGCGCCGAGAATATCGAGGTGGGTGGCGACGGCTGTCCCTCCTTTGACCTGGTGATCGAGGGCGTGGCCCACCCGGTGCAGTTGCGGCTGATGGGTGAGCACAATGTGCACAATGCACTGGTGGCGGCCGGCTGTGCCTTCGCCTCGGGTATCCCGGCCGCAGAAATCGCTTCCGGGCTCGCCCTTGCCGGTAGCGTTGCCGGGCGATTGCAGTTGCTGCGCGGGCGAGCCGGCGAGACCGTGATCGATGACAGCTACAACGCCAACCCGGGATCGGTGGCGGCCGCCATCGACCTGCTGGCACAGCGGCCGGGCAGGAAGATCCTGGTGCTGGGGGATATGGCCGAGCTGGGCGCTGACGCCGAGGCCATGCACCGGCAGATGGGTGAACTTGCGGCCGAGCGCGGCCTGGACGGGCTCTACACTTTCGGCCCGCTGGGCGCCGCGGCGGTGGAGGCATTTGCAGCCGCTGCCGGCGGCAGTGCCCACGGCTTTAGCGAGCGCAGCAGCCTGGTGGCCGCGCTGGAAAATGATTTGACTGAAGATACCACGGTGCTGGTAAAGGGTTCCCGCAGTGCCCGTATGGAAGAAGTGGTACGGGCTCTGACAGACACCGGAAACGGGAAAGGGGATAACTGATGCTGCTCTGGCTGGCAGAACTGCTACAACCACACATGAGCGCCTTCGCGGTGTTCAACTACCTCACGGTCCGCGCCATCCTGGGTGCACTGACGGCGCTCGGGATGTCACTGCTGGTCGGCCCGCGCATGATCTCGTGGCTGAATCGCCTGCAGGTAGGCCAGGCCGTCCGCGACGACGGTCCGCAGACACACCTCAGCAAGTCGGGGACCCCGACCATGGGCGGTACCCTGATCCTTGCGTCGATCTTCACGGGCGCACTGCTCTGGTCTGACCTGACCAATCGCTATGTATGGGTGGTATTGCTGGTGACCTTTGTTTTTGGCGCGGTGGGTTTTGTCGATGACTACAAGAAGGTCGTGGAGAAGAACCCGCGCGGCCTGATTGCCCGCTGGAAATATTTCTGGCAGTCGGTGGCCGGCCTGGGCGCCGCTATTTATCTCTATTTCAGTGCCACCAGCCCGGCCGAGACACAGTTCTTCGTGCCCTTTTTCAAGGACGTGATCTTCGACCTGGGCCCGGTTTTCTTTATTGCGCTCACCTACTTCGTGATCGTGGGGACCAGCAACGCGGTCAACCTGACCGACGGGCTCGACGGGCTGGCAATCATGCCCACGGTGATGGTCGGCGGCGCGCTCGGGCTTATCGCTTACCTGTGCGGCCACGTGGAATTTGCCGAGTACCTGCATATCCCCTCGATCAGCGGTGCGGGGGAGCTGGCGGTGTTCTGTGCCGCGCTCGGAGGGGCGGGACTCGGGTTCCTGTGGTTCAACACTTACCCGGCCCAGGTATTCATGGGTGATGTTGGGGCCCTCGCACTCGGCGCCGCGCTGGGGGTGATTGCAGTCATCACCCGGCATGAGATCGTGCTCTTCATCATGGGGGGCGTATTCGTCATGGAGACGGTGTCGGTGATCCTGCAGGTGGCCTCTTTCAAGCTGACCGGCAAGCGGATTTTCCGCATGGCCCCCTTGCATCACCACTTTGAACTGAAAGGCTGGCCGGAACCGCGCGTCATCGTGCGCTTCTGGATTATTACCGTAGTACTGGTGCTCGCCGGACTGGCGACGCTGAAACTGCGCTGAGAAAAGATCAATGACGCTGATTGCGACCTCGGAGAGAAAAGTCGTTGTGGGGATGGGCGCTACCGGCCAATCGGTGGTGCGCTACCTGCTGCGTAACGGCTCAATCCCTGTCGTCGTGGACAGCCGGGCCCAGCCGCCGGGCCTGGAAGATTTCCGTGCGGCGTTTCCGGAGGTCCCGGTGGAGACCGGGGACCTCAACAGCGGAACCCTGCTCGCCGCCAGCGAGATCGTGGCCAGCCCCGGGGTTGCCCTGAGCGAGCCGGCGCTGCAGCAGGCCGCCGCGGCGGGTATCCCGATCGTGGGGGATATCGAGCTGTTCGCTCGCGAACTGGCGGCGCTCGACCGGGCCCCCAGGGTCATTGCCATTACCGGTTCCAATGGCAAGAGCACTGTTACCACGCTGGTGGGCCTGATGGCAGAGCAAGCCGGCATTGACGTGCGCGTAGGGGGAAACATCGGCGTGCCGGTACTGGACCTGCTCGAGCCCTCCGCGGAACAGGGCCAGGCCCTGCCGGAGCTGTTCGTGCTCGAGCTGTCCAGTTTCCAGCTGGAGACCACCAGTTCACTGGCGCCGGAGGTGGCGACCATCCTTAACCTGAGCGCGGACCATATGGACCGCTACCCGGACATGGCGGCTTACCACCGCGCCAAGCAACGCATCTACCGCAATGCCCGTCAGCTGGTGGTCAACCGGGCCGACCCGCTGACCCGTGGGCCGTTGTCGCGGGACAGCCGCGAGTGGAGTTTCGGGCTGGACCGGCCGGACCTGCAGCAATTCGGGCTGCTGCCTGATGGCAGCGGTAACGATGACGAACACCTCTGGCTGGCCCAAGGCCACCAGAAGCTGCTCCCGGTGAGCGAGCTGGCCATGGTGGGAAGTCACAACACCGCCAATGCGCTGGCTGCACTGGCACTGGGCCACGCCGCCGGACTACCGATGGCGGCCATGCTCGCGGTCCTGGGTAATTTCCGTGGCCTCCCGCACCGTTGCGAACGGGTGGCGGACGCCGGGGGCGTCACCTTTGTAAACGATTCCAAGGGCACCAACGTGGGCGCCACCCGCGCGGCGCTCGATGGCCTGGCAAGCGGCAGCCACAAGATCGTGCTAATTGCCGGTGGCGATGGCAAGGGAGCGGATTTCTCTCCGCTGGCGGAGTCGGCCGGTGCCCTGCGCGCGCTGGTTACCATCGGCGTCGATGGAGAGCGCATCGCTGAGGTGTTCAGCGGCCGTGTGACTACCGAGCGGGCAGGGGATATGGATGCGGCGGTACGTATGGCCCGGACACATGCCCAGTCCGGCGATTACGTGCTGCTGTCGCCGGCGTGCGCCAGTTTCGATATGTATCGCAACTTCGAAATGCGCGGGGAGGATTTCCGTCGCACAGTTCACGAGCAGGTCGGCGATGCCGCCGGGGGTGCGTCATGAGCCGGCTCCAGCAGAGCGCCGGGCAGATGCCCGAGAGCAGCCTGGACTGGGTGCTGCCATTCTGCGTGCTGGCGCTGGCCAGCATTGGCGTGGTGATGGTGGGCTCGGCCTCGATCGCGTTTGCCGCCGACCTCTACGGCGATCCCTGGTATTTCCTCAAGCGCCACCTGGTGTTTCTGGGGCTCGGTGCCGTAGTCGCACTGGTGGTGAGCCAGGTGTCCCTGTCGGCCTGGTCGCGCTTGTCGTGGCCGTTGCTGCTGTTCTCCTGCCTGCTGTTGCTGGCGGTGCTGGTGCCGGGCGTGGGGCGCGAAGTGAATGGAAGCCGCCGGTGGCTGGTTTTTGGGCCAATCACTGTGCAGCCGGCAGAAGTGGCAAAGTTCTGCCTGCTGATTTTCTTTGCCAGCTTCCTGACGCGCCGCAACCAGCAGTTGCGCCACTGGAGCAGTTTCATGATTCCGGTGGTCATCCTGGGCCTGGTGGCGCTGCTGCTGTTGATGCAGCCCGACTTCGGCTCTGTAGTAGTGATTTCGGGCACGGTGCTGGCGATGGTATTTCTCGCCGGGGCCCGCCTGCCGCACACATTTTTGCTGGTGGGACTGGCGGCCAGTGCACTGGCGCTCCTGGCGATGCTGAGTCCCTACCGGCTGCAGCGACTGAGTACTTTCCTGGATCCGTGGGGCGACCAGTTTGCCAGCGGTTACCAGCTCACCCAGTCTTTGATCGCATTCGGCCGCGGCGAACTGTTTGGTGTGGGACTGGGCAATAGCGTGCAGAAACTCTTTTACCTGCCAGAGGCCCACACGGATTTCATCTTTGCGATCCTGTCCGAGGAGTGGGGCATGGTCGGGGGGCTGGTGGTGATCGGCCTGTTCGGGCTGATGACCTTTGCCCTGCTGCGGCTGGTGCGCGAGGCACTGGCGCGGCAGAAGGTTTTTGCCGCGCTACTGGCCTTCGGCATTGCGGTACTGCTGGCCGGGCAGGCATTCGTGAATATGGGCGTGGCTTCCGGCCTGTTGCCGACCAAGGGGCTGACCCTGCCGTTCGTGAGTTCCGGAGGCAGCAGCCTGGTTGTCTGCTGCGCACTGTTTGCACTGGCGTTGCGCGTGCAGGCGGAACTGCGCGGTGAGGAAGAACAGGAACATTCAGCAGTGGCGAAGATTCGCCACCTGCCAATTTTCAATCCGCTCCAGCTGGGCGACCGGGATATGAAAGGGGAGGCGGCGTGACTACAGCGACTGAGCTGTCATTCAGCGGCCGCACCTTCCTGGTCATGGCCGGCGGCACCGGCGGGCACGTGTTCCCGGCGCTGGCAGTCGCCCGTGCGTTGATGGACCGCGGTGCCAGTGTCGAGTGGCTGGGAACCGCCCGGGGAATCGAGTCGCAACTGATTCCCGAAGCGGGAATTCCCCTGCACAAGATTGAGATCGAGGGCGTTCGCGGCAAGGGCAGGCTGGCCCTGCTGAAGGCGCCACTGCGGGTGTCGGGCGCCGTCATGCAGGCGCGGGCGATCATTAAACAGGTACAGCCGGACGCCGTGCTCGGCTTCGGCGGCTTTGCCTCCGGACCGGGCGGCGTGGCCGCAAAGCTTTGCCGCGTGCCACTGGTCATCCACGAACAGAATGCGGTAGCCGGCACCACCAACCGGCTGCTGGCCAGGATTGCCAACCGGGTACTGGAGGCCTTCCGCAGCGGGCTGCCACGTGCGGAACAGGTCGGCAACCCGGTACGTGACGAAATCGTGGCCTTGCCGGCGCCGGAAGAGCGTATCGCGCGGGAACGGCCGTTGCGGTTGCTGGTACTCGGAGGAAGCCTGGGCGCGGTGGCGATCAACGAGCTGGTGCCACAGGCAATCCTGCTGCTGGCGCCCGAGGAGCGACCGAGCATCCTACACCAGGCGGGTGAGCGGCACCTGGACCTGGCTCGGGAGGCCTATCGCCACGCGGGGGTTGAAGCGGAAGTGGTGCCGTTTATTGCCGATATGGCAGCGGCTTACGGCAACGCCGACCTGGTGGTATGCCGGGCCGGCGCCCTGACCGTCTCGGAAGTGGCAGCCGCGGGCGTGGGAGCACTTATGGTGCCCTTCCCATTCGCGATCGATGACCACCAGACAAAGAACGGCGAGTGGCTGCAGCACGCCGGTGGTGCAGTAGTGCTGCCCCAGGACAGCCTGACGGCCGAGCAGCTGGCCCAGGTCATGGGGGAATTGTTTGCCGAGCCGGACAAGCTGCTGGCGATGGCCAGGGCAGCGAGGGAGGTAGCCGTCATCGATGCCACGGAGCGGGTGCTTGCTGCCTGCGCAGAAGAAATACATGGGCGATGAGGTAAGTTGAATATGTCGGCCAGTGATAAGACTCAACAGAACATTTTCAGCGTACCCGCCATGCGGCGCATACGCCGTATCCACTTTATCGGTATCGGTGGTGCCGGCATGAGCGGTATTGCCGAGGTACTGCACAACCAGGGATACGAAGTCTCCGGCTCGGATTTACGCGAGTCCGGAGTTACCGGGCGACTGCGCAAACTGGGTGTGAAAATCCAGGTTGGGCACAGTGCGGAGAATATTCGCGGTGTGGATGTAGTGGTTAACTCTTCCGCTGTCCACAGCGACAACCCCGAGCTTGTGGCTGCACGGGAACACCGTATTCCGGTGGTGCGCCGGGCGGAAATGCTGGGTGAGCTGATGCGTTACCGCTACGGGATTGCCGTCGCGGGAACCCACGGCAAGACCACAACCACCAGCCTGATCGCATCGATCTTCGCGGCGGACAAGAAAGACCCCACCTTTGTGATCGGGGGGCTGGTGAATGCGGCGGGTGCGAACGCGGCGCTGGGTGAGAGCAAATACCTGATTGCCGAGGCGGACGAGAGCGATGCCTCCTTCATTCACCTGCAGCCGATGGTGACGGTAATCACCAATATCGATGCCGACCACATGGAAACCTATGGTGGCGATTTCGAGAAGGTGAAGCAGATATTTGTCGACTTCGTGCACAACCTGCCGTTTTACGGGCTGGCAGTGGTGTGCGGGGACGATGCCAATATCTGCGAAGTAATCCCGCAGCTGTCGCGGCCGGTGGCCACTTACGGTTTTGAGGAAGGAAACGATTTCCGTATCACCAAGGTGAAGCAGGAGCCGCTGCGCAGTCACTTTACCGTAGAGCGGCCGGACGGCAACGCCCTCGAGGTCTGCGTGAATACACCCGGCATCCACAATGTGCTCAATGCCACCGCGGCCATTGCCGTGGCGACGGAAGAGGGTGTCAGTGACGAAGCCATCAAGCGGGGCCTGGAAGGCTTCCAGGGTGTTGGCCGGCGCTTCCAGATCTTCGGGCACTACGCGGTGAGCGACGACGCCGCAGCGGAGAAGGTGATGCTGGTAGATGATTACGGCCACCATCCGCGGGAAGTTGACGCAACCATCCAGACGGTCCGTGATGGCTGGCCGGAGCGGCGGCTGGTGATGATCTACCAGCCGCACCGCTACACGCGGACCCGCGACCTGTTCGAGGATTTTGTGCAGGTGCTGTCGCGGGTGGACAAGCTGATCCTGCTGGATGTTTACAGTGCGGGCGAGGCGCCCATCCCCGGTGCTGATGGCCGCACCCTCGCCCGCAGTCTGCGCAATCGCGGCCAGGTGGACCCGATCTTTGTGGAGACCATCGAGCAGGTGCCGCCGGTACTGGCTGACCTGCTCGAGCCCGGCGATATCGTGCTGACGCAGGGGGCCGGCAACGTCGGCGCCCTGGCACAGCAGCTGGCTGCGTGGCGACTTGGCGATGACTCGGACGAAGGCTAAGTCGAAAGGCAGGGGCGCGGTGAGAGCTGCGCCGGCAAAGAAAAAAGATGCGGCCGTGCGCAAGAAGGGCCAGCGCGGGGCCCGGCCCAGGGCGGCCCAGGAGGAAAGATCCTCCCGGCTTGTTCCCGCACTGATGGTGACACTGGCCATCGGCCTGGTTACGGGGCTCGCCTACGGGGCTGTGTGGGGCTGGCAGCAGATGCCGGTGCCGCAGCTGAGCCGGGTCGATGCGCTGGAGCATGTACGGGTGAAAGCGCCCTTTCGGGCGGTCACCCGGCAGCAGGTAGAGGAGATGCTGTTGCCATACCTTCGCAACGGTTTCTTCTCCCTGGACATCCGGGGGATGCGGGAGACATTGCTGGGCAACCCGTGGATTACGTCTGCTTCGGTCAGCCGCCGCTGGCCCCGCGGGGTCGAGATCCGCATTGAGGAGGCCGCCCCGCTGGCAGCCTGGGGAAGGGACCGGTTACTGGTGGCGAGTGGCCAGCTGTTGCCCCGGCCGGAGCACCTGAAGACAGGCCGCCTGCCGGAGCTGGCAGGCGATGAGGAACTGGTAGAGCGCATCATGGCGCAGTACCAGGCTCTTGCGCGGTTACTGACCACGCGGGATATGGAAGTGAAGCGGTTGTCGTTTGATGACCTGGCCGGATGGCACCTGGAACTGGTTTCCGGCATTGAACTGCACCTGGGACACGATGAACTGCTGGAGAGGGTGAATCGTTTTCTCAGTCTCAGCCGCGGCGTGCTCGCCCCTCACCTGGAGCGGGTCGTGCGGGTGGATACTCGCTATGGCAATGCCGTGGCGGTGCAGTGGAAAGATAATGAACAGGAAAGTGATTGAACGCGGCGTGCGCGCCGGGCGGATAAAAATTTAAAGGCGAGTACGGTGTCCTGGGGCGTTATTGGGAATGCGCTCCGGAATACTGTTCAGCGAGGTTGGTACAAAAATGACACATGCATCCGATCACCGCATGATTGTGGGGCTGGATATCGGCACTTCCAAGGTCGTCGCTATTGTTGGTGAAGTCGGCGGCGACGGCGAGCTGAATATCGTCGGCATCGGCTCCCATCGCTCCACCGGTATGAAAAAAGGCGTGGTGGTAAACATCGAGTCCACGGTGCAATCGATCCAGCGGGCAGTCGAGGAAGCCGAGCTGATGGCAGGCTGCGAGATCCATTCGGTCTACGCGGGAATTGCCGGCAGCCATATCCGCAGCTTGAATTCCCACGGCATCGTCGCAATCAAGGACCGCGAGGTGACCCAGCAGGACCTGGACCGGGTAATCGATGCGGCCCGCGCGGTGGCCATCCCCGCCGACCAGAAAATCCTGCACACGCTGCCGCAGGAGTTCCTGATCGACAACCAGGAGGGGGTGAAAGAGCCCCTGGGCATGTCCGGCGTGCGGCTGGAGGCCAAGGTGCATCTCGTTAGCGGGGCGGTCAACGCAGCGCAGAATATTGAGAAGTGTATCCGTCGCTGTGGCCTCGAAGTGGAGGACATCATCCTGGAGCAGCTGGCGTCCAGCTATGCGGTACTGACCGACGACGAGAAGGAACTGGGTGTATGCATGGTTGATATCGGCGGTGGTACCACCGATATCGCGGTATTTACCGGTGGATCAATCCGGCATACCGGTGTGATCCCGATTGCCGGCGACCAGGTGACCAATGACATTGCCATGGCGCTGCGGACGCCGACACCGCACGCCGAGGAGCTGAAAATCAAGTACGCCTGCGCCCTGGCCAAGCTGGCGCGCGAGGGTGAGACCATCAAGGTGCCCAGTGTGGGCGACCGGGCGCCGCGCGACCTGTCGCGACAGGCGCTCGCCGAGGTGGTGGAGCCGCGCTATGACGAGCTGTTTACGCTGGTGCAGGCAGAACTGCGGCGCAGCGGTTTTGAGGACCTGTGTGCAGCGGGGATCGTGCTGACAGGCGGCTCCTCGAAAATGGAAGGCGCGGTAGAGCTGGCCGAGGAAATTTTCCACATGCCGGTTCGCCTCGCGGTGCCCCAGGGCGTTGCCGGGCTTACAGATATCGTCAGCAACCCGATCTACTCCACCGGCGTAGGTCTGCTGATGTACGCAATGCAACAGGAGGAGGCGGATCTCACCGGGCGGCGCCCGGTGCGCGAGGAAAACCTCTGGTGGGACAAGGTGAAACACTGGTTCCGCGGCAACCTGTAAATCTTCACGCGGGGAAGAGAGCAAAAGTGCCGGAAGACTACCGGCGGCCCGCGAAAAAAATTGATTCAGGACCGAACTATAAATTTTGACATGAGCAAAAAAGGGGAACAGAGATGTTCGAACTAGTCGATAGCGTACAGGACAAGCCTGTCATAAAAGTGATCGGTGTCGGCGGCGGCGGTGGCAATGCCGTTAAACACATGATCTTCAGTGAAGTCGAGGGTGTGGATTTCATCTGCGCCAACACGGATGCCCAGGCGCTGAAGGACATTGAGGCGCGAACAATCCTGCAGCTCGGCAATAACATCACCCGCGGCCTGGGCGCTGGTGCCAATCCCGATGTGGGGCGCCAGTCGGCGCTGGAGGACCGCGACCGCATCGCCGAGGTCCTGCAGGGCGCCGATATGGTGTTTATCACCGCCGGCATGGGCGGCGGCACCGGTACCGGCGGTGCGCCGATCGTGGCCGAGATCGCCAAGGACCTGGGAATCCTCACTGTCGCTGTCGTCACTCGCCCGTTCAAGATCGAGGGCCGCAAGCGCGCCCAGGTGGCAGAAGAGGGTATCCTCGAGCTGCGCGACAAGGTTGATTCCCTGATCACCATCCCGAACGACCGCCTGCTGGAAGTGCTGGGCAACAAGGTCACCATGAAGGCGGCGTACAAGGAAGCCGACAACGTGCTGCTGGGCGCGGTGCAGGGGATTGCCGACCTGATGATCCGCCCGGGTATCATGAACGTCGACTTCGCCGATGTGCGCACCGTCATGTCAGAGATGGGCATGGCGATGATGGGCTCCGGTGCTGCCGTGGGCGAGAACCGCGCACGCGAGGCCGCAGAGAAAGCGGTGCGCAGCCCGCTGCTGGATAACGTAAACCTGCAGGGTGCCCGCGGTATCCTGGTCAACATCATTACCGGTAGTGAAGAAGGTGGCTGCCAGGAGCTGACGCTGGGCGAATACTCCGAGGTGGGCGAGATTGTCCAGGAGATTGCCTCTGACGATGCCACCGTGGTGATCGGTACCGCCGTGGACGACAAGCTGGGCGATGAAATGCGCGTCACTGTTGTTGCCGCCGGTCTTGGCGAGGGCGCGCAGCAGGCCGCGCGGCCCACCAAGGTGGTAGACAACACCCGTCGCCAGGAGGCCCGCGAGGCGCCTTCCGCCATGGCTGGTCGCGATGTCGGGGAAGCCCGCCAGCGCGCCGAGGCCGAGCGGCCCAAGCGCCCGGCGCCGGCAATGAACCCGGCGGATACCGATATGGAGTACCTGGATATCCCGGCGTTCCTGCGCCGCCAGGCCGACTGAGGCAGGAGTCGGGCCGCGCCAGGCGAGGCAAACACACCGCTCATGTCTGCCCGGCCTATCGGGCCGGGCGCCCGCCTCGTCTCGCCGGCCGCACCTGGCCGGCCGCACCTAGCCGGCCGCACCTGGCCGGCCGCACCTGGCGGCGACACCCCGCTTCACAGGCATGGTGTCGCCGCTATTTCTTTACCTTTGTTAACTTCGCATTCAGCCAGGGCCCTGTAGCATGCACCGTTAATGGAGGCTGGCAGGCCCGATTGGCGCGGTTTGCCTCGTGGTAAACTATCCTTATCAGTGTGGTGCGGCGGATAGTTATGACTGCCCAGCCAATTATGGTTTTGGCGTTATTTTTCTGATATGATCGCCGGCTTGCTGCGGCTTCTTCGCCGCTAATGGAATGGGAAAAGACCGATACATGATCAAACAGCGCACTCTCAAGAATGCTATCCGCGCCACGGGCGTGGGCCTGCACACCGGCAAGAAGGTGGTCCTGACCCTCAAGCCGGCGCCTGTAGACAGTGGCATTGTATTCCGTCGCGTGGACCTCGACCCGGTAGTCGAGATTGAGGCGCGTGCCGAGAACGTCGGCGATACCCTGCTGTCCACTACGCTGGTCAAGGGCGACGTTCGAGTGGCCACGGTTGAGCACCTGCTCTCCGCCATGGCGGGCCTGGGAATCGACAATGCCATTGTCGAACTCAGTGCGCAGGAAGTGCCTATCATGGACGGCAGTGCCGGACCGTTTGTCTTCCTGATCCAGTCAGCCGGAATTCAGGAGCAGTCCGCGCCGAAGAAATTCCTGCGTATCAAGAAACCCGTTACCGTTGAAGAGGGCGACAAGGTTGCCAGCTTCCTGCCGTTCAACGGGTTCAAGGTGTCTTTCACCATCGATTTCGATCACCCGGTATTCCAGGGGCGGAACCTGAGCTCCTCCGTGGATTTTTCCAGCACCTCGTTTGTGAAGGAAGTGAGCCGCGCCCGTACCTTCGGCTTTATGCATGAGATCGAGTACCTGCGTTCCAAGGGCCTGGCCCAGGGCGGCAGTGTGGACAATGCCATCGTGATCGACCAGTACCGCATCCTGAACGAGGGCGGCCTGCGGTACGAGGACGAATTCGTCAAGCACAAGATCCTGGATGCCATCGGCGACCTGTACCTGCTGGGTACCAGCCTGATTGGGGAATACAAGGCATTCAAGTCAGGTCACGCACTCAACAACAAGTCGCTGCGCACCCTGATGGCGCAGGAAGATGCGTGGGAAATGGTTACCTTCGAGGATGAGCAGGAAGCGCCCATCTCGTACGTGAAGCCTATCCTGGCCGTATAAGTGTAAAACCGGAAGCCGGAACGAAAGTTACCGGCTTTTTTCTGTCTGGCCCGCGGGGTAAAAGCGTGCGCCAGGCAAGAGTTTGTTGGGCCGACAGCTGTTACATTGGATGTCACGGTCGGCCGAGATCCCAGTGGAAGGGCGTGAGGACCGTGCGGCTCGAGGGAGCTGCACTCGGGAACGGATACAACAACAACGCATTGCAATCCACACGCACCGGTTATGAAAGTAATTCTCGTCAATGAACGCGTGGGCACTACCCGCAGTTTCCGCTTTGGCCGCTTCAGCAAGGCCCTGCTGGGCCTGTGCCTGATCGGCATGCCGGTCGGGGCGTTCCTCCTCGGGGTGAACGTGCCGGTGGCCGACTCGGATGTCTTCGACTCCCGCACAGCCAAGGCCTGGAGCAAGGCCCTGCGCAAGCAGCAGGTGCAGATCGAGGAGGCCGACCAGCAGGCCCGTGAGCAGCTGACGGCGCTGACGGTCAAGCTGGCCGAGATGCAGGCGCGCCTGACCCGTCTCGATGCCCTGGGCGAGCGGCTGGTTACCGTGGCCAAGCTCGATGAAAACGAATTCCAGTTCGGCACCGCACCCGCCCTGGGCGGGCCAGAGGAGCCGGGCGAGGGCAGTTCTCCGGACTTCCCGTTCCAGCAGCCGGACTTCATGGATGTGTTCACCGATCTGTCCGAGCAGATCGAGGACCGCCAGCTGCAGCTTTCCACGATCGAGTCGGTACTTGCCACCAAGCAGCTGGAAGACCTGCAGTTCCTCGCCGGCCGGCCCATCAGCCGCGGCTGGATGTCGTCCCGCTACGGCTACCGCACCGATCCCTTCAGTGGCCGTCGCTCCTGGCATGGCGGTATGGACTTTGCCGGCAAGAAAGGTTCTGACGTGGTGGCGGTGGCCGCCGGCGTAGTGACCTGGGCCGAGGATCGCCATGGCTACGGCCAGTTGGTGGAGATCAATCACGGTAATGGCTACAAGACCCGTTACGGTCATAACAGCGAGATCAAGGTCAAGCTCGGTGAGGTGGTCAAGCGGGGCCAGGTCATTGCCCTGATGGGATCGAGCGGCCGTTCCACCGGCCCGCATGTGCACTTCGAGGTGCACAAGAACGACCGCCCGGTCGACCCGGCCAGCTACATCCGCCGCACCGGCAGATAACAACTATTCTCTCCATATCGCGCAGCGGCAGGCCTCCCCGGGGGAGTTGCTAGTCGCTGCGCCTTCCTGTTTACTTGCACCCCTTATTGGAATCCGGTGCCAGCGCCCCGATATAGGCAACAAGAATCCGGCCGCAGGCGACACAGCCCCCAGGGCCTTCCCTGACGGTAAGCACCGCACTACAGATTGATTGGTTTCTAGATAATGATTGGCAAATTGATAAAAACGGTCTTTGGGTCCAAAAACGACCGCGAGCTAAAGCGCATGCGGCGCGTCGTCACGCAGGTCAATGCGCTGGAAGAGGAGTACTCGCAGCTCGATGATGCCGCGCTGAAAGCGAAAACAGAGGAATTTCGCAAGCGCCTGGCAGACGGCGAGACGCTGGACCAGTTGCTGCCCGAGGCCTTTGCCGCCGTCCGCGAGGCTGCCGGCCGCAGCCTCGGCATGCGCCACTTCGATGTGCAGCTGATCGGTGGCATGACCCTGCACGAGGGCCGTATCGCGGAGATGCGCACGGGCGAGGGCAAGACCCTGGTTGCGACGCTGCCCGCGTACCTGAATGCCCTGGAGGGCAAGGGCGTGCACATCGTTACCGTCAACGACTACCTGGCGAGCCGGGACGCCAACTGGATGCGCCCGGTGTACGAGTTCCTGGGAATGCAGGTGGGCGTGATCGTCTCGCAGCAGCACCCGGAAGACAAAAAAGCCGCCTACCAGGCCGACATCACCTACGGCACCAACAACGAATTCGGGTTCGACTACCTGCGCGACAACATGGTGCTGCGCAAGGAAGACCGGACCCAGCGCCCGCAGAATTTCGCCATCGTCGACGAGGTGGACTCCATCCTGATCGACGAGGCGCGCACGCCGCTGATCATCTCCGGGCAGGCCGAGGACTCGTCCCACCTGTACCTGGCCATGAACAAGCTGATCCCGAACCTGGAGCGGGCTGAAGACGGTGGCGAGGGCCACTATTCGGTAGACGAGAAGACCCGCCAGGTAGAGCTGAATGAAGAAGGCCACCAGCTGGTGGAGGACCTTCTCACCCGCAACGGCCTTATCCGGGAGGACGATTCCCTCTACGCGCCCGGCAACCTGGGCCTGCTGCACCACGTGCACGCCGCCCTGCGCGCCCACGTCCTGTTCCATCGCGACGTGGACTACATCGTGCAGAACGGCCAGGTGGTGCTGATCGACGAGCACACCGGCCGCACCATGCCGGGCCGCCGCCTGTCCGAGGGCCTGCACCAGGCGCTGGAGGCAAAAGAGGGTGTGCAGATCCAGAGTGAGAGCCAGACCCTGGCCTCCACCACCTTCCAGAACCTGTTCCGTTTCTATCCCAAACTGGCCGGTATGACCGGTACCGCGGATACCGAGGCATTCGAATTCCGCCAGATCTACGGCCTCGACGTGGTGGTAATCCCCACCAACAAGCCGAAGCAGCGGGAGGACCTGAACGACCTGGTGTACCTGACCAAAGAAGAGAAGATGGATGCCATCATCGAGGACATCAAGTACTGCCGGGACAAGCAGGCGCCGATCCTCGTTGGTACCGCCTCCATTGAGACATCGGAAGAGATGTCCCAGCGCCTGACCAGGGCGGGCATCAAGCACCAGGTGCTGAACGCCAAGTACCACGAGAAGGAAGCACAGATCATTGCCCAGGCCGGCCGCCCGGGCACCGTCACCATCGCCACCAATATGGCCGGCCGCGGTACCGATATCGTGCTCGGCGGCAACTGGGAAGCGGAAGTCGAGGAGCTGCGCCAGAAGAAGGGCAGCGAACCCACCGAGGCCGAGATCGAGCAGGCCAAGGCGGAATGGCAGAAGCGCCACGAGACGGTGATCGAGGCCGGCGGCCTGCACATCATCGGCACCGAGCGCCACGAGTCCCGCCGGATCGACAACCAGCTGCGCGGCCGCGCCGGTCGCCAGGGCGACCCGGGCGTGACCCGTTTCTACCTGTCGCTGGAAGACAACCTGATGCGCATCTTCGCCTCCGACCGGGTGAAGAACTTCATGCAGATGCTGGGCATGGAGAAGGGCGAGGCCATCGAGCACCGCATGGTCTCCAACGCCATCGAGAAAGCCCAGCGTCGTGTCGAGGGCCGCAACTTCGATATCCGCAAGCAGTTGCTTGAATATGATGATGTCGCCAATGACCAGCGCCAGGTGATCTACGGCCAGCGCAATGAACTGCTGGAAGCGGAAAATATCAGCGACACCATCAGTGCTATCCGCGAAGACGTGGTCAACGACCTGGTGTCCGGCTTCGTGCCGCCGCAGAGCGTGGAGGAGCAGTGGGATATCCCGGGCCTTGAAAAGCAGCTGGCCGGCGAGCTGGGCCTGGAGCTGCCGGTGCAGCAGTGGCTGGATGAAGACCGCACCCTGCACGAGGAGAGCCTGCGGGAGAAGATCGTGACCGAGGCCCAGGCGGCCTACGATGCGAAGGTCAAGCGGGTGGGTGAGTCCACCGGTGATCCCGCCATGATGGCCACCGTCGAGCGCCAGATCATGCTGCAGGTACTGGACCAGCTGTGGAAAGAACACCTGTCCAGCATGGACCACCTGCGCGCCGGCATCGGCTTGCGCGCGTACGCCAACAAGAACCCCAAGCAGGAGTTCAAGCGCGAGTCCTTCCACCTGTTCCAGAGCCTGCTGGAGAACCTCAAGCACGAGGTGATCCGTATCCTGGCGCACGTGGAGCCCATGACCCGCGAGCAGATGGAAGAGATGGAGCAGCGCCGCCTGGAGGCCCAGCGCAAGCAGGAACTGGAACTTAAGCACGCTGAGGCATCGGGCATGCCGCTCGACACTGAGGCCCCCGAGGCCGCACCGGCTGCTGCACCGCCACCTGCCCGGCGCGGTCCCAAGGTGGGGCGCAATGACCCCTGTCCCTGCGGCTCCGGCAAGAAGTTCAAGCAGTGCCACGGCAAGCTGACTTCATCGACCCAGAGCTGATGACCTGACGGGCGCGCCGGCGCCCGCACTCGTCACCCGAATACCCCGCGAGCGCGGGGTATTTTTTTGCCGACGCTTCGCAGTTTCTGCGAAGTTGCGGTTCTGTTCCGCAGAAAATTTCTGCCCGTGTCTTGTTTACCGTGTTTTCCCCTTCGATAATATCCTTTTCCCAGTAGCCGCCCGCCGGGGCGGACCTGACAGCAGGAGGTCCTCACCGTTATGCCAGAGAACTCAACACCGCAGGTGGCGGGGATTCGCCTCGCCAGCGTCCGCGCGGGTATCAAGGAGTGGCAGCGCAACGACCTGTTGCTGGTGGAAATTCCCCCCGGCTCCAGCGTCGCGGCAACCTTCACCCGCAACACCTTCTGTGCCGCGCCGGTCACGGTGGCGAAAGAGCACCTGGCAGCGGGGGAGGTCCGCGCCCTGCTGGTCAACGCCGGCAATGCCAATGCCGCCACCGGTGAGCGCGGTATTGCCGATTGCCGGGCCTGCTGCGAGGCAGTCGCTGAAGCCATGGATATCCGGGCGGCGCAGGTGCTGCCGTTCAGCACCGGCGTGATCGGCGAACACCTGCCGCTGCAGAAGCTCATAGGCGCCATTCCCGCCGCGGCCGACGCCCTGGAGGTGGACGGCTGGGAAGACGCCGCCCGCACCATCATGACCACCGACACCCGGGCGAAGATCGCCTCCCGCACCGTCCGGTTTGGCGACGAAACGGTATCGGTGGCTGGCATTGCCAAGGGAGCCGGCATGATCCAGCCCAACATGGCCACCATGCTTGCCTACGTGGCGACCGATGCCGCCATCCGCCAGCCGCTGCTGGATGAGCTGGTGCAGGAGGCGGTGGGGGCCTCATTCAATCGCATCAGTGTGGACGGCGATACCTCCACCAATGACGCCTGCGTGCTGATTGCCACCGGCAGCGCCGGCCATCACCCCGCCGATGCGCGGGGCGAGGAATACCAGCAGCTGAAGCAGGCCATCATCGACGTGCATATCGAGCTGGCCCAGGCGATTGTCCGCGATGGGGAGGGCGCAACGAAATTTGTCACCGTACAGGTTGACGGCGCCGCGAGCAGTGAAGAGGCGCTGCGGGTGGCGTTCGAGGTGGGAGAATCCCCGCTGGTGAAGACCGCCATGTATGCCTCTGACCCCAACTGGGGGCGGCTGGTGATGGCCGTGGGCAACGCGGGCATCGAGGGGCTGGATCCCGCGCAGGTGGACATCTACCTGGACGATGTGCAGGTGGTCGAGGCCGGCGGCCGGGCGGCCGGTTATACCGAAGAGGCGGGGCAGGCAGTGTTTGGCCAGCCGGAATTCACCGTGCGCGTGGCGCTCGGGCGCGGCGATTGCCGTGAACATATCTGGACCTGCGACTTCTCCCACGAATACGTCACCATCAACGCCGAATACCGCACCTAGGGCGAGCCGGGACGGCTGTACCGGGGCAGGGCGGATCATGCCTCTGTGACTTGCCGTGCCCGGTATTCATCCTGTACTGGGCGCAGTCTGCCTCTATAGCCGTGTTGACTACCTATAATTAGCAGGGAACAGCTGGTTTAACGGGCAGGAGGTAAGAGGGTGAGAATACTCGTTTTCGCGATATTGGCTGCAATCTTCGTGCTGGTCTTCATGAAGTCCTGTACCACTTCCACTTCAGCAGCTATCGCCGCGCCTGACGTTTCGTCTCCCGCAGCCGACGCGCATGCCGCGGGGCGGTAACGCCGTCCGCCTCAACACCTAGTTCCTCGCCCTTTTCCGGGGCCTGTAGGCAGGCGGCCACGTGCAGCAGGGTGGCCGCCAGTGCCCCTCCCGCCGCTCAGCTCCCGGGCCGCTATCAACCGCCGGGTTTGCCACTCCCCTTGAGATACGTCGCGAAGGGTTTTATAAGGACAGCCCCGGTACCGGGTTTATGGCTGAAGTGAGACGTGAATGGTGAGCGAAACCTTGACGGACAGGAAAGTGATTCATGTGGCGGTGGGCGTGGTACGCCGCGCGGACGGCCGCATCCTGATTGCGCGTCGCCCGGACCACCTGCACATGGGTGGGCGCTGGGAGTTTCCCGGTGGCAAGGTCGAGGAGGGCGAGACAGTGCAGCAGGCGCTGGCCCGGGAGTTACGCGAAGAGGTGGCCATCGAGGCCGGTGGCTTGCAGCCGCTGACGGAGATCCGGCACGATTATCCGGAAAAGACGGTGCTGCTGGACACCTGGTGGGTGCTGGCCTTTACCGGCGAGGCGCGGGGGCTCGAGGCTCAGGAAGTGCGCTGGGTGGCCCTGGACGAGCTGGACAGCTACCGGTTCCCGGATGCCAACCGCGAGATCATCGCCGCAATCAGGGCTGCAACGACTCCTGGTAACGACCCGTAGGAGCGGCCGCTGGCCGCGACCGGCTACTTACCTGCGGAGTGTGTCCTGTCGCCCGGCCTGCGCCAATGAGCCAGGCGAGCGTGTGAGCCATCCCCTGGTTTGCCCAGGAGCCTCAGTGCTTCTTCGTGGATGGATCCAGGTCCTCGCTCAGCACGTCGTCGTAGGCGGGCTGGCCCGGTATCTTGTGGCCCTCGCTGGCCCACTCTCCCAGGTCGATCAGCTTGCAGCGCTCGCTGCAGAAGGGGCGGAAGGGGAACTTGTCATTCCACTCGATCGGTTTCTTGCAGGTGGGGCAATTCAGGGTGGGGCTGCCCGATTTCTCTTTGCTCATAGTTCAGGTTTTCTGTCCGGTCTCGTACAACTCTAACCTGCCACTATACCATCAGCTGCAATTGGCCACGACACGCCGGGGCACGTGGCCCGGGGCGCTTGCTGTCTCAGTCAGGGAAGGCCGTGGCTGCTGGAGTCAGGGTGGAGGCTCAGTCGTTGCTGCCGGTGGCCAGGCGCAGGTATTCCTGGTGCAGCTGCTCGACCTGGCGGCGGAGGCTGGCGCGGTCGCCACTATTGTCCAGTACATCGTCTGCACGGGCCAGGCGCTTCTCGCGCGGCAGCTGGGCGGCCATGATCCTGCGGATCTGCTCCGGGGTATTGCCGTCGCGGGCGCCGGCGCGCTCCAGCTGCAAGGCCTCGGGTACGTCGACCACGCACACGCGCTGCACCAGCTCGGACTGGCCGGACTCGATCAGGAGCGGGGATTCCAGGATTGCGTAGGGGCCGGGGCTTCCCTGCAGGGCTTTGATAATTTCCTCGCGGATCAGCGGGTGCAGCAGGGCCTCCAGCCATTTGCGCTCGACCTCGTGGTCAAACACCAGCGCGCGCAGGCGGGCGCGGTCAAGTTCACCACTTTCGAGCAGTATTCCTGCGCCGAAGTGCGCGGCAATCTCCTCCAGCGCCGGCTTGCCGGGCTGCACCACCACCCGCGCGGCCCAGTCCGCGTCCACGACCCTGATGCCGAGTTCGCGGAAGCAGTCCGCCGCCGCGGACTTGCCACTGCCAATTCCGCCGGTCAACCCAATCGTCAGCATTTGTAATCCTCGCACATGTAGGAGCGGCCGCTGGCCGCGACCGCTCCCCCTCGGGCGCCCTCGTAGGAGCCTGCCTGCAGGCGAACGTCATTTAACCGGTAATCAAGCGATCGGGTCGACCTGCGTTTCGCCTGCAAGCAGGCTCCTGCATCAAGATAAGTCTCAGCCCAGCCCCGAGTAACCCAGGTACCACCCCATGATCTCTTCGCCCCAGAGCATGGCGATCCAGCCGGCCCCGGCCAGGTAGGGGCCAAAGGCGATGGGCAGGTTGCGGTCGCGACCGGCGATGGCGCTCCAGGCCAGGCCAGCCACGGCGCCCACTGCCGCGGACAGCAGGATAACCAGCGGCAGCATCTGCCAGCCGAACCAGGCGCCGATGGCGGCCAGGATCTTGAAATCCCCCGCGCCCATGCCTTCCTTGCCGGTCACCAGCTTGAAGACATGATAGACCGACCAGAGCGCCAGGTAGCCGGCGATCGCCCCGATCACCGCATCCTGCAGCGGTACGAATACACCCCAGTAGTTGATCAGCAGCCCGGTCCACAGCAGCGGCAGGGTGATGCTGTCGGGTAGCAGCTGACGGTCGAAATCGATGCCCGTGAGCGCCACCAGCGCCCAAGTAAACACGCAGCCGGCGGCGGCCTGCCAGGTGAAGCCCAGCTGCCAGACCACGATTGCGGTCAGGATTCCGGTGGCAAGTTCCACCAGCGGGTAGCGCCTCGAAATGCTCGCGCCGCAGTTGCTGCACTTGCCGCCGAGTGCCAGGTAACTCACCAGCGGCACGTTGTGCCACGGTTTGATCTCTTTATCGCAGTTGGGACAGTGGGAATGGGGCAGGATAAGGCTGAAAGATTCCTCCAGCTCCTCTTTTTCTCCCGGCTTGGGTTCCAGCTCGAAATAGCTGTAGAAGTCGCGCTTGTATTCGCGCTCCATCATGATGGGCAGGCGGTAGATGACCACGTTCAGGAAGCTGCCGATCAGCAGGCCCAAAACAAGAGCGCTGCCCGAGAGCAGCGCCTGTTGCGAAACGATTGTATCGAGCATTTCTTATACGACCTGGCCCAGCTGGAAGATTGGCATGTACATTGCGATCATCAGGCCGCCCACCAGAATGCCGAGCACTGCCATAATCATGGGTTCCAGGAGGGTGGTGAGGTTGTCCACCATATTGTCCACGGCCTCCTCGTAAAAGTCCGCCGCCTTGCTCAGCATCTCGTCCAGCGCGCCCGATTCCTCGCCGATTGCGGTCATCTGGATCAACATGGTGGGAAACAAGCCAGAAGTGCGCAGGGCACCGTTGAGGGGGATACCGGTAGCCACAGAATCACGGATTTTCATTGTGGCCTCCTCATAGACGCTATTACCGGTGGCGCCGGCCACGGACTTGAGGGCATCGATCAGGGGCACGCCCGCGGCGAAGGTGGTGGACAGTGTCCGTGCAAAGCGCGCTGCGATGGAGTTATAGGTAATTGTGCCGAGAATCGGCAGCTTGAGAACCAGCCTGTCAAAGAACTGGGCTACGTTCTTATTGCGCTTTTTCGCCTCGATGACACCGCCGATACCGACTACGACCACGAGCAGTGCCATAAACCAGTTAGCCTGCATCCACTCGGAGAGGCCGACAACGAACAGGGTAAATGCGGGAAGTTCCGCGCCAAAGCTGGAGAATGTCTCGGCAAACTGCGGAACCACCTTAACCAGCAGGATGGCGGTAACAACAATGGCGACCACGATAACCGCAATCGGGTAGGTCATTGCCTTCTTGATCTTGGCCTTCAGGGATTCGGTCTTTTCCTTGTAGGTGGCGATGCGGTCCAGCATGGTCTCCAGGGCGCCGGACTGCTCGCCTGAGGCGACCAGGTTGCAGAAGAGCTCATCGAAATACAGCGGGTGCTTGCGCAGGGCCTCGGCGAAGGCTGTACCGGAGGCCACATCGTCGCGAATTTTCAGTATCAGTTCCCTGACGCCCTCGTTGTCCACGCCGTCGGCAACCAATTCGAAGCTCTGCACAAGTGGCACCCCGGCTTTCATCATGGTCGCCATCTGGCGCGTAAACAGGGCGATGTCCGCGGGCTTAACTTTCTTCTTGCCGCCGAAAAGGGGTTTCGGTTTCTTCCTTACCTGGTTCGCGATAATGCCCTGTTTGCGCAGTTGTGCCTTGATCAGCGAAGGGCTGGTGCCGGTGAGTTCGCCCTCGACCTTATTGCCTTTGTTGTCTACGCCCTTATAGACATACGCGACTGCAGTGGCGTTGGCCATGATAGTAATTCCTGTTTCTTGTTATCGCACGGTTTGCACCGCGTCTCTATGCTGTATCGGCGAAATTTTCATTGCCGGCGGCAGGGGGCAATATCCCCCGGCCGTTTGTCGGTCTTTACCTAGTCTTTTGTGACCCGGTTTGCCTCCTCGAGGCTGGTGACCCCCATTACCACCTTGCGCAGGGCGGAGGTGCGAAGGTTGTTGAAGCCCTCCTTGCGGGCCTGGTCGGCAATCTGGATGGAGTTGCCACCCTCCATTATAATTCTTGAGATTCCGTCGGTGATGCGAACCACTTCATACACACCCACCCGGCCCTTATAGCCCTTGGAGCAGTGTTCACAGCCCACAGGCTGGTAGATTTTCCACTCCTGCCGGTCGATATCCACCGCATCAAAGCCCTCCTGCTTCAATACCTCGTCGGGGAGGGTGGCCGGTTTCTTGCACTCCCCGCAGAGGCGCCGGGCCAGGCGCTGGGCGATGATAACGCTGACCGAGGTGGCGATATTGAATGTGGGCACACCCATGTTCATCAGGCGGGTCAGGGTCTCCGGGGCCGAATTGGTATGCAGGGTGGACAGCACCAGGTGGCCCGTCTGCGCCGCCTTGATGGCGATCTCGGCGGTTTCCAGATCGCGGATCTCGCCCACCATGACGATATCGGGGTCCTGGCGCAGGAAGGAGCGCAGGGCCTCGGCGAAGTTGAGGCCCACCTTGGGGTTCACGTTGACCTGGTTGATTCCCTCCAGGTTGATCTCCACCGGGTCCTCCGCGGTGGATATATTCCGCTCCGCAGTATTGAGGATGTTCAGGCCGGTATAGAGGGAGACCGTCTTACCAGAGCCGGTGGGACCGGTCACCAGGATCATACCCTGGGGCTGCGCCAGGGCATCCATATAGATCTGCTTCTGTTCGTCCTCGTAGCCCAGGGCGTCGATACCCAGTTTGGCCGAGGAGGGATCCAGGATCCGCAGTACGATCTTCTCGCCCCACAGGGTGGGGAGGCTGTTGACCCGGAAATCGATGGCCTTGGTCTTGGACAGCTTCATCTTGATGCGGCCGTCCTGCGGCACCCGTCGCTCGGAGATATCCATCTTGGACATCACTTTCAGGCGCGCAGAGATGCGGGTGGCCAGCTGGATGGGTGGCCTGGCTACCTCGTGCAGCACGCCGTCGGTACGCAGGCGCACCCGGTAGGTCTTTTCGTAGGGCTCGAAATGGATATCCGAGGCGCCGGTACGGATGGCGTCCAGCAGTATCTTGTTGACGAAGCGCACCACCGGGGCCTCGTCGCCACCGGGCTCGGCGTCGTCCTGCCGATCGACGCCCCCCCCCTCGACATCGAGGGCGTCCAGCGCTTCGTCGTCCATGCCGTCAAGGCCGGCACCCATGTTGTCGCTGTGGGACAGGTAGCTGTCGATGGCCTTGGCCAGCTTGTCGGCCTCCACCAGCACGGCCTCGGTATTGAGCCCAGTGTTGAAGTTGATCTCGTCAAGCGCGGCCAGGTTGGTGGGGTCGGCTACGGCCACGAACAGCCGGTTGCCGCGCTTGTAGAGCGGCAGGGTAAAGTGCTTGCTGATCAGCTTTTCAGCAATCACGTCCCGTGGAATCAGGTCGAAGTTGTAGCTGCCGAGGTCGAACAGCGGGGAGCCGAACGCCAGCGAGGCGATGCGGGCCAGTTCACGGCTCTTGACCAGCTTGGCCTCGACGGCGTGCTGGGCAAAGGAGTGGCCCTCGCGCTGGGCCGCCTTGGTGGCCGAGATTGCCGTGGGTTCGTCGAGAAGCTTGTCTGCCACCAGCCGCTTGGCCAGGCCGCTCAGGGGAGTACTGCTCATAGGTATCAGTGCGTCACTTTAGGGTGCAGTTGGGTGGTGCCGGTTGATATGGGCACAGCTTTGAATATCTGTTTACCTGCCTATCGGAACTTTTATCTCTTTTGTGCGATTCTCGCTATCTTGATCTATCCGGTAGATGCGCTCACTTCGGTGGGCCCGGGCGCGGTAAAATGGCCGGACATTTTACCGCCAGCTTCCGTAATATAACCAATAACCGGGGGCAGGCCAAACGGCGGTTGGTTTGTGATTTACTTCCAGTTTTAAGCAGCGTGGGGCAATGTGCGTGCGTGCTCGCTGGCTGTTTTTTCACTCTTGCGATATGCATACACCAACACCAGCAGTATGAATGTGACATTTTTCGTCACTTTTTTATTTTGTGTGTCGTGCTGGCCAAGATTTGACCGTAGGTCTCTTCCCTAACCCCCCGGAATCGTTGCGTTTGCGCGCTTGCGCAACTTGGCACAAACCTTGTATCTTCTACGGCGACTTCCTCACGGGATTCACTAAAACCAAATGTCTGTATGGAGACGGTTACAATGAAAAAACAACAGGGTTTTACTCTTATCGAATTGATGATCGTGGTTGCGATCATCGGCATCCTGGCCGCCATCGCTCTGCCGGCCTACCAGGACTACACCGCGCGTTCCCAGGCGGCTGAAGCGCCGAAGGTGACTTCCGGCCTGGCAACTGATATCGCCGTGTATGTTTCCGAGAATGGCATCGCCGGTGTAGAAGCTGATCCCAACGTCACTAACTCTGCCGCAGGCCTGAACGGCAAGTACATCACCGATGGTGGTGTGACAGTCGCCGCTATGGGTGTGATTTCCGTTCCGTTCGATGCCGGTGTACTGGCTGGTCAGACCATGACCCTGACCCCGCTCATCAATGGCGGCCAGATCTCCCAGTGGACCTGTGCCGGCCTGGCCAACCCGAACCACCTGCCTTCTGGCTGTCAGTAAGGTTGGGTCAGGAGAGCAGCGAGAGCCCGATTACTGGCTCCGCATAGTGCTCGCCTGAAAAAATCCCCGCCTAGTGCGGGGATTTTTTTGGTTTTTTGGTTTAAGAAAAACTGGCCGTACTGGAACGGCTGCGAGCGGTAGGCAGCTGGTTCGCCGTTATTTAAAGCTGCGCACGGCCTGGACCTCTTGCCAGGCAAGACAGCGGATTTCCCGGCCGACCAGGTGAATCACCGAGTAATCACTTCCCTCCCCCTCGACACCTACCTGAACCCTTCCACTGACTTCCAGCACATTGCCCCGCCTGATCTCTGACCGATAGCGTTGCTGCACCTGTTCCCACAGTACCAGGTTGACCGTGCCGGTCTCGTCCTCAAGCGTCATGAACATCACTCCCGCCGCGCTGCCCGGTCGCTGCCGGCAGGTCACCAACCCGATCACGTTTACCTGCTTGCCGTCACGGCAGTGGGCCAGGTCCCGCGCTTTCAGGCAGTGGCGGAACTCCTCGCGTCGGCGCAGGAGGGCGATGGGGTGTTCCCGCAGGGTCAGCCCGGTGCTGGCGTAGTCGCTGTAGGTGTTGTCCTCGACGGTATTGGACGGGATATGGGAGTGGCCGCTGGCAGCCTCATCCTCCCGGTCCAGTGATTCCCAGGTGTTCAGGTAGCGGTTCTCGGCCAGGCTGCGGAAGGCATTGGCGCTGGCTAGAAGGGCCAGCTGGTCCCGATGCAGATTTGTGAGTTGGCGGAACCGGGCCATGGAGGTGATTTCGTGCTCCTCGCGCAGCTGGCAGATGGTATCTGCACTCTGTTGTTCCAGGCCCTTTACCAGGCGCAGGCCGAGGCGGAGCATGGGTGTGGTTTGGCGCTCGTCCGGTGCCAGTTTTACCCCCTGCGGTTCACTGGATCCCGGCATGCGCCGGGATGACGATAGGGAAGGGGAAGTGTTGTCGGCGAACTCTATCTGGTGATCCCAGTGGCTGTAGAGCACGTCGATAGGCAGCACCTTCACGTTGTGGCGCTGGGCGTCGTAGACGAGTTGTGCCGGGGCGTAGAAGCCCATGGGCTGGCTGTTGAGCAGGCCGCAGTAGAAGGCCGCCGGGTGGTGGCATTTGATCCAGGCGGAGAAGTAGGCCAGCAGGGCGAAGCTGGCGGAGTGGGATTCGGGGAAGCCGTAGGAGCCGAAGCCCTTCATCTGCTCGAACAGCTGCTGGGCAAAGTCCGGCCGGTAGCCGTTCTTGAGCATGCCGGCCACCAGCTTGTCCTGGAACTGGTAGAGGTTGCCGTTCTTACCCCAGCTGGCCATGGCGCGGCGCAGCTGGTCGGCCTCGCCGCCGTTGAAGCCGGCGGCCACCATGGACAGCTGGATTACCTGTTCCTGGAAGATGGGTACCCCCAGGGTCCGTTCCAGTACCGGACGCAGGTTCTCATGCGGATAGCTGACCGGTTCCAGCCCCTGCTTGCGCTTCAGGTAGGGATGCACCATGCCGCCCTGGATGGGGCCGGGCCGCACTATGGCGATCTCGATGGTGAGCTCGTAGAAATTGCGCGGCTGCAGCCGCGGCAGCATGCTCATCTGGGCACGGGACTCGACCTGGAACACACCCACCGTGTCGGCGCGGCACATCATCTCGTAGACGGCCGGGTCCTCGGTAGGGATATCCTGCAGGCGCAGGCTGGGACCGTAGAGGCGCATATAGGTCAGCGACTTGCGCAGGGCGGTGAGCATGCCCAAGGCCAGGATATCCACCTTCATCAGTTTCAGGTCCTCGATATCCTCCTTGTCCCACTGCACGATGGTGCGGTCTTCCATGGCGGCATTCTCGATCGGCACCAGGGTGTGCAATGGCTGCTCGGTAATGACGAAGCCGCCCACATGCTGGGACAGGTGGCGGGGGAAGCCGTGGATCTGCTCCATCAGTCGCGGCAGCATGCGCCCGGCACTGCTGCGGGGGTCGATCCCCACTTTCTGCATCTGGCGGGGGAAATCCTCCATGGTGTCCCACCAGGTGCGCTCCGCCAGCAGTTGCTCGATGGTGGCGCTGCCCAGCCCCAGGGCCTTGCCGATATCCCGCAGGGCGCTCTTGAAGCGGTAGCTGATCTTGGTGGCGGCCAGCCCGGCGCGCTCACGGCCGTATTTTTCATAGATGTACTGGATGATTTCCTCGCGCCGCTCGTGCTCGAAGTCCACGTCGATATCCGGCGGCTCGTTGCGCTCACGGGAAATGAAACGCTCGAACAACAGGCCGATCTTGTGAGGGTCGATCTCGGTGATAAACAGGCAGTAACACGCCACCGAGTTGGCCGCCGAACCGCGGCCCTGGTAGAGGATATGCCGGCTGCGGGCGTACTGGACAATATCGTGGATGGTGAGGAAGTAGTGCTCGTAGCCGAGCTCGGCGATCAGCGCCAGCTCCTTCTCGATCTGCCCCGCGATGCGTGGCTCCGGTCCCCGGGGCCAGCGCGCCTTTACCCCGGCCTCCACCAGCTCGCGCAAATACTCGCCGGCTTCCCGGCCGGCGGGCAGGACTTCCGAAGGATACTGGTAGCGCAACTCATCCAGGCTGAAATGGCACCGGTCGGCGATGGCGGTGGTGTTGGCGATGGCCTCCGGCGGCTGGAGCCTCTCAATCTCTTCCAGCGGGCGCAGGTAGCGCTCGGCGTTCTGTTCGAGGCGGTAGCCCAGCTCGTCCAGGGTGCAGTTGTGGTAGCAGGCATTGAGCACATCCTGCAGGGGCTTGCGGCTGCGGCAGTGCATCAGCACCGCACCGGTGGCTACCAGCGGCAGCTGCTCGCAATCGGCCAGCTGTAACAGTTCCTCATTGTGCTGGTTCTGGCGCGACAGCAGGTGGTTGCTGAAGGCGATATAGAGCCGCTCGTGGAAGTGGGCTTTCAGTGCAGCGGGCATCTCCAGTGGCCGCTGGCGGGGCAGCCAGAGGGCGATGCATTTGTGGCAAGTGTGCAGCAGGTCATCCAGGGTGGTGCGGTAGCTGCCTTTTTCTGCCCGCAGGCGGGAGGCGGAAATCAGCTGGCAGAGCTCACTGTAGGCATCCCGGTCCGGGGCCAGCAGCACTACTTCACACGCAATGTCGCTAAGGCGGAAGTAGCTGCCGCAGATAAGTTTCAGCTGGCAGCCCTCCGTCTTCAGTTCCCCCAGCTGCTTGTAGGCACGGACCACGCCCGAGAGCGAACATTCGTCGGTGATGGCCAGGGCGCGGTAGCCCAGCTCGTGGGCGCGGGTTACCAGCTCCTGCGGGTGCGAGGCGCCCTGCAGGAATGAGAAGTTGCTCTGGCAGAAGAGTTCGGCGTACTGCATTTTGATTGCGGATACTCTGTTTTACTTCGCACCTCCCCCTGTGCCAGTAGCTGATTCCTGTGGTTTCTGGATCCCGGCATGCGCCGGGATGACGGGCGGTTTTTTTCAGATTTCCGGTGTTACCTTTACTCTCTCTGCTATGGCTCCAAACGGGTCCCATTATCGGGGTTTCCTGAGCGTGGCCTCGTATTTCTGTCGGGGATAAGCATGTTTAAAATTCCGCGAGGTTTCTCATCCATTATTGCCGTTATGCCGGCGCAGGCCGGCATCCAGAGGTGGTGGCTCATAAGTAAAGTTTGCCCCAGCAGTTCAGAGAATCTCCTGATACAGGTCTCGCTAGGCCGGGTTAAAACGCTCGATCATTTTCAGCTTCCAGGCCCTCCGCCAGCTTTTAATTTGCTTTTCCCACGTGATGGCAGAGGTCATGGTGCTGTGAAGCTCATACCAGACCAGATCCCTCACTCCATATTTGTGCGTGAAACCTTCAGAAAGCCCATCCCTGTGTTGCCAGATCCTCTGGGCCAGGCTCGAAGTGACTCCCGTGTAGAGTGTGCCGTTGCGCTTGCTGGCGAGGATGTAGACACAGGGTTGTCTGTGCATACCTTCTGGTCCGGTGGTTTTCTGGATCCCGGCCTGCGCCGGAGTGCCGGCCCAGCGGGATGACGACGGTAGTCACATCGACTCCGGCGAAGGCCGGCATCCAGTGCAGGGGGCTACGGGCTTGATGCATCACGCGTAGATCCCGTGCAGGTACCAGTCCTCGGAAGTGAGGTCCTGGTATACCCAGTAGAGGCCGCCTTCCTCGCCGCGGGCGATGTAGTAGTCGCGGGCGTGGCGGCGGTGTTGCCACCAGTAGCCGTCGATGCGCTCGGGGCCCTGTAGCAGGCGCAGCTCGCCGCGGTAGAAGAGCCGCTGCTGCCGGCACTGGATTCGGTCCGGGCGTGGCAGCAGCCAGCTGGGGCGGGCGGCGTTGACTGGCTGTACCCGGTGGCCGCGCTGGCGGCTCTGCAGCACCAGGCTGTCGGCGCTCTGCCAGGCCTGTTCCGGCAGGTGGCTCTCCTTCAGGCTGACGCCGGAGAGGGCCTGGTGGCCGAGGCGGGCGCGGAGCCGGTCCAGCAGCTGGTGGCTGCGCTGCACCCGGCTCGCCTCGCCGAACAGGTCGTCGTCCACGGTCTCCTGGCCCAGGGACTGCAGCCGATCGCAGGTCAGCTCAAGAGCCTGCACCGGCTGCTCCAGTACGATTCGTTCCAGTTGCAATTTGGTGAGGGCGATCAGCCGCTGGGCGTCGAGCAGCGGGCGCGAGATCTCCACGCTCACCACCTTGCAGCCCTGCTGGCCGAAATCCAGTTTCCAGCGCAACTGCTGGCTGTAGAGCTGGCGGCGCTGCAGTTGCTGGCACAACTCCCGCACCAGCCGGCCGGCGGGAAACAGCAGCTGCTCGCTGTTGTCCAGCGGGCTCGGGAAAAACAGTTCGCTGTGGAATTCCGGCGGTGGCTGGTAGCTGGGCACCGGGTCGTGGCGGGTGCCGTTGAGGCGCGCCAGGTAGTCGACAAAGTCCCGCCCGAAGCGGCTGCCGACTTCCGACAGCGGGATGGCCAGCAGCTGGCTGACCCGCTTGATGCCACAGGCATAGAGCTTGGCTATGGTCTTGTGGTCGCAGTCGAGCAGCTTGCCGGGGGCGAAGCTGATCCACTGGCGCCACTGCTGGGGGCTGGGAGGGGCTTTGGCCCCTGCCAGCCACTGACGGTGTTCTTCCAGCTGTCCCAGCATATGGGCGGCGCTGGGGCTGTGGCCGAGGCCCATGAAGGCGCTGATGTGCATCTGGCGCAGTTCGCTGCGCAACTGTTGCAGCAGCGGCTCCAGCCCGCCATTGGCTTTGAGGCAGCCGCCCAGCTCCAGGTACAGGCAGGCGTAATCGCCATCGCCGGTGTGCAGGGCACCCGCCGCGCGGGGGGATACCACCGGGGTAAAGCTGTAGCCCCACTGGGCCAGCTCCTGCAGCAGCCGCGCCTCGCGTTCCGTATCCCGCGGCAGCAGCTCGATCTCGGCGCACAGGGCGCAGGCGGTGGCGATGGTGAGCCCGCTGTGCACCCCGCGTGCCCGCGCGGCGCGGTTGGCGTCCACCACCAGCTGTTGCTCCACCACGGCCCGTGGCACGTCTTCGGGGCCGCCGCGCTGGGCGCGGGTCAGGGCCTGCAGTGGCAGGCGGGGAAATTGTATGCAGAGCCAGAGCATGGTGATTTTCCGTTTCTTCCCGTTTCTTTGTCGATTACCACATATCCAGGAGATTGATCGCGGCCATGGGCCGCTCCTACAGTCGCTTACGCGGCGCTCAGTGCAGTGGCCGGTCGCGGCGGGTGAGGTCCGCGGCGCGGGCCAGGTGCAGCCGCTGGCCGGTACGCCCTCCCAGCTGCTTCAGCAGTTGCAGGGCCAGCTGGTCGCCATCACTGGCCAGCTGCAGGCGCAGGCTGGCGGGTGACGGGCTGGCGGCGCAGGACTGCGGGCGGAAGTGGAAGTGGAGGCAGTCCCCCTCGCGTGCGGCTACCTGCAGGCGCCGCAGGTCCTTGTCGGCTGGCGGTTGCCGCTCCTGCCAGCTGAGCAGGGCGCCGCAGCAGCCGGACTGCAGCGACTGCTCCATGGCCCAGAGGCTGTCGCGGGGGCCCTGGGGGTGCAGGATCAGCAGTTTCTCCAGCTGCACGCCGGCGCTGGCCAGGGCCGGGGCATAGGGGATGTGTGGCGGGTTCACCAGCACCACCATCTGCTCCCGGCGGGTGAGTTCCGCCAGCGCGGGCAGCAACAGGCCCAGTTCGCCGATACCGGCCTGGTCCACCAACAGCTCGGTAGTGGCGCCGCGGGGCCAGCCGCCGCCGGCCAGCAGGGCATCCAGCCCGGCGTAGCCGGTGGTGATGCCGCTGCGCTGGCGCCGGTGCTCATTGGCTGCCTGCCAGATGTCGGCCCGGGCCAGTAGCTGGTCGAGCCGCTGTTGCTTCAGCCCATCAGTTAACTGCTTGTTTTGCAAAAGGTTTTCGGCACTGCTCACGGTTTCTGCCCTCGCGCTTTGCTCCCTGTCGGGGTTAGGACTGTGTTTTTGTACAGTTATTACTGGCAATTTATACAGTAGTTGGTGTGGGGCAACAAGGGGGTGGGAGCCTGGAGGCGCCGGTTTCATCTACCGCCGGTGCCGGATGAAATCGGGAGCCCATGGGATATCGGTCCGGGAGCGGGATGAGGATGGGGTGGAGCCATGCAGTCGCGATTGGCACTTTTTTGCACAGTGCAAACCGGCTATGATTCGGCCTCTTCATATACCAGCAAACTGACCAGCACAGCCTATTCGAACAGGGGGGCGGAGTGAGTATCAAATCCGACAAGTGGATTCGCCGGATGGCCGAGCAACACGGCATGATCGAGCCGTTTGAGCCCGGCCAGGTGCGCCACAATGGCAGCGGCGAGCGCCTGATTTCCTATGGCACCTCCAGCTATGGCTACGACGTGCGTTGCGCGGGCGAGTTCAAGATCTTCACCAACGTGCACTCCGCGACCGTGGATCCCAAGACCTTCGACGAGAACAGCTTTGTCGATGTAGAGGGGGATTCCTGCGTGATCCCGCCCAATTCCTTCGCCCTGGCCCGCACCGTGGAATACTTCCGTATCCCGCGCTCGGTATTGACCATCTGCCTGGGCAAGTCCACCTACGCGCGCTGCGGCATCATCGTGAACGTGACGCCGCTGGAGCCGGAGTGGGAGGGCCACGTGACCCTGGAGTTTTCCAATACCACCAACCTGCCAGCCAAGATCTACGCCCACGAAGGCGTGGCGCAGATGCTCTTCTTCGAGTCCGACGAAGTCTGTGACGTGTCCTACAAGGACCGCGGCGGCAAGTACCAGGGCCAGCGCGGCGTCACCCTGCCGCGCGCCTGATACCCTTTGATTCTTGCCGGGCGCCAACTGCGCCCGGCCCCGTCTGTCCTCCTTCCCATGAAAGAAGCCGCCCCCAAACCCCTGCCCGAACAGGTTGATGTACTGGTGATCGGTGCCGGTGCGGCCGGGCTGATGTGCGCGGCGGTGGCGGGCCAGCGAGGGCGCAGCGTGCTGGTGCTGGACCACGCCAACAAGGTGGGGAAGAAGATCCTGATGTCCGGCGGTGGGCGCTGTAATTTCACCAACCTCTATACCGGGCCGGAGAACTTCTACAGCGAGAATTCGCATTTCTGCAAGTCGGCGCTGGCCCGCTACACCCAGTGGGACTTTATCGCGCTGGTGGAGAAGCACGGCATCCCCTACCACGAGAAAACCCTCGGCCAGCTGTTCTGCGACAACAAGTCGAAGGACATTGTCGACCTGTTGCTGGCGGAATGCCGCGACGCCCGGGTGCAGATCCGCACCCGCTGTAGTATCGAGGCAGTGGTGCCGCTGGATAGCGGCTACCGGGTGGAGAGCAGCCTGGGTAGGGTGCAGTGCGAGTCCCTGGTGGTCGCGACCGGCGGGCTGTCGATTCCCACCATGGGCGCCAGCGGCTTCGGCTACGATATCGCCCGGCAGTTCGGCCTCAATATCGTGCCCACCCGCGCGGCGCTGGTGCCCTTTACCCTGCACGGGCGCCAGCTGGAGCGGCAGCAGGAACTGCCGGGCAGCGCCCTGCCGGTAACCGCCAGTTGTGGCGAGGGCTCTTTCCATGAGCAGATGCTGTTCACCCACCGCGGCCTGAGCGGGCCGGCAGTGTTGCAGGTCTCCAGCCACTGGCGCGAGGGAGAGGCGGTGACCTTCGACCTGGCCCCGGACCGGGAGCTGGCGCAGTGGCTGAACCAGCAGCGGGCAGAGAAACCCGAGGCGCACCTGCACACGATATTGGCGAGTCTGTGGAGCAGGAAACTGGCCCAGCACTTCCTGGCCGAAAGAAATATCGAGAGCCGCCCGCTGAAGCAGTTCAGCCCGGCCGAGCTGGCCACCATCGGGGAGGAGCTGCAGACCTGGCGGCTCGTGCCGGCGGGCACCGAGGGCTACCGCACCGCGGAAGTGACCCTGGGTGGGGTGGACACGGATGCTGTTTCCTCGCGCACCATGGAATGCAAATCGCAGCCGGGGCTCTACTTTATCGGCGAGGTGCTGGACGTGACCGGCTGGCTGGGGGGATACAATTTCCAGTGGGCCTGGGCTTCAGGCCATGCCGCCGGCGAAGTGGTATAAGGGAGCAGCGATGGGTGATGTAATCCAGTTCAAGAAGAAGACCGCCTGGGAGAAGCACCGGGGCAAGAGCCTGTGTCGCGATGGATTCCACAAGTGGCAGGTGGTCACCGAGCGCAAGTTCGACGTGAAGCAGGGAAAGCTGGTGACCGAGTACCGGTGCCAGCGATGTGGCAAGACCAAGACCAAGTTGCTTTGAACTCTTTTTCCTTTTATTGAATCTTTTGCACTCCTGTTTCCTTCCCGGTATGGCCGAATCAAGCCCCGAGGCTCGCCGTGAGATAAGCGCTCTCTGAACCCTTGAGGTGTCTGGATACCGGCCTTCGCCGGGGTGCCGGCCCAGCGGCATGACGCCGTTACTTGCCCGCTGTTGCCGTTGCCCGCGTCCAGCCGGCCGATCCTCCTGGCTGGGGGCCGGTGATAAGGTTGCTGGCCTGTGCCGGCGTGACGAAAACCCGGCCGGGAGACATAAAAAAGCCGGCGCAAGCGCCGGCTTTTTTGTCCTCACGGGGCAGGGCTCAGTGGGCAGTCTCTGCCGCCACCGATTCCGCCGCCACACCCATCTCCTCCAGCAGGTTGTGGGCGCCGTCGACCTTCTCCATTACCCACAACATGTATTCCACATCCACGTGGATGGCGCGGGTATTGTCATTGAAGTCCCAGTCGGCATTGATGCTGTCGTAGGTGCCGTCGAAAGCCAGGCCGATCAGCTCGCCCTTGCCGTTCATGGTGGCGGAACCGGAGTTGCCGCCGGTGATATCCACCGTGGAGAGGAAATTCACCGGTACCGAGTCCAGTTGCTCGTCATAGAAGCGGCCGTAGGCTTTTTCCTCGATGGCATCCAGCAGTGCCTGCGGCGCATCGAACGGGTCCTCACCGGTGTACTTGGCCTTGATACCGCGCAGGGTGGTGAACGGAACAAAGCCGTCCTTGCCGTCGTTGCCATCTGCCGGGCCCTGGATAGTGCCGGCCGGAGGCGTATAGCCTTTCACCAGGCCATAGGTTACACGCAGTGAACCGTTGGCATCCGGGTAGACCGGCTTATCCTGCTCCTCGTAATAGGCGATCAGCAGGTCCATATAGCGCGGGCGCAGTTCGGCGAAGCGGCCGGTCATGGCCTTGTCCTGCAGTTCGATCGCATGCATGTCTTCATACATGGATACAGCCAGCTGGATGAAGGGGTCGTCGCTCGCGCGGAACTCCTCGGGTGACTTCTCCATCCAGGCGAGGCGTGCTTCGGTCTCGGTCAGGCCGGTTGCTTCATACATCGCGGACAGCTTTTCCTGCAGGGCCTTACCGCTGGCGCTGTCGCCGAGGAAGGCGTCGAAGCTGGCGATACGCTGGGTCTCCGGCAGGGCATTGTAGCGCTCGATGAAGTAGGTCCAGATGGCCCGGTCCACTTGCGGGTGGAAGCGGCGCTCGATGCGCTTCATGCTCTCGGTGAACCGGGTCATGTCGCGCTCCTGGTAGCCAGGCTCTCGCTCCATGTCCGGCTTCTGCTTCTCCAGGCTCAGGCGATAGAGGTCGCGGGCCGCGCTCAGCATGGCGGAGCGGTCCATGAAGCGCAGTACCAGGTCGCGCTCCTGGGTGGACTGCTTCTCGTTGACCAGTTCCTGCAGGTCGGTGATCAGGGAGGCGTACTTCTCGGCGGATTCCGGGTTGGCCTCGATCCAGGCCTGCAGGTCGTTTTCCAGCTGGCGCTTGCGTGCGAGCAGGTCACTGCGGCCGTAGCCCTCCAGCATGCCGGTGAAGTTCTTGGAGTAGTTGTTCAGGCCGGCCACCAGGCTGGCGTACTTCAGCTCCGCGTCCTTGTTGCCCGCCGTGGCCTCGCCGATCACCGCCGACCAGTCCGCCAGTACCTTCTGCATGGTGGGGTAGTACCAGTTGAAATTGTTGTCCACCTCCGTCGCGGTGCGGTAGCGGTTGGTGCTGCCCGGATAGCCCGCCACCATCACGAAGTCGCCTTCCTGCGGGCCCTCGGTGGAGACGGTCAGGTGGTGCCGCGGCTGGTACGGAACGTTGTCCTCGGAATAGTCCGCCGGCTTGCCATCGGGACCGACATAGGCGCGCAGGAAGGAGTAGTCGCCGGTGTGGCGCGGCCACATCCAGTTGTCGATATCGCCACCGAACTTGCCGATCGAGGAGGCGGGGGCGTGGACCAGGCGCACATCGCGGATTTCCAGCTGCTTGATCAGGTAATAGCTGGCGCCGCCGTAGTAGCTGTAAACCTCGCAGCGATGGCCGGGGTCGGCTTCACAGTCGGACACCAGTCCCTTCTTGGCGTCCTCGATGGCGGCGAAGCGGGCGGCACCGTCCATACCCTCGCTGAGGGCACCGTCGATCTTGTCGGTTACGTCGTTCATATCCACGGTGACATAGACCCGGGAGCCGGGTGCCGCGGGCAGTTCCTCGTCCAGCGACCTGGCCAGGAAGCCGTTGGCCAGCAGGTCGTTGTCCTCGGTGGAGTTGTAGGAGATGGAGCCGTAGGCGCAGTGGTGGTTGGTCACCACCAGACCTTCCGGGGATACGAATGAGGCCGTGCAACCGCCCAGGCTGATCACCGCGTTCATGGGGAACTCGGTGAGATCGGTCATGGTTTTCGGATCCAGCTCCAGGCCGAGGCCCTGCAGCTTGTCACCCAGCTGGGGCAGCTGGCTCGGCATCCACATGCCCTCGGTGGAAACAGTGCTTACGGTGTCCGTTGCTCCGGCGCCGGCATCAGCGGGCTTGTCGCAGGCTGCCAGCAGCGCGACAGCCAGGGACAGCCCCAGGATTTTTGATGGATGGATAGGTTTCACGGCTTTTCCTTGGTTTTATTTGTTGCAGTGTGAGATGTCAGTGCGACCGCCACGGCCGGTCACGATGTTCTCATATTCCCATACTTGGCCCACGGGGAAAACGGCGGTCACCGAACAGGGCAAAAGTGACCTCAATGGGAGTCCAGGGAATACGAGGAGATGTGGGTAAAGGCAGAGGAGAGGGCGAGCCGTCCCTGGGCGATCGCCACGGCCGGTTCGCAGCCGCCGGGCAGGGATAAGGGCTGCCCCTATCCCTCGCGATGAGCTGCGGAGGAAGCAGCCCTGCCCGGAAGGGCAGGGCCGTTCACCGTCCTAGCGATAGATGCGATTGCCGTGGCGGTCGTAGCGGTAGTACCGCTTCTTGTTGCGGTCGTAGAGCCAGCCGGCGCCCGCGCCGAGAACGGCGCCCGCTGCCGTGGCACCGGGGCGGCCGCCTGAGATCAGGGCACCGGTAACGGCACCAATGCCTGCGCCGGTGCCGATTCGGCGGTCGGTATCGCTCATATTGGCACAGCCCGAGAAAAGGAGGCCGGCCGTTAGCAGGGACGCGAGTCCCGCGTGTTTGAGGGTTTGCATGGACATAAATACTCCTGATCACGCATCAATAGTGATTCGCCGGGGAATACTATTGTCGCGAGCCGGGAGTTCCCAATCTGGCTCCGGGTCAGCTCCTGTCGGATAATGGCGGCCAGAAGTCAGTGCGCAGTTAAGGCCGATAAATGTTTGAGAAGAAGGACCTGGTAGATATCGCCCGCATGCCGATGCCTTTCGGCAAGTATGCCGGACGTGTGTTGATCGACCTGCCGGAGGAATACCTGCTCTGGTTTGCGAAGAAAGGGTTCCCGCAGGGCCGCCTGGGGCACCTGCTGGCGCTGGCCCTGGAAATCAGGATCGAGGGGCTGGAGGGGCTGATTCACCCCCTCAGGGAAGGGAAGGTGACCGGGTACTGAGGTCGCTCAGGTGCCGCCCGGGGGGCAGCACCTGCCCCGGTTCAGTGCTTCGGGTGCCAGTCGCCGTCGTCGTCTTCCTCGTATTTCGCTTTTACCGCCGCCCAGGCCCCCGCGTGGGCGGCCTCCTCCCGGGTGGCCCCCCTGCGGTCGTTGGGATCCTCGTACTTGTCCCAGGCGCTGTTGAACGCCTCCAGGTAAACCTCCTGTGCGTCCATGGGAAGCACATTCCTGACATTGTCCGGCAGTTCGGTGGGATTGGCGTAGGGCATGGTGGCTCTCCTGGAGTTGGGAAACGGGGGTGCTGACCTTAATATAGACATTGCCCGGGTAAGCAGCTTCAACACTTCTTGCAGTGTGAAGCGGCAACAACAAGCGGTCCGTAACGGAGGCTGGACTAACCCGTAAATATACCCACAGCGGGTAACCACTGGTCTGAAACAACGACTTCAGCGAGTGAACAGCGGGAGTAGAGCCAGCCAGCTTAAAGAGAGGGAGCGGTCGAAATGAATTCGGCCGCTATTTCTTTGTGTGGCTGAAAAAATTTCCTGCCAGAATCGGCGCCGATTCAGGCTTATTTATTTTTATGATTTGAAACGCCCGGCATATGCCAAAGCGTTGCTAAAGTGCGGCCGCGTGGGCTGTGGCGGGGACCGGTTTCCCGGTCGCCGCCACGAGATGACGCCTTTGCAGGAGCCCGCCCGTGATTACAGCGGGATGCGGATCACCACGCCGCCCATGGTCTCCCCGAGTTCGAAATCGGTGCGTGGGCTGTCGGCATGGTCGTTGTGGCAGCTGACGCAGGCCGGGGATACTGCCACGTCCGGGTAGACCGCAGTGAAGTACTCGGTATCGCCCAGCTTTTCAGTGCCATAGAAGTTCTGGCCTGGGTTGTCGATGATGAATTCGAGACCCTGCTTCTCCAGCTCGGTGCGGGGCTTGTTCTGCTTGTTGATCGCCCACAGCGAGAGCAGGGCGTAGTTAAAGCCCGCCTGCTGCTCGGCCACCCGCTCTGCACCCATGCGCATCATCTGGGCCGGCAGCGGCAGCGCCTGGTTGTCTTTCCAGTGCTCATCCGCCTTGATGACCTTCTCCTCATTCTGCAGTCGGTTGACCACATTATTGGTGTAGCTGGCCCGGTCGGCCTCGATCACGGCGAAAATCGCATCTGCCATTCGTTCCGGGGCTATGCCAGTATTTTTAGAGCAGGCTGTGAGCACTGTTGTGGCTGCAATGATGCAGGCAAGGATACGCATGTTTTACCCTCCTATCGGGATTTTGCTGGAATTATCTTTTCGGTATTCGGCTGGTATGGGCCTATCTGGAGCGGATTCGCGCAATGCGCTCGCGGATTAGCTCGAAGGTGTCGTGCCCATCGGCTGGCGGCGCGCTGAAATTGCTGCGCACCACGGGCTTGCTCGCCAGGGCCGATACTGCAAACTCGATGCCGTGGCAGCTGAGGCAGACCGGCAGCATCTTCTCGTTGGGCCGCAGGTTGTGGTTCTGGTTGTGGTTGGTTCGCACCAGTCCGTCATGGGTTTCCCGGGGCAAGTGGCAGTTGGCACAGCTGACCCCGCCGGTGCCACCGCTCTCCCATTCGCGGAAGTGGGCTGACTGGCGGTAGGCCAGGCTGTGCTCGTCGTTATGGCAGCCGAGGCAGGCATCCACCGTGGCAAACTTTGTATTTATCTCGTGCGGTCCGTGGCAACTGGTGCAGCTCAGCTCCCCTTCCGCGCCGGCCTTCATCGGCAGCCAGGCCTCGGTGGGAGAAATATTGCCGGAGGTTTCGGCAAAGCCCGGGGGAAGGTTGGCGGACAGCCGCATGCCGTGCTTGCCACTGGTGAAACCTTCCCTCTGTGCTGCGTGGCATTCGCCACACTGGGCGACGATTTCGGCACTGCTGAACTGCATCTTGCCACCCGCGTGGCAGCCGCTGCAGTTGACCGCTGCCTGTGCGTGCGGGCTTGCGGACCAGTCGCCGAGTATGTCGCTTGATGTGTGGTCGCCTGCCGCCCCTGTCTCCAGGTCCGCATCCGCGTGGCCGAGCGGGGCCTTCTCCGGGTTGTTCTCCTTCCACTGCGCCAGGCCGTTGCGCACCGGCAGGTGACCGGCCGGCAACACGGCCGGCGCACCGATATGTGCGGTGAGGAAGTCTTCGTAGAGATACTGGTTGTCGTGGTAGTTGTGACAGCCGGCGCTGGCGCAGCTCTCGAAGCCCAGCCCTTCATGGCTTGACCGGTCATCGGCTATATCCTGGTGGCAGTGAAAACAGAAGTCCCCCGCCAGGGTGACGCCCATGTCGCGGGTAATTTCCGGTTTGTGCTCGGTATGGCAGGTAACGCAACGACGGGCATCAAGTTTGGCCAGCAGCGCAGCGTTGCGGGGATCGAGAAATTTCCGGGCGGGGTGACTGTCATCTGCAGCTGCCAGTTCGTCGGCGTGGCAGTCCAGGCAGGCCTGTTGCAGGAACTCCTGGCCAGCGAATCCGTCTCCGTGACAGGTAGAGCACGCCAGCTCGATCTGGTGGTGCCCATGGGTAGGCTCGCCACTGATAAAGAAGCTCCTGTCAGACGCTTCCAGGTTATAGGTGATGGCGGCCCCGGCGAGCAGCGTCACCAGCAGGCCGTAATGCCAGAACTTGAATTGATACTTTTTCATTTAGAAGTAGTACACCGCCAATACGTGGTAAAACAGCAGCACGGGCAGTGCCCAGAGCAATGCGTAGTGCACCCGCGACCACCACTTGCGGTGCTCACGCAGTTTCATATCGGTCCAGTGGTGATTTCTCGCCATGAAGACGCCCACCAATGCACCAGTTGTGGTGGCGGCGAGGAAAACGAGCATCAGGGCCAGGTTGAGGTTTTCCCCCAGCCGAAAGCCGGTGTGAACAACGAGCACCAGCAGCGCCAGCAGGCCAATGACACTGTGCACGTAACGCCAGTGATCCACATGACCGGCCTTCAGGCGCTGCCAGCGCTTGCGCAGGCTGAGGCTCGCGGTGAGCAGGCACAGGACCAACAGGGTGTAGCCGCTGACCTGTTTCCAGAAATTGTCATACCAGATTTTTTCCCAGTACCAGTGCGCCTGGACGCTCTCCGCCACCGGGGTGGGGGGCAGCAGCACGGCAATGGCTATCAGTGCCAGCGACAGTATTGAGGTGACCAGGATCCCGCGCGCATGCCGCATCACCAGGTTGGGCGCCGGGGTATCCAGCAGTTCGGCAATGAGCGGGCGACAGCTGCCGCAGACCGATCCCGCATCGGTGGCTAGCTGGAGTTCCTGCAGGGTGCGTTTCCCGGAAGAGATGGCCCCGCACAGCTCACCCTTGGTCACGCCGTTACACTGGCACACCAGGTAGCTCGCCGGCTGTTCCTTGATGCCGGGGGACGCTCCCTCCTGCCATAACTCACCACTCTCCTCGAACTTCGCCAGGCGGCGGGCGGAAATCCTGTCGTTGGTGGCGATGGTTTGCCGGACGCGATTGATTTCCCCCCAGGTTCCGATGCTGGTTGCGGCGACGATGGTTCCGTTGCGAACCACCAGCTCACGAAACAGCCCCCGGAAGCGATTGCGGTAGGTATATCGCCGCGTTTCAGGGCCAGTACCGACAGTTTCTTCGCCGAGGATAACGCAGGGGATATGCGAGATTTTCAACTCGATATCTGTATGGCTGCCGGCGTAGCGTTCGTCACTCTCCTGCCTGCTGGCGGGGGCGCAGATATGCCGGCTGCAGACCTCGGCCTGCTGGTAACCGGGCCTGACGAGCTGGTAAACCTTCTGCTCGAATTCCGCGCACTCGCCCACCGCGTAGATATCGGGGTCGCTGGTTTGCATCTGGGGCGAGACCAGGATGCCGCGTCCTCTATCGAGACCACATGCCTCAGCCAGTCCCGTCTCCGGAGCAATGCCGGTGCAGAGCACCACTGCATCGGCCTCCAGCCGGTTACCATCGGAAAATTCCACCTGCCTGACCCTGTCGGGACCGTGAAAGGCCGAGACCTCCACGCCTGAGCGCAGCTCTATCTGCAGCGCCTCGAGGGCATCGGTCAGGTAAGATTCGGCCTCCCGGCTCAGCCGGCCGCCAAGCAGGCCCGCCCTTGAATGCAGGACCACGCGATTGTTGCGGGTCTTCAGGGCGGCGGCCGCCTCCAGCCCCAGTGCCCCGGCGCCGATCACGCAGATGCAGCGACTGCTCTGTCGCAGCTCCAGCAGGGTGCGGGCGTCGCCGAGACTGCGGAAGGGCAGGATCCTGCCCAGCCGGATGCCGGGAATATCCGGGATTGCCGGCCTGGAGCCTGTGGCGAGTATGAGCTTGGTGTAGGGCTGGGCGTTGCCGTGCTGGTCGTACACCCGGCGGGAAGCACGGTCGATGCGGACTATCCGGCAATTCGTGAATTCCGCCAGGCGAGGGTGGGGCTCGGTGCGTACAGGATTGTCCAGTTCCTCCCGGGAGACTTCCTCCGACAGGTACTGGGACAAGCGCACCCGGTTGTAGGGAGCCTCATCTTCCGCCCCGATGACAACTACCTGGGCTTCCGTGCTGTATTCAAGCAGCTTTTGTGCACAGCGCACGCCGACCGGGCCAGCCCCGATTACGACATATATGGGATAGTCTGGATCGGCCACAGCCTGTATGGCATGCAGTCCCGACTCCCGAGGCTCCGCCAAGAGTCCGGTCACGTGTTACCCCCGCTAAAATTGCTGCACTGGGCCTGGCCCGGCGACACCGAGCCACAAGCCTTGCCGGCATTCCATTATTCTTATGTTCTTAAATTTTTATATTTTGTGGATTTTAATGCCTTTCAAACACGAAAAGCAGGAACAAAGTCCCATAAATAAGGCGTTGGGAGATGAGCGGAAGGGTGCGGCAGCGCCGGGCTGGCCCGGCGCCGGTGGGGGGAGGGTTCAGGAGGGCTGGTAAAGGGTGTAGAGCTCCTTTTCTTCCAGTGTGACGCGCCTGACCAGGGCCTCCCCGATCTTCTCGTAATCGCGCTTGAAGTCCCTGATCATTTCCTGCGAGAAGGCCTCGTGGGTATAGCGCTTGCAGAACTGCACCACAGCATTGGCAATGTCGTTCATGTCGGTGCGGAAGTCCTTGACGATCTGCAGTGTGTGCACGTCCTCTGCCAGTGCCTGTTCCAGGTAGACATAAAAGCGGACGTTCTCCTTGATCAGGTGCGCCTGGAAATTGGACTTGAACACCGTGAGCAGCTGGGCGAGCTGGCGAAAATCCCTTTTCTCATAGCCCTCCGACCAGATGCGCTGGAAAACATCGACCAGCTCGTGGTGGTCCTTCTTGAGAGCGTTGATGAGCGCGGGGTCGTAATTGATGGTTCGCCCGGGTTTGGCTCCCTGTGTGGTGCTGCGGGAGTAGCGGTCGTTCTGGGACTGCTCGTCTTCGCGCGACTTGCCGGAAAAAATTCGGAACATGAATGTTGGCCCTTGATTCGTTGTTTTGCCGTTCTTGTGCTTATGTTTGGGAAAACAGGCTCCCAATTTCTAATTTTGCCGTCATTGTCTATGTCTTACACTGCAAAATTAGCAATAAATTTCAATTTTGTTTCTTTAGTGAGACTTTATTCACACCGCAGCGGTGGCGGTGGTGGCGGTTGCACCGCCATGGTGCGTGCGCTCGGCGGGTGGGAGGTCGGGAGGAGGCTTGGTTCGCGGGAGAACGGGCCAAAAAAAAACCCGGCAGAGCCGGGTTTTTTGGGAGCGGTGATGTCGCCACAGCGACTCAGCGCTGGTTCAGCGGCACATAGTCGCGCTCGGTGTAGCCGGTGTACAACTGGCGCGGACGACCAATCTTGTAGGGATTGGAAATCATCTCGTTCCAGTGGGCAATCCAGCCGGCGGTGCGGCCGGTGGCAAAGATCACCGTGAACATATCGGTGGGGATGCCGATGGCCTTCATAATGATGCCGGAATAGAAGTCCACGTTGGGGTAGAGCTTCTTCTCCACAAAGTAATCGTCCTCCAGGGCGATCTTCTCCAGCTTCTTGGCGATGCGCAGCAGCGGGTCGTTCTCGGCACCCATGGCACTCAGTACCTCGTCGCAGATGCCCTGCATGACACGCGAGCGGGGATCGAAGTTCTTGTACACGCGGTGGCCGAAGCCCATCAGGCGGAAGGGGTCGTTCTTGTCCTTGGCCTTCTTGACGTACTCGTCGATACGGCTCTCGTCACCGATCTCCTCCAGCATGTTCAGCACTGCCTCGTTGGCGCCGCCGTGCGCCGGTCCCCACAGGGCGGCGATGCCCGAGGAGATGCAGGCAAACGGGTTGGCACCGGAGGAGCCCGCCAGGCGCACGGTGGAGGTGGAGGCGTTCTGCTCGTGATCGGCGTGCAGCAGGAAGATCACGTCCATGGCCTTGGCCACCACCGGATCCACCTTGCTCGCCTCGCAGGGGTTGCCGAACATCATGTGCAGGAAGTTCTCGGCATAGCCCAGGCTGTTGTCCGGGTACATGAACGGCTGGCCCTTGGAGTGCTTGTAGCACATGGCCGCGAGGGTCGGCATCTTCGCGATCAGGCGATGGGCCGAGATGCGGCGGTGCTCGGGGTCGTTGATGTCCAGGGAGTCGTGGTAGAAGGAGGCGAGGGCGCCGACTACGCCACACATCATGGCCATTGGGTGGGCGTCGTAGCGGAAGCCCTTAAAGAAGTTGACGATAGACTCATGCACCATGGTGTGGTTCATGATGGTCTCGACGTACTTCTCCTTTTCCTCTGCTGAGGGCAGTTCGCCGTTCATCAGCAGGTAGCATGTCTCCAAGTAGTCCGAATGCTCCGCCAGCTGCTCGATCGGGTAGCCGCGGTGCAGCAGCTGGCCCTTGGCGCCGTCGATGTAGGTGATCTTGGACTCACAGGAGGCGGTGGATACAAAGCCCGGGTCGTAAGTAAACAAGCCCTTGCCGGTCAGGCTGCTGACATCAACAACATCGGGGCCGAGGGTGCCGGAGAGTACCGGCATTTCGATACTGCCGTCGATACCGTCGACCGTAAGTTGCGCTTTTTTATCGGACATTGCGGACTCCTAAAACTATTCTTATGCCGCCTGAATGCCTGTCTGACAGAGGCATAGCGGTCATTTCGGCGGGGCCAAACTTAAGTGGCGGGCCCCGAATTGTCAAACCAAAACGAGTGGACGGTCAGTCTAAAAACGGCAGGATATTCGGCCGTGCGTCTTTTGGGGAGAGGATTCGGCTGCTGGGAGGGGTGCGCTTCCCGATATCTTCGGCTGGGATGGCGCCGGACTCCCTGCCCCGGTGGTGGGGTAGGGCGCCGGCACGGTATGCGGTGGGCCCGGGGGCGGGGCTGGCGTTTCGTTGTGTTTTGCACCTCGAATGCCTATAATCCGCGCGGCTTGCGCCACGGTGCGGCCTGACTGCACAAGGCTTCGCCAGAATGGATGTGAAACGTTCAGCAAGCATTTCGCCCCTCCATTGAAAGCTAACGGGCGCCCGGTCGTTCAGGGCAACAAGGTGTTTTTCCTGTGAACAAAAACAGACCAGTCAATTTAGACATTTCCACTATCAAGCTTCCCGCTGCCGCTCTGGTTTCCATCCTGCACCGTATCTCCGGCGTGATCCTGTTCGCCGTGGTTGCGCTGCTGCTTTATATGCTGGATGCCAGCCTCTCTTCGGAGCAGGGTTTTGCCGATATGGCAGCGCTGTTCAGCAGCACTCCCGCCAAGCTCCTGCTGTGGGCTTCCCTGGCAGCGTTGATTTACCACTTGATCGCGGGTGTGCGTCACCTGCTGATGGACCTGGGGATCGGTGAGTCCCTGGAGGGTGGTCGTCGCGGCGCCGTGCTGGTGCTGGTACTCAGTGTAATCCTGATTCTGCTCACAGGGGTATGGTTATGGTAACTACAGTCACAAGTTTCGGCCGCAGCGGCGTTTTCGACTGGCTGTACCAGCGGGTGACCGCAGTGGTGCTGCTGGCTTATACCCTCTTTATTGTGGGTTTCATTTTCTTCAGCGACGATTTCGGCTACCAGAGCTGGTCGGCGCTGTTTGCCCAGGGCTGGATGCGTATCTTCAGCCTGGTGGCGCTTCTCTCCACGCTTGCACACGCCTGGATCGGTCTCTGGTCTGTGGTGACCGACTACATCACCAGCCGCACCATGGGTGGCAAGGCGACCGTGCTGCGCGTGCTGGTGCAGATGCTGCTGGGTGCAGTGGCCGTGTACTACGCGGTGTGGGGCATTGAAATTCTGTGGGGTGTGTAATTTATGGCGAACATGCGAACCATTTCCTTTGACGGGATCGTAATCGGCGGCGGCGGTGCGGGAATGCGCGCTGCCCTGCAAATGGCCCAGTCGGGTTTCAAGACTGCGGTAATCACCAAGGTGTTCCCGACCCGTTCGCACACTGTATCCGCCCAGGGGGGGATTACCTGCGCGATTGCCAGTGCCGACCCGCAGGACGACTGGCGCTGGCACATGTACGACACCGTCAAGGGCTCCGACTATATCGGTGACCAGGATGCGATTGAGTACATGTGTTCCACCGGGCCCGAAGCGGTTTTTGAGCTGGAGCACATGGGCCTGCCTTTCTCCCGTACCGAGAACGGCCGTATCTACCAGCGCCCGTTCGGCGGCCAGTCCAAGGATTACGGCCGCGGCGGCCAGGCTGCGCGCACCTGCGCGGCGGCGGACCGCACCGGTCACGCGCTGCTGCATACCCTTTACCAGAACAACGTCAAGCACGACACCGTATTCCTGAACGAGTGGTTCGCCATCGACCTGGTGAAGAACCAGGACGGCGCCGTTGTGGGTGTGATCGCCATGTCCATCGAGGACGGCGAAGTGGTGTTCATCAAGTCCAAGGCCACCGTGTTTGCCACTGGCGGTGCCGGCCGTATCTACGCCTCCACCACCAATGCCCACATCAACACCGGTGACGGTGTCGGCATGGCACTGCGCGCGGGTTTCCCGGTGCAGGACATGGAGATGTGGCAGTTCCACCCGACCGGTATTGCCGGCGCCGGTGTACTGGTGACCGAGGGCTGTCGCGGTGAGGGTGGCTACCTGATCAACAAGGACGGCGAGCGCTTTATGGAGCGTTATGCCCCCAACGCCAAGGACCTCGCCTCCCGCGACGTGGTGGCGCGCTCCATGGTGCTGGAGATCCTGGACGGCCGCGGTGCCGGCCCCAACGGCGACCACGTATTCCTGAAGCTCGACCACCTGGGCGAGGAAGTGCTGAACAGCCGCCTGCCGGGTATCTGTGAGCTGGCCAAGACCTTCGCCCACGTCGATCCGGTCAAGGACCCGATTCCGGTGGTGCCCACCTGTCACTATATGATGGGCGGTATCCCCACCAACGTGCACGGCCAGGCCCTGACCCAGGATGCCGCCGGCAACGACCAGGTGATTGACGGTTTCTATGCCTGTGGTGAGGTGGCCTGCGTGTCCGTACACGGCGCCAACCGCCTGGGCGGCAACTCGCTGCTCGACCTGGTGGTCTTTGGCCGCGCTTCCGGCCTCTTTATCGAGAAGGCCCTGCGCGAGGGTATCGAGACCCGCGAAGCCAGCGAGTCCGACATCGAGGCAGCCATGGCGCGACTCAACCGCCTGGAGAACGACAACGACGGCGAGCGGGCCTCCGACCTGCGCGCCGAGCTGCAGGGTGTGATGCAGAACCACTTCGGCGTATTCCGCCGGGGCGACTACATGGCCGAAGGTGTCGAGAAGCTCAAGGACCTGCGCACGCGCATCGAGAATGTGCGCCTGGAGGACAAGAGCCGCGCCTTCAACACTGCGCGGGTCGAGGCCCTGGAGCTGCAGAACCTGCTGGAGGTGGCCGAGGCCACCGCGATCCCGGCCGAGGCGCGCACCGAGAGCCGCGGCGCCCACGCCCGCGAGGACTTCCAGGAGCGCGACGACGAGAACTGGCTGTGCCACTCCATGTTCTTCCCTGCGGAGAAGCGTGTGGGCAAGCGCGCGGTTAACTTTGCGCCCACCACCATGGAAGCTTTCGAGCCGAAGGCTCGGACTTACTGATTCGGGAGCGGAATAGAGTATGTTGAAAGTAAGCATTTACCGTTACAACCCGGAGACCGACAAAGCTCCCTTCATGCAGGATTACGAGCTGGACACCCAGGGCAAGGACCTGATGGTGCTGGATGTGCTGGAGCTGCTGAAGGCCGAGGACCCGACGCTGTCTTTCCGCCGCTCCTGCCGTGAAGGCGTGTGCGGCTCCGATGGTATGAACATCTCCGGCCGCAATGGCCTGGCCTGCACCACGCCGCTGTCCGAGGCTGCGCCCAAGGGCAAGCTGGTGCTGCGCCCGCTGCCGGGCCTGCCGGTGATCCGCGACCTGGTTGTGGACATGGAGCAGTTCTACGAGCAGTACAAGAAAATCGAGCCGTACCTGCAGAACGACAACCCGGCACCGGCGATCGAGCGTCTGCAGTCACCGGAAGAGCGCGAGAAGCTCGACGGCCTGTATGAGTGCATTCTGTGCGCATGTTGTTCGACCGCGTGCCCGTCCTTCTGGTGGAACCCGGACAAGTTCATTGGCCCGGCCGGCCTGCTGCAGGCATACCGCTTCCTGGCGGACAGCCGCGACACCGCCGCCGACGAGCGCCTGTCCAAGCTGGATGACCCCTTCAGCGTGTTCCGCTGCCACGGCATCCAGAACTGCGTGAATGTCTGCCCCAAGGGGCTGAACCCCACGCGGGCAATCGGGCATATCCGCAACATGCTGCTGGCCCGCGCCGTGTAACCGCAGGGCGCCGGCTGGACCGGTTGGGCCCGTGTGGGCCCGGCGCCAACGGCGGCGCCTATCCAAGAAGAAAGCCGGCGCAACGAGCCGGTAGCGAGATGAAAAGGGGAGGTGACATTCGGCGCCTCCCCTTTTGTGAGTGAAAGGAAAGCGCAGCGCCCAGGCCCCAAAAGGGTCCGCTGCAATCGAGGTAGGCATCAACATGCACGAAAGCACCATGGAGCAGCTGTGGCGCACTTCCCATATCTCGGGAGGCAACGCCGCATACGTGGAGGAACTGTACGAGACCTATCTGCACGACCCCAGTGCCGTGCCGGAGGAGTGGCGCAGTTACTTCGATAGCCTGCCCCGGGTCCAGGGCGGAGGCGATGTATCCCATGCGGCGGTACGGGCCCATTTCGAGCTCCTGGCCAGGAACCGCACCCGCCCGCTGTCCGCTCCCGGCGCCGGTGCCGTCAACATCGAGCACGAACGCAAGCAGGTGAAGGTCCTGCAGCTGATCAGTTCCTACCGCCACCGTGGCCACAAGAAGGCCACCCTCGACCCGCTGGGGCTGATGGCACGGGAACAGGTGCCGGACCTGCAGCTGAATTACCACGGCCTGACCGAGGGCGACTTCGACACCACCTTCCAGACCGGCGGCCTGTTTTTCGGCGGTGGCGAGGCTACCCTGCGTGAGATCGTCGAGGGCCTGGAGCGCACCTACTGCGGGAACCTGGGCGCGGAGATCATGCATCTCTCCAACCTGGAAGAGCAGCAGTGGTTCCAGCAGCGCCTGGAACGCAGCCAGACCAAACCCAATTTCGGCAACGAGATCCAGACCGAGATCCTGCAGCGACTGTCTGCCGCAGAGGGCCTGGAGCGTCACCTGGACTCCAAGTACCCGGGCACCAAGCGCTTCGGCGTGGAGGGCGGCGAGAGCCTGATCCCGATGATGGACGCCCTGATCCGTCGCTCCGGTACCTACGGCGTCAAGGAAATCGTCATCGGCATGGCCCACCGCGGCCGCCTCAACACCCTGGTCAATATCCTGGGCAAGAACCCGGCCGACCTGTTCGAGGAGTTCGAGGGCAAGAAGACCCTGGATACCTCTGGCGACGTGAAGTACCACCAGGGCTTCTCTTCCAATGTGATGACCCCGGGCGGCGAGGTGCACCTGGCGCTGGCCTTCAACCCGTCGCACCTGGAGATCTGTGCCCCGGTAGTAGAGGGCTCGGTACGTGCCCGCCAGGATCGCCGCGGCGATGCCACCGGCGAGAAGGTAATGCCGATCAATATCCACGGTGATGCCGCCTTTGCCGGCCAGGGCGTGGTGCAGGAAACCCTGCAGATGTCCCAGACCCGCGGTTACTACACCGGCGGCACCGTGCACATCGTGCTGAACAACCAGGTGGGCTTCACCACCAGCAAGCGCGACGATGCCCGTTCCACCGAGTACTGCACCGACGTCGCCAAGATGATCGATGCCCCGGTACTGCACGTGAATGGCGACGACCCGGAGATGGTCGTGCTGGCCGCCCTGCTGGCGGTGGATTACCGCTACGAATTCAAGAAAGACATCGTCATCGACCTGGTGTGCTACCGCCGTCGCGGCCACAACGAGACCGACGACCCGTCCGGTACCCAGCCGCTGATGTACCAGGCGATCCGCAAGCAGAAGACCACCCGCACCCTCTACGCCGAGAAGCTCATCAGCGAGGGCGTGCTGGACAAGTCCACGGCCGACAAGCTGGCCAACGACTACCGCGACAAGCTGGATCGTGGCGAGGATGTGGCCACCGGCCTGGTGAAGGAGCCGGACGAGTCCATGTTTGTCGACTGGAGCCCGTACCTGAACCACGACTGGCAGACGCCGGGCGATACTTCTTTCGAGCTGCCCAAGCTGAAGGACGTCGCACGCCGCATGACGGATATTCCCGACGGTATCGTGCTGCAGCGCCAGGTCTCCAAGATCTACGAAGACCGGCGCAAGATGGCCGGTGGCGCCTCGCCGCTGAACTGGGGCATGGCCGAGACCCTGGCCTATGGCACCCTGCTGGAAGAGGGCTACATGGTGCGCCTCACCGGTGAGGACGTTCGCCGCGGCACTTTCTCCCATCGCCATGCGGTGGTCCACAGCCAGAAGGACGGCAAGTGCTACGTACCGCTGCAGAACATGTACGAGGGCCAGCCGCCGTTCTATATCTACGACTCCCTGCTGTCAGAGGAGGGCGTGCTGGCGTTCGAGTACGGTTACGCCACTACCACGCCCAAGTCCCTGATCGTCTGGGAAGCCCAGTTCGGCGACTTCGCCAACGGCGCCCAGGTGGTGATTGACCAGTTCATCACTTCCGGCGAGCACAAGTGGGGCCGGATGTGCGGCCTGGTCATGCTGCTGCCGCACGGCTACGAGGGGCAGGGCCCGGAGCACTCCTCCGCGCGCCTGGAGCGCTTTATGCAGATGTGCGCCGAGCACAATATCCAGGTGTGTAATGCCACCACCCCGGCCCAGATTTTCCACCTGCTGCGTCGCCAGGCCATCCGCCCAATGCGCCGCCCGCTGGTGATCATGAGCCCGAAGTGGATCCTGCGCCACAAGCTGGCCACCTCCAGCCTTGAGGAGCTGGCCAATGGCAAGTTCCACAACGTCATCCAGGATGACAATGTGGACGCGGCCAAGGTCAAGCGCCTGATCCTGTGCTCCGGCAAGGTTTACTACCATTTGCTGGAAGCGCGCATGGAGCGGGAGCAGGAAGATGTGGCCTTCGTGCGCATCGAGCAGCTGTATCCCTTCCCCGATGAGGAATTCGTAGACGCGGTTTCCGCGTTCAAGAACCTCAAGAGCGTGGCCTGGTGCCAGGAAGAGCCCATGAACCAGGGCGCCTGGTACCACAGCCAGCACCATATGCGCCGCCTGCTGGCGGAGACGCATCCGAAGCTGGAGCTGGAATACGTGGGTCGCCCGGCCTCGGCCGCGCCGGCTGCGGGCTATATGTCCACGCACCTGGAAGAACAGAACAAGTTCATCAACGAGGCGCTGACCGTCAAGTAAATCGGCGGCAGTAATTAGCAAGAAATGGACGCGTCCCAAAAGGGGCGTCCAAGATTCAATCTCAGGAAACAGGAACAATGACGATCGAGATTAAAGCGCCAACTTTCCCGGAATCCGTTCAGGACGGCACCGTCGCCACCTGGCACAAGAAGCCCGGCGAAGCCGTATCCCGCGATGAACTGATCGTGGATATCGAAACCGACAAGGTGGTGCTGGAAGTGGTCGCTCCCGCGGACGGCGCCCTCAGCGAAATCATCAAGGACGAGGGTGACACCGTCGAGTCCAACGAGGTGATCGCCAAGTTCGAGGAAGGCGCGGGCGGCGGCGCCGGTGGCGAGGAAGAAAAGGGCGAGGAGAAGCCTGAGGAAAAGGAAGAGAAAGCCGAGGAGAAGGAAGAGGAAGCCGCTAAGGGTGGCGAGCAGCTGGTCAACCCGGCCGCACGCAAGCTGGCCGAAGAGAAGGGCGTCGACCTGGCCAGCGTGAAGGGCACCGGCAAGGGTGGCCGCATCACCAAGGAAGACGTGCAGAAGGCGGAGAAGAAGCCCGCGGCAGCGCCGGCCGCCGCTGCCCCGGAAGTGTCCGTCCCGGCTGGCGAGCGCGTGGAGAAACGCGTGGCCATGACCCGTATGCGCAAGCGCATTGCCGAGCGCCTGCTGGACGCGTCCCAGTCCACGGCCATGCTCACCACCTTCAACGAGGTGAACATGAAGCCGATCATGGACCTGCGCAAGAACTACAAGGACCTGTTCGAGAAGAAGCACAACGGCACCCGCCTGGGCTTCATGGGCTTCTTCGTCAAGGCCGCCGTGGAGGCGCTGAAGCGCTATTCCGCGGTGAATGCGTCCATCGACGGTGACGATATCGTCTACCACGGCTACCAGGATATCGGCGTGGCAGTATCCGCGCCCAAGGGCCTGGTGGTTCCGGTGCTGCGCAATGCCGAGAACATGGGCCTGGCGGATATCGAGAACAATATCCGCGACCTGGGCCTGCGTGCCCGTGACGGCAAGCTGTCCATCGAGGAAATGACCGGTGGTACCTTCACCATTACCAACGGCGGTGTGTTCGGCTCCCTGCTGTCCACCCCGATCCTGAACCCGCCGCAGACTGCGATCCTGGGTATGCACAAGATCCAGGAGCGCCCGATGGCGGTAGACGGCAAGGTGGAGATCCTGCCGATGATGTACCTGGCGCTGTCCTATGACCACCGCCTGATCGACGGCAAGGAGGCAGTTGGCTTCCTGGTGGCGATCAAGGAAATGATCGAGGATCCGGCGCGCATCCTGCTGGAAGTATAAAAACCTGAAGCTGCAGGAGCCCGCCCGCGAGCATAAGCACCGCGGGCGCCCCTGCAGGACTGCCTGCAGGCAGGCTCCCAGAAATTCACGAAACTTTGGAACTGATCATGTCGGACAAATTTGACGTAATCGTAATTGGCTCCGGTCCGGGGGGATACGTTGCCGCTATTCGCGCCGCCCAGCTCGGCCTGAAAACCGCCTGTGTAGAGAAGTGGAAAAATAAAGAGGGCAAGGGCGTCAATGGCGGGACCTGCCTCAATGTTGGCTGTATTCCCTCCAAGGCACTGCTGGACAGCTCCTGGAAATACCACGAGGCGAAAGATGGCCTCGACGTGCACGGCATCGACACCGGCAAGGTGAAGATCGATGTGCCGGAAATGATGAAGCGCAAGGACGAGATCGTCAAAAAGCTGACCGGTGGCGTGGCCGGTCTGTTCACCGCCAACAAGGTCACCTCCATCATCGGTACCGGCAAGCTTCTGGCCAACAAGAAAGTTGAAGTCACCGACGATGACGGCAAGACCACCGTCTACGAGGCTGACAACATCATCCTGGCCTCCGGCTCCGTGCCGGTTAATATCCCGCCGGCCCCGGTGGACAACAAGATCATCGTCGATTCCACTGGCGCGCTGGAGTTCCCGAAAGTACCCAAGCGCCTGGGTGTTATCGGTGCGGGTGTAATCGGCCTGGAGCTGGGTTCCGTCTGGAGCCGCCTGGGTTCCGATGTCGTAGTGCTCGAGGCACTGGACAAATTCCTGGCGGTAATGGACCAGCAGATTGCCAAGGAATCCCAGAAGATCTTCAAGAAGCAGGGCCTGGATATCCGCCTTTCCTGCCGCGTAACAGGCACCGAAGTCAAGAAAGACGAAGTTGTCGTTACCTACGAAGACAAGGACGGCAAGGAACAGCAGGAAACCTTCGACAAGCTGATCGTGTGTGTCGGCCGTCGTCCCTACACCGAAGGCCTGCTGTCCGAGGACGCGGGCGTCAAGCTGGACGAGCGCGGCTTTATCTACGTCAACGACCTGTGCATGACTTCCGCCCCGGGTGTCTGGGCAGTGGGCGACGTGGTGCGCGGCCCGATGCTGGCACACAAGGCCTCTGAAGAGGGCGTGGTGGTAGCCGAGCGCATCGCCGGCCAGAAGCCGATGATGAACTATGACGTGATCCCCAACGTTATTTACACCCACCCGGAAGTGGCCGCCGTCGGCATGACCGAGGAGCAGGTAAAAGCCGAGGGCGAGCCCTACAATGTGGGTGTCTTCCCGTTCGCTGCCTCCGGCCGCGCCATGGCTGCCAACGATACCGGTGGCATGGTGAAGATCATCGCCCACGCCGAGACCGACCGCGTGCTCGGCGCGCACATCGTTGGCCCGTCAGCGGCCGACCTGGTACAGCAGGTGGCGATTGCGATGGAGTTTGGCTCCAGCGCCGAAGACATCGGTATGACCGTATTCGGTCACCCGACCCTGTCTGAAGCGGTGAAGGAAGCGGCCCTGGCAGCGAATGGCCACGCCATTCACATTGCCAACCGCAAGAAGCGCAAGTAAGAGCGACTTTCAGTCGCGAAGGGTGGGGCGGTTTTACCGCCCCACCGTTTTTCAGCCGGGAAGTTTTATTTCCGGCGCGGCGTGGCAAGGCTTGCCCCGCAACATTGCCCCGGCAATGGACCCAGAATTTGAAATTTGCACGACGGGAATTTCGAATTTTGTTCTTAGGTGCAGAGCAATCTGCAATTGGTAAACACATTTCAAATGTGAATTGGTATTGACTATGAACTTGCATGAGTATCAGGGCAAACAACTGTTTGCGGAATACGGATTGCCGGTTTCCAAAGGTATTGCAGCGGAAACCCCGGCAGAAGCAGTGGCGGCAGCGAAAGAGATCGGCGGCGACAAGTGGGTGGTAAAGGCCCAGGTTCACGCCGGTGGCCGCGGCAAGGCCGGCGGTGTAAAACTGGTGGACTCCACTGCCGAGATCGAGGAGTTTTCCCGCAAGTGGCTGGGTAACAACCTGGTCACCTACCAGACAGACGAAAACGGCCAGCCGGTTTCCCGCATCCTGGTAGAGAGCTGCACCGACATCGACCAGGAGCTCTACCTGGGCGCGGTTGTTGACCGCTCCACCCGTCGCATCGTGTTCATGGCGTCCACCGAGGGCGGCGTGGAAATCGAGAAGGTTGCGGAAGAAACCCCGGAAAAAATCCTCAAGGCCACCATTGACCCGCTGGTGGGTGCGCAGCCCTACCAGGCGCGCGAGCTGGCGTTCAAGCTGGGCCTCGAGGGCGACCAGATCAAGCAGTTCACCAAGATTTTCCTGGGCCTCGCCAAGATGTTCGAGGAAAAGGACCTGGCGCTGCTGGAAATCAACCCGCTGGTCATCACTCCCGAGAAGAACCTGCACTGCCTGGATGCCAAGGTAGTGATCGACAGCAACGCGCTGTACCGTCACCCGGACCTGCGTGAAATGCACGATCCCTCGCAGGAAGACGCGCGCGAAGCCCACGCAGCCAAGTGGGACCTCAACTACGTGGCTCTCGATGGCAACATCGGCTGCATGGTGAACGGTGCCGGCCTGGCCATGGGTACCATGGACATCGTCAACCTGCACGGCGGCAGCCCGGCCAACTTCCTGGACGTCGGCGGCGGCGCTACCAAGGAGCGTGTGGTCGAGGCGTTCAAGATCATCCTGTCCGACGAGAACGTGAAGGCCGTCCTGATCAACATCTTCGGCGGTATCGTTCGCTGTGACCTGATCGCCGAAGGCGTGATTGGCGCAGTGGAAGAAGTCGGCGTGAAGGTGCCGGTAGTCGTGCGCCTGGAAGGTAACAACGCCGAGCTGGGCGCCAAGGTACTGGCGGACAGCGGTCTGAATATTATTGCAGCCAAGAGCCTGACTGACGCTGCGGAGCAGGTGGTCAAAGCTGCGGAGGGTAAATAATCATGTCAGTACTGATTAATAAAGACACCAAGGTTATCTGCCAGGGCTTCACTGGCTCCCAGGGTACTTTCCACTCCGAGCAGGCGATCGCCTACGGCACCAAGATGGTTGGCGGCGTGACCCCGGGCAAGGGTGGCCAGACCCACCTGGGCCTGCCGGTGTTCAACACCGTGAAAGAGGCGGTTGAGGAAACCGGTGCCGAGGCATCCGTTATCTACGTACCGGCGCCTTTCTGTAAGGACTCCATCCTGGAAGCGGCCAATGCCGGCATCAAGCTGATCGTGTGCATCACTGAAGGCATTCCCACCATGGACATGCTGGATGCCAAGGTTAAGTGCGACGAGCTGGGAGTGCGCCTGATCGGCCCGAACTGCCCGGGCGTGATCACTCCGGGTGAGTGCAAGATCGGCATCATGCCGGGTCACATCCACAAGCCGGGCAAGGTGGGCATCGTGTCCCGTTCCGGTACGCTGACCTACGAAGCGGTCAAGCAGACCACTGACCACGGCTTCGGCCAGTCCACCTGTGTGGGCATCGGTGGTGACCCCATCCCGGGCTCCAATTTCATCGACATCCTGGAGATGTTCGAGAAAGATCCGCAGACCGAGGCCATCGTCATGATCGGCGAGATCGGTGGTACCGCGGAAGAAGAGGCAGCCGCTTACATCAAGGAAAACGTCACCAAGCCGGTGGTTTCCTACATCGCTGGTGTAACTGCTCCTCCCGGCAAGCGCATGGGCCACGCCGGTGCGATCATCTCCGGTGGTAAAGGCACCGCCGACGAGAAGTTCGCCGCGCTGGAAGACGCCGGTGTCAAAACCGTGCGCTCCCTGGCCGAGATCGGCAACGCGCTGAAAGAGGCAGCTGGTTGGTAAGACCGTCAGTTATCCCCAAGCTAACCATCCGGGGAGTCTCCTGAGGTGGAAGCGAAAAGCGAGCTCCAGTTGGGGCTCGCTTTTTTTATATCTTAAAAACGGTCCTTATCTATCGCCTGGCCTGTGTCACGGCACGTCCACAGGCCGCCATCCCTCCTCCCCGGCTAACAGACACTGATCGATCGGCACGAGATTTCGGCCAACCATCCAGCTTCCTTTCCGACACTATTTCGAGAGGATATTTTATGCATATATCATAAATATGTGGCACTATTTACTACAAATATCTTTTTGATGGAATTATTGACCCGATGTGATGTCGCCAGGAGGTGCTCATCAATTCGGCCAAACTCCAGTGGCGCCGGTCGGCGGGTTCTCACAATGATGTACCAGTTATGGGGGAAATATGCGCTTTCTACTTGTGATGTTGCTATCTGTAGTGCTGTCTGCCTGCGGCGGAGGGGGCGGTGATTCCGGCGAGTCCAATGTCAACCCGCCTGTGACAGGGGGTGATTCTGGTGACGGCGGCGATGGTGGCGATGGTGGCGATGGTGGCGAAGCCGAGCAGCCTCCAATTGCACCGCAAAACCTGACTCCACAAGTGCTGGAAAATGGCGAGGTCAAACTCACCTGGACTGATAATTCAGACAGCGAACAGGGTTTTATCGTGCAGAGACGCCTCAGCATCGATGGCGTTTACGAGGATTACCTGACACTGGGTGCTAATACCACCTCGACTACGGACACCAATGTAGAGCGAGGGGGCAGTTACTGGTACCGGGTGTTTGCATTCAATGCGGCGGGGGATTCGGGCTATAGCAACGAAGGCGGGGTGAGAGTACCCTCGCTGAAGTCTGCCGACGAGTGGGCGAATTACTATGTTGTGGACGGTTACCGCGTGCGGTCGGCCGATTTGCTGGCGACAGCAGATGGCGGCTACGTGGTTGGCGGTAATTTCGATGGCAACACAGTAGTCATCAAAATGGACAGCTTTGGCGATAAAGTCTGGGCCCGGGTTCTCGATGGCGGCTTGGATGTCCAGCAAATAGCGGCTCTCGCGGAGCTCCCTGACGGGGATATTGTCATCGCCGGCACCTTCGATGCGGATTCACTAAATCAGCAGCCTTTCTTTGGGCGTCTCTCCGGAGTTGATGGCTCAGTCGAAGTGCAGAAGCGAGTCGGGGGTGTGTCCGAGACACGGCTGAATGCGCTTGTACTCGCAAAAGATCGGGACGGCTCGGTTAATGGCGTGCTCATGGTCGGAGTCGGCGAGCGGGAATATCAGGACAAGATGCTATTGCTGAAGTTAGATGTCGACGGCAATGTTCTCTGGCACAGCCCGGTCAGTTCGGCGAACTCGTTGACTGCTACCAATGTCGCCCAGGCCGCAGATGGATCGATCTATGTGGTCGGCGCGGCCAAGATGGCCGATGCCCATTACGCGCCTCATGTCTTTAAATTTGATGCGAGTGGGGGAGAGTTGTGGCAGCGTCGCTATCCAGTGACAGAAGCTGGCTCGTACGTGATCACCAGTGTCGATCTTGCCCCAGTAGATACTGACGGCAACGGGGTGATCGATGGGGATGATGGCATTGTGGTGGCTGCGGAAGTGGACTTTACAACGGATACCACTATCGACTATCAACCGCTGCTCTTGTCCCTGGATGGCTTCGGAAATGTTCAGTCGGCCTACCGTTACCAGAGTGACTCATTTCTCGGTGATTTTAGCGACCTGGCGGTCGATAGCTCTGGTGGGATCTGGTTGCTGGGTTATGAAAGTAATGCGGGTACCTGGATTGCCAGAGTCGGGATTGCCGGGGAGATATTCGAGCAGTTTAACCTGCGTGCCGCCCCTGGCCTGGCTGCGGGAAAACATATGGATTTGACCCAGGACGACCAAGTCATTGTAGCCACGCACACTGACATTGATGGCGTCGATGGTTTGGTTATTTATCGCTTCTCCGCTGACCGGCAATTCAACTTTAAGACCAGTCAACTGAAGGTTTCCGAGGCACAGGCAGTTTCTGAAGCGGTAATTGTATCCCCCGTCGAGGGTGCAGCGGGTGTCAGCCAGCAAACGCTCACTTCATATGATGCCGCTCTCGAGGACCGAGTCCCGGAAGTGACAATTGCGACTATGTTGCACGAATCTTCACCGTGACTCCCAGGAGACGTCGCGGTAAAAGCCGCGTCCTCCCTTAGCGATGTCAGCAACGCGTTGAGGAAAGCCTATGGTTGTAAGGCCGACGTTTTCTGGAAAAGATAGCCGCCGTAAGGCGGCTATCTTATATCTAAAGTAACCGGGCAGGGGGCGGGGAAGGTTTTTTCAGCCTTGCTCATAAAGTTCGAGTGGCAACCCGTCCGGGTCACTGAAAAAAGTAAAGCGCTTGCCCGTGTATTCATCCACCCGCACCGGCTCTACCTCGATACCGCAATCCTGCAGGTGCCGGATCACCGGCTCCAGGGCTGCGACCCGGAAGGCCAGGTGGCGGAGCCCCTGTGCCTCGGGATAGCTGGGGCGGGGTGGGGCTGTGGGAAAGGAAAACAGTTCCACCTGGCCACCGTCGGGAAGGGCGAGGTCGAGCTTCCAGGAATTGCGCCCTGCACGAAAATTCTCGGCGATTACTTCCAGGCCCAGGATACCGACATAGAATTGCCTTGATTTCCCGTAATCCGAGCAAATGATCGCCGCGTGGTGAATTCCCTCCAGCATGACTGTTGGCCTCGCATGTAATCCCGGGAGTGGGCCGGGCCAGCCTTTATCCGGCCCGGCTGTAATTTTCCCGACAGTTTACCGACTGATTGCCACCGCCATCCAGAGCCGCAGGAGACGCACCGGCCGGGGTTGCGGTAGGATGGTCTCCGGCCGCTGATCCTTTATCCTTTAAGGAGAGCGTGCCGGCGTAGCCTGATGAGATCCTCGAACTTACCGCACAACAGGGACCCTGTACGGTGACAAAGAAAATAACCGTGATATCAGTACTGGTGGCACTGGCAGTCGCTTTCTTTGCGTTTGACCTGAACCAGTACCTGACGCTGGAGAACCTCAAGCAGGGACACGCGCGATTCACCGAGTGGCAACAAGAGTCCCCCGTGACGGTGGCGCTGGCGTTCGCCCTCATCTATATCGTGGTCACGGGCCTGTCACTGCCGGGCGCGGCCATTATGACGCTGGCCGGGGGGGCGTTGTTCGGGTTGTTGTGGGGGACGGTGATTGTTTCCTTTGCATCGACCATCGGTGCCACCGTGGCTTTCCTGGTGGCGCGCTTCCTGCTGCACGACTGGGTGCAGGATCATTTCAGCAAGCGCCTTGAGGCGATAAACCGTGGCGTGGAGAGAGAGGGCGGCTTCTACCTGTTTGCCATGCGCCTGATGCCGGTCTTCCCCTTCTTCATTATCAATATCCTTATGGCACTGACCCGCATTCGTACCCGGACCTTCTACTGGGTCAGCCAGGTGGGAATGTTCCCCTTCACCGTCGTGTACGTGAATGCGGGCACCCAGCTGGCGCAGGTGGACAGCCCCGCTGACATCCTGTCGCCGGGGCTGGTGCTATCGTTCGTGCTGATGGGGCTCTTCCCGCTGCTGGCAAAGAAGATCCTGCAGGGCATCAAGCGCCTGCGGGCCGGGGCGGGCTGAACGCTGAGAATTGGGCAGGGGCGCAAATGTGAGCAAGCCAAAGAAGTTCGACCGCAACCTGATCGTGATCGGGGCCGGTTCCGCCGGACTGGTGAGTGCCTACATTGCCGCGGCAGTGAAGGCCAGTGTGACGCTGGTTGAATCCGGCCCCATGGGTGGTGACTGCCTGAATACCGGCTGCGTGCCCAGCAAGGCGCTGATCAAGTGCGCCCGTGTGGCGAGGCAGGCCCGCGAGGCGGAGCGCTTCGGCGTCAGGCTGCCCGAGCCGGAAATCGACTTTCCCGCGGTGATGCGCCATGTGCGTGTGTCCATCGAGGCCATCGAGCCCCATGACAGCGTCGAGCGCTACACCGGTCTTGGCGTGGATGTGGTGCAGGGCCGGGCGCAGCTGGTCGATCCCTGGACGGTCAGGATCCAGCTCAATGGTGGCGGTGAGCAAGTACTCACGGCGCGCGCGATTATCCTTGCCACCGGGGCTGAACCGGTGGTGCCCCCGCTCCCGGGTATTGATGAGGTCCGCTATGTCACCAGCGAGACGCTGTGGGAGCGGTTCGCGGGGCTCGAGCGGGTGCCGGAGAAATTCGTCGTGCTCGGCGGCGGCGCGATCGGCTGCGAACTGGCCCAGGCGTTCGGGCGCCTGGGTTCCAATGTCACCCTGGTGGAGATGGCACCGCGACTGTTGCCGGCGGAGGACGCGGAAGTCTCCGATGCAGTGGAGGAAGCCCTGGCCGCCGAGGGCATTACGGTGCTGACTGGCTGCAAGGCCACCGCCTTTGCGCCCGGCGAGCGTGACGGTGGCCGCGTGACGGTATCCGATAGCAGCGGTGAGACAGAACTGGAATTCGACCAGCTGCTGCTGGCGCTGGGCCGTCGCCCGCGGGTGACCGGCTTCGGACTGGAAGAGCTGGGGCTGCTGGATGATGGCCGGTTGCACACAGACGATTTCCTGCGTACGGAGTTCAGTCATATCCTCGCCGCTGGAGACCTGGTGGGACCTTACCAGTTTACCCATATGGCCTCCCACCAGGCCTGGTATGCGGCGGTCAACGGCCTGTTCGGGGACCTGAAGAAATTCAGTGTCGACTATTCCCTGGTGCCGCGGGCAGTGTTCGTCGACCCCGAAGTGGCTGGCGTGGGGCTCACCGAGCACCGGGCCAGTGCCGAGGGCATTCCCTATACGGTGACCCGGTACGACCTGGAGGACCTGGATCGCGCCATTGTCGAGGGGGCGGCCCGGGGCTTCGTGAAGGTACTCACGGTACCGGGCAAGGACAGGATCCTCGGGGCAACGATCGTGGGCGAGAATGCCGGGGAGCTCATCGCTGAGTTCGTCGTGGCGATGAAACACGGCCTGGGTCTCAACAAGCTGCTGGGCACCATCCATATCTATCCCACCATGATGGAGGCCAACCGCTCGGTGGCCGGGGGCTGGAAGCGAGCCCATGCGCCACAGGGCGTGCTGCGCTGGCTGGAACGCTTTCACCGCTGGCGGCGGGGGTGAGTGGTGCAAACGACAGCTCCGGAAAGCGATCTCTTCGCGACGAGCCCCGTGGCGGCGTTGAAAAAGCTTGAATTAGCGCTGCTAGTCCAGCGCTTTTTCGCCTTGCCCCGGGACCCGTCGCTGTAAGCTTTGCTTCCCGGCGCTGCCGCTTGCACCACTGGGCACGACGGATCGATCTCTTTCTCTGAGGGTTGCTGGCGCGGGGAATTGGGTGTGGGGTGAGGCGGGGCGGGCAATGCCCGCCGCCTCGGTGCTGCTTCGGTCAGGGGAGGGGATTCAGAAAGCGGGTATGGCGCCGCTCTCGAGCGGGGCGCTGTCCGCCAGCGCCTCTTCGCTTGCCGCGTCATTGGCGGCATCGGCCAGGCGCTGCTCCTCGATGCGGCTGTTCCAGGTCAGCAGTGCCTGGTAGTGGCGGATATTCTGTACGTAAGTCACGGGCTCCCAGCCGCGGGCATAGCCATGCCTGGTGCCCTTGTAATACTGGCGCTTGGCCAGCAGCGGCAGGTGGTCGCGGACATCGGTCCAGCGGTCCGGGTTGCCGCCCATCTTCTCGGTCAGCACCCGCGCGTCCTCCAGGTGGCCGTAGCCCACGTTGTAGGCGGCCAGGGCCATCCAGGTGCGGTCCGGCTCGCGGATGCGCTCGGGAATCTTGTTGCGGAGCTCCACGATGTAGCGGGCGCCGCCCTCGATACTCTCGATGGGGTCCATGCGGTTGACGCCCAGTTCCCGCGCGGTTCCGCGGGTCAGCATCATCAGGCCGCGCACACCGGTGCGCGAGCGCGCCTTCGGGTTCCAGTGCGACTCCTGGTAGCTCAGGGCAGCCAGCAGGTGCCAGTCCAGGTCGTATTCGGTGGCGACTTTTTCCATGGTCTCCCGCCACTGCGGCAGGCGCTCGCGGGTGCTCCTGGCAAAGGCCTGGGCCCCGCCCACATTCATCTCGCTGACGTGCCCGAAGAATTTCTCGCGCAGCTCGGCCACCATGCCGTTGGTGTTGGCGCGCAGCATGAAATTCCGTGCAGCGCGGTAGAGGCTGTCGTCCTTGCCGCGGGGGAATGCCCAGGCGACAGGCTGGAACTGGGTGAGGTTAAAACCGATATGGGTGTTGGGATAGAGCCCGCGATGAACGGCATAGGCGTTGGAGTCGACCACGGCATAAGGGTATTTACCCTGGTCGACCATTTCCACCAGTTCCATGGCATCCACGTCGGAGATCTCCTCCCACTGCAGGTCAGGGTGGCGGGCAGACAGCTTGCGCAGTTCCTCGGCGTGGGCACTACCGGCGATGACCGCCACCTTCTTGCCTTCCAGGTCGCCGACGGAGCGCGGCCGGTCCTCGCCGAGGCGGTAGATCACCTGCTGGCGGATCTCAAAGTAGGACGGGGTGAAGCGCACCTGCTCGCGGCGCAGCGGGGTCACCGTGAGCCCGGCGGCAGCCAGGTGGGCCCCCTCATCGGGGGTCTCGAGGCGCGTGAAGATCTCGTCCAGGTCATGAACGTCGCGGATTTCCAGTTCCACGCCCAGGTCATCGGCGAAAGCCCGCAACAGTCCGTATTCGAAACCGGTGTGGGTGCCGGCGGCATCCTCGTAGTAGGTGGTGGGACCATTCTGGGACAGTACCACCAGCCGGCCGGATGCCTTGACCTGCTCCAGGGTGTCGGGGGCCTTGCTGGCCACAATCAGCGAGGCACAGCAGGCCAGCGCCAGGCCTTTGGCCAGGCGGCGGCTGTATCGCAACATGCGGCTTTTCATGATCATAAAAAGTCCCCTCTAGTCCCTTAGTTCTTATCGCTTTCATCAGTGCGCTTTCGCGCCAGCGGCCGCCGGTGGAGCTCTTCCTGAGCATGGCCAGTCCGGCAAAAGGTCCGCGATTCTAACCCATCTGGCGACAAATTGCTCGCTGGCGGGTTTTTGCTTTGTGATCTGCCTACTTGTATCGGCTTGATAAGTCTAGTAGAGCGCACTGGTTCCCATAAAGTTCCGGAGCCATGTCACGAAAAAAACGGCGCCAATACCCTTTCCGGGGCGGGCGGCCGCCACACTCCGCTGCCGGAGATCGCACTGGGGAGCGGATATACGTGGTTGGACAGTGTTGGACTCGCTGCGGTTCGGGTACAATTGCGGCCTTCCTTACCCCGGCTCCATCGCCGGGCTGAAGCGCGACTTCTGGCGCGCCCGATCTCACATTCAGACAAGAGGCAAACTCCCGCGATGCAAGTTCTGCGTGGTGCTCCCGCACTGTCGAAATTCCGCCATCAAAAGTTACTCAAGCAGCTGCGCGCCATGCAGCCCGCCATCGAGGATGTCTACGCCGAGTTCGTGCACTTCGCCGACACCGACAAGCTGGGCAAGAAAGAGCGGGAGCTGCTGGAGCGCCTGCTGCAGTACGGCCCCACGGAAGAGGAGCACCAGCCCGAGGGAGAGCTGATGCTGGTGGTGCCGCGTCCCGGCACCATTTCACCCTGGTCCTCGAAGGCCACCGATATTGCCCACAACGCCGGCCTGGAGCAGGTGCACCGCCTGGAGCGCGGGGTTGCCTACTACATTACCGGGGTCGACTTAACCGGCCCTGAACGGGAAGCGGTGGCGGCCCAGCTGCACGACCGCATGGTGGAGAGCGTGCTGGCCGACTTCGACCAGGCTGAACAGCTGTTCCAGGTCGAGGAGCCGCGCAGGCTCACCACTGTGGACCTGCTCGATGGTGGCCGGCCCGCTCTGGAAGAGGCCAACGTGAGCCTGGGCCTGGCCCTGGCCGACGACGAGATCGACTACCTGCTGAAGAGCTTCGAGGAGCTGGAGCGCAACCCCACCGATGTGGAGCTGATGATGTTCGCCCAGGCGAACTCGGAGCACTGCCGGCACAAGATCTTCAACGCCAGCTGGACCATCGATGGCGAGGACCAGGACCTGTCGCTGTTCTCCATGATCCGCAACACCTACCAGAAGGGCGGTGACAATGTGCTGTCGGCCTACGCCGATAACGCCGCCGTGGTGACCGGCCATGAGGCCGGGCGCTTCTATCCCGACCCGGAGACAAAGGAGTACGGCTTCAGCCAGGAGCCGATCCACATGCTGATGAAGGTGGAGACCCACAACCACCCGACCGCCATCGCCCCCTTCCCCGGCGCCGGTACCGGTGCCGGCGGTGAGATCCGCGACGAGGGTGCCGTGGGCCGCGGCTCCAAACCCAAGGTGGGCCTGACCGGCTTTACCGTCTCCAACCTGCAGATCCCGCAATACCTGCAGCCCTGGGAGGTGAATTACGGCAAGCCGGAGCGGATCGTGACCGCGCTGGACATCATGATCGAGGGGCCCATCGGCGGCGCCGCGTTCAACAATGAGTTCGGCCGCCCGAATATCTGCGGCTATTTCCGCACCTTCGAAGAGGATTTCGACGGCGAGCGCCGGGGCTACCACAAGCCCATCATGATCGCGGGCGGCTACGGCAATATCCGTGAGGAACATATCGAGAAACCGGAATTCCAGCCCGGCGCCAGGCTGGTGGTGCTCGGCGGCCCGGCCATGCTGATCGGCCTGGGCGGGGGCGCGGCCTCCAGCATGGCCAGCGGTACCAGTTCCGAGGACCTGGATTTCGCCTCGGTGCAGCGCCAGAATCCGGAAATCGAGCGCCGCTGCCAGGAAGTGATCGACCAGTGCTGGCAGCTGGGCAACAAGAACCCCATCGCCTTCATCCACGACGTCGGCGCCGGCGGCCTGTCCAACGCCTTCCCGGAGCTGGTGAAGGACGGTGGCACCGGCGGCCGCTTCGAGCTGCGCGAGGTCCCCTGTGACGAGCCGGGCATGAGCCCGCTGGAGATCTGGTGCAACGAGTCCCAGGAGCGCTATGTGCTGGCGGTGATGCCCGACGACCTGGCGCGCTTCGAGCAGATCTGTGCCCGCGAGCGCTGTCCCTACGCGGTGGTGGGCGAGGCTACTGAAGACAAGCACCTGCTGCTCAACGACAAGAAATTCGACGCCAAGCCGGTGGACCTGCCCATGTCGGTGTTGTTCGGCAAGCCGCCGAAGATGCACCGCGAGGCCGACAAGCGCGAGGTGGAAACCACCGAGTTCAAGACCGACGGCATCGACCTGGATGAGGCCGTGGACCGTGTCCTGCGCCTGCCCACGGTAGCCAGCAAGAGCTTCCTGATCACCATCGGCGACCGCACCGTGACCGGTATGGTTTCCCGGGACCAGATGGTGGGCCCGTGGCAGGTACCGGTGGCGGATTGCGCCGTGACCACCGTGGCCTACGACAGCTACGCCGGCGAGGCCATGGCCATGGGCGAGCGCACCCCGGTGGCGCTCCTGGATGCCCCGGCGTCCGGCCGGCTGGCAGTGGCCGAGGCCATCACCAATATCGCCGCGACCCGTATCGACAAGCTGTCCGATATCAAGCTGTCCGCCAACTGGATGTGCGCCGCCGGCCACCCGGGCGAGGAGGAGAAACTCTTCCGCACCGTGGAGGCGGTGGGCATGGAACTGTGCCCGGAATTGGGCATCACCATCCCGGTAGGCAAGGACTCCATGTCCATGCGTACGGCGTGGAATGACGGCGGCCTCGACAAGGCGGTGACGGCACCCCTGTCACTGGTTATCTCGGCCTTCGCGCCGGTAACGGACGTGCGCAAGACGGTAACCCCGCAGCTGCAACCGGGCGAGGACAGCGAATTGATACTGGTCGACCTGGGCGCGGGCAAGAACCGCCTGGGTGGATCCTGCCTGGCGCAGGTATACAGCCAGCTGGGTAGCGAGCCCGCGGACCTTGACGACGCCCGCCGCCTGAAGGGCTTCTTCGAGGTGATGCAACACGCGCTGGAGGAGGACATTCTCCTGGCCTACCACGACCGCTCCGACGGCGGCCTGTTCACAACGCTGGCAGAGATGTGCTTCGCCGGCCGCCTGGGCGTGGACGTGGACCTGTATGAACTGGGCGAGGATGTAATCGCGGCGCTGTTCAGCGAGGAGCTGGGGGCGGTGCTGCAGGTACACGCCAACGACGCAGAGATGCTGGTACAGCGCTTCGGCAGCGTGGGCGTGCCGGCCCACCAGATCGGTTACCTCAATCGCGACGACACCCTGCGTTTCACCCGCGGCGGCCGGGAGTTCTTCCGCCGCTCCCGCGTCGAGCTGCAGCAGGCCTGGGCGGAGACCAGCTACCGGATCCAGGCGCTGCGCGACAATGCCGAGTGCGCCGAGCAGGAGTTCGCCGCCATCGCCAAGGACGATCCGGGCCTGTCGGTAAACCTGACCTTCGATGTCAACGAGGACATCAGCGCACCCTATATCAAGAAGGGCACGCGCCCGCGGGTGGCTATCCTGCGTGAGCAGGGCGTCAACAGCCAGGTTGAGATGGCGCACTCGTTCCATCGCGCCGGTTTCAATGCGGTGGACGTACACATGAGTGACATCCTCGCCGGCCGCGTGACCCTGGATGACTTCAAGGGCCTGGTGGGCTGCGGCGGTTTCTCCTATGGCGACGTGCTGGGTGCCGGCGAGGGCTGGGCCAAGACCATCCTGTTCAATGACCGTGCCCGTGACCAGTTCGAGGCTTTCTTCAATCGCAAGGACACCTTCGGCCTGGGCGTGTGCAATGGCTGCCAGATGTTCTCGGTGATCAAGGAACTGATTCCCGGCGCCGGCCACTGGCCGCGTTTCGTGCGCAACCTGTCGGAACAGTATGAGGCGCGCTTCGCACTCGTGGGAATCGAGGATTCCCCGTCGGTGCTGTTCAAGGACATGGCCGGCTCCTACATGCCGGTGGCCGTGGCCCACGGCGAGGGCCGGGTGGAATTTGCGAACCAGGAGGCACTGGAGGCCTGCGAGGAGTCCGGCACCATCGCCATGCGCTACCTGAACAACCACCGCCAGATAACCCAGACCTACCCGGCCAACCCGAACGGCTCGGTGAACGGTATCACCTCGCTGTGTTCCGAGGATGGCCGTGTCACCATCATGATGCCGCATCCGGAGCGTGTCGCCCGCGCCGTCAGCAACAGCTGGTGCCCGGATGACTGGGAGGAGGATTCCGGCTGGATGCGCCTGTTCCGCAATGCGCGCGTGTTTGTCGACTGAGGCAAAGCCTGTCCGCACAAGGGAAGCCCGCTCACCGAGCGGGCTTTTTTATGGGCCGGTTTCCTGTCCCGCGCTCGGGACAATATAAGCATTTCCCCGCCATCGTGGGACGAATCGCGGTGGGAGCGGCGGCCACAATAATAAACGCCTCGACAATTCCTGCCGCAACTAGCAGTGTTGCAATCACCGCAGTTAAATATGAAAAAATATTGCGCTGCTACGGAGCAGGGGAATCTTATGGGATTTCCCGGAATGGGCCTTTTAGTACAGGATTCCGGGCCATCCGGCGAGTCCTATATTTCCTGCTACACTTAAAAGTGTACTCACAATAACTTTTTACCGATGGTGCAGCCTTCACAACCAGTTGTGGAATTCTTCAGCCTGCAAGCGCTTGAACGCAATGGGCACCTGCAGCTTCGGCACAGTTTTACTGGCAATTGCCACAGGCAGGCGCGAATTTCCCTCGGGCCGCAAAGCCCTGGTAAGAGCCCCCTGGCAGCCGGCCCTGCAGCCTGGCTGCGCAGAAGAACATTCCCCGGCCACTTGCGCCGGCAATCATATCCAGCCCTATATCGACGTCTCCCCGAAAGTGACTGGTACAACCGCCCGCGATGGCATGGCTGAGCGCGCCATGCGAGACGGCGTTACACAGTGGTCCCTGTTGGCGGAGACGGGTGACGCAAACCATTGCAAGAACCATTGAGAGGAGGTTGCTATGGCTTATAACGAGGAACTGGCAGGTAAGGTCCGGGAGTTGCTCCAGGAATCAGACGGGCTGACCGAGAAGCAGCTGTTCGGCGGGCTCGCCTTCATGCTGAACGGCAACATGGCCTGCGGCGTCGTCGGTGAGGAACTGATGGTGCGGGTCGGGCCGGACAATTACCAGGAAGCACTCCACGAGCGCTACACGCGGCCCATGGACTACACCGGCCGCCCGTTGAAGGGCATGGTGTATGTGGAGGAGGATGCAATTGCCGCAGACCTGGATGACTGGGTGAGCCGTGGTGCAGAGTTTGCCGGCTCATTGCCGCCCAAGTAGTACCCGGGTTCAAAAAAATTACCGGGTTGGCTGTCCCCCCATCCCCAATACGGCCTCGCTGTTTATAAATGCCGCCGCGCCGGTCATTTTCCCCGGCGCCCACGCCGCCCGCTGATAGCGGGCGTGCGGATTGTCTCGCTGAATTTCCCTGCCCGGGTTTTCTGCCGCCTCTCTCCCACGCTCCGCTATTCGATGCCCCGGTGCCGGGGTGTACCTTGGCTATGCTTACCGAAACCGCAGCGAGGAGCCGCGCCTTGCAGGCCCACTGGGAGCATTTCAATCACGAGGCGGACATGGGGGTGCGCGGCGTGGGAGAGACCCTCGCGGGCGCTTTCGAGCAGGCCGCCCTGGCGATGACCGCCATCATCGTCGAGCCGGCGCAGGTGCGCCCTGAAGAGCAGGTTGATATTCATTGCGAGTGCCCCGACCGTGAGCTGCTGCTGGCAGACTGGCTCAACGCGCTGGTCTACGAGATGGCCTGTCGCAATATGCTGTTCTCGCGCTTTGAGGTGGAAATTGACGACGGTCACCTGCATGCCCGCGCCTGGGGCGAGCCGGTGAACCGGCAAAGACACCAGCCCGTGGTGGAAGTGAAAGGGGCCACCTACACGGCGCTGCGGGTCAACCAACAGGAAGATGGCAGCTGGCTGGCCCAGTGTGTCGTCGATGTGTGAGGACCTATGCACAGTGACTACCACCTGAAGCGGCAATCCGAGTTCAGCTGGCGGATCGACCCGTTTGGCAAGATGCGGGTGCCCGGCATCATCTACGCCGACGAGGCGCTGATCTCCGATATGGACGACAAGGTCTTCGAGCAGCTATGCAACGTGGCGACGCTGCCCGGTATAGTGCAGGCCGCCTACGCCATGCCCGATGCCCACTGGGGCTACGGCTTCCCCATCGGCGGTGTGGCCGCGTTCGATGCGGACGAAGGCGGCGTGGTCTCTGCCGGTGGTGTCGGCTTCGATATTTCCTGCGGTGTGCGCGCCCTGCGCACCGGTCTCACCATCGACGACATCGAGTCCCGCAAAACCGAACTGGCAAATGCACTCTACCGGCAAATTCCCGTCGGTGTGGGCAGCACCGGCCGCATTCACCTGAACGACAAGGGGATGACGGCGATGCTGACGGGTGGCGCGCGCTGGGCCGTGGAGCAGGGCTACGGTGACCCGGCTGACCTCGAGCATATCGAGGAGCGGGGCTGCATGGCCGGCGCCGATCCGGGAGAGATTTCGGCCCGTGCCCGCAAGCGCCAGCAGGACGAGATGGGCACCCTCGGCTCCGGCAACCACTACCTGGAAGTGCAGCGGGTGGCGGAAATCTACGATAAAAAAATCGCTGCTGCCTTCGGCCTGGAGGAAAACGATGCGGTGGTGTTTATCCACTGCGGTTCCCGTGGCCTCGGCCACCAGATCGGCACCGAGTTCCTGAAATATATGGTGCTCGCTGCCAGCAGCCACCATATCGACCTGCCGGACCGGGAGCTCGCCTGCGCACCGATCAATTCCGAGCTGGGCCAGGCCTACCTGGGTGCCATGCGTGCGGGCATCAATTGTGCGCTCGCCAACCGCCAGATCATCACCCACCTTACCCGGCAGGTTTTTGCCGACGTGTTGCCGCGCGCCGACCTGACGCTGCTGTTCGACGTCTCCCACAACACCTGCAAGGTGGAGACCCACACGGTGGAGGGAAAAAAACGCAAGCTGTTCGTGCACCGCAAGGGCGCCACCCGCGCCTTCGGGCCGGGCCACCCGGATATTCCCGAGACCCTGCGCGCGGTGGGGCAGCCGGTATTGATAGGCGGCTCCATGGGCACCGAGTCGCACATCCTCGCCGGTTCCCGGCAGGGGGAGGAGCTCTCGTTCAATTCCGCCTGCCACGGCGCCGGCCGCGCCATGAGTCGCCGCCAGGCGACCCGGCAGTGGAAGGGGCGCTCGGTGGTCGACGAGCTGGGTGCCCGGGGCATCGTGATTCGCAGTCCGTCGATGCGCGGTGTGGCGGAGGAGGCGCCCGGGGCCTACAAGGATGTGCGTGCCGTGGTCGACGCCGCCGAGCAGGCCGGCCTGGCCCATAAGGTGGCCCGCGTCGAGCCGCGGGTATGTGTCAAGGGCTGACCGCAGTAAGCGATATTCCCGTGTCTTCACCCCTGACGGGTGCGGCTCTGCCGAAATTCCAGCCAGTCTTCACGCGTGTCGATATCCACTGCGGCCGCAGGCAGCGGCAGGCTGGTGATGTCGCTTTCGTCCCGGCGCAGCAGGTCCCGCGCACCGCGGTCACCCTCGAGCCGTGCGAGCCGGGCAAAGGTTTTAGCGGGGAAGATCGCCGGGACCCCGCGTCGCTGGCAGTAACGGGCGCAGACTACCCCCCGCTTCCTTTCCCAGGCCGCCAGCAGGGCGGCGATATCCCCCGCGCCGACCGCTACCTGGTCTGCCAGCAGCACCAGCGCCGCGGAGCATTCCGGTGGCACGTGCCGGATACCGAAAGCCAGCGAACTGCCCATGCCTGCGCGCCAGTCGCGGTGTTCGCGCATGTCCAGCTGCGGGTGCGCCTGTTCCAGCTCCCGGTGCCATGCGCCACTGACAACAATCGGCGAGGGCAGACCCAGCGACTCCAGATGATTGACGCAGTGCTGCAGTAACGTCTTCCCGCGCCACTCCAGCAACAGCTTGCAGGCGCCGAAGCGATTGGCGGCCCCGGCGGCGAGGATGATTGGCTGCACACGCTTCATTGACGGTCCCTAGTCGGTCTCGGCAGGATCCCGGGTGGCCCGCGGGGCGGCACTGGTCGCTGCGGTCAGGCTGTCGCCGCGGCCACCATAGAAGGCTGCGTGAATCTCCGCGCAGGTGGACAGGGCAATGCTCTCCGGCAGCTCGCCGCCTATATCGAGGCCGATGGGGCCCCGCAGGGGCGTAACCAGCGTCGCGGGCGAAAGCCCGGCCAGGGCCAGCACCCGGTCGCGCCGGCTCACCGGGCCCAGCAGGCCCAGGTAGCGCAGCTGCCGCTCCTGTAGCAGCACCAGCGCCGCCGCGTCCAGCTCCAGGTTGTGGCTCATCAACACCGCGGCGTCGATCTCGCCCAGGTCCAGGTGTCGCGAAAGTTCTCCCGGCGGGCAGGAATAGCATTCACAGCCCGGAAAATACGCGGCCCGGCCGTTGGCCGGGCGCGGGTCGCACAGGCTTACCCGCCAGCCCTGGGTGCGGAACAGCCGTGCCATCGGCCGCGCGTCGACACCCGCTCCCATCACCAGGATGTGGGGCACCGGCGGCACCGGGGTCCGCAACCACTGGCCGTCACCGCGCCGGAGCAGCTCTGCGCGCGAAGCGAGAGACAGGTTATCGGGCAACAGGACCTGGGCAATGGCCTCTCCGGAGGTGGGAATTTTCTGCAGGTAGTAGCAGGGTTGGCGCTGATGCAGGTGCTGGCGCAATTCGCCCAGCCCGAGGTACTCGCTGGAGGAGAGCACCGGCTGCAAGAGAATTTCCACCTTGCCGCCGCAGCCGATGCCCAGCTGGAACGCGAAGTCGTCTTCGTCGCTGCCGTCATAGCACAGTGCGCGCGCCCGGCCGGACTGCATCACTCGTTGCGCATGGCGCTGGATATCTCCCTCCAGGCAGCCGCCGCTCAACAGACCGTAATGGCGGCCCAGTTCATCGAACAGCATCATGGCGCCGGCCTTGCGGTAGCAGGGGCCTGCAGTCCTGAACACAGTGCCGAGTACCCAGGCGCGTGAATCACGGTGTTCATACCACTGGTCCAGAAGCGTCGCGATTTGGTTGGCCATGGAGCCTGTTAATCCCTGGGGTGACCTTGGGCAATACTAGCTGATGGAGCTCCTTAGGGGCGGGCAGGAGAGGAGGGTGCAAGTCGATAGGCTAGACTCTCTGCACATCGGCCAATCAACCTCCTGTGCGTCTTCCCCTCTTTAATCGGATGGGACTCACGTGGATATGCCTCGCTGGTAGAAAAGGAAAAAGCATGCGCACACTGACACTCAATAATGGCGTTGAAATTCCCCAGATCGGGTTTGGTACTGCCGCCATCCGCGACTGGCAGATAGACGACTCCTATGTGACCGACACTATCCTGAAGGCGATGGCGGTAGGTTACCGCCATTTCGATACGGCCTCTGTCTATGGCAACGAGCGCGCGCTCGGGCGCGCCATAAAGCAGTCGGGTATCGATCGCCACGAGCTGTTTATCGTGAGCAAGGTCTGGGATACGGAGCAGGGGAGTGAAACCACGGCCGCCTTCGAGCGCAGCCTGGAGCGCCTGGAGCTGGAATACCTGGATATGTACCTGGTGCACTGGCCTGTGCCCGCATACACTCGCGAGACCTGGCAGGCCATGGAGGCGCTGTACGACGACAAGAAAATCCGCGCCCTGGGGCTGTCGAATTTCCGCAAGTCGGACATCGAGCAGCTCGCCACCTTTGCCCAGGTCCGGCCCACCTATAACCAGCTGGAGATCCATCCCTATTTCAGCCAGAAGGAGCTGGTGGCCTACTGCCAGTTCCACGAGATGGCGGTGGGCTGCTGGTCCCCCCTGGGCACCGGCGGCTGGAGCGACGTCAAGACAGAGGAAAAGCCCGTTACGGATCCGGCAGTCCGGGAGATTGCCGAGAAGCACGGCGTCAACGCCGGTCAGGTCATCCTGATGTGGGACATCCAGCAGGGCCGGATCGTGATTCCCAAGTCCGAGACCATGGAGCATATCGCCGGCAACTTTGACCTGTTCGGCTTCGAACTGAGCGACGACGATCTGCAAACAATTGACGGCCTCAATCGCGACCGGCGCCTGGGCGGTGACCCCGACACGGTGCACGAGCAGAACTTGCAGGTGAAAGTGCCGGACTGAGGCCCGGGCGGCCGGGTGTTTCGCTGCCAGTCAGCGGCGCAGGGTCCCGGTGGCGTCGACGAGCAGTTGCCCCAGCCTGGTCCCGAGCACTACCGCGAGCCCGGCGAGGACGCCACAGGCCAGTCCCCACAGGTGTGCCTCGTGAATCACCGGTGCGGCGATCCACTGTGCTACCAGTGAGCCTTCGGTGCCAAAATGCTCCGAATACACCTTCACGCCCAGGATGACCAGCAATACCAGCCCGCGCCAACGCGTGTCGCGCTCTGCTATCTCCTGCACCGCGCCCTGCGCGAGCAGTGCATGGAGTAGGCCCGAGAGCCCCATGTACCAGTCGATCCGGGGCTCGAAAATCACCAGCGTAAGTCCACAGAGAGCTGCCAGCAGCAGCACCTCGAGCAGCAGGCGGTGAACAGGCCGCTGGTTGGGAAAGAGTATCCAGTAGAGAAGGAGCCCGGCGAGGTTCAGCAACAGGTGATTGAGGTTGGTATGGGTAAAGTGTCCGGAGATGAGCCGCCAGTACTCGCCGGAGAGGACCAGGGAGCGTTCATAGCGCAACAGCGGATCCAGCTCACTGGAGTAGTAAAACGCGAGGCAGGGAAGGGCGAGCAGTAACAGCGGGCCGGCCCGGAAGTTGAGTTTTTCGATCAGGCTGCGCATGGTCATCCGGGCTCTCCTGTTGCTGGTGTTCAGGCGCCTGCGGGCTCAGTATTTTCAGGCTTGCTTTCGATGGCCCCGATTCTCCCGCGCCGGGCAAGTTCCACCAGTGAAGGCTCGCACTCGGCCTTGCGATTCTGCACCCGCAGGGCCTCCCGATAGACCTTGTCACCGACGATATACTCCTCCGCGCGCTGGTTGATATCGCTGTAGCGCGCGTTGAGCTCGGCAATCTTCATCGACAGGTGTTCCAGGTCGAGGATACCGTCGAAGTAGAGCGCAATCAGGCGCTCGCACTCCCGGGCTACCGCCAGGTATTCATTGCCGATCTCCCGGTGGCCCTCGTAATTCTTCTTGAAATTGAAAAATGTCTGCACCCCACCAAGCAGGGCCGTAATAAGGGCCAGGCCGGCGCCTGTCCATTTGGTCCAGTCGGGCAGCTCGGCATTGATCAGCGAGAAGAACAGCGAGCCCAGGAACAGGTTGATCACCACGATGGGCACCCCGCACAGCACGTGCAGGTTGCGCCCGCGCATGGAGGCACGGAAGTGGCTGTGCTTGCACAGGTGTGCATTCCAGCGGAGCTTTTCCAGGACTTCGACGGTATTGGGGATGCTCGTCATAAATCGACCGGTTCCTTCTGGCCAGAGGTCTTTGGGTTCTCTAGTTTGCCGCTGGCCGCAGCGATTGCCAACCTCTGCCTGCCAGGGGTCGTTCCTGCTGGCTGCAAGATTCTCCGCCATGTTGCAGCCAGCCCCGGGCTGGAGGCCGTCTTCGAATATGTGATCCAATAGGGGGATAACAGCCGAGCGCGGCATATAAGGAATTCCCGAGGACTACCTGCACCATGGCGATCACGCGGCAGCATTTCATTATCCTGGGCCCGCTTCTGGCGGCTGGCTTTTATCTACTGCTGCAGGGGTTGGGCACCCCCTATCTGCAGGCAGTTACCGCAGCCATCACCCTTCTGACAGTGATCTGGTGGGTTACCGAGGCGCTGCCGATTCCCGCTACCTCACTGGCCCCCTTCGTATTGCTGCCGCTGTTCGGGGTCGCCGACCACAAGCTGGTCGCATCGTCTCTGGGCAGCCATGTGATACTGCTGCTGATGGGGGCCTTCATTCTCTCCAAGGCGCTGGAGAAGAGCGGGGCCCATGAGCGGCTGGCCCTGTATATGCTGCAGCTGGTGGGGGTGTCCAGCGGCCGCCGGCTGGTGCTGGGCTTTATGCTGGCTGCGGGCCTGCTCAGCATGTGGATCTCCAATACCGCCACCACGCTGATGATGCTCCCCATCGCCCTGGCGGTCCTGTCGCGGGTGGAAAACCGCAGGCTCACCGTCGCCCTGGTACTGGGCATCGCTTACGCCGCCAGCCTGGGTGGGGTGGGCAGTCCTATCGCCACGCCTCCCAATGTCATCTTCATGGGGATTTATGAAGAAGTTACCGGCCGCGGCTTCAGCTTCCTGCAATGGCTGTTTATCGGCCTGCCGGTGGTGCTGGTGACCCTGCCGCTGATGGCACTGTGGCTTACCCGCGGTCTTCACCTTGAGAAATCCATCGAACCGCCACAGGTGGGGGAGTGGCGCCCGGAGGAGGTGCGTACCCTGGCGGTGTTCGGCCTCGCCATCCTGGCCTGGGTGACCCGCAGTGAGCCTTTCGGTGGCTGGAGCGGCTGGCTGGGCATTGAGGGCGCGGGCGACAGCACCGTGGCCCTGGCCGCGGTGGTGATGATGTTCGTGGTCCCCAATGGCAAGGGCGGGCGCCTGCTGGACTGGCAGACTGCGGAGACCATCCCCTGGGGCATGCTTCTGCTGTTTGCGGGCGGTATTGCCATCGCCAAGGGCTTCACTGCCTCCGGCCTCAGCGACATGATGGGCAACGGCCTGTCATTCCTGACCGCCATGCCGTTGTGGCTGATGCTGGTGCTGCTGTGCCTTTCGGTCACCTTCCTGACCGAGATCACCAGCAACACCGCCACCGCGACCCTGCTGATGCCGATCCTTGCTGTGGCTGCGGAATCGGCCGGGTTCGATCCCATGGTGCTGATGATCCCCGCTGCCATGTGTGCAAGCTGCGCGTTTATGTTGCCGGTGGCGACGGCGCCAAACGCCATTGCCTACGGCACCGGGGTGATCAGGATCCAGGATATGGTCCGCGAGGGCGCCGTCCTGAGTGTGCTGGCCTCGCTGATTATTGCGGGAATGAGCTGGCTGTTGCTGGTATAGCGGGGCGAGCGCTCCTGCCCGTTGAATGTTTTACGCGCCCTGTAAGGCCCCGTAAGGTTATCGTCCGTTTATTGCAAAAAAATTTGTTATAGGATGGCGCAAGGGATCGAATAACGACAAATACCGCACATGGAGAACCTATGAAAACGAGTGTCGCCCTGCTTGCTATTTCAATCGCCCTGGCGGGTTGCGGAAAATCGGAGCCAGAGACCACCAGCGTTAACCCTGGGGCCAGCGCCCTGGCCACAGAGGCGACACCACCTGTCGCGAGGAAAGAGCCCCACAAGATGTCCATTCACGGGGATCAGCGCATCGACAATTATTACTGGATGCGCGACGACTCGCGAGAAGACCCGGAAGTGCTGGCGCACCTGAAGGCGGAGAACGTCTACGCGGAGAGCGTCATGGCCCATACCCAGGCGCTGCAGAAGGTGCTCTACGAGGAGATGACCGGCCGGCTCGAAAAGGACAAGTCCACCGTGCCGGTAAAGGACCGGGGTTACTGGTATTACCGCCGCTACAAGCCCGGCCAGGAGTACCCCCTGCACGCGCGCCGCAAGGGCGACCTGGAGGCGCCGGAAGAGGTGATGCTGGACGTGAATGCGCTGGCGGAGGGGCAATCCTTCTTTCATGTCGGCGACACCGCAGTATCCCCGGACAACCGGCTGCTGGCGTTTGCCGAGGACAGTGTGGGGCGCCGGATTTACACGATCCGCTTCAAGGACCTGAAAACCGGCAAGATGCTGGATGACCGGCTGGAGAATGCCGAGGCGATGGCAGTCTGGGCCAATGACAACCGGACTGTTTTCTATATCAACAAGGACCCGCAGACCCTGCTGGGCTACCAGGTGATGCGCCACCGCCTGGGCACGCCCCAGAGTGAGGACGAGCTGGTCTACGAGGAGAAGGACAAGTCTTTCTACACCGGCATTTCCAAGTCCCGCGACGGCGAGATAATTTACATCCACCACTACTCCACCCTGGTGAAGGGACAGTCTGTGCTGGATGCAGACAATCCCGACGGGGATTTCCGGCCCCTGCACCCGCGGGAGGAAAAGCACGAGTATTTCGCCAGGAAGCTCGGCGATGAATACTTTATCAAGACCAACTGGCAGGCAGCGAACTTCCGCCTGATGAAGGTGGCGGTGGCGGATGCTGCCGACAAGTCCAGCTGGGAGGAGGTGATACCCCACCGGGAAGACGTATTGCTGGAGGATTTCACCACCTTCGAGGATCGCCTGGCGGTGATCGAGCGCGCGGATGGCCAGACGGCATTGCGGATCATCGGCCTGGAGAGCAAGGACGATTTCGAGGTGGGTTTCAACGACCCGGTCTACAAGCTCTCCCTGGATAACAATCCCGATCCGCAGGCCGCCTCGGTGCGGGTTGCCTATTCCAGCCTGACCACGCCCGATACGATATACGATGCGGACCTGTCCTCCGGCGAGCTGCAGCTGATGAAACGCGATAAAGTGGGCGGGGATTTCGAGCCCGACCTATACCAGAGCGAGGGGCTGACGGTCTCCGCCCGCGACGGCGTGGAGATCCCGGTATCGCTGGTGTATCGCAAGGATCGCTTCAATCGTGACGGCAGTAACCCCATGCTGCAGTATGGCTACGGCTCCTACGGCTACACTATCGACCCGGCATTTCGCCCGGATGTGATCTCGCTGCTGGACCGCGGCTTCGTGTTCTCCATTGCCCATATCCGCGGCAGCCAGAAGCTCGGCAGGGCCTGGTATGAAGACGGCAAGCTGTTCAACAAGATCAATACGTTTACCGACTTTATTGACGTAACCCGCGGCCTGACTGATAAGAAATACGCACACCCGGACAAGGTGTTCGCCGCCGGCGGCAGTGCGGGCGGCCTGCTGATGGGCGCAGTGGTCAATATGGCTCCGGAGCTTTATCGCGGGGTAACCGCGGACGTTCCGTTCGTGGATGTCGTCACCACAATGCTGGATGAGTCCATTCCGCTCACGGTCAACGAGTACGATGAGTGGGGCAACCCCAACAACAAAGACAGTTATGAGTACATGCTGTCCTACTCACCCTACGACCAGGTCACCGCGCAGGACTATCCCAACATGCTGGTGCTTACCGGCCTGCATGACTCGCAGGTGCAATACTTCGAGCCGATGAAATGGGTGGCGAAGTTGCGCGAGCTCAAGACCGATGACAATCGCCTGCTGTTCCACGTCAACATGGATGCCGGCCACGGCGGTGCGTCCGGGCGCTACCGCCGCTACGAGGACCGGGCCCTCCAGTACGCCTTCTACCTGGACTTGCTGGGCAAGGGCCAGCGTAAGGGGGCGGCCGAGTGAGCCTGGCCGCCTTTTCAGGCAATCGCCGAGACGGGTGGTAAGTTGCTGTTGACCCGGGACCGGCGGGCTCGCTCGCAGGTCCCGGAGTTTCCGCGGGTTCTTGCGCACTCGCGAATGTAGGTGCTACCCAAAGCGTTTCAGGAATGCTCATGACCAGGAAATCTGTTCTGCTTGCAGCACTCGTCTTTCTCCTCAGCGCAGGCGATCTGCAGGCGAAGCCCCAGCCTGTAACAGCGCCGAGGGTGATTGACGTAATGGCGGTGGATTACGCTTTTGCAGTTCCCACTGAAATCCCCGCTGGCTGGACAACTTTCCGCCTGCAGAATAGGGGCCGGGAGGTGCACATCATGTCACTGGCACAGCTTCCCGCCCCGGTTGAGCTGCGGGAAATCCGCGCACTGAACAGTGCCTATGTTCGTGACCAGCACCAGTTGAAGTCCGGAAGCATTACCCCGGAGCAGGCCGCCGAGCGCTGGCAGGAAATGGAGCCCAGCTGGTGGGGGGATATTGAAATGCAGGGCGGGGTCGGTTTTGTCTCACCCGGGCAGGTGGGCGAGACCACCCTCTATCTTGAGCCGGGCCTTTATGAACTCACCTGTCACATCAAGACCAGGGACGGCAAGTCCCACTTTATCATGGGCATGCGCGCCCACATCCGGGTCACGGGCGAGGGGAGTGCCACCGTGGCGCCCACCGCGCAGGCGAAGTTGACCGTGAGCAGTGATGGCCTTGTCCTGGCGGGAGAGTTGGGCCGGGGTGACCAGCTGGTAGAAATTCACTACACCGACAGCCCCGATCCCCTGCACGACGTGCACCTGGCAAAACTGGATGGCAGAGACAGCGAATTACAGGCTGCACACTGGATGAAGGGGGTCCAGGCACCGGCACCGGTGATTTTCCTGGGCGGTGTGGGGCACCTGCGCGGCGGGGAGAGTGGCTACTTTTCCGCGAGCTACCAGCCCGGCCACTATATGTTCCTGTGCCAGCAGCATCCGGAAGAGCAGCTGGTATTCGAGATTCCCGAAGTCTAGTTACCACCAACCCACTGACCTCGGTCCTCCCCGGACCTGCCGGCAGCCGCTGGCCAGCCGAACCCCAACGTCGCCATTGCCCCGGCGCTCGACTAGCCTTTCCGGAGAAGGTGACAGAACCGGGGTGCGGATGTCCATATTGCTCAAGTTCGGGAAGAACCGCAGGGGCCGGGACTTTGTCGTTGGCGACCTGCACGGTCACCTCCGGCAACTGAAACGCCAGCTCGAGGGAGTCGACTTTGACGCCGATCGCGACCGGCTCTTTTTTGTCGGGGACCTGGTGGATCGCGGGCCGGACAGCGAGGCGCTGCTGGCCATGATCGACCAGCAGGTGTACATCACCATTGTGGGTAATCACGAGGCGATGATGATAGCCGGCTGCCAGGATCCGGCGGAGGCGGCCCTGCACCTGATGAATGGCGGCGAATGGTTTTACCGGCTGCCGGAAGAGCGCCAGCGGTACTGGGCCGAGCGCGCGCGCAACTGGCCCTGGGCCATCGAGATCGAAACCGGCAGCGGCCGGGTCGGCCTGGTCCACGCCAACCTGCCCGGCGGGAACTGGGCGGCCATGACCCGGCAGCTGGAAGCGGTGGAGCCTGCCCGCACTGCCGGCGTATCTCCCGCGGAGGATCCCCTGGCGACAGTGGCCCGGGGCGTGCTGTGGGACCGGACGCTGGTGGAGCGGTTCTACGGGGATTTCCTCTCCAGCGAGAGCACCGCGCGGGAAATTGCCGCCTTCAAGGCGCGGGAGCTGGAGCGGGCTGGGCACGCGGGGCCGGGCAGCTGTGTGGAGTGGGTGGCCACAGCCCCGCAGGCGCAGTTACAGCCCTTCCGGGTTAGCGGTATCGACAGCGTTTACATGGGCCACAGCTTCGTGCCGATCCCCGTGCAGGTGGGCGACTGCCATTTCCTCGACAGCTACCGCGGCGAGCCGGGCCAGATGCTGGGCCTGGTCTGTATCAGCGAACCGTGAGCCCGGCTCAGGCCCCGATCAGTGCCTGCCCGCACACCCTGATCGTGTTCCCGTTGACGCCGTAGGCTCCCGGCGAGGCCAGGAAGCAGACCAGCTCCGCCACGTCGCGCGGTTCGCCGCCCTGCTTGAGCGAGTTCAGCCGCCGGCCGACCTCGCGGGTAAAGAACGGCATCTTCCCGGTCATGGCCGTCTCGATAAAGCCGGGTGCCACGGCATTGGCGCAGATACCGCGCGCGGCCAGTTCCCTCCCCAGTGCGTCCACGTAGCCGATCAGCGCCGCCTTGGTGGTGGCGTAGTTGGTCTGGCCGAAATTGCCGGCGATACCGCTCATGGAAGACAGGTAAACCAGGCGGGCCTCATCGCGGACCAGTCCCGCCTCCAGCAGGGCCGCGTCGATGCCAAGGACTGCTTCCAGGTTCACCTCCATCACCTGCTGCCACTGTGACGCCTGCATCTTGCCCAGCGTCTTGTCGCGGGTAATACCGGCGTTGTGCACCAGGATGTCCAGCCCGCCGAATTTCTCCCGCAAGAAATCTCCCAGCTGTGCCGGCGCATCGGCCGCCGTGATATCCAGTGCGAGTGATTCGATCTCCAGCTCCCCGCGCACGTGCGCCAGGTCATCTGCCGCCGCAGGCACATCCAGGGCCACTACTGTGGCTCCTTCCTGCCGGAGGCGACGGGCCGTGGCCAGCCCGATACCCCGCGCGGCGCCGGTAACCAGCGCCACCTTGCCGGCCAGAACCTGCTCGGTGGGCTGTGCCGCGGGCGGTGCGGTATCGGCGGACACGTCCAATGCCTGGCCGGAAACATAGGCTGACTGTGGGCCGCAGAAGAAACGCACCAGCATCTCCAGCCGCTCGGCGGCGGCACGGCTCACGTAGGCAAGGTTGACCGTAGTCCCCCTGGCCCCAAGTTCCTTGCCGAGGGAGCGGGTGAAGCCCTCCAGGCCCCGGGCCGCTGCGGCCGCAGCGGGGGACTCTGCACTGCCCACCGGAGGGGCCAGTACCAGCACACGGCCGTTGTTGGCGATGCGGCGCGCGAGGGGATGAACCGCTTCAAACAGTTCGGTGTAATCGCCCGGGGCGAGACAGCCACTGGCATCGACAAGGAGAATATCGCAGCGCTCGTCTCCGGCAAGCTCTCCCGGCTGACGCACATCGGCACCCGCCGCCGCCAGGATCGGGCGCAGTCCCGGCTCCAGGTAGCCATCGCCGACAGAGGCCAGTACCGCGACCTTGCCGGCGAAAAGCTCTGCGCTGTAGGGTCCGTCCGCGCGGGCGAGGGTGACAGGGTTCGGAAGCCCGGCTGAGCGCGCCAGCCAGGCAGTGAGTGGGTTGCTGTGCAGTTGTTGCAGGCGGTCGGGCATCGGGCTGTTACTTCTCGTTTCTACTTATTGTTTTATTTTATTGTTCTGTTGCTATGGGGGGCGCTTACTTTTCCAGGATCGCGGTTACCGCCTGGCCGCCGGCGGCACAGACGGAGATCAGCCCGCGGCCCGATCCCTTCTGGTCGAGCAGCTTGGCCAGCGTACCGACGATACGCCCGCCGGTGGCGGCGAACGGGTGGCCGGTGGCGATGGAGCTGCCGTTGACGTTGAGCCGGCTGCGGTCGATGCTGCCCAGCGCGTGCGAGAGGCCCAGTTTGTCGCGGCAGAAGCCCTCGGCCTCCAGCGCGGCAAGGGTGCAGAGCACTACCGCGGCAAAGGCCTCGTGGATTTCATAGAAGTCGAAGTCCTGCAGCGCGAGACCGTGCCTGGCCAGCATACGCGGGATGGCGTAGGCGCCGCCCATCAGCAGGCCCTCCTTGCCGTCCACATAGTCCACGGCTGCGGCCTGGCCGGCGGTGATATAAGCCAGCACGGGAAGGCCCCGCTTTTCGGCCCATTCCTCGCTGGCCAGCAGTACTGCCGATGCGCCATCAGTGAACGGGGTGGAATTGGCCGCGGTAATGGTGCCGTGATCGCGGTCAAATGCCGGCTTCAACTTGGCCATCCTTTCCAGCGTCGTATCCGGACGCAGGTTGTTGTCCCGCTTCAGGCCCTGGTATGGCATCACCAGGTCGTCGAAAAAACCCTCGTCGTAGGCGCGGGCCAGGTTCTTGTGGCTGGCGAGCGCCAGCTCGTCCTGGGCCTCGCGGGTGATGCCGAACTGCTTCGCGGTTACCTGGGCGTGCTGGCCCATGGTCATGCCGGTGCGGGGTTCCGCGCCGGTGGGCATATCCGGAACAAGGTGCCGGGGGTTAAGCAGCCCGGCGGCGGCCTTGAGCTTGTCCCCGGTGGTCCTGGCGTTGTTGAGGGCCAGCAGCGCATGGCGCATATCGTCGTTGGCGCCCATCGGGATATCCGAGGTAGTGTCGGTACCGCAGGCAATACCGCTATCGATCTGGCCCAGCGCAATCTTGTTGGCCACCAGGATAGTGGCCTCCAGGCTGGTACCGCAGGCCTGCTGGATATCGTAGGCCGGCGTGTGCGGGTCCAGGCCGCAACCGAGTACGGACTCCCGCACCAGGTTCCAGTCCCTGGCGTGCTTCTGCACCGCGCCACCGGCAACCTCGCCGAGTTGCTCACCATCCAGGGAGAAGGTGTCAACTAACCCCCGCAGGGTGTCGGTGAGCATGGTCTGGTTATCCAGGTCCGCATAGGCGGTGTGGGAGCGGGCAAAGGGGATCCGTTTTGCGCCGATAATTGCGACCCTGCGGGGGGTGCCGTTGAGCATGGGGTTCTCTCCCTGGCATGTTTGGCGATCATTATTGCAGAGTAGGCTAATGGAAAACGGATATTTTTGCAGGTTAAAGGGAGACAGCGACGATATGGCGTGTGGCTGGGGAACAGTAACCCCCAGTGTCTAGCGGGAAGCTCGCGGCGTGGCGATGATGTCCGGCCCAGATGGATAACCGAGATGTATGGCAAAAAGGTGCGGTAGTTCGCAAATTTTGACTAAGGCAGCGAAATTTATCTGGATGAAACCGCGGTACCAATCAATTTATTTCTGGCAAGCCTTGTGTTCCATCAGCAGCAAAAAATGCGCGACAACGTGCAAATAAGACTAAAAATTTCCCGCCGCGGAAGCGGCTGACAGCTCTGGCAGGTTGGCCTCTGGCGCCTGTCGTCGGAAATCACCTTGACGCCTTCCGGCCCTGTTGCAACGCTATAGGCTCCGCCAGTATTTGGCTTCCTCAGCCAGCATTTGGACCGGTAAATCGCGCCCTGTGGTTTTTCCCGGACCAGTCTTATCTCCGTAAAGCCGCCGGGCGTTACTTCCGAAGCAGTGTAGATTTCTGGAGAAAATAATGAGAAAGCAATTACTCGCTGTACTGCTCGCCTCGGGGCTGCCACTGAGTGCGTCTGCGGACCATTCGTGGGCCGACTACCACTGGGCGAGGACGACGAGCTCTTTCGATTTGCAGGTGATCAACAGTACCACCACCGACTGGGACCCCTATGTCACCCAGGCCATCGCGGACTGGTCCAAGTCCTCCAAACTCAACATGATCGAGGACCCGAACGGCGACACCAGCTCCAAGACCCGCCGCCAGTGCAGCGCACCGGATGGCATGGTGCGGATCTGTAACCTGGATTACGGCAATAATGGCTGGTTGGGTATCGCTGGGATCTCGATCGATCCCCAGGGGCATATCATTACTGGCTATACTAAGCTGAACGACACTTATTTCACCTCGTCCTATTACAACACCTGGGACTGGAAGCAGAGTGTCACCTGCCAGGAGCTGGGCCACGACGTCGGCCTTGGCCACCAGGATGAGAATTTCAATAACCAGTCACTGTTCTCCTGCATGGACTACCAGGATCCGCCCTATCCGTATCCGAACAACCATGATATGGGGCAGCTGGATACCATTTACGGTCACACCGATTCCTACGATTCCTACGCCACAAGCGGTTCCGGTGGCGGCGGCGGTGGTGGTGGCGACTGTAACTCACCGCCCGGCAAAGGCTGCAACAAGTCGGATATCGGCAACAACTCCAGTAGCACCGGCTGGGGTATGTCCATGGGGCGCCGCGGACAGCAGGAGACCTTTATCCGCATCGACCCGCAGGGTATCCGGCACCTCACCCATGTGACCTGGGCGAAGGATCACGAGCACGAGGACGGGCACGAGCACTGACCCCTGCTTTGGTAACTTTCCAGGGCCCGCCTTCCGGCGGGCCTTTTTCTATCTGTCCCCATATCGCAGAAGCGGCAAAGTGAATAGTGCGCGCGGGCAGTGTATATTGGCTGTAAGTTGGTCGCAGTAACGAGCAGTAGAGGAACAGAAATGGATGCTGAATTCTGGCACCGTAAATGGCAGGACCGGGATATCGGCTTTCACGCGCCGGAGGCCAACCCGCTGTTGGTGGGGCACTTTTCCCGGATTGCGGCGCGGCGCGGGGCACGGGTGTTCGTCCCGCTGTGCGGCAAGACCCTGGATATCCACTGGCTGTTGGCGCAGGGATACCGGGTTGTCGGGGCCGAGCTGAACCGGCAGGCCACCGTGGAGCTCTTCAGCGAACTGGGTGTCGAGCCCGAAATCGCTCCTGCGGGCGGCCTTGAGCATTTCAGTGCGGAGGGTATCGATATTTTTGTTGGCGATATCTTCGATGTCTCCCGCCGGCTGGTCGGTGAGGTTGATGCGATATACGATCGCGCCGCCCTGGTGGCCCTGCCGCCGGAAATGCGCGAGCGTTACACCGCACACCTGGTGGAAATCAGTAACGGCGCGCCGCAGTTACTGATCACCTTTGAATACGACCAGGCGCTTATGCCCGGTCCCCCTTTTGCCGTTTCGGGCGAGGAAATGGCACAGCATTACGGCGGGAATTATTCACTGGAACTGGCTGACAGCCAGCCGGTGCCGGGTGGCCTGAAGGGACGCTGTGCGGCGACCGAGAACGCCTGGATCCTGCAGGGAAAGTAAAAGCGCTGAACCGCCAGCATCGCGGGCATTCATTCGTGCGGCACCATGATTTCGTTGCGGCGCAGGAAGGGCAGGGTCCACGGCGGATTGTAGCGCGCCAGTTCCGGTTTTCCGATTGGCGCAAGGCCCTTCTCCTTCATCCATGCCACAAGTTCAGCAGTCTTCTTCGCCACCTTTTCCTCGCCGGTGAAGCCGGAAAAGCGAATAACCGCATAGGTGGTCGCAGGAATTTCACGCAGTTTTACCGCCGGGTTGTTCGGCCGGGGAATCGTGTCCATCGTGTAGCGGCCGGGCATCACGAACCAGACACGCCACTGGCCACCGGTACGCTCCATACTGACGGGCGCCGTCATACTGATTTTTTCGGACCGGGGTTCCACGCCCACCGGTGCCGTCATCTCTATTTTCTCGTTGCCTCCCGCCGGGGCGCTGTTGTTACCGAAGATATAATCGGCCAGCAGCCTGAACCCTGCACTGGTTGCCTTGTCCATGGAGCCCGGTACTTCCACCTCGGCAATGATTTTGGGTTCGTAGTCGCGCAATTCGAACGGTTCCGATTTCTCGATCAGCCTGTATGCCGGTTCCTCAATCGCCATCGTGTAGCCTGCAAGAAGTGTAATGAACAGTGCGAGAAAAACTCTTCCGGCCATTATGCTCTGCTGCCTGGTTTCGCGGGGATATAACCTGATTATAGGTGTCAGTGGCCGGTGGCTGGCTCAAATCGCGGTATTACCGCTCCGTTCCCGCCGATTGTGTGATGGGAGATACGTATCCACCGGCATTGCGGATTCGGATGTGTTCAAGCCTGGATGAAGGCGGGCGGGAGCCGTCGGCCCCCGCCGTACAGGGATGAGAAGTTGGTTGCGATGGTTACTTGCGATAGTTACTTAGATAGTTACTTGCGATAGTCCAGCGGCGGCTCGCGATCGCCCAGCAGGGGCGCGTACTCGAAGTCATCACCCCGCTTGCGCTCGAATTCCCGGGTGGCCTGCTCCACCAGCCCCGGCTCCCTCAATAACTGGATGCCCGCCAGCGCCAGTGTCTCGGCGGCCAGCAGCATACCCTTGTGGCCGATGCTGGTGCCGCCGGCGGCCACCGCCTGCCAGGTGTGGGCGGAAGTGCCGGGCACCCAGGTGGCGGTAGCGAAGCCGCCCGTGGGCACGTTCCAGCTGACATCGCCCACGTCGGTGGAGCCGGGGGAGGGGGCCTCGGAGGGATCGTAGTCGACGATCTTCTTCTGGTCGCCGATCATGCGTCCCGGCTTGCTGGCGAGTCCGTCCAGGCTGCGGGCAAACTTCTCCTCACTTTTCGAGTACTCGATCCCGCCGAACTGGCGCATGCTGGCGTCCAGCAGGCGGTTCAGGACCTGGTTGGGCAGCAGGCTGTGGTTGCCGTGGATGATCTCCCACTCCACGCTGGTGCCGGTGCCCTGGGCAGCGGCGCGGGCGATCTGCTCCACCCGCTCCCATACGGGTTCCAGGTCGGCCGCAGTGTTGTCGCGTACGTAGTAGAAGACCTCGGCCTGCGCCGGTACCACGTTCGGGGCCATGCCGCCGTCGGTAATCACGTAGTGGATGCGGGTGCTGTCCGGCACATGCTCGCGCAGCATGTTCACCATGAAGTTCATCGCCTCGACGCCATCCAGTGCCGAGCGACCGCGCTCGGGTGCGGCAGCTGCATGGCTGGCCACGCCCTTGAAGCGGAACTTGGCCGAGCGGTTGGCCAGGCTGGAGGTAGGCAGGGCGGCGTTCCGGTCACCGGGGTGCCATTGCAGCACGACATCAGTGCCCTCGAAGGCGCCGGCGCGCACCATATAGACCTTGCCGGAGCCGCCCTCCTCGGCGGGGGTGCCGTACAGGCGGATCTCTCCAGGGGTGCCGGTTTCCTCCAGCCAGCGGCTCAGCATAATCGCCGCGGCGGTGGAGCCGGCGCCGAACAGGTGGTGGCCGCAGGCGTGGCCCGCCGCCTGTCCCTCAATGGGGCTGTATTCGGGTACCGCGTGCTGGGCCACGCCGGGCAGGGCGTCCATCTCTGCCAGCAGCCCGATTACAGGCCCGCCGCGACCCTGCTTGTAGCTGGCCACAAACGCGGTGGGGATATCGCCGATACCGGTCTCAACCGAGAAACCGGCCTCCTGCAGGTGCTCCTGGATGGCGGCGCTGCTGCGGGTTTCCTGGTAGCCCATCTCGGCCCAGTTCCACAGGTTGTCGGCCAGGCCGGTGGCCTGCGAGGCGATGCGGTCGGACTGCTCCTCAACCCAGGCCGCATCTTTGCCCAGTGACTGTGGATCATAGGAATAGGCGGGAGAGAGCGCGCCCATCAGGGCTAACGTCGCCAGGGTGCTGCGTATCATGGGGTCACCTTTGTTATTAAAGTAGTTTCGGGTTAGTGGGATACCGTACCAGTTTGGTCCGGTGATTTCCGCATTCTGCCGTCCGAGGCCGTGGATATGGGAGGGCACTGCCGGCCGGGGGCGGCTCCGGCTAATTCCTGTCGGACGATTGCGGCAGCGAATCCGGGCACTGGGATGAAATTTATCATGGCCGCCGCATCGGTTGGGCGGGTCAGGTCGCCGGGATCTTTCGGTTCGTCGAGGGGAAGAGCCAGGGTGGACTGGCCATCGGCCCTCCGCTATAAACGGCTCTTTGTAACAGCGGCGGGGAAGAGCGGGCCATGCGGGACTTCAGGAATATAGAATCCGGGGTCGTCGAGCGTTTCGGCGGCGAGCGGGAACTGGAGCGGAAGCTCACCAAACCCAGGGCCCCGCGCACCCTGAAGAAAATCCCGGACAGCGAGTGGCTGTCGTCAGCATCGCGGGCGGTGTTCCAGGCGGGTTTCAACTGGACCGTGGTCCGTAACAAATGGCCGCGTATCGAGGAGATCTTCCACGGCTTCGATCTGCACTACTGCAGTTTCATGCCGGACGATGAGCTTGAGAATGTCATGAAGCAGGACGGCATGATCCGCCACTGGGCCAAGACCAAGTCGATTCGGGACAATGCCACTTTCTTTCTCGAGCTGTCCCGCGCCCACGGCGGGCTGGGTAATTATTTCGCCGGCTGGAAAGCCGCCGACTATGCCGACAACCTGCGCTACCTGCGGAACGGCGGTTCCCGCCTGGGCGGCCGCACTGGCCAGGTATTCCTGCGTCGCATGGGGGTGGACACACTGATTTTTTCTGCAGACATGGTGCAGGCACTGGTGCGTGAGGGAGTGGTGCAGAAGACGCCGTCGTCGAAAAAGGATTGGTCCGCACTGCAGCAGGCGGTTGCCACCTGGCAGGAACAGTCGGGGCGCAGCCTGAATGAGATTAGCCAGATACTGGCGTTTTCCACGGGCTGACGGGTACCAGCCGCAATTTGTTGAGCCGGGTTTGAATTCACCGGCTTTTCTCCCTGTCCGGTAAAAGCACCACCTGCCTGTGCTACATTAAGCCGCCAAGCGCATAAGACTAATATGTACTGACTTCCAGTGCAGTACTAGGGGAGAAAACAATGACAATGGAGGTAAGGCGCCCGCCCAGGTTTGCGGGAACACTCTTCGGAGCTTTTTTTTTCCTGCTGGGCTTATTTCTCTTTGTTCTCATGGTCGGCTCGCCGATCAGCGAGCGAATCCGGATGCAGTCCTGGCAACCGATGCAGGCAAAGGTGATTGAGGCCGACCTGCAATCCCGGCGCGATGACGAGGGAACTCTGATTTACAAGGCGGTTGCCACCTACCGCTATCGCCATGCCGGGCGCGAGTACCAGGGCCACCGTATCTCCCTGCACCAGGGCAGCGATAGTTTTGGCAGCTACCAGGAGGATAGATACCGCCAGCTGGCTTCCGCAGCGAATTACAACCGCACGGTGCGAGGCTGGGTGAACCCCGATAACCCCCGCGCATCGGTACTAGATCGCGGCCTTCGCTGGAAACTGGTGCTGTTCCCCGGGCTGTTATGCTCCGTATTTATTCTCATCGGAGCCGGGGTCCTGTATTTCACATGGACCAGGAAAGCGCCCGTAGATCCGGCGATACGGGACAAGAGGCCTTGGCAGGCCCGCTCCGAATGGTCGCCGGAGGGTATCTATTCCAAGAACAGGTTCACCATTGCGATGTGGTGGATAGTTACCCTGCTGGTCCACACCGTTACGTTGCCGATGCTGACCGCGCTGCCGGGGGAGCTGCACAAGGGCAACTACGCGAGCCTGGCAATGCTGCTGTTCGTAGCTGCCGGCCTGTTCTGCCTGTTCAAGGCGGTGAAGAAAACAATTGAGCACCGGCGCTTCGGCCCGGTGCCGGTGGTGCTCGATCCCTTCCCGGGTCAGATCGGCGGCCGGGTAGCCGGCTTCCTGAAATTCAGCCGCCGCCTTGGCCACGCGGTGGACTTTGAAGTGAAACTGAAGCATATGCGCACCACCACACGCCGCGGCACTGACGGTGATCGCGAGACAAATATAGACTGCCTCTGGGAGCTGGCCTCCAGGGGCAAGGTGCGAGTGTCCGCCGGGAGTTCGCTCGTATATTTTGCCTTTGCCGTCCCCGAGCAGATGTCCTCGTCGCGAATCGAGGATGGCGATGGCTACTGGTGGTCGCTGGAGGCCAGGGGGCGTATGCAGGGGGTGGACTTCCACCGGGAGTACGAGATTCCGGTGTTCAGGGTGGGGGGCACGCCTCCGGCTCATAAGGCCAGCGAGGTGGAGCTGGTCCATGGGAAGACGGATTTTACCGAGGAGCTGGAAGCCCTGCTGGATATTGAGCAGCGAGATGGTGGCCTGGTCATCCGGCAGCCAGCGGGGAAGCAGAAACTGGCCAAGCCCCTTACGTTATTCGGCCTGCTGTTCGGTTCGATCGGTATCGGGGTAACCTTTACCGACGCTCCCATACTTTTTCCCCTCGTATTCGGCGGGTTCGGCCTGCTGCTGACAGGTATCGGTATCAATTTGATGATTACCGGCTACGAAACCATTATAGGCAGCGACCGCATCGTCCATCGAACGCTGCGACTGGGCCGGGAACAAAAGCGCGTGGACTGGCCCCGCGCGCAGGTGCACGGCCTGCGCCTGTCGCGGAGCGGTTCCGGCGGTGAGGGCGGGAAGGCCGTCGAATATTTCGACCTGCTGCTGCAGCGCATAAACGGCGTGACCGTCAAGGTGAGTGCCGGGATCGGCGGGCGCCTGGCCGCTGCCCAATTACTTGAGAGCCTGGCCATGCTTACCGGCCTGAAGGCGCGGGACGAATACCTGTCTGCCAAACCACGGAAACCCGAACGGCAGCAGGCTTAGAGAGTTCGGAGCCTGCCGGACAGGCGCCGGTGGCCACTGGTATGAGCAAGTCGCGACCGGCAATTATTGCCGGTCGCGACCACTCGGGCTGCCGGGACTTACTTAAGCTCCCAACTTCCCTGCAGGTAACCCAGCACCGACATGCGGCCCTGGTCCAGGAACTGGACGCTGTGTACCTGGTAGGGCCCTCTCAGTCCGGATGCCGCAAGCTTGGCCGCGTCGACCGTGAGGCTCATTTCACGCTGGCCCGCATCCAGCCACTCGGCGCGGTAGGACAGCAGTGCCGGCTGGTAGTCACCGTTGCCGTCCCGGCCGAACACCAGCGCGCGCGCCTCGTAACGGCCGGCCTCCTGTACATCCACTGCCAGCGTCAGGCCCCGGACGTCGCTGCCCGCCACACTGGCGCTGGCGGTTTCGGTGAAGATGTCTGCAGCCACCACGGCCACCCGCTCCAGCGACTCGCCCCGCGAGTTGCGCAAGGTGGAGCGTACCTCGACCCGCCACAGCTCGCCGGGCACCGAGGCCGCGGAGACGTTCACCGGCCAGCTGGCAGTGTAGCGATTGCCAGAGATATTTCCATTTACCTCATAGCGCTCTCCACGCGGCGCGATCAGCGTGGTGGAGACGGACTCCAGGCTGGCGGACGCGCTGCCGGAGGGACCCGCTGCCAGCTCCAGTGTCCCGGAGCGGCTGAAGCGCTTGCTGGGCGCCTGCACTTCCAGGGCAATATCACTGTGCTTGTCCAGCACATAGAGGATGTATTCGGCATTGGCCCGGGCGTTGCCATTGGCCTTCAGGGTGAAGTTACCGCGACCCATATCCTCCGGCACCTTCATCACGTGGGCACGGCCATAAAGACCCGGGAACTCCTGGCGCAGCCCCTCGGACTTGCGGTGCAGGGCAATGCTGTCGTCGTCCACCGGGCGACGCTCGGTCCCATTGGACAGTGTCATTCCCCGGGGAATCTCGGTATCCACCACGCGCTTGCCGTTTTGCGAGCGGTCGAGTGGTGAGATCTGGATAACCGCCTGCTTGCCGTCGACAAAGAACTCGGCACCGCGGTTCAGCTCGGCGCCGCTGACGCGCCGGTAGAAGACCCGGCTTTCCTCGCGGGCACCGGTGTCGGCGAGCTGCTGCTTCACATCCGACTCGACGGCCTGGGAGAAGCTGACCGGGGCGCGGCTGTTGTTGAGAATCTCCTGGGCGGATGCCGCGGCGGTTAGCGCGCAGAAGACCAGCGTGGATGTTATGAGTATGGTTTTCATGGCTGCACCTTAAATGTCGTTTCTCAGGATCAGGTCGAGGTAGAAGCACTTGCGCCGGCTCTGGTTATGGCTCAGCGGCTCGCCACCCTTGGTCGCGCTATAGTCGTAAAACCACAGGCGGCCGGCGGCGTTCTGCGAGGTGCAGTTGAGGAAACCATCGGAGCAACTGTTCAGCCACTCCTGGGTGATTTCCAGGCCGACATTCTCGGTGTAGCCGCCGCAGTAGCTGTCGGGGTCCCACACCGCGCTTTCCACATCGGTGCCCACCACATTCCAGAATCCCACCGGCAGGGTGGGGCGGCCGGAGGTGCCCAGCAGCCAGTTGTCGTTGTAATAGGCCATCCAGCTGGTCTGCTGCATGCGTACCGCGTCGTTCTGGTAGCCCAGCAGCCAGCCCACTGAGGCCTCGAACACGTTGCCCGCCATCACTGCGTCCGCCAGCGGGGTGCCGGCGCTGGAGGCGGCCAGCACGTTCACCCAGCGGATACTGTCGATGATGGCCGGGTAGCGGCTGTCCCAGGTGGGGTTGGACAGGATCCAGCGCATTACATTGCCGCCGTTGGAGTGGGTGATGACAACCAGGTCATCGATATTCATCGAGGTGATGAAATTGTGCAGCTGTGTGGCCAGGCAGCCGGCGGCGGCATCGTCCCACATGTACTCCTCGAAGTCGCAGTTGATCACCAGCATATTGCTGCCTGTGGGCAGTCCCTGGCGGATGGATTCCACCATCCCGGATTTCCAGTAGTCGTTATAGGCATCGGACTGGTTACCGGTGCCGTGCACCAGTGCCACACCGGTGGCTGCCATTGCCGACAGCGGCGCACACAGCGCCACCACCAGCGTGGCCAGTAGGGGAAGTTTTCTCGTCATCATCGGTGATTCACCTTGTTGTTACTCTTGTTTTCGGGAAGCAAGCGGAACAGGAGGGTGCGGATGAAAAAGAAATGCTTTTATAGTTTTCTGACACACTCCATGTGGTACCAAAGTACAGCGTGAGATGTGCCTTGCTTCATTTGCGAAGTAAAAAGCGGACCCGGGATTGGCCCGGTACCCGACAGGAGTCTAGGAGGGATGACGATGACTCACAGGGGATTCGCGCTACTGGAACCTGATTAGTCCTGTTTTTGTGCGGCAGCGCATAGATTAATATTTTTGACTGTGGGGTCTTGTACGGTGGTGCAACAGTGTGGTGGGTATTGTGCGATTACCGTCGGGGATTTTCGCAGGGTAAGGGCCGGCTGCTTTCCCATGGGCGGCAATCCAGTGGCTGGTGGAAAAAGGGCCCCATTGCCCGGTTCACTCGGGGCCCCGCCAGTTGCGTCATGTCAGAAGCGTGAAAGTTCTTCCCGCAGATCGCGCTCCAGCTCAGCAGGCTCCATAAGCCAGACACTTTTATCCGGACCCGGGAAAACGCCAACCTCGATACCGTCCTTCTCCAGTCCCTTGAGCCATTTCTTCAGGAACTGTGGCAGGGCGATGCCGCGGGGGCTGAGGTCGGCATCATCGCCGGCGTAAGCCGAGGCAAAATCCGCGGTCGGCCACACCGGCAGGTACTCGAACCCCCCGTGTTCATCGGAGTGTAATTTCAGGAAGTGGTCCTCGTTGTTGACCAGTATCCAGACTTCCCGCTCCTCACCCACGGTGTCGAGGAAATAGTCATAGCGGTCTTCGGTATCCAGGCCGAATATTGCTTCCAGCTCTTCGTTGTTCATAATTTGCTTCGATCGTGCCAGTTGAATGTCAGGATTTCGTGTTGGTACAGGAGCAGCGTGTCGGGCGGTAATGCCCGGCCACTGCTCTTCACTAAATTTGCTCTTCGCTATATTTGCTCTTCGCTATAGTAGCCGGGAATGCCCACGCCGGCGCTATCCAGGCCATCGCTGCCTGCCGGGGACTGCTGTTGCCACAGCCCCAGGTCGAGTCCCGGGAAAGTAAAGCACTGTGGGGCGTCAGGATCGTCGGACTCATAGGGCTGGCCGGTAAGGGCGGCTAGCTGCTCCAGCAGGTCATACACCGGCCCGGAGAAAAGCTCCAGCTCTTCGAGTCGGGCGCTACGGAGCGTATTACCGCGGAACACCTCGATAAATTCCACCCTCTCCGCAGTATCGTAATGCACCTGTAGTTCGCCCTCCCAGTAGCTGTCCCGCGCCGGCACGGCAATAGTGGTATCGCCGGCCTCTATCTGGTGGGCAGCTATGACGTGCCCAGGCTCGCCCAGGATGCACCGTACCGCCGCGCGGTCCATGCCCAGCTCGATCGGGCCGGCGCCGTGATGGGGACGGAGGTCAATGCTGGTCAGTACCCGGCTGGCGGCTCCGTGGCTGTTAACCATGGTTCAGTTCCCCCATTTAGCTTCGACCAATCATGCACCAAGTCCCTTCTGGCGCCTAATCTTGCCCATGCCCCGGCTGCACGGCAGCTGTCGATGACCGCGTGCGCTTGTGTCGGCCTGTAGAACCTGTATCCCGCCGCTTGCACTAACATAAACCGGAGCGCACAGGCCAGGGAGGGCCCGGCATGGCAGTAATCTCTGTCAACGGACAGGAAGTGACACTGAATGATGATCCCCGCACCACGCTGCTGGATACCCTGCGGGAAGGTGCCGGGCTCACCGGCACCAAGAAGGGCTGCGACCACGGCCAGTGCGGGGCCTGCACCGTGCTACTCGACGGCAGGCGCGTGAATGCGTGCCTGGTCCTGGCCATCCAGTGCGAGGGCTGCGAGGTGACCACCATCGAGGGGCTGGGTGAGGGCGGCGATTTACACCCGCTGCAACAGGCCTTCGTGCGCCACGATGGCTTCCAGTGCGGCTACTGCACGCCGGGACAGGTCTGTTCCGCCTACGCCATGCTGGAGGAAGTCGCCAATGGCGAGGCCAGCGACGTTACCGGGAAAGGCGCGGTCCGCCTCAGTGCGGAAGAAATCCGCGAGCGTATGAGCGGGAATCTCTGTCGCTGCGGCGCCTACGCCAACATCGTCGACGCCATCCTCGATGCCGCAGGGGAGCTGGACCGGAAGGGGGAGGCATCCCGGTGAAACCTTTCGACTACCAGCGCCTCGCCGCAGTGGAAGACCTGGGCCAGAGGGTGAGCGAAGGGGATCGTTTCCTCGCTGGCGGCACCAACCTGGTCGACCTGATGAAGCATGAAATAGAGACACCGGAGCGGCTGCTGGATATTTCCCGGCTGGAACTCGGCCAGATCGAGGATGGCGGCGATGGCGGCCTGAAGGTGGGGGCCCTGGTAACCAACACTGCGCTGGCGAGTGATGCGCGGGTGCGGGAGCGCTGGCCGCTGCTCTCGGCCGCGCTGCTCGCCGGCGCCACGGCGCAGCTGCGCAACCGCGCCACCACCGGCGGCAACCTGCTGCAGCGCACCCGCTGCTACTACTTCTACGACACGGCCCGCCCCTGCAATAAGCGCAATCCCGGCGAGGGCTGTGGCGCCCTGGATGGCTTCAATCGCATTCACGCGATCCTGGGCACCAGCGAGCAGTGCATCGCCACCCACCCGTCGGACATGGCCGTGGCGATGGTGGCGCTGGATGCCGTGGTGAACCTGCGCGCCCCCGATGGCAGTGAGCGTCAGTTGCCGGTGGAGGAACTGCACCGGTTGCCCGGCGACGAACCGCAGCGGGACACGGTGCTGGAGCCCGGCGAGCTGATCACCGGCGTGCAGCTGCCCGCGCCGCCCCCGGGCCGGCAGCTCTACCGCAAGGTGCGCGACCGCAGCTCCTATGCCTTCGCGCTGGTGTCGGTGGGCGCGATCCTGGATGTGGTGGACGGCAAGGTGGACAGCGTGCGCATCGCCTTCGGCGGTGTGGCCCACAAGCCCTGGCGCGCGCGCAAGGCCGAGCAGGCGCTGCAGGGCCAGAAGGCCACCGAGGAGAATTTCCTGATGGCCGCCGACGCCGAGCTGGCGGATGCGAAAGGCTACGGCGGCAACGATTTCAAGATCCCGCTGGCGCGGCGCACGCTGGCAGCGGTCCTCCGGGACGCCGCCGGCGCGGAAGGGGAGACCACAGCATGAAAAACCCGGCAGCGATCGGCCAGCCACTGGACCGGGTCGACGGACCCCTGAAGGTAAGCGGCGCGGCCACTTATGCGGCCGAGCACCAGCTGGATCATGCCCCGCTGGTGGGTTGGATTGTGGAGGCAACTATCCCCGCCGGGCGCATCAAGGCGCTGGATACCGGCGCGGCGGAGAAGAGTGCCGGGGTGGTGGCGGTGCTCACCCACAACAACAGCCCGTCGCAGGTGCCGTTCGGCGAGCCGGACGACGAGGGACGCTTCACCCAGTCCCGCGCCATGCTTGGCAGCGACCGGGTGCGCTACCACGGTTTCCCGGTGGCGCTGGTCATCGCCGATACCCTGGCGAATGCGCGCCACGCCGCCGGGCTGGTAGAGGTCAGCTACGACCCCGCAGAGGCAGTGACGACTACCGGCAGTGATGCGGACGAGGTGCCCGACGAGCTGGACGGCGGCCTGGACCCGGATGTCACCCGGGGGGATTTCGAACAGGCGTACAGTGAGTCCGAGGTGCAGCTGGATGTCACCTATACCACGCCGAACCAGGCCTCCGCCGCCATGGAGCCCCACGCCACCATTGCCGAATACGACGGCAATGAGCTGTGGGTGTACACGTCGGTGCAGCTGATAGGCCCGGCCGTGGAAGTACTGGCCAACACCCTGAAGCTCGACCCGGACAAGGTCCGCGTGCTGAGTCCCTATATCGGCGGCGGCTTCGGTTCCAAGCTGGGCCTGCACAACGAGGCGATCCTTGCCTGCCTGGGTGCCATGCACCTGGAGCGGCCGGTGAAGGTGGTGCAGCACCGGCGCCATGTCTTCCACAATGCGCCCCACCGGGGAAACTCGGTGCAGCGCATCCGCCTCGGCGCCAGCGGCGACGGCAAGCTCAAGGCCATCGGCCACGAGAGCTACATGCCCCGGGCCCGGGGTTACGCCTTCGCCGAGCCCACCGGCGCCTCGGCCCGCACCACCTATCACGCCGATGCGCTGCTGAGCCGGCACCGGGTGAAGACGGTGGACATGTCGCTGATCGACTCCTGCCGGGCCCCGGGACATTCCATCGGTTCCCTGGCTTTCGAGTCCGCCATCGACGAAATGGCTTATCGCTGCGATATGGACCCGGTGGCTTTCCGCCTGGTCAACATGCCTGACAGGGAACCCGCCAGCGGGCAGCCGTTTTCCAGCCACGACCTGGCGGAGTGCCTGCGCGAGGGCGCGGCCAAGTTCGGCTGGGACCAGCGCGATCCCACTCCACGCAGCCAGGAGCGGGGACGCCAGCTGGTGGGCTACGGCGTGGCCAGCACCATCCGCATGAACATCCTGGTGAAATCCACCACTCGCATCCGGCTGTCCGATGACGGCAGCCTGATCGCCTGGGCCAACATGACCGATATCGGCACCGGCACCTACACCATCCTCACGCAGATCGCCGCCGATATCCTGGGCCTGCCCGCCGGCAAGGTCTCTATCGAACTCGGGGACAGCGCCTACCCGGCCAGCTGCGGCTCAGGCGGTTCATTCGGGGCGGGCAGCTCCGGCTCCGCACTGCGCGATGCCTGCATGAAATTGCGGGAGAAGCTGGTGGATATCGCGCGCAAACAGGAATCCCTGAAGGATGCGGACTTTGATGGCGCCAGCTTCGAGGGTGGCAACCTGGTGCTGGGCGATAAGAAGGTGCCGCTGGCCGAGCTGGTGCGCCAGTCCGGCCATGACTACCTGGAGGTCGACGGGAAGGTGGAGCCCGGCGAGGACCATGAAAAATATTCCCAGCACTCCTACGGTGCCCAGTTTGCCGAGGTGACCGTGGACCGGGATACGGGTGAGGTTCGGGTGCGGCGGATGCTGGGGGTCTTCTCCGCCGGGCGTATACTCAACCGGAAAACTGCCCGCTCCCAGCTGCTCGGTGGCATGGTGTGGGGTATCTCCTACGCGCTGCTGGAAGAGCTGATGCTGGACGAGCGATGCGGCGCCTTCGTGAACCGGGACTTTGCCGAGTATCACCTGGCGGTGAATCGCGACATCCCCGAGGTGGAGATCCACTTCCGTGAGCAACCGGACACCCACTCCAATCCGCTGGGCTCGAAAGGTATCGGCGAACTCAGTATCAGCGGCGCCGGCGCTGCGGTAGCCAACGCCATCTACCACGCTACCGGCGTGCGCGTGCGGGACTTTCCCATCACTCTCGACAAGCTCCTCGAACACCTGTCCTGAGGCGCCATTTTGCAGGCACCCGGTGCCACTCGTGTTTCCTCTCTTACATCACGTCACCCGCCCCTGGCCTGGGGGCGGGCTAGTGGCAGCCGGGCGCCCGGAAAACGCTCCCCAAAAGCTGGCGCGGCAACCAGCGCGGGCGCACTACAACGGTGCAGATCTGTACTATCTTTGCGACGGCCGGCACGGATGTGCCGGTCGGGGTGCACGGGCGGACTGGCTCGCCGGGACAAATGTGCGGGGCTCCCGACTGGGTCTCGAGCCGCCCACCAGGCGGCTACGCCGGCGCCGCGCTACCCATCACGTATCACCTGCGTCTCACAGGTCCACCAGCGATTCTTGTATGCAGCGGCATAAGGAGGTGACCAGGCAGAAAGAAACAGTGGTTCAGGGCCGGTATCAGCGATGCGCCGGCCGGAAGTCAGTGAAATCCAGTCAATAATGAGGGAACAACAATGAGTCAGGAATTTGAACTGATGTCTATCGGTGACCTGGATTCGGTTGCGGATTGGTACGAGAGCGAGATAGCCAAATCCACGCGCACCGAATTTGTCAGGTTTGAAAACAATACCCACGACTTCGAGATAGAGGTATTCCTCTTCGAGCTGCGCCAGACCCGGCAGCTGCCCCCGCCCGCCGGATTTGAGGAGTGGACGGGCGTCACCGTGGGTGGCAAGAATATCGGTCGCGGGCAGAGCTGCACCAGTTATCTGCAAAAACGCGTGATCGGGCATTTTGCCGATGCCGGCCTGCTGAACATCCGCCATGTGCCCACCGGCCGGGTCTCGCGGACATTCAACTTCAACGACCGTGTCGCGCCGAAGGGCAGGTTCTTCAAGTGGGTCAAGTTCGGCATCGTGCAGCGCACCTCGGCCGCGGACACTGACCTTATCCTCGAATTCACCGGCACCCTCGATAATGGCGAGGTGGTGAAGAACAGGCAGGAGATCAGCCTTTAGCAGATCAAGTGATTTGCGCCCCTGTCGCCGGCTCGCGCAAAGCGGCGCTGGTGACAGGCTTCGGGTGTCCCGGCTCGCAGGCCCCTTTACCCTCACCTAGGCCGGGCGGAAATACCCTAGCTGTTCAGGTCCAGCCTGCGCGCATGCCAGAAGCGGTCCCGCCAGTAGTAGTCGCTCAGCCGGGAAATAGTGACGCCACGGCTGGTGGAGGCGTGGAAGAACTTGCCGTCCTCGATGTAAATGCCCACATGCCGGACCTTGTGGCCGGTCTTGAAGAATACCAGGTCGCCGGCACGCAGCTCATTGCGCCTGATCCGCCGGCCCAGCTGTGACTGGTAGCGGGTGGTTCGGGGCAGCTCCACGCCCAGCTGGTCGCGGTAGGTGGCATACACCAACCCCGAGCAGTCGATGCCACGCTTGCTCAGCCCCCCCAGCTGGTACCTGGTGCCGCGCCACTCCCGGTGCTGGGAATAGAGCTTTTCCTCGATCGTCCCGATATCCTCCTGGATCGCTGCCCGTGCGACGGGAGCAGAAGTGGGCTCCCGCGGGGGCTTCTGGTAGGGGGCGAGGCTGCAACCGGTCATGGTGGCGGCCAGCAGGAGGGGCAGGGGTGTAAGCAGCTTCTTATTCATCGGGGTTGTCGTGGCAGTGTGGCTCTAATCCGGCCCACATCCCAAGCTGGCCGGGGCCTGGCTGCGAGTATTGCACAATTCGGGGGAGTGGGGGCTATAAGTGGTGCCAGTGTACCAGTCCTGGCTGAACGGAAACTGAACAGTCGGGGCCGGGAGTTGACCTGGCTGGCCGCAATCTCGCGCCGGCCAGGCGTTTCCGGTGTCATGATCCGGCTTGGCGGCTTGCCTCTCCCAGACGGGAGGCCGGCCGGCACTCAAACCGACAAAAGGTCCCCACCGGGACATAACCCGCTACCAGCCTGAAGCCTCAGTCGCCGGCAGGGACGGGGTTACCGATTTCAGCCTGCTGGCGAGTAACTGCAATTTGCTCGCTGAATATCTGCCGCAGCCCGAAGCGATAAATGTCGGTACTGTTGGCAGCGTGGGTGCCGCCCTCGACAGTGTGGAAGCGGACCTGCCATGGCGCATCCTCCCGTTCCTGCCAGTGCTCGTGCCAGCGGAGTGCCCTTTCCCTCTTGCCCGGGTATTGCTCATCGGATGAGCTGGCGACGGTGAGCACCAGGTCATTCCTCTCTGGTTCCGCTGGCTTGGCAAAGAACTGCTCCATGTCCGGTAAAAAACTCGGGTTGCCGGCGATGCGGCCCCAGAACAGATCCGGGTGATTGAAGGCCGAATAGAGCACCATAAAGCCGCCGCGGCTCTGGCCGTAGAGGATACGGCGCTGTGGATCCGCACGGTAACGCTTCTCCACGGCCGGCAGCAGTTCCCGCTCCAGGAACTGGTGAAACAGGTCGGCACCGCCACTTCTCTCGCGCCCCTCCGAGGGCGTGGAGAAGTCGATATCGCGCATGTTGATAGCGGGGTCAAATGCACCGTAGGCAATCCCCACCACAATGGCCTCTGGAATCTGGTCATCGTAGTGCAGGAACAGGTGGTTGGCGGCGAGAATGGGGAACATGGAATCCCCGTCCAGCAGGTAAATCACAGGGTACTGCTTTTCCGGGTTTTCCTCATATCCCTCGGGATGGCGGACATAGATATGGTAAGGACGGCCGACGATGCCTGAGCGCAGCCGGAAATAATCGCCCTTGAGTGCCGGGAGGAAGTCCAGTGGCACCGGTCGCCCATGCTCACCGGGGACCCCGGCTTCATGGCTGCTGTCGCACGCACTGAGGCCTGAGGTGAGAATAATTGCGAACAGCGTCGCCAGCAGTCGGTTGGTCAATGTCAGATCCCCCCTGGGATTAATTTTTACCGGTCATATAGATGATTTAAGTGTCAAAAAGGCGCTGCAGCCGATTGCCGGGCAAAGTTTGTGTGGGTGTGTAATTGATTGTGCCTGGACGTCCCTGTATAAAAATTGTTGGTACTAATTAAAACATAAATTGCCTTGAGCCCTTCCCGGCAGCCTTGATTGCACCTCGATTGCCGGAACTGAGTATTGATCGCACATTTTGTATCCATAGTGCTGGGGCGGACTGGAGTATTCGCAGGGCATCGATAAATGGAGTGTCATCAATGACCAGGCTTCATCTTTTTTCCCGCCGATTTTTTATTCACATTATCTCCGTTGCCGGCCTCTGTGGTGCAGTAATGGCCAGTGCTGCCGACGAGGTGGCAATCGTCCAGCCCGGCGCACCGGGTGAGGCGGTGCGCGAGCTGAGCGAGGAAGAGGCCATTCAGGTGGCCGTCACCGCCTACTCCCCCGACGACGTCCAGTTTATGCAGGACATGATCCCGCATCACCACCAGGCACTGCAGATGGCGGAGCTTGTGGCCGAGAGGACCAACAATCCGGAAATCGTCGACCTGGCCGGGCGCATCGATGTCTCCCAGGAAGACGAAATAAAGTTTATGCAGCAGTGGTTGCGGCAGCGCGGTGAGAGGGTGCCGGATCCCGGGCACCACCATGCCATGGAAACCGATCACAAGATGGCCGGCATGGCCACGCCGGAGCAGATGGCTGAACTGGCAGAAGCCAGGAGCAAGGTATTTGACCGGCTTTTCCTGGAGTTGATGATTGCCCACCACGAGGGCGCAGTGGCCATGGTGGAAGAACTGCATGAAAAAGCCGGCTCCGCCTATGACCCGGTGTTGTTCGAATTCACCACTGACATTACCAATGACCAGTCGGCGGAAGTGGAACGGATGGGCAAGCTGCTGGCCGGTCTGTCCGATGATCCCCGCGCGGGGCTGGCAGCCGGCTATGCCGATGCCGGCGAGGCCATCCTGAACCTGGAGCACGAGGGACGGCTGCCGAAGCCGGCGGGCTTCTACGACCCGGACAATGTGGCCGGCCTGCCACCGAAAAAGCCGGAAAAAGGTAATAATAAAAAGTCCGGGGGTGAAGGTGAGGAGAAAGCGCCAGCGGGTAAGGAGAAGAAAGAAGAACGCCTGCCCTTCATGAGCTTTGCCAATACCGATATCGCCTTCTCCGGCGACATCATGGTGGCCGGCAGCTACCACGGCTTCAATATTTATCGCCTGCGGGAGGACGGATTGCCGCAGCAAGTGAGTTCGGTGGTGTGCCCGGGCGGGCAGGGGGATGTATCGCTGGTTGGCGACCTGCTGATCATGTCGGTTGAGCAGGGCCGCGGTCGCCTGGATTGCGGGCTGCAGGGGATCAGTGAGGATGTCAGCCCCGAGCGCTTCCGCGGGTTGCGTATCTTTGATATCAGTGACCTGGAACGCCCGAAGCAGGTGGGGGCGGTGCAGACCTGTCGCGGCTCCCACACCCATTCTGTGGTATCCGGTCTCGGCGCCGACGGCAAGATCGTTGTCTATAACTCGGGTATAGCTCCCGTGCGTGAAGAGGAGGAAATGCCGGGCTGCGTGGACGATACTCCCGGTGACACGCGCACCGCGCTGTTCCGTATCGACGTGATTGAAATTCCCGTGGCCGATCCGTCAAAGTCACGCATTGTGGACAGTCCGGCAGTCTTTGCCGACCCGGAATCCGATACCCTGGCGGGCCTGTGGCGGGGTGGCGATCACGGTGATGATACCCAGGAAACCAGGCGGACCGACCACTGCCACGATATCACCGTGTTCCCGGAGCGCAATATCGCCGCGGGCGCCTGCTCCGGCAACGGAATCCTGTTCGATATCTCCGATCCCCTGCAGCCGAAGCGCATCGATGCGGTGAGCGACGCCGGATTTGCCTACTGGCACTCCGCTACCTTCAATAACGATGGCACCAAGGTAATTTTCACCGATGAGTGGGGTGGCGGCTCCCGGCCGCGCTGCCGCGCCTTCGACCCGCTGGACTGGGGTGCCAATGCCATTTACGACATCGTGGAAGGCAAGCTGGAATATCGCAGCCATTACAAGCTTCCCGCACCCCAGAGCGAGCAGGAAAACTGTGTGGCCCACAACGGCTCCATCGTGCCAGTGCCGGGCCGGGACATCTTTGTGCAGGCCTGGTACCAGGGCGGCATTTCCCTGATGGACTTTACCGACTCCGCCAACCCAGTGGAGATCGCCTATTTTGACCGCGGCCCAATCGATGATGAAGAGATAGTGCTGGGCGGCTACTGGTCCGCCTACTGGTACAACGGCAAGATCTACGGCACCGAGATTGCCCGCGGCATCGATGTGTTCTCCCTTCTGCCCAGCCAGTACCTGACCGCCAATGAAGTGGGTGCGGCGGCAGTGGCGGACCAGAATGGGCTGTTCAATCCCCAGCAGCAGTTCCCGGTGCAGTGGCCGGCCCGGCCGGTAGTGGCGCGGGCTTACCTGGACCAGCTGCAGCGCAGCCAGTCTGTGCCTGACACCATGGCCTCGGAACTGGCTGAAGCGCTGGAGGCTTCGGAATCACTGCTGCAGAAGAGGGCCAAGGACAGCCGGGTTGCGGGCAGGCTGGTGATGCTCGCCTCACTGGCGTCGGTAAATAACGACGACGAAGAGGCAGAGAAGAAGACCAGGGCACTGACCGAGTCGCTCGAGGATATCGCCCGCGAATTGCGTTGATTTCCGGGGCAGGGAACCCGCAGGTATTGATTGGCTGAACTCTCTCGATGCCTGCGGGTCGCGGCTGGGCCGGAAGTGGAATCCGGTCAGGGTTTTACCCCGAGCCGATTGCTTCCCGGTTACTTTCTTTCGGCACCCGATTGCACACCCAACGCGGTCACGGTCACCAGTATCAGGGCCATGCCAACAAGCTGTGGAGCAGCCAGGCTCTCATTCAGGACCAGGACACCGAATAGGGAGGCGGTAATCGGTTCTACCAGCGCCACCATGGAAGCCATGGTGGGTGCGGCGTGCTTCAGCCCAATGACATAAAGCACGAACGACAATCCGGCGCCTAATATCCCCAGTATCACAAACAGCGGAAAATCCGGTGCGTCCACTGCGGCAAGGGCCCGGTCGATACCGCCCGGCCATATAAGCACCAGGGCAACCACCGTGAATGCGATTGACAGGACAGACTGCGGGCTGCCGTGTGGTGCCGCATATTTAAACCCGAAAATGAATACCGCGTAGGACAGCCCGGCGAGCAGGCCCGCGCCTACCCCGACAGGTGTGATGCCGCCCGGAGTGGTTTCGTAAACCTGTGTCAGCAATACGATGCCGGCCATCACCAGGGCGATCGCGGCCAGTTTAAACGCGGTGGGTTTCTCGAGCCCGAATGCGAAAGATACGCCGTAGACGATAGCCGGCGCGCTGTACATCAATGTCGCCGCAACCGCGACACTGCCCTCGGCGATGCTGACGAAATAAAACGCAAAGTTGCCTGCGACACCCAGGCCGGCAATGATCGCCCAGAACCATAACCAGGGCTTTGCCAGCCCGCTGCCCCCCGGGCGCAGGACCAGCCAGGCCAGGACGCACAGCAACCCTATGGCGCCGCGGAAAAACGAAACCAGGAAAGGGTTCCAGCCGGCGGCCATAAGCATGCCGCCGATCCCGCCGGAGAGGCCCCAGCAGAGTGCTGCCAGGGCTACGAGGACCACGCTCGCGCCAGCCAATGGATCTCCTTGTGCAATTAGGTCGGGGAGACGAGGAGCCTCAACCAATACCCGGCACCTTCCGCCTTAAGTGTTGCACTGCCCGGGAGTCCGCGCAAAACCTATCCATTCATACAGCCCGGGACTGTCTGGGATGCGCGGGCCTGTTCATCCATGCCTGTGCGCTTCCCGCGTGCACAGGCGATGATTTTTTCTACAGTGCATAGTCGGTTCTGTTCACTGATTCAGCGGAGGACCAGCCCAAAAAATTTTTTGCTTTACCAGTTATCACCGTTTTCGATAAGCTGCTCACAAAATGATTTTCGCGCCAGCAGGATATGTATCGATGGACTTTACTGGCTACCTCCGTGTACTCGCCAAGAATGATGGCTCTGACCTCTACCTCAGCACCGGCGCACCTCCCTGTGCCAAGTTCCAGGGTGTACTGAAGCCCCTGGGCAAGGAGCCACTGGTCCCGGGCCAGATCGAGAAGATCGCCATGGAGATCATGGACGAGGCCCAGCAGGCGGAGTTCAAGCGCGACCTGGAGATGAACCTGGCGATGACCATCCCCGGTGTGGGGCGCTTCCGGATCAACATCTTCTGGCAGCGCAACCAGGTCTCCATTGTGGCCCGCAATATCGTCACCGAGATCCCCAAGTTCGATGACCTGAAGCTGCCGCCGATCCTCAAGGATGTGGTGATGGCAAAGCGGGGGCTGGTGCTGTTCGTGGGCGGTACCGGATCCGGCAAGTCCACCTCGCTGGCGGCGCTGATTGACCACCGCAACACCAACAGCGGTGGCCACATCATCACCATCGAGGACCCGGTGGAGTATGTGCACAAGCACAAGAAGAGCGTGATCAACCAGCGCGAGGTGGGGGTGGATACCCGCAGCTTCCACGCCGCCCTGAAGAACACCCTGCGCCAGGCGCCGGATGTGATCCTGATCGGGGAGATCCGCGACCGGGAGACCATGGAGCACGCGATCGCCTTTGCCGAGACCGGCCACCTGGCGATCTCCACCCTGCACGCCAACAACGCCAACCAGGCGCTGGACCGTATTGTGAACTTCTTTCCCGAGGAGCGCCGGCCCCAGCTGCTGATGAGCCTGTCACAGAATATCCGCGCCTTCGTGTCCCAGCGCCTGGTGCCCACCGTGGATGGCAAGCGCTGTGCCGCGGTAGAGATCCTGCTGGGAACACAGACCATCAACGAGCTGATCCTCAAGGGTGAGTTCCACTCCATCAAGGAGATGATGGAGAAGTCCGAGAACCTCGGCATGCAGACTTTCGATGGCGCACTGTTCAAGCTCTATGTCGAAGGCCGTATCAGCCACGAGGATGCCATCCGCAACGCCGACTCCGCCAACAACCTGCGCCTGCGCATCAAGCTCTACGAAGAGGGCAAAAAGCCCAAGGCTGCGACACCCGAAACAGATGGTGAAAGCAGTAACAGCCTGAAAACTGGTACCGGTCTCGAGTTGTCTCTGGAGGCGCTGGACGAGCAAGAGGACGCTGAAGCCGAGCAGTTTTAGCGCCACAGGGTTGATCTGCCCGTCATTTACCCCAGCTGCCATTTTTCTCCTGTCGGGCCGGTCGCTGTCTATACTTCGCGCTAAGTCGAAAGAGGGCGGCGTATTTCAGGTCGCGGCCTCCTCTCCGGCAGGCAAACCCGGTCTTTCCTAAGGCTCAGGGGCGGAAAGCCCCTGGGCAGGTGGGATCGGGATCAGGGTGACGAAGGAGAAAACTACCATGGCGCAACTCAGCCAGCGCGAGCATGAACTGGTCGCAATCGGCGCTGCAATGGGCAGCAATTGTATCCCCTGCATCGAGTATCACATCCCGGAGGCGAAGAAAGCGGGCCTGTCGGACGAGGAGTTAAGCGAGGCAATCCTGCTCGCTGACAAGGTGCGAAAGGTGCCCGCCCGTAAAGTACTCGAGGCGGCTGATCACATGCTTGGCGGCGACATACCTGGCGAATAGGGCGCCCCGGCCTGGTTCATTTGCATGTCATCCTCCTTCCCCGTAGTGCCGCCAAATGTGCCCAGTGCCTGGTTTCAAGCACTGCGAAAGCGCCTGAATGGAGATTAACGGTATGTCATTTATCGCCAGCCTGTTTCCCGCCACCCTGTTTGCTGTGCTCGGCTACCTGGTATTGTATTGCGCGCTTCGATCCGAAGGCGCAGCAGCCGTCTTCGGGAAGATCCTGGCCACCTGGGTGTTTATCCTCGCGCTGCTGTTCCTTGTGGGCGGCACTTTCATGGGTATCAGTGGTTTTTCTCCCATGGAAGAGCATATGAAGAGAATGCACGGGCAGTGAGTGGCTTGGCCCCTGTCAGGCCTTCTTGCTTCTCCTGATATCCCTTACCAGGTAGGACTTGCCCTGGCCGCGCTTCAACTCGAACAGGTCAACGGCCCGGAACAGGCTGCTCAGGTTCTTGAAACCATAATTGCGGCAGTCGAATGACGTCCGGTTGGATATGTTGGATCCGACGGCGCCGAGCTCGGCCCAGCCATCGTCATCTTCTGTGGCTTCGATGGCATGGCGTAACAGGGTGATCAGTTTTGCATCTGACTTGATGTTCTTCCGTTTTTCACCGCTCTTTTCCTTGGCGGCTTCCGACTGATCGAGGAAGAGAAACTTCGAGCAGGCGTTCACAAAGGGCGCCGGCGTCTTGCGCTCGCCAAAGCCCAGCACCACCTTGCCTTCGGCCAGTGCCCTGGTAACCATCGGGGTAAAGTCACAATCCGATGAGATGAAGCACATCACATCGATATCCTTGGTGTACATCACATCCATCGCATCGATAACCAGGGCGATGTCGGAAGCATTTTTGCCCTTGGTCAAGTCGTATTGCTGCACCGGCTGGATTGCGTGCTCATGCAGCAGGTCCTCCCATGCCTTGAGGGTCGGGGACTTCCAGTTACCATAGGCCTTGCGAATCGTAACCACGCCGTACTTCGCCACCTCGCTCAGCACGTCTTCAAACTTGCCCGCCGGGGCATTATCCGCATCGATGAAAAGCGCAATCTTTTGTTTTATCTCGTCCATATTGTATCCATCGCTTTGCCAGGTGGGTTTATGTCAGTCACAGCCCGACATGGAAACACGGGAACTGCCAGGTATTCTACGTCATAAGTTTGCACTTGCGTCGATCCTGGACGGAAAGCTCTGCTTGCGATCGGTTGACGAGCAGTCACTGGCACGTGGTCTTGCGCATCAGCGGGCTCGGACCGCTTAATTGCCGGCGAACTTCACTAAGTTATACTCTCGCGCTGAAATACACATCGCAAGCGGGTCATCAGCACTATGGAACAAATCATCACCAACCCAATGGCATTGCTGGTGATGGTGGGCATCGTCTCGATAGCGTGCCAGTACCTGGCATACAGGCTCAAGCTGCCGGCGATCCTGCCCCTGCTCCTGGCCGGGCTGGCACTGGGGCCGATGACCGGTATCCTCGACCCCGATGCGCTGTTCGGCGACCTGCTTTTCCCCCTGGTTTCACTGGCGGTCGCAATCATCCTCTTCGAGGGAGCGCTGACCCTCAAGCTTTCCGACCTCGGCGGCCACGGCAGCATGGTACGCAACCTGTGCACAGTGGGCGCGCTGGTGACCTGGCTGATTGCAACGCCCGCCGCCTACTATTTCCTCGGCATGCCCATGCAGCTGGCCGCGCTCTTCGGTGCCATCGTCACGGTTACCGGACCGACCGTCATCGTGCCCATGCTGCGCACAGTGCGCCCAAATAGCCGTATCGCCAATATCCTGCGCTGGGAAGGGATAGTCATTGACCCCATCGGCGCACTGCTTGCGGTGCTGGTGTACGAGTATGTCGTTGCCGCACAGGGTGCATTCGAGCATACATTCATCATTTTCCTGAAGGTAGTGGCGATCGGCTTCGGGCTTGGCTCACTGGTGGGGTATTGCCTTGGCGTCCTGCTCAGGAAAAACCGGATTCCGCACTACCTTCGCAATACCGCGGTGCTCACCCTGATGCTGGGCGCATACGCCGCTTCCGACCTGATGAGTCATGAATCGGGCCTGCTCACGGTGACGGTAATGGGTATCTGGATGGCCAACATGAAGGGCCTGGATGTGGACGATATCCTCGAGTTCAAGGAAACCCTCAGCGTGCTGCTGATTTCGGCGCTGTTCATCCTGCTCGCCGCACGCCTGGAGTTGTCCACGCTGACCCAGTTGGGCTGGGGCGCGCTGCTGGTGCTGGCGGCCATCATGTTCGTCGCCCGGCCGTTGTCTGTCTTCCTGTCCGCACCCGGGTCGGGATTGAATTGGCGCGAGCTGGCGCTGCTGAGCTGGATTGCGCCACGGGGCATCGTGGCCGCCGCGGTATCCGCCCTGTTCGCCCTGAAACTGGATGCGTTCGGGCTGCCAAAATCCGAACTGCTGGTGCCGATGGTATTCCTGGTGATTATCGCCACCGTCGTCCTGCAGAGCCTGACCGCAAAGGGCATTGCCAAACTGCTGGATGTGCGTGCCCCTTATCCCGCCGGTTACCTGATCTTCGGTGGCAACAGGTTCGCGCGTATGCTGGCGAAGGACCTGATGGAAAAGGAGGTGCCCGTCATCATTGCGGATACCAACTGGGATGCCATCCGGGAGGCGCGTATGGACAACATCTCCACCTACTACGGTAACCCGATCTCGGAGCACGCCAGCACGACCCTGGACCTGTCCACGGTTGGCAAGGTCCTGGTGCTGTCTCCCTACAGGCAGCTCAACCCACTGGTCACCTATCACTTCGAGCATGTGCTGGGCAAGGGCTCGGTGCTGGGCCTCGGCTACGGCGAACAGGAGGGGCGCGCCAGCCACCGGGTATCGGAACGATACGCAAAGACACTGGAACTCTTTTCCGAGAAGGCAACCTTTGGCCGCCTGGCCAGCCTTGTAGCGAGAGGGGCAGCGATCCGCACCACGGGCCTGACAGAAGACTTCACCATCGACGATTACCGGGAAACCTACGGCAACCGCGCTACGCGACTCTATGCCGTGGATCCGGAGGGCAGGATCCATTTCTACACGCTCTCGCAGGAGCCTGATGTGGGGGATGGCTGGCAGATCGCCAGCCTGATCACGCCGGAGGAGGAGGTGGTGGAAGCGCCTGCACAGGACTCGTTACCGGCTGGCGGTAGTATGTCGAAGGGGTAGGGCGGCATCATAACCATGTGCCCGCTAACCATAGGGGCGAGGCTTTATGCTACATTGCCCGCCGTATCCCCACCCTCCTACAGCGAGCACACCCCATGAAACCCTGGATCGAACTCGGTACTGCCCGGATCCCCAATAACGGCGGCATACTCACGCTGCGCCAGCGCGACCAGGAGTTCTCCATCTCCCTGTCCGGTCCCCGCGGCGAACTGATGAACAGCCGCCGTTTCAACAGTGAGCGGGAACTGTCGCTGCTGGGCTGCGCCCACCTGAAGCAGCACAGGAACGCCCGCGTGGTGGTGGGCGGCATGGGCATGGGCTACACCCTGGCCGCCGCCCTGGAGGTGCTGCCGCCCGGTGCGGAGGTCATTGTCGCCGACCTGATCCCCGAGGTGGTGGAGTGGAATCGCGGCCCACTGGGCGCCTGCGCCGGCCGGCCCCTGGACGATGGCCGCTGCTTAGTGCATATCGGCGATGTACGTGAACTTCTGGACGGGCCCGAGGGTGACTACGATGCCGTGCTGCTGGATGTGGATAACGGCCCCGAGGGGCTGACCCACAGCGACAACAACTGGCTGTACTCCCTGGAGGGTACCAGCTGTATCTATGAGAGCCTGGCGCCGGGCGGCATGCTGGCAGTGTGGTCGGCGGGGCCCGACAGCCTGTACGTGCACCGGCTGAGAAAGACTGGCTTTGACGTCGAGGTCAAGACCGTGCGCGAGCGACCCGGCAAGGGCGCGCGACATACCATCTTCCTGGCAAGGAAAACGACTGCCTGACGCGCAGGAATCGATGGAGCCGGATCGAAGTCTTGTTGCATATTCTGGCCCCATTTATTTCCGCTTGTACGCTCAACTCTCCTCGGCAGTCAACAGTATCTTGGCAAGATCAAGGCTGATTTCTCCTGGGTCGGAAAACTGGTAATTGCTCAGCACAATGACGGAGGTACCAGATTGTGGATACCTTCGCATAAATGCCTTGAATCCACTGATGGTTCCACTGTGGAATACCTGTCCTTCATCCGTATCTACCCCAAACCCATAACTACCGAAGTATGGCGTCTCCATTTTCTCTATCGAGGCCTTGGAAATGATATCCCCGGACCTGAGCGCCTGGTCCCATTTGAACAGGTCATAAACAGTGGAGTACAGCGCGCCGGCAGCATGCGGTGTGTCCATTTCGAAATGGATCGCATTGACTAATGTGTCTCCTGTTTTCGAATATCCTGCTGCTCGCTTGCTGAGGATCGTACTCGGGTGGTCATATCCGGTGTCCTCCATACCTGCCTTTTTGAGAATTATTTCGCTTACCAGATCTTCATAACTCTTATTTGCTACTAGCTCGGCAATATAACCAAGTAGCACATATCCAGAGTTGCTGTATTCAAACCTGGATCCTGGTTCGAAATTTAGCTCTTTATCTGCAAAGCGTGCCACGGTTTGCTCGACGGTGGTGGGCAAGCGCTCGTAGCGCAGGTTGTCGGCAAAACCAGTGAAGTTCGGGATGCCGGATGTGTGGCTCAGCAGATGAGCTATTTTGATTCCTTCCCAGTGCTCAGGAGCGTCGGGCAAGTGCTTTGAAATGTAGTCATCGGTACTGAGTTCCCCCTGCTCATCCAGGGCCAGCAGTAGTACCGCTGTGAATTGCTTGGTCAAAGAGCCAATGCGAAACTTGGTGTCGGGTGTATTCTGTATGCGATGTTCGTGGTTCGCATACCCATAGCCCCTTGCCAGCTCGACTTGGCCGTCTTGTGCCAGAAGGACCGCCCCGCTGAACTTCCCTTCCTCTGCTAAGGGCATTAAATAGCTGTCTATCGACGCCGCCAAGGCGGTATCTGAAGTGTCCTGTTCTCGAGCTGCTGAGATAGTGCCAGGCCATGCCAGAGAGAAGAATATAAGAATTAAGGTGTATTTTTGCATCTTTTTATTATCGCTGTTTAGTAACTTGTAATTTTCGTCTCTTGCAGTAAATAAATGGGGCCAGATCAGGTTTTGGCGTGCCTGCATATTGGTCTGACCCTATTTGTTGCGGCCTCAGTTCGTTTCACGCAGCAGAACCACCCAGTCCGCGCCGGGCCGGCTCGGTGGCTGGCCCAGGGTTATCTTCCCCTCCGCCTGAACTGCCGGAGCTGTGCCGGTAAGGAGCTCACCCCCTTTTTCCGGGTTGTACCAGAACACGTCCAGGTTGGCGTCGATCCCACCCAGGTCAACTGCAAAGGCGCGGGTGTCGTGAGGGAAGTACAGCGCGTAGACCTCGCCTTCCTTGCCGAGACAGTATGCACCTTCCTGGGAAACCTGGTCATGGCAGGGCTGCATTTCCCACCAGGGCAGGTGCGCCTGGAAGAAATCGAGGGCGTGCTTCGTGAGCGACCAGAGTTGGTCGCGCTGGCGCCAGTCTTCTGAATTCAGGTCGTTGTGGGGCACCTTGGCTCCAAAATACCATTCCACACCCGCCGCGCCGGACAGCAGGGTGCCCCAGAGTACGTCACCGCGAAGGCTGATATGGCCCGGATCATTCTCATCAATATCGGCTCCGGTATGCCACATACCGATTTCATCCATGGTAACCAGCCACTCATGACCTGCCTCGCGTGAGCGGCGTTTCCATTTGGTCACTACGTCGGCGGCGTGCTCGCGTTTGTCCGCCTGAAGGGACAGGCCGTCCAGCCCTGGCACGCCCAACAGTAACTCCAGCACCGGCTGGCGGGTATTGATCTCTGCATGGGTGTGCAATAGCACCGGGTGCTGGTAGGGATCGTGCCGCTCGAAGAACTCCACCATCGCCCTGCGTTGCGCATCGTCCTGGGCCGGGGGCGCCCACTCTGCGTAGCCGTTCTCCTCCCCCAGGTTCCAGACCAGCGCGGGGTGATGGCTGAAGCGCGCGATCAGTTCCAGGTAGTAGAGCTTGCGCATCGGCCCCACATCGCCATCGTCGAGCAGCCGCTCGTTTTCGGTCTCCTGCGTCACCATGTGCAGGAGAATGCCGCGACCCTGCATATACTCGAAAAGTTGCTCCCACTGCGCCAGCTTGCTCACATCAAAACGCGTGAAGACGTCGGGGTCAGCATAGGGCCACACATCCCGGCCGTCGCCGTCGATATTCAGGGTGAGGAAATAGAGCGCATTCATGCCCTTGTCGGCAAGGTAGTTGATGGCCCCGAACAATGCCTTGCCCTTGCCGCCACGCAGGGTGGGGTCTCCCTCTCGCCAGTCCTGCCGGTGCGCCTCATACTGATGCAGGTGGGTGTCCACGCTTGCCTCGCCCTCACGCTTTTCGGTGGCGATGCGGTAGGTGCCGTCGAACCCGGCATAGGCAAGGAAGTTTTCCGGCCCGTTAGCACCACCCTTTAGCCAATACTGTTTTGTTTCGGGGAAGTAGAAATAGCTATCCTTGACCGAGAGTCGACCCAGTGAGTGGAAACCCTGTCCGTCCCCGTCACTCGCCTTTGCTTCGAACTGACCGCGGGGCTTTTCGAGCGGGACCGGCTTCCCCTGCGCGTCAGGGGTAATGGCAATCTGGTCGCCTCGTACAAGTTCGGCATGGTAATGCCAGCGTCCGGGTGCGGGGGGATTGAACTTCACCTGCCAGACATTGCCCTGCTCGGCACCGGTGGCCGCCGCCTGGCCATCGGCGGCGTAATAGCCGCGAACCCGGTACTCTTCCTCATCCCGGGTAAAGCGCACATCCAGGCGATAGTTCAGGAAGGGATTGTCTTCAGCCTGCTCCGAGGTCTCCGGTCCGGCGAAGTTGAGAGTGACAGTGTGCCATTGCCGGTAAAGCGGTGCCTCTTCGGCATCGGCGCTGGCACCCTGGGCTGCATCGCCCTGGCCCTGCGCCCCTTTTTCCTCACAGCCGCCCAGCAGGGAGAGGCTAAGCAGGCAGGCGGCGATGCCGGCCCCGCGACCGATTGGCATAACAGTCGATAACATACCGATATATTCCCGTTATTTAGCTAAATTTTCTATTTCCGAGTAGCGACAGAGTATTGCTTGGGACAATTACAGTTTTTTAGTTGCCTTATCTTTCTGTCCACTGAGCTCATATTGGACTGTTGAGTTGTTCAATGGCTGTAGCGGGTTGCGCCGTCTAGTGCTGCCCATCCCATAGGCGCGAGAGAAAGTGGCCGCTCCAACTCTACGCTGGTAGCAATAGATTGGTCCAGTTGAGACGCGACGATTCGGGCTGCTGCATGTCCGGGGTAGGCATCGTGCGTGAATGACCTTGGAGGTTGCCGGGGCACATTCTAAGTTGTGACTACCGCCCTCTGCTATCAGTTGGCGATTACCCGCCCCAAAATAGCGGTGGTGCGGGTTGACGGTGTTAACCTGGCAAAACCGGAGGGCATTTGGCGTGATACGAAAGCCCCCGGCTGTCGGGGCCGGCACTGGTTCTCTAGTGGTTGCCAATTAACGCTCGGAAGTGACATTTCAAAAATGGCACTTAGGGCCTCGATTTAACTACATGGTCCGGAACGGACAGGAAGCTTCCGTCCCTGAACGTAGTCATTCGCCAGAACTCGCTGGCGCTGAAGGGCGTTCCATCTAGCGAAACTTGTATAATTTGTAGTGATATATCTTCCGGAAGTCTTTCCTCAGCCGCTCTAAGCAACCTGAAACGTGCCTTGTTGGATGTTGCAACACCGAGATAGCCTGACTCCACTCCCATGTTTGGCAATCCATCCGTAATCAGAATGACTCTATCCGGAGGTGGCGATATTCGACTTAAGCCCAGAATTGCGCTTTCGAAGTTTTTCGGGCCAGCAGCCGTAATATTGCTCAGCGCTTTGGCTATCTGAACCTTTGCACCTGGGCTGGGGAGGTTCAACCACTCTCTGGCTGACTGGGGTAGAAGGGGGTGGCTCTCTTGATCGAATGTATATAGTTGGAATCGGCTTCCCATTGGCAAAGAGTCGACTACCTGAAGAACAGCCTGCTGCGCCTGTGCCAGCCTTTCATCGATGAGCATGCCCTTTTTTACCGCCGTCCCATAGGGTGGGCGCAGAACTGAACCCGCGGGTTGCATTGACTGAGATGTATCAAGAAGAGTAACAATCCTCTGCGCGAGGCCTGGCTTATGGCTGACATTGGCCTTTTGGGGTGTAGGGTTGTTAACTGTGCTGCTGTTCAGGCCTATAAATACGCCGCCACTGCTGACGGCAACTTCGCGCGCCGCAGCGGCATAGCGGACGCCTGTGGCTTGTAATGTTGACGGGCGAAAGAACTGCACTGGGAAACCGATCGCATGTATTTTCACGGTGGCAGTCTGGGTCTTAATTATCGAGCTGATTGCGTCTATTTTGGTTGCTATGCTGTCCCAATCTTCAGTTGTTTCCTCATCACCCATTAGGAAAACACTAATATTCTCCTCATTCTCATTGAGTGAGTTAAGTGTATGGATAAGACCCGATAAAATGCTGCTGTTATTGCTTGAGTGCCAAGAGCGCAGGCGGTCCAGGGCTTTTCTCTTTTGATTAGACGTGTTGGATAACCACTTGCCGTCGGGGTTAATATCGATTTCTTCTCCAATATGATTAAAAATCCGGAATCCTTTCAGTTTGGGAAAGGTTTCCAGTACCTTTTGTACGAGAGCGTTTAGTGCGCTCCAGCTGTAATGGTGCATGCTCCCACTATTGTCTATGACTAAAACAAGGTATTCGGTTTCCTGTGGAAAATAGTATTTGGCACCGCTAAGTGCTGAAGTTATGTAGCCATCATATCGACGGATATCCTCATCTACCTTGTCTGCGGCGTCAAAACTGTGGGGTAAGGCCGGTAATGACATCAGAAAGATGGCGAATGCAATAAAAAGATTTTGAGAGAATCTGGATAAGCTCATCATTGGTCCGCCTTTTTTGTAGAGATAGAGCGTATTTTTTGGATGTGTCTGTCTGTAGGGGTTTTCACTGCGCTTATTCTGGGTTTCGATGCAGTATATCTTTATTACTCATGGCCACATTGCGTATGCCGGCCGCGCTATGCCAGCGCGCTCTCATCGCCGCTGTCCTGGGTGAACAGGCATGTCGAACCCGTGGCGTCGCGAAGGCTCCAGAGAAACTCGGCGTCCAGCTCCTCGGGGAGGGGAAAAACATTGAGGTCCGCCCTGGGTGCGTTGCTGGCGAAGCGCCCGAAATCCCCGTCGGCGACATGGGCCGCCGTGTCTGCCGGCAGCCGGGCCAGGTCGACCAGGCGGTTAAGGAACCTTCTCGCCTTCACCTTTTCGTTTTCCTTCTCGACCGCCGCGATCACGGTCAGGCTGGCATCCTCCCAGCTATCCAGCATGCGGTAGGCCAGGAGAATAGCGAGGTCCAGTTCCATGAAATCCATTTTCAGGGTCCAGTCGGGCCCCTGGTCCGGAATCCACAGGTTGATCTTCTTGCGCCGCCCGAGGCCGGCAGTATCGTGCCGCACAAGTAACGAGACCCCCATCCGCTGGCGCCCGGCCTCGCGGATCAATTCCTGTAGCGATTCATGGGTTTCCTTGCCCTTGGGGAGCTGCATAAACAGGAGATTGGGGCGGAAGAAGGAGCCGGCCAGTGCCTGCATGCCGATGCGCAAGCCATCGGGGAAATGCTCGCTGACCAGCACCGTGGCCGTGGTGAATATCCTGTCCCTGGTGAATGCGTGCTGGGTATCGACCAGGTGGCTCTCGAGCTCTTCGGCGCGGTTGGCTGGCGCTATGCCAAGCAACTTGATGGATCCCACCGGGTAGGCCAGCTCACCCACGAACTCGTAGGCACCCCGTAAGCGATCGGGATCACCCACCGGCATCAGGATGTTCGGCTTCCAGGCGCGCTCGGCGCCGCCCTGTGATTGCATCACCTTTTTAGCGGCCCACTCGGCCACGGCAGTAAACAGGCCGCTGCGCACATCGCCGGAGGGCGCGGTGAGGCGTCGTTTCATCAGGCCAATGTAGATTATCGCTACAACAGCAATGGCCACCAGGCTGATGGTCGGGTTGATGATGAACATCGAGAACAGGCAGCCGACCAGGCCGATCAGGGGCACGAACTTGGGGACCCGCATCAGGGGACGAAAACTGATCAGGCGCAGGCTTTCCTCAGTGACTACGACCAGGTTGATCGTGGCGTAGGTGAGCAGGAATATCATCGCGACCATCGGCGCAATGGCGTTCAGTTCGCGCAGCATGATTGCGGCCAGAACGATCGCCGCGGTGATATATGTGGCGTTGCGCGGCTCGCCTTTCTTCGTCCGCCGGGCAATCCAGCCGGAAGCGGGCACGATGCTGTGACTGCCAAGCGCTTCAAGAATACGGGGGGCGCCGACAAACGAGGCCAGGGCCGAGGAAAAGGTTGCGGCCAGCAGGCCACCGAGCACCGCGGGGCCCCAGAAGGCGCGATCGATCATGATGGTGTAGTTCCCGGTCAGCTCATCCACCGTCGCCACCCGCATCAGCCAGTAGGCCAGCGCCAGGTAGACAACCAGGCTACAAGCCACTGCCGCCAGGGTGCCGACCGGAATGGATTTGCGCGGATTCTTCAGGTCACCCGACATGTTGGCGCCGGCCATGATGCCGGTCGAGGCGGGAAAGAACACCGCAAACACGACCCAGAAGGTGGTGCCCGGAAAGCCTTCCTCCGGACTGCCCGGGAAATCGCCCCACCACAGGATCGGGTTATCCATCGGCTCGTGGAACACGGAAATGCCGATCGAGACGAGGGACCCGATGATGATGGCCAAGATCAGGTACTGGACCTTGAAGGCCAGGCTGGTACTGATAAAAGTGATGCCAAATATGACGGCAAAAATAATCAGGTCAATCGCTAGGGACGGCAGCTCGACCAGCCCCCATGCGTCCACGGCCCACAGATAGCCCTCGCGGAAGCCGAAGATATACATCACCACGGCCAGCGCCTGCGAAATATACAGCGGGGCGCCGATTGCGCCGCCGGCCTCCAGCCCCAGGGACTGGGAGATCATCGAGAATGCGCCCCCCGGGCCCACGCGGATATTGGTCACGAACGTGGCCATGGAGAGCGCCGTGGCGGCGGTAATGCCAAATGACAGCAGGATAATAAGGATCCCGCCGCCCAGGCCGGCATTGCCGATGACCCAGCCCTCGCGCAGGAACATGATGACGCCGAGGATGGTGAGCAGGGTCGGCGTGAACACCCCGGCGAAGGTGCCGAATTTCTTCGACTGTTCCGCCTCGTGTGACTCAACCTGCTGCTGGACATCCTTTGGCGCTTCGGCATCGGTATGGGAACCGCCGGGGACCTCCAGTGTTTCAACACGCTGATCTCCCGGTCCCGGGTCGCCGGTTTCCTCGTGGTCAGTATCTTTTTTCATCCGGGAAGTATTTGCCAGGAAAAGCACACCAGCAACCGCCAGACCATGGAGTAAGGGTCTTGCAAAGATCCACGGCACAGAAAGTTTCCCATTCGATCAATATCTTTAAAGGAGTCAGGGAAGCCTAATTGCGCGAATGTCTTACGGCTGAAGAAAGCCGATCAAGGAGGTTGTTCAGGAGACCGTGTAGAGTCAACCTACAACTGGTACTGGCTTGTATATGGTCCAGAGGATGCCGGATTCCGCCCTTGTCCAATTGACGGGGGCCGGCTAATGGGCGACCCAAATTAATTTCTTGACTACTTCGTTAGCCCGGCTCCGGGACTCGAATTGGCCAGCGCTACCTTAGGTGCCGGGAGCGCTAATACGAACGTGCCTCATCCTCTTCGGCAAATGCAGAGCGGTGGAATTCTGTGGCTGCTTGAACTTCCTTGACGCCGGCTTCAAACAGCCCGGGAACATCGCCGCCTGCGAGTACTTCCAGCACGGCATGTGTCCCATGGGAAAGCGAGGTAAGGTTATAGCCGCCCTCCAGAACACACGCTAGTCGCCCCTGGCAATGTTTATCGGCAATTTCCTGCACGATGCGGGTGATTACTTTAAAGCCGTCGAAGGTCAAGTTCAGCGCCATATCGTTGCGATGGGGATCGAATCCGGCCGAAACTAGTACCAAATCGGGTTTGAAGTAGTCAGCCGCTGGAACAAGAATTTCACGAAACGCCTTTTCAAAGGCGATGTCGCCAGCGGACTCTGGCAGCGGCATATTAATGGTATAGCCCTCACCAAGACCATCGCCCACGTGCTCAAGGTGTCCGGTGCCCGGGTAGAACGGCGCGGCGCAATGCGTATCGAAAAACAACACATCCGGGTCTGCCCAGAAGATATCCTGGGTACCGTTACCGTGGTGGGCATCCCAGTCGACGATCAGGACACGCTCACATCCCAACTTGGCCTGAGCGTGGGCGGCGGCTACGGCGACATTATTGAGCAGGCAGAATCCGCGCGCGCGAACGGGCTCCGCATGGTGGCCCGGCGGTCGGATGAGCGCAAACGCGCTTTGTGAGTCACCATTGACAACGCTTTCTACGGCAGCAATTGCGTTACCGGCAGCCGCGGTCGCGGCATCGATGCTGGCCGGAGAAACGGCCGTTGTGTCTTTGTCGAGCCAGGCGCTCTTGCCCGCCAGCGAGGTAAGGTGGTCTAGATAGGAGGTTGTATGAACCCGGGCAAGCTGCTCGTAGCTTGCCGGTTTGGCGCCGGTGCGAATCTGGACCCCGGGGATGGGGTTTTTTTCCAGATACGCTTTGATCTCCGAAAGCCGTCCAGGATGCTCAGGATAACTCCATTTGAAGTTCAGCCCGGCGAGAACAGTTCTGACACGTTTTTCTACGCGGCTGGCCAGGAACGGTAGCTCCACCTCGGGGTTATGCTCCAGCATGATGTCATCGTAAAACACATGAACGCTTCGATCACCAATCATGGAACTCTCCGTCTTTCGAAAAACCGAAATGCCATCGCTCTGAGAGCTAATAGCACCAGATGCTACTCGGCCAGGGCGGCCTTTACCGTTGAAGTAGGCGCCGAGGCACGAACTCCAGTGGTTACAAAACCCATCTTGGTCCAAACCGCCCTGGCTTGCTTGTTGGTTGCCGTGTATTCGAGGATTAGCTCGTACGCATGGTGACTTTCCGCAAATGCTACCAACTGCTTGAGCAATGCCCTGAAAACACCCCGACTGCGAAACTCTGGCTCCACCCATACATCATCGATAACCCCCGATCGATATTCAACGGGCTCGGTTTGTTCCCAGATGCCTTGACTGCGCCAAACGTAGACATACCCCATGCCGACAAGGCCAAACTCCGGGGTCTCTGCGACTAGCAGCTGTTTGTTCTCGTCGCCCAGTGCCGACTGCAACACCTCCCGCAGGCGTTGCTGCTCATCCTCCTTGAGCGTCTTCGGCGCGCAACCAACGACATGAAGGGCGAGCTTGGCAAGAAAATCCACGAGCACTGGAAGGTCGGCATCTGTCGCTTCTCGAATCGAAAAACCTGGCGGTTGCGCTTTTTTATCTGTCATAAATGCCCTCATACACCCCGGTTGGGGCGACGTAACGCCAAACTAAGCGGCGCGGATATTGGTCAGGAACGTGGCCATGGACAGCGCCGTGGCGGCGGTAATGCCAAATAACAGCAGGATAATGAGGATCCCGCTGCCCAGGCCGGCATTGCCGATGACCCAGCCCTCGCGCAGGAACATGATGACACCGAGGATGGTGAGCAGGGTCGGCGTGAACACCCCGGCGAAGGTGCCGAATTTCTTCGACTGCTGCGCCTCGTGTGACTCTACCTGCTGCTGGACATCCTTTGGCGCTTCGGCATCGGAACCGCCGGCGGTCTCCAGGGCCTCGACGCGCTGGTTGTCCGGGCCCGGGTCGCCAGACTGGCCTTGCTTGGGATCTTCTTTCATCCAGGAAGTATTTGCCAGGAAAGGGGCACCGGCAACCGCCCGGTTATCGAGTATCAGTTAGCCAAAGATCCACGGCGTAAAAAGGCTCGCGTTGGATTGAGATTTCTGAATAGAGCCAAGAGAAGTGGAACCGGATGCCACTGGGGGCCTGCGCGCCCGCCCACTGGCGTGAGCTGCTGGAAAGGCACAGCGCTGACTGGGATGCCGGGGAGGGCGCCAGGCGATGGGAGGGTCCATTTTCCGGCCGGAATAGCCCGGCCAGAAAATAGAATGGACACAAGCGGTGGGGTTAAACCTCGAAGCGTTGCTTGATTTCCGGAAGTTTCTCGTCGCTGCGCGCAATGCGAGCGAGCACTTTAAAGAAAATGGTGAATTCCGCAATGTAATACAGCACCATGAAGGTAATCACCGAGGCAGTCTTGTCGGTGCCCAGAATCAGGATGTCAAAGAAGTTCCTGAGGCCCAGCCCGAACGCGGTGGGTGTGATGTGTACCGTATCGCCACCATCTTCCTGCTCGTACCATTCATCAAACGAGTAATAAGTCTTGGCGATATCGCCGTTTTCATCGTAAGTCTGCCAGCTGGCCGTCAGTGCTTCCGGGCCGGCTACCCAATAGACGAGATTCTCTACCCACATGTGGATCCACTGCATGAGCATGTTCCAGTATGAAATGACGATCGCCGTGTAGTCGGCCAGGAACAGCCCCCCGAGAAAAGAAATCACCAGCATGCCCATCGCCCCACCGACTACCGGCAATCCCCCGCGAATCATCATTAACGCAACCACACTTCCCCCGAACTCTATAAGCTAAAAATGTGCGCGGGATTGTACCGATTGTGTGATGCGGTCGCCATCTTGTTTGAAGGGGTGGCTATTAACAAGCCAATGCGCACAAAATTTGCCCTGCAGATATTGCAGGCGGCTCATCAAGTTCAGCGGGTCAGCTGTGAGCGGTAAGAAGGGGGGTAATGAATGGATGTCCTTTTTTTGGCTATTTCGCCCATTTTCAATCCATGGGTGTATGGAGTTTTGGCGGAGCTGTGCACGAATTCTCCTGGTGGTGGCTGGAGTAGGTTCAAGCTTCTGCATTGGCCCTGGCAATGATCTCGGGCACCAAATCAGCAGGAAACAGCGATTTGGACAAGTACTGCCGGCCGCCGGACTTGGCCACCAGAATCAGTCCCAAATCGGTTTCAATGACGCGCTCTATATCAGACCACAATAGCGCTGTTTGCGTATGGGCTGTCTGGGTCTGGATACCGTCATCATTTACAGTTAATTTCACTTCGCCGCCGGCACCCTTGCCCCACATCTGCCGTGTCAACCACCAGGCGCGCCGGAATCGAATATGCAGTAGCTCCAGAATCGCTAAAGCGATCAACATGTAACCGGCGACTTTGGGCTGCTCAGTGAACGTTAGTAAGCCTGCACCGGCGGTAAACAGTAATAGCGGGAACAGGTAGTTGGGCTTGGCACCTTTACCGTGGGGTAAAGACTGGTCGAAACACTCGGCAAGGTATTCGCGGGATAGCGTAAATTGGGTATTAAACGGTTGCACGGGAGCCACGGGTTGTCTTGGGTTGCCTGTCATGTCTGAAGTTATACCTTGCCCCAGGGATTGTAGAAAGGTGTTTTGGGGCCAATGCGCACAAAATTTGTCCTGCAGATATTGCAGACGGCTCATTAAGTTCAGCAGTTCAGCTGTGAGCGGTAAAAAGGGGGCAATCAATGGATGTCCTTTTTTTGGCTCTATCTGTCACCACCGCCACGCAGCGAGTCCACGCCATGAATCCTGGGTCTAATTCGGTACCGCCCAGACCTAATGACAGAGGCATGCTCAAGCTCCGCCGGCGCGGCCAGGAGTATTCTTATTGCTTGGTGCCTGTGCCCATTACAACGTCCAACTGGTTTTCACCCGTGCCCATGAAGAAGGGTACGGTTACCTGGATGTCGGACAGGCCGGCGTCCCTGAAGGCGGCAGCGATGTCTTCGCGGGTAAATCCGGTATCTTCGCCACTGTCTTCCTTCAGCCAATCCCACTGCACCAGCCGGCCATTCCTGTTCAGCAGCTTAGCCAACAGTCGTACTGTGTCCGTGTAGTCCGGGACAAACGCCAGTGCGGAGGAGGCGACGATCAGGTCGAACCCTTCCTGGAGCTGCCTGTTTTGGTCGACCAGCTCCCGGGTCAGGCTGGATTGTATGGTAGTGACATTGCCCAGTTGCTTTGCGTCCAGTACGGCAAGCATTTTCCCTGATGGATCGAGGGCGACGATACTGCTTGCCAGGGGAGCGAGGCGTTCCGTCAGCAGGCCCGTACCGCAGCCGAAATCCAGGATTCGGGCGCCTTTGCAATCCAGGGTTTCGGCCAGGGACCGAAAGGCGCGCTCCGAATAGGTGATTACATCGCTATTGCTGTCCCATCCTTCGGCATAACTATCCCAGCTGTTGTCGGTCATTGCGGGTTACTTCTCCAGTTATCGGTACGAGCCCGGGTCGTCGGTAGTCGGTAAAATGTGGTCAGGTGAAGCTTTTGGAGCGTCTTTGTCCTGGGTGGTTCAACGCTAAAAGTTTGATCTGGCCCCATTTATTTCATTTATTTGGCACCCCTTATCAGCCCTCCTGTAAGTACTCCACCCTGGTTTTAACAAGGTGGTCATGGATGCAGCGTCTATCCGCGCGAAAAATGAACAGCTTGTTCAAAAAATCCAGAGGGGAGACGATGGCAAAGGCCATCTTGAGTAAAGGCCTGTAGAAAATCAGCGTGTCGAAGTCGGGGATCTTGCCCTCTATATCCCGAATTGATATGCCAAGTATTTTCTTCCCTACCGTTTGCCCCCGCTCAAGCAATAGTGAGCTGTTGATCACCAAAAAGACGAAGTAGGTATATGCGAGCACAAACAGCGGATACATTACTGGATTGCTTTCTGAGTATTTCGAGCCAACGAGAATGGCTACCGGTATAAAAGCGACAATAATGACAGTTCCGTCAATTATGGCAGCGAGCAAACGCTCGCCCCGAAGAGCGGGACCGACTTTTGGCGAAGGCAATTCTTCCGGGTGAGACTGTTTTCTTTGCTCGATCCTTTGCAGGATCTCCCGGGCTCGCTCGGGGTAGGTGTCTTTATTTACCCCGAAGTAGGCTTCTTGAAGCTCCTGGAGGTTGTACCGTTTGAAGTCAGGGCATTTATCCATTTTTATTACCTGTGAATCGCTTTTATAAAATTATGATTCATTCGCGATAAGTTTTCAGTAACTCTTTGCAGGTTGCCTATTATGGTGAATTCAATATCCTGGATATTGATCAGATGTTATTTGTCCTCGCACGGCTTAAAATACTCTTTGATATCGAACCCAATAGGGGAGCTATCCGACGTGGGGGGATACCCGTCAAAATAGACCTCGTACTCTGAGCCGGCGATGGTTGCAGTGCCGCTGAAGTACAATCGTGGCCCGATTGTGTCGCTTAGCGCGCTCATCGTCTCTACCCGTATCCTTGCGTCAGGAGAAAGATCAACGATTTCGTTGACTCTGGTGGGCACCTGACAATTCTTTATGCCTGCATCGAGCTTGTGGGCATTGTTCTTGGCTCGTTGCACAGTTTGGTAGTGACCATCTGAAGTGATGGGCACGACCGCCCATTTTTTATTGAGGTGCGCTAATTTAGGCGTTGAGGAAAATGTTGGGCAAGTGTTCCATGGTCTGCGAAGCACGACATAGTCAATCGGTGCCAGGCATTTGTAAGCACGGCTAGCACCGCTCGAGTCCAGGTCTATTGAGCGAGGAAAGGCGCCGCAGCCGGTAAGTAGCGTAGTGATAAAAATGATGCTGAGTGTCCGATACATGAAGTTTAACGTCTCTCCCCCTTATGCATGGGTATCCGTCTCTACGGCCAAAGCCTCTTCTACTGATTTACCTTCTTGTCGGCGGCTGGATGGGTTGAGCAGACACCCCATCCATCCCAGTCGAGAGTATGAATGCCGGGCCATTCAGACCAGGCGCACTTTCTCTTTGGGTCCAGTAGCAGTATGGTGTAATTGAATGCTGGCTTTTCTAGATTGAAGAAATAAAGCAAGTTCATTTCGCCATTGACTCCTGCTTTAAGATTGCCAGCGAAGCTGTCCTGAAATGTCTCCTGCCGCTTGAATATTTGCTGGATCCTTCCATCCTCGTGGTAGAAGGATACTGATTGAAATGATTCCAGTAACTCAATTCCAGATTCCTGGACTCTCACGAATTCAGCTGGATCTATTGAGAATGAGTATTCACCCCGGTTGCGGATATACTTGAATGGCACACCAGCTGCAAAATCCACAAGGTTTATTTTTCCGGCATCAAGCGGCTTCTCGAGGCATAAGAAGCTGCTGGCGGTAAGCGAAAATTCACGAGGTTCCCCAGATTCTATTTCAGTTGCTATTACCGAACTGCCAGTGTTGTTTGGGCTATAGCAAACCCACTCATCTGCCTGCGTATATGGGGCGCCGATAGAGGCAAGGAAAGCGAGGAAGAGGCTGGGTTTTTGCATTTTTATGCTCTGTTATTTTGGAAAGACAGGGTTAGCTGAAAAAGTAGAAGGTTAGGTTATGGCGCGTCCGAATTTTGCGACTTTAAGTGCCATAAGACCGCTCCGAGCCCATTTGCTCCTGTCATGCAGGTTCTTCTATTCTGGATGTGGTTGCCTGGCGCCTGGCCTGGGATTTGGTACGCTTCACCCGATAGGCGATCTGATTGCCATTCCCCTTCTTCCTTTTGATTTCTAGTTTACCTTTCAGGCTCTCTAATAGATGCGAGAACTTGGCCGCTCCGTAGGAGCGGGGATCGAAATCCGGCATCGATCGCTTCAGGAAGCTGCCGGCCGCAGACGCATTGGCCCAGCCGCTGTCGTCCTGGAACTGTTCCCAGGCCTTGGTGAGTAGCGGGATCAGCTCGGCGGGGTCATTCAGGCTTTTCTTGGATGCGGCCTCTTTTGGTTTGCCAGCTGCCTTGACCTGTGCGGACTCGTCATCACCGCCCAGGTTTTCGGTGAAGATGAAGTCATCGCAGGACTTGCGGAAAGGAGTGGGCGTCTTGCGCTCGCCGAAGCCGAACACAAACTTCTCGTCCTCACGCAGGCGGGCGGCCAGTTTGGTGAAGTCGCTGTCGCTGGACACCAGGGCGAAGGCATCAAAGCGCTTGGAGTAGAGCAGGTCCATGGCATCGATGATCATCGAGGCATCGGTGGAGTTCTTGCCGGTGGTGTAGGCGAACTGCTGCACCGGCTGGATGGCCAGTTCGTTCAGGGATTTCTTCCAGTTCTTCAGGTTGTCGCTGGACCAGTCGCCATAGGCCCGCTTGATGACGATATGGCCGTGCGCTGAAATCTCGTCCAGTATCGCCTTGACCTTGGAGTACTGGGCGTTGTCCGCATCGATCAATACGGCGATTTTCTTATGGTCATCGAGGTCTTTCATCGCGTTCCTTGCTCTTGTTGTTCTAAGTGATCAATCGGCAACGGTTGGTTGATGATGCCTTATCTGCCAAAATTTTACTCTGACCCCAATTATTTCTTACTGGCCGAAATTTTACCCTGACCCATTTATTTACTGGTCACCAAGCTGGAATTCAGCACCCACCTTAATTAAGGTGAACTTATTGTCTGATCTAAAACTTCGGTACTTAAACGTTTCTTCACTAAGGCTGACTATTTCATAGGCATCGTAGTTATACGGGTTTGACGGTGATGAAGGTAAAATTTTTCCATCTTGCAGCCACCCTTTGAATATTGAGAAATAGATTGGACCGGATACACCCCAGTACCCGACCTCAGAATGCGCTTCAAATGACCCATCCATTTTATGGATACGAAAATCCACTTTGTAAGTGCCATCTGGGTACCTCTCTATTATTTGCTCTCTGTTCCCGCCTTCTTTTGTTGGTTGGTTTCCATACCATCTGCCGGTCATCAAAGCCCATTTCTTTTCGCTATCAAGGTCTTCCGTACTTTTTACGGCCTGTATTACTTCATATGAAGTAATACTTGTCGAGCAAGCAGAAAATAGTGCTAGTGAGATAAAAATTAAAGAAAAATATTTTTTCATTGCTTTTTTAAACCATATAATAACGTCGCTGTTGCGACGCTGTCGTCGGCAGTCGTTTCTCGGAAAATAGGGGTAGGATCAGGCTTTTGATACTTTTTTGAGTCGAGTAATCCCATGCCGAAATTTTGATCTGACCCCAATTATTGCATAACGCCGCCGGGAGGGGCAGCTTACCTTGTGCGCATTTTGCGCGAAAATGGAGCGTAGCGACCTGCGCAAAAGGTGCACAAGGTGAGCTGTCCCACGGAGGGCCGAAGGCCCGGAGTTTTCTGCCCGGCCTTGTTATGTGTTACCCCATAGACACTCACTTTTTGAAGAAATCTCTTATCCCAGAGAACACTACCCACCAGATAACACCGATGCAAATAAACATTAATGTGCCGCCTGACTTGGTATAGCCATAATTTGCAAGTAGAAAACCAAAACCGGAAATAACAAGTGCAACGAAACCAATTGCTAGTAGTTTCTGATCTGGTCCCCGCTCACTCATATTGATTTAACCTCTTAGCGACACATAACGCCGCCAGTATGGGCAGCTTACTTTGTACGCGTTTTTGCGCGAAAATGGGAGCGCCGCAACCTGCGCAAAACCTGCACAAGGTAAGCTGTCCCGCGGAGGGCCGAAGGCCCGGAGCAAACTGCCTGGCTTTGTTAAAACGGGTCCTCGCTCTTCGGGTAATTAGCTAGAACGTACTCCTTGCCACAGCTTTTACACTTCGCTGTGATTGTCATTTTGTAGTTCACAAGATAACTAAAAGCATTTATCAATTTTGGTAAAAATTTATACAGCCCGTACAAGATGACCAAAATGCCAGCAGCCGTACGTACCAGATCCCTTGTGTAGCTACCCGCTCCATCAGCAACGATCGAAACAAGCAAAGCAGACAACCCCCAAGCAATAAGCCCAAAGATTGACAAGAAGAACCCCAGTAGAATCACGAGCCCAACCGAGTCCATGATGCTCGCTTTGTACCGAATCTTTGGGATTAGTGTTTTACCACAGCACTTTTTCATGATGAGTTTTAACGCCGCCAGCAGGGGCAGCTTACCTTGTGCGCTTTTTGCGCGAAAATGGGAGCGTAGCGACCAGCGCAAAACGTGCACAAGGTAAGCTGTCCCGCGGAGGGCCAAGGGCCCGTAGCAAACTGCCTGGCTTTGTTACGTTGGACCAGCCTCATGGCCATGATCTCATGCGATCCAAAGCGCAAAAAAACCAATTGACTAAACATACACTGCCGAGCCAAAAAATTAACCTACCCCAAGGGGCTTCACCTAGTTTGGGCAACTCCAAAAGTGAGTAATGAGGATATTTCTTATTGTAATTAATAATAACCTCACTGCCCTCCATGTATGTACTTAAGACTCTTTTGTACTCTCCATTGTCTCGGAATAACATAACTCTACTTCCATAAAAGGGAGTGCCATTCACATCATACTCATATTTTAACTTCCAAGTAGGCACGCAATTATACCTTCCGCAGGATTCAACTTGTTCCGATGAGACCACAACGCCCTTAGAAACTTCAGAGTAGTCTGTAAACATAAAATTATAGAATCCGGAAATCATCTGCATACTGAATTCAAGAATTCCCGCAGTGATTAGTAAAAAAATAAATCCAGAGAAACTAATTTTCATATTTAAACGTAACAGTTTATTCAAAGGACGCGTCTATATATCCGTCCGTCGTCTATCTACAGGCCCCATGTGATGAGTATTCGTAAATAGCTCATACTATTCAACACCTTAGGACGCTCGTCAGTGTTCTTGCTCACTCAAAATCGCGATGCGTCTTGCTATCCAGCGGCTGTTTAAATCTGCTCAGCTAAAGACATTCTCTTTAGACTCAATGAGTTAGTAAACATTTAGTGTAGATAGACGACGCGTCTCGTGATCTTGGTGTGTGACGTAAATAACCCGACTATCTTTCAGGGTGAATTGATCTTTAGAGAAACAAAAAAAGCGGGCTTTCGCCCGCTTTCAATACCTCTCTTCCTGTGAGCGACTACTTGTTGTAGTTGTCCTTGCTTTCTTACTTCTTGGTAATTCCTCTTACCACTGCAGCGCACCGCCGGTCTGGTATTCGATAACCCGCGTTTCGAAGAAGTTCTTCTCCTTGCGCAGGTCCATGATCTCGGACATCCAGGGGAAGGGGTTCTGGGCGCCGGGGAAGTGTTCCTTCAAGCCCAGCTGGCTCAGGCGGCGGTTGGCGATGAAGTGGAGGTATTCCTCCATCATGTTCGCGTTCATTCCCAGTACGCCGCGCGGCATGGTGTCGCGGGCGTAGGCCACTTCCAGTTCCATGCCTTCCAGGATCATCTGGGTCACTTCCTGCTGGAACTCGGGGGTCCACAGGTGCGGGTTCTCCAGCTTGATCTGGTTGATCACGTCGATGCCGAAGTTCAGGTGCATGGACTCGTCGCGCAGGATGTACTGGAACTGCTCGGCCACGCCGGTCATCTTGTTGCGGCGGCCCATGGACAGGATCTGGGAGAAGCCGCAGTAGAAGAAGATACCCTCGGTGACGGCGTAGAAGGCGATCAGGTTGCGCAGCAGCTCCTGGTCGGTCTCCGGGGTGCCGGTCTTGAAGTTGGGGTCGCCGATGGCCTGGGTGTGCTTGAGGCTCCAGGCGGCTTTCTTGGCTACTGAAGGAACCTCGCGGTACATGTTGAATACCTCACCCTCGTCCATGCCCAGCGACTCCACGCAGTACTGGTAGGCGTGGGTGTGGATGGCCTCCTCGAAGGACTGGCGCAGCAGGTACTGGCGGCACTCAGGGTTGGTGATGTGGCGGTAGATGGCCAGCACCAGGTTGTTCGCCACCAGCGAGTCGGCCGTGGAGAAGTAGCCCAGGGAGTATTCCACGATGCGGCGCTCGTCCTCGGTCAGACCCTCGGGGTCTTTCCACATGGACACGTCCTTGTTCATGTTTACTTCCTGCGGCATCCAGTGGTTGGCGCAGCCGTCCAGGTATTTCTGCCAGGCCCAGTCGTACTTGAAGGGCACCAGCTGGTTCAGGTCGGCGCGGCAGTTGATGATGCGCTTCTCGTCGACCTGGATACGGGCGGCGCCCATCTCCAGCTCTTCCAGGCCCGGGGCCGGGTCCATGTCGGCAATCGCGGCCCGCGCCGCTGCCACCGCGTCGGAAGCCGGCGCGGGGGAGACGGTGGATTGGGCCGCGGGCGACGCCGGAGCGCTGTGGGACTCGTAGGAGGTTCCCGGTTCAGCGACTTGTTGCACGGCATCCGGCGCCGGTCGCGGTTCGGTGGTGGCCTCAGTCTTTTCGCTGAAGGCTCCTTTCTTTTGTGACGGTTGTTCGAGATCGTCCCAGCTGAGCATATGTTTGCCTTTCCGTCTTATCGTGCGTGTGTGTTCGATTTTTCTCTGCCCTGGTGCCACGGCGCCGGGGCTTGTCTAATTTGTGCGATATTTTTTCGCACTGTGGGGCAGGGCTTCCTGCGCCAGATCAATTTTTGCGGAATTTTCTGTTCCGCTTGTCGGGTCTCGCTTGCGCGTTGCCCGGTCGGCGCCTTGCGCCGGGTCGCCTGCAAGCAGGCTCCTACAGACAGGGGCCTGCGGGGGTAAGGGGCTGACGCTCCCCGGTCCGGTTTCCTGCACTTCCAATATCGAAGGGCAGGGGACCGGGGGCTCAGCTTATGGTCCTGGCCGCAGTGCGGCTTGACGCTCTCCCCCGAGAGACTTTGTTGCCCGCCGGGCTTTGGCCCGGCGGGGTCGCCTGCAGGGCAGGCTCCTACAGCGTGTGCCTTACTGGCAGGCCTCGCAGTCCGGGTCGTCCAGGGAGCAGGCCTGGGGTACCGGGGCTGCCTGCGGCGCGGCGGTCGGGGCTGCCGAGGCGCCGTTGGCTCCTCCGTTCGCGCTCACCGCGTTCAGGGTGCCGCCGTTCACGGTGGACTTCTCCGTGGAGGTGGCGGCCAGGGCGCGCAGGTAGTAGGTGGTCTTCAGGCCGCGGTACCAGGCCATGCGATAGGTCAGGTCCAGCTTCTTGCCGTCGGCGCCGGCGATGTACAGGTTCAGCGACTGCGCCTGGTCGATCCACTTCTGGCGACGGCTGGCGGCGTCCACGATCCAGCGCGGCTCCACCTCGAAGGCGGTGGCGTACTTGGCCTTCAGGTCGGCCGGCACGCGGTCGATCTTCTGTACCGAGCCCTCGTAGTATTTCAGGTCGTTGACCATCACCTTGTCCCACAGGCCGCGATCCTTCAGGTCGTGCACCAGGTAGGGGTTCACCACGGTGAACTCGCCGGACAGGTTCGATTTCACGTACAGGTTCTGGTACGTGGGCTCGATGGACTGGGAAACCCCGGTGATGTTGGCGATGGTCGCGGTGGGCGCGATCGCCATCACGTTGGAGTTGCGCATGCCCTGCTTGGACACTTTCTTGCGCAGGCCGTCCCAGTCCAGTGTGCTGCTGGTGTCCTGCTCGATGAACTGCTCGCCGCGGTTCTCGGCCAGGATCTTGATGGAGTCCAGCGGCAGGATGCCCTTGCTCCACAGGGAGCCGTCGTAGCTCTTGTACTTGCCGCGCTCCTTGGCCAGGTCGCTGGAGGCGGAGATGGCCTCGAAGCTGATGGCCTCCATGGAGGTATCGGCAAAGGCCACGGCCTCGTCGCTGGCGTAGGAGATGCCGGCTTTGTACAGCGCGTCCTGGAAGCCCATCAGGCCCAGGCCGACTGGACGATGGCGCATGTTGGACTGGCGCGCGGTGTCCACGGAGTAGTAGTTGATGTCGATAACGTTATCGAGCATGCGCACCGCGGTCTTCACGGTCTTGGCCAGCTTGGACTGGTCCAGCTTGCCGTCCTCGCCGATGTGCTGCGCCAGGTTCACGGAACCCAGGTTGCACACGGCGATCTCGTCGTTGGCCTTGGTGTTCAGGGTGATCTCGGTGCACAGGTTGGAGCTGTGTACCACACCGGCGTGCTGCTGCGGGCTGCGCAGGTTGCAGCTGTCCTTGAAGGTGATCCAGGGGTGGCCGGTCTCGAACAGCATGCCCAGCATCTTGCGCCACAGGTCCAGTGCGCGGACTTTCTTGTGCAGCTTCAGCTTGCCCTCGGCGGCCAGCTTCTCGTAGTGCTCGTAGCGCTCCTCGAACGCCTTGCCCACCAGGTCGTGCAGGTCGGGGCAGGTGGCCGGGGAGAACAGGGTCCACTCCTTGTCCTCGAACACGCGCTTCATGAACAGGTCCGGTACCCAGTTGGCGGTGTTCATGTCGTGGGTACGGCGGCGGTCGTCGCCGGTGTTCTTGCGCAGCTCCAGGAATTCCTCGATATCCAGGTGCCAGGTTTCCAGGTAGGCACATACGGCGCCCTTGCGCTTGCCGCCCTGGTTCACCGCCACGGCGGTGTCGTTGGCCACTTTCAGGAAGGGGACCACGCCCTGGGACTTACCGTTGGTGCCCTTGATGTAGGAACCCAGTGAACGCACCGGCGTCCAGTCGTTACCCAGGCCGCCGGCCCACTTGGACAGCATGGCGTTGTCCTGGATGGCGCCGTAGATGCCGTGCAGGTCGTCCGGCACCGTGGTCAGGTAGCAGGAGGACAGCTGCGGGCGCAGGGTGCCGGCGTTGAACAGGGTGGGCGTGGAGCTCATGTAATCGAAGGAGCTCAGCAGGTTGTAGAACTCGATCGCGCGCTCGTTCTTGTTCTCTTCATTGATGGCCAGGCCCATGGCCACGCGCATGAAGAAGGTCTGCGGCAGCTCGAAGCGGATGTCGTTGCTGTGCAGGAAGTAGCGGTCGTACAGGGTCTGCAGGCCCAGGTAGGTGAACTGGTGATCGCGCTCGCCCTTGATGGCCGCGCCCAGTTTCTCCAGGTCGAAGGTGGCCAGCGCCGGGTCGAGCAGTTCCAGCTCGATACCCTTCTCCACGTAGGCCTTGAGGGTCTGGACGTACAGGGCGTCCATCTCGTGGGCGGTGGCGGCGTCGGCCACGCCAAGGAAGCGCAGCGCCTCGGCGCGCAGCTTGTCCAGCAGCAGGCAGGCGGTGGCGTAGGTGTAGTTGGGTTCCTGCTCGACCAGGGTGCGCGCGGTGATTACCAGCGCGGTGTTGATGTCGTCCTGGGACACGCCGTCGTACAGGTTCTTCAGCGCCTCGCTGAGGATGGCCTCGCCGTCCACGTCCTTCAGGCCCTCGCAGGCCTCGGCGACGATGGTGCGCAGGCGATCCATGTCCAGCGGCAGCAGGCTGCCGTCTTCCTGCTTCACGCGGATGCTGGGGTGGGTCTCGCCGGACTGGGCGGCGGCCGCCTTCTGCTGGTCCTTCTCGGCGCGCAGGCGGGCGTGCTCTTCGCGGTAAAGTACGTAGTCGCGGGCGATCTTGTGCTCGCCGGCGCGCATCAGGGCCAGTTCCACCTGGTCCTGGATTTCCTCGATGTGGATGGTGCCACCGGAGGGCATGCGGCGCTTGAAGGTGGCGCTGATCTGGCCCACCAGCTCCTGCACTTTCTCGTGGATGCGGCTGGAGGCGGCGGCGGTGCCGCCCTCCACGGCGAGGAATGCCTTGGTGACAGCCACGGCGATCTTGCTGTCATCGTAGGGCACCACGGTGCCGTTGCGCTTGATCACGCGAATCTGTCCCGGCGCGGTGGCGGCGAGGGTGGTGTCGCTACCGGCCTGATCCCTGGAAGTGCCTTTGTCGGAAGGCACGGACTGAGAGCGCCCTGTCTCTGTGTGCATGTAGATCTCCACAAGTGTGTGCTGTGTACTTATGTACTGGTCCTGGTCCGCTTACACGGTCGCTTGCTTTGCGGCCGGTGCGGAGGTCCCCGTCTCGCCTCTGCGCCGCCCGCCGATACGGGCGGGAAGGGCCAACAGGGCTCGCCCCCGTCTGTGTCGTTTACTGCCTGCGGCTTCCGGTCACCGACCTGTTACCTCTGGGCGCGACACGTCCGGGCGCCGGTGGCGGAAAAATCCCGCCGGGTACCTCTGGATTCGCTTGGAAAACTTCTGACTGACTGAATGGCGCCGGAAAAAAGAGCCGGCGCGGTGTCGGACCGGCCCCCGTCAGCTTGGGGCCGTGATTGGAGTGAAACCCTATATGTTGGGGTCGCCTCTCGACTGCGCAACAAGATAATGCGGTCGGGGGTGGTTTTCAAGAAGGATAACTTCGGGGGTGGCTGTGGATAAATTGTTAGTAGCCGGTGAAGGTCAGTATTTACTTTGCCGCCAGCAGGCGCCATTGCTGGCGGTGGTTAATCGGTGTACAGCTGTGGAGAAGGCGCGGCATTTTTAAGAATTTTTTTTAATAGTTTTTTGCCTATAAATTAACAACAGCAATAACAGTTTCGACCTGTCCAGTCAGTGAGCAAATTGGTACGCCAGCGTGCAGCATCTGTGGTTTTTTTCACCGCTGCGGCCGGTGGCGGGCGCTGCAGCGGGGCGCCGTTTTTGCGTGCATTTTTTGCACACCTTTTGGACCTGATCGGCGCGTTCACTCTTGTGCTCGAAAAATAAACGGCCACCCCCGGCACCCTGTGTACAAAAACCGAGCGACCGGGAGAGGCGGCGCGCCCCGGGCAGGTGGTTACACCCGGCAGCATTTCCGGTGCTGGATAAAAAAGCGGCGCCGGAAACTGCGCAGGTTGCGGGGGCAAGATAAAAAAAGCGCCCGCCCGGTGCAACCGGAGCGGGCGCTTTTCCCTCTGCAGGGTCCGCTAGGGTGAAAGGTTGGGAGCGGAAAAAATCAGTTGCTGTTTTCCTGCAGGAATTCCATCAGCGCCTTCTGCGCGTGCAGGCGGTTTTCCGCCTCGTCCCACACCACCGAGATCTTCTCGTCCTCCAGCAGCTCGCCGCTCACTTCCTCGCCGCGGTGCGCGGGCAGGCAGTGCATGAAGATGGCGTCGCTGCGGGCGTGGCTCATCAGCTCGTGGTCAACCAGGAAGCCCTCGAAGGCCTTCAGGCGCACCTGCTGCTCGGTCTCCTGGCCCATGGAGGCCCAGACATCGGTCGCCACCCAGTCGGCGTCGCGCACGGCGTCTTCGGGCTTGCGCACGATAGTCACGCGATCGCCGGCGGCGGCCAGGATGGATTCGTCGGGCTCGTAGCCCTCGGGGCAGGCGATGCGCAGCTCGAAGTCGCACTGGCGCGCGGCGTTGATATAGGAGTGGCACATGTTGTTGCCGTCGCCCACCCAGGCCACCACGCTGCCGACGGGGCTGCCGCGGTGCTCCACGAAGGTCTGGATATCCGCCAGCAGCTGGCAGGGATGGTAACTGTCGGACAGGGCGTTGATCACCGGCACCCGCGAGTACTCGGCGAAGCGCTCCAGCACGTTGTGGCCGAAGGTGCGGATCATCACCATGTCCACCATGCGCGAGATCACCCGGGCGCTGTCCTCGATCGGCTCGCCGCGGCCCAGCTGGGTGTCGCGCGGGGACAGGAACAGGGCGTGGCCGCCCATCTGCGCCATGCCCGCCTCGAAGGACACGCGGGTGCGGGTAGAGGACTTCTCGAAGATCATCCCCAGTACCTTGTCGCGGAAGGGTTCGGTGGCGATGCCCTGGGCGCGCAGCGCCTTGAGCTCGATGGCGCGCTCGATCACGCTATTGAGCTCTTCCCGGGACAGGTCCATCAGGGTGAGAAAGTGTCTGGTCGCCATGGGTCTGGTCTCCTTCCTTGTTCTGGCGTTCGGTCGAATCCGACCTGGTCTTGTATTGGTGTGTGCCCCGGTGCTCAGGCGGCCCTGCGCACAAACTGCAGTATCAGGGTGCTTACCGTATCGGCCAGCTGGCGGCATTCGCTGTCACTCAGCGTCAGCGGCGGCAGCAGGCGCACCACATTGCCGGCGGTGACGTTGATCAGCAGGTCACTGGCGCGCGCCTGCTGCACCAGCTCGGCGCAGGGGCGGTCCAGCTCGATGCCCACCATCAGGCCCAGCCCGCGTACCTGGCGTACCGCGTCGCAGCCGCCCAGCTGCACGCGCAGCTGCTGCAGCAGGCTGTCGCCCAGCGCCGCGGCCCGCTCCACCAGCCGCTCGCTCTCCAGTGTCTCCAGCACTGCCAGCGCGGCCCGGCAGGCCAGCGGGTTGCCGCCGAAGGTGGAGCCGTGGCTGCCGGCGCCGAACAGCTGCGCCGCTACGCCACTGGCCAGGCAGGCGCCGATGGGCACGCCGTTGCCGAGGCCCTTGGCGGTAGTGACTACATCGGGGAGTATGCCGGCGTGCTGGTAGGCGAACAACTCGCCGGTGCGGCCGTTGCCGGTCTGGATCTCGTCGAGCATCAGCAGCCAGTTGTGCCGGTTGCAGAGCTCGCGTAGCCGCCGCAGGTAATCGCTGTCGGGCACGCGCACACCGCCCTCGCCCTGCACCGGTTCCACCAGCACCGCCACTATGTCGTCGTGCTCTGCTGCCAGCGCCTCGATGGCCTCCACATCATTGAAGGGCACCCGCAGGAAGCCCTCGGGCAGCGGCCCGAAGCCCTGCTGCACCTTCTCGTTGCCGGTGGCGGTCAGGGTGGCCAGCGTGCGGCCGTGGAAGGCCTGCTCCATTACCACGATGCGCGGGCAGGCCAGGCCGCGCTCGCTGCCCAGCCGGCGCGCCAGCTTGATGGCGGCCTCGTTGGCCTCGGCACCGGAATTGGAGAAAAACACATTGTCCATGCCCGACACGGCCACCAGTTTGTCGGCCAGCTGTTCCTGGGCGGGAATGTTGTACAGGTTGGATACGTGCAGCAGGGTGTGGGCCTGGTCCTGCAGTGCGGCGGTCACCGCCGGGTGGCAGTGCCCGAGGCCGCATACCGCGATACCGGCAATGGCGTCCAGGTAGCGGTGGCCGCTGTCGTCCCACACATAGTTGCCCTCGCCCCTGACCAGGGTCAGGGTCCGTTCGCCATAATTCTGCATCAATGCGGGGGTGGCCACGCCGCGGTCTCCTCTGCTTATGGGCCAAGCTAATGGGCCGATGATTTCTGGGTGCCGCAGAAAATGCTGCTAGGATTATCGTATTCCGCAGTTTCCCCGGGCTGGCCGGCAATACTACCACAAGGGTGGGGGAGTGATAGCCGCGGAAGCAGGGAAATGCCCTTTTTAGTGTTAGCAGGCCCTGGGGTACAATGCCGCCCTGTGCGCGACAGCCGGCAGCGGCGCGGCGCCCCAAATTCAATGACCGGTACCACTACCCGAGGTTAGACATCCCTATGGATACACTGGAGAACATCAAGCAGCAGATCGCCGAGAACGACATCCTGCTCTACATGAAAGGCAGCCCCAACGCACCGCAGTGCGGCTTTTCCATGCGCGCCTCCCAGGCGCTGATGGCCTGCGGCAAGCGCTTCGCCTACGTCGATGTACTGTCCAACCCGGATATCCGCACCGAGCTGCCCAAGTACGCCAACTGGCCCACCTTCCCGCAGCTGTGGATCAAGGGCGAGCTGGTCGGCGGCTGCGACATCATCATGGAGATGTACGAGAGCGGTGAGCTGAAGACCATGGTCGAGGAGGCCGCGGCAGAGAGCGAGGGCGACGAGTAAGTCTCGCTCCGTTACGCCCATAAAAAAACCGCGGCAATGTCCGCGGTTTTTTTATGCCCGCCCGGAGGTGATTTCCCCTCCCTACAACCGCTCCGCTTATTGCACTGCGCCCGCACTCTGATACTGGATCCCGGCCTGCGCCGGTGAGCCGGTCCAGCGGGATGGCGCGTTACATGGGCCGTTTATTCTCGTCATGCCGGCGAAGGCCGGCATCCAGTGGCGCCGGGTTTCCGGTACGGACGTAAGCCGGATTCTCGCACGGAAGGGCGGGAAGCGACGTGAATAAGGGAGAAAGAAGGGGGAGGGCAGCAGGGGCCTGCGCGTTTGCAGGCCCGCGCCGAAGGGATCAGTCGGAGGCTTTTTCCATCTGGGTCTGCAGGTAGTTCTGCATGCCCACCCGGTCCATCAGCTCCAGCTGGGTCTCCAGCCAGTCGACGTGTTCTTCCTCGGACTCGAGGATTTTTTCCAGCAGCTCACGGCTGCCGTAGTCGCGCACGGATTCGCAATAGGCGATGCCGTCGCGCAGGTCGGGGATGGCCTTGGACTCGATCTTCAGGTCGCACTCAAGCATCTCTTTCGGGTTTTCGCCGATCAGCAGCTTGCCCAGGTGCTGCAGGTTGGGGATGCCCTCCAGGAACAGGATACGCTCGATCAGCCAGTCGGCGTGTTTCATCTCGTCGATGGACTCGTCGTATTCCTTCTTGCCCAGCTCTTTCAGGCCCCAGTTGTCGTACATGCGCGCGTGCAGGAAATACTGGTTGATGGCCACCAGCTCGTTGCCCAGCGCCTTGTTCAGGTGTTCGATAACCTTGGGATCGCCTTTCATAGCTTCTGCTCCTGTGCCCGCACTGCCGGGTAAGCACCCGCGGGAAAGTCCTGTTGTGAATTGGTTGTCTCCGCACGCCGGCAGCCTTCCTTGAATTTTATTGTAGGGCGGCCGGCGTTTATCCGGTGGAGTTTGCGGTGCTGGCTGTGGCAAGTCAAGCGCGGTGGAAGTGCGCGCAGACCCTGTATTTAAAGGGTTTAACGCAAATTTGGCCGATAAGCGGAACGAAAACGATTCCTGTTAAGAAGGGCGGCTGCGCTCGCGAGGCCGGTCACAGTGGCAGCAGGCGCAAAGGAAAATTCCGGTAAGCCTGAATTGCAGCCATGGACATATTCGCAGCGGGGGGAGTGGCTCAGTTGGTGAGTTGCGCGGTGATTTCTTCCACGGTGGATTTAATTTTCTCCAGGTCTCTCCTGCTTTCGATAAAAATCTCACAGTCCTCCTCGAGTCCCTTTACATAGGCGAGCAGGCCGCTGCGATCATCACCGCGGCCACAGGCCCTGCTGAGCCTGAGCAGGGAGGCAAGCAGGTGGCGGACAAACACGCCGTTGGCACGCCCGTGCTCACAGATTTCATCAAGCGAGGCGTCCAGCAGGTCGGAGAAACTGAGTTCGCAGGTGATCAGTCGCAGGCGCCCGGTGTCATCGGCAAAGCAGTTGGGGGGCTCCGGTCGCTGCAGGACGGTACCCAGGCCTTCCACCAGCCGGTCGACACAGGTGTACGCGGTGAAGGGGTCGTTGACTCCCGGCGAGAGGGCGCGCACGGCGATCTGCGACAGCTGGCGGATGGAGAAAACAATATCCTGTTCCGCAGTGGGGACCGGTCCCATTTCCACAGCCCACTGCGTGCCGTGAATCAACTCCTCCATCTCTGCCGGCGGCTGGTAGACGCGGCCGATCACTCCCCAGTGGGTAATGTAGGCGCCGGGGTGGCAGGTGATGTGCAGGCAGCAGTCGTATTTCTCCGCCAGTGCCTTCAGTGCCGGCTTGTTGATCAGCTGCACATAGCCGCCACTGCCGCTGGGGATATTGACCCAGCCACTGCCGAGGTCGAGGCGTTCCTCATCGAATTTTTCGCCCTCGGCGTCAGACCAGGATTTGGGATACTCGCGCGCGATTGCCGCGTGGAGTTCCTTGTTGATCTGGTGGGTGATGTTGTCCACCTGGATGGTCTGCGCCACGTTGTGAATGAAGAACACCAGGAAACCGATGCTGACCAGGGCCAGGAATACCCCGGCGTGCACCGCGAGGTCGTAACTTCGATTAGTGTCACTGAGCACATCGATACTGCGGATCGTCACCAGCGCGTAGACGAACGTGGCCAGGAATATGCCCAGCGCCACCTGGGTGCTGCGGTCGCGGACAAAGTTGCGCACCACGCGCGGGCCGAACTGGTTGGAGGCGAGGGTGAGGGCCACCACGGTAATGGAGAAGACGGTACCGGCGACGGTGATGGTGGAGGCGGCGATGGTGGAGAGCAGGGCGCGGGCGCTCTCGGCGTCCCGGATCCTGAGCCAGTCCAGGCCGGTGAAGCCGGCGGGGTCGTACCAGTTGTCCAGCAGGCGCAGCAGCGAGGCCAGCAGTATCGCGACCACGATCATGGTGGCCGGTACCGTCAGGAAGCTGGTGCGCAGTTTTTCGCTCAGGTGCAGGAGGTATTGCCGCATGGTGTCCCGCAGGTAGCCGCAGAAGGTTTCCTTAGCTTAGAACCTATTTGCGTACTGTTGCGCCGGGGCACAGTCTGGCGACACGGACAGGGGATGGGCCGGGCGACCGACCTGGGCGACCAGTGTGGTCGCCCGGGGAGAGACAGGGGCTCAGCTGGCGGAGTAGAACAGGCCGTTGCTGGCGTTGGCCACAATGCCACCGCCCATGGTTTCCTCGATGATTTCCTGGGTGAGCTCGGCGCAGCGGCCGCACTGGGATGATACGCCCAGCTGGCGACGCAGGGCCTTCACCGAGGTGGAGCCGTCGTAAACCGCCTCCTTGATCTGGCGGTCGGTGATGCCTTTACAGATACATACGTACATCGCGGTACTACCCTGAAACTGGCGCAAACTGGCCCAAATAAGAACGATGCGCAGATCGTATTGCAATTGAGAATGAGTGTCAATAAGGTTCTGCGAACGCTCAGTTTTCATTCTAGCTGACGAGTTTGTGACCCACAGGGTGATTTGCGACGCAGGGGTCGGGAAGCGGTGGGGGAGTCGCCAGGCGGCGAGCAGAAAATGCGGGCCGGCGCATTGAAGAAGCCGCTATCGACACCATATAAATTTTCTATGGGACTGGCCGGGGGTGCTGTGTATCATTGCGCACCACTATCAAGTCCGTATCAATTTATAAGTTTTGATTATAAATTGACCGCATCGACGTTTTAATCAGCAATCCAACACTGGAATGAGGAGGCTTTTATGGCAGTTCTGGTAGGCAAACCTGCTCCGGACTTCACCGCTGCCGCGGTACTGGGCAACGGCGAGATCGTTGAGGACTTCAACCTGGCCGAGACCATCAAGGGCAAGAAGGCAGTGATCTTCTTCTACCCGCTGGACTTCACCTTCGTGTGCCCGTCCGAGCTGATCGCTTTCGACCACCGCTTCGAGGAGTTCAAGAAGCGCGGCGTTGAGGTGATCGGTGTTTCCATCGACTCCCAGTTCTCCCACAACGCCTGGCGCAACACCTCCGTCAACGACGGCGGTATCGGCCAGGTTCAGTACGCCCTGGTTGCCGACGTCAAGCACGAGATCTGCCAGGCCTACGACGTAGAGTCCGAGGGCGGTGTGGCCTTCCGTGGCTCCTTCCTGATCGACGAGGAAGGTGTGGTACGTCACCAGGTGGTCAACGACCTGCCGCTGGGCCGTAACGTGGACGAAATGCTGCGTATGGTCGACGCGCTCAAGTTCCACCAGGAGCACGGCGAAGTCTGCCCGGCAGGCTGGCAGGAAGGCGACAAGGGCATGAACGCCTCTCCGGAAGGCGTTGCTGCTTACCTGAGCGAGAACGCCGAGAAGCTGTAAGCCAATCGGCCCCGCGCCCCCGCAGGGCGCGGCGCACAGGCACGAAACCGCCCCCCGGGGCGGTTTTTTTGTGCCTGTGCCACAGGCTAAAGCCGATGCAGAGCACGCGATTTGTGATTACAATGTCTCTGTTTTCGTGACAGGCGGCACAGCGGTCGAATTTTTCCGCGGGCTGCTAGTCTTATACGTAAATACTGTGACCTGCCGCGGCGGCCTGAAGTACGGCATGAAACCCTCGATCCTGATCTCATATATCCTCGGCTGGCGTGCTTCACGCGCCCTCCGTTGTTCCCTGGCCCTGGTGCTGGCTGGCCTGTGGCTGCCCGCCTCGGCGGCGGACATCAATGCGAGTGCGAAAGAATTCGACCGCTACTTCCAGCACCTGATGAAGAAAAGCGGGGTGCCCGGTGCCGCCTACGTGATCGTCAGCGGCGACGAGGTGGTGGCCATGAACACCCATGGTGTACGGATCAAGGGCAAGCGGGCCAAGGTCGACCGCAACACCGTTTTCCGTCTCGCCTCCGTCTCCAAGACCTTTGCCGCCAGCATGGCGACGGTGCTGGAGCACGAGCAGAAGTTCGACTGGGGCGACAAGGTGGTGCGCTATGTGCCCGAACTGCGCTTCAAGACCCCGTCCCTGTCCAAGCAGTTGCAGGTGCAGCACCTGCTGAGCCACTCCTCGGGCCTCACGCCGAATGCCTACGACAACTACCTGGAAGATGACCAGCCGCTCAGCAAGATCCTGCCCAAGTTCGCCAATATCGACCCGCGCTGTACCCCGGGCAAGTGCTACGGCTACCAGAATGTCCTGTTCAGCCTGATCGAGGACGTGATCCAGAAGGCCACAGGTGTCTCCTACGAGCGCCAGCTGAAGGAGCGCTTTTTCACCCCCCTGGACATGGAGAATGCCTCCCTGGGCTGGGAGAAGTTCATGGCCTCCGATAACCGCGCGGCCCCCCACATCCAGACCGGCCGCGGCTGGCGCCCGGTGAAGGTGGAGCGCGAGTATTACCTGGCGGGGCCGGCCGCGGGCGTCAATGCCAGTATCTCGGACATGGCCCAGTGGCTGAAGGCCCAGATGGGCTACTACCCCAAGGTGCTGTCGCCGGAAGTGATCGCCGACATGACCACCGAGCGGGTGGAGACCCGTCGCCACATGCGCCACCGCATCTGGCGCGACTACCTGTCCCACGCCGGCTACGGCCTGGGCTGGCGCCTGTACACTATCGGTGACGACCGCATCATCTACCACGGTGGCTGGGTGGCCGGCTTCCGCGCCGCGGTGGCCTACTCGGAAAAGCTCAAGATCGGCATCGCCATCCTGATGAACGCCGAGTCGCGCGTCATTTCCGACCTGACTGCCAACTTCGTGGTGGATATCACCGGCAACGGAGCCCTCTCCACCGCCCTGGCCGGCGAATAACGGCCGGTCACCTCCCTCCCCGGACCTCCCGCCGCCGCGGCCCTTGAAACAGGCCGCCGCGGCCCAATATTGCCCTCTGTTCCGAATCTAGTGACAGGGGAGACCAATCCATGACCGTCGAGGCCCAGAAAGAGAGCCACGGTTTCCAGACGGAAGCCAAGCAGCTGTTGCACCTGATGATCCACTCGCTCTACTCCAACAAGGAGATCTTCCTGCGCGAGCTGGTATCCAACGCTTCCGACGCCGCCGACAAGCTGCGCTTCGAGGCCCTGGCCAGGCCGGAGCTGCTCGAAGAGGACCCCGACCTGCGCATCCGCATCGAGTTCGACAAGGAAGAGGGCACCATCACCATCACCGACAACGGCATCGGCATGAGCCGCGATGAGGTGATCGAGAACCTGGGCACCATCGCCCGCTCCGGTACCGCCAGCTTCCTGCAGAACCTCACCGGCGACCAGCAGAAGGATGCGCACCTGATCGGCCAGTTCGGTGTGGGTTTCTATTCCGCATTTATCGTCGCCGACAAGGTGGAGGTATTCACGCGCCGCGCCGGTGCCAGCGCCGACCAGGGCGTGCACTGGGAGTGCCACGGCGAGGCCGAATACACCATCGAGAATGTCGAGTGGCCGAGCCGCGGCACCCGCGTGGTGCTGCACCTGAAAGATGATGCAAAAGAATTTGCCGATGGCTGGCGCCTGCGCTCCATCATCAAGAAGTACTCCGACCACATCGCCATCCCGGTGGAGATGCTGAAGGAGCAGGGCCCCGCTGCCGAGGGCGAGGAAGAAGAGAAGAAAGACAAGGCGCCGGAATTCGAGGCGGTCAACGCCGCCCAGGCCCTGTGGACCCGTCCGCGCAGCGACATCAAGGCGGAGGAGTACCGCGAGTTCTACAAGCACATCGCGCATGACTTTGACGACCCGCTGACCTGGAGCCACAACCGCGTGGAAGGCACGCTGGACTACACCAGCCTGCTGTACATCCCCGCTCGTGCGCCCTTTGACCTGTACCAGCGCGACGCCTCCCGCGGCCTGAAACTGTACGTACAACGCACCTTCATCATGGACGATGCCGAGCAGTTCCTGCCGCTGTACCTGCGCTTCGTCAAGGGTGTGCTGGACTCCAACGACCTGCCGCTGAACGTGTCCCGCGAGATCCTGCAGAAGGACCGCAATACCGACGCCATCAAGAGTGCGCTCACCAAGCGCGTGCTGGACATGCTGTCCAAGCTGGCGAAAAAGGACGCGGACGAATACCAGAAGTTCTGGGACCTGTTCGGCAACGTGCTCAAGGAAGGCCCGGCAGAGGACTTCGCCAACAAGGAGAAGATTGCCAAGCTGCTGCGCTTCTCCACCACCCACACCGACGAGCCGAAGCAGGACCAGTCGCTGGAGGATTACGTCGGTCGCATGAAGGACGGCCAGAAGTACATCTACTACGTGGCCGCCGACAATTTCGCCACCGCCAAGTCCAGCCCCTACCTGGAGGTGTTCCGCAAGAAGGGCATCGAGGTGCTGCTGCTCACCGACCAGGTGGATGAGTGGTTCGCCGGCCATATGCACGAGTTCGACGGCAAGCCGTTCCAGGACGTGGCCAAGGGCGCACTGGACCTGGGCGAAGCCGAGACCGACGAGGACAAGGCCGAGCGCGAGAAGGTCGAGAAGGATGCCGGCGCGCTGGTGGAGCGGGTCAAGGAAGTGCTGGAGAACCGCGTTGAGGAAGTGCGTGCGACCACCCGCCTGGTGGATTCGCCCGCGTGCCTGGTGGTGAGCGAGCAGGACCTGGGCCCGCAGATGCGCCGTATCCTCGAGCAGGCGGGGCAATCCCTGCCGGAGGCCAAGCCGATCTTCGAGCTGAACCCGTCCCACCCGCTGGTACAGCGACTGGACCAGGAGCAGGACGAGGACCGCTTCGCGGACCTCACCAATATACTGCTGGACCAGGCCAACCTGGCCGCCGGCAACCAGCTGGCGGACCCGGCCGACTACGTGCGTCGCCTGAACGCGCTGCTGCTGGAGTTGAACGCCTGAGGCTAAAGCCTCCTGTGCAGGGGCGGCGGTCTGCCGCCCCTGCATCCTGCCTGCCCCTTCCAGTCAACGCCGGCCACAGTGCTGGCCAACTTTTACCCGATTTGCCTGCCGGATCACCCCGGTTGTGTGGAATCTGACCGAAAACCACTTTTTTTTCCTGCCTTCGTTGGGCTCGCCTGACTCGCCCTCTATAATCCGCTGGATCACAACAAAGACTGTTTTTCCCAATTCAATCCCATCGGATCGGTATGACACAGACGGAAACTTCTACGCCCTTTTCCATCGCCGTACTGGGCGGCGGCAGTTTCGGTACCGCCATTGCCAACATCGTTGCCGGTAACGGCCACGACACTCGCCAGTGGATGCGCGACCCGGAGCGCGCGGAGAGCTGCCGCAACCTGCGCGAGAACCGCTATTACCTGCCCGGCGTGACCCTGCACCCGGAATTGAAGATCACCGCGGACCTGGAGGAGGCGCTGGCCGGATGCCAGATCGTGTTTGTCGCCATTCCCAGCAAGTCGTTCCGCGAAGTGGTGCGTCGTGTGGCGCCTCTGCTCTCTCCGGGTACCATGCTTATCTCCACCACCAAGGGCATCGAGCACGACAGTTTCCACCTGATGAGCGATATCCTGCGGGAGGAAACCACCGACATGCGCGTGGGCGTGCTGAGCGGCCCGAACTTTGCGAAAGAAATTGTCGCGGGGCACTACACTGCCACGGTGATCGCCAGTGAGCATGATGAGCTGTGCAGCAGCATCCAGAAGGCGCTCCACTCCGAGACTTTCCGTGTCTATTCCAGCAATGACGTCTTCGGTGTCGAGCTGGCGGGTGCGCTGAAGAATATTTACGCCATTGTCACCGGTATGGCGGTGGCTCTCGACCGCGGGCAGAACACCATCAGCCTGCTGATCACCCGCGCCCTGGCCGAAATGATGCGCTTTGCCGAGGCAATGGGCGCCGACCCCATGACCTTTATCGGCCTGGCCGGCGTGGGTGACCTGATCCTCACCTGCTCCTCGGACCTGAGCCGCAACTACCGGGTGGGCTACCTGGTGGGGCGCGGCCGCGCGCTGGAAGAGGCGGTAGCGGAAATCGGCCAGGTGGCCGAGGGCGTGAACACCGTGCGCCTGATCAAGCACAAAGCGGATGAATTGGGCGTCTACATGCCCTTGGTTTCCGCAATTCACGCCATATTATTTGAAGAGCGCCCGATTCCGGAGGTAATACGCGATTTGATGTCGGGTGCACAAACGTTCGATGTAGCCTATTCGGCTAAACCCCAAGGGTAGAAATCATATGGATAATGAAGAGCTGAAAGACAACCTCACCTCCGGCAACCACTGGATGCGCCTGCTGTACATGGTGCTGTTCGTGGTCCTGCTCGAAATCGCCGGCTTCGTGATGCTGGCAGTGGTGATCCTGCAGTTCCTGTTCTCGATTTTCACCGGCGAGCCCAATGGCAACCTGCGCCGGCTGGGGGACCAGATCGCCTCCTACGTATACCAGACGCTGCAGTTCCTGGTGTACAACACCGAGGAAAAGCCTTTCCCGTTTGCCGAGTGGCCGGAATCCGATGTGGAAGACCTGTCCGGTTACGAGAGTGCCGAGGAAGTGGAAGGCGAGGTAGTCAGCGAAGGCAAGGCCGGGCACGAAGATGTGCCCAGGGAAGAGAAAAGCAAGGGTGCGGGTGCCTACGTGCCGGTCGAGCTCGGTACCGAGGGCGAGTACGAGGAAGAGCGCGAGGAGGAGAAGTCAGGCAAGTCCTCGAGCGCCAAATCCACCTCCGCCAAGAGCAGCGCCTCCAGTGCTACCAAGGGTAACGGCAGCAAGGGCAATGGCAGCAAGCGCAACGGCAGCAAGAGCGCATCGGCGAAAGGCAGCTCTGGCAAGAGCAGCTCCAGTGACAGTTCCAGCAAGAGCACTGCAACCGAAAGCAGCGCCGGCAAGGACACCGCCAGGGACGACGACAACGAGAAATAGTGACACCTTCGCCGGTGGGGGGCGACCCGCGGACGACATGGAGGTTTCCAGTGCAGTTACTGATTCTGCGTCACGGCGAGGCCGAGCCCATGGTGGGCGAGGACAGTGAGCGCCAGCTCACCGATCGCGGCCGGGCCCAGGTGGCCTGGATCTGCGACCGGCGCGCCGACGAACTGGCACAGGTGCGGGCGATCTGGGCCAGTCCCTTCGTACGCACCCAGCAGACCGCGCAGATCGTCGCCGGCCGCCTGCGACAGCGGGTGGACACGCAACCGATCCTGGTGGGTGATACCGACCCGCAGGAAGTGCTCGATGCGCTGGGACGCGCGGCACACTTTCCGCTTTTGCTGGTGACCCACAACCCGCTGGCCAGCATTTTGGTGAACGACCTCTGTGGCAGTGCCGGTGCCCACTCTCTGGGTACTGCCAGCCTGGCCTGCCTGGAGTCGGAGGTGTGGGCCGACGGCTGCGCCGAGCTGTCGTGGCTGCAGCACCCGGAAGCCTGAGTTAAGCGATCGCCGCGCAGCCGGAGCCGGCGCAAGCCTGTCCCGGTGCACACAATCGACCACCCTTCCTGTCCCCGGAAGTCATTGCTTCCGCGTAGCAGCCCCTGCAACATCAGCGGCTGCTATTCAAAGATGTTGCCCTATGACTGAGACTCCCCGCGAAATCACCCTCGACTTCAATCACCGGACCATTGCCGCCCGCCGCTGGGGTGATCCCGATGGAGTGCCGGTGCTGGCGCTGCACGGCTGGTTTGATAATTGCGCCAGTTTCGACCGGCTCGCCCCGTTGCTGGAGGGTATCGACCTGGTTGCGATCGACATGGCCGGCCACGGCCGGAGCTACCATCGCTCATACGATGCCAACTACAACATCTGGGAGGAAGTGGAGGATGTGGTGGGGGTGACCGAAGCACTGGGCTGGCGCCGCTTCTCCCTGCTGGCGCACTCGCGTGGCGCGGTGGCCTCCATGCTGGCCGCGGGCGCCTTCCCCAGGCGCATCGAGCGAATGGCGCTGATCGACGGCCTGGTACCGCCGCCTGCATCGGCAGGGGAGGCACCGGAGATCCTCGCCCGCGCCATTGCCCAGCGGGCCCGGTACGGTGCCGTGCGGCCGCGCGAGTTCAGTAGCCTGGCGGAAGCCACCGAGGCGCGGCGTAACGGTATGTTCAAGCTGTCACAGGCGGCGGCCCGCGCCCTTGTCGAGCGAGGCACGCGCCCGGGACGCGAAGGGCTCACCTGGAGCAGTGACCCGCGGTTGAAGGCCACCTCCACGGCCAAGCTCACCGACGACCAGGTGCGCGCCTTCCTGGACCGGATCCACGAGGCGGACGTGCCCGTCCGGCTGGTGCTGGCCCTGGACGGCATCGAGGGCATGGCCGAGCGAATGCAACCGCTGTTGCAGGGCTATTCCAATATTGCGGTGCGCGAGATGCACGGCGGCCACCACCTGCATATGGAAGAGGGCGCGGAAGAGATTGCGGAGTGGTTCGGCCCCTTCCTGCGCGGCGAATAACCCGGCGCAATTTCACGTAGGAGCGGCCGCTGGCCGCGATCAATCACGGCGCCGGGCGGCCACAGGCCAGCTAGCACCGTAGGAGCGGCCCATGGCCGCGACTAAAGGATTACAGATAGAAACCGCCGGCTGCGCGGACTCAGAACGGCAGGCGCTTGGAGTAACACGCGGGGTCCATCTCCCGCACTTCCACCGTCACCGCCGGCACCCCGTCGGCGAACTGGCACAGGGCATTGAAGACCGCCGAGCTGAGCGCTTCGCGCTCGCGTTCGTCGCGCCCGTCCAGCAGGCGTACCTCGGCGTGGATAAAGCTGCCTCCCTTCTCCCCGGCAATAAAGTGCCGGTAAGGCAGCGCGCGGGTCTTGATGGTGTGGGGCGCAAACAGGCCCGAGCGGTGCATGGCCTCCTGGGCCGTACTCACGAGGGCGGGGATGGAGATGCTGTCTTCCAGCTTTTCCGCGTATTCGATTACCAGGTGGGGCATGGTCTCTCTCCGTGACAGGGTGACGCCGGCGGGCGTGCGACACCTCCCTGTGCCGCTCGTTGGGGATAGGGTGGTATTACCGCATTTTAGCGAATCAGGGACAGGAACTCGGTGCGGGTGGCCTGCTGGCTGCGGAATGAGCCCAGCATGGCAGAGGTTTTCATGACCGAGTTCTGCTTTTCCACGCCGCGCATCATCATGCACATATGCTTGGCCTCGATGATCACGCCCACGCCGGCGGCGCCGGTGACATCCTGCAGGGTCTCGGCGATCTCCACCGTCAGCTGCTCCTGGATCTGCAGGCGCCGGGCGAACATGTCGACGATGCGCGCCACCTTGGACAGGCCCAGCACCTTGCCGTTGGGGATATAGGCCACATGGGCCTTGCCGATAAACGGCAGCAGGTGGTGCTCGCACAGGGAGTAGAGCTCGATATCCTTGACCAGGACCATTTCGCTGCAGTCGGAGGGGAAGATGGCGTCGTTGACGATCTCGTCGAGGGACTGCTGGTAGCCCTGGGTCAGGTACTGCATCGCCTTGGCGGCCCGCTTGGGGGTGTCCCGCAGGCCCGGGCGTTGCGGATCCTCACCGATTGCCTCAATAATTTGCGCGTAGTGTTCGTTCATCTGGTCCAGTTCCAATATCTCAGCCCGAGGGGCGGGTGCGCTACCCTAAGCTTTTGTCATCTTTGAGTAAAGATCCGCCGTAAGGCACCATTATACCCCGCTTGCGGGCGGGTGGATCAGTCCCCGTCGGGCTATCCCTGCCCCCAGTGAAAGAAGGATAGAGTGAATGATCGAGAAGCGTGAGGCGTCCCTGCACGAACTGCACACCCTGCTGGACTATGTGCGCTGGGGAACCAGCCGGTTCAATGAGGCCGGGCTTTGGTTCGGTCACGGCACCGACAATGCTTGGGACGAGGCCCTGCTGCTGGTGATGCACACCCTGCACCTGCCCATGGAGAGCAAGCCGGAGGTGCTGCAGGCACGGCTGACCATGGAGGAGCGCCGCGATGTAATGGCGATACTCGAACGGCGCGTGCAGGAGCGCCTGCCGGCCCCGTACCTCACCCACGAGGCCCACTTCTGCGGCATGACCTTCTATGTGGACAGCCGGGTGCTGGTGCCCCGTTCGCCAATCGGGGAACTGATCCGCAACGGTTTCGAGCCCTGGTTGCAGGTGGAACCCCGGGCAATCCTGGACCTGTGCTGCGGCAGTGGCTGTATAGGCATTGCCTGCGCCGAGGCTTTCCCGGAAGCGCGGGTAGACCTGAGTGACATCTCTTCCGGTGCGGTGGAAGTGGCGCAGACCAACATCAATCGCCACCAGCTCAATGAGCGGGTGAGGGCGGTGCAGTCCGACATGTTTGGCGAGCTGGAGGGGTGCAGCTACGAGCTGATCGTCTGCAACCCGCCCTATGTGGATGCCCGCGACCTGGCAGAAATGCCCCAGGAGTACCGGGCCGAGCCGGAGATTGCGCTTGGCTCCGGCGAGGACGGGCTGGATTTCACCCGGCGCCTGCTGCGCGAGGCCGCCGATCACCTGCAGCCGGATGGCCTGCTGGTATGCGAGGTGGGCAACAGCTGGGAGGCCCTGGAGGCGGCCTTCCCCGAGGTGCCGTTCCTGTGGCCGGAATTCGCCGATGGCGGTCACGGTGTGTTCGTTATCAGCCGCGAGGACCTGCTGGCCTATCGCCATTGTTTCGGGGCGGGTTGAGACAGCAGCGCCGGCCGGCGCAATCCTCTATAATGGCGCGCCTTTGCGCTATGTTTTCCTGCGGCCGGCCCCGAATCGGGGTGCGGGCGGGATAATTCACTGATACCTGCGAGCCACGGAAGCAAAACTTATGTCCGGCAACACCTTCGGCAAACTGTTCTCTGTCACCACTTTTGGCGAGAGCCACGGCCCGGCGCTGGGGTGTATTGTCGACGGCTGCCCGCCGGGACTGGAGATCAGTGCCGAAGAGATCCAGCTGGAGCTGGACCGCCGCAAGCCGGGAACCTCCCGCTACACCACCCAGCGCCGCGAGGCCGACGAGGTGCAGATCCTGTCTGGCGTCTTCGAGGGCAGGACCACCGGCACGCCCATCGGCCTGATGATCGAGAACACCGACCAGCGCTCCAAGGACTACTCCAACATCGCCGAACAGGTGCGCCCGGCCCACGCCGACTACACCTACTGGCAGAAATACGGCATCCGCGATTACCGCGGTGGTGGCCGCTCTTCCGCCCGCGAGACCGCCGTGCGTGTCGCCGCCGGGGCGATCGCCAAGAAGTGGCTGCGCCAGCGCTACGGTATCGAGGTGCGCGGCTACCTGTCGCAGCTGGGACCCATCCGCGTCGAGAAGCTCGACTGGGAGCAGGTGGGGCAGAACCCCTTCTTCTGCCCGGACGCCGACAAGGTGCCGGAGATGGAGGCCTATATGCAGGCACTGATCAAGGAGGGCAACTCCATCGGCGCGCGTATCTCGGTGCACGCGAGCGGCGTGCCGGCAGGCCTCGGCGAACCGATCTTCGACCGCCTGGATGCCGACCTGGCCCACGCCCTGATGAGCATCAATGCGGTCAAGGGGGTCGAAATCGGGGCCGGCTTTGCCAGTGTGGAGCAGAAGGGCACGGAGCACCGGGACGAGATCACCCCGGAGGGCTTCCTCTCCAACAACGCCGGCGGCGTGCTTGGCGGTATCTCCAGCGGCCAGGACATCGTGGCCCATATCGCTCTGAAACCCACCTCCAGCCTGCGTATTCCCGGCAAGAGCATCGATATCCACGGCAACCCGATCGAGGTGGTCACCAAGGGACGCCACGATCCCTGCGTCGGCATCCGTGCGACCCCCATCGCCGAGGCCATGACGGCGCTGGTGCTGATCGACCATATGCTGCGCCAGCGGGCCCAGAATGCTGACGTGGAGCCCGGGGTGGTGACCGTGGGCAGCCAGTAGCAGTGACAGGTAGTTCGGGCAGGTATAAAAAAGGCGGCCAGTTGGCCGCCTTTTTCATTTGCCTGCTGCCCGGTTACAGGTGCAGGTTCAGGCCCAGGTAGGGGCCGCTGATTTCCAGGTCGCTCTGCAGCTCGTCCAGTTCCTTCAGCTCCAGGGTCATGCTGCGGTAGCCGCCCTCGAGGGCCATATCCAGGCCCGGAGCGAAGTCCCAGCGCACCTTGGCGGTCAGGTCGGTCAGGGTATCGCCGTTGTAGCCGGTCACATTGCCCTGGGTGACCACGGACCAGCCGGTGAAGGGCAGGTCGAAACGGGCCATGCCGTAGGCCATCGGAAGCACGCCGGCCAGCTCGATGTTCTCGGCCTGGATGGCGCTCTCAACCTGCATCTCGCCCTTGTACTGGCGCGCGGTCAGGCCCACGTCCAGGTTCACCCAGTTGTCGAGGATCTCGTAGTAGAGGGTGGCGTCGGTGTGGCTCAGGTCCAGGTTGGTGGCGACGTCGGTGCCGGCAATAAATGTCTCGTCACCGAAGGTGACGAACCGCTCCAGGCGGGTTGAGCCGTCGGTCTGGATGGCGCTGTGGGACAGCATGATGTTCGGGACCAGCGGTACCGGATGCTCCAGTGCGGCCTGCAGGAAAGTGACATTGTCCTCGGCGGGCTGGAATTCCTCGATGCTGAATTGGTCCACCCCGACGCTGCCGCTGTAGGACGGCATCCATACGCCGGCGCTGGCGTCGAGACCAAGGATGGTATCGGCGCTGGCGGCGCCGCTGGTGAGTGCCATGCAAATGGCCAGGCTGAGTTTTTTCATTGTTGCCTCCTTATTAGAATTGGCGCCTAGTTTACTATTTTTTTTGTGGCCGGTCGGCCGCCGGCGATGGATTAGCGGGTAATTCTGTGACCCGTCTCTACTTTTTGCGGGTTGCTTGCGGGCCGTTTTCCGCCGCAGCCTGAAGTAATAGCTGCTGCAACGCGCTGGCGGCGTTGCTGAGGGTGCGCGCGCGGTGATTGATCACCCCGAGGTTGCGCAGGATGTTCAGTTTCTCCACCGGCAGCACGGCCAGGCTGTCGTCCACCAGGGTGCGGGGCAGCACGCTCCAGCCGAGGCCGACCCCGGCCATCATCTTGATGGTCTCGAGGAAGTTGGTGGCCAGCTTGGCAGTCAGCTTCAGCCCCTGGGCGTCAAACTCGCGCTTGATCAGCCGGCCGGTATAGGTGTTGAGGTCGGGCAGTATGGCCGGGTAGCGGGCCAGGTCGGCAAGGTCCAGGCCCGGCGTCTGCGCCAGCGGGTGCTCGGGCGCGGCCACCACCACGCAGGGGTCGGGCCAGATTACGCGGGCCTCCAGGTTCGGGTATTCCTTCAGGGCCAGGGTCACCACCGCCAGCTCGTACTCGCCGGCCATCAGGGCCTCGTAGGCTTGCTCGGAATCGACGAAATCGATGTCCAGTGCCACATCCGGGTAGCGGTTGCTGAACTCCTTGAGTACCGGCGGCAGGTGGTGGAGGCCCACGTGGTGGCTGGTGGCGATGCGCAGGCTACCGGTCACCTCGCCGCCCAGGGACCGCAGCTCCCGTTCGGCGTCGCTGACCTCATTGAGGATATGGCGCGCGCGGGGCAGCAGGGCACGGCCGGCGTCGGTGAGCTGCAGGCGGCGGCCGATGCGGTCGAACAGGGGCGTGCCGAGCTGCTGCTCGAGTGCCGCCAGCCGCTTGGAGACGGCGGGCTGGGTCAGGTGCAGCGCCTCGGCGGCCTCGGACACTGAGCCCTGCTCGGCAATACTGAGAAAGGCCTTCAGCCACTGGATTTCCATGGTTCCTCCGCTCGGGTCGCTGCCGCTGGGTGTGTCGGGGCAGGGTAACGCAATTATTCCAAAAGCGACATGTTCTTATAATAAATATAAATTGATGTTATGTATCGCCCCGCCTAGACTGCGTCGATCACAAGACTGAGGAGAGACGGCCATGGCCGGGCAGACGCTTTACGACAAACTCTGGCAGGACCACCTGGTCAAGAGCCGCGAAGACGGCACCGCACTGATTTACATCGACCGCCACCTCATCCATGAGGTGACCTCGCCGCAGGCATTCGAGGGGCTGCGGCTCGCCGGTCGTGGTCTGTGGCGCAAGGACTCCCTGGTGGCCACCCCCGACCATAACGTGCCCTCCGAGCGCGCCGAGCGCGCCGGGGGTGTTGCCGGTATCCGCGACGAGGTATCGCGCATCCAGGTGCAAACCCTGGACGAGAACTGCAACGACTTCGAGGTGGTCCAGTTCGGCATCAACGAGCCGGGCCAGGGCATCGTGCACGTTATCGGTCCGGAGACCGGTGCCACGCTGCCGGGCATGACCGTGGTCTGCGGTGACTCCCACACTTCCACCCACGGCGCCCTGGGTGCGCTGGCCCATGGCATCGGCACCTCCGAGGTGGAGCATGTGATGGCCACCCAGTGCCTGATCCAGAAGAAGATGAAGAACATGCTTGTGCGGGTCGACGGCGAGCTGGGCCCGGGCGTCACCGCCAAGGATGTGGTGCTGGCCATTATCGGCAAGATCGGCACCGCCGGCGGCACCGGCTACGCCATCGAGTTCGGTGGCTCGGCAATTCGCAACATGTCGATGGAAGGCCGCATGACCATCTGCAACATGGCTATCGAGGCAGGCGCCCGTGCCGGCATGGTGGCGGTGGACCAGGTCACCCTCGACTACGTGAATGGCAAGCCCTATGCACCGAAAGGCGAGCAGTGGGAGCGGGCAGTGGAAAACTGGAGCCGCCTGCACTCGGACGCCGATGCGGTGTTCGATGCCGTGGTGGAGCTGGCGGCGGAAGAAATCGAGCCGCAGGTAAGCTGGGGCACCTCGCCGGAAATGGTGGCTTCCGTGAATGCACGGGTTCCGGACCCGGCTGCCGAGGCGGACCAGACCCGCCGCACCGGTATCGAGCGCGCGCTGGAGTATATGGGACTCAGTGCCGGCCAGGCGATCGGCGATATCAGGCTCGACCGCGTGTTTATCGGTTCCTGCACCAACTCCCGCATCGAGGACCTGCGCGCGGCGGCGGCAGTGGCGAAAGGCCGCCGCAAGGCCGACAGCGTCAAGCAGGTGCTGGTAGTGCCCGGCTCCCAGTCCGTGAAGGCGCAGGCCGAGCAAGAGGGCCTGCACGAGATTTTCACCGCTGCCGGTTTCGAATGGCGCGAGCCGTCCTGCTCCATGTGCCTGGCGATGAATGCCGACAAGCTGGGGGCGGGCGAGCACTGCGCGTCCACCTCCAACCGCAATTTCGAAGGGCGCCAGGGCTACGGTGGCCGCACCCACCTGGTGAGCCCGGCCATGGCCGCGGCCGCTGCAGTGGCCGGCCACTTTGTCGACGTGCGTGAGTTTGTAGCTGCAGGGGAGACTGCCTGATGAAAGCCTTTACCCAACACCAGGGCCTGGTTGCACCCATGGACCGCGCCAACGTGGACACGGACCTGATTATTCCCAAGCAGTTTCTCAAGTCGATCAAACGCACCGGCTTTGGCCCCAACCTGTTCGACGAGCTGCGCTACCTCGACGAGGGCGCACCGGGCCAGGACTGCTCCCAGCGGCCGCTGAACCCCGACTTCCCGCTCAACCAGGAGCGCTACCGGGGTGCCTCGGTGCTGCTGGCACGCAAGAACTTCGGCTGCGGCTCGAGCCGCGAGCATGCGCCCTGGGCGCTCGATGACTACGGTTTCCGCGCCATCATCGCGCCCAGTTTCGCCGATATCTTCTTCAACAACTGTTTCAAGAACGGCCTGCTGCCGATTGTGCTCGACGAGGACACCGTGGCGCAGCTGTTCGAGGAAATGTACGCGCAGGAAGGTTATGCGCTGACCATCGACCTGGAACAGCAGCAGGTGGTGAAGCCGGACGGCACCACCATCCCGTTCGAGGTGGACAGCTTCCGCAAGCACTGCCTGCTGAACGGTCTCGACGATATCGGCCTCACCCTCGAGGATGCCGACGCGATCAGCGCCTACGAGGCGAAGCGTCGCGAGCAGGCGCCGTGGCTGTTTGACGCGGTCAAGTAACTATCGGCGGCCATGCCGGATTGCGCCGGCGTGAAAAACAAGAATTGAATATGGGCACCAGCACTGGTGTCCCGCACAGGAAAAGGTAATTTCGTGAGCAAGAACATCATGATCCTCCCGGGCGACGGTATCGGCCCGGAAATCGTCGAGCAGGCGGTGGCGGTACTGGAAGCCGCAGACAAGAAATTCGGCTTGGGCCTGAACTTTTCCCAGGGCCAGATTGGCGGCGCCTCCATCGATGCGTACGGCGAGCCGCTCACCGACGAGACCCTCGAGCGGGCCGGCGAGTGCGACGCCGTCCTGCTGGGCGCCGTGGGCGGCCCCAAGTGGGACACGCTGGAGCGGGAGATTCGCCCGGAGAAAGGGCTCCTGAAGATCCGCAGCCGCCTGGGCCTGTACGCCAACCTGCGCCCGGCCATCCTCTACCCGCAGCTGGCCGAAGCTTCCTCGCTGAAACCGGAAGTTGTATCCGGCCTGGATATCCTCATCGTGCGCGAGCTGACCGGCGGCATCTACTTCGGCGAGCCGCGCGGTATCCGCCTGCTTGCCGACGGCGAGCAGCAGGGCTACAACACCTATGTCTACAGCGAATCCGAAATCGAGCGGATCGGCCGTACGGCCTTCGAGGCGGCGCAGAAGCGCGGCGGTAAGCTCTGCTCGGTGGACAAGGCCAACGTCCTGGAAGTGACTGTGCTGTGGCGCGAGGTGATGGACCGGCTGGCACCCGAATACCCGGATGTGGAGCTGACCCACATGTATGTGGATAACGCGGCCATGCAGCTGGTGCGCGCGCCCAAGCAGTTCGACGTGATGGTCACCGGCAATATGTTCGGCGATATCCTCTCCGATGCCGCCGCCATGCTCACCGGTTCCATCGGTATGCTGCCGTCGGCCTCCCTGAACGAGACCGGCTTCGGGCTCTACGAGCCGTGCCACGGTTCGGCACCGGATATTGCCGGCCAGGGCATCGCCAACCCGCTGGCGACCATCCTGTCGGCGGCGATGATGCTGCGTTACTCGCTGGACATGTCAGAGGCGGCGGATGCCATCGAGCAGGCCGTCAGTAAGGTGCTCGACCAGGGACTGCGCACCGCGGATATCTACACTGAGGGAAGCAGGAAGGTATCCACCGCGGAAATGGGCGCAGCAGTGGTGGCCGCTTTCTAATTTCAATAACAAGGTCAATCCAACTTTGCAGGAGCCTGTTCGCAGGCGAACCGGACACACAGGAATTACAGGATTATTGAAATGAAAAAAGTAGGTTTTATTGGCTGGCGCGGTATGGTCGGCTCCGTCCTTATGGGTCGCATGCTGGAAGAGAACGATTTCGCCCATATCGCCGAGCCGGTATTTTTCTCTACCTCCAATGCCGGCGGCAAGGCGCCGAACATCGGCCGCGAAGTGGCCCCGCTGGGTGACGCCTTTGATATCGACGCGCTGGGGGAGCTGGACGCGATTGTCAGCTGCCAGGGCGGTGACTACACCAAGAAGGTCTACCCGCAGCTGCGTGAGAAGGGCTGGGACGGCTACTGGATCGACGCCGCCTCCAGCCTGCGTATGGACGACGACGCCCTGATCGTGCTGGACCCGGTCAACCGCGGTGTGATCGACCGCGGCATCGACGCCGGCGTGAAGAATTATATCGGCGGCAACTGCACTGTCAGCCTGATGCTGATGGGCCTGGGCGGACTGTTCAGGGAAGGCCTGGTGGAGTGGGTCTCTGCCCAGACCTACCAGGCTGCCAGTGGCTCCGGCGCGAAGCACATGCGCGAGCTGATCTCCCAGATGGGTGCCATCCGTGACGGCGTCGCCAGTGAGCTGGCGGACCCGGCCAGCGCCATCCTCGACATCGACCGCAAGGTGGCGGATACCATGCGTTCCACCGCATTCCCCACCGCCGAGTTCGGTGCGCCGCTGGCGGGCAGCCTGCTGCCGTGGATCGATACGCAGGTGGAGAGCGGCCAGAGCCGCGAGGAATGGAAAGCCCAGGTCGAGGCCAACAAGATCCTCGGTACCGACAGCCCCGTGCCGGTGGACGGCACCTGCGTGCGTATCGGTTCCATGCGCTGCCACAGCCAGGCCTTCACCGTGAAGCTGAAGAAGGATGTTCCCATGGGCGACATCGAGCAGCTGATCGGCGGCGCCAATGACTGGGTCAACGTGGTACCCAATGAGCGCGAGGCTACCCTGGAGCAGCTGACCCCGACCGCGGTGACCGGCAAGCTGGATATCCCGGTCGGCCGCCTGCGCAAGCTGAACATGGGTCCCGAGTACCTGAATGCCTTTACCGTGGGTGACCAGCTGCTGTGGGGGGCCGCCGAGCCGCTGCGCCGCGTACTGCTGATCCTACTGGGCAAGCTGTAAGCGCTTTTGCCACCGCTTGCCGGGCCCCGGCGGGAGTATTCCCGCCGGGGCCCTTTGCGTTCTGGCAGTGTCGCCGGACTGCCCCCGGTGACTTTCACCTGTGGCGCGCGCAGGTATAATCGCGCGCTCTCTGATCCCCTCCAATCCAGGAACTGAACTGCCATGTCCGAGAATACGCCGGAAACCAAGCGCGAACTGGTCATCGTCGGTGTCGATAACGCCGCCTTCACCCCCCTGCTGGAGATCCTCGAGGAGCGCAAGACAGTGCTGCCCCAGCAGCTGCGCCTGCTGGAGGAAGAGGACAGCGAGGTCGAGCAGCAGGTATTTGCCAATCGCAACATCACCGTGCAGGACCTCGGGCAGTTCGCCTTCGGGCCGGAGCAAGTGGTGGTACTGCTGAAGGGCGGCGATGCCGGCCGTGCCGCACTGGCGGCGGCGGAATCCGCCGGCGCCTGGGTGGTGGATGCCTCTGACAACTCGCGCGGCGACGAGAGCGTGGCGGTGGTGAACCCCCTGCTCAATGCGGGCGAGATTGCCGCTGCCGAGCGGCATGTGGTGGCGCTGCCGGCCGCCGGGGCGGCCATGGTTGCCGAGGCGCTGCTGCCGCTTCGCGATCGCCTGCAGGCCGTGGAAGTACAGCTCAACCAGCCGGTATCGGCACTGGGCAAGGCCGCGGTCGATTCCATGGCGGCGCAGACAGCGCGCATGTTCAACGGCCAGGAGGCCGAGGTGGACCCCGCGGTGGGCCACCGCCTGGCCTTCAACCAGCTGAGCTCCAGCGAGGCGCTGCTGGAGAGTGGTCACAATTTAAGCGAATTGGCGCTGGTTCACGACCTGCGCCGCCTGCTGGGCGAGGACATCGCGGTGGACGCCTGTATCAACACCGCGTCGGTATTCCACGGGCAGCTGGCCAACCTGCGCGTGGTGCTGAAGGAGGAGGCGGACCTGGACCAGCTGCGCGGGCTGCTGCGCAATGGCACCGGGTTGAAACTGGCCGAGCGACCCTCGGCGGCGGAAGCGGTGGGGAGCGACATCACCTTCGTCGGGCGACTGCGGCAGAGCCTGCTGAGCCCGCGGCAGGTCAACTTTTGTGCAGTGTCCGACAATTTGCGCAAAGACCTGGCAATCAACTGTGTACAGATTGTCCAATTGTTGCTAAAAAACCACTGATATTTAATACTTAGCCGCTACAGTGAAGGTTTATTCTCAACTTTACTTTTACTTGGGGTTGGCGAACTAATCGCCAGGGGTGAGCGGCCGTCCGAGTGACAGCCACTTAGTTGAATAATTAATGTACAGTTGACCGGGCTGTGCGGGCGATTGCCCGCGGTTAACCGGGGATTCTAACAATAAAGGGAATCGGATATGCGTGTGCGAAAGCTGGCGCTTGCTGTGGGTATGGTCAGCGCACTGAGTGGCAACGCGGCTCTGGCGCTCGGTCTGGGTGAGATAAAACTGAATTCGACACTCAACGAGCCCCTCGAAGCACAAATCTCTCTGTTGCAATCGCGCGGCCTGGGTGAGGGCGAGATCAAGGTGCGTCTCGCCAGCCCGGAGGATTTCGAGCGAGCGGGTGTCGATCGCTCCTACCTCCTGACCGACCTGCAGTTCGAGGTGGATTATTCCGGTGCCCAGCCGGTGATTCGCGTATCCAGCAAAAAGGCAATTCGCGAGCCCTTCCTGAATTTCCTGGTGGAAACACGCTGGCCCAGTGGCCGGTTGCTGCGTGAATATACCCTGCTGATGGACCTGCCGGCCTTCTCCACCACCGCGGCCCAGCAGCCGGTGCGCGCCGCCGAGCGCGAGCGCCAGCAGGTGCGCCGCCAGCCTGCGCCACCGCAGACCACCCGCGCCCCCGAACCGCGTCCCCAGGTGCAGGAGCAGGCGCCGCGACCGACCCGCGAGGTGGCCGAAGAGCCCCGACCGCAAGCCCAGCAACCAGAAACCCAGCAGCCGGAAAAACAGCAGCCGGAAAAACAGCAACCGGAAGCGCAGCCGCCGGCAGAGGCACAGCAGCCGGCCGCCGAAGAGCCAATGGAGCTGCAGCGCGAGCCCAGCGCTGCAGAAAGCGCCAGCAGCCAGGTCTACGGCCCGGTGTCGGCCAACCAGACTCTGTGGGAGATTGCCCGCGACAACCGCACCCACGGCGATGTCACGGTGCAGCAGACCATGCTCGCCATCCAGCGCCTGAACCCCGAGGCATTCATCAACGGCAATATCAACCTGCTGAAGAAGGGGGCCGTGCTGCGGCTGCCGGATATCAGCGAGGTGCGCGCCGTTTCCCGTGGCGATGCCGTAGCGCAGGTGGCTGCGCAGAACGATGCCTGGCGCCAGCGCACCGGCACCGGCGAAGCCGCGACCGGGGCCCCCCTGGATGCGCGCGCTGCCTCCGGTGACAGTACTGCCACTGAGGCCGTCGAGGGCCGCGTGAGCCTGGCGGCACCGGGTGACAACGAATCGGTCCAGTCCGGCTCCGGCAGCGGTGCCGAGGACAGCGAGGCGCTCGAGGGCGAACTGGCCGTTACCGAGGAGGAACTGGACAAGTCCCGCCTGGAGAACGAGGAACTCAAGGAGCGTATCTCCGAACTCGACGAGCAGATCGACACCATGGAGCAGCTGGTGGAGGTCTCCAACGAGGAGATGGCAGCGATCCAGGCCGCGGCGCAGCAGTCGAGCGCCGCTGGCGAAGAGACCGACAGTGCCGAATCCACGGAAGAAGAGAACGTGGCCACCGACAGCACCGTCGGGAGCGAAGCAGCAGCCATTGACCAGGGCAGCGATGAGACCACCGCTGCTGAGGAGACTGCTGCGACTGAGGCCGACAGCCAGCCGGCAGACGCGCGCAACCGTGTGGTGAGCGTGCAGACCAGCCAGGAGCCGACCCTGCTCGAGCGCCTGATGGAGAATATCCAGCTGATCGGTATCGGCGCCGGTGTCTTCCTGCTGGGCGTGGTCGGCTTTATGAGCTGGCGCCGCCGCAAGGAAGAGGAAGAGGCGATGCGCCAGGTCGAGGCCGACATGGCCGCGGAGCGCGCACTTGCCGATGCCCCCGAGATCGAGGAAAAGGACGAGAACCTGGCCGCAGTGGAGTCGTTCGAGACCAGTGATGACTTCGACATGGACCAGTTTGAGGACGTCGACACCGGCGATCCGGTGTCCGAGGCGGAGATCCACCTGTCCCTCGGCCAGTACAGCGATGCGGAAGCCAAGCTGGTGTCCGGGCTGGAAAAGGATCCGCAGCATGTGGATGCCAGGCTGATGCTGCTCGAGGTTTACGCGCACCAGCAGAATATTGACAAGTTCGACGATCATTACCGACAGCTCCTGAGCGTCAGCGATGGCCCGGCCGCAGACCGCGCCGCCCGCCTGCGCGAGAGCATCGACGGCGCGGCACCTTTTGAGGGTGGCGACGAGACATTCACCAGCGAGTCCCTCGAGGCGATGCAGCTCGATGACCTGAGCAGCTCGTATGAGGAGGACTTCAGCTCTGATTTCAGCAGTGGCAGTGACTCCGCCGGTGGCAGTGAGGCCGGTGAGGGGGACAGCTCCCTACTGGACGACCTGACCATGGATCTTGGTGAGGAGAGCGACTTCGGTTCCGATTCCAGGTCCTCTGATGAAGAGGATTTCTCCCTCGACCTGGACCTGGGCAGCGACCTCGGCGATGCGGAGGGCTTCGGTGCAGAGTCCGGCGACAGCGGTGACTCCTTCGATTTCGACGACCTGATGTCCGGCGACCTGGACCTGGGCGGCGAAGCGGAGACAGGCGATTCTGCAGAACCTGCCAGTGACGAACTCGATTCCCTCTCCCTGGACCTGGATGACGACTTTGGCAGTGCCGGGACCGGCGCCGCGGAGGGCGAGACCACGGCAGAAGATGCGGGACTGGATTTCGACCTGGACCTGTCGCCCATGGAGGAAGAGGAATCCAGCGGTGACCTGGAATTCGGCTCTGCAGCTACTGACAGCGAAGTAACCGCTGAGGACAAGGACGCTGCGTCGGACCAGGTTGATGAACTGTCGCTGGACGACTTTGACGACAGCTTCGGCGACGACCTCGGCTCCGGGCTGGACCTGGACTCCATCGACCTGGACGAGTTTGACGGCGAACTGAATGCCGGCAGCGGTGCCGCAGAGGAAGACGCTACACTCACAGCGGAACCTGAGCCGGAGCTGGAGCTGGCTGAATCCACAACTCCTTCCTCGGATGCAACGCAGCCGGCCGCCAGCAGCGATACCGGCGGCGCCTTCGGCGACCTGAATTTTGACCTGGGCAGCGACCTGGATTCCGAGCTCAACCTGCTCGAGGGCAGCGACGAGCTTGGCACCAAGCTGGAACTGGCCCAGGCATATGTGGATATGGGTGACAAGGACGGCGCCAGGGATATTCTTGCCGAGGTGGCGGAAGAGGGCAGCGACGAGTACAAGACGCGCGCCCGCGAAATGCTGGAGCGCATTTCCTGACCCGCTGCCGCTGAGGAAAACCCCGCACTGGCTGCGGGGTTTTTTTATGGCGCCATGTAAAGAAAGTAGGAACCCATGCAGCGCGAAAAACCGCACAATCACTGGCATTACAAGCCCAACGGCGAGATTCCCCCCGGCGAGCGGTTGCCGGAGGGCCTGCGTCGTATCGCCCTGGGGGTGGAGTATTGCGGGGCCCGGTTGCACGGTTTCCAGAAGCAGAAATCCGCAGACGCCACTGTGCAGGCCTACCTCGAAAAAGCACTGTCCACGATAGCCGCCGAGCCGGTGACACTGGTCTGTGCCGGGCGCACCGATGCCGGCGTTCACGCCACCAACCAGGTCATCCACTTCGACACGGGTGCGGTGAGACCGACGCGCGCCTGGGTTGAGGGCGTGAATACGAAACTGCCGGACGCAGTGCGGGTGCACTGGGCCAGGGAGGTGTCACCTCAGTTCCACGCCCGCTTCTCCGCCCGTGCGCGCAGTTACCGCTACCTGATCCACAGCGCGCCGACCCGCTCGGCCCAGGCCGCCGCCGAGGTTACCTGGACCCAGCACCCGCTGGACCTGGAGGCCATGCGCGCCGGTGCCCGGTACCTGGTCGGCCGTCACGACTTCACCAGCTTCCGCGCCAGCCAGTGCCAGGCCAAGAGCCCGGTGCGGGACATTACCCGGCTGGATATCGCCAGGGTGGGGCAACTGATCGTACTGGAGATCAGCGCCAACGCCTTCCTGCACCATATGGTGCGCAATATCACCGGGGTACTGATGGCGGTGGGGCGCGGTGAGCGGGCGCCGCAATGGGTCGGTGAGGTGCTGGCGGCCCGCGATCGCACCGCCGGCGGCGTCACGGCGCCGCCCTTCGGGCTCTACCTGGTGAATGTGCAGTATCCAGCGGAATTCGGGCTACCCGCCCACGAGCCCGGCCCGCTGCTGGTGCCGTTACCCCTGGGCGGGCTGCCGGTTTAATTCCGGTTCGCTGTCGCATTTCTCTCCCGACCACCGTTTGTGAGCAGTGTTTGCCGCAAGTAGCTTTGCAGGGGCGGCGAGGTCTCCCTTTGGTGCCGGCCACCCAGGTAGCGGGCGAGGAAGGTTTCCGCCATGTATAAGTAGGCTTCCCGCGCCAGGGGTTTCTGGAAAATATGGCCCTCGTCCCTGTCCAGCAGAAACCAGATATCGGTTCCACTTTCCTGCACACGGGAAACGAAGCCTTTTACCCGCCGGCGATCCACCCTTTCGTCCATACCGCCCGCAATTACCAGCAGCGGCCTCTTTACCCGCTCCGGGTAGGCGCCGGGCATCTGGCCTCTCAGTTGTGCAACAAACTCCGGATTGCCCAGCTCCCCCACCAGTTCCTCGAGGGACCTGGACCAGCTGATACCGTTGGCGCGCAGGCCGAGGCGTTTACCGTAAGCAATTACCGCGCTCACCATGTCGGGTGGAGGCGAGGCGGCCAGGCCAGCGCGGAAGCGATCCGGGGTGAACACCAGCCCGGTCAAAGCGGAGAATCCGCCGAAGGAGTGACCGACGATAGCCTGCTTTTGCACATCGCCGATGCCCCGTTGCAATAAAAAGTCGAGGCCGTCCAATATGTCCTGCTGCACGCGCCCGTTGCCGAACTCGCCGCGGCCGGCCAGGGCGAAATCGCGGCTATAACCAGTGGAAGCGCGGAAATTGGGCTCAAACACGATATAGCCCCGGTTGACGAGAAACTGGGTAAAAACATCCGCTCCGGAATCCACCCGGTTCCAGGGACCGCCGTGCGGACGGGCGATTATCGGTGCCCGGGACAGGTCGCCGCCGCTGGGCAGGCTGATGTAGGCGTGGATTACCAGGCCATCGGAGGCGGTGAACCTGAACGGGATCTTTGCGGATAACTGGCGTTCATCACCAATGATCTGTTCATGCGGGAACTCCTTGAGTATGCGTTCGGGTTGTTGGCTTCCGGCCCGCAATAAAAAATAGCGGGGCTGACGGTAATCGGAACGCTCTTCGCGAACCAGCCAATTACCCGTGGCACTGTGGGCCGCGATCTCCAGGTCGCTGCCTGCAAATTGTCGCTCCAGTTCGCCTACCCGTTGCGTGGCTGCGCCCAGGCCGTAGTTGTGGCGGTAATTACTGCGGTAACTGGCGATCAGCGGGGTTCGGCCATCGCGGGCAATCTGCACTGTGTCGAGGCTGGCGATACCCTGCGGGTCCCGGTGTAGTTCGGTCACACTTCCGGAGCTGGTGTCCAGCTGCAGCAGTCGCCGGTACTGGCCGTCGCCGTCGCTGCGCAGCAACAGTTTGTCGCCGCTCGATCCGAGGAGTTCGCACGCATCGAGAAAATCGCACTGGAAGACCTTTCTTCGCTTGTTGCCGATAAGCTGGACCAGGGTATGGGCATCGCCCTCCACCAGGCGCAGGTAGCGGATACCCGTCTCGTCGGCCAGCAGGTCGCGGACCGGGTGCTCGGTGTGCAAGAGCAGTTCCCGCTCGCCGTTCACTTCCAGGCGGTAGATTTCGTGACCGCCCCGTTTGGCCGGCAGTGATACGAAAGCCGCTGCGCCTCTCGGTGCCACGCCCAGAAAGGATTCCTCTTTATCCGTGTCCAGGCGTACCAGTAAATGGGGGCGCCCGCTGCCTGCGTTGGCTGCGGCCAGGCCCTGGTCGGTTTTCAGGAACAGCACCTGGCTGTCTCCGGACCACCGCACGTCGCGCAGGGATTTGCTGCGGAAGCGCTCAATTTTCCTGCCGTTGTTGAGTTCCAGCAGGTACAGGGTCAAGTCCTGTCCTTCGCGGGTGATTACTGCCGCCCGACTTTCGTCTGGCGAAAGCCGTGCCAGGGCGATTTCGGGTTGTGCGAGGAAGAATTGCCTCGGCAGCAATTTTGCCGGCTCTGCGGATTCACTGGTCGCCACAGCGCCCGCCAGCTCAGCTGGCAGCTCCGATGCGACGGGCGGGGTAACGTACAAGAGCAGGGTGGCGAGAATGATTGAGCGGATCATGCCAGCTGTGCTCTCTGTGCAACTTCCGCTGCTGCCTGGTCACGGTCCGCTTCGCGCCATTCGCTCAGGCAGAGGAAGGTCAGCAGCCCGGGGATTCCAGTGAATGCGTTGCAGGTGATCCAGATGGCGCGCCCTCTGGATTCCAACTGCGTACGGCGGGAGAGCAGGGCCGTCAGCAATGCGCAGAGCAGGGCGCTAACCAGCATGGCGGTGCGCACCTGGACGGGTATCGGGCGGGAAAGCAGGGTGTGCAGCGAAACCGAGCCTTCGTGGCGGGGCTCTATCGCCGACCAGGTTGCCTTGCTCAAGTAAGCCAGCAGCGGGGAAATCAGGTACTGCTTGTAGATAAACCAGTCGGAGAAGGAGGGCTGCAAGGGTCTGGTGCTGGTATCGGAAAATTCCCCGCCCAGCGGCAGCAGCCCACTCACCAGTAGTGCCGGAGACCAGCCCTGGCGCTCGTAGGTGCCGTACAGGAAGCTGACGGCATAGCCGTCAGCCAGCTCCGCAACATAAATCGAATGCAGGTTGTCGATGCTGCCGGGCAGTGCGACGGTAGCATCCGGCTGCAGTAGTTCGTGCCCGTTGCGAAGACTGAAGGCGTCGAAGAAATACAGGTTGCGGTTGCTGATGGCGACGGCCATTTTTCCTTCCAGCTGCGGGCCGCTGCGGTATTCCTCGTCGTTCTCCAGGGCGTGGAGCAGTTCCAGGCGTCGACTGTCGAAATCCGCACGGTAAAGCTCCCGGGGGGTCACCAGGGTGGTTTCATCGACCACCAGTGGAATCTCGCGGAAATATTCATCCGCAGCCATGCCGTCGGTGGAAGGGTAGATCCTGCCGCTGCGGCCCATCCAGCCGGCGTCGGCACCGCTGCGGCTATTGATTCCTTTAAACAGCATGCGGTCGTGGCTGAAATGCCACTGGACGTTGCGGGCCTTGTCGAGCAGATAGCCGCCACGATCCGCAAAGGGTAGCTGCTGGGGGAAGGGAAAGTGGTTCCACCCAGCGTAGGCCCGGTGCACTTCAGCGATGGCAAGCTCCCTCTTCAGGAGGGGGGCCTCATTCTCGCCAAAGGCGTACTGCATGGCCGCGGTGTCTTCCATGCCGACAATACTGTGAGGGGTATCCGGCACGGGATTTGAGTTCGGGTGTTGGTTCAGGGCCATCTGGCCAAACTGGAAGGTCAGGGACGCGACTGCGTAAAGTGTGTAGTAGAGTCCCCACTGTATCGCCAGCGCCGTGGGCACCAATGCGGCGGCCGATTTTGGCTGCGCTTTCTGGTCGGGTTTGAATGCGCAACGGTTGAGCCACAACAGCAGCCCAATCACCGCCAGCTGTGGCAGGAAAATCCAGAGCCCCGCTTCCCTGGTAAGGAACAACGCTGGCAAAGCGAGCACCAGGAGCGCGGCACGGGAGCTGCTCAGTAAAACAAAAGTGCCGCAGAGGTAAAAGGAAAACACCAGGCCGAACAGGTAGGGCGGTAACAGGTAAAACCGCAGGTCGAAATCCTGTGCGCTGCCAAAGTCTACACCCAGCAGGACCAGGTACAGTGGAGCGACGATAGCGATGGTGATCAGCAGCAGGGCCGCGGCCACCAACGACAGCCAGATGCGCGCCGGCGCCAGCGGGCGGTGCACCAGGAACACCCACTGGCTGGGACGGCGGTAGCCGCCAACCTGCACCAGGCCGAAGGCGAGGCCCACCAGCGCGTAGAGTATGGCCGCACTATAGGCGATGCCGGGCTCAGAAGGACGCAGGGCACCGCCGATATACAGGTAGCCGAGCAGCAGCAAGTGTAATGCGGTCAGGCCCAGGGCCCATTTGCGAAAGCGCAGGCATTCGCATTTGATCAGGTTCCACATTTTTTATTCCTTATTGTGCAGCTTGTGCAGTGCGGTGGTTTTTTGCCAGGTAGCTGTTTACCGCCTCATCCAGGCTCACCTGAAGTTTGCAGTGGACCCTGGCACCGCGGTCTTGCAGGAATTGCTGTAGCGGCTCGCCGGCGTCTAGCACCGTCAGCTGATAGCTGTCGTCGATGCGGCGTAGCTGCAGTAGTCCGGGGATTTCGTTATTGGCGGGGGGGCGCTCCGGGAACTCCACAATCCAGTGGTGCACCCGGGCGCTGAATTCGTCCGGTGGAGATACGGACTTCAGTTCGCCCCGCTCCATAATCAGCAGGTTGTCGGCGACTCTCTCTATCTCCTCCATCTGGTGTGAGCAGTAGAGAATGGTGCAGCCGGAGTCGGTGCCGATAAACATCAGGGCTTCGAGAAAGGCGCGCTTGGCGACCACGTCCAGGCCCAGGGTGGGCTCGTCCAGTATCAGCAGCTCCGGACTCTGGGCGAGCGCCAGGGACAGGTTAAAACCAGCGCGCTCGCCGCGGGATAATTCACTCACCCGCTGCCCCGGCTGCACATCGAAATTGCCCAGCACCTCGCGGTAGGTGGCCTCGCGCCACTGGGGGTAAAGGCTGCGCTGCATTTCCATTACAGCTTCCACCCGCATCCACTCGGGCAGCGTATGCTCCTCATTGACAAAACCGATGCGCCCGCGCAATGCGGGGGTCAATTGGCAGCTTTCGCAGCCGAGTATCTCTGAGCTGCCACTGCTGGGTTCGGTTAAGCCCAGCAGGAGGCGGAAGAGGGTGGACTTGCCGGCGCCGTTGCTGCCAACCAGCGCGTGTATACCGCCACGGGGAAGGTCCAGGCTCAGGTTGTGCAGGACCCGCTTGCGCCCGTAGTGCTTGCAGAGCCCCTGCGTGCGGATGGCGAACTCACTCATTGCCGGCACTCCTCCCCTGACCCTTTTCCAGTGCCTTGATTTCGCGCTCCAGGCGCTCCAGCAGTTGCCCTGCGTCGTAGTCCAGGCCGATTACCTGGTTGATGAACTGCTGGATGGCTTCGTTCAGGCGGCGCTCCTGTTCGCGGTCGCTGAACAGCTTGCGTGGCTTGGAGACAAACAGTCCGAGTCCCGGACGGGATTCCACCCAGCCCTGGGCGGTCAGCTCGCTGTAGGCCTTGGCGACAGTGTTGGTGTTCACGGTCAGTTGCATCGCCAGTCCGCGTACGCTGGGCAGCTTGCTCCCGGGCTCCAGTTCGCCTGTGGCAATTTGCCGGCGGATGCTATCGACTATCTGGCGGAAGATAGGGCGCGAGTCGCCCGTATTTATCTTTATCATTTCCCGCTTCCGTTCTAGGTGTGCTGTGTGTGGTGGTACAGTAGGAGTTGTGGGAGCGGCTGTCAAGCGGGACGGTCATGCCTTTGGCGGGCATGGTAGGCAGGGGATCGTCATGGGGCCGCATTTCGCGGCCGGCGCCAATCTGCTAGTATCGCTGACTCCCTTTTTGATTGAACCACCGGTCGGTTGCGTAACGCGATGCAAGTGAAAGTGTGCGGTATAACCCGCGCGGAAGACGCGGCGATGGTTGCCGAAGCCGGGGCGGATGCCCTGGGGCTGGTGTTTTACGAGCACAGCCCGCGCTGTGTCACCGCGCCCGAGGCGGTTTCGATTGCGGCGGCGGTGCCGCCGTTCCTCACCCTGGTGGGACTGTTCGTCAATGCCAGCGCCGACACCGTCAACGAGGTGCTCGCGAAAGTGCCTCTCAACCTGCTGCAGTTCCACGGCGATGAGCCGGCCGAATATTGCGAGCAGTTCCAACGTCCATATATCAAGGCGCTGCGTATGAAAGAGGACCTGGATGTGCTGGCCGCCATGGCCGGGCATCCGGGCGCCCGCGGCTTCCTGCTGGATGCCTATCGCCCGGGCGTGCCGGGGGGCACCGGCGAGTCCTTCGACTGGCAGCGGGTACCGCAGGACAGCGGCCAGCAGATCGTGCTGGCCGGCGGGCTGACCCCGGACAATGTCGCCGCGGCGATACGCCAGGCGCATCCCCAGGGCGTCGACGTCAGCGGCGGGGTGGAGTCCTCGCCCGGGCGCAAGGATGCCGACCGGGTCTACACATTCATTGCCGCGGCGCGGCAGGCGGGCGGCGGATAAGTGCCAGCCACCAAATCAACAGCTACGGGACCAGGTGTAACAGGAGCAGTTAGAGTGAGCGATCAGAAGCCAGTAGATTATTCAGCATTTCCCGATGCGGGCGGACACTTCGGTCCCTTCGGCGGTCGCTTCGTGTCCGAGACGCTGATCGGAGCCCTGGACGAGCTGCAGGAAATGTACAGCCGCCTCAAGGACGACCCGGAATTCCGCGCGGCGTTCGATTACGACCTGGCCCATTACGTTGGCCGTCCTTCGCCGCTGTACCTGGCCGAGCGCCTGACGGCTGAGGCCGGCGGCGCGCGTATCTGGCTCAAGCGCGAGGATCTCAATCACACCGGTGCCCACAAGGTGAACAATACCGTGGGGCAGGCGCTGCTGGCCAAGCACAGCGGCAAGCGCCGTGTTATTGCAGAAACCGGTGCGGGCCAGCACGGCGTTGCCACTGCCACCGTCGCCGCGCGCCTGGGACTGGAGTGCGCGGTGTACATGGGTGCCGAGGACGTCAAGCGCCAGTCCCCGAATGTCTATCGCATGAAACTGCTCGGGGCCGAGGTGATCCCGGTGCAGTCCGGGTCCAAGACCCTCAAGGACGCCATGAATGAGGCTATGCGCGACTGGGTGACCAATGTCGACGACACCTTCTACATCATCGGCACCGTCGCCGGCCCGCATCCATACCCGCAGCTGGTGCGCGATTTCAACTCGGTGATCGGCCGCGAGGCCCGCGCCCAGAGTCTGGAAGAATTCGGCCGTCTGCCGGATGCGCTGGTGGCCTGTGTCGGCGGCGGTTCCAACGCCATCGGCCTGTTCCACCCGTTCCTCAATGACCGCGACGTGAAGATGTACGGTGTCGAGGCGGGCGGCGAGGGCCTGGCCAGCGGGCGCCACGCCGCCCCGCTGAACAAGGGCGTGCCCGGTGTGCTGCACGGCAACCGCACCTACCTGATGGAGGACGAGGACGGCCAGATTATCGAGACCCACTCCGTGTCCGCGGGCCTCGACTACCCGGGCGTCGGTCCCGAGCACGCCTGGCTCAAGGATATCGGCCGCGTGAACTATGTGGTGGCCGACGACCAGGAGGCCCTCAGCGCCTTCCGCACCCTGACCCGCAAGGAGGGCATCCTGCCGGCGCTGGAGTCCAGCCATGCGGTGGCCTACGCGCTGAAACTGGCCGCCGGCATGTCGCCGGACCAGAACATCGTGGTCAACCTGTCCGGGCGCGGCGACAAGGATATCTTCACCGTGGCCGCAATCGACGGTATCGAGGTCTAGGGCACCGGCCACAGGTTTGCAGCAGTGCGAAGCAACAGGAATTGAGCGAGTGACACAACAGAACAGAATCGACCGCCGGTTTGCCCGGCTGCGCGAAGAGGGCCGCAAGGCGCTGGTGACCTACCTGGTGGCCGGCGACGGCGGCCCCGAAAATACCGTGCCGCTGATGCACCAGCTGGTGGCATCCGGCTCCGACCTGATCGAGCTGGGGGTGCCTTTCTCTGACCCCATGGCGGAAGGGCCCGTGATCCAGCGCGGCCACGAGCGCGCGCTGGAATTCCGCACCTCGCTGCGCCAGTGCCTGGAGATGGTGCGGGAGTTCCGGCGGGAAGACAGCGACACGCCGGTGATACTGATGGGCTATGCCAACCCGATCGAGAGGATGGGTGCGGAGCGCTTCGCCGATGCGGCGCTGGAGGCCGGCGTGGACGGCGCGCTGACCGTAGACCTGCCGGCGGAAGAGGCCGGTCCGCTGAGCGATTTGCTGCGCGCGCGCAACTTGCGCAATATCTTCCTGCTCACGCCCACCACCAGTGAAGAGCGGATCCAGGCCATCACGCGGCTCGCCAGCGGCTTTGTTTACTATGTCTCGCTGAAGGGCGTCACCGGTGCCGGCAACCTGGACCCCCAGGCGGTGCGCGAAAACCTGGGGCGGATTCGCCGCTTTACCGACCTGCCGCTGTGCGTCGGTTTCGGTATCAAGGACGGCGCCTCGGCCAGGGCAGTCAGTGAGGCGGGCGACGGCGCGGTGGTCGGCAGCGTACTGGTGTCGGCGATCGGCGAGGCCCGTGATGGCGCGGCCGCACGGGATGCGGTGGCGGAAATCACCGGGGAGATCCGCACCGCCCTGGATGCCTGATTTCACAGTTGTGACTGGCTGGCCAGAAAGCCGCCGTCAGCGGCTGAACTGGCCGCACCGGTAAATGGTGTTAGTGTTTTAATTCTCGCCCACAAAGCCATCGGCCAAGGACAGCGCTTGGCCCTGAAAAAGCATCGGGATTTGGAAACAAGATGAGCTGGTTAGAAAAAATCGTTCCCGCGGTCATTCGCACCGAGCGCCGTCCCGGCGCCAGCAAGGTCCCGGAGGGGGTGTGGAAGAAATGCGTCAAGTGTGACGCCATGCTGTACCGCCCGGAGCTGGAGCGCAACCTGGACGTCTGTCCCAAGTGTGACCATCACATGCGCATCGGCGCGCGGCGCCGGCTGGACGTCTTCCTGGACGAGGACGGCCGCGAAGAGCTGGCCACCGACGTGGTGCCGGTGGACCGCCTGAAGTTCAAGGACGTCAAGAAGTACAAGGACCGCCTGAGCCAGGCGCAGAAAGCCACCGGTGAGAAGGATGCCCTGATCGCCATGCGCGGCACCCTGGAGGGCAAGCCGCTGGTGGCGGTGGCCTTCGAGTTCGCCTTCCACGGCGGCTCCATGGGTTACGTGGTGGGTGAACGCTTCACCCGCGCCGCCCAGCTGGCGCTGGAAGAGAAAATCCCCCTGGTGTGCTTTTCCGCCACCGGTGGCGCCCGCATGCAGGAGGCCCTGATCTCCCTGATGCAGATGGCCAAGACCTCCGCGGTACTCGAGAAAATGAAGATGGCCGGGGTGCCCTACATCTCGGTCATGACCGACCCGGTGTACGGGGGCGTGTCCGCGTCCCTGGCGCTGCTGGGGGATATCAATGCGGCGGAGCCCGGTGCCCGCGCCGGTTTTGCCGGCCCCGCCATCATCGAGCAGACGATCCGCCAGAAGCTGCCCAAGGGCTTCCAGCGCAGCGAATTCCTGCTCGACCACGGTGCCATCGACATGATCATTCCCCGCCGGGACATGCGCACTACCATCGCCCGCCTGCTGGGCAAGCTGTCTGGCGCCTGACGCCGGCCCGGGGCGCGGCCGTCCGGCGCGCCCCCGATCTCTCTATCTCTCCCCTGTTACCGGCGCCCAGCTGCCGGCATACTGATGCAAATACCATCCTGACACGGGGTAATCCATGACCGAATTGCAACTCTGGCTGGAGCGGCTGGAACGGCTGCACCCGACGGAAATCGAACTGGGCCTGACCCGCGTGGCCACCGTGGCGAGCACCCTGGGCGTGGAGCGGCCGGCACCGCGGGTGATCACGGTGGCCGGCACCAACGGCAAGGGCTCTTGCGTCGCCACCCTCGAGGCGCTGTTACTGGCCGGTGGCCACAGCACCGGAGCCTACAGCTCGCCGCACCTGCTGCGGTTCAATGAGCGGGTGCGCATCGGCGGGCGCGAGGTGAGCGATGCCGACCTGGTCGCCGCCTTCGAGGCGGTGGAGGCCGCGCGCGGCGATACCAGCCTGACCTATTTCGAATTCACCACACTGGCGGCGTTGTGGCTATTCCGGCGCGCCGGTGTCGAATATGCGCTGCTGGAAGTGGGGCTGGGCGGGCGGCTGGACGCAGTCAACCTGGTGGACGCGGACCTGGCGGTGATCACCAGTGTCGCGGTGGATCACGAGGCCTGGCTGGGCAACGACCGCGAGGTGATCGGGCGCGAGAAAGCCGGCATCCTGCGCCCGGGTGCACCCTTCGTCTGCGCCGACCCGGAGCCGCCGCTGTCGGTGGTGTCGGCCGCCGGCAGTATGGGAGCCGAGGCGTATTTCATCGGCAGTGAATTCGCCCTCGACGGCGATCGCTATCGCTTTGGTGCGACCGAAATAACCCTGCCGGCGACGACGGCGCTACCGCGCCCCAGTATCGCCGCGGCGCTGACCGCGCTGCTGGTGCTGGATGCCCTGCCGGGCAGCGGCGTCGAGGAGGTGCTGGCCGGGTTGCAGCTGCCGGGCCGCTGCCAGCGCCTGGACTGGCGCGGCCGGGAGCTGTTGCTGGACGTGGGACACAACCCCGCCGCCGCGGCCTACCTGGCGCGCTGGCTGGCAGACCACCCGGTTGCCGGCCGGACCCGCGCGCTGGTCGCGGCCATGGCGGACAAGGACCTGGCCGGACTGTTCGCACCGTTGGCGGAGGTGGTCGATGAATGGTGCCCGGCCCTGCTGCCGGGCAATGCGCGTGCCGCGGGTTGCGAGGCGCTGGTGGCCGCACTGGCGGCGGCCGGGGTAACGGCAGAGCGGGTGGCGGCTGACTGCCCGGCCGTGGCCGGGGCACTGGACCGGCTGGTCGCAGACACTGGCAGCGCGGACAGGTTGCTTGTTTTCGGTTCTTTCTTTACCGTTGCAGAAGTTTTACAACACGTACGAGATGACATCGATGGCGAGTCGTGATCGCGCCCCGGCCAAGCGGGGGCGACTGGACGATGGCTTCAAGCAACGGATCGTGGGCGCGCTGGTGCTGGCTGCGCTCGCGGTAATATTCCTTCCGTCTTTGTTCGACCGCGAGGGTGCCCGCTACATCGACGTCACCACCCAGATTCCCCCGGAACCCGATATCCAGCCCATCCGCATTGCCGAGCCCGAGCCGGTGGCGGACGCGGCTCCGGCCCCGCACCCCGATGAAACCTTCCAGCCGGAACTGGCCGCGGAGCCGGCCGACGCGCCCGCCCGGCCCGGGTCGGGGCCGCAGGAGCCGGAAGGGGAGGGGGCCGACAGTGCACCCGCCGCGGGAGAGCCGGTGCTCGATGCGAAAGGGCTGCCCGTAGCCTGGGTGGTGCAGGTGGCTTCTTACAGCCGCGAGAGCCAGGCCAGGGCGCTCCGGGACCGCCTGCTGGATAAGGGCTACAAGGCCTTCACCCGCGGAGTGAGCACTGACAAGGGCCGCTTTACCCGTGTCTTTGTCGGTCCCAAGACCAGCAAGGCCGATGCCCGCACGGTCAAGCGCGAGCTCGACCAGCTGCTCAAGCTGCAGACCCTGGTGCTGCGCTTCAGTGCCTGATGAGGGACTGTTCGGTCCCGGTTGGGTGGATTTTGATTGCGGAACCGGGCAGACATTGGGTTGTGGCTCCTAACCAACTGCATTTTTGCGCGCAGCTTCACGCGCCCTCCCGGGTAAGTTAGAATGCGCGCTTCTCGCGGCAGCTGCCGAGGCAGGTAGGTTGAATGAATTGGGCTGACTGGACCATCCTGGTAATCGTGGCCATTTCCACGCTGATTGGCCTCAGCCGGGGATTCGTGCGCGAAGTCCTCTCTCTCCTTACCTGGGTGGCCGCCTTTGTGATCGCCATGATGTTCCGCGACGAACTCGCACCGCTGCTGTCCCGGCTGGTGGATACTCCCTCCCTGCAGATGATCGCCGCCTTCGCCATCCTGTTCATATTTACCCTGCTGGCCGGTGCCGGCCTGAATATGACACTGTCCGCGTTCGTCGAGGCCACCGGCCTGTCGGGTACCGACCGTACCCTGGGGATGGTGTTCGGGTTGCTGCGCGGCACCATCATCGTGCTGGCGCTGCTGATCCTGGCTCCGGGACTGATCCCGGTGGAGGAGGACCCCTGGTGGCAGGAATCGGCATTGATTCCCCATTTCCTTGCCTTCGAGGACCATGCGCGGGAAGCGGCCGAAGGAATCCAGAAATTCTTCGCAGACTTGTTTTAACCGGGCGGAGCGTCCGCCCCTTTCGACCAGTAGGGCTAAAACTATGTGTGGTATTGTCGGTATCGTCGGTAAGAGTGACGTCAACCTGCAGTTGTACGATGCTCTCACGCTGTTGCAGCACCGCGGCCAGGACGCCGCCGGCATCGTAACCTGCGACCGGGACCGCCTGAACCAGCAGAAGGCCAACGGCCTGGTGCGGGACGTGTTCCGCGCGCGGCACATGCAGCGGCTGGCCGGCAATTTCGGTATCGGCCACGTGCGCTACCCCACCGCCGGCAGCTCCGGCCCGGCGCTGGCCCAGCCCTTCTACGTGAATTCCCCCTACGGGATCGCCATGGCCCACAATGGCAACCTGACCAACGTGCGTGAGGTGGTGGAGGAGATCTACCTCCAGGACCTGCGCCATATCAATACCGATTCCGATTCCGAAGTACTGCTGAACGTTTTCGCCCACGAGCTGCACAAGCAGCACAAGCTGCAGCCCAAGGCCGAGGACATCTTCACGGCCATGAAGGCGGTGCACAAGCGCGTGCGCGGTGGGTACGCCTGCGTGGCCCTGATCGTGGGTTACGGCATCGTCGCCTTCCGCGACCCGCACGGTATCCGCCCGCTGGTCTACGGCAAGCGTGAGACCGACAAGGGCACCGAGTACATGGTGGCCTCCGAGTCTGTGGCGCTGGACGTGCTGGGCTACACCCTGGTGCGGGACGTCGCGCCGGGTGAGGCCATTTACATCGAACTGGACGGCACCGTGCATTCGGAGATCTGTGCCGAGGACACCTCACTCAACCCGTGTATCTTCGAGCACGTCTACTTTGCCCGCCCGGATTCCATCATGGACGGCGTATCGGTGCACAAGGCGCGCCTGCGCCAGGGCGAGCACCTGGCAGCGAAGATCCTGCGCGAGCGACCCGACCACGACATCGACGTGGTGATTCCCATCCCGGATTCCGCCCGCACCGCCGGACAGACGGTGGCCCACAACCTGGGGGTGAAATTCCGCGAGGGCATGGTGAAGAACCGCTACATAGGCCGCACCTTCATCATGCCGGGACAGAAGCAGCGCAAGAAGTCCGTGCGCCAGAAGCTCAACGCCATCGAGCTTGAGTTCCGCGGCAAGAACGTGCTGCTGGTGGATGATTCCATCGTGCGCGGCACCACCTGCAAGCAGATCATCCAGATGGCCCGTGAGGCCGGGGCGGCCAAGGTGTACTTCGCCTCCGCTGCGCCCGCGGTGAAATACCCGAATGTCTACGGCATCGACATGCCATCGGCGCAGGAACTGGTTGCCCACGGCCGCACCACCGAGGAGATCTGCGAGGAGATCGGCGCTGACTGGCTGATCTACCAGGATCTCGAGGACCTGGTCGAGTGCTCGGCGGAGGGCAACGAGAAGATCGACCAGTTCGACTGTTCGGTGTTCGACGGCAACTACATCACCGGTGATGTGGACGACGAGTACCTCGAGCAGCTGCACGCCTCCCGCAATGACGAGGCCAAGAACGAGAAGGGCAACGAGACCTCTCTCTGACCCTCCTGCCGGCGGCGGGCCCTGTGCCCGCCCGCCATCACTTCCCCCTTGCTGCCAACTGCACGCACAGAGAGCGACCAGGCAGTTTATTAATCTGTCGCCATCGTTCATCATTCACCGTTCAAGCCTCATCAGTACCCGGGACGGTTTATGTTCGAAGACGACGATTACTCTCTGGAGACCCTGGCGGTGCGGGCCGGGCAGGTACGCTCGCCGGAAGGGGAGCACTCCGAGGCCCTGTTCCTCACTTCCAGTTATGTGTTTCCCTCGGCTGCCGAGGCCGCCGCGCGCTTTTCCGGTGAGTCCCCGGGCAACGTCTATTCGCGCTATACCAATCCCACCGTACGAAACTTTGAAGAGCGTATTGCCGCGCTCGAGGGTGGCGAGGCGGCCGTAGCCACTTCCAGTGGCATGGCGGCCATCCTCAGCCTGTGCATGGCGCTGCTGAAAAGCGGCGACAAGGTGATCTGCTCGCGCAGCGTGTTCGGCACCACCACGGCGCTGTTTACCCGCTACATGGAGAAGTTCGGCGTGCGCGTGGCCTTCGTGGACCTCACGGATGTGCAGGCGTGGCAGGAGGCCCTGGACGGTGACACCAGGCTGCTGTTCATGGAGACCCCGTCGAACCCCCTGTGCGAGGTGGCGGATATCCGCCAGCTGGCGGACCTGGCCCACAGTGCCGGGGCGCAGCTGGTGGTGGATAACTGCTTCTGTACACCGGCGCTGCAGCGGCCACTGGAGCTGGGCGCTGATATCGTGGTGCACTCGGCCACCAAGTACCTGGACGGGCAGGGCCGCTGCGTCGGCGGTGTGGCGGTCGGGCGCCGGGAAGTGATGGACGAGCTGGTGGTGTTCCTGCGCACTGCCGGTCCCAGCATGAGCCCGTTCAACGCCTGGGTGTTCCTGAAGGGACTGGAGACCCTGAGCCTGCGGATGCAGGCCCATTCGAACAGCGCGCTGGCGCTGGCCTGGTGGCTGAACGAGCAGGAGGCGGTGGAGAAGGTCAATTACACCGGCCTGCCCAGTCACCCCGGCCACATCCTCGCGGCCAGCCAGCAGAAGTTTTTTGGCGGGGTGCTGAGCTTCCGCGTGCGCGGCGGCCGCGAAGAGGCCTGGAAGGTGATCGATGCCTGCCGGATCTTCTCGGTCACGGCCAACCTGGGCGACGCCAAGAGCACCATTGTTCATCCCGCGACGACCACCCACGGCCGGCTGAGCGAGGAAGACAAGGCCCGCGCCGGTATCACCGAGAACCTCATCCGCGTGTCCGTTGGGCTGGAAAACGTCGAGGACCTGCAGCGCGACCTGGCCCGCGGCCTGGCAGCGCTCGACTGAGCCGGCCCCAGGGGGCAGGGCTGGCGCGATTTGTGACGTCTGGCGCGGAGTCCCCGGTCGGGCGACCTATGATTAGAAACTGGTACAGCCGTTTTATCCGTATCCGGCGGCAAGGGCGCAGCGAAAGCGTATTTGCGCGCCTTACGGGGGCAAACCCGCGGCCGCATCGGCCAGTCCCGCGACTGAGGCCGATAACCGGGTAAGCGGAAGCAAGAAAAACCGAGCAGTAATGGATTAGCCGTGCAAAAGATTATTTCCACCCTGGTCGCCGATGTCGGCAAGGTTTTACTGGGCAAGGAACACCAGGTCAAACTGGCCCTGGCCTGCCTGTTGTCCCGCGGGCACCTGTTGATCGAGGACCTGCCCGGCATGGGCAAGACCACCCTGGCGCACGCGCTGGCACAGGTGCTGGGCCTGTCCTACAAGCGGGTCCAGTTCACCAGCGATATGCTGCCGGCTGATATTGTCGGCGTATCGATTTTCGAGCGCGACAGTGGACAGTTCCGCTTTCACGAGGGCCCGGTCTTCAGCCAGCTATTGCTGGCTGATGAGATTAATCGCGCCTCGCCCAAGACCCAGAGCGCCCTGCTCGAGGCGATGGAGGAGCGCCAGGTGAGCGTGGACGGCGAGACCCGCCCGTTGCCGCAGCCCTTCTTCGTCATCGCCACCCAGAACCCCCTGCACCAGTCCGGCACCTTCAGCCTGCCGGAGTCGCAGCTGGACCGTTTCCTGATGCGAATCAGCCTCGGCTATCCCACGCGCGAGGCCGAACGCGCCCTGTTCCAGGGTGTGGACCCGCGCCAGCAGTTGCGGCAACTGCGCCCCCGGGTGGACCGGGCCGGATTGGCGGGCCTGCAGCAGCTGGTGGGCCAGGTGAAGGCATCCGACAGCCTGCTGGACTACCTGGAGCGACTGGTCCAGCACACCCGGCAGAGCCCGGAATGCCCGGTTGGCCTGTCGCCGCGCGGCGCCCTGGCGCTGCTGCACGCGGCACGGGCATGGGCCCTGATCCACGGCCGCGGCCACGTCCTGCCGGAGGACATACAGGCGGTGTTGCCGGCGGTGGCCGGCCACCGGCTCCACAGCGACAGCGGCGACGGTGCCCAGCTGGTGGAGCGCCTCCTGCGCCAGGTCGACGTGATCGCGGCCTGAACCTATGGCCATTCCCGACGCCGTGCGAGACGAAAAGGGCGACACCTGGAGCCGGCGCTGGCGCGCCCTGCATTCCGCCTGGCTAAGCCGCCGGGCACCCGCTGCCCGCGCCGTGACCCTGGACCACCGCAAGCTGTTTATCCTGCCCACCCGGGCCGGTCTCGCGTTTGCCCTGGTGATCGTGCTGCTGTGGTTGCTGGGCACGAATTACGAAAACAACCTGGTGTTCGCGCTCGCCTTCCTGCTGGCGAGCCTGTTCGTGGTCCTGCCGCTGCATACCTTTGCCAACCTTTCCGGCATAGAAATCCGGCTGTTGGAGGCTGGCACTGCCTTCGCGGGTGATTTCGCCACCGCGCGGCTGGCACTGGCCCGGGACCGCGACCGACGGGGCGAGCATATCCAGCTGGGCTGGCCGGCCGGTGACCCGGTGACAGTACAGGTGCCCGGAGAAGGTGCGGTCGAGGTGGAGGTCGCGCTACCGGTGATGGAAAGGGGGCGGGTGCGCGCGCCGCGGTTGCGGATAGAGACCCGCTTCCCGCTGGGCCTGTTCCGCTGCTGGAGCTGGATCGACCTGGACGTGGAATTCCTGGTTTACCCGCAGCCCCGGCCGGCCGGCCCCCTGCCGCTGGGCGCCGCCCTGGCAGAGGGCGAGAGCGAGCAGAAGCGACGCGGCGGCGATGATTTTGCCGGCCTGCGCCAATACCAGCTGGGCCACTCTCCACGCCAGGTGGCGTGGAAGCAGTTTGCCGCCGGCCGCGGCCTGCACAGCAAGGATTACGAGAGCGGCGTGGACAGCCGCCTGTGGCTGGAGTGGGACCTGCTGGCTGGCCGCGATATCGAGACCCGTCTCGGCAACCTGTGCCAGTGGGTGCTGGACGCGGACCGGCAACAGCTGGCGTACGGCCTGCGCCTGCCGGGCAGGGCCATCGAACCCGGCCTTGGGCCCAGCCACCGCGACCGGCTGCTGGCCGCGCTGGCCCTGTTCCCGGTCCAGGGGGTGTGATGACTTACCGGGACCTGCTGCCGCGGGAAAGCCTGCTGTGGATATTTGCCGCGCAGCTGGCGGTATTGCTGCCGCATTTCGCGCGCCTGCCCCTTTGGATAGTGGCGGGCTGGATTGCGGCGGTCTACTGGCGGGCGGAAGTGTCCCGCGGCCGGCGCCCGCTGCCGGGCCGCGCTTTCAAGCTGGTGGCGGTGGCGGGTGTGCTGGCAGGGCTGGTCCTGTCCTACCGGCAGTGGTTCGCGCTGGAACCCATGGTGGCGCTACTGGCGGTGTCCTTTACCCTCAAGAACCTCGAGCTGGTCACCCGGCGGGATGCCTTCCTCAGCCTGTTGTTGGCCTACTTCGTGGCGGCCACCCTGTTTGTGTTCGAGCAGGGTATTCCCCATGCAGTTTACGGCACACTGGCGGTGCTGGTGGTCACAGCCGCACTGGCGGCCCAGCCGGGTGGGCCCAGTGCCCGGCCCCGCCGTGCGCTGGGCCTGGCGTCGCGATTGCTGGCCCAGTCGGTGCCGCTGATGCTGCTGCTGTTCCTGGTCATGCCGCGGCTCGGACCCCTGTGGGCCGTGCCCCAGGACAGCGCGTCCGCCTCCACCGGCGTTTCCGACAGCATGTCGCCGGGGGACTTTGCACGGCTTTCCCAGTCCGACGAGCCGGCCCTGCGTATTACTTTTGACGGCCCCGTGCCGCCACCGGACCAGCGTTACTGGCGCGGCCTGGTATATTCCGACTTTGACGGTCGCCGCTGGACCCAGGGCTTCGGTGTGGATCCCCGCGAGGGCGGCCGGGTGACCTGGCGCGACAGCGAGCGGGCGTTGCCGGAGGTGGGGCCGCGCTACCGCTACCAGGTGATCCAGGAGCCCACCCACAACCGCTGGCTGTTCGCCATGGCGCGCCCGCACTCCGAGACCGGCGGCGTGGGCGAGACCGCCGATGACCGGCTGGTGCGGTCCGAACCGGTATACAGCCGGCTGGCCTACGACGTGCACTCCTGGCCCCGTGACTCCCTTCCCGGCGAACCGGCGCTCAGTGAATTCGAGCGCCGGCGCAACCTGCAATTGCCCCCCGTCGGCAACCCGCGGGCGCGGGCCTGGGCTTCCCGCCTGCGCGAGCGGGGCCTCTCGCCCGGTGAAATCTCTGCCGAGATACTGGGCTTTTTCAATGAGAGTTTCACCTACACCCTCGAGCCGCCGCGGCTGGGGCGGGACTCGGTCGACGCTTTCCTCTTCGACACCCGGCGCGGCTTCTGTGAGCACTTTGCCGGCAGCTATGTCTTCATGATGCGGGCGGCGGGCGTGCCCGCCCGGGTAGTGGCCGGTTACCAGGGCGGCGAGTGGGTGGAGGGCGAGCAGTACCTGCTGGTGCGCCAGTATGATGCCCATGCCTGGGCGGAAATCTGGAGCGCGGGACGCGGCTGGCATCGCATTGATCCCACGGGGGCGGTGTCCCCTGAGCGTATCCGCGATGGCCTGCAGCGGGCGGCCGCTGACGAATTCATGCGCGAGGCGCTGCTGCCCGTGCACCGCATCCCGCTCCTCAACCGGCTGCGACTGCAGTGGGATATGATCAACTATCGGTGGTACCGCACCGTGATCAGCTTCGACAGCGAGCGCCAGCAGGACCTGCTGCGCGACCTGCTCGGCGAGATCAGCGCCCCGCGCCTGGCGCTGTTGGTGGGCCTGCCCGCGGCAATGGCGCTGCTTGGGATCTGGGGCTGGTTGTGGCTGGCCGGCCGGGGCCGCCCACTGCCTCCGGCCGAACGGCTGTATAAACGCTTCTGCCGTCGCCTGGCACGGTCCGGTATCGAGCGCGAAAGCGGCGAGGCACCACGGGATTTTGCCAAGCGGGTGGCGCGCGAACGCCCGCGGCTTGGGCCCATGGCGGCGAGCATCACGACCGCCTACGAGCGCGCCGCCTACGCCGACGATCCCGCAGCCATGAAGCAGCTGCGTCGCCTGCTGCGGGGGTTCTGGCCGCTGGTGCGGCGGGGTTAATTCAGGGGAATTCAGGTTCGATTGATGTCGCTTGCCAGCTTGCCGGGGAGATTACACGCATTCCTATTGGGCTACGGTTGCACCTCGCTCGCCACTGGCTTGCAGGTGATCCTGTTGCCGTGGATCGCCGTGGCCGTAGTGGAGTTGCCCGCGCTGCACCTGGGCTGGGTGCAGGCCTCGGTACTGCTGCCCAACCTGTTGTTCCTGCTGCTCGGCGGCGTGCTGGCCGACCGGCGCGACGCGGCCACGGTGTCGGCGCTTGCCTGCCTGGGCCTGGCCGCCTGCCACGGCGCGCTGCTGTGGTATTTCAGCCTGCGGCTGCCGGACCTGCTGGTGCTGCTGCTGTACGGTGCGAGCCTCGGCATCTGTACCGCCTTCCTGCAACCCGCACGCGACAACCTGGTACAGCGCAGCGCCCACCGGGACGCCGCGGAGGTGTCCCACCACCGCGTGCAGGCCACCGTCACCTGGATGATGCTGGCCCAGTACGGCGGCCAGGCCGTGGGCATGCTGCTGGCGAGCCGCTTTGACCAGTGGGGTGTCAGGCCGCTGCTGTCGCTGCAGGTCGGCGTGCTGCTGGCAGCGGCACTGTTGCTGTATTCCCTGCGTTTTCGCACCGCGGCCAGGCCCTTCGAGAAGGTATTGCCACTGGCACTCATCCGCGAGGGGCTGGAAGAGGCCTGGCGCAGCCCGCCACTGCGCGAGCTGATTGTGCTGGTGGCCTTCAATGGCTTTGTCCATATCGGGGTTTTCCTGGTGGTGCTGCCGCTGCTGGCCGCCGACTACGGCCGCGGAGCCAGCTACTACGCCACCCTGCAGCTGGCCTTCGTCGCCGGGACCGTGCTGGCGACGGTGGCGATGCTGCGCCGGGGGCAGGGCAGCACGCCGGGGCGGGGTATCCTGATGTGCCTGCTATACAGCGCCGCACTGCTGGTGGGAATCAGTATCGGGCCCACACCGCTGGGTTTGATGCTGCTGTGCCTGTGCTGGGGCGCGGTGGCGGCGGCGTCGGCGGCGCTCGGCCGCGCCATCGTCCAGTTGCTGGCGCCGGCAGAGGTGCGCAGCCGTATCATTTCCATCTACCAACTGGCGCTTTTTGGCAGCGCCGCGCTGGGGGCCCTGGGCGCGGGGGTGGTGAGTGAATTTGCCGCGCCGCTCACCACGCTGCTGTGGGCCGGCATCCTGAGTTTCCTGGCCTTTGCACTGGCCACCCTCAACGGCGCCCTGCGCCGCCTGCGGGTGGCACAGCGGCCCGGCTAGTTGCCGGCTGTTTACCAGCGGTTGCTGATCCACATGGTCTGGTACGGGGCGAGGGTAACGCAGCCGAGCATATCCTCGAGCACCTCGTCGCCGATCAAATCCTTCCAGTTATCTGTCCCGATAAGGTTGATACTCGACAGGGTGATGCACTGTTCCTCGTCGGAAATATTGTTGATACAGAATATGCTCTGCCGGCGATCCAGGCTCTGGCGCCAGAAGGCGAAAACCTGGTCTCCCAGGTGCAAAGTGAACTGGGTGGCGTTGGGATGGAAGGCGGGCTGGTCCCGGCGCACCTGGATCAGCCGTCGCAGGCGATTGAAGACAATGTGATGGTGGGAGAGGGGGTTGGCGAGTTCCTGGTTCAGCTCCTCCTCGCGCCACTGGCGCCGGTTTATTGCGCGGTTGTGCCCGTGTTCCAGTACCCGCTCATAGTCGTTGGTGGTGCCCACCAGGCTGTGGATGTAGAAAGCGGGTATGCCCTCCAGTGCCAGCATGATCGCATGGGCACAGATGAAGCGCTCCAGCTGCCATCCGTCCTCGCCGCTGGTGGTGCCGCGCATGGCATCGAACAGCGAGATATTGATTTCATACGGCTTGCGGCTGCCGTCGTCCAGTGCCCGCCAGGAGATCATCCCGCCAAAGTTCTCCATGGCCTGGATCAGCCCCTCCTGTTCCTCGTCGCTCAGCAGGCCCTCCACCGGGCGCAGGCCGATGCCGTCGTGGGAGGCGATAAAGTTGAGGTAGGTGGTGCCGTTCTGGGCCGGGGGCATACTCATCAGCCAGTTCTTCAGGTGGAAGCAACTGCCCGAAACCAGGGTGTTCAGCAACAGCGGTGGCAGCGAGAAATTGTAGATACAGTGGGCCTCGTTGGCGTTACCGAAATACGACAGGTTCTCCCGGTTGGGGATATTGGTCTCGGTGATGATGACCGCGTTGGGGTCGGCGTGCTCGATCAGGGTCCGCAGCAGGCGCACTATCTCGTGGGTTTCCTCCAGGTTGATGCAGCTGGTGCCGATCTTTTTCCACAGGAAGGCGACGGCATCGAGCCGGAAGATGCGCACACCCATATCCAGGTACAGGCGGATGATGTCCACCATCTCCAGCAATACTTCGGGGTTGCGGAAATTGAGGTCGATCTGGTCGTGGCCGAAAGTGCACCACACCGCACAGGTCTCCTCACCATTGGATACGGCGCGAAGCAATGGGGTGGTGCGCGGGCGGACGACGCCCGAGAGGTTCTCGTTCGGGTTCACACAGAAGAAATAGTCTTTGCCGGGCGAGACATTTTCCTGGAAGTTCCTGAACCACTGGTGTTCGGCGGAGCAGTGGTTGATCACCAGGTCGGCCATCAGGTGGAAGTCGGTACTGATACGCAAAATGTCGTTCCAGTCGCCCAGGTAGGGGTCCACCTGTTTGTAGTCGATCACCGCAAAGCCGTCGTCACTGGAATACGGGAAGAACGGCAGTATATGCACGCTGTTGATCAGCATGGTGAAGTGGGTCTTGAGGAAGTGGTGCAGGGTCTTGAGGGGGTGCTGGCTTCTCCTGCGGATGGTATTGCCGTAGGTGATCACCAGTATGTCGGTCTGGTCCCAGAGGTTCTTGTGGGCAATCGGGGTCTGGCACTGGTCGTGCAACCGCATCATCTGTATCAGTCGGTGCGCCAGCGTTTCCCCGTCCTGGTCAGGATAGATAACGGCAAGGTGTTCGCAGAGCCGCTTGTGCAGCAACTCCCGGATGGACATGTCGTCGGTCGATGCATTCATGGGTGCTTCCCGGCTTAACTTCCGTATTCCTCGTAATCCGTTTCCACCGCAGTCTTGAGTTCCTGCAGGAACTCCGGCGCGGCGCTGGTAATGCGGCTCCAGCTGGGGATAAACGGGGTCTCCATCGGGTTTTCCAGGAAGGTCTGCCCGGCCTTCATCAGGTTGCGCGCGAACAGTTCCACCGTCTGCTCCTCGCGATGGATATCGAAAGTGAGGCCGTTGATGATGGCATCGTTGCGGTAGGTTTCGACAAAGTCCAGCGCGATACGGAAATAGGTCGCCTTGATACTGCGGAAGGTCTCGGTCGAAAAGACGATGCCCTGGGTGGCCAGCTTGCGAAACAGCGACTTGGAAATATCGATGGACATCTTGGAGAGGCCTGCGTGCTCATCGTCGAAGGAGACCTTCTGGTGCTTGTGGTCGTAGCGATGGGCAATATCGACCTGGCAGAGCCGGTTGGTGGAATAGTTGCGGTGCATCTCCGACAGCACGCCGATCTCGAGGCCCCAGTCGCTGGGGATACGCAGGTCGTTGATTACGTCGCGGCGGAAGGAAAACTCCCCGGCCAGGGCATAGCGGAAGCTGTCCATGTAATCGAGGTATTCGGTGTTGCCGTAGATCTTTTTCAGCGTGCGGATCAGCGGTGTCACCAGCAGGCGGCAGACGCGGCCGTTGATCTTGCCCGAGGCCACCCGCGAATAGTAGCCCTTGCAGAACTCGTAGTTGAAATTGGGATTGGCGACCGGGTAGAAAAGCCGCGCCAGTAGCAGGCGGTTGTAAGTGACGATATCGCAGTCGTGCAGCGCGACGGCCTCGCCGCGACCCGATGCCAGGATATACCCCAGGCAGTACCAGACATTGCGGCCCTTGCCCGCTTCCCGGGGCGCCAGGCCGCGTTCCTCCAGCCTGGCATCCAGCTCGCGCAGGCGCGGGCCGTCATTCCACAGTACCCGCACATGTTGTGGCAGCACGCTGAACTGGCGCAGGGCATCGCGGTACTGGGCCTCGTCAGCGCGGTCCAGGCCGATGACAATCTCGGACAGGTAGGGCACCTGCTTCAGTTGTTCCAGGATAGCCGGCAGCGCCTGGCCTTCGAGTTCGGAATAGAGGGAGGGCAGCAGCAGTGACATGGGGCGCTGGCGGGAGAACTCCATCAGTTCCCGCTCCATCTCGTCCAGCGGGCGATTGGAGAGATTGTGCAGGGTGGTAATGGAGCCATTCTGGAAAAAGTCGGTCACTGTTGCCTCCTGTGGGGCCTGGGCGTTCTTGTATTTTCACGTTGGGTAGCTGTGGCTTCGTTGTTGTCGCCATTACCCGAATGAGGCTGGATCAGTTGTTCGATACACTCTCGCCAGCCCTCCGGGCCTTCGAGGCGACTGGTGAGGACACGGCGTGAATCGGTCTCCTCCAGTTGGGGTGGCTCGCGGTGGGGCCCCCTGATGATTAAGGCGATGTCCGCCACCTCGAGCATATCCAGGTCGTTGGGGCTGTCGCCGGCCGCCACCAGGGTGTAGCTGGCGGGTGCCGCGCGGCGGTAGCAGCCCAGCAGCTGCCGGGTGGCCCGTCCCTTGTCGGTGTCCCCCAGCAGGTGCAGGAAACGGCCGCCCTCGAGGGTGGCCAGCCCGGCGTCGCTGGCGCGGGCCCGGAAATCGCGTTTTTCCTCCTCGCTGCCGCGCCACAGCAGGGGCTCGGAATAGCTGCGGGCCTTTGCCGCGCGCGCCTGTTCCGGGGACAGTCCCGTGGCGCTGACAATCTCCTCCACCGGCGCGGCAGAGAAACCCAGGTAGGGCGCCCCGTGTGCCTCCGCATCCGATTGCAGGTGATCCAGTAGCCGCTCGCGGGGCAGGCCCGGCTCGAGTACCCAGAAGTCATCCTGCTCCCGGGCTCCGGCAGGCATATCCGGGAAATACCCCGAGGGGATGAAAATTGCCGAGCCGTTCTCCACGATAAACGGGTGGCGGTTATCCAGCTCACGGCGGATTTCCAGCATCTCGTCGCGGGTCTTGCTGCTGTTGAGGATTACCGGGACGGAGCTCGCCTCGAGTTGCCGCAGTAGTGCATCCACGGGAGCGTGGGAATAGGTGAAATGGTCCAGCAGCGTTCCGTCGAGATCGCTGACGATGAGCCAGTGTTTGTCCAGCGCTTTTTGAGTCATTGCCCCCGCTTCCCGGTAACTGCTGCGGTAATGCCCTAATTCAATCCAAAAATAGTGCCAGCCCGGAATTATGGGCCAGGGACTGGGCCGGCAGGCGCCATTGGGGTGCGCAGTGGCACGTGATTCGTTACCTGTCGCGGTAATCGATGGTCTTTACTCGAAAGATGCTGCAACTTGGTGAGTCGAGGCGAGCGCGGGGCAGGTAATGCACCGCAAGGGTGCGAAGGGCTGGCGTAGCAATCCACCCTGGATGTCTCGGCCGGAGGAACGAGGAAGGTAGTGTGAAGGGAGACAGAGGCGACGGGAACGGAGGCCAGGATGGCGGATAAAAAAAGGAAGCAAAAGAATAGCGGTGAAGGGGAAGGCAAGTGGTCGGGCGAGGTGACCCGCAAGAGCCACGCGCTGGACCTGGAGGAGGGAGTATTCACCCTGGATGACCCGGTCGAGATCGCAAAGTCGCTGAAGCGCTCCGCCGATGCCAGCAAGCAGCGCAAGTCCGACCCCTATCGCTCCGCAATGTCCATGCTCACTTTCTACATCAACCGTGCCGGCAGCAACCTGCCCGACGATCGCCGGCAGGTGCTGGAACAGGCCAAGGGGGAATTGCGGCGGCTTTTTGGCAAGGAGTGAGCGGCGCCAGTGGGCCGATGTCCCTAGCTGGGAGGCTTTACTGAACAAGCGAGGTCTTCATGCTGTGCAAGAGTCATCCGGGATGATCAGGTTTTTATTCTTGCGCTCCTGCCGGGGTCCCTTCACGGGCAGGCAAAAACCTCAGGATTACAAGTCCCGCCACTGCAGAAAAGATCGATGCGAGGAATATTCCCAGCTTCGCGCTGTCAATGAGGCTCTCGCCGAAAGCCATATTGGCGATAAACAGCGCCATGGTAAATCCGATTCCGGCCAGGAAGCCGCCGCCAACGAGTAACTTCCAGGTGAGCTCTGGAGGCCGAGTCGCAATATGCAGGCGTATAGCCAGCCAGCTGAACAACAGGATACCAACGGGCTTGCCAAATACGAAACCCGAAAAAATTGCCACGGCGAGCAAGCCATCTATGTCTTTTAACGTCAGCGGCAACCCGGCGTTGGCAAATGCAAACAGGGGCATGATGACAAAGCCCACCCAGGGATGCAGCACGATTTCCAGCCGCTCAACCGGAGACAGCGTTTCCCGTGCGGCAGTTTCGGCCATTTGCAATGTGTGTCGGTCGCTTGTGGCCCCGCTGCTTTCCCTGGTGGCGGGATGCGCAATGACCTGACTTAAAATGGCGTACAATCGTTCGTCGCTCACCCATCGGCGTGCCGGAGTCATCAGGCCGAGCATCACACCAGTGATGGTGGCGTGGATCCCGGAGGCATCCACTGCAAACCAGATGAGCACTCCTATCAGTATGTAGAGCGTAAAGCCACGAAAGCCCAGCTTTGCCATGGCGCGTATAACCCCTACGCCAAGCCCGGCCAGCGCCAGCGGCCACCAGGCAATATCGCTGCTGTAACCGATGGCGACGACGAGAATGGCACCGACATCGTCAACGATCGCCACAGACAGCATAAACACGCGCAAGCTTTGCGGTATGCGCGAACCAAGCAGCGCCAGGCAACCGATAACAAATGCCGTATCGGTTGCCATAACAATGCCCCATCCATGCGCGCCGGATTGTCCTGACTGCAGGGCCAGAAATATCGCAGCGGGGACACCCATGCCACCCAGGGCGGCAGCTATGGATAGCGCTGCGGTCCGCGGCTTGTTCAATTCACCAAGAATCAACTCTCGTTTGAGCTCCAGTGCGACAAGAAAGAAAAACAGCGTCATCAGGCCATCGTTGATCCATTCCCGCAGCGAACGTGTCAATTCCAGTGGGCCAATGTGAAGGCCTATGGATGTTTCCCAGAAGTGCTCGAACGCCGCGGCCCAGGGTGAGTTGGATAGCACCATGGCGGCAACAGTGAAAACCAGAAGGACAGTCCCTCCAGCGGACTCAATATGGAGGAAGCGCACAAAGGGTCTCGCCAGCCGATCAATAGACTGCCGGGGTAATCGGGTGTTTGGAGGACTTCCTTGCTTCTCGGTATTCATAAAAAGACTTTTTTCCCGACAAACGCTTATCTTGCAAACACCTGCGCGCGAGTGCCCGGCTTGGCTTTGTGGTCTTTGTTGCTGTTACTGCACGCACTACTTCCGGGTTTCGTTCTTCTGGAAGTGCCACCAGCCATGGCCAACATGGGGAGCAGCGAGCGGGTCACCCGATTCTAGTCCAGGCGAATCCAGGGATTCGGGTATTGTGATCAATCCCGCCGCCAGTAGCCTTCCCTATGATCGGTGGCAGGTACTGGAACAGGCCGGGGACGAGCTGCGGCGGGTATTTGGCTGGGGGCGAGCAAGAGGGGAATGCTGTCAACTACGTCGGGCTGTACCAGGAGATAACCCGGGTATGGTCTCCATCCCCGAGCAGCTGCAGCGCCCGGCTGGCTACGACACAGGGATAGTCCGGGTTCAATGGCTTGAATCCACTGCCCATCCACCCCAGTCGGAGCTCCCGGGGAGTGTCCTTGAGGTAGCCGATGGCCGTAAGGTGATCTTGCTCCGTCGGAAGATACCCTTTTTCCAGCAGCCCCTTACCGTCATAAGTTCCAATAACGGTGAACACGGGACAGCTGCCGATGAAACGATCCCTTGCAAGCCCTTCTCTCCGGGCCAGGGGTTCCACTACCAGCAGGTACTGGTTGTCTCCGTACACGGCAAATTGCAGCATCTTTACTGGCGTTGAAGATCCCCCTGCATGTGCCGAACAGGTGAGCGTTGTTGCCAGTAAAAAAACAAAAAATCTCAAAACTGTCTCCAGCCCTAAAAGCCAGGCAGCAAGTCGAGCTGCTGGCTGTTACGTATTAGATTTCGCCCGATGGCGTCCACCTGCCGTTCTCGCGTACGAACAGTGTCTTGGATAACAGGTGATCACCACCTGGCCATACGCGCTCAATGATTTCCCGTAACTCACTGATGGATTCCGAATCATTTCGGTCGCAAACAGCGAGTACATCTCTCGCCGGGATAGCGGCAACGTAACCATTCGGGCAGAAGGACTCCAGGCCTATATCCCATAATTCAGGAATCAGGAGCAACGATGCCTCAAGGTTGCCGTTGCCGCTAAATATAAGGGTTTCGTTGTGTTTGCTGACTTCAATCTCATTTTCCCTGATGTTATCGAGATTGTTGATGCCTATTTCGAAAAGTTGGGCGGGTGAAATGTTTTGCCGTTCTAAATCGCGGTTTTGCACCAGTGTATAGTTGTCGCCATTATCAATCAGGAAGAATATTGATATGTCTTCCGAAAATGGCAGGCAAAAGGGTTGGTCGTCGTCGGGGATATCGACAATCAATGGCCCCTCACCTGGTATTATTTGTTTGAAATAAGCTATCGCTTTCTTGATATCCATCTCTCTTCCTGGAACTCATCTCATTAGAGGTGTAAGCCGGTTTTTGAGCACCCTGACGTTTTCCGCGATTAAAATTCCAGCAGCCAGTACACTCAAATGACCGAAGAGCGTCAAGCGTCTTTCCCTCTTTAAGCCTGCCAATCGATCACGTACCGCATTGGGCGGCCTCTCCGGCTGCCGAGACATGCCTGAGCGTAATGCTGCGATCATATTGGTCCAGGTGGCCATAGTCCCCGATGAATCCGAAAGATGCCCGGGCCCTGATATCAACCCGCTGCATCGTACATGGCATGGTTGAAAGGCTGCACTCCGGCTGCGCATTGAGGACGCGCTGTGCCTTGTCCCATCCCGGTGCATCAAAGCTTTCAGTCTCAAGCCAATAGCGTGTTTCCTCTCCACAGGGAACGAAAAACATGGCCTCGGGGCCAAAGTAGACGGTGCCCTGAAACTGGCCCTTGCAGCCTGGCAGGACCAAAAGGAGTGACAAAATGCTCAGCGTTCTCAAGTCGTTTATCCGTTATCGGCGCGCGGCATTGGAAATAGTGAAGGCGGGAGGTCAGCTCATATGAGAGGGGAACCTTCCTGCAGGTGAGCAACTGCAAATTGTGTTTCGATTAGCCCTTTTCCATTAGTTATACGGCCCCGGGTTAACTGTATCTCTACGAGCGGTCAGCGGGACCCCGGATGGCCGACCGGTCGTGCCGGGCGATTGTTCACTCGCAGGGCGTTCTGTATGCTTATCCAGTATCCGGCCGCTACGCTACAGGGCGCAATACCTCACGCCCTGTCGAGCCTGCGTCATCGGAATACCACCATAATCCTCCGCAAATAACCAGCAGCAGATAATGGCCACCCCCGTCGAACTGGCACCGGATTATTATTTGACCAATTTCCGCGCTCTCGTGGACTTTGTGGTCGAGCGCTATCGGCCGCTGTTATCCGAGGGTGAACGCCAGTTTTATGTCACGTTCCGGGCGCTGGAGGCGAACAGCCAGCGCCTCTATGTACGACTGCTGTCGCGCAAAGGGGTGCCGTCATCGGCGGGGGCGCTGTTCCGCGAGCACAAGCTGGCCTACGCGGAAATCGACCAGCTCCCCGCGGCGGCGGAGGCGCTGTGTGAGGCCGGCCTGCTGCGGCGGAACCCCGAGCTACTGCTGGAAGAAATACTGCCCCTGTTCACCAAGGCCGAGTTGCAGGCCTGCAGCCCCGTCTCCCTGCCCAGGTCAATGAAGCGCGAAGCGCTGGAGCAGGCCCTGCTGGAGCGGAGCGAGGACGAGCAGGAATCGCTGCGCAGGACGCTGCTGGGGAATGATTCCCTGCTGGCCGTGCAGGCGGCGGAGCACTTCGACACCTTCAAACTGTGCTTCTTCGGCAACCTGCGTCAGGACCTGACCGACTATGTACTGCGTGACCTGGGCCTCTACCGCTACGAGAAGTACCCGCTGGAGCGGGAACACCTGCCGTTCCAGAACCGCGCGCAGATCGACCGGCACCTGCGCTATTACCGCTGCCTGGAGCAGCTGGATGGCGCACTCGAGGCCGGTGCCGACGAGATAACGGCGCTGGCCCAACAGCTGCCGGAAGCCGGCGAGGGCGACGCCACCCTGCACCGGCGGGTCGACCGGCTGCGCCTGGCGCTGGCGCGCCAGCTGGAGCGACTGGAGGCCCTGGACGCGGCCGACCAGCTCTACAGGCACTGTACCCGCCCACCGGCGCGGGAACGCCGGGCGCGGATTGCCGCCAAGCGGGGCGATATCGAGGCCGCGCTGGCCATCTGCCGCGAGATACTGGCGGAGCCGCACAATGAGGCCGAGCAGGTGTTCGCGGAAAGCTTTGGCTTCCGCACCGCCAAAAAGGCGGGACAGCCAGAGGGGTGGGAGCCCCCATCCCGGCCCCGGCCGCCTACCGAAACCGTGGCGCTGCCCCGGTTGCCAGAGCGGGTCGAGCTGCTGGCGGCGGCCCACCTGCAGGAGGAGCCCGACGTATCGCCCGCCCAGTGCTTCTATGTGGAGAACAGCCTGTTCAAGGGGGTGCTGGGGCTCTACACCTGGGACATCCTGTTCGCGCCGGTGCCCGGGGCCTTCTTCAATCCCTTCCAGGTTGCCCCCAGCGATTTCCGCAGTCCCGACTTTTTCCCGCAGCGCCGGGCTGCGTTCGAGCAGCGCCTGGCCGAACTCGACCGCGGCAGCCTGGCCGGGCGCGTGTGGCAGCACTACCGGGAGAAGAACGGCATCGCCAACCCGCTGGTGGCCTGGGAGGCCCTGCCGGAAGACCTGCTGGAACTGGCACTGGAACGCATCCCGCCCGAACACTGGCGACAGCTGTTCCGTCGCATGCTGGGTGACATAAGCCATCATCGCAATGGCCTGCCGGACCTGGTCCTCTTCCCGGCCCGGCGCGGTTACGAGCTGGTGGAAGTGAAGGGGCCCGGCGACCGGCTGCAGCAGAACCAGTTGCGCTGGCTGGCGTTCTTCGCCCGCCACCGGATTCCCCACCGGGTCCTGCATGTGGAGTGGCAGCCTTGAGCGGGCAGGAAACAGCCTTGAGCGAGCATGTTGAAGTGCGGGAGGGAGACTCCCAGGCGCTGGACCCGCAGGCAGCCGGTCCAGGTGAAGACACTCTCCAGTTGTCGGTGCGCCACTTGGTGGCATTTGCCTGTCGCCGCGGCGACCTGGTGGGTAATGCCGTAGGCCCCACGGCCCAGGAGGGCATCCGGGCGCACCAGAAGCTGCAGAAGAAGCGCCCGTCGGGCAGCGAGGCGGAATACCGCCTGCAGGCACACTTGTGCTGCGACGGGCAGGCGGTGGTTCTCACCGGCCGCGTCGATATCTTTCACCCTGCCGTGGACCTGCACCGGCCGGTACAGCTGGATGAGATCAAGACCACCTACTGCCCGCCCGAGCAGCTGCGCGAGGGCCAGCGGCAGCTGCACTGGGCCCAGCTCAAGGTCTACGGTTTCTGTTATTTCCTGCAGCGTCAGGCTGAAACGGGTGAGAGCCCCGGCCCCGACGACCGGGTGGCCCTGCAGATGCTGTGGCACAACCTGAAAGAGAAGAAAACCCATACGGAATTGCGCGAGTTCAGCTGGCCGGAGCTGGAGGCTTTCGCCCGCGCGGCCCTGGATGAATATATCCAGTGGCACCGGCTCTGGCAGCACCACCGGCAGCAGGTGCATGCATCGGCCCGCGCACTGGCCTTTCCGTTTCCCGAATACCGCACCGGCCAGCGACAGCTGGCGGTAGCCGCCTACCGCTGCCTGCGCGACGGCGGCGAGCTGGTGGTGGAGGCGCCCACCGGTATCGGCAAAACGGTCAGCACCCTGTTCCCGGCCGTCAAGGCGCTGGGGGAGAACGAGGTGGACCAGCTGGTGTACCTCACCGCGAAGAACTCCGGTCGCCAGGTGGTGCGGGAGACGGCGGCGCGCCTGCACGGGGGCGGGCTGCAAATGTCCCTGCTGGAGATCCAGGCGCGCGACCGCACTTGTGCCTGCCGCCTGGGCCTGTGCAGCAGGGACGAGGACGGTATCTGCCCGCGCACGCGGGGCTTCTTCGACCGCCTGCCCGAGGCGCGCCGCGAGCTGCTGGGCCAGCCGCTGCTGACGCCGGAGGTAGTGGCAGAGGTGGCGGACCGGTGGCAGCTGTGCCCGTTCGAGCTGTCGCTGCAGATGCTGCCCTGGGCCGACCTGGTGGTATGCGATTTCAATTACGTGTTCGATCCCCTGGTTCGCCTGACCGTATTCCAGGAGCAGGACGAGCGGCGGGCCCTGCTGGTGGACGAGGCCCACAACCTGGGCGACCGCGCGCGCGGGATGTTCAGTGCCGTCCTTACCCGCAGCGAAAGTCGCCGCGCCGCGGCGGCCTGCAGGAGATCACATCCGGGATTGTACCGGCGCATCCAGTCTCTGGTGCGTGCACTGGACAAGTGGGTGACGCAGCGACGCGAGGAGGCGGCCGGGCCGGACTCCGAGGTGTGGGTGACGGCCCTGGATGAGGCGGAACACAGGCCCAAGGCCGTCACCCGCGCGGCCGACAAGGTGGTGGCGGAGGTCAGCCTGCTGGCCGAGCAGGCCCAGGCGCCGCCGGAGGAAATCGCTGAGTGGCTAAAGGAAGTTTACCGCTACCTCTGCATCGAGCAGCTGCTTTCGGATCGGCACACCTGCCTGACGCGGGTTGCGAAGCGGGGCGCACGCTGGGAGGAGCAAGAGCTGAAGCTGCTGTGCCTGAATGCCGGTGCTTACCTGCAGGAGTGTTACCGGCAATTTCACGCGGTAATTGCCTTTTCCGCCACACTGCGGCCGCGCGCCTATGTCGGCCACCAGCTGGGCCTGCAACCGCACGCGCCCTACCTGGCGCTGCCCTCGCCATTCCGCTCCGGGCAGCTGGGGATATTCCTCTGCCCCTATGTGGATACCCGTTACCGGGCCCGGGAGCACGCTACCGATGCACTGGTGGATATGGTGGGGAGGGTGTACCGAAGCCGCCCGGGCAATTACCTGGTGTTTTTCCCCTCCTACCGCTTTATGCAGCAGGTGGCGGAGCGCTTCGCGGAGCGCTACCCACAAATCGGCCTGGTGATGCAGCAGGCCGGGGCGGGGGAGGGGGAGCGTGCCGCCTTCCTGGAGTACTTCACCGTGGGGCGCAGGAGCCTGGGATTCGCCATTATGGGCGGCGTGTTCGGGGAGGGCATCGACTATGTGGGAGAGCAGCTGGTGGGTACCATCGTCGTCGGTGTGGGGCTGCCCCAGGTGAGCGAGGAGCAGGAACTGCTGCGCCGGGCCAGTGAGGCGCAAGATGGGAATGCCGGCGGTGACGGCTTCGATACCGCCTACCGCTACCCGGGCCTGGTCCGTGTGCTGCAGACAGCCGGGCGGGTGATCCGCACCGAGTCCGACCGCGGCGTGGTGATCCTGGCCGACTACCGTTTTGCCGACCCCTTCTACCGAAACCTGTACCCGGAGCACTGGCAACCCCGGCTCTGCCGCAGGGCGGAAGAACTGTCCGACGGTCTCGGCAATTTCTGGGAGACGGTCGCCGGCGAGTGAGGCCGGCGGCGAAGTTTTTATTGCAATAGCTAATACGATAGCGAAACCAATGGTATTAGACCGCAAATTCTATCGCAGCGGCCCGGCCCGACAGGAAGGGCAGCCGGTCACCTTCACCGATGTGAGGCGACGGTTCGGCTTCAGTTCCATCACTATCGGCCGCTGGGTAACACAGCAGGAGCGCGACCGCGCCGCCGGCCTCTTCTACGACGCCCTCGCCGACCTGATGGCGATACTGCAGGGCCCGGAAAGCCTGGTTTCCCTGCGAGGCAGCCTGTCATTCCAATACGGCAAGGGCGGGCGCCGCGGCATCTCGGCCCATTACCATCCGGCCTCCAGGACCTTCTCGCTGGCCAAGAATGCCGGCCCCGGCTCCATCGCCCACGAGTGGTTCCACGCCCTGGACCACTACCTGGCCGACAAGGCCTTCAGCGATGCGCGCCCGGGCATGTTCGCCTCCGAGGCATGGCTGCGCGACGCCACCCCGGTGCCCCATACGCTGAACGATTATCTGTTTGCCTGCTTCCGGGCGGTCATGCTGGACGAGGACGGCGAGAACCCCAGTGAACTGTTCCGCGTGTCCGCCAGAATGGACCGGGCGAACGGTTGTGTCTACTACAGCGAACCGGCGGAGCTATGCGCCCGCGCCTTCGAGGCCTTCGTGCAGGATGCGTCGATCAGCAACAATTTCCTGGTGGCCGGCACCAAGGCTACGGAGGAGGCACGGGTGGGGCTCTATCCCACCGGCCGCCATCGGCAGCAGATCAATGCAGCGTTCAGGGACTACTTTTCTGTTCTTGGTGCGGCGTTGTGGAAGAATACGGGAGCCGGTGGTTGAAAAAATCGATGCCCTGAGTAAGTGCGTGGGATTTAAACCTTTAAGAGCACTCAGAATTCTGTCGATGGTTCTGGCATGAGGTATACCTCGGTGATTGGTTTTGGATCGAGGGGCAGCGCTATTTAAGCAGAGATATACCGGCTTTAACCCCCACCTGATAACTGTGCCCCTCAGGTTTTTGAGGCCTGATTGGCGCGATCAGCGTATTTGTCCACGACTTTACCAGTTGTAGCCCAGGCCAGGACTCCTCCCCACGCTATTAAGGAGAACCCTGCTGGAATGCAGGCGAGCAGTATCAATTTAAAATGCTTGCGGTTGAAGAAGAACGCGAGCACTGCGGGCAGAAACCACAACAGGACAACAACGGCAAAAGCCATCGCTATCGCGCCGTAGTTATCACCTGCAAACAGATTGTTCATTAAATCCACCTATTTTTCCTCGCTGATAAATAGTACGCCCGGTAAGGGGTGCTGGGATGGAGGGCAAAATTGCACCAGTCGCGCTTTCGCGACGTTTGCAGGCCCTGATGCCGTGCGTGCTTACCAGTACGCTCTTTTATCAATGTATGCCACCAACTTGGAGTTGGTATATGCGAAGAAAAAAGCGAGTGGTGCCGTAATTGCCATGGGCTTAACTAGAAGCCAGGAAAGTGCACCAAGCGCCAGTAAGAGATATTCTATCGCAACCATGTGAGAGCGCTTTCTAACACCAAGTAAAAACAGCCTTATGTACCATGGCTCAGACTTCCATTCTCCGCTTTTTTTATCAATCACTACAATTTCCTCTGTCAGTTTCGTAAGTTCTACTTCAAAAACAGAGGCGAGGGACTTGAGAGTCTCCAGACTGGCCTTATTGCCAGCTTCAACTCTTTGAATGGTTCTCAGGCTTACACCAGCCAGTACTGCTAGCTGCTCCTGGGACCAGTTGTGCTTTTCTCTTAGCTTCTTGACAATCATTCCAGTTCCTCACCTCCGTTCGAGGAAACAATCAGGTATTTAAGCTGCTGTCGGTGACGTCATGTGGCCGCCACCACTACGACACGATCATTTTTTAAACATATGGCGCGCAGCAGCGGCAGCTTCTGCTGTGCGGTTGGTGGGCTTCTGCTGTCCATTGGGAAGAGGGGGCGCCGGCCGGGGGAAGACCGGCAATAGGACCGGCGATTGCCGCCGGTCCCGCACGCAGGTGTGTCAGAGACGCTGCTGGGACTGCACCCAGGTGCCGTCGGGCTGGCGGCAGGCGGAGCCGTTGGTGACTACCGGCTCGCCGGAACCCATGACCTCGGCGGTGAACGGGCGGCAGTAGCGGTCGCCGCGCTGCTGTACCGGGCCGGGGGTGACCGCGTAGCGCTCGTGGCCCTGTTCGCTGTCCCAGGTGATGCGCTGGCCTTCCGGCGCGAATTCAAGCGCCTGGGCCACGCAGGCCTGGTTGCGCTGGTCCATGCGCTCGCCGATCTTGCCGCCCACCAGCACGCCGGCGATGGCGCCGCCGATGGTGGCGGCGGTATTGCCGCGGCCGTCGCCGATCTGGTGGCCGATCACGCCGCCGATGATGCCGCCCAGCACCCGGCCCACCTTCTCGCTGTTACAGCGGGTGGAAGTGCGACGCGGCTGGGGACGCCATTCCGGGCGGTACTCGGGCTCGGGCGCGCGCTGGTCGAACCAGGGCGGCAGCACCACCACATCCACACGGCGGTGCTCGTGGTCGTCGTAATAGCGGTCGCCGCGGCACTTGCGCTCTTCCTCGTAGTCGCCATTGCGCTTCCACTTGCGCTCCACCTTGCAGTTGCCGTCCCAGTATTCTTCCTTGGCGGCGTAGTGCTCGTGTTTGTGCTTGTGCTTTTTCCAGCCGCGGCCCTCGGGTGGCTCGGCGAATACGGCGGCGGACAGGCTTCCGCACAGCAGCAGGGAGGTCAGTAGCGCCAGCTTCTTCATGGGCACCTCGTTAGGGGTTGATCTGGTTATCGGTATTTCCCGTCATCATGCGCGCGCGGCCATGCGGACGGATGGCACCGGTGGTATGGCGTCGATTTTACCAATTGGTTCCATCGTAAAGGAGCGCCGGGGGCCGGGGATGCGACCGGGATCACCCTTTTAAGTGACACCCGGTAAGGGAAGCCGCGGCAGGCGAGCCGCCTGCCGCGGGGTGGGGGGAGGTCAGGGAGCGCGGCAGGCCAGGCAGCGCGCGTAGAGCGCCCGCGGATCGCGGAAGCTGCGCAGTTCGGCCAGCGGCTCCAGGGCCGGCTGCAGGCTGGCGAGCCATGCGCCGAGCGGAAGGTTCGCTTCCAGGCCCGCGGTGACTCGGGCATCGATATTGTCGGACAGGGCGCTTACCAGCCATTCGCCGGGGGTAAGCGGGCGCTTGATCTCCACCACCTCGTATTGCTCCAGCTTCGCCAGCTGGGCGGCGGAGGCGATGGCGTCGTTCAGGTAGCCCAGCTCGTCCACCAGCCCGAGTTGCTGTGCGGCGCGGCCGGTCCAGACCTGGCCCTGGGCGATCTTGTGGACCTCCTCGGTGGTGGTTTCCCGGGCCTCGGCGACGATACGCAGGAAGCGTTCGTAGGTGTTGTCGACACCTTGCTGGAGGATGCGGGCGGCGTTGTCGGGCAGCGGGCGGTCGAGGCGCATGGCGCCGGCCAGCTCGGTGGTGCCCACCCCGTCGTTGTAGATGCCCAGCGACTCCAGGGATTCCTCGAAAGTGGGGAAGGCGCCGAACACGCCGATAGACCCGGTAATGGTGGAGGGGGCGGCCCAGATCCGGTCCGCGCCGACTGCGATCCAGTAGCCCCCGGAGGCGGCCACGCTGCCCATGGACAGCACCACCGGGATGCCCGCCTCGCGGGTGGCCAGCAGCTCCTGGCGGATGGCCTCCGAGGCAAATGCCGAGCCGCCCCCGCTGTCGATGCGCAGCACCAGCGCCTTGACGTCTTTCTCGCGGGCCTGGCGAATCAGCTTGCCCAGGGTGGCGCTGCCGATCTGGCCTGCGGGAGCCTCGCCGTCGACGATGGCTCCGGTGGCGGCGACCAGCGCAATCTTGTTCCCGGTCGGCTTGGGCACATGGGTAAGTTTCTGGTTGCGCAGGTACTTGAGGGCGTCGATGCCCCTGTAGCCGATGTCGTCCTCCCCGGCGCCGATGGTTTCCTTCAGCTTGTCCACCGCGACGCGGCGGCCCGCCAGCTCGTCGACCAGCTGCTGGTCGAGGGCGGCCTCGGCCCAGCTGCCGGAGTGGGCCTCGAGGCGCTGGGGCAGCTCATTGATAAAGCCATCGAGTGCTTCCGGCGGCAGGTTGCGCAGCCCGGTCACCTGCTCGGTGTACTCGGTCCACAGCTCGTTGAGCCAGCGCTGGTTGTTGTCCCGGGATGCCGGCGACATGTCGTCGCGGGTGAAGGGTTCCACGAAATCCTTGTAATCGCCAACGCGGAACACGTGGAAGTTGACCTTGAGCTTGTCCAGTGCACTTTTGAAATAATTGCGGTAATTGCCGAAGCCGGTCAGCAGCACCGAGCCCATGGGGTTCAGGTAGATGACATCTGCATGGCTGGCGAGGAAATACTGGGCCTGGGTGTAGTTTTCCCCCACGGCGTAGACCGGCTTGTCCGCGGCCTTGAAGCGCTGCAGCGCTGCACCCACTTCCTCCAGCTTGCTGAGGCTGGCACCCATCATGTAGTCGAGTTCCAGCACCACGGAAGATATGCGCTTGTCCTTGGCGGCGTAATCGATTGCGTCCACCAGGTCTTTCACCCGTGTCTCCACGCGTCCCGGCGGGCCGCCCAGGAGTTCGGGCAGGCTCCGCGGCGGCGTTACTTCATCCACCAGGAAGCCGGTGGGCGCCACGCGCAGGGCGGCGCCCTGCGGAATGGTGAGCTGTTCATCCTTGCCGAAGATGACAAGCCCCAGAAACAACAGCACCAGCAGGAACAGCAGGTTGGTGAACACGCGGCGCAGCCAGGTGATGGCGGCGCCGATTCCGCCGAAGAAGCGGCGGATGAATCCTTTTCGATGGGTTGATTCGGTCAAACCTCTTATCTCCTTGATAGGTGGCGCACCCTAAAGCATACGCTGCCAGCGACTGGCCATCATGGCCGAGAAGAACAGGGTAAGGCTAAGGACCAGCAGTACGCCATCCTGCCAGCCGCGCGCGGGCATCATTACGTCGACTATGCTGGCGCAGATGTAAATGAGCAGGATAAAGCAGAGCCACAGGTAGCTGCGGTAGCGCTGTTTCAGCATCCCCGGCAGCACCAGCAGCAGGGGTACCGTCTGCAACAGCCACAGGACCAGCGAACCGCCTTCCAGAAACAGGTTCCAGATGGCGAACAACAGCAGCAGGCCGGCGTAGCAGGCCCAGTTCAGGCGCCGGGCAAATGCCAGTTTGCGGGCAATGGTAGCGCTCATCGGTCGCTGCCTCCCAGCTTCTTCACCAGCTCTGCCAGCCGGGTGCCCTGGGCACGGCAGAGGGCGGTTTCGTCTTCGGTCAGCTGCGCATCTTCGGTGCCGCCGGCCCAGTGGGAGGCGCCGTAGGGGGTGCCGCCGCTGGTGGTGCGCATGAGGCGGGGCTCGGAATAGGGGATCCCGGCGATCAGCATGCCGTGGTGGAGCAGGGGCAATATCATCGACAGCAACGTGGTCTCCTGGCCGCCGTGAATACTGCCGGTGGAGGTGAACACCCCGGCAGGCTTGCCCGCCAGGCTGCCGTCGAGCCACATATCGCCGGTCTGGTCGAGGAAGTAGCGCAGCGGTGCCGCCATATTGCCAAAGCGCGTGGGACTGCCCATCAGCAGCCCGGCGCACTCGCGCAAGTCCTCCGGGCGGCAGTAGGGCGCGCCTTCATCGGGCACCGGCGGGGCGCTGGCCTCGGTATCGGGCGACACCGGAGGCACGGTGCGCAGCCGCGCGGGAACCCCGCCGGCCTCGACGCCGCGCGCGATTTCCGCGGCCATTTTTGCCGTGGAGCCGGTGCGGCTGTAATAAAGCACCAGGATGTAATTCTCGGTATCGCCGGACATCAGAGCAGCTCCAGCACGTTTTCCGGTGGGCGACCGAGTACGGCGCGCTCGCCTTTGACCACAATGGGGCGCTGGATCAGTTTCGGGTGCTCGGCCATGGCGCGAATCAGGTCGTCCTCGGCCAGGTCCCTGTCCTTGAGGCCCAGTTCCTTGTAGGCGTCTTCACCGGTGCGCAGCAGCTCGCGCGCGTCGATGCCCAGTTTTTTGAGCAGCTCGCGCAGGGTGGCGGCGTCGGGCGGCGTCTCCAGGTAGAGCACAACCTCCGGCTCGACGCCTTTGTCCTGCAACAGCTGCAGGGTCTGGCGAGATTTTGAACAGCGGGGGTTATGGTAAATCGTCCACATGACAAGGGTATCCTGTTATGGTTTGGCGTATTCTATCAGGCACAGTCTTAACACGAAAAAAAACTATATAGCCGCCGGTGCGGAGGTATTCACCGGCAGGTCAGAGATACGGAACTCCCCATGACCGAACAGGTACATCGCTGGCGTCGCTTCCTGGTTTCCCTGTGGACGCTGTTCAACGAGAAAAACTGCCGCCAGAACGCCGCGGCGCTCACCTACATGACCCTGTTCGCGATCGTGCCGCTGGTCACTGTCAGCTACGCCATGCTGTCGCTGTTCCCCGATTTTGCCGGCCTGCAGGACAAGCTGCAGGAGCAGATCTTCGAGCATTTCGTGCCTGCGAGCGGTCGCGAGGTGCAGGAATATGTCCGCAGCTTCTCGTCACAGGCACAGCGGCTGACCGGCGCCGGGGTGGCCATCCTGATGGTTACGGCCGGGTTCATGCTGCGCAATATCGAGGAGACCTTCAACAGTATCTGGGATATCCCCAGCGGCCGCAGTGGCGTATCCAGTTTCCTGCTGTACTGGGCGATCCTCAGCCTGGGCCCCATTTTGCTCGGCGCTGGCGTGGCCATGTCCACGTACCTGATATCGCAGAAGCTCTTCCTGCCGGAGGGCGGCACCATGGGCCTGGTGCCTGTGGTGCTGGGGGTCCTGCCGCTGCTGCTGACGGCAGCGGCATTCACGCTGCTGTTTGTGGCCGTTCCCAACTGTCGCGTACCGCTGCGCTACGGGATCGTCGGGGGCCTGGTCACGGCCTTTGCCTTTGAAACGGCAAAAAACCTGTTCGGTATCATGGTGGCACGCAGCTCGGTCCAGGCAATCTACGGCGCCTTTGCATTCGTACCCCTGTTCCTGATGTGGGTGTATCTCACCTGGATGATCGTCCTGGCCGGCTGTGTGCTGGTGCGCATGCTGTCGGCTTACGATGCCGCCGCCCAGGGGCGCAGGTATTCGGATGTGGTGGCAACTGTGGTTTTGCTGTGGGAGGCCTTCCGGAAATACCAGCAGGGGATGCCGCTGCGGGACCGGGATATTTCCCGCGCGGGCATTACGCCGGCCCAGTGGCGCCGGATCCGCGAGGTGTTGCAGCGCCACAAGGTGTTTACCCTGACCGATCGCAACGACTATGTGCTGCAGCGCGACCTTTATTCCATCAAGCTGTCGCAGCTCGCCAGCTGGCTGAACCCCGCTCCGCTGTCGTCCGCAAGCCAGGCGGCGCTGCAGGGACAGCCGTGGTTCTCTGAGCTGGAAAGAAGATTCAATGCGGTACGGGACTTCACTGCCGACCAACTGGATCTCACCGTCGGCGAGCTGTTTCGCGATGCCGCCAGCGACGGTGACGAGGGTGACAAGGGCGGCAAGAGCCGCAGCCGGCGCGGCAAGGGCTCCACTACCACCAGGAAAAGCAAAAGCAAGCAGGGGAGTGACAAGAGTGCGACCGAGAGCAGTAAGTCGAAAGATGATGACAAGGGGATGGGTAGCCTTTCTTTTCTGGGCCGTCGTAATAAGCGGGTGTGACCGCGGCAGCGCGGGGCTTGCCACCCTGGACGGCGGCAGTATCGATACCACGGGCAAGATCCTGCTGGTGAATTACTGGGCCGAGTGGTGCAAGCCCTGTCGCGAGGAAATCCCCGAACTCAATCGTTTTGATCGCGAGCATGAAAATGTGTTGGTGTTGGGGGTCAACTACGACGCCCCCGCGCCCGAGCGCTCCCGCGCCCAGGCGCAGGAGCTGGGCATCGAGTTCCCGGTGCTGGCCAGCGACCCCTCCGCGACCTGGGGCCGGCAGCGCCCGGAGGTGCTGCCCACCACCCTGGTAATCGACAGTGACGGGCGCTGGGTGACGACCCTGGTGGGGCCCCAGACGGAGGAAGACCTGCAGCGCGCCGTGGCCAGCCTGTCTTCCGCAGGTGAAGCAGACTGAGACCGTGCCTGTTCCAGAAGTGATCTGCTTCTAAGGCTATAACGAAAGCAACTATATGTTGGCCCGGCGCGCTTGTTAGCATCCGGCGCGATTTTTCCTGGGCAGACAATTTAGGGGTGGCCATGGACCTGGGTTCCATTTTTTTCCTCGCGCTGTTTTTCGGCCTCATGTGGCCGCTCGGCCGCTGGCACCGCGGTCGCGAAAGCCTGGCGCCGGCGGTGTTTGCCGGCCTGCTACTGGGCCTGGCACTGGGCGGCCTGCTGCAGCTGGCGCGGGGCTGGGGCGTGGCCCGCAGCGAGGTGCTGCCCTGGGTGGCGCTGGTGGGCGATGGCTACGTCAACCTGTTGTATGTGCTGGTGATGCCGCTGGTGCTGGTGTCGATCCTGGCCGCAGTGGTGCGGGTCAGCGATACCCAGTCGCTGGGTCGGGTCAGCGCAGCAGTACTGGCGGTACTGCTGGGCACTACCGCGGTGGCGGCACTGGTCGGGGTATTTATGGCGCAGCTGTTCGGGCTGTCGGCGGAAGGCCTGGTGGAAGGCTCACGCGAGGCGGCGCGGGCAGAAGTCCTGAGCGAGCGCATGGGACAGGTAAGCGGGCTCAGTATCCCCGAGATCCTGGTCTCGTTCATCCCTGAGAATATCTTCGCCGACCTCTCGGGCAGCCGGGACACGTCGGTGATCGCGGTGGTGATTTTTGCCGTGCTGCTGGGGCTGGCGGCGCTGGGCGTGCGTCGCGAGAGTCCCGCCCAGGGGGCAAAAATAGAAGAGGCGGTCTCGCTGGCCCAGGTGTGGATCATGAAGCTGGTGCGGCTGGTAATGGCCTTCACCCCCTACGGGGTGATGGCGCTGGTCACCGAACTGATCGCCAGCTCCAGCTGGGCCGACATTCTCAGCCTGCTGGGCTTCGTGGTGGCTTCTTTCCTCGCCATCGGCCTGATGTTCCTGTTTCACGGATTGCTGCTGTTGCTGAATGGGATCAGCCCGCTGCACTATTTTGCCAAAGTGTGGCCGGTACTGGTCTTTGCCTTCAGTTCCCGCTCCAGTGCCGCCACCATTCCGCTGAACGTCGAGACCCAGATCGACGAGCTGGGCAATTCCCCTGCGATCGCCAACTTCTCCGCCTCCTTCGGCGCCACCATCGGCCAGAACGGCTGCGCCGGTATCTACCCGGCGATGCTGGCGGTGATGGTGGCAGTGCCGATGGGCATCGATGTGCTCGACCCGCTGTGGCTGGCCAGCCTGGTGGCGGTGGTGGTGATCAGCTCATTCGGCATTGCCGGCGTCGGCGGTGGTGCCACCTTCGCGGCGCTGGTGGTCCTGCCTACCATGGGGCTGCCGGTGACCATTGCAGCCCTGCTGATCTCTGTTGAGCCCCTGATCGATATGGCGCGCACCGCGCTGAACGTCAATGGCGCCATGACAGCCGGCACCCTGTCGCAGCGCTGGCTGGGAGACCGGCTGCCCCCGGCGGAAGAGGCGGTCACCGGCTGACCGGCCGGGGCCCGGGTGAATGTGGCGCCGGGCTGGTAGAATGAGCCCGGTTTGAGAAGAAAACCGAGTTTTTGGCCAGGCCATGCGATCCACTCCACTGATCATGATACCCGGCACCATGTGCGACGAGCGCCTGTGGCAGGCCCTCGAACCGCAGCTGGCGCCAGTCGAGCCGCGACACCTCGCTATCCCGCGCGGGGACAGCATTCAGGAGATGCTCGATGGCCTGGTAGGCGGATTGCCGCAAGGGCCGGTGAACCTGCTGGGCTTCTCCCTGGGTGGCTATCTGGCGGCGGCACTGGCGTGCGCGCACCCGGAGCGGGTGGCGCGCCTGTTCGTCTGTGCCAACACCCCCCGCGCCCTGCCCGAGGCGGAGCTGAGACAGCGCCGGCAGCTGCTGGACTGGGTGAGCCGCCACGGCTACAGCGGGATCAGCGACCGCAAGATTGCCGCCATGGTGGCGCCGGCCAACCGGGAGCGGGAGGATATTGCCGCCACCATGCGCGCCATGGATGCGGCGCAGGGGGAAGCTACGCTGGTGTCCCAGCTCGGGGCCACGAGTGAGCGGGCCGACCTGGCCCGCCCCCTGGCGGAGCTCGATATGCCGGTCACCTTCTGTTTCGGCCAGTACGACACCCTGGTGACCCGGGACTGGCTGGCGGCGCTGCAGCGCCGCCGACCGGACCTGCGGGTACGGGAACTTCCCGGTGCCGGGCACATGCTGCCCCTGGAGGCCCCGGCCGAGCTGGCCCGGGAAATCCTCGCCTGGCTGGACCGCGGGCCCGCCCTGGATACGGAGTGAATTGCCTGCGGGTTCAGCTTCGATTCAGTGACTCCCCCCTAAAGTGCTCCCATTGGTGATCAATGTGGGAGACGGATCATGAACTTGCACAAGAAATTCCTTTTTGTCGCGCTGGTCGCGGGGCTGGTGGGGTTCAGTACCACCGTGAGCGCGGGCGACCGGGGCTACTACGGTGACGCTGGCTATGATTACGCCCGGGTGACCGAAGTAATCCCTGTTTATAACGACATCCAGGTGGTCGAGCCGCGCACCCAGTGCTGGCAGCAGCAGGCGGTACGCCCCGGGCCCGGTTCAGCTGCCGGCACCCTGATCGGTGGCCTGATCGGCGCTGCCATCGGCAACAAGGCTGGGCACCACCGCCGCGGACGCAACGCCCGGACCCTGGCCGGGGCCGCCATCGGCGCGGGTATCGGCCATACCATCAGCAGCCGCAACAATGCCCGCTATGTGACCGAGGAGCGCTGCCAGGTGGTGGACGAATATGTTACCCGCCGGGAGCTGGTCGGGTACGATGTTCGCTATCGTTATAATGGCAGGGAATATATGACTCGCACCGACGGTCACCCCGGCGATAGAATCAGGGTTCGCGTGGATATCTCACCGGCGTGGTGAGGCTGCGGGTCCCCAGGCCGGATCCGGGGTCGCGCCTGCGAGCGGGAGAACCGCGACGCGCAGGGATGAATAACCGACCGCGAGTACAGAGTTAGTGCTGACAGGAGTAGCATCCGTGAAATCTTTTTGTGCCCTTTGCCGGAAAACGCAGCTTGTATTGGCACTGCTGATGGGCCTCGGCGCTGCGCCGCTGCAGGCCGCGGTGCACCTTGTGCCTGTGCCGCAGCCCGCCGCGGATTACCCCTTTGCTGCCATCCAGCACGCCCCGGTCCAGCGGGCCCAGCAGCGGGAGATCTCCCGCGAGCAGGCCGCGGCCCTGGTGAAGCGGCGCTATGGCGGCAAGATACTGGCGGTGTCGGAGACCACCCGCAAGGGTCGCCCGGCATACCGGGTAAAGGGGCTGTCGGATAAAAGCCAGGTTTATGTGGTCTACGTGGACAAGCAGAGTGGCCGCATCATGCGCTGAGCCGCCGCGGCAATAACCAGGATCCAGAGGGGGAGAGATGCGCGCACTGTTGGTGGAAGACGAGGAGCTGCTGCGCCAGCAGCTGGCAAACTCCCTGCGCGAGGCGGGCTACACCGTGGACGAGGCGCCGGACGGCGAGGAGGCCCTCTACTTCGGCCGCGAGTTTCCCTACGACGTGGCGGTGATGGACCTGGGCCTGCCGGGCGTGGACGGCATAGAGGTGATCGAGACCCTTCGCCGCGAAGACAAGCATTTCCCCATCCTGATCCTCACTGCCCGCGGCCACTGGCAGGAGCGGGTGAGGGGACTGGAGGCCGGGGGCGACGATTACCTGGTCAAGCCCTTCCATACCGAGGAGCTGCTTGCGCGCCTGAACGCACTGGTGCGCCGCTCCGCCGGCTTTTCCTCTCCCAGTATCAAGGCCGGCCCCATCGTGCTGGACACCTCGTCGCAGCGCGTGCGAGTGGCCGAAGCCGAGCTCGATCTCACTTCCTATGAATACAAGGTGCTGGAATACCTGATGCTGCACCCGGACGAGGTGGTCTCCAAGACCACACTGACCGAGCACATTTACGAACAGGATTGTGACCGTGACAGCAACGTGATCGAGGTCTTTATCGGCCGGTTGCGCAAGAAGCTGGAGGCGGCCGGGTCGCTCAAGCCGATCGAGACCCTGCGCGGCCGGGGTTACCGCTTCGTGGCCCCGGAATAACCGCTGCGGGCGGTCGCGCGAACAGTGTTTTCCTTCTGGTTCAACTCCCTCAAGGGGCGCCTGTTACTGGTCACCACGCTGGTGCTGGTGGCCTTCCTTGTGTTTATTTCCACGGTGCTGGAACACGCCTACCGCACCTCACTGGCGGAGGCAAAGAAGCGCGAGCTGCAGCTACACGTATATACCCTGCTGGCGGTGGCGGAGCCGGAGGGCGACAGCCTGCGACTTCCGCCGGCGTTGCCCGAACAGCGCTTCAACCAGCCGGATTCGGGCCTGGTGGGGGTGGTGGCGGACCAGCGTGGACGCATTATCTGGCGCTCGGAGTCCGCGCTGGCCATGGACCAGCTGCCCTCGCACCCGCTGCCACAGGGACGCGAGGTGTTTGCGCAGATGAACCTGGGCGACAGCGGTCTTTACAGTACCTTTCGCCAGGGGGTGGCCTGGGGCCTGGACAACGAGCAGCGCTACACCTTTATCGTGCTCGAGGATGCGACGCCGCTGCTGGCGCAGGTGGAGCAGTTTCGCTCCACCATGTGGCGCTGGCTGGGGCTGGGGGCGCTGCTGTTGATAGTGACCCAGTGGCTGGTGATGCGCTGGGGCCTGGCACCGCTGCGGTCGGTGGCGCGTGCGCTGCAGGAAATGCAACGCGGCGGCAGTGACCGGCTGCAGGGCAATTTCCCGCGTGAACTCAGGCCGCTTACCGACAACCTGAACCTGCTGATCGAGAACGAGCGCCGCCAGCGCGACAAGACCCGCAATACCCTCGCCGACCTGGCCCACAGCCTGAAGACACCGCTGGCTGTCCTGAAGGGACTGAATTTCTCCCGCGACCCGCGCGAGGCCTATACCAACCTGATCGAGCAGGTGCAGCGCATGGACAGCATTATCAGTTACCAGCTGCAGCGCGCCGTTGCCAGTTCGCCCAAGTCGATCCTGCGCGGGGTCGAGGTGAGACCCCTGCTGGACAAAATCCTCGGCGCACTGGAAAAGGTCTACCGGGACAAGCCGGCTGAAGTCACCGTCGACTGCGGGGAGAAGGCGCTGTTTTACGGCGACGAGGGCGACCTGATGGAGCTGCTGGGCAACCTGCTCGACAACGCCTACAAGTACGGGGATGGGAGGATCAGTGTACGCGTGGCCAATGGCGAGGACGGCCGCAGCCTGCACATCGCCGTGGCGGACAACGGACCGGGTATCAGTGAGGAGTACTGGCACAGGGTGACCCAGCGGGGGGTTCGCGCCGACCAGCAGCAGCAGGGGCAGGGAATCGGCCTGGCGGTGGTGGTCGACATCGTCGAGAGCTACAAGGGCGAGATCTCGGTGGCGGAATCCGACCTGGGCGGGGCGGAGATCCGCGTGGATCTCTGATTGCAGGGCTTAGGCGCCGCGCCTGCCTCTCAGTCCACTAGTCAGTCCACAATGTCACCGAGCGCTAGCCGGCCCGCTTCCGGGCCGGGAATGACCTGCGCCCACAGCTGTGCTGCCAGCTCTGCCGTATCCTTGCGGCGACCGTCGGCCAGCCAGCGGGTGATACTCTCCGCTACATCAGGCCACAGGATTCTGGTTCCGGCGGGCAACCTGTCCAGCCAGCCGCCAATGGTATCTGCATCAATCCGCTCTACTACTTTTGCCAGCTGCAGCTCCTCCAGCGCCCGGGCATTGGCTTCCTGCTCGAACTGGCCGGCCAGGGGCCTGGTCAGGATAGGCTTGCCCAGGGCCAGTGTCTCGGAGATCAGCTCGAAACCGCTGTTACAGATCACCGCCTTCGCGCTGGCGACATCCCGCTGGAACTCCTTGATCGCCGGCGCCTTCAGCTGGATATTCCCTGCCGCAGGCAGGTCGGTGGGAATGCCGTAGGCGATAAAGCGGTGGGGCAACTTGCCCAGCTCTTCCAGCAGTGGTTCGTGGTGCTCTACCGGCAGGTATACCAGGATATGTTCCCCGTTTTCCGCCCGGCCATGGGGCCGTGCAATGGGAGGCAATATGGGATGGCCGAAATGGTGCCAGTGCATGCCCAGGCTTTGCCCAGCAGGTGCGAATGCACGCATGATGCCACGCGCGATCCAGTTGAACCGCGGGGCCGGGATGGCGAAATTGAAGGCGTACTGGTGTCCGAGCCCCAGGCTGGGCACGCCACCGCGTTTCGCCGCCCAGGCGGTGACGGGTTCGAAGTCGCTGATCACCAGGTCGAAGTCCTGTACCGGCAGCTCTGCAATATCCCTCCACAGGCGGAGCGGGCGCAGTTGCCGGGCCGTCGCCAGCCGGTCGATCCGGCCCTTGCGGTTGACGAAGGTGAGGCCCTCGCGCCACCAGTAATCGCCGAAAGCCTCCATGCAGAACAGTTTTTCCCGCGGACGGCCGGAGAACAGCCATTGCACTTCCAGCGCCGGGTGCTTTTCCAGTGCCGCGGCCATGGCGCGGGCGCGTGAGATATGGCCGTTGCCGGTTCCCTGCACCCCGTAAAGAATTTTCACAACAAGGCCCTGCAAGTTAACAGGCCCACGCTGGTGCCAAGGGCGGCGCCGGCGCAGACATCAGTAGGGTAGTGCACGCCCAGGCCTACGCGCGATACCCCTACACCCGCGGCCCAGAAATAACCCAGCAGCCAGAGGGGGTTGAGCGATTGGGACAGCACCGTGACAAACAGGAAGGCGCCGGAGGTATGGCCGGACGGCAGGCTGAAGCGGTCGTGGGCCACGATCACCGGGCGCATGCCCGGAATGGCCTGGGGTGGGCGCAGCCTGCGGATGGAATTCTTTGTGCTCCAGTAAAGAGCTCTTTCCAGTGCGAAGGCGCCGCCGCAGAGATATAGGAACTGCAGCGCGGCCGCCGGGGCCTGTAACAAAGCCATCGCCAGCGGAGACAGCAGGTAGAGCCAGCCGTCCGCGGAGCGGGACAGCAACAGGTAATTCCTGCGACAGGCCGGCCGCGTCGCCCGGTCTGCCATGTGCAACACCAGGGAGACATCGATCGTTTTCAGGGTCACAGGTAAGCTTCGCATGCCGCCACGTTACGAAGGCAATATTGCGCGGAATTGACCGATTGATGTCAGGATCGTGAAACAGGCCTCGCCCTGTAAACCAGGGGAATAACAACGGGGGATAAGGCAGGGAGGACCCGGGGACACGCTGGCCCCCGGGGCGGATTGCAGTATCAGTCGATACCGATCTTGATCGTACCGGAGCCCGGAAGTTTCTCCACCAGCTCGGGCCCGCACAACTTCGACGGGGTAAAGTAGCCGCCCGGCCCCTCATAGCTGAGCAGGTACTCCATCACCGCCAGTGAGCCATGTACGGTTACATCGTAGCCGTTGGCAGTAACCACCCGGCCGATCTTGCGCTCGCCGCGACGGTCGTTACGCACTTCGCCCCAGACCCACGTCTGCTGCTCGGCACGCTTCTCCTCACTCGGCCCCTTCACGGATTTCTCAACCCGGTTCTTGAGCCAGTTCTGCACCCATTCCATACGCAGGAGCCAGCGAAGCTTGTTGAGGCGTTTCAGCTTCTTCGCCCGGCGGGGGCTCATGGGAATGTAGACTTCGATATTCGGAATCTGGGTCGAGTAGTAGGCGGTCACCACGTCGCCCCAGGGAATGGCGACGGCAAACTTGTCGCCGCGGCCGAAATCGATCTTCCGCGTCAGGGAGGCGTGTTCGATGATCTCGACCTTGCCATTGCGGCGCACGGCGCTGCCCACGCCCAGGCTCTCGATCGAGGTCTTGGCGGTGCCCGGGCTGAAGCTGGAATCGGAATCGAATCCCAGCGTCAGGTGGGTGGCGGTCGGGATGGCATGATGCAGAGCGGCGGCCAGGCAGTCGGTGGGAATCACGTCGAAGCCCGTCCCGGGACAGAGCACCACGCCGGCGGCCTGGGCCTCTGCATGCAGGTCATTGGCCTGCTGGTAGACCCGCATCTCGCCGGTGATGTCCTGGTAGTGGGCGCCTGCGGCGATACAGGCGCGCATCATCGGCTCGGCGGTGGCGGAGAAGGGGCCGGCGCAGTGAATCACCACGTCTATATCGCCCAGCATGCGTTCCAGTGTCTCGGTGGCGTCCAGGCTGATGGCCATCGCCGGCAGGCCCAGCTCTTCAGCCAGGGGCTGCAGCTTCTGCGCATTGCGACCGGCCAGCACCGGCCGGTATCCCTTGGCCACGGCGGCACGGGCGATGAGCTCGCCGGTATAGCCATAGGCACCGTAGATCATTATTTTCTTGTCGTTCACCGAGTGACCTTATCCAGTGTCTGCTTGAGTTTTTTAAGGTTCCGTTGTGGCCGGGCTCTGATGAGCCGTCACAATGTTCCACAGAGGGGGGCAACATTACTGGCGCGATAACTGCCTAGTCAAATGCCTTCACCAGGTCGAAGCGGGGTGCGGGGTGGCCATTCTGCTCCACCGACTCGGCGAACATCTCCAGCGGCCGTACCCAGACACCGTAATCTCCGTAGAGTGCCCGGTAAACCACCAGCCGTTCCCCGGTCTCGCTGTGGGTGGCTGTTTCCAACAGTTCGTAAAGGGCGCCCTTGTAGTGGCGATAGATTCCGCGTTGCATGTTTGGTTCCGGTCCGGTTTCAGGCAAGGTGGTGGGGAGACAGCTGTAGTTGTTCCACGCGGTTGCCATGCAGCACTACGATGCCGCTGTAGCGCCGTTCCCCCGTGGAGGTGAACTCGAACTCGTACTGGCGCTGCAGGGCCAGCCGGCCGTTGCGGTTGCGTCGCACCCTGGTACGCACCAGGGCCACGGTGTCGTCCAACAGCTGGACACCCAGTTGCCGGCAGTGGCTGGCGGCGGCCCTGCGCGCGAGTTCCTTGGCGGCCATGCCGGCCCAGAGATACCAGCCGAACAGTGCCAGCAGGAAAATCCACAGGAGATCGCCGAGAGAATAATACATGTCCGCAGGCTTGTTATGATTGGCGTTCAAGAATAACACGAAGGAGCCCTTATGCCCGGCACAGTACTCATTACCGGCTGCAATCGCGGGATTGGCCTGGAAATGACCCGCCAGTTCGCTGCCGATGGCTGGCGCGTGTTCGCCACCTGCCGCGACCCGGCCCAAGCCGGTGGGCTGCACGCCCTCGAAGGGGAATATCCGCAACTGGAGGTACACCAACTGGATGTCACCGACTACGACCAGATGGCGCAGCTGGCGGAGAAGCTGGGCGACCAGCCCCTGGATATCCTGGTCAGTAATGCGGGCTATTACGGTCCCAAGGGCACCCTGTTCGGTCGCGTCGATCGGGAAGAGTGGCGCAAGGTGCTGGAGGCCAACACCATTGCGCCCTACATGCTGGCCGAGACCTTCTGTGACAATGTGGCCGCCAGCGAACGCAAGGTAATCGCGGTGCTGAGCAGCAAGGTGGGCAGTATTGCCGATAACAGCTCCGGCGGCGGCTATATCTACCGCAGCTCGAAGACAGCCGTGAACCAGGTGGTGAAGAGCCTCTCCGTCGACCTGCGGGAGAGAGGCATCAGCGTGATCGCCCTGCACCCGGGCTGGGTCAAGACCGATATGGGTGGCCCCAATGCGCTGATTTCTGCGGAAGAGAGCGCCACCGGCCTCAGGGGGGTAATGCTTGGCGCAGGTATGGATTTAAGTGGCCACTTTATGAATTACGACGGCAGCGAGATTCCGTGGTGAGTTTTCCGCGGAGGCCGGACGATGCGCGGGCCCGACTGTAAGAAAACAGGTGGCCCGTCCGACAGTAGGGGGTAAACCGGGTTATTGCCGCGGCATAAGGCTGCCCGGTTTGCCCTGATGTCGTTCAGGTCGGGTGATGGTGTCTGGCCGCAGGGGCCGGCTTCCTGATTCAGGAGAAATGAGTGAGCGAACATGTGGCGGGTGGCGCGACAGCGCTGACGGACCCGGAGTACCTTGAGGGCCTGCGCAGCCAGATGCAGCGCTTTGCGACCCTGCAACTGGGCGACCAGGACCTGGCGGAAGACGCGGTCCAGGAGGCGCTGGTGGGCGCCCTTAAAAGCGCGCGCTCTTTCGGCGGCCGCTCGGCCCTGAAGACCTGGGTATTCGCCATCCTGAAAAACAAGATCGCCGACGTGCTGCGCCAGCGCAGTCGCTATGTGGAGGCGGACAGGCTGGTGGGTACGACAGGTGAGGAGAGCGACCTGGACGAGCTGTTCACCCGCCGCGGCCACTGGCGTCCCGAGGAACGGCCGGTGCCATGGGTTGACCCGGAATCGGCAGTGGACGACCGCGAGTTCTGGCGCATTTTCGAGACCTGTCTCGACCACCTGCCCGGGCGCCAGGCACAGGTATTCATGATGCGGGAATTTATCGAGCTGGAAAGCCATGAAATCTGCGCGGCGGCGGAAATTTCAGTGAGTAACCTGAACGTCACCCTGCACCGGGCACGGCTGCGGCTGCGGGAGTGCCTGGAAAATAACTGGTTTGCCGAGCGAGGCTAGGGGAGGTACGAATACGTATGAAAAGTTGTCGCGAAGTCACCCGACTGCTGTCAGAGGCGCAGGAGCGACCGCTCGATTTCAGTGAGCGTGCCAGCCTGCGTTTTCACCTGATGATGTGCGGTGCCTGCCGCAATTTCTCCAGCCACATGGCCAGCCTGCGGAAAATCTCGCGGGCATATGCCGCCGGGAAGCGGGACGCTGTGGAGACTCCCCCGGACCGGAGCAGGGATGATTAGTGGTGAGGGGGTCAGTCTGTATGGGCGGGATCTGCCGGCGCTAACTCCTCTGCCCGGTTCAGGGCGGGCAGCTGTCGCCGGCCGCAAATCAGCTCCTCTTTCCAATACCGGGGCCACTTCTTGATGTGAGCCTCCAGCTGCAGCGCCGCTGACCTGTTTCCCACCTCGCAGTGAAATTCCAGCGTGAGCGGGCCGCGACCGCGCAGTGCCTTGGCCGCCCGGGCGCCGCCGGCAGCATGCTCGGCAAAGCGGCGTTCCACATCGCTGGTCACACCCGTGTACAGTGTGCCCCGGGCAGTGCGGATAAGGTAAACAGACCAGTGTTGCAAACGGGTGTTCCAGGCTGCGGGGAAAGCGGTATTCTCCCTGAAGCCGCCCCGGATTTAAACCCGGCGCTGTCCCTCCTCGCCGCCGGCGCTATTTGTTCTGTGCGGCGTCCCTGATATCCAGCAGCTCCGCCAGCACCGGCCTCTGCCCACCGCCGACCAGGTCCTCCAGGGTGTACTGCTCGAGCGTGATGAAAAAGCTCTCCAGTGCCTGGCCGAGTATCGCCTTGAGCTGGCATGCCGGTGTGATCACGCACTGGTTGTTACTTCCAAAGCACTCCACCATCCGACTTTCGTCCTCGGTCTCGCGCACGAGTTTGCCGATATTGATCTCTGCCGGATCCAGGTTAAGCCGCAGGCCGCCGTTCTTGCCGCGCACCGCCTGGATATAGCCTTTCGCATTCAGCTCCTGGACGATTTTCATCAGATGATTCTTGGAGATCCCGTAGCTCTCGGCGATTTCCGAGATGGTACACAGCCCCTCCCCGTGCACTGCCAGGTAGATCAGGATTCGTAGCGAATAGTCGGTGTAGCGGGTGATATTCATGCTTCGTTCTCCCGGGTTCCAACGCCCGGCCGGGTGGTGGGAATACGCCAGATCATAGCCAGTGCCGCGCAGAAACCGGCGGCGAGCGCCGCCAGTAGGGGCAGGCTGGCGCCCAGGACCCACAGCAGCAGCCAGTTTGCCGTGATCATGGCAGTGGCCAGCCACTTGGTGGAACGTGCGAGTGTCCGCTCGCTCTGCCAGCGACGGATGGGCGGCCCGAAGCGGCGGTGATTCACGAGCCAGTGGGCCAGGCCGGAATCCGCCTTGACGCTGAGCCACACACTGCACAGCAGAAACGGTGTCGTTGGCAACAGCGGCAGGAAGGCCCCGGCCGCTGCAAGTGCCAGGCAGAGCCAGGCACAGAGCAGGTAGGCCCTCTTGCGCACCCCCCATTCCCGGTAACTCATCAACATGGATGTCATGCAATCACTCAACTAATAAGATGCATATAGTTTACATCTTATGGGGCGGCAGCTACAATCCACCATAAAGATGTATTTGAAATACTTCTTTGCGGGGCGAGCCCCGCACCTACCAAAAAGAGTTAATGGGTAATGGGAGACTCTGATGAACTTTCTTGACGTGCCCCTGGAGCAGCTGGCCCGGGACATTCCGGGTGCCAGTGCCGTATTCAACCGGCGGGGGCTGAGTTTCTGCTGCGGGGGTGACAGGCCACTGGGCGAGGCAATCAGGGCGGAGGGGCTGGACGGGGACGCGATCCTCGCCGAGTTGTCCGGCCTGGCGGGCCGGCAGGAAGAATCCCGGGACTGGGGACAGGCCAGCGATGCGGAACTGATCAACCACCTGCTCGAACGCTTTCACCAGGTGCATCGCGAGCAGCTGGCCGAGCTGCAGCGGCTCGCCGATCGGGTGGAGACGGTCCATGGCGACAAGCCGCAGTGCCCGCGAGGGCTGGCTGCGCACCTGCAGACGATGTCCCGCGAGCTGGAACAGCACATGGCCAAGGAGGAGCAGATCCTGTTTCCCATGCTGGCCCGGGGGCAGGGTGCCATGGCCGCCGGCCCGATCCAGGTGATGCTGCACGAACACGACGAACATGCGGCGGCTATCGAAGGCATCGACCGCCTGACTGATGGCATAACCGCACCGGCGGGCGCATGCAATACCTGGCGCGCCCTCTACCGGGGGCTGGAGGCCTTCAGGGCCGACCTGCAGGAACATATCCGGCTCGAAAACGACATTCTCTTTGCACGCAACTTACAGAGCACACAGAGCACAAGCCCGCGCGCATGCTAGGGGCTTAGGGGGAAATCATGAAGAAGTATTACAAGCTGTGGTGGACGCTGATAGCGATCCTCGCGGTGACCTTCGGAATCCTGGGCTATGTCGGCAAGGAGGTCTACCGCGCCGCCCCGCCGATACCGGACCAGGTGGTGTCCGAGCAGGGCACGGTATTGATGACGCGGGAGAGTATCCTCGACGGCCAGACTGCATGGCAGTCGGTGGGGGGAATGCAGCTGGGCTCGGTCTGGGGCCACGGCGCTTACCAGGCGCCGGACTGGACTGCCGACTGGCTGCACCGGGAGCTGGTGAACTGGCTCGAGCTGGCCGCGCAGGACAATTACGGCCAGCCTTACGATGAGCTGGACGGCGCGCAGCAGAATGCCCTGCAGTATGCGCTGAAGCGGGCCTATCGCAGCAACAGCTTCGACCCGCAGACCGGTGAGCTGGTAGTGTCCGAAAGGCGGCTCGAGGCCATCCGCGCTACTGCCGGGTATTACCACCGCCTGTTCGGCGATGCGCCGGAACTGCAGCAGACGCGCAGCAGTTACGCCATGAAGGAGGCGACCCTGCCGAATGCCGAGCGCCGCGAGCGGCTGGCCGAGTTCTTCTTCTGGACGGCATGGGCCGCGGCGACCGAGCGGACACCGGGCGGGGCCACCTATACCAACAACTGGCCCCACGAGCCGCTGATCGACAATGTGCCGACCGCGGAAAATATCGTCTGGTCCATTGTCAGCGTGGTGCTGCTGATCGCTGGCATCGGCGGCCTGGTATGGGTCTGGTCTTTTGCCCGCAGCAAGGACGAAGAGGATCCCGTGGCGCCCGCCACCGATCCGCTCACCAGCTTCGCCCTCACGCCTTCGCAACGGGCACTGGGCAAATACCTGTTTATCGTGGTGGCCCTCTTCACCTTCCAGGTCTTCCTGGGTGGCTTTACTGCCCACTACACGGTAGAGGGGCAGGGCTTTTACGGGATAGATACATCGAAGTGGTTCCCCTATAGCCTGGTGCGCACCTGGCACATCCAGTCGGCGCTATTCTGGATCGCCACTGGTTTTCTCGCCGCGGGCCTGTTCCTGGCGCCGATCATCAATGGCGGGCGGGACCCGAAGTACCAGAAACTTGGTGTGGACATCCTGTTCTGGGCCCTGGTGGCGGTGGTCGCGGGCTCGTTTATCGGCAACTACCTGGCCATCGCCCAGGTGATGCCGCCCGAGTGGAGTTTCTGGCTGGGACACCAGGGCTATGAATACGTTGACCTTGGCCGCCTTTGGCAGATCGGCAAGTTCACTGGCGTGGCCTTCTGGCTGGTGCTGATGCTCCGCGCGATAGTGCCGGCGCTGCGCCAGCCGGGTGACAAGCACCTGCTCGCCCTGCTGACGGCGTCGGTGATCGCCATCGGCCTGTTCTACGGTGCCGGCTTCTTCTACGGTGAGAAGACCCACATCTCCATCATGGAGTACTGGCGCTGGTGGATCGTGCACCTGTGGGTAGAGGGCTTCTTCGAGGTCTTTGCCACCGCGGCGCTGGCGTTCATCTTCTGCAGCATGGGGCTGGTATCCAAGCGCCTGGCTACTATTGCTTCACTGGGCTCGGCATCGCTGTTCATGCTGGGTGGCATACCGGGTACCTTCCACCACCTCTATTTCTCGGGCACTACTACGCCGGTGATGGCGGTAGGCGCGACTTTCAGTGCGCTCGAGGTGGTACCGCTGATCGTGCTGGGCTACGAAGCCTGGGAGCATTACAGCCTCAAGAGCCGCGCGCCCTGGATGCAGCAGCTGAAGTGGCCGCTGATGTTCTTCGTCGCCGTGGCCTTCTGGAATATGCTGGGCGCCGGCGTGCTGGGCTTCTCCATCAACCCGCCGATCGCGCTCTACTATGTGCAGGGCCTGAATACCACCGCCACCCACGCCCATGCGGCGCTGTTCGGGGTCTACGGTTTCCTCGCGCTCGGCTTCACCCTGCTGGTATTGCGCTATATCCGCCCGTCACTGGTGTTTGACGAGAAGCTGATGAAAACCGCTTTCTGGTGGCTGAACGGCGGCCTGGTGCTGATGCTGTTCACCAGCCTGCTGCCGGTCGGCATCATCCAGTTCGTCGCCAGCGCCTCCGAGGGACTCTGGTATGCGCGCAGCGAGGGCTTTATGCAGGGCGGCCTGCTGCAGACCCTGCGCTGGGTGCGCACTATCGGCGACGTGGTGTTTATCGTCGGCGCGCTGGCGGTGGCCTGGCAGGTGGTCAAGGGACTGCTGGTAACTGACAGCACGATTTCCGGCGACCGGGCGATTTCCGGCCGCGGGGGCTTCCCGGAGTATGCGGGAGAGACCACACCGGGATTCAGCGCCGGTGCCGAGATGACAGCCGGTCAACTGGCTGATAGCGGCGAGACGCGCTAGCGCACCCGCCCCCTCAATCGTAACCGGGGAGTTGGGCTCCCCGGCCTGGCTGAAAGGCGATGCATTGCATCGCCTTTTTTATGTGGCGGCGCTAGCGGCGTATGCCGGGGTGCCAGGCCCCTGCAGCCACCCCCTTTATCCCTGCAAATGCCTTACAAACTGAACAGGTCACCTTGGTCGCCGGGGCGTGGCGGCCGGCGAAAGCGGCTGCAATCCAGTCCCTCGTCCCCTGTGTTCAGGCCCAGTTTCCGGCAGGCCACCCGGAAGCGTTGCTGCAGCAGCCGGGCGAAGACGCCGGTGCCGGCCTGGCGCTGGGCGAAATCGCTCTGGTAGTCGCGGCCGCCGCGACTCTGCTGCACGATGCTCATTACATGCGCGGCCCGCTCCGGGTAGTGCACCTCCAGCCACTGGCGAAACAGCGGCGCCACCTCGTGGGGCAGGCGCAACAGGATATAGGCGGCCCGGGTGGCCCCGGCGCCGGTTGCCCGCGACAGGATATCCTCCAGCTCGCAGTCGTTGAGGGCCGGGATCATCGGGGCGGCCATGACCGCAGTGGGTATACCGGCCTGTGACAGCGTCTCCAGGACGCGCAGCCGGGCGGCGGGCCCCGCGGTGCGGGGCTCCAGCCTGCGTTTCAGGTCATTGCTGAGAGTGGTGACGCTGATGGCTACCCGGCACAGGTTGTCCTGTGCCATCTCCGCCAGCAGCGGCAGGTCGCGCAGGATCAGCTGTCCCTTGGTGACGATGGTGACCGGCTGGTTGAAGCGCTGCATTACCTGCAGCAACTGGCGGGTCACCTGCTTTTCCCGTTCGAGTGGCTGGTAGGGGTCGGTATTGGAGCCCAGTGCGATGGGACTGCAGCGGTAACTCTCCCGGCGCAGGGCCCGCTCCAGCAATTCGGCGGCGTTGGCCTTGTAAAACAGGCGGCTCTCGAAGTCCAGGCCCGGCGACAGGTCCATATAGGCGTGGGCCGGCCGCGCGTAACAGTAGATGCAGCCGTGCTCACAGCCCCGGTAGGGATTGATGGACTGGCTGAACGGCAGGTCCGGGGAGCGATTGGTGGCGATGATACTCTTTGCTTTCTCCTCGACCGCCTCGGTCTCCAGGCGTTCGAGCGGTTCCAGCTCTGTTTCCCAGCCGTCACCCTCGCGGGTGCTGGTGCACGGCACGAAACGGCCGGCGAGATTACTGGCGGCTCCGCGCCCGGTCCTGGGGCGCAGGGGATTGGCGGAGTGGTCGTTGGCCATGGGGGATAACGCCGAATGCTGTATGGATGTACAGTTTAGGGTGCGACCTACTCACGGCGCAAGAGCGGAGTCCCCCTCCGGGTCAGGATCCCAGCTCCCTGTTCTTGCGCTGGTCGAACTCCCCGGGCATCTCGCTGGCACGGTCGTCATCGATGACCTGCCTGGCACACTGGAAGATTTCCTGCTCCTCCTCGTCCATGTGGTGCTCCAGCAGCTCCTTGAGCTTTTCGAACTTCTGGATCCAGCCGCCGCTGCCCATATCCACATCGGCGAGTTCCTCGATGATGTCTGCAGCCTGCTTGTGCTCGGCCACGCTATGCCGCGCCTTGTCCTGGCCGGCCGGCTTCTCCATCAGGGCGGCGTAGAACACCTGTTCCTCCGCTGCCGCATGGGCCTCGGCCTCGCGTCGGTAATCTTTCCAGAGCGATCTCCGCTCGGGGCTGTCGCCCGAGGTATGCATGATGTCGGCGGCCAGCTCGCGCTGTGTTTCGTGGTCTTTCTTCAGTCGCTCGTAGATGTCCATGGTTGCTCCCGCTGGTGATGGAAGGTGGGGACCCGGGTGCAGGCGCTGCGCCTGAACAGGGAGTTTAGGCCAGGGGGGCCTCATGCGTGCCGGTCGGGTGGCGTCCCGGATGCAAGACTGGGAGTGATATGCCGGGCGTAGTACGCTTGCCTGCACAAGCAGACGGAATTTTCAGGGGGAGAGAGCTTATGGACCTGGCGGCAGTAGAGGCCATTCGTGCCTTCGCGGTGCAGGTTTTGCAGGTATTCGCGCTACTGTTTGCATTTGCGCTGGTGCTGTTGGTGTTGTACATCGTCTACCTCTACCTGTCCGATATAAGCCAGACAAAGCACGCGATCCGCCGCAACTATCCGGTGATCGGCCACCTGCGCTACAAATTCGAGCACCTGGGCGAGTTTTTCCGCCAGTATTTCTTTGCCCTCGACCGGGAGGAATTGCCGTTCAATCGCGCGCAGCGCAGCTGGGTCTACCGCGCGGCCAAGAATGTGGACTCCACGCTGGCGTTCGGTTCTACGCGCCCCCTGAACCAGCCGGGAGATGTCCTCTTCCTCAATGATCCTTTCCCGACACTGGAAAAGGATGCGGTACCGCCGACGCCGGTCACGGTGGGGGAGGGGTTTGCCGCGCAGCCCTACACCACCAGCTCGTTTTTCAATATTTCCGGTATGAGTTTCGGTGCCCTGTCGGTACCGGCGGTGAAGGCCCTGTCCCACGGTGCGGCCAGGGCCGGCGTCTGGCTCAACACCGGTGAAGGGGGGCTGGCGCCGTACCACCTGGAAGGGGGGTGCGACATCGTCTTCCAGATCGGGACCGCCAAATATGGTGTGCGCGATGAAAAGGGCCTGTTGTCAGACGAAAAACTGGCCCGGGTGGCGGCGCATGAGCAGGTGCGGATGTTCGAGCTGAAGCTGTCACAGGGCGCCAAGCCCGGCAAGGGGGGAATCCTGCCGGGGATTAAAGTCACCGGGGAAATAGCCCGGGTGAGGGGAATCCCCGAGGGTGAGGATTCCATCAGCCCCAATGGTCATCCCGAGTTTGATTCTGTGGACGGGTTGCTGGATATGATCGTGCGCATTCGCAATGTCACCGGCAAGCCCACCGGCTTCAAGTGCGTGATCGGATCCACCGACTGGTTGCACAAGATGTGCGAGGCGATCCAGTTGCGTGGCCCCGAGAGCGCGCCGGACTTTATTACTATCGACAGTGCCGATGGCGGCAGCGGTGCGGCGCCCCAGAGCCTGATGGACTACGTGGGGCTACCCCTTAACCGCAGCCTGCCGCTGGTGGTGGACCTGCTGGACCAGTACGGTATGCGCGGGCGCATCAAGGTAATCTGTGCCGGCAAGCTGCTGACGCCATCGATGGTGGCCTGGGCAATTGCGATGGGCGCGGACTTCGTCAATTGCGGGCGCGGATTCATGTTTTCCCTCGGTTGTATCCAGGCCATGCAATGCAACAGGAACACCTGTCCCACTGGCGTCACTACCCATAACCCCGATTTACAGCAGGGGCTGGACCCGGTGAACAAGGCAGAGCGGGTCTACAATTACGCCCGCAATATGGCTTACGAGGTCGGCTATATCGCGCATTCCTGCGGTGTTACGGAACCGCGCCAGCTGCGCCGCCACCACGTGGAGGTGATCAATGAGCGCGGCATGGCTGTGCCGCTCAGTGAGCTGGTGCCGGAAGTGAAGCCGAAGTCCGTCATCGCCAGCGACCGCGGCGTGGAATAGGAGAGGCGCAAAGATGGAAGGCGTTACCGTCCTGGTGGGGCAGGGGCTGTATATGGCGGTGGCTGCCCTGGCCGGGCTGGTCCTGGCGCGAGTGCTGCGCACCGACAATACCCTCGGATGCCTGATCGCCGGGGTGGGGGCGGGTATATTGTTGCCAGTGATCGATTTCGACACCGGCATCCGCGCCGACAACATGCAGCAGCTGGTCTTTTTCGTAATCCTGCCGGTGCTGATCTTCGAGGCCGCCTGGCGCATCAAGCCGGCGCTACTGAAACGCTGGCTGGGCCCGATTGTGCTCCTGGCCACCCTGGGGATGGTCATAACGGCGCTGCTGACCGGCGTACTGCTCTATTACGGCATCGACCACCCGGGCTTTCCCTGGATCGCAGCTTTCCTCACTGGCGCCATCCTGGCCGCTACCGATCCGGTGGCAGTGATCAACAAGCTGCGGCAAACGGACGCGGACGAGGAACTGTTGACACTGGTGGAGGGCGAAAGCCTGTTCAACGATGCGGCTGCGATCGTGCTGTTCTCGCTGGTGCTCGGTGTGGCCAGCCACAGTGTAATGGAGGGTGCGGCGAGCACCGGCGAACCGCTGGCCGGTGCAGGCGCCATCGCGCTGTATTTCGTGGTGATTTTCTTCGGTGGCCTGGCCCTGGGGCTCCTCTGTGGCCTGGTGACGGCAATCGTCGTGCTCTTCCTGCGCTCGGCCGGCGCTGCGCTGGTGGCACTGGTACTGTCGGCATTCGGGACTTTCTACCTGGCCGAGCACGTGTTGCACGTCTCGGGTATCCTGGCCGTGATGACCTGCGCCATTGTCGCGCGTGCCTGCCTGCGGGAGCAGGAAAAGACGTACCTGGCCGACGCGGGGTCGACCTGGGAATGGCTGGCACTGTTATTTACCGCACTGGTCTTCGTGATCATGGGGCTGGTAATTACTCCCGCTATGTTTACCCAGCAGTGGTTGGCGATGGTGATGGCGATTGCCGGCGCAGTCGGTGCGCGGGCACTGGCTATCTTCCTGGTAGCGCCGCTGAGCGGCTATGTGGGCCCGCCGATCCCCAAGCCCTGGCGGGTGGTTTTGAGCTGGGGCGGGCTGCGCGGAGTGATCGCGCTGGCGCTGGTGCTCGCCCTGCCTACCGAGCTTCCCTACTGGTACACGGTGCAGTCGATGGTATTTGGCGTGGTGCTGTTTTCCCTGCTGGTGCAGGGGACCACCAGTCGGTTCCTCATCAACAAGATATCTGCCGCCGAGGCTGCGGAAAAGGCTAGGGCCCGAGAGTAATCACTACCTCGTCGCCATCGATCTCGACATCCTTCAGGGCCATGCGTGCGAGGCGTTGCCGGATGCTCTCGCCTTTCAGCCGGTAGATGGGGTGGTGCCGGTAGTATTCGGACAGGGCCAGCTGTACGGCGCTGCGCGCCCGTTCAAGTTGCTCATCTCCCAACCCGGCTATTTCCAGACGCTCTACTTCAATCGCCTGCAGGTAAAATGCCGCTTCCGGGCTCGCAAACGAAGGCACGCCGGAAATGTCTGCAGAGCCGCGAAAATCCTTGCTGCCCTCCCGGGAGTTGATCGCCAGCGTGATGTCGAGGCCGGCCTGCACCCGACCGGTATCCTCGGCCAGCTCTACGCGGGGGTTGTCCAGGGTCAGCTCGAATATCACCAGGTAGGTCCGGGTCACCGGCAGGCTGCGCTGCAGGGCTTGCTGTATCTGTGCCTCGCTGAAGCGCACTTCGACTTCCCGGCTGGAAAAATACAGGTAAGCCACCCCGGCAATAATCACCAGCGCTAGCGCCAGAATCGAGAAAAAACGTGCCATGGGACCTGCCCGCGAGCCAAAGGAGGGTGGCCGGACGCGACCAAGTGCCACCTAGGTCGGATTCCACTGCCACCGCCAATGCCGAGAATTGTAGCAGCGAGGGTCTGGTTCGCCCCACGAGGGATGCGGGGTGATGCTGTCGGGCTTGCAATCCATCGGCATTACCCCGGCGCGCCATAGCCGGGACGCCTCCAGCGAGAGAGAAACCATGAACGACAAAACACATATATCCCGCCTGCTCATCCCGATGCTGCTTTTCTGGTGCCTGCTGGTCCCGGTAAGGGCGGCCGCCTGCCTGGACAGCGTGGTGCTGGTACACGGCAATACCGGCTCGCCGGCGGACTGGGACAACACGTACCAGGCACTGCTGGGAGAGGGTTACGCCGCCGCGCAGATTTTCCGGCCGGACTGGGGTTCAAAGTCCTGTGCTGCCTGCAACAACCACGATGGCCCGGAGGAAATCCCGGTGCGGGATGCCATCGAGCTGGCGATTGAAACCTCGTGCAGCGGGCAAATCGATGTGATCGGGCACTCGATGGGAGTGACCCTGGCGGCACAGCAGATCATCAAGCTCGGCCGGGAAAACTGGGTGGATGCCTTTGTCGGTGTGGCAGGGGCCTATCGCGGGTTGTGGACATGCGGAACCTATCCGTTCAACGTCTACAACAGTACCTGTGGCACTTACGGACTGTCGGTCTCGAGCCCGTTCCTCGACTGGCTTTACGGCAGGCCAATCGCCAACCGGGTGTACTCGATCAAGAGCTGGTCGGACCAGATTGTCTGTGCCACGGGAGTGTGCACCGTAGGCGGTATTCACTCGAGCCGCATCGCCGGCGAGCACGCCACCTACAGCTACCCGTATGGTCACTTCGGGCTGCAGGAGTACACCTACGCGCGACAGGTGTCCCTGATCCGCTGATAACGGTAAGGGGGCGGGGCCGGGATATCAGTCCGCGCCCGCCCCGGTGGTTGGCGCTTCATCCGATACCTGGCGGTCGTCCTTGCTGCATTGCTGGATGGCCCCTGCCAGGGCCAGCAACAGCAGGACCAGGAACAGGACTACCGCCAGGCGCGCCATCGCGGTGCTCTCAGCGGATCACGCCGCACGCGACGCGGGGACCGCCACCGCCCAGGGCCTTGGGTTCGTCCGAGTAATTGTCACCGCCGGCGTGGATCATCAATGCGCGGCCCTTCAGGTCCGAAAGCTTCAGGCGCGGGGCCAGCACCGGGCTGGAAGCCTTGCCGTCTTGATCCACATAGAGTGCCGGCAGGTCGCCCAGGTGGCCGGTCCCCCAGGGAAAGCTGTGGCGATTGGTGCTCTTGGGGTCGTAATGGCCGCCGGCGGAGAGGGCGGCCACTACCTTGCCATTCTTTTCGGCCGGCTCGCAGCTGGGATTCTGGTGCACGTGAAAGCCGTGGAGGGTACCGCGCGAGGGCAGGCCCTCGAGCATCGGCGTGAAGACCACGCCGTACTTTGACTGGGTGGCCACCACCTTGCCAATGGGCTTGCCCACGCCGTCCTTGCTCACCGCGTGCATCTCGATGACCACGTCCGCATGCGCAAAAGAAGCCAGCGACAGAGCCGCGGCGCCCAGAAGTAAACGACAGCTAGGTTTCATGATCTGCTCTCCTCAAACTCGGTGGGTGCGGCACTGCCAAACCGGTGTCTGGCGTAGAATTCACCGCTTCTGGTCTGTCACCAGAGTTTAGAACCAGTTGGCCGAAACTGCCCGGTCAGCAGGTCGGTCAGCACGCCTGGCGGGTAGCCAGGGGACAGCCGGTCCCGCGGCGGGGCGCAGCGAAACCGGAGAGAATGAAGGTGGGGCGCCCGGAGGGCGAAGCACCCGGCCCGTGGGCCGGGTGGCAAGTGGGGATTACTGCCAGTCCAGGATAACCTTGCCCGACTCGCCGGAGCCCATGGTGTCGAAGCCCTGCTGGAATTCCTCGATCGGGAACTGGTGGGTAATGATCGGCGACAGGTCCAGGCCCGACTGGATCAGGCTCGCCATCTTGTACCAGGTTTCAAACATCTCGCGGCCGTAGATACCCTTCAGGATCAGCCCCTTGAAGATCACCTGGCTCCAGTCGATGGCCATCTCGCCCGGGGGGATGCCCAGCATGGCGATCTTGCCGCCGTGGTTCATTGCCTCGAGCATATCGCGGAAGGCAACTGCCACGCCGGACATTTCCAGGCCCACGTCGAAGCCCTCGCTCATGCCCAGCTCGTTCATCACGTCTGCCAGCTTCTCGCGGCTGACGTTGACGGTGCGGGTGGCTCCCATCTTTTTCGCCAGTTCCAGGCGGTAGTCATTGATATCCGTGATAACCACATGGCGCGCGCCCACGTGGCGGGCCACCGCTGCGGCCATTATGCCGATTGGGCCGGCGCCGGTAATCAGCACATCTTCGCCCACCAGGTCGAAGGACAGGGCGGTGTGTACCGCGTTGCCAAAGGGGTCGAAAATTGACGCGAGCTCGTCGGAAATATTGTCCGGGATCTTGAAGGCATTGAGTGCCGGGATCACCAGGTATTCTGCGAAGGCACCCTGGCGGTCCACGCCCACGCCATAGGTGTTGCGGCACAGGTGTCGCCGCCCGGCGCGGCAGTTGCGGCAGTGGCCACACGTGATGTGCCCCTCGCCGGAGACGCGATCGCCGATCTCGAATCCGGCCACTTCCTGGCCCATGCCAACCACTTCACCTACATATTCGTGGCCCACCACCATGGGAACGGGGATGGTTTTCTGGGACCACTCATCCCAGTTGTAGATGTGCATGTCGGTGCCGCAGATGGCGGTCTTGCGGATCCTGATCAGCAGGTCGTTGTGCCCGGGCTCGGGAACCTCCTCTTCGGTGAGCCAGATACCCGGTTCGGACTTCAGTTTGGAAAGTGCTTTCATGTTTGGTGCCAGAATATGCATGGATTGCGGCCATGGGCCGCTCCCACCGCCCGCTATGCGGGACCCGGGAGCAGCCCATGGCCGCGATCGTAAACAGGATTAAATGATATTGAGCTCGCGGCCAACTTCCACAAACGCATCGATACAGCGGTCGAGCTGCTCGCGGGTATGGGCGGCAGACATCTGGGTGCGGATGCGGGCCTGCCCCTTGGGTACCACCGGGTAGAAGAAGCCCACTACGTAGATGCCGCGCTCCAGCATCTTGTCGGCCATCTGCTGGGCGAGGGCGGCGTCGCCGATCATCACCGGGATGATCGGGTGGTCGGCCCCGGCCAGGTCAAAGCCGGCCGCGGTCATGCGCTCGCGGAAGTAGGCGGAATTCTCGCGCAGTTTCTCGCGCAGCTCGCCGCCCTCCATCAGCATGTCGAGGACTTTCAGGGAGGCGGTGACGATAGCGGGCGCCACCGAGTTGGAGAAAAGATAAGGGCGCGAGCGCTGGCGCAGCATATCGATGATTTCCTTCCGCCCGGAAGTGAAACCGCCGGAGGCGCCGCCCAGGGCCTTGCCCAGGGTGCCGGTGATGATATCCACACGGTCGATCACGTCGCAGTACTCGTGGGTGCCGCGGCCGTGCTCGCCGAGGAAGCCCACTGCGTGGGAATCGTCCACCATCACCAGGGCGTTGTACTTGTCGGCCAGGTCGCACAGGGCTTTCAGGTTGGCGATGACACCATCCATGGAGAAGACACCGTCGGTGGCGATCAGCTTGGTGCGCGCGCCGGCGGAGTCGGCCTCCTGCAGCCTGGCTTCCAGGTCCGCCATGTCGTTGTTGGCATAGCGGTAGCGCTTCGCCTTGCACAGGCGCACGCCGTCGATGATGGAGGCGTGGTTCAGCGCATCGGAGATGATCGCATCCTCCGGGCCCAACAGCGTCTCGAACAGGCCGCCATTGGCATCGAAGCAGGACGTGTAGAGGATGGTGTCCTCGGTGCGCAGGAATTCCGACAGCCGCGACTCGAGCGCCTTGTGAATGTCCTGGGTGCCGCAGATAAAGCGCACCGATGCCATGCCAAAGCCGTACTGGTCCAGCCCCTCCTTGGCCGCCTCGATGAGGTCGGGGTGGTTGGCCAGGCCCAGGTAGTTGTTGGCACAGAAGTTGAGTACTTCGGCCTCGTTGTTTACCTGGATCTGCGCCGCCTGCTGTGAGGTGATGATGCGCTCGCGCTTGTAGAGGCCGTCGGCCTCGATCTGCTTCAGTTCATCGCGCAGGTGCTGGAAGAATTGTTCTGGCTTGGACATGGTCTTGTTGTTAGCTCCTCAAACTGGCGCTTTTGGCGCTTAGTCTAGCTGTTAACCGGCCAGTTCGCAGGCCTTGTGGGCCGTAATGGGATCCCGGCTGGCGCGGCAGTTGGTGGCGAATTGTAGTGCCTCTTCCGCCGTTTCGAACAGTAGCTGCCACAGCAATTGCCGGTCGGCCCGTCGCACGGCGCGTACGGCGGTGCGGCTGCGTTGGCTGGCAATCTCTATTTCGATAACGTCTGAACTGCTGAGCGGTGATACGGACATGGTCCCTCCATTGATAAAACTGGAGGGCTGACGTGGAAGCGGCGAAATCGGGTTCGCAGATCCGGCAGGATTACCCAGTTCCTGGGTCCCATCTCTCCCGCATATCCCCATGCGGTGAGAAAACCACCTTGCCCCGGTCGGCAGGTTGGCGTTGGCGTCAGCCACTCTCTTGATGTTGGAGGCAAAGATAGCGGGGCCGGAACGGGCAGTCAACCGGGCACCTCCGCAAATCTACTGCGCGTGCGCCTGGTGGCGTCCGGCGGTGCTCACAATCCTCACGTACTGTATGTACGCTCCGGTTGCTCCGCTCCGGCGGACTCCACCAGCCACCCGCTCGCTACGATTTCCCAAGATGCCCGACTGCGCCGCCCCGGGGTGGGGCGGCGCAGTATTTTATGCCGGCAGCTGGACGGATTTCAGCTCGATAAACTCGTCGAGACCGGCATCGCCGAATTCACGCCCATTGCCGGAGCGCTTGTAGCCGCCGAACGGGGCGTCGTAGTTGAACTCGCCCCCGTTGACGAAGCAGAGCCCGGCCTCGATACGGCGCACCACCGGCAGGGCGCTCTCCGCGTCCTTTGCCCAGACACCGCTGGACAACCCGTACTCGGTGTCATTGGCGATGGCGATGGCCTCGTCCATGTCCCGGTACGGGATCATGCAGGTCACCGGGCCGAAGATTTCCTCGCGGGCAATGGTCATGTCATTGGTCACGTCCGCGAATACGGTCGGTTTGACATAGAACCCCTTGCTGAAGCCCTCGGGCTGTTCCGCACCGCCGGTCACCAGGCGCGCGCCCTCGGCAATGCCTTTCTCGATATAACCGCGCACTATGTCCCGCTGGCGGGCCGAGGACAGCGGGCCCATGAAATCGTCCGGGCCAGTGCCGAGCGAGATTTCCTCGGCCACGCGGCGTGCTATTTCCACCGCCTCCTCGTAGTGGTCGGCGGGGACCAGCATGCGGGTGAGCGCGGTGCAGGTCTGGCCGCTGTTGATGAATACGTCCTCACAGCCCCAGCGCACCGCCGTCTCCAGGTCGGCATCCGGAGTGATGATCAGGGGTGACTTTCCACCCAGTTCCTGGGTCACGCGCTTGACCGTCGGGGCCGCTGCCCGGGCTACCTCGATACCGGCACGGGTGGAGCCGGTGAAAGAGACCATGTCGATATCCGGGTGGGCGGAGAGGGCGGCGCCGACGATGGGGCCGGCCCCGGGCAGCAGGTTGAAGACCCCGGCCGGGAGGCCGACGGAGTCGATGATCTCCGCCATGACATAGTCCTGCAGCGGGGTCATTTCCGACGGTTTGGTGATCATGGTGCAGCCGGCGGCCAGCGCCGGTGCCACCTTACCCACGAACTGGTGCAGCGGATAGTTCCAGGGAGTGATGAAACCGCAAACCCCTACCGGCTCGCGCAGGACCAGCGAGTGGGCAGCCTTTTCGGTCTTCTCCATCAGCTGCGCGCGGTCGGCGTAGTAACGCACCGCATAGATGGGCCCGTCCACGTGCAGCCACTCACTGATGTGGGGCGGACAGCCCAGCGCCCGGGACACCGCATCGATCAGGTCCTCCTTGCGCGCCTCCATGGCGTCGGCGATGGCGTGGAGGTAGTCCCTGCGCTCGGCGGCACTGGTGTTGCGCCAGGTTTTGAAGGCCTCGCGGGCAGCGGCCACGGCGATATCCACATCCTCGGCGGTTCCCTGGACCACCTTGCAGATTTCCTCCTCGGTGGCGGGGTTGATTACCGCATGTAAGTCGCCACCCCGGGACGGCTGCCACTGGCCATTCAAATACAGTTTGTCCGTGTGCATCTTGCTGAAGTCGGTCATGTCTCAATTTCTCTGCAATAGTTCTGTTCACCCGGTTGCCGGGGCTATGCCCCCAGGTTCCGGCATGCCCCCTGAATCAGTCTCGGGGCGCGGTGATTTCGATCAGCGTGGGCATCTTGCGTCGCAGTGCATCCGCAACCGCCTCGCGGAGCTGTTCCGGCCGCTCGATCCGACAGCCCTCGGCCCCGAAGGATTTAGCCAGGGCGACGAAGTCCGGCGTCACGAGGTTGACGCCTTCCTGCGGTACGCTTGCCGCGTCCATAAAGTCGCGGATCTCGCCATAGCCGGAATTGTTCCAGACCAGTATCGGCAGCGGCAACCGCTGTTCCACCGCGACCGCCAGCTCGCCGAGGGTGAACATCAGGCCACCGTCGCCGATCAGTGCAACCACCTCGCGCGCACCACTGAGTCGCGCACCCACGGCCGCGGGCAGGGCGAAGCCCAGGGTGCCGTAACCCGTGGTACAGGTAAGGTGGCTGCGCGCGCTGTATAGCGGAAGTGCGTGATTGGTGTTGTAAGCCAGCTGGGTGGAATCTGTTACCAGCACGCCGTCTTCGGGCAATGCTTCTCGCAGCGCCTGGACCCAGGGAAAGCGCTCTTCAGAACCGGGCCACCATTCCTTGCGACAGGCGCTCACCAGTTGTGCGACCTCCTCCTTCACCGCCTCATGCTCTTCGGCCCCGCCGGCAGGCAGGGCGCTTGAAAGCTGGCGCAGGGTGGCGTCGGCGTCGGCACAGATGGCCAGGTCCGGATTGGCATTGCAAACCAGTTGCGTCGGGTCGATGTCGACACGGATCAAGCGGCCCTTGAAATCATAATTTTCCCGGACCAGGTTGCGGTCGGTCTCGGCCAGTTCGGTGGCCACAGCGAGGACCACGTCGGCCCCTTCCACCCGTTCACGCACGCAATCGAAACTCAGGTTGGCGCCGCCGCACAGGGGGTGTCGCTCGTCCACGATACCCTTGGCCGCCAGCGACAGGAACACCGGTGCACCCAGTTGCTCGGCCAGGCGGGTAGCACTTTCACTGCAGGCCTGGGCGCCACCACCGAGCAGGATTACCGGGCGCTCGGCTTCCTGCAGCCAGCCGGCAGCAGTCTCAACCGCGGCGGCATTGGGCGCGGGTAGGGCGGGAGCGGGGCAGGCGCGGTAATCTTCCAGTTTGCCGGGCATGGCCGCGGGAAACAGGTCGATGGGAATTTCGATATGCACCGGGCCGGGGCGGCTGGAACACAGCAGCTGGAAGGCGCGGGCAATGACTTCCGGCAACTGTCCGGCGTCGGTCAGTGAGTGCTGCCATATGCAGTAACCGCGGCTGGCGTCACTCTGGCGGGGCAGCTCGTGCAGGCGCCCGCGACCCATGCCGAGGTCTTCGCGGCGATTGACCGCGGAAATCACCAGCATGGGGATAGAGTCGGAAAAGGCCTGGGCCATTGCGGTGGCAGCGTTGGTGAGGCCGGGACCGGTGATCAGGAAGCAGACCCCGGGCTTGCCGCTGGCACGGGCGTAGCCGTCGGCCATAAAGGCGGCACCCTGCTCGTGGCGCGGGGTCACGTGTTGCAGGCCACTACCGGGCAGGCCGCGGTAGAGCTCAATCGTGTGGACACCGGGAATGCCAAAGACTTTTTCTACCTGGTGTTCACGCAGCAGGCGCATAAGCACCTGGGCACAGGTTGGCGCGGAGGACATAACTGCTCTGTTCCTTGATTTGGACTTATTGGTTAGCAAGTGGCAAGGAGCCTAGCGGCCGCCCGTGAAGGCCGCAAGCGTCCGCAGACTCTGCACCAGGCGGGGAAAAAACACCGGATAATTGGGCATCGGCTGTCGCCCTGAGAAGGAAAATCGCGCAGCTGGTGGCAACCGGGAAAAGACGCCCGGGAAGATATAGACTAGCTGCATGTCGAACCCTGCAGAACAAGGAATAGGATTGGATGGAAATTGATCAGTGGCGTCGGGAATATGTCAGCGGCGGCCTGAGCCGCGCGGACCTATGCGATACCCCGTTGGAGCAATTTGACAAATGGTTGCAGGAACTGGCCCCCGCGGGCCTTTCGGATCCCAGCTCCATGATACTGGCCACCGCCGATGCGAATGGCAGGCCCTCACAGCGGGTCGTACTGCTGAAAGGATACGGGGATAAGGGATTTACCTTCTTTACCAACCTGCAGAGCCAGAAGGCCAGGGATATCGCCGCCAACCCGCAGGTGTGCCTGCTGTTCCCGTGGCACGCGCTGGATCGCCAGGTCATCATCTATGGCCGTGCGGAGGAACTCGACCGGCAGGAGGCGCAAGCCTATTTCCAGACGCGGCCGCGGGACAGCCAGCTCGCGGCCTGGGCGTCACACCAGAGTGAACCGGTGGAGTCCCGTGAGCAACTGGAAAAAGCCTTCCTGCAGACGCGGGAGCGCTTTCCGGATGAAGTGCCCTTACCGGACTTCTGGGGCGGTTACCGGGTGGTGCCGGACACAGTGGAATTCTGGCAGGGCAGGGCCAGCCGGCTTCACGATCGCTTTATGTACCTGCTGCAGGATGACGGAAGCTGGAAGGTGGAGAGGCTGTCACCGTGACACAGCCGGACAGGGCAGCCGTGTCCGCTGACTGGTCTGCCCGGGGGTTTTCCTGTGACCTCTGGACGGACCCGCCGGGACAGCGGTGGGAGGACTTCGTGCACGAGGTGGACGAATTACTGATGCCCGTGGAGGGAACTATCGAGGTGGAGATTGACGGACGCGTTTCCCACCCGGCCATTGGCGAGGAGCTTTTCATCCCGGCAGGGGCGAGCCACTCGGTGCGCAATACCGGCGGCACTATGGCGCGGTGGCTTTACGGCTATCGCAGTTGAGGTGCGGCTGATATCCCGGCACTGCTGCGGAAGCTTCCATGCGTACAGCGAGGGCATGTGCCTAACCGGCACATCAGCTTTCGCTGTCATTCTCCCTTCGGTCAATTCATATCCTTTGGTCTACTGGAGTCGGCTCGACCAACCCGTGCGGATACGCCGCAAAATTATTGACCGGCTGGTCTAAAGCTGGATTTTTCCCCGCCAAAATTTTTCTGTTTTTCCTCTGCATTATATTTTCGGTGAATGGAGAATATTCACCGCTCTGATAATCGCCGCTTGCGCGGCAAATTGGCGAGCTGCCTTTCCATGCAGGCAGGACTTATTGCGTTACCAGGAAGCTTTTTCCAGACAAAATTCCTTTCTCCCCTCACTTACTAGTTGTAAGCTTCGGATATCACCCGTTGCTGTTCCCGCGGGTGGTCGAGAGAATCGCGATCACTCGTCGAGCCCCTAAAGCAAAAACAACAGGTGGGGCATGCAGTACGATCGCAGTGCTTCCGTTGTCGCGACAAAAATAAAGAACGCAATCGCAATGGAGAGAGAAAATGGGACGTCAGTTCAATTCAAGGAACGTATCCACCCTCGTATCTGCCTGCTCGGTAGCCACCCTCTGGCTTGCCAGCGGCATGCCCGCCCACGCCGCCGAGGGCGCAGTGGGCACCATCATGGAAGAAGTCCAGGTTACCGCGCGCAAGCGGGCCGAGGCCGAGCGCCTGCAAGAGGTGCCGGTAGCGGCCACTGCCTACTCCGGCGACCAGCTCGAAGCCCTGCAGACCAAGGACCTGCAGGACCTGTCCTTCAAGATGCCGAACGTGCAACTCGACGATGTCGGCACCGTTAAAAACACCGCCAATTTCACCGTGCGTGGCCTGGGCGTCAACAGCTCCATCCCGTCTATTGACCCGACCGTGGGCGTGTTCGTCGACGGTATGTACATGGGGGTGAATGCCGGTGTGGTAACCGACATGTTCGACCTGGAGGGGATCGAGGTGTTGCGCGGACCGCAGGGCCTGCTGTTCGGCCGCAACGTCACCGGCGGTGCGGTGGTAATCCGGACGGCCCGCCCCACGGAGGAATTCAGCAGCAGGTTCAAGCTCTCCACCACCGATAACCTGGACACCGTCGCTGCGGGCACCGTGAACGGGGCAATTTCCGACTCCGTCAATGGTCGCTTCACTGCCTATTACAACGATGACCAGGGCTGGTTCGAGAATGTCTATACCGGCAACGACAGCGCAGGTGCATCTGATACCTTCTTCATTCGCCCGAGCGTCAGTGTCCAGCTCTCCGAGACGGCCGATCTGCTTGTGCGCATGGAGCACGGCAAGATGGATTCCGATGGTGTGGTGGCCCAGAATCGGGGTAACGAATTTGTATGGGTCCCTACCAATGACGGTCTTATCCCTGGATACACGGCGCCCCAGATCGCTGCCGCATTTGGTGTCACAGACTGGGATAACAGCAGCGATTCATTCGAGGTGGCCCAGAACGAGGAGGGCTTCCAGGAAGACGAGTGGACCCACGTCATCACCGAGTTCAACCAGGATGTGGCCTTCGGTAACGGTACCATCACCAATATCCTCGCCTGGCGCGAGTACGGTGCCGTCGGGCTCGGTGATATCGACTCCCTGCCGATTACCGCATTCCATGCCAACACCCGGGTAGACCAGAGCCAGCTCAGCAATGAGTTGCGCTACGCCGGTCGTTTCGGGCCCACCTCCCTGACCACCGGTGTCTACTGGTTCTCCCAGGAGCTGGAGTATTTCGAGAACCGCCTGCTGCCGCTGAACGGGCTGGATATCACGGGTGGCGGCCTGCAGGACCACGAGGCCCTGGGGGTATTTGCCCAGGCGGATATCGACCTGAACGAGTCCTGGATCCTGACCCTGGGTGGCCGCTATTCCAGGGAAGAGAAGGATGCTGAGATTGCCACCATCAACCCCGTTGTGGCCAGCAACACCCTGTGCGACCTCGACGGCTGTGCCGCCTACGATTTCAGTGACAGCGAGAGCTGGAACGCCTTCACACCGAAGGTCGGGCTGCAGTGGCAGGTGAGCGACGACGCACAGCTTTACAGCTACTGGACCAAAGGCTTCCGCAGCGGTGGCTACAACATGCGCAACACCGGCCTGCTATACCAGCCGGGCCCCACCGACCAGGAGGAGCAGACCAGCTTCGAGCTTGGCGGCAAGGCTGAGTGGCTGGATGGGCGCGTGCGCACCAACCTGGCGCTTTTCCACAACACCATCGACGATATGCAGCGGGAGGAAAACCTGCCCGATCCGGTATTCTCGGTGGTCCAGTACATCCGCAATACCGCCGATGCCACCATCCAGGGTGCAGAATTCGAGGCCATGGCCGCGGCCAGCGATACCCTGCTGTTCACATTCAACGTCGGTTATGTAGACGGAGACTATGACAGTGTGAGGGGCGATATCAGCGGCGACGGAGTGGTGAACGATGTAGACCTGGGATTGGATATCCCGCGCCTCGCCCCCTGGACCTACGGCGTGGGCCTCGTGCACGACCTGGAGTTGGGTTCCGCGGGTGCGGTAACGTCGCGGATTAATTTTAACCACCGGGATGCGTCTCCCTATACCGACAATAACCGGGGCATGCTGTCGGAGGCAGACATGCTGGACTTCAGCATCGGTTATTCTCCGGATGCCGGTAGCTACCGGGTGACCCTGTTCGGCAGGAATATGCTCGACGAGGTCACCGAGGGCAACAACACCCAGTTGCCCCCGACCCTCGGAGGACTCGGTGCCAGCTTCACCCCGCTCAACAAGGGCCGGGTCATGGGCGTGGAACTCACCTACGACCTGTAACTTCACCAGCCTGCCGCAAATGGCATAGACTGAAAGCCCGGCAATGCCGGGCTTTTTTATTGGGCCAGTTGAAAGAGTTCAAGGGAGAAATTTTGATGCGTTTTATCAACCTGCAAGGGCACGGCGGCCCCGAGGTGATGGAACTCGCGACGGGTGAAAAGCCTGAGCCGAGGAAGGGCGAAGTGCTGATCGCGGTGGCGGCGGCGGGCGTCAACCGGCCGGACGTGGCCCAGCGCCAGGGGCTCTACCCCCCGCCCCCGGATGCATCGCCGGTGCTCGGACTGGAGGTTGCCGGTGAGGTGGTCGAAGTGGGAAGCGGGGTGTCCCGCTGGAAGGTGGGCGACCGGGTTTGTGCGCTCACTAATGGCGGCGGCTATGCCGAGTTCGCCGTCGCCCCGGCTGGCCAGTGCCTTCCCGTGCCGAAAAGCCTGTCGATGGCGGAGGCGGCTGCACTGCCGGAAACCTGTTTTACCGTATGGACCAATGTTTTCGACCGTGCGCACCTGCAGCCCGGTGAGATCCTGCTCGTGCACGGCGGGTCATCTGGAATCGGCACCACCGCCATCCAGATTGCCAGCGCGCTGGGCTCGCGGGTTTTTACTACCGCGGGGTCGGCAGAAAAATGTGCGGCCTGCGAGGAGCTCGGGGCGGAGCGGGCAATCAATTACCGCGAGGAGGACTTTGTCGAGGTGGTGCGTGCACTGACCGATAGTCACGGCGCGGACGTTATCCTGGACATGGTGGGCGGGGACTACGTGAACCGCAATATTCGCCTCGCCGCTACCGATGGTCGCATCGTCAACATCGCTTTCCTGCAGGGAGCGGAAGTACAGGTCAACCTCTGGCCGATGGTGGCCAAGCGGCTGACGCTTACCGGTTCTACTCTGCGCCCCCGCTCAGCGGAGGTGAAGGCGGCCATAGCCAGCGCCCTGGAACAAACGGTATGGCCGCTGGTTGAGGAGGGCAGGGTGCGCCCGCGGATAGCGGAGACGTTTGCATTGCGGCAGGCAGCTGAGGCCCACAGGCTGATGGAGTCCAGCAGCCATATCGGCAAGATCGTCCTGACAACGTAGCCGCAGCGGGCGGGGAACCCCCGGCGCGGGCCTGGCCCATGGCCACGTCGCCGGTGGCCATGTTGGTATATGCCTCATAGAGCTTGCTGATCTTGCGCACATACGCGACGGGCTCGGCGCCGCGGGCGTAGCCGTAGCGCGCCTTTTCGAAGTATTCGGGCTGCTCCAGCTTGAGCATGGCCACTTCCACATTGTCGAACCACTTAGTCGGATCCAGCCCCAGCTCCTCGGCGAGAATCTGCGCGTCCTGCACATGCCCCAGGCCCGCGTTGTAGGAGGCGAGGGTGAACCAGAGTTTCTCATCCTCGGGCAGCGGATCCTTGAACCGGTTGCGGACCCATTCCATGTATTTGACCCCCGCTTGCAGGTTCTTGTCTGGATCATACAGCGGCGGCGGATAGCCCATGTCCTCGCCCGTACGCGGCATCACCTGCAGCAGTCCCTGCGCGCCCACCGGTGATGTTGCCTTGGGATTGAAGTTGCTCTCCTGCCACATCTGCGCGGTAATCAGGCGCCAGTCGAAGTCGCGTTCGAGGGAATTCTTCTTGACCAGCTTGTCGTAGGGCGACAGGTCTTCGCCCGGCACCACCCGTGCATTGATTTTCTGTACCAGGTGCTTGTCGGGTTTGAAGTAGGCCGCGAACAGTTTCTTGTATTCGTCACTGCCGGCGAACTTTTCCATGAAGCGGTTGACCTGTTTCAGCAGGTCCTTGTGGCCCTGCTTGACCATCCACCCCTGGGGCAGCGGGTCGCTGACCTGCATGCCGATATCCAGGTCGGGCCGCAGGGCCGCCTGGATTTCGGCGATATAGGCGTCCTCGATGGTCGCGTCGAACTCGCCTTCCGCCACCTTGTTGAGGATGGTGGCGAACGACATATCCGGCGGAGCCACATCGATCTCCACGTCCACGCCGTTTTTCTGCAATACCCGTGCCGTCTCGATAAATGACGAATAGGCGCGCAGGGTCAGGGTGCGGCCGGCCAGGTCGCCAAGGGTCTCGATGGGGGGCTTGTTGCGGTTGGTGACGATGCGCTGGGGCGTCTCGAGGAAGGGCACGCTGAACTGCACCCCTTTTTCCATGCGCGCCCGGGTGATGGTGGTGGATGCCCCGGCGATGTCCGCGCGACCGTCAACGACCCAGTCGACCAGGTCTTCCTCGTTGGGTACCACCACGATCTTCAGGGCCAGGTCGTGCTTTTCGGCAAATGCCAGCGCCATCTCGTAATCGAAGCCCCGCAGCACGCCTCTCCAGAGGTAGTAGCTCAGCGGGCCATTATAGGTGGCGAAGCGCAGTACGCCGGACTTCTTGATGGCGTACCAGTGGGAGGTGCGCTCAGGCACGCTGGTGACCAGGGTGCGGGTCAGGAAGTTGTTGATCCGGGTCCGCAGCTGCTTGGCGTCCTGGCGCACAGCCCAGGCGATGTCCTCCGGCTCCGTGATGACCGCACCGATTTTCAGGTCGTCGCGGTACTGGAGTGTGTCCTCGGCGATGTTCTTGTGCAGGATGGTGACCGCGTTGTCGCCCTTGCTCACCAGGTCGAACAGGGTATCGCGCTCGTCCACCAGGTAGACTTCGCGCACCGACAGGTTGGCGTCCGGGTATTTTTTTACCAGCTCGCGGGCCCGATCGGCATAGGAGCTGCCCGCGAGGACGATAAGCTCAGTGCCCCGCAGGTTTTTGGGGTCGCTGATGTCGGGCCCTTTCTTCCCGCTGACCAGCACGTCTGGCGTCTGCAGCAGTGGGATGGTGAAACTGACGATTTCACGCCGCTGCTCGGTGTCACTCACATTATCGGCGAATACATCCGCTCGCCCTTCCGCCACCATCTGGAGGGCCTCTTCCGGGGTCCTGGCTATCATCCAGCGGCCCTGGAGTTTGAGCCTCTCGGCCAGCCTGTTGGCCAGCTGGCGGTGGGTCTGGGTGACGATGGCCTTGCGCGGCAGGTACTGCTGGTCGTCCGCGGTCAGGCTGACAAAGCGGATGATGCCGCGCTTTTTCAGTGCCGCCAGGTCTCCCTTCTCGATGTATTCCGTTTTCTGGACCGTCTCGTCTTCCCGGGCTGCCGCACGATCCTCCCTCTGTTCGCGGGGCGCTGTCGTGCCGCCGGTGGCGGGTGCGAGGCCGGGCTGTTCCCCAACGGGAGTACCCTGGCCGGGTTCTCCCCGGTCGCAGGAAGACAGGGCCAGGCAGGCGAGCAGGACACAGAAGACCACGGCGCATGAGTGCGCTGTGCGTCGCAAGGCTGTCTTGTCAGTCACCATGGCATGCTCCGGCAGCTTCCACGGCCCCTAGTGTAGGGTGGGAGTGCGGATGCGCCATTTTGCGCTCCGGGGGGCGGGGCAAGGTCAGTCGAGGATTTCTTCCACGATCGACGAGAACCGGCCACTGGCAACCCGCGTCTGGAGCCGCTGGCCCGGCTCCAGTGTTTCGGCCTGCTTCACCACCTCACCCCGTTCGTCCTGAACAATGGCATAGCCGCGCTCCAGGACCGCGAGGGGGCTGACATTATTCAGCAGCTGGGCGGCGTGACCGAGGAGCTCGCGACGGTGCTCCAGCAACTGCCCCATGCCCCGGTGCAGCTGTTGCGCCAGCTGGGCCAGTTCGGCCTGTCGCCGCTGAAGGTCCCGCTGCGGATGGAAATGGCCGAAGGCGCGCAGTGCGGCTGAGAGTTCGCGCCGGCGGAGCTCAAGGTTGCGCCGTCCGGCGCTCTGCAGGCGCAGCTCCAGGTGGTCGAGGCGCTGGGCGCGGTTCTGCAGTTGCTCCCGCGGGTGGCGAATACGATTGCGGGTGGCTTCCAGGCGCTGGTGGAGGTGGCGCAGCTGGATCAGCGCAGCCCGCGCCAGGCGCTCCCGGAGGGCGGCGAGGCCCTGGCGCAGCTCCACCGCATTGGCACTGGCCAGTTCGGCGGCCGCAGAGGGGGTGGGTGCGCGCACGTCGGCCACCAGGTCGGAGACGGTGGTGTCGGTCTCGTGCCCGACGGCGGAAATGACCGGAATCGGGCAGGCCGCGATGGCACGGGCAACAACCTCCTCGTTGAAGGGCCACAGGTCCTCCAGGGAGCCGCCGCCGCGACCGACGATCAGCAGGTCGTGCCGACCGAGCCGCCCCGCCCGGTGGATGGCAGCGGCGATCTGCGGCGCCGCTTCGCGGCCCTGTACGGCGACCGGCCACAGCTCGATGTCGGCCGCCGGATGGCGCCGGGCCAGTACATGGATCATGTCCCGTATCGCCGCCCCGGTGGGGGAGGTGACGATACCGATATTGGCCGGCAGGAAGGGCAGCGGTTGCTTGCGTTCAGGGTCGAACAGGCCCTCGGCCTGCAGGCGACCCTTGAGCTCCTCCAGCTGGCGCATCAGGGCGCCGAGTCCCGCCTCTTCCATATGCTCGACGATCAGCTGGTACTCGCCTCTGCCTTCGTAAAGCCCTACGCGCACCCGCAACAGTACCTCGCGGCCGTTTTCGGGCCTGAAGCGCACCGCACGGTTGCGGCCGCGGAACATGGCACAGCGGACCTGGGCCCGGGCGTCTTTCAGGGTGAAGTACCAGTGCCCGGAGGTGGGGGCGGCAAAGTTTGAGATCTCGCCGCTGACCCACAGCAGCGGAATGCTGCTCTCCAGCAGGTGCTTGACCTCGCGGTTGAGGTCGCTGACCGTCAGGACGCTGCGGTTGGCGTTAGTGCCAGCGGGCGTGGATCGGTTGCCAGTGAGCATAGAAGTCTCGCGGTAGTCCTCGGGGCGGGCCAATATTGCAGTAACGCTGTGGCAGGTAAAGGTATTTGGCAAAAAAAGCAAATAGTCTTTTGACGCCGGCGATCTAGGCGCTATAATCGCGCCGATACCCAATCCCGCTATCTCGAGGTTTGAGTGTCCATGTCTGAATCTGGCCTGCGCATCGCGCGCGAAGCTCTCACGTTTGACGACGTCCTCCTTGTGCCCGGTTACTCCGAGGTCACCGCCAAGGACGTGTCCCTGAAAACCAAACTGTCCCGCAATATTTCCCTCAACATCCCGCTGGTTTCCGCGGCGATGGATACTGTTACCGAATCCCGCCTGGCCATCGCCATGGCGCAGGAAGGCGGTATCGGCATCATCCACAAAAGCATGTCGATCGAGGACCAGGCGCTGGCAGTGCGCGCGGTCAAGAAGTTCGAGGCCGGCGTGGTCAAGGACCCGATCACCATCGAGTCCAGCGCCACGGTGCGCGAGCTGATTGCCCTGACCACCCACCACAATATCTCCGGCGTGCCGGTGATGGAAAAGGGCAACCTGGTGGGTATCGTCACCAGCCGCGACGTGCGTTTCCAGACCGACCTGGACGCTACCGTGGCCAGCATCATGACTCCCAGCGAGCGACTGGTGACCGTGAAAGAAGGCGCCGCACCGGACAAGGTGCAGGAGCTGCTGCACCGTCACCGTATCGAGAAGGTGCTGGTGGTAAACGGTGATTTCGAGCTGCGCGGCCTGATTACCGTCAAGGATTTCAACAAGGCCGAGCAATACCCCAATTCCTGTAAGGATGCCGATGGCCGCCTGCGCGTAGGTGCCTCTGTCGGCACCAGCCCGGACACCGACGACCGTGTGGCGGCGCTGGTGGAAGCCGGGGTGGACGTGCTGGTGGTTGATACCGCCCACGGCCATTCCCGCAACGTGATCGACCGCGTGCGTCGCATCAAGGAAATGCACCCGCAGGTGGACGTGATCGGCGGCAACATTGCCACCGCCGAGGCGGCCAGGGCGCTGGTGGAGGCGGGCGCAGATGCCGTAAAGGTCGGTATCGGCCCCGGTTCCATCTGTACCACCCGCATCGTCACCGGTATCGGCGTCCCGCAGATTACCGCCATTGCAGAAGTGGCCAAGGCACTGGAGGGCACTGACGTGCCGCTGATCGCCGATGGCGGCATCCGTTTCTCCGGCGATATATCCAAGGCCGTGGTGGCCGGTGCCCATTCCGTGATGATGGGCTCCATGCTGGCAGGCACCGAGGAGGCGCCGGGCGAGGTTGAACTCTTCCAGGGGCGGACCTACAAGTCCTACCGCGGCATGGGTTCCATGGGCGCCATGTCCCGCACCCAGGGCTCTTCCGACCGCTACTTCCAGGATGCCAGCAAGGGCGCCGAGAAACTGGTGCCCGAGGGCATCGAGGGCCGCGTGCCCTACAAGGGACCACTGTCTGTCATCGTGCACCAGATGATGGGTGGCCTGCGTTCCGCGATGGGCTACACCGGCAGCGTGGATATCGAGACCATGCGCACCCGGCCCGAGTTCGTGCGGGTCACCGCAGCCGGTATGGGCGAGTCCCATGTGCACGACGTGCAGATCACCAAAGAGGCGCCCAACTACCCTGTCGGTGGTCGCTGATAGCGCCTTTATTTGAGTAACTATCATGATTGATGGCGAGCGGACCCACGGGGTCCGCTCGCAGTTTCTGGGCCTCCACCCTGTAACAATCGAGTAAGCCATGTCCCAAGATATCCATGCCAGCCGAATCCTGATTCTCGACTTCGGTTCCCAGTACACCCAGTTGATTGCCCGCCGCGTGCGCGAGCTGGGCGTATTCTCCGAGATCCGCGCCTTCGACATGACCGACGAGGAGATCCGCGAGTACAACCCGCAGGGCATCATCCTTGCCGGCGGCCCCGAGTCGGTACCGGAAGAGGGCTCCCCGCGGGCACCGGACGCAGTATTTGAGCTGGGAGTACCGGTACTGGGTATCTGCTACGGCATGCAGACCATGGCGCACCAGCTGGGCGGTGCAGTGCAGGGCAGCAATATCCGTGAATTCGGCTATGCGCAGGTGCGGGTCGAGGGCAGCTCTGCGCTGCTCGATGACATCAAGGACCACCTGGATGGCGACGGCCACGGGCTGCTGGATGTGTGGATGAGCCACGGTGACAAGGTTGTGCAGATGCCGGAGGGCTTCGAGCTGATGGCCTCGACGGAGTCCTGCCCGATCGCCGGCATGTATCATCCCGAAAAGCATTTCTACGGCGTCCAGTTCCACCCCGAGGTGACCCATACACTGCAGGGCATGCGCATCTATGAGCGCTTCGTCATCGGCCTGTGCAAATGCGAGAAACTCTGGACCCCGGCAAACATCATCGAGGATTCCATCGCCAGGGTGCGCGACCAGGTGGGCGAGTCCAAGGTGCTGCTGGGCCTTTCCGGCGGTGTCGACAGCTCGGTGGTGGCGGCACTGCTGCACAAGGCCATCGGCGACCAGCTGACCTGTGTGTTCGTCGACAATGGCCTGCTCCGCAAGGAAGAGGGCGACCAGGTGATGGAGATGTTCGCCGACAACATGGGCGTCAAGGTGATCCGCGCGGACAAGGAAGACCTGTTCCTGTCGCGCCTGGCGGGCGAGGACGAGCCGGAGGCCAAGCGCAAGATTATCGGCAATACCTTTATCGAGGTGTTCGACGAGGAGGCGGCCAAGCTCGAGGATGTGAACTACCTGGCCCAGGGCACCATCTACCCGGACGTGATCGAGTCCGCCGCGGCCAAGACCGGCAAGGCCCATGTGATCAAGTCACACCACAATGTGGGCGGCCTGCCGGAAGAAATGCAAATGGAATTGGTGGAGCCGCTGCGCGAACTGTTCAAGGACGAGGTGCGCAAGATCGGCCTGGAACTGGGTCTTCCGTACGACATGGTCTATCGCCATCCCTTCCCGGGCCCCGGCCTGGGCGTGCGTATTCTGGGCGAGGTGAAAAAGGAGTACGCGGATATCCTGCGCGAGGCCGACGCCATCTTCATCGAGGAACTGCGCAAGGCGGACTGGTACCACAAGACCAGCCAGGCCTTTGTCGTCTTCCTGCCGGTCAAGTCCGTGGGCGTGGTGGGAGACGGTCGTCGCTACGAATATGTCGTCGCACTGCGGGCCGTCGAGACCGTCGACTTCATGACCGCCCGCTGGGCGCACCTGCCGTATGAACTGATCGAGAAGGTCTCCAACCGCATCATCAACGAGATAGAGCATATCTCGCGAGTGGTCTACGACGTATCCAGCAAGCCGCCGGCCACCATCGAGTGGGAGTAAGTGACTACCAGGCTTTGAAACGAAGCGGGGAATCCGGGCGAGGGCGCAAGGCTGCGCCCGGATGCTGGCGTGGCTACAGCCTGGATGCTGTCCGAGGTGATTGGCGGTCAGGATTCGGCATTCGACGGCGTCGACAGGGCCCGCAGGTTTTGCAGTAATTTTTCTGCCCGGGCGATGCTGGCCTGCAACTCGACGTTATCCGGGTCCAGGCTTTTGGCTTCGCGCCAGACATCGAGGGCGCCGCTGATATCGCCCCGGCTGTATAGTTCATTGCCCCGCTTGATCGCGGTTTCGACCCTGGCGCTTAGACGCGTGCGGAACTGTTCTTGCAAATCCAGCAGTTGGGGATTCCGCGGCCACCGCTGCAGAAGCCGGTTTAGCTGCTGTCGCGCGCCGAGCAGATCGCCGGTATCCAGCGCCTGCTGCACTTCCACGACTGCCTTATTGTCCACGGAGCTCCTGGCTGGTGGCCGTTTCGCCTTGCGAAGCTGGCGGTTGGCCTCGGCCAGGTCGCGCTCGATATTGTCAGACTGATAGTCGTCGCCGTACAACCGCTGTGCAATCTGCAGGCCGCGGCGGGCCAGCGAATAGTCCTGCCGTTCCAATGCCCGCTGCGCATAATACTGCAGCTCCTCTGCCGCTTTGTGGCGTTTCCGCTGGTACAGCTTCAGTTCCAGCGAGGTCACCAGGCCGGGGCCCTTGAGCTGCCGCAGGCGCTCGTAGGCTTTGGCGTCTTTCAGCAACTGCTCGCCGCGATGAATCGACAGTTCCATACGCACCAGCTCTTCGCGCAACTGGCGTCGCTCGTCCAATTGCTCTCGCGCCGAATCCAGTACCCGGCTGTCCGGCAGCGCGCTGGTCGCGCGATGAAGAATCTGCTCGGCGCCGTGCCAGTCGTCCTGTTGCTCCAGCCGGCTCGCAGCGCGGATTACGTCACGCTCGAATTGCTCCAGGCTGCTGTGCAGTTGTTTGATTTGTTTTTGTTGAGCCGGCGTCGCAATATCCAGTTGCTGCAGTTGGTCGAGCTCGGCCGACTGCCGGCGGGCTTCTTCCAGCGCCGCAGGCGGTAAACCTTCCAGCGCCTGCTGTTGCGCCGGCATAAGGCTACAGGCCGGCAACAGTGGCAATAACAGCAGCCATAGCAGGATTGGGCGGACCAGACTAGGCATGGGCGACAGTCCGTGGGCAATGTTTATTGGCCCGATGGTTCAGTAGCCCCTGCAGATTGGCCTGCAGCAGTGACTGAAATTTGCGATGGATGTCTTGCACCGAATAGATCCTCACCGGCGCTGACTTGCCGCGGATCGAAAGGGTCTGTACGGCTTGCGCAGTGACGCGGGGCTGCAGAACATTAAAGAGCTCTTCTCGCATAATGATCTGGTCCGACTTGGCTACGGAGCATAACCTGGAGGCGAGGTTGACGGAATCCCCGACCACCGTGTACTCCATGCGGTCGTCGGAGCCCAGGTTGCCGGCCAGCATGGCGCCGCTGTTGATGCCAATGCGGAAGTGTACTTCGGGCTCGCCGGCAGCGCGGCGCTGCTCGTTTAACTGCGCCGCCAGCCGCTGGATCAATACCGCACAACTGACCGCGTTGAATGCGTGGTCGGAGTCGTCCTCCAGCACGCCGAAAACCAGCATCGCGCAGTCGCCGATAAACTTGTCGACTACGCCGCCATACAACGAGCAGGCGCCTGAAATACAGGAGAAATACTCGTTCAACAGTTCGGAGACCTGGCTCGGCTCCAGCTTCTCCGACATTGCGGTAAACCCGACGATATCGGCGAACAGTACGGTCGCCTCGACCGGCCTGCTGCTCAGGCGGATCTCGTCCAGGTTGGCCAGCACCTTGTCGGCGACGTTTTTTGACACATAGCGGGAAAAGACCTGCTCGACCTGCGATTTCTTCAACAGCCCGGCCGCCATATTGTTGAAACCTTCGATTAAAAAGCCGATTTCATCGTTGCGACGGTCGTCGATTCGGGTCGCCAGGTCGCCGCGGTCGATGGCCCGGGTCGCTTCCATCAGGTTGTGTATCGGCAGGGACAGGCGCCGGCTCAGCCAATAGGCCAGCAGGGACGCCAGTAAGGTCATGGCCAGTGTGGCGTAGACAATCGCATGGCGGGCCTCGGCCGCGGCCTGGTCCATTAGCGACGCGGACAAGGTCACCACTGCCGAACCGACCCGGACGTCCTGGTAGATGGCTGGCGCGGTAAAGCTGATCAACCGCTCCGGCGGCCTGTCCGCCGTGCGCCGGAACCAGGGGTGGGATGTCACCCCGGCTGCACCGGAAACGCTACCCGCCCGGTCCGGCTGGATGCCGGCCGCCGACAGCAGTTCACCGTTATGAGCGTAGATGCCGGCCCCGAGGACTTTGTCATCCTGGCTAAGATTGGCGGTCAGCATGCGCAGGTGCAGGCTGTCCTCCGCCAGGATCGGCTCACTGGCCAGTTTCGCCAGCTGCAGCGCCATGGTGTGGCCGAAATCATCCAGCTGCGCCCGCATCAGTTGGTTCTGGTTGTTACTGATAAACAGGCCCAGGCTTGCCATCCCCAGGACCAGCAAGAAGGTCATGACCAGCGCCAGTTTGAACGCGATCGGGAAATGGCCAGGCCACAACCGGTTCAGGCGCGCTTGTAGCACGCTGACAACGGTTCGCAAGATGGCTGTGACCTTGGTTTTCAACTGGAGCCTTCTCCATTATTGGTTATGTGTAGCGGAGCGGGAATGGACTATAGCAGTTCTTGGGCCGCGGTAGGACTGTGATTCAAGTCTCGCTACCGGCGGTGTCCGACCTGCCGGTCAGGTCCATAAGCCAGTTTATCGAGCGGTTCGGGCTGTTCAAGGGGGGGCAGTCGAGCACCATGCGCCAATGATCGCCGGTAAGCCGGGCTCTTGCCGGGGGCTGGTCCTTGCCGCAGGGCAATTAAGTCCCCGCCCTGCTACTGGCGCTTGTGAGATTGATATCGCCGCTCTCGCCAACGTCGCTCTCGGCGGCGGGCTCGGGTTCCGCAGCTGCGGTATCAATTTCGCCCACGGCCAGCTGGTCAAATGCAACGAAATCCAGCACCAGATCTTCACCGCCGGGCAGGCCGCTGTGTGGTGACGAATTGGCCAAGTCCTGGCCGAAGGATTCGTCCAACTGCAGGTCCTCGAAAAGGCTTTCCGGGCTCGGGCGAGCAGGGCTGGCGGCATTTTCCAGGCTTTCCTCTCCACCGCCCGCAGCCTCCATGCCGCTTTCCTTACTGGTGGAGCTTCTCACACCGGCATCGCCACTTTCTGTCGCCTCGCTCTGCATCGCCCCGGACGCAGGTTCCGCGGCAGGTGGTGCCACTTCGTCCAGGGGCAGCTCATCGTATGTAGCAAAATCTGGTGCCATTACGCCCTCGCTCGGTGGGCTGCTTTGCGCCGAGCGCTTTGCGGAGTCCCCGCCGAATGACCCATCCAATCGTAGTTTTCCGAAAAGATGCTCGGGCCCGGCCGTTGCAGTGCCGCCAGCACTTTCCTGGCCCTCCTCTTGATCGGCAACAGGCTCCATTCCGCTTTCCTCCGCTCCAGTTACATACGGCTCCGGGGCAGGCGGCGGGAATTCGCCGCGCCAGTGGGTGGTGAGCGTATTGAAGCGAACAGCCCGGTCCTCTGGCCAGCGGGATATAGCCATGCGGCGCTTCTGAATCCAGGCCGGTACCTGGCTGAGCACGACACCCCCGGCGATACCGGCCAGGATCAGGAGTAGCAGGGCTGCATAGCTCGGAGCAGGTTCGCGAACGACGGCCGGGGCCGGCGACGCAGGGGTACTGATGCCGCCAGGAGTGGTACCGGCGCTGCCCGCGTCGTCCATGTCAACGGCGTCAGTACGCAGTTGCGCTTTAAGCTGGGTGATGCGCTGTTCCTGCAGCTGCAGCATTTCCTGCATCACGGCCAGGTATTCGCTGGCCTTGATGCGCTGGATTTGCTGGCGCAGCTGCGCATTTTCCCGGTTGACCTTGTCGAGCTGCTCTTTCATGGCATCAATTTCTTCACTAAGACGTACGGTGTGGCCGCCGCTGGTTGCGGTCGGGCTGCCAGACAGGCGCAGGCGGCCCCGGCGTGCTTGCTCGGTTTGGGCCGTGGGGGAGGCAGTATCCGCTGTCGGAGGGAGTGGCTCCTGCCCTGCCAGGGCTGACGCTGCAGTGGCTGGGCGGCTTGCGCTGGCTGGCGGCGCAGAGTAATCAGCGGCTCCTGGCAGATTGAGCAGCGCACCGGCCTGGAGCCGGTTCATGTCGCCGTTGAGGAATGCGTGAGGATTACGTTCATGTATGGCCGCCATTACGGTATCCAGCGGGATGCGGGGGTCGGGTTGTATCCGGCGGGCAATGCGCCAGAGGCTTTGACCGGGCTCCACGCGCCATTGCTTGCCAGTATGGGAGGGGCGCGCCATGACGGCTGGTTGCGCCTCCGGGCTGGTGGTTCGGGCCTCGGTTGCTGGCGGATTTCTGGGTGCGGCAGGCGGCAGGTCCAGCAGCAGGCTGTAGTCGCGGTAGAGGGTGCCACCGGGCCAGCTCAGCTCCAGGACGAAGCTCACGAGAGGCTCATATACAGGCGCAGCCGACTTTACCTGGATGGTAAGGCCGCCAGACTGCTCATAGACACTGATCAACAGGGGCTGGGCACTGGCGGCCAGATCGTAGCCCATCTGCTCCGCATCGAGACCGAGAACCTGGTGGACCCTGACTTGCTCCACACCCAGTGAAGCGCTGCGGTCCAGTATGGGAATTTCAACAGCGAGCGGATAGCCGAGGGCCGTCTTGAGCGAGGCATTGCCCAGCCCCAAGGCCAGGGAGGGCGCGCTGGCGAGAAGCAGGGGGATTTGCAGTATCAACGCAATCAGTGTTGCGGCCCCTGGCGTTCGTGGCAGGGCGTGGCGTAGATCCATTACATTTTTTTCCGGTGGCCCAGCAATTTTGGGCAAGCTGATCGAGAAGGTTTCCAATAACACCAACAACGAAATTCACCGTATCTCCGGCCCCGTCTAATTAAGGGAACTGCAAGCTCCTGCCGCGACCGAGAGGGAGGGAGCGGTCCCGGCCCACTTGGCCTAACCCCTGCGTGTCAAGACTTTCCACAAGGTTAATGCTCTTGTCACATAGCCGAATTTAGCGCGTTCTTTTGTCAACCAGTTTTCAGTGTCTTTTCTAACTTATTGATTTTTATCGCTTTATTTCTTTGATTAAAATTTCTTCACAAAGACGCGGTAACCGAATCATGCGGTTTGGCGGGATTTTCCCGTGCATTGCCCACAGAGTTATCCACAGATTCTGTGGACGGGGTAGACCCTGGTTAGGATTCTGTCCAGTAAAAAGAAGGTGGGGAAATGACCGGCGCGGAAGCGGCTCCAGATCCCGGCGACTGTCCCCGGCAAGAACACATGAGTATTGGGGACCATATAAGGCAGGCGTACGGAAATTCTCCCGCACGCCTGCCCGGAAGCGTCAGCGGAACCGCATTTCCACCCGGCGGTTCAGCGCGCGTCCGGCCTCGGTGTCGTTGGACGCCACCGGCTGTTGTTCGCCGTAGCCGTTTGCCGTGATACGGCCGGCGTCGATGCCGTTACTGATCAGGAAGGCCCGCACCGAATTGGCACGCTTCTGTGACAGTCTCAGGTTGTAATTGTCGTTGCCGAGGCTGTCGGTGTGGCCGGCGATCTCCACCGCCGTGCCGGGCTGGCTGCGCAGCGCCCGCACCGTAGTTAGCAGTTCATCGCGGGCCCCGGGAGTCAGGCGGTCCGAATTGAGCTCGAAGCGCACCGCCTCGAGGGTGATGGTCTGGTCGGCAATCACGCAGCCTTCGCTGTCCACTTGCGCGCCCGGCAGGGTGTCGGGGCAGCGGTCGTCCCGGTCGAATACACCGTCGCCATCCGAGTCGGCCATCTTTACCTCCACCGGCCCACGCTCGGGTGGCGGTGGCGGTGCCATCGCCACGACCGGAGGCGGGGGACAGCGCAGCGGGATGCTGACGCCAAAGCCCAGCTGCCAGTCGTTGCGCCCGCCCTGGAAGAAGTCATGCAGGTAGCGTACCTCTGCGCGCAGGCGGATACCGCGGCGGGATATTTCCTCGGTGGTGAAGCCTGCAGCGAAGTTGACGAAGCCCTCGGTCTGGTCGTCCACATCGGGGATCACGTCGTTGCGGGCGATGCCTACGCCGGCGAGCAGGTAGGGGGTATACCACTGGCGGTCACCAAAGTTGTACGCGACATCGAAGCCGATGCCGGACATGTAGAAATCGGTCATCTCGGACTCGTTGGTTTCCAGGATGGCACCGAATATCTGCACTTCGTTGTACCAGGGGCCCTCGTAGCCCCATCCGTACGCGGCCCGCAGGCCGAGTGCATCGGGATCGGTGTCCCGCTCGCCGTCGACCCGGGTGAAGTAGGGGACCAGGTCCAGGTAACCGTCGTCGGGGCCGGCGGCGCCGGCCGGCAGGCTGGCAGCCAGTACAGCGGCGACAAGCAGGGGGCGGGTGATTTGCATCGGTGACTTCCTTGTGGATGTTATAGGTGTCGTTCCTTGCGCGATGCACAACTGGGAAAACTTTCCCGGTTTATGCGGCGCCTCTGGGATATTTAGCCCAGTCGCGACTTTTATCCAAGAAATTGGCGCGAGAATACATTCTTCTGAATGATCGACGCGCTGGGGGAGGGAAGCGGGCGCCGGCGGCCCAATCCGGTGAGGGCCCCGGCGGCGATCAGCCCAGCTGGTGGCGGAAACAGATCAGCGCGGCGGTAACCGCCACATTCAGGCTTTCGACATCGTTGTGCATCGGGATGCGCAGGCTGTCACTGCACTGCTCGGCTGCGCTCTTGCTGACACCGTGGGTCTCGTTGCCGAGTACGAATACCGTCGGCTTCCCGGTACCGATGCTGGCCAGGGTCTCGCGTGCGTGGGAGGAGAGGCCGTACACGCGCGCGCCCCGTTCGCGGAACTGCGCCAGGGTGGGCGCGAGGTCGCCACAGCGCAGCAGGCGGGTCTTGAACAGTGTACCGGTGCTGGCCTTTATCACCAGCGGGTCTATCTGGGCGCAGCCCTTGCGCGGCAGGATGATGCCGTCGATGCCACCGGCGCAGGCCGAGCGGATGATCATGCCCAGGTTCTGGGGGTTGGTGATGCCGTCCAGGGCCAGCAGCTCGTAATTCTTACCCGCGCTGGCTGCGTCGTGCAGGAACGCACTGGCCGAGCCATACAGCGGCGGCGCCAGGTCGAGCGCGACCCCCTGGTCCTGGCGTGCATTCCGGGAAATGCGGGAGAGTGACTTGCGGTCGTGGTGGGCTACCTCGATCTGTCGCTCGAGTGCCAGCTGCTCGATACGGGTTATAACCTGGTCGCGCCGGTTGCTGTCGGCGAGATGCAGCTTGTGCACGGGCAGGGAAAAATCCTCCAGTGCCTCGAGCACGGGCTTGCGTCCGTAAATCGTCAGCAGGCTGTCGAAGAAGGCGCGCTTCTGCAGGTATTCGGGGGAGTCTTTCAATGGTTGGGTTCGCTCAAGAGTTGTTCCAGTCTGGCTGCCGCCTCGCGGTCGAGGCCCCGTCGCCCGGCCAGTTCCACGCAGGCGCGCCCCAGCTCCCGATAGCAACTCAGCAGGGTGGGATCAGTGGTTTCCAGTGCGGACAGGTGGGCAGCCACCGTCTCCAGGTCGCCCCGGGCGATGGGGCCGGTCAGGGCCGCCTCGGGGCCAAGACGCAGGTTGTTGGCCAGGGTCTGGGTGACGATGGGGCCCAGCATTTCCAGCGCCTGGTGTCGCTCGATGCCGGCCGCCGCATAGGCGCGCAGGCTCAGGTCCAGCAGCGCGGTGAGGTAATTGCAGGCCAGTACTGAGGCGGCGTGGTAGAGGGGCTTATCGGTGCCGGCAAGCTCCAGCGTGCGGCACTCCAGTGCGGAGAAAGCCTCGCGCAGGTCGCCGACTGCCTGCTCGTCTCCCTCGAGAGCCACGGTGCTGCCGGCGAGGGAGCGCAGCGACTGCTCGGGGGTGGCAAAACTGTGCACCGGGTGGGCACTGGCCAGCGCGGCAGGGCGGCAGGGGGATAATACCGTGGAGCCCAGGGCCCCGCTGCAGTGGAAGACGGTGCTGTTTGTGCCCTGTAGCCGCTCTCCCAGTTCCCGGGCGGCTGCCGGAATCCGGCTGTCGCCAGTGCCTACCAACCAGTAATCGGCGGCGGGCATTTCCGCGATGGCAGGGCAGGCCCGGGGCAGGGCGCCGGTGTGGTCGGCGCCGATAAAGCGTGCCGCCTCATCTGCGCTGGCGACGGAGCTGTTGCAGATTGCGCCGACCCGGAATACCCCGCGCTCCTGCCAGAGACGTCCCAGGGTCCGGCCCAGCTTGCCGGCGCCGATGATATTCAGTGTGCGCATCAGTTGCCGGCGAGGCAGTTCAGGTAGGCATTTACCGCGTTGCCGAGGCCCATGGCGATGGCGTCAACAGTGAGCGCGTGGCCGATGGAAACCTCTTGCAGCCCCGGGAGGGTGCGGTAGCGCGGCAGGTTGATGAGGTTCAGGTCATGGCCGGCATTCACACCCAGCCCCAGTTGCAGCGCATGCTCTGCAGCGGCGCAGTGCGCCGCGAAAATGCTCTCCACCTCCGGGCTCTGCCGGGCGACGGCATCGGCATAGGGACCGGTGTAGAGCTCGATGCGGTCGGCGCCCACTTCGCGTGCCAGGCCAATCTGCTCAAGGTCCGGGTCCATGAACAGGCTCACGCGGATATTCGCTTCGCGCAGGCGGGCGATGATCGGCTCCAGGCGGTCGCCGTCCCGCTTCAGGTCGAAGCCGTGGTCTGACGTGAGCTGGTCATTGCTGTCCGGTACCAGGGTGCACTGGTCGGGCAGGGTCTCCATCACCAGTGGCAGGAGCCCGGGGTAGTCGCCCATGGGGCCGGCGAAGGGGTTGCCCTCCACGTTGAACTCGACTCCCTCCACCGGACGGCAGAGTCCTGCCAGGTCGCGCACATCGCCGGGGCGGATATGGCGCTGGTCCGGGCGAGGATGCACTGTCAGGCCCTGGGCACCGGCGTCGAGGCAGGTGCGGCCATGGGCCACCACGTCCGGGTAGTTACCCTCGCGGGAGTTGCGGATCAGGGCGATTTTGTTGAGATTCACGCTGAGATCGATCAACGGTCACTCCTCCTCTTTGCTGGCCACTTCGCCGGCTTCCACCCGCCGGGCTTCGAGGATGCGCACTGGTGTATTGGGGGCGTCGGGGAAGGCGCGGTAGAGGCCGCGGGGCTCTTCGCCGATCCGGTCCACCACTTCCATGCCGTCGATGACCCTGCCGAACACAGTGTATCCCGGCTTGTCCGCGCTGCCATCGAGGCGCCTGTTGTCCCCGTAGTTGATGTAGAACTGCGAGGTGGCGCTGTCCGGCTCCTCGGTGCGCGCCATAGCCAGGGTGCCGCGCACATTTTGCAGTCCATTGTCGGACTCATTGACCACCGGCTCCCGGGTCTCCTTCTCCTGGAAATCGAACGTGTGACCCCCCGTCTGGGCCATGAAGCCGGGGATTACCCGGTGGAAGATGACGCCGTCATAAAAGCCGCTGTCGACATACTGCAGGAAGTTTTCCACGGTGGCAGGGGCTCTGTCCGCGTAGAGCTCTATGCGGACGGTGCCGAGATCGGTCTTCAGTTCGACCTGGGGGCGGTTTTCGCCGGCATGGGCGCCCACGGCCAGCAGGCCTGCGAACAGGGCGGCGGCGACTTTTCTTATTAGCATGACAACCTTGCTCCTTGGTTGGTAGCGGGCCCCGCCAGGGGCCCGTGGGGTCACGTCAGTTGGCCCGCTCTCAGTTGGCCCATTCAGAGCGGCGCCGGCGCGGGCGCAGGTGCGGGGCAATCATCGCCAGAATAGCACCGAGTCCTACGGAGAAGGCACCGTACATGTACCATTTCTGGGTGTCGCTGCCGGACAGGCGCTGGATCTCGGCCTCGGCCATGACCTGCTCCTGCTTGAGCAGTTCGTGCTGGTTGAGCAGCTTCTGGTGACGCTGGTTGAGCGCCACGGCGTCGGCGGACAGCCTTTTCAGTTCTTTCAGTTCATCGGCCAGTTGGGCGGACTTCAGCTTTTGCGCGTCCAGGGCCGTTTCCAGTTTCTGGTTCTCGGCCTCCAGGCGCCGCACCTCGCCACCCAGGTTGCCCTCCATTTTCTCGAAACGCTCGAGGTTGGCCTCGGCGCGTTGCAGTTTGATGGATGCCACCGGGTCGCTTACCAGGTACTGGCGGCGTACCCAGCCCTCTTCGCCACCCGGGGTGCGCACCCGCGACCAGCCGTCGTCAGGGGCGTCCTCGAGCAGAGTCAGCTTGGTGCCGCTGGGCAGGCCGCGGTGCAGGATACGGAACTCGTTACCCTTGCCGGAACGCATGGGTACGTGCAGCTGGTCGGTAATGTAACGGGTGCTGCCGCTCTGGGCCGCAGCGGGAATACTGATGGCGAGCAGGACTGCTGCCGAGAGACTGGTCAAGGATTTCATCATTCTGCTAAAGCTGTTTTTATCGGAGTGTGAATTTCAAAGTTGTTTTAATCGTCGCCGGCGCTCAGGGGAGCACCAGCTTGTATGGCTTTACTGTCACGGACGCATAGACCCCGGCGGCGACAAAAGGATCCGCATCTGCCCAGGCCCGGGCCTCCTCCAGTGAGGGGAATTCGGCCACTACCAGGCTGCCGGTAAAACCGGCGTCACCCGGGTCCTCGCTGTCGACCGCCGGGCAGGGGCCGGCGATCAGCAGGCGGCCTTCCTCTTTGAGGCGGTTGAGTCGTGCCAGGTGCTCGGGCCTCGCGCTCTTGCGCTTGTCGAGGCTGTTGGCGACGTCCTCGCTGATAATTGCGTACCACATGCGTGAGTGTGCCCTTGTCTGTGCGAATAAGTTATTGGAATTTCTGGTTACTGCTGAGTCACGATTTCTTCAAGCTTCAGGCCGGTCAGCTTGCCGATCCGGCGAAACAGGAAAAACAATACCAGCATCAGTATGACGGTCGCAGGCAGTGCGATCACCGGAAAGCTGAGCGCGGTCATCTTGCCAAGTTCTGCATTGAAGGCCTCGGTGCCGGGCGGGCTTTGCAGCAGTACCTTGGCGAGAATGTAATTGAGCGTCGATGACAGGAAAAAGGATCCGGCGATCATCCAGGAAGCCTGCCGCAGGGTACGCTCGAAGGCGCTCTCGTTACCTTTGCCGGCGAGAGCTTCGGCTATCTTGCCGGTGTCCAGTACCCGGTCGTTGTACAGCAGGGTCTTTACCAGTGGCCAGGGCGTGTAGAGTGACGCCACGGTGGCCACACCCAGCAGGCCCGGGATGGCCGCTTCCTTGATGGCGATGTACTTGGCATCCAGTTCCAGCAGGCTGATGCCGCCGGTCAACAGGATGCTGATCACGCCAAGGGCGGAGAAGAAGTTAACCTTGCCTGAGCGCATCAGGTCGCGCGCGCCGTAGGCGAGAGGGAAAGCCAGGGCCACCACGATCGCCCACTTGGTGCCCAGCCAGTCATCACCGGACAGTTTGGTCAGGATGACAGTGGGGATGACGATGTTCAGCAACAGGTTGGCGAGCAGGCTTTCCCGCTGCGGCTTATCGGTCGCGGGCCGCTCGGCGGTGGCTGGACTGGTCGGCTTGGTTTCGGTCATGCTCGGTTCCGGTGATAATGCCACGACAAGCTGCTGCAGTTCCTGCAGTAAACACAGCCTGCCGGCCGGATAAACCGCCCCGGGTCGGTGGCGGCGTGCCGGCTGGTGTCCGGTCCCGTTCCGGGACCAATGGGTCGCAGCCTATCCTTCTCGGCCCGTCCTCGCTCCCGGCATAGCCGGGCGCAACTTGAATCAGGTGAGACAGCGGTGCCGGGTAATGGTTCCCTGCCGGGAAGCCGCGCCGCCCGGCCAGCCGCATTCGGCCGAGAGAGTTTACATGGCGACAGACTTGCCCGCACATGCCCTGCGCGGCAGCGTGGACCTCCACTGTCACAGCACAGCTTCGGACGGTATTTTAAGTCCTGTGGCGCTGGTGTCGAGGGCGAAATCGCAGGGCGTTACCCTGCTGGCCCTGACTGATCACGATACTGTGGCCGGTGTCACTGCCGCGCGCGCCGCGGGCGAGTCCGAAGGGGTGACGGTACTGGCCGGGATCGAGCTGACCGCCGCCTGGGGGCGTCGTACCGTGCATGTCGTGGGGCTCGATGTCGATCCCGGCGCACGGGCCTTGCACGATGCCATTCACCTGCGCGCCAGGCTGCGCAGTGCCCGCGCCGAGCGCATTGGCGCACGACTGGAGAGCCGCGGTTTCAACGGGGCGCTGGCCGGCGCGAGCGCGCTTGCGGGGGATGCCGTTCTCGGCCGGCCCCACTTCGCTCGCTGGCTGGTGCAGGCGGGGCATGTCGAGAGCGAACAGCAGGCCTTCAAGCGCTATCTGGGGCCGGGTAAGGTCGGCGACGTCCGCATGGAGTGGCCGGAACTGGCTGAGACTGTCGGGTCAATACGGGCCGCCGGCGGGGTAGCCGTACTCGCCCACCCCCTCAAGTACAACCTCACCCGCACCCGACTGGGCAGCCTGCTGGCGGAGTTCCAGCAGTCTGGCGGCGCTGCGGTGGAGCTGCTCTCCGGCCGCCAGAACCCGGTGCAGACTGCCGAGTTGCGGAGACTGCTGGAGCAGTACGGCCCCGGGCTGCACTGCTCACTCGGCAGCGACTTCCACCAGCCCGGCCAGCCCTGGCGGGAGCTGGGCTGCGTGCACCTGCCGGCGGACGTCGAGCCGGTCTGGAATCTGTGGCAAACTAGCGCCGGGAAGCGGGCCGGCGGCTCGCCGCAGCAGAGTCAAAAGGGGGAATAGTGGCGCAGTTCTTTCAGATCCATCCGGAGAATCCTCAGGGCCGGCTGATCAACCAGGCCGCGGATATCGTCGCCGCTGGCGGGGTGATCGTATTCCCTACTGACTCGGCCTACGCCATAGGCTGCCGGTTGGGGGAGAAGCTGGCACTGGAGCGCATCCGTGCCCTGCGCCAGCTGGACAAGAAGCACAACTTTACCCTCATGTGCCGCGACCTGTCGGAACTGGCCAGCTACGCCAAGGTCGACAACCAGATGTTTCGCCTGCTGAAAAACCATACGCCGGGCCCGTACACGTTTATCATGCCCGCCACTGCCGAGGTGCCCCGCCGGCTGATGCATCCCAAGCGCAAGACTATTGGCCTGAGGGTACCGGACAACCCCATCGTGCAGGCACTGGTGGAGCGGCTGGGAGAGCCGCTGATGAGCTGCAGCCTGATCATGCCCGGTGATACCCAGCCACTGACCGATCCCTACGATATCCGCGATACCCTCGAGCACCAGGTCGAGCTGGTGATCGATGGCGGTTTCTGCGGCCTCGAGGCGACCACGGTAGTGGACCTCACCGGCGATGAACCGGTACTGGTCCGCGAGGGCTGCGGCTCCGTCGACGAGATATTCGCCTGAGCCATGGCTGAAACCCTCGGTGCAGGCGCCTGTACCGTTGTATAATCCTGCGTTTGCGTTTTCGAAGGTGGGACAGAGTGTCCAGTGAAGAGTTACTAGCCGAGGCCGAGGAACAGGTACTCGCCGAACTGGCTGATCCAGAGCGGCAAGGGGGGCAGCAGGCTGCCCCCGGCGCCGGCGAGGACACCGCGGAAGGCGGTGGTACCCCTGAGGCGCTGGCAGGCGCCACGGCCGGCCATCCGCGCCAGGGGGAAATGCCCTTCGCCATGGTCCAGGGGCAGGCGTTCACCGACCTGCCGGCGGACCTGTACATCCCGCCGGATGCCCTGGAGGTGATCCTCGAGGCCTTCGAGGGCCCGCTCGACCTGCTGCTGTACCTGATCCGCCGGCAGAACCTCGATATCCTCGAAATCAACGTGGCCGATATCACCCGCCAGTATATGGGCTACGTGGACATGATGACCGCCATGCGCTTCGAGCTCGCGGCGGAGTACCTGGTGATGGCGGCCATGCTGGCCGAGATCAAGTCGCGCATGCTGCTGCCGCGCCCCCCGGAGGCCGAGGAGGAGGAGGGCGAGGATCCCCGCGCCGCGCTTATCCGCCGTTTGCAGGAATACGAGCGATTCAAGACTGCGGCCGAGGATATCGACGAAATGCCCCGTATGGGGCGGGATATCCACCAGGCTGAGGCCCAGGCCCCCGACCGCAATATCACCCGCCCGGATCCGGAAGTGGAGCTCAAGGAAGTACTGGTGGCGCTGGCGGATGTGCTGCGCCGTGCCGACATGTTCGAGAGCCACCAGGTGGAACGGGAAAAGCTCTCCACGCGCGAGCGTATGACCCAGGTCCTCGACCGGATCCGGCACCGCCAGTTTGTGCCCTTTGTGAGCCTGTTTACGGTGGAAGAGGGGCGACTCGGGGTAGTGGTCACTTTCCTGGCAGTGATGGAGCTGGTGAAGGAATCGCTGGTGGAGCTGGTGCAGAACGAGGCATTCGGCCCGATTCACGTGCGCGCCGCCGGCCAGGAGCCCGAGCAGGCCACGGTGCCGGCGGACGAGGAACCGCCGTTCCCGGAGGAAGAGGCTACCGAGGCAGTGCTGGACTGAAGGGCCCGACCCTGTATGCGCTGCCCATAAAGAGTTTTACCAGCCCGCGGCCCCGGCCCGCGGGCGGCTTGGACTAGAGAACAACAGATGACTATCGCTCCAGAATTGCTGCGCCGTATCGTTGAGGGCGCCCTGTTGGCCGCGGGACAACCGCTGAACGAGGACAAGCTGCTATCGCTGATCGATGAGGGTGAACGCCCGGAAAAAAGCGAGCTGCGGCAGGTACTGCAGGATATTGCCGACAGTTGTGCCGAGCGCGGCTTCGAACTCAGGCAGGTCGCCAGCGGCTGGCGCTACCAGGTACCGGAGGACCTGGCACCCTGGGTGAACCGGCTGTGGGAGGAAAAACCGCAGAAATACTCGCGCGCGATCCTCGAAACCCTGGCGATCATCGCCTACCGCCAGCCCATCACCCGCGGTGATATCGAGGAGATCCGCGGCGTGGCGGTCAGCTCCCATATCGTTAAGACCCTCACCGAGCGCGGCTGGATCAAGGTGGTGGGCCAGCGTGACGTGCCCGGCAAGCCTTCCCTGTACGCCACCACCCGGGAATTCCTCGACTACTTTAACCTGCGCAGCCTCGACGAGCTGCCGACACTGGCTGAGATCCGTGATATCGAGAGCCTGAACCAGTCCCTGGACCTGGGCGGGGCCGGCGATGACCTGGCCGCCGGAGACAATGACTCTGGGGAAGGCGCCGATCAGTCAGCCGCAATGGTGGCGGATGCGGAGGAGAACCTCGACCCGCAAGAGGGCGAAACAGAGGCGGTAGCGCCTGCCGGGGATGCCGAAGAAGGCGAGCAGCCCGATGACGGGACCCCGGCCAGCGAAAATGCCGCCGGCGCAGAACCTGCAGAAGATGAGGCGCCGCCACAAGGGGTAGCTGAAGCCGATGGCACCGAAGGGGATGCCGAACCTGCTGAAGCAGGCGAAATCGACGACCCGGCAGAACCGACCATTTTCGGTGAGGACGCGGAAGAAGAGGTAGTCGGACTGGAACCGGATGCGGAAAACGCCGGCGAAGCGACCCCGACCGAAGTCCCGCTTGGGCCCGAAGAGGAGGTAGTCGACTCCCGGGCCATGGCCGCATCCCTCACCGCCTCACTCCCCGCGAGCGGCCTGTTCGGTGAGGGTGCCGGCGAGGATGCCGGCGATGGGGACGCCTCGATGGGGATTGAAGAAGAACCGCGCGAGGCCGGGGACCAGGGCGACGATGAGTCGCGGGAACATATGCAACCGGAAACCACGAATACATGAGTGAAGGCACCACGCCTGTGGGCGAAAAACTGCAGAAAGTACTTGCCCGGGCCGGTCTCGGCTCCCGGCGCGAGATGGAGCGTGCCATCGAGGCCGGGCGGGTAACCGTCAACGGCACCGTGGCGAAGCTGGGCGAGCGGGTAACGGAAGACGACCTGATCGAGCTCGACGGCAAACGCCTGCAGATGCCGGAGGAAGAGCGTTGTCGCGTCATCCTTTACAACAAGCCGGTTGGGGAGATCTGCTCGCGCCATGACCCGGAGGGCCGGCCGACGGTCTATGATCGCCTGCCGCGCCTGCGGACGGGGCGCTGGATCTCGGTGGGCCGGCTCGATTTCAACACCAGTGGCCTGCTGCTGTTTACCAACAGCGGTGAACTTGCCCACCGGCTGATGCATCCCTCCTCGGTAATAGACCGGGAGTATCTCGTGCGCATCCAGGGGCAGGTAGACGATGAAATGAAGCAGCGCCTGCTGACCGGTGTCCTGCTGGATGACGGGGTGGCCCGCTTCACCGATATCGTCGAGAGCGGGGGCGAGGGCAACAACCGCTGGTTCTACTGTGTGGTGATGGAAGGGCGCAACCGTGAGGTGCGGCGACTGTGGGAGTCCCAGGGGGTGCGGGTCAGCCGCCTCAAGCGGGTGCGTTATGGCAACGTGTTTATTCCCTCGCAGGTGCGTGTCGGCCAGTGGATCGAGATGGAGCCAGCGGATATCGACGACCTGTGCGAGACGGCAGGGTTGCCGAAGCTCGGCCAGCGGCCGCTGACGCAGGCGGAAAAACAGGGTCTCCAGCGGCAGCGCCGCAAGTTGCGCAAGCCACCGGCCACCGCGCAGCGCAAGTCGGGAAAGCCGTCGGGCAGGCGCTAGGCTGCCATTCCCTGTCATCGCAGGTGGCAGTATGACCCGTAAAAAAGCCCGCTCGAGCGGGCTTTTTTTCAGCTGCCGTGGCGGTTTTCCTCTACCGCCTCTTCACCCTCTTCCTCGATGATGTGGGTTTCCATATCCTCATCCACATTGCCGGGGTCCACCTCCATACCGGTGCCCGGCTCGCCCTCGGGGGGAAGCGCCTCATCGGAGCCGTTATCAAGTCCCGGTGCTTCCTCAGGAACCTCGGCAGAGGACTCGATGTATTTCTTCAGTTTGCTCAGGCCGCGCTCGTAGGAGTCGCTCACCATATTCTTAACCACCAGTCCCATCCAGCGCGCGATGGGGCCACTGCCCATGTCGCTGTTGAAGGTCCAGGTGACATTGGTGCCGCTGCCCTGGGGCTCCAGTTGCAATTCGGCCATGGCCGTGCCCTGCGCGCCGAAGTCCAGGTGGGTGCGCACCAGGGAATTGGTTTTGCTGTCGATGATGGTCTGGCTGCCGCGGCCGACATTGGGGTTGTCGCTGTTCCAGGACATCTTGTTACCGACTCCCTGGCGCGGGCCGCTGTATATGTAATCGGTAGTCGGGTCGATGGAATACCAGGGCGACCAGTTATTGAAATTGCGCAGGTTATTCAGGGTGGGGAATACCGCTGCCGGCGGCTTGTCGATGTAAACACTGCGTTCGACATTGACCTCGCGGGGAAAAAGGAATCCGGCCATAACCAGCAATACGAGCAGTCCAATAATGTAGAGAATCCAGCGCATATCAGGGCCTTTCGATTATCGATATTGTTCCGGGCCGCACGCGGGGCGTGTCGTTGGCCCGTCGGGCATTAGGAGTTTAGCGTCTTGCCGGCTACAGGCCAACGTACCATATCGGCCGGGGGGGCAGGCCGGCATTACATGTCGAGCTCGACCAGGGGCAACTCTACCTGCACGCAGAGCCCACCCCCGGCCGCATTGCTGGCAGTAATCTGGCCGCCGTGCTGCTGGACAGTGCGCTGTGCAATTGCCAGGCCCAGCCCGATACCACCACTCTCGCGGGTGCGGGCATCATCGGTGCGGTAGAAGGGGCGGAAAATCGCCTGCAGGTCTTCATCTGCCACGCCGCTGCCCGAGTCGACCACGCGAACCAGGCAACTGGCCTCGCCGGCTCCTATAGTGGCTGTTACACGGCTGTCTGCCGGGCTGTACTTGATGCCGTTGCGCAGGATGTTTTCGAGCGCGGCCGTGAGCGTGCTACCGCGGGTGGCCACCAGTAGTTCCCGGTTGCACGGGTAAAGTTCGATGGTGATGCCTCTCTGTTCCGCTTCGTCCCGAAGGTCTTCACTGAGAGCCGACATCAGGCTGTTTATCTCTACTACGTCATCGAGCTTGCGCTCGTCGCTGCCGGTGACGGGCATGGACAGGATGTCGGCGATGATCTCCTCAAGGTAATCGGCGGCCTTGCCGATCTTCTCCAGTTCCTGTTCCAGGCCGCGGGTATCTTTCTGCCGGGCGATTCCCAGCGCGACCTGCAGTCGAGCCAGGGGTGAGCGCAGCTCGTGGGAGACATCCTTGATCAGCCGGCGCTGCTCGGCCATCGATTCCTGCAGCTGTGCTGTCATGGAGTCGAAATCGTGGGCAAGGTCAGCCAGCTCGTCGCCCCGTCCCTGCAATGCCGGCGCAACGCGGTAGTCCAGTTCCCCGGCGGCGACGCGCCGGGTAGCGGTACGCAGCTTGTCGAGCGGCCGGCTCAGGTACTTCGCCAGCCAGTAGCAGACGGCACCGGATGCCAGCATCGATAACAGCAGGATGGGCCAGAAATTGTTCCAGAGGAACAGCAGCAGCAGTTCCTGCTTGCTCTTGCCGGCGATAAACGCTACCCGCAGGCCCCCGCGCTCGCGCATGGGAATGAAAAAGCCGATGGTGGGTTTATTGTCGACGAGTGTGCGGAGTTCGCGGTTGCGGAAGTGCAGGTTCTGGAATAGCGGTGCCATTTCCGATGGAATAGGGCGGCCGAGGATTTCACGGCCGTCGGGACCCAGCGCAAATACCCGATCGCGGAATTCACGCGGCTGGCGGCCGAGCCAGTAGCGGAAATGCTCGGGCCCGTGGCGGCGGGCGCGGCGCATATTGCGCGTCAGCTCGCTGACCATCGCGGATACTTCCCAGCGCTCCTTCTGGCGGGGATCACCGAAGTCGCCCATGTGCGTGATGTAAATGGTGCTCACCACCATGACCATGGCGGTGAGCCAGGCGCCGAAAAACATCTTCCAGAAGAGGCTGCGCATCAGGATCCGGTACTCTGGGTCAGCATATAGCCGGCGCCGCGAATATTGATGATCAGGTCCCGACTGGCACCCCGCTCGGCGAGTTTCTTGCGGATATTGCTGACGTGCACATCGATGGACCGGTCGTAGGGCATCAACTTGCGGCCGAGCGCGCTCTCGGTGAGGGTTTCCTTGTTGACCACCTCCCCGGCCTGCTGTACCAGCACTTTCAGCACGGAAAATTCTGCCCCGGTGAGGGCCAGTGGCTGCTCGTCCCAGTACGCCTGGTGTTCCGACGGGCGCAGGCGCAGCGGGCCGCTACCGAGCTGGTCGTCCTCTGCCGGGCGCTCGGCGCGGCCGCGGCGCAGAACCGCGCGCAGGCGTGCCGCCAACTCGCGTGGGTTGCATGGCTTGGGCAGGTAGTCATCGGCGCCCATCTCCAGCCCGACGATACGATCCACGGTATCGCCCCGGGCGGTGAGCATCAGCACGGGCAGGGATCCCGCCGCGCCAGCGTCTTCACGCAGTTTGCGCAGCAGGTCGAATCCGTTGTGTACCGGCAGCATCACGTCCAGCACCAGAGCGTCAAAGTTATTGCTGCGCGCCAGCTCAAGGCCACTTCCTCCGTCGTTCGCCACCGTTACCTCAAAGCCCTCTCCGGTAAGGTATTCGGCCAGCAGGTCGGTCAGTTCCCGGTCGTCGTCGACCAGCAGGATTCGATTCATAGTCAATTCCATGTGTTTACTGCCGGCATTATATTCGAAGGCCAGGCTCCTGCTGTTGCCATTGCCGCGCGGTTTACCGTTCTTAACAGTTGTTTACCGCAGTTATCCCCTGTTTACGCCCCGCGGTTCTACCATGCACTTACCGTCCGTCAATAACCCTGCTCCGCAGGGCGAGAGGTAACGGGCTGGATAGACGGGCAACCTGGACAGAGAGGAGCGAAAGATGAACGTGAGTAACTGGAAAACAATGGCGGCCAGCGTGGTGGTCGCATCAGCCCTGGCCATTCCCGGCTTTGCCATGGCTGATCACCATGGTCACCACGGGGACAAGGGGCCGCACCACGAGCGAATGCTGGAGCGGATGGCAGAAAAGCTGGAATTGACCGAGGAGCAAAAAGCCCAGATAAAGGCCAATCACGAGGCGAATCGCGCCGAACATCGCAAACTTCGCGAGGAAATGCACAAGGTTCGGGAGGAGGTGAGCGAGGCTCTCGATTCCGGTGCCGACCAGGCGACGCTCGACGAGCTTGCCTCCCGGTTGGGGGCGCTGCAAATCGAAAAAATGCGCCAGCGCCGGGAAATGCATGAGCAACTCAAGGCTGTACTGACCGATGAGCAGAAGGCAAAGCTGGAACAGATGCACAGTGAGCGCAAGGACCGCTGGAAGGAGCGCCGCCAGAAGCGCCCCGACAGCCAGTAACCCGCCAGACCTTCCCGCCGGGCCGGCCGCCCCGCTTGCTTCCGGGCGTTCCCGGTGCCCGGCAGGTCCTCCCCCTTGCCCCCGCCTATGGGGGCATTTCACTTTTACGGTAATTCCTCCCGCGACTCTGGGCCGCGCCCGTCCGCGCTTGCTGTAGGCGGGCATTGTTGGGAAAATACCGCGCCCCGGCCACCGGCGGTGCCCGACCCCCGGGTCAGGACCTGTCCCGCCTCCCGGGAAGATTCGCAGTGAGAGGAGTGTTTGTGAGCAAGATCGGCTTGTTTTTTGGCAGTGACGAGGGCAACACCGAAAGCGTGGCCCAACGCATCCGTGCCCGCCTCGGTGAGGACCGGGTCGACGTCCACGACATTGCCGATGTGACTCAACTGGAGATCGGCGAGTACGAGCAGCTCATCTTCGGCATCCCCACATGGGATTTCGGCCAGATCCAGTCCGACTGGGAGGAATTCTGGGAGGATGTGCAGGAGATCGACTTCAGCGGCAAGACGGTGGCGTTGTTCGGGCTGGGTGACCAGTTCGGCTACGGCGACTACTTCCTCGATGCCATGGGTATGCTGCACGATGTGATTGTCGCCAACGGTGCGGCGATCGTCGGCCACTGGCCGACCGAAGGTTACGAGTTTGAAGCATCGAAGGCGGAGATCGAGGGGGAGGGCAAGTTCGTTGGCCTGGCGATCGACGAGGACCAGCAGGAGGAGCTCACCGCAACCCGGCTCAACCAGTGGTGCCGCCAGGTGGCCGAAGAGTTCGGCCTGGAAGGGGGCGCGGACAGTGTGAGCGAGCTCGATGACTGAACACGCGATGCAGACCTCACTGTCATTTCAGGAATTCTGGACCTGGCTGGCGGAGCATCCGAACTGCATCCTGCGCGCCGGGACCGCAGACTCCGTGGTCTACGACGATGACGACTATCACTGGCGGTTCAGCCAGGAGGATGCCCGTACGCTTCTGGTGCAGGTGGTGCGCGGCAAGCGGCTGGTGGCGGAGCTGTTTATCGAGCCCGAACATGTGAGCTCGGTACAGGTCACCCCGGGAGAAAAGGGCGAGTTCAATTTCGACCTGGTGGTGGAAGTGCAGGGGCAGCCGCAGGTTGCTTATTACTTCGTGATGACCCACGCCCTGGAAGAGCCGGCACAGCACGCGGATGCCGGCTCCCGCGGACGGCTCCACTGAGGCACCCGCCAGCAGCAGCCGTTTAATTGTCAGCCGGTGCTTTTTTCTCTGCGGCTCCCACACCGATATGGCGATCCAGAAATGTCAGTAGCCGGTTATACAGTTGCAGGTTGTTTTCCTCGCTGTAAAAGCCGTGTCCCTCATTGGGTAATATCAGGCTCTCAACCTGTCGCCCCTCCTTTTGCAGCTTCTCGAGGATAGCCTCGGCGTGCTCGACCGGTGCGCGCTCATCCTGTCCGCCGTGGGCGATAAATACGGGTAGCTGGAGCTGTTCCGTATTGTGCAGCGGCGAGTTGATACGCAGAAATTCCGGGTCTTGCCCCAGCTCTTTCTCGAGAAAGGCGATGCCGCGATCGCGTCTCGGGATATCCCCTTTCTCAAACAACATGGCAAGGTCGTATACGCCCACGTAGCCGGCCGCGCACTGATAGAGGCCCGGATTGCGGATAGGATTCATCATTGCCGAGTAGCCGCCGAAGCTGGCCCCATAAATGCAGATTCTGTCGCGGTCGGCGTACCCCTGTGCAATGGCCCAGCGAGCGGCCGCGGCGATATCTTCCTGAATAGCACCGCCCCATTCCCGTCGGCCGGCAGCAAAGAACCCATCCCCATACCCCGTTGAGCCCCGGAAGTTCACCTGCAGCACCAGGTAACCATTCTGGGAAAGAATCTGGGCGTCTTGATCGTAGCTCCAATAGTCACGGGCATGGGGACCGCCGTGAGGCATCACCACCATCGGCAGGTTTTGCTCGCGGTTCCGGGGGAAGGTCAGGTAGAGGCCGATGCGCATACCGTCTTCGGCAGTGAATGAATGGGGCTGCATCGGGTTGAGCATTTCAGGGTCGAGCCAGCGGGCGGAGGCCAGCAGGAATTCGGCCTTTTTGGTCTCGAGGTCCACCAGGAAATAATCCCCGGGAAGGCGATCGCCCGTTACTTCCAGGATGCCCTTGCGCCCGTCGTCGGTGAAGCTGGTGAAGCTGATCCGGTAACCCGTGAAGGCTTTCTTTAGCCCGCGAAAAAACGCGGCGAAGTCACCGGTTTCGTCGAAAAATTGTGCCTGGGGCTGGTCAGGATCGATATAGACGCCAACCGGCTGCTTTGCCACTGGCTCACGGATTACTTCAGAAATATCTGCGAATTCATGGCTGAAAACCGGGATGACTTCGCCACTTTCCATATCCAGTCGTACCAGCTGCTCGGTGTCGCCCTTGCGGTCGATGATCAGGTAGGCAGTATTTTCACTGTAGTTGAAGCCAACCGGCGTGCCGCGCTTGAGTGCGGGGTGCTCCACTTTTTTCCAGTTTATGCCATCCCGGCGGAACAGCTGGTACTCGTCGTCCTGGTCAGTGCCATTGGCAAACAGGAGTTCGCCGCGTCCGTCGGTGAAGGCGCGCCCGCCGACCTGGGGAAGACTCGCCACTCGTCTCCGCACCCCGGTATAGATATTCACGCGGAGGACCTCGCCAAGGGTTTCCCAGTTTCGGTCCCAGGGATAAGTGGAGACAAGGGCCTCTTTCTTATTGTGCAGCAGCGGGTCAATCAGGATGGCGTGCGCGTTGGTTCTTTCAGCCCGGCGGATGTGCGAGCCCGTCTGCATTTCTCCTGCCGCCCAGCCAAAAATAGTCTTGCCGCGAGAGCCGTCATAATTGATGGCGTAGAGAGAGCCGTAATTGACCGGTGCCTCGAGGGCGGCCCGCCGAGAGAGAACCTCGGCAACCACTCGCTCATCGTTGGCCCAATAGAAATCCCCGACCTCTTCATTACCCTGAAATCGCAGGGTGCCGGTGATTTCCAGTGGGCTAAGGGACATAAAGACCAGGACGCGTTCACCCTCATGCAGCTTTTGCACCGCAATATGGGTACCGCTGGGCGAGATCTTTACCTGCTGGATTTCGGCGTGTTTCACCAGGTCGCGCAGAGGCACCTGTGGTGTACCCCATGCCGGCAGGGAGAGAATGACAAGCAGGATCAGGTGAAATCGGCGCCCAAGCATAACCGTGCTCCACTGTGTGTGTTGCTACGATTATGCTAGGGCACAGCGGTCGGGCAAGGCTGTGGGGAGAACTGCGTCACATTTCCAGGTTACACAGTATTTCACGGTACATATCTTTCAGGGTATCGAGGTCCCCTGCGCACACGCACTCATCGACCTTGTGAATGGTGGCATTGACCGGGCCGAGCTCGACCACCTGGGCGCCAGTAGGCGCGATAAAGCGGCCGTCGGAGGTGCCACCTGCCGTGGACAGCTCCGTCGCCTCTCCTGAAACGGACTCGATGGCTCGTTGCGCGGCTTCCACCAGTGCCCCTTTGGCGGTCAGGAACGGCTGGCCGGAGAGCTTGAAGTTCGCCTCATATTTCAGGCCGTGGCGGTCGAGAATGGCCCGGGCGCGGCGCTGCAGTTCTTCCGCTGTCAGCTCGGTGGAGAAGCGCCAGTTGCAAATCACCTTTACCTCGCCCGGTATCACGTTGGTGGCACCGGTACCGCCGTTGATATTGGACACCTGGAAGCTGGTGGCCGGGAAGAAGTCATTGCCGTCGTCCCATTTTTCCGATGCCAGCTCGGCCAGCGCCGGTGCGAGGCGATGTACCGGATTCTCGGCCAGGTGCGGGTAAGCCACGTGCCCCTGCACCCCGAACACGGTTAGCTCAAGCCCCAGGGATCCCCGGCGGCCGTTCTTGATCACGTCGCCGACCCGTTCGGTGCTGGAGGGCTCGCCCACCAGGCACCAGTCGATCTTTTCCCCCTGTTCCTCCAGCCACTCCACAACCTTGACCGTGCCATTGTCCGCGGGACCCTCTTCGTCGCTGGTAATCAGGAACGCGATGCGGCCGTTGTGGTCGGGGTGCGCGGCGACGAATTCCTCGCAGGCAACCACCATCGCCGCCAGTGAGCCCTTCATGTCAGCCGCGCCGCGCCCGAACAGGTAGCCATCCTCGATTACGGGCTCGAAGGGCGGGTGTTGCCAGTTGGATTCCGGCCCGGTGGGTACCACGTCTGTGTGACCGGCGAAGGCGAACAGGGGGCCGCTGTCACCGCGCACGGCCCAGAGGTTGTCGGTGTCGCCCCGGCGCAGGTAAGTGGCTCGGAAGCCGATTTTTTCCAGCCGCTCCATCATCAGCTGCATGCAGCCGGCGTCTTCGGGTGTGACGGAGCGGCGGCGGATCAGGTCACTGGCGAGTTGTACCGTGGGGGTCATGGGGTGGTGTTCCTCGGGTGGATTCCTTCAAGTGGCAAAAGGCCCCGGGGCACCGCCCGTATCGGGGCGGGCCTGGGGCGGGGCCGGCTCAGTTGCTGTGCAGCGCCTCGTTCAGCTCGACTGCGCTCTTGTTGGTCAGGCACTCAACCGCACCGTTGGTGGAGTTGCGGCGGAACAGCAGGTCGGGCTTGCCGGCCAGGTCGCGGGCCTTGACGTGCTCCACCAGCTCGCCGGCATCGTCCAGCAGCGCCACCTTGGTGCCGGCGGTGATGTAGAGGCCGGCTTCCACGGTGCAGCGATCCCCCAGCGGAATGCCGATGCCGGCATTGGCACCCAGCAGGCAGTTTTCACCGACGGAGATGACGATGTTGCCGCCGCCCGAGAGGGTGCCCATGGTGGAGCAACCGCCGCCCAGGTCGGAGCCCGCGCCGACGAACACCCCGGCAGAGATGCGGCCCTCGATCATGCCGGGGCCCGCGGTGCCCGCGTTAAAGTTGACGAAGCCCTCGTGCATGATGGTGGTTCCCTCGCCCAGGTAGGCACCGAGCCGTACGCGGGCGGTATGGGCGATACGCACGCCCTGCGGCACCACGTAATTGGTCATCTTGGGGAACTTGTCGACGCAGTCGACATCCAGCAGTTCGCCCTTCAGGCGCGCCTCCAGCTGGCGCTGCGGCAGTTCCGCCAGGTCGATGGCACCCTGGTTGGTCCAGGCCACATTGACCAGCTTGCCGAAAATGCCGTCCAGACAGGTCTCGTGGGGCTTCACCAGCCGGTGGGACAGCAGGTGCAGCTTGAGGTAGGCCTCGGGTACCGATTCCGGCGCCTCGTCCGCGTGCAGTACCACCGCGACCAGCGGGCGCTGGGTATGGGCAAACTGCTGCAGGATTTCCGCCTGCCGACTGGCCCCCGCCTCTGCGAGGCGCTCCGCCAGTGGTTGCAGCTGGGCCGGATCCAGGGCGAGGGCGTGGTTGCCGCTGTCGATCCCGAGAACCTCCTGGATTGCTGAGGCGACGGCGGCTTCCGGTTTCAGCAGTGGCTGGGGGTAGTAGACCTCCAGCCACTCACCTTTGCCATTACAGGTGCCGACGCCGAATCCGATGCTGTAAATCTCACTCATTGCAGTGCTTCCTTAGTTCGCCAGTTCTTTGAATGCTGCTTCCCGGAAACCGAAAATCGTCCGGTCGCCACAGGCGGTCACGGGACGCTTGATCAGGGTGGGGGTTGCCCGGGCCGCCGCGAGTGCGGCGTTGTTGTCCATTGCGTTCTTTTGCGTTTCTTCCAGGGCACGCCAGCTGGTGGAGCGGCGGTTCAGTACCTGCTCCCAGCCGAATTCCTCGAGCCACTGCTGCAGTGGCACATCGCCCATGCCGTCCTCACGAAAATCGTGGAAGCGGTAGTCTATGCCGTTGCTCTCAAGCCACTTGCGGGCTTTTTTCACGGTGTCGCAGTTCTTGATGCCATAGAGGGTAATCATTGTCGTGCCGTCATGCCTTTCTGGTTTTCTTGGGATTCTTGCGTGCGGGGTAGCAGGTGGTGCAGATCTCGCACACGGTGCCGTCGCAGCCCCGGGCGGTGCAGTACTCGCGGCCATAGAAGATGATCTGCAGGTGCAGCTTGTTCCAGCGGTCGCGGGGGAACACCCGCTTGAGGTCTTTTTCGGTCTGGGCCACGTTCTTGCCGCTGGTCAGGCCCCAGCGCTGGGCCAGCCGGTGGATATGGGTGTCCACCGGGAAGGCGGGGTGGCCGAAAGCCTGGGCCATTACCACGCTGGCGGTCTTGTGGCCCACTCCCGGCAGGGTTTCCAGGGCGGCCATGTTCTCGGGTACCCGCCCGTGATATTCGTTGACCAGTATCTGCGACAGCCTGCTGATTGCCCGCGCTTTCTGGGGGGAGAGGCCGCAGGGGCGAATGACCCGCTGGATTTCCTCGACCGGCACCCGAGCCATGTCCCGGGGGTTGTCAGCCAGCTCCCACAGGGCCGGGGTCACCTGATTGACTCGCTCATCAGTACACTGCGCCGACAGCAGGACTGCCACGAGCAGCGTGTAGGGGTCCGTGTGGTCGAGCGGAACCGGAGTCTCGGGATAGAGTGACTCCAGTTTGTCCAGGATGAAATCGACGCGTTCTTTCTTGAGTAGGTTTTTTACTGCCATGATATTTTCAATCGGGTGCCTGTAGCCGACGGATTGTCGGGGAAGCCGGCCCCGCCTGCCAAAAGGTTTCTGTTCCCTGCCATTCTCAGCCGGGAAACTTGCGCAAGACTGTCAGGTGCAGAACGAGCGGATGCGGTGCGCGGCCTCGATGCATTCGCCCAAGGTTGCCACCAGTGCCATGCGCACATATTCGCGCCCGGGGTTTATCCCGGCCGCGTCCCGGGCGAGGAAACTGCCGGGCAAAACGGTGATGTTCTGCTGCTCGAACAATTCCCGTGCGAATTGTTCGCCATCGCCGACGCGCGGCCACAGGTAAAAACCTGCCGGGGGCACTGTCAGGTCCAGGCAGCCGTCGAGGATGTCCAGTACCGCGGAAAACTTGTCCCGGTAGAGGGCGCGGTTCTCCCGCACGTGCTCCTCGTCCCGCCAGGCCGCTACAGAAGCGTGCTGGCTCGGCAGCGGCATGGCGCAGCCGTGGTAGGTGCGGTAGAGCAGGAATTTCTCCAGTACCTGCGCATCGCCGGCGACGAAGCCGGAACGCAGCCCGGGGAGGTTGGAGCGCTTCGACAGGCTGTGGAATACCACACAGCGACGGTAGTCGTCGCGGCCCATCTCCCGGCACGCCTGCAGGAGGCCCGGTGGCGGGGCGTCCTCGTCAAAATACAGCTCGGAGTAGCACTCGTCCGACGCGATGGTGAAGTCGTAGCGATCGGCCAGCCCGATCAGGTCGCGCAGGTCATCCATCCCCAGCAGTGCGCCGGTGGGGTTGCCGGGAGTGCACAGGTAGAGCAGTTCGCAATCCTGCCACACCGCTTCAGGCACTGCGGCGAAATCGGGGCGAAATCCTTCCGCGGCGGAGCAGTTGACAAAATAGGGGGTGGCGCCCGCCAGCAGGGCCGCGCCCTCGTAAATCTGGTAAAAGGGGTTGGGCATCACCACGCGGCTGCCCGGCGAGACCACCGCCTGGGCAAAGGCGAACAGGGCCTCGCGAGTGCCGTTTACGGGCAGCACCTGGCTTTCGGCGCAGACCTCCCCGAGCCCGAAGCGGCTGCACAGCCAGTCACTGATGGTCTGGCGCAGGATATCGAGGCCGCGGGTGGCCGGGTAGGCGGCGAGCTGGTCCAGGTTGTCTACCAGTGCCTCGCGCACGAAGGCCGGTGCCGGATGCTTGGGTTCGCCGATCGACAGGGCAATGTGGGGTTTGTCGGCAGGCACCAGGCCCTGCTTGAGGCTGGCCAGCTTGGCAAAGGGGTAGGGCTGTAATTTGTCCAGATTCGGATTCATCGTTATTCGCTGCCTGTTGTTATCCCTGCGCTTTCCGCCTCATTGTGGCCGCTGGGTAGTCTGGTGCGCGTCCAGTTCCCGGCAGATGGCTTCCTCCAGCTCCCGGTTGGCGGACTCGTCCAGCAGGGGCTCTCCCTCTGCGTCGGTAATATGGAAGATATCTTCCACTCGCTCGCCCAGGGTGGAAATCCTGGCATTGTGCAGGCGCAGGTCGTGGTCGATAAAAATCCGTGCGATGCGTGCCAGCAGGCCGGGGCGGTCGGCGCTGGTGATTTCCAGTGTGCTGTAGTGGTCGCCGGGTTCGGTGGACAGGCTGGCCCGTGTTTCCAGTTCGAACATCTTCAGCCTGCGCGGCGTGCGCCGCTTGATAACCTTGGAGTAATCCTCCACCAGTGCCAGTTCCTCCTGCAGGGTGGAGCGAATCTGCTCCAGCCTGGTGGGGTCCTCCAGCAGTGGCTGGCCGGATTCGTCCAGCACATAGAAGGTATCGAGTGTGTAGCCGGACGCCGAGCTGTAGAGGCGGGCATCATGGATGTTCAGGTTGAGCATGTCGAGGCCGGTAACCACGGCCGCGAAGACATTGGCGCGGTCGGGGGTGTACACGAACACCTCGGTGGCGCCGTCATGCTCGCCGCGTCCCGAGTTCCTGGTCAGGACCAGGGTGTCGTTCTCCTCGCCCTTTTCACTGGCACACATCAGCTGGTGGATGGCCGCGGTGTGCCAGGTGATATTGTCGGCGCTCTCGCGGACGAAGTAGTCATCACCCATCTGCGCCCAGATATCCTCGACGGCCTGTTGCGGCAGCCCCAGTGTCCGCAGGCTGGCGCTCGCCTGGGCGCGGGTCTCCTCGATGATTTCCTCCCGGTCGATGGGGTTCTCGAGGCCGCGGCGCAGCGCGCCCTGGGTGGCCTGGTAGAGCTGGCGCATGAGGCTGGCGCGCCAGCTGTTCCACAATTCCGGATTGGTGGCGTTGATGTCCGCCACGGTGAGCGCGTAGAGATAATCCAGGTGCTCCCGGTCACCAACCTCGCGGGCAAATTCGTGCACAACTTCGGGGTCACTGATGTCCTGCTTCTGGGAGACCGCGCTCATCAGCAGGTGTTTCTCCACCAGCCAACAGACCAGCCGACGGTCGCGGGCCGGCAAGTGGTGGCGCCGGCAGAAGGCATCGGCATCGCGAATGCCCAGGATTGAATGGTCGCCGCCGCGGCCCTTGGCGATATCGTGGTACAGGCCGGCGATATAGAGCAGCTCCGGTTTGCGCAGGCGCGCCATGATCTGGGCGGCGATGGGGTATTTCTCCCACGCTTCCGGACCGCGGAAACTGCGCATGTTGCGCACCACCTGCAGGGTGTGGGCGTCCACGGTGTAGATGTGGAAAAGGTCGTGCTGCATCTGGCCCGTGACGCGGCCGAACTCGGGCAGGTACCTTCCCAGGATGCCGTAGCGGGTCATGCGCGTGAGCTGGGTGGAGAGTCCCCGCGGGGCGCGCAGTAGCTGTATAAAGAGTTCCGCGTTGTGCGGGTCCGCACGGAAGTGGTCGTCGATCAGGTGGCGGTGCTCGCGGATCAGGCGGATGGTCGAGGCCCGCACACCCTCGATTTTCGGGTTTTCCGCCATCAGTACAAAGATTTCCAGCAGCGCCGACGGGTCCTCCACGAAGACGCCGGTCTGGGTCACCTCGATGGTATTGTCGCGCAGCTGGAAGCGCTCGTTAATGGGGGTGACGCTCTCGCTCTGGCCCCGCTGGAGGATGGCCTCGTCGAGGAACTGCAGCAGGACATCGTTGAGTTCCCGCAGTGCCATCACGATGCGGTAATAGCTGTGCATGAACTGCTCCACCGCCAGCTGGGTATCGCTGTCCTCGTAGCCAAACTGCTTCGCCAGCTCGCGCTGGTAATCGAACAGCAGGCGTTCCTCGGCGCGGCCGGCCAGCAGGTGCAGGCCGTAGCGCACACGCCACAGGAAGTCCTCACCGGACTGGAGGATGCCGAACTCCTCCTCGGTAAAGAAGCCTTTGCCCTGGAGCTGCTTGAGGGTGCGCACCTGGAAATAGCGCTTGGCCACCCAGCCGATGGTCTGGATGTCCCGCAGGCCGCCGGGCGCATTCTTGATATTGGGTTCGAGGTTGTACTCGGAGCCTTTCTGGCGGCTGTGCCGCTCCCGCTGTTCGGCGGACTTGGCCTCGAAAAACTCATCGGCTGGCCACAGCCGGTCCGGCGTCATCTGTTCCGCAAGCTGCCCGCGCAGCTTGTCGTCGCCTACCACGGTGCGGCATTCCATCAGGTTGGTGGCGACAGTAATGTCACTTCGCGCCATCTCCAGGCACTGCTCGATGGAGCGTACCGAGTGGCCGATATCGAGCCCCAGGTCCCACAGGAAGGCCACCAGGCGCTCGATATTGTCCACCACCTGGGGGTCAGGTTGGGCGCCGGTGAGTATCAGCAGGTCGATATCGGAGTGGGGGTGCAGTTCGCCGCGGCCGTAACCGCCCACTGCCAACAGGCCAACGCCGGTGGGCCACTGGTACTGATGCCAGGCATAGTGGAGCAGGCAGTCGACGAACAGGGCCCGCTCGTGGACCAGGGTGCGGACGTCCTCCCCCTCGCGAAAACGCTGCTCCATCTGCGTGTCGGCAGCGCCGGCTGCATCCTTGAATATCTCCAGGGCCGGCTTCTCTCCCGCCGCAAGGGCGCGACGGAACCGGGCCTGGTCAAAAAAGAACAGTGGGCGTGTGAAATAGGGGGTGTTGGCCAGCTGCATCGATCAGTTCCTCGGTCCCTCTTGGGCGGTATTGCGGATGGCTGCGGAGACCCGCGAGTCAGGGGTCGGCCTGGCCCCGAATCAGAAGTTCTCTTCGCTGCGGGCGGTGAGGACTTCGACTCCGTCGCTGGTCACCGCCATGGTGTGCTCCCACTGGGCCGACAGGCGACGATCAACGGTTACTGCCGTCCAGCCATCCCGCAGTACCTTGGTGTCCGGCTTGCCGGCGTTGATCATCGGTTCGATGGTAAAGGTCATGCCCTCCTCGAGGACCAGGCCGGTGCCGGGCTTGCCGTAATGCAGCACCTGCGGGTCCTCGTGGAAGACGTCACCGATGCCGTGGCCGCAGAAGTCCCGCACCACGGAGTAGTAGTTCTTCTCTGCATGCTGCTGGATTACATGGCCGATATCGCCGAGGGTGGTGCCCGGTCGCACCAGCTCGATGGCGCGGTAAAGGCATTCCTGGGTGATCCTGACCAGTCGCTCGGCGTGGGGCGCAGGGTTGCCGACGAAGTACATCTTGCTGGTATCCCCGTACCAGCCGTCCTTGATGACGGTGACATCGATATTGATGATGTCACCCTTCTTCAGGGTCTTGTTCTCAGCGGGGATGCCGTGGCAGACCACCTCGTTGACGGAAGTGCAGATCGACTTGGGGAAGCCGCGGTAGCCCAGGCATGCGGGGATGGCATTCTGCACATTGACGATATGGTCATGGCAGCGCCGGTCCAGCTCCTCGGTGGTGACGCCGGGAACCACGTATTCGCCGATCATCTCCAGCACCTCGGCGGCCAGGCGGCCGGCGGTGCGCATTTTGGCGATCTGTTCCGGGGTCTTGATGGATGTGGTCATACTCTACTCTGTCCGGGCTGGTTGCTGCTGGGTCCATGAAGCCGGGCAATGCCCCGGCGGGCGCGGTATTGTAGCGGATTCAGTGGCGCCGGGCATAACCGGCATGGCCTGCCGGGCCCGGGAGTGGCCCGGTCCGCCGCTGGGAGGGCCTTGTCGGCTTTTTGGCTTCCAGCGCCTGGCTGGATATGGTATAAAGCGCGCCGCTCTGGGCCGTCGGCCCCGGGCGAACATTCATTGACAAACGTCTCACATACACCGGCACATGTGCCTGGGTGTCCCGGAACTGCATCTGCAACGGGATTGGCGCATGGGGTGTGTGGAGGATATAACCCGGGAAGGAGCTGCCGGCCTCGGATGGCTGCTTCCGTAGATATTGAGGTTTTACCTATGCCGCAAGTCAGCATGCGCGATATGCTGCAGGCTGGTGTCCACTTTGGCCACCAGACCCGCTACTGGAACCCGAAGATGGGTCAGTTCATCTTTGGCGCCCGCAACAAGATCCACATCATCAACCTCGAGCACACTGTGCCGGCTTTCAACGAAGCCCTGCAGGTGATCAAGGGTATGGCCGCGCAGAAGAAGAAGATTCTGTTCGTCGGCACCAAGCGCGCCGCGCAGAAGTCCATCCGCGAGCAGGCCGAGCGCTCTGGCATGCCTTACGTCAGCAACCGCTGGCTGGGCGGCATGCTCACCAACTACAAGACCATCCGCGCTTCCATCAAGCGCTATCGTGACCTGGAGGCCCAGTCCCAGGACGGTACCTTCGAGAAGCTGACCAAGAAAGAAGCCCTGATGCGCACCCGTACGATGGAGAAGCTCGAGCGCTCCATCGGTGGTATCAAGGACATGGGTGGCCTCCCGGACGCACTGTTCGTGATCGACGTCGAGCACGAGCGCATCGCCATTCAGGAAGCGAACAAGCTGGGTATCCCGGTGATCGCCGTAGTTGACACCAACAGCGATCCGGCGGGCGTGGACTACGTCATCCCCGGCAACGACGACGCGATTCGCGCGATCAAGCTGTACACTACCGCTGTGGCGGACGCCGTTATCGCCGGCGCCGCAGAAGCAGGTGGCAGCGCGGCGCAGAACGAGTACGTCGAAGCGAGCGACGACGAAGCCGCTGCGGAGTAAATCGCAGGGCGCAGCGGTGCGACAGTGAAGCGTTGCACTGCGAATTGGAAAGGGGCCCACTACTGGCCCCTTTTTTTCAAATCCTATTCATTAGCGAACGAACCCCGAGGATTGAATCATGGCGATTACCGCGTCTATGGTAAAAGAACTGCGCGAGCGCACCGGCCTGCCGATGATGGAGTGCAAGAAAGCCCTGAGCGAGGCCGATGGCGATATCGAGAAGGCGATTGAGGACCTGCGCAAGGCCTCCGGCCTGAAGGCGGCCAAGAAAGCCGGCCGTACCGCGGCTGATGGTGTGGTGGCTGCGAAGGTTGCCGAGGATGGCAGCTACGGCGTGCTGGTAGAAGTTAACTCCGAGACTGATTTCGTGGCCCGGGACGACAACTTCAAGGCATTCGTCGAGAAGGTGGTTGAGAAGGCTTTCTCCGAGCGCCAGGAAGATGTTGCCGCACTGATGGACGGCGAGCTGGAAACCGCCCGCGAGGCCCTGGTGCAGAAGATTGGCGAAAACATCGGCGTGCGCCGTGTACAGGTAGTTGAAGCTCCGGTGGTCGGCGCCTACGTCCACTCCAACAACCGCATCGCTTCCCTCGTTGCCCTGAGCGGCGGCGACCAGGAGCTGGCGCGTGACGTGGCCATGCACGTGGCTGCGGTCAACCCGCAGGTCAACAAGCCGGAAGATATGCCGGCCGAGGTGCTGGAGAAGGAAAAGGAAATCATCAAGGCCCAGCCTGATATGGAAGGCAAGCCGGCTGAGATCGTCGAGAAGATGATGGGTGGCCGTATCAAGAAGTTCCTCAAGGAGAACAGCCTGGTGGAACAGCCTTTCGTCAAGAACCCGGACCTGACCGTGGGCAAGCTGGCGAAAGATGCCGGTGCCGATGTGGTCAGCTTTGTCCGCTTCGAGGTGGGCGAGGGTATCGAGAAGGAAGATGTGGACTTTGCCGCCGAAGTGGCCGCTCAGGTCAAATCTTCTTCTTAATCGATGACTTGTGGCCGCCCGGCGGGCGGCCAGCTGCAGAGGGGTGCTTGTGGTGGGCTCTCAGGGGGTCATCGCGGCACCCCTCTGTGTAAATGACCGAAATTGTTGTAATGTTCGGCGGCAATACCTGCCAGCGCTAGTGAGGAACAGAGGATGCCCGGTGTAAAAGACCGCAAGTACAAGCGAATCCTGTTGAAGCTCAGCGGTGAAGAGCTGATGGGAGACCAGGGGTTTGGTATCAGCCCCAAGGTACTGGACAAGATGGCCCTGGAAATTGGGCAGTTGGTGGGCATCGGGGTCCAGGTGGGCCTTGTGATTGGTGGTGGCAACCTCTTTCGCGGCGCGGCACTGCATGCGGCCGGGCTCGACCGGGTCACCGGTGACCACATGGGGATGCTCGCCACGGTGATGAATGCGCTGGCGATGCGCGATGCGCTGGAGCGCTCCAATATTTCCTCGCGCGTAATGTCGTCGATCCAGATGAGTGGTATCGTCGACCACTATGACCGCCGGGCGGCCGTGCGTCACCTTGAGCGCGGTGAGGTGCTGATATTTGCCGCCGGGACCGGCAACCCCTTCTTTACCACCGATTCCGCCGCCTGCCTGCGCGGTATCGAGATTGAGGCGGAGCTGGTACTGAAGGCGACCAAGGTCGATGGTGTTTACTCCGCCGACCCGGTACTGGACCCGACGGCGACCCGCTATGACCAGTTGACCTTCGATGAGGTGCTGGACAAAAAGCTGGGTGTAATGGATTTAACTGCAATCTGCCTGTGCCGGGACAACAATATGCCCGTGCGGGTTTTCCGCATGGACAAGACCGGTGCACTGCTCAATATCGTAGTGGGTGGTGAAGAGGGCACGTTAATTGAAGAGGAAGTGAGACAGTGATCGAAGATATCAAGAAAGATGCCAAGGTGCGCATGGGCAAGGCCCTCGACGCCCTGGGTAGCAACTTCAATAAAATCCGTACCGGCCGTGCACACCCCAGCATCCTCGACGGTATCCACGTCTCTTACTACGGTGCCGACACCCCGCTGTCGCAGGTCGCCAATGTAAATGTCGAGGACGCCCGGACCCTCTCCGTTACACCGTGGGAAAAGAACCTGGTACCGGAGATCGAAAAGGCGATCATGAAATCCGACCTGGGCCTCAACCCCAGCACTGCAGGGACCGTCATCCGCATCCCGATGCCGGCGCTGACCGAGGAGACCCGCAAGAACTTCATCAAGCAGGCCAGGAGCGAGGCGGAAACCGCCCGGGTATCCATCCGCAACATCCGCCGGGATGCACTGGCGGACGTCAAGGCCCTGCTCAAGGACAAGGAGATCTCCGAGGACGACGAGCGCCGGGCCAATGATGAAATCCAGAAAATCACTGACCAGTATGTGGCCGACGTAGACAAGGCGCTGGCGGCGAAAGAAAAGGACCTGATGGAAATCTGATGGCTGTTGGTGGTTCCCCCGAAGAGGTAACCCGCGAGGGACCGCGGCATATCGCCATTATCATGGACGGTAATGGTCGCTGGGCGGCCCAGCGTGGCCTGCCCCCCTCGGCCGGTCACAAGGCCGGCGTCGAGCGGATACGCGACCTGGTTTCCGCCTGCAAGGAGAGGGGGGTCGAGGCGCTTACCCTTTTTGCTTTTTCCAGCGAGAACTGGCAGCGACCGCCGAAAGAGGTGGAGCTGCTGATGAGCCTGTTTTACTCCTACCTGCGCAAAGAGGCAGTGCGCATGAAGGAGGAAGGGGTGCGGCTGCGGGTAATCGGCCGCCGGGATCGCTTTTCGCCGCGCCTGCGGCGGGCTATCGAAGAGGCTGAAACGGTCACCGCCGACGGTACCCAGGGCAACCTGGTGATTGCAGCCGACTACGGTGGGCAGTGGGATATCGTCGCCGCCGCGCGCCGCCTTGCCGAAGAAGTGGCTGCGGGAAACCGGACGCCGGATTCCATTACGGAGCAGACACTGGCAGAGTATGTGCAGCTGGCCGACCTGCCACCGGTCGACCTGTTAATCCGCTCCAGCGGGGAGCAGCGGATCAGCAACTTTATCCTGTGGCAGGCGGCTTATAGCGAGTTTTACTTTACCGACGCCCTCTGGCCGGATTTCGGTGAGGGTGAGTTGGACGCGGCGATCGCCGCCTACTCCCGACGCGATAGGCGCTATGGCGGGCGCAGTGGTGATGGTGGGCTGAAAGCGCAGGCCTGACATCCATCCTATGACTAGGCAACAAAGGGTTTTACGGTGCTAAAACAAAGAATAATTACCGCGCTGGTATTGGTGGCCCTGTTTCTCGGCGCGCTGTTCCTGCTGCCGATCCAGTGGTTCTCGCTCGCCACGGTAGCGGTCATCCTGCTGGGTGGCTGGGAGTGGGCCAATCTCTCGAATCTCAACCGCGCCCTGCGCTTCGTCTTTCTCGGCGCCCTGGGGATCGCCCTGATCGCTGCGGCACAATATGTGTTCGCAATGGACTTTGGCAGCCCGGATACCGCACGAGCGCGGCATATCCTGGCCGTGGCCTGCGGCTGGTGGGCGCTCGCTTTCCTGTGGGTGCAGAGCTACCCTGCCAGTGCCATGCTGTGGGGCAATCGCTGGGCCCGGGGCCTGATCGGCCTGGTGGTACTGGTGCCGGCCTGGCTGTCAGTGGTCATCCTGCGTGGGCAGGAGCACGGTGCCTGGCTGGTCCTTTTTGTGGTCGCGGTGGTTGTTGCCGCGGATGTCGGCGCCTACTTTGTCGGCCGGCGCTTCGGCAAGCACAAACTCGCGCGAGAGGTCAGTCCCGGCAAGTCCTGGGAGGGTTTTTTCGGTGGGCTGGCGGCCTGCCTGATCCTGGCTGTTTCCGTCTCCATCCTGCTCGAGCTGCCCTTCAAGAACAGTGCGCTTTTCTCCTTTGGGATCCTGGTCACGGCGGTGGCCTCGGTAATCGGCGACCTGTCAGAGAGCATGTTCAAGCGGCACCGGGGAATCAAGGACAGCAGTCGCATACTGCCGGGGCATGGCGGTATTCTCGACCGGCTGGATAGTCTTTCGGCGGCCCTGCCGGTGTTTACCATGGCGGCACTGGCCAGTGAGTTGCCGAAGTATCTTTAAACATACCTTCAGTTCAGTTGCGTAAGCCAGGGCTTTAGTCGCGCAAGCCCGTACGAACTATCCGCGGAAGGCCGCGGAATTTCCCGCAGTTCTACCCAAACAGGGTGGGACATTGCGGGCCCAGAGAGGTAAAGCAGGAATCTATGCAATCCCAGCAGCAACAATCCGTGAGCGTACTGGGCGCGACCGGATCAATCGGCCTGAGCACCCTGGATGTGCTCGCCCGTCATCCGCAGAGGTACTCTGTCTTTGCGCTGACCGCTCGCGAGCGCATTGAACAGCTGGCCGAGCAATGCCGCCGCTTTGCGCCCGAATTTGCTGTGGTGGCTGATGAGGAAGGCGCGGCGCGGCTCCGGCGGATGCTGGCGGACAGCGAGTTGCCCACAGAAGTGCTCTGGGGTGTGGAGGGGCTATGCCGGGTGGCGTCCGATCCCCGGGTGGATACCGTTATGGCCGCCATCGTCGGCGCCGCGGGACTGCGTCCCACCCTGGCGGCTGTTGAGGCCGGCAAACGGGTGCTGCTGGCTAACAAGGAAGCCCTGGTGATGGCCGGGCCTGTATTTATGCGGGCCCTCGCAGCCAGCGACGCAGTGATGCTGCCGATCGACAGCGAGCACAATGCGATTTTCCAGTGCCTGCCTCAGCCCTGCGGCGGCCTGACAGCCGCCGGGGTGGAAAAGATCCTGCTGACTGGCTCCGGGGGCCCATTCCGGCGTCACCCGCTGGACTCCCTGCATCACGTGACTCCGGATGAGGCATGTGCCCACCCCAACTGGTCTATGGGGCGTAAGATTTCGGTCGACTCAGCCACCATGATGAACAAGGGGCTCGAGTTTATTGAGGCCTGCCTGCTGTTCGACGCGGAACCGGCCCAGATCGAGGTAGTGGTTCACCCGCAGAGTATCGTGCACTCTATGGTGCAGTACCGGGATGGCTCACTGCTGGCGCAGATGGGGAACCCGGATATGCGTACGCCGATCGCCCACGCACTGGCTTTCCCTGAGCGGATCGATAGCGGTGTGGCGGCGCTGGACCTCATCGCCCAGGGTCGCCTCGACTTCGAGGCCCCGGACCCGGGGCGCTTCCCATGCCTGCGGCTAGCGCGCGAGGCCATGGCCACGGGCGGCAGCCTTCCCACAGTGCTCAATGCCGCCAATGAGGTGGCGGTAGAGGCCTTCCTCGAGGGCCGGCTGTCGTTTACCGCCATCCCGGAAGTGATCGAGCGTGTCATGGGATCCATGCCAGCGGTTGAACTGACGGGCTTGGAAGCAGTCGAAAATGCGGATAGCCGGGCTCGCGCCCTGGCTGCAGAGATGCTGGAGTCCGCCTGAAGCGGGCCCGGATTATCGCAGCCGGGCCACGAGAGTGGCATTAACTGACGAGTAACTATGGATCTGATTCAGACGGTACTCTGGGCGCTGGTCGCTCTCGGGGTCCTGGTATCTTTTCACGAATTCGGGCACTTCCTGGTCGCCAGACTCTGCGGTGTGAAGGTGCTGCGCTTTTCCGTGGGTTTCGGTCGCCGCCTTGTGTCGCGCTACGACCGGCACGGCACGGAATTTACTGTCTCCGCCATTCCGCTGGGCGGCTATGTAAAGATGCTCGATGAGCGCGAGGGGCCGGTGCCGCCTGAACAGCTCGGCCAGGCCTTCAATCGCAAGAATGTGTGGGCCCGTATTGCCATTGCCGCGGCCGGGCCGCTTGCGAACTTCCTGCTTGCCATTGTGCTGTTCTGGGCCGTGTTCATGGGCGGGACTGCAGGGCCCGTGCCGGTAGTGGGAGAGGTAGAGCCCGGGAGCATCGCTGCCCGCGCGGGTCTGGAGACCGGACAGGAGATCCTGGCCGTCGATGGCCAGCCGACGCCGACCTGGCAGGCCCTCAACTGGCGCCTGGCCAACCGGCTGGGGGACTCGGGCACGATCGAGTTTACCGTTCGCTACCCGGATTCGGACCTGGAGTATCACTCGGTCGCCGATATCGACCGCTGGCTGGCGGGCCAGGAGGTGCCGGACCCGGTGGCGGAAACCGGCCTGGAGCTCTGGACCCCGCCGGTCACGATGACCCTGGCACAGGTGACCCCGGAGAGCCCGGCCGCCGCAGCCGGGCTCAAGGCCGGCGACCGGATAGTGTCCACTGACAGCAGGGTCTTTGAGAGCTGGGAGGAATGGACCGGGTATGTGCGTGCCCGTGCCGATCAGCCTCTCAAGGTTGGCGTGGAGCGCAACGGGGAGCGGCTTGACCTGACAGTGATCCCGGCGCTGGTGACCCTGGAGAGCGGTGAGCGGATAGGCCGTATCGGTGTTTTGCCAGTGGTTGAGTCCTGGCCTGAAGACCGCGTGCGTACGTATCACTACGGCGTGCTGGGGGCCCTGGTGAAAGGGACAAAGGAGACCTGGGACAAGACCCTGTTTACCCTTAACAGCCTCAAGAAACTGGTATTCGGCCAGCTATCGACCAAGAACTTGAGCGGTCCTATCACCATTGCTAAAGTGGCCGGCACTTCGGCGGAGGCCGGCTGGCAGTCATTCCTGTCGCTGCTGGCCCTCCTGAGTGTCAGCCTGGGGGTACTCAACCTGCTGCCGATCCCGGTGCTGGATGGGGGGCACCTGCTCTATTATGGCATCGAGGTAATCAAAGGCTCGCCAGTGTCGGAGCGGGTGCAGATGATCGGCCTGCAGGTTGGCATGGCACTGGTGCTGGGTATCATGGGGCTGGCCCTTTATAACGATATTCTGCGTTTGTAGCGCAGTGGCGCTACATAGCATTGAACCCCGTCCATTTGTGGTGGCGGGGTGGCCCACTGGGGCGGGGACGGGTGCACAAAGACGGCACTGTCCCCAGGTCCCTCCCCCGCGTCGCGGAGGAGGGGCGGGAGACGGGCGCAAACGTGCGGCCAGCTCCACTGGAATTGCGAATAAACACTTTGGATTTTGTTGATGAAAGATTTCCTGAAAGCGGCCTCGCTTGGGCTGGCCCTGCCGGTAAGCGTGGTTGCCCAGTCGTTCGTGGTTAACGATATTCGGGTGGAAGGCCTGCAGCGGGTTTCGGCGGGTACGGTATTTGCCGCCCTGCCCGTAAGGGTTGGCGACACCGTCGAGAGCCTGGAGATCCAGACCGCCACGCGCGCGCTGTTCCGCACCGGCTACTTCCAGGATATCCAGATTGGTCGCGAGAACGGTGTCCTGGTGATCACCGTACGTGAGCGCCCGGCGATTTCCGAGATTGAGATCACCGGTAACAAGGCCATCCAGACCGAGGACCTGCTCAAGGGCATGGCGGAGAACGGTCTCGCCGAGGGCCAGATTTTCAAACGGGCGACGCTCGAGGGACTGGCGCAGGAGCTTGAGCGCCAGTATGTGGCGCAGGGTCGCTACGGTGCCAGCGTGAAGACTGAGGTCAAGGAGCTGCCTCGCAACCAGGTCGAACTCAAGGTGATCGTCGATGAGGGTTCCGTCGCGGCCATCAAGCATATCAATATCGTCGGTAACCAGGCTTTTTCCGACGAGGAGCTCGAGGAAATTTTCGAGCTGCAGACCAGTGGCTGGCTCTCGTGGCTGAGTAGTGACGACAAGTACTCCCGGGAGAAGCTCACCGGCGACCTGGAGCGCCTCGAGTCCTATTACCTCGACCGCGGTTACCTGGAGTTCAAGATTGATTCCACCCAGGTATCCCTGAGCCCGGACAAGGAAAGTGTCTTTATTACCGTCAATGTGACCGAGGGCGACGTCTACAAGGTGAGTGAAGTCGATCTCGCCGGTGACCCGGTGGTTTCCGAGGAGGAGATCCGCCGTCTCCTGCTGGTGCGGGAAGGACAGACGTTCTCCCAGGTATTGATGACCACTACTTCGGACTACATTACCAAGCGGCTCGGCAACGAGGGGTATACCTTTGCCGAGGTCAATGGCATGCCGGAGCCCAATGAGGAAGACAAGACGGTCAAGGTGACCTTCTTCATTGACCCGGGCAAGCGGGCTTACGTGCGGCGAATCAACTTCCGTGGCAATACCCGCACCTCTGACGAGGTGCTCCGCCGGGAGATGCGCCAGATGGAGTCATCATCTGCCTCGTCTGCGCGCATCGAGCAATCCAAGGTTCGCCTGGAGCGACTGGGTTACTTCAAGGAAGTGCAGGTCGAAACCACCGAGGTGCCGGGCACCTCGGACCAGATCGACGTGGAGTACACAGTCGAGGAGCAGCCCTCCGGTACCATCGGTGGCACCGTAGGTTACGCCCAGAATAGCGGCATCGTCCTTGGTGCCAATGTGCAGGAGAATAACTGGCTCGGCACGGGCAAATCGGTTGGTGTGGCAATTAACACTTCCCGCTACCAGACCGTTGCCAACTTCTCCTACACAGATCCCTATTTCACCCCGGATGGTGTCAGCCGCGGTTTCAATGTGTTCTACCAGGAGCGCGATTACTCCGAAATCAACCTGGCAAGCTACAACACCACAACTTATGGTGCCGGCCTGAACTTCGGCTACCCGATTTCCGAAATTTCCCGCGTGGGCGTCAACTTCGGCTTCAGCCACCTGGAACTCGGTACGCGCACCAATTCGGTCAAGGAAATCAGTGAAACTCCCCGGCCGATAGAAGGTATCGATAGTAGTATTCAGTCCAGCGATGTGGTTTTCGATCAAGCGGCCCAACGCTATTTTTCTCCCGAGCTGCAGGAGGCACGCGCGGCCGGAGAGGCGCTCGATCTCAGTGCGCCGGTAGATCCCGCTTTGCTCAACACCGACCTGGACGGATTCGTGGATGTTAATGGAGACGAATTTGATACCTTCTCGGTCACCGGTTCTTATGCCCGCTCGACCCTCAACCGGGGCATCCTGGCCACCCGCGGCTCATCGCAACGTGCCTCGGTAGAGGTGGCAGTACCCGGCGGGGATCTGGAATATTACAAGTTTATCTACACTGCCCAGTACTTCCGTCCTCTGACCAAGGACCTGACGCTGCGGTTGCGCACGCGCCTGGGCTATGCTGACAGTTTTGGCGATACTTCCGAGCTACCTTTCTTTGAGAACTTCTACGGCGGTGGCTTCGGCTCCGTGCGCGGTTTCGAGCGTAATACGCTCGGTCCACGTTCGACTCCCCCCACGCCTTATGCGACTGTAGCCTGCGCGACTGAAGACGGAGTGATTACGGAGGTCTGCTACGTGCAAAATGCTGCGGGAGACACCTTGGCAGTGCAGCCGTCTTTTCGTGAACCGCAGCCCTTCGGCGGCAACATCCTGATGGAGGGTAGCGCAGAGGTAATTTTCCCGCTGCCGTTCATCAAGGACCAGCGATCGATGCAATCCGCTTTCTTCATCGATGCGGGTAATGTCTTTGATACCAGCTGTGGCGAATCCCAGCTCAACTGCTACGATGTGGATCTCGAGCGGGTGAATGTCTCGGCAGGTATCGGGTTGACCTGGATTTCCGGTTTTGGCCCGCTCACCTTCAGCGTGGCCAAGGCATTGGAGAAGAACGACGAAGACGAGGTCGAAGTATTCCAGTTCTCCCTGGGTAACAGTTTCTGATCTGTCCCGGGAGCGACTCGAAGCAGGCGGCCGGTGAGAGCCGCCGTGTGATATAAGTAAGCAAAATGGAGAAACCGACGTGCTTAAATCAGTAAAAATTATTGCAGTCCTGTTTGTTGGAATCATCTTTTCCGGGGCTGCCATGGCGCAGAGCAAGGTTGCGGTATTCAACCTGCAGGCGGCCATCATGAGCACCGAGGCGGCAAAGTCCAAGGTCAACGCACTCAAGACGAGTTCCGAATATTCCAAGCTGCAGAGTACTGCGGAGTCCATTCGTGGCGAAGTGCAGAAGCTGGCAGAGGACGCGCAGAAAAATGCCGTTACCTGGTCCGATGAGCAGAAGGCAGAGCACCAGCGCAAGATGAACTTCAAGCGCTCCGATTTCGAGACCGCGGTAAAGAAGCTGCGCGCCATGGAGGCCCAGGTCGGCCAGGAGATCCAGAAGACTATGGGTCCGAAGGCGAAGACCGCCCTGGAGGCCATCATCAAGGAGCAGAATCTGGACCTGGTGCTGGACGCGAACTCGGCTTATTTTGCCGGCCCCAATGTTGACCTGACCGCTGCGGTCGTCAAGCGCATGAATGCGGACAAGTAATTCGGCCAGCACAGTTGAATGTCAAAAAAACCAAGCCTCGCCCAGCTGGCTTCCCAGCTGGGTGCTGAATTGCATCTTGCGCCCAGTGCCAGTCCTGAGGATATTCCCCTGGGGCTCAGCACTCTTCAGGATGCGACGCCGTCCGATGTGAGCTTTCTAGCCAGCGCAACCTATCGCCGCTTCCTCCGCGATACTCGCGCCTGTGCTGTGATCCTTACGGCTGATCTTGCCGCTGAGTGCCCTGTGTCGGCCCTCGTAGTGGATGACCCCTACCATTCCTTCGCGCTTGCCACCGCTGTCTATGACGCGGCTCCTGAGCCAGTACCCGGTATTCACCCTGCGGCAACAGTGCATCCGGATGCCGATGTGGATCCATCTGCCAGTATCGGTCCCGGGGCTGTTGTGGAGGCGGCTGCCCGGATTGGGTCCGGCGCTGTTATCGGCCCCCGCTGCGTGGTGGGGGAGGGGAGTGACATCGGCCGCGGCAGTCGCCTGCATGCGGGAGTCACTGTGTATCACGGCTGCACCATAGGCCGCGACTGCGTCATTCACAGCGGGGCGGTGATCGGTGCCGACGGTTTCGGTTTCGCCCCCCACCAGAAACGCTGGACCAAGATTCACCAGCTCGGTGGTGTCGAGATCGGAGACGAGGTCGAGGTGGGTGCCTGCACCTGCATTGACCGTGGGGCGCTCGGAGACACTGTGATTGGGCGAGGGGTCAAGATCGACAATCAGGTGCAAATCGCGCACAATGTGCAAATTGGTGACTACTCAGCCATCGCCGCCTGTTCCGCAGTCGCGGGCAGCGCCCGCATCGGCAAACACTGTACGATCGCCGGCGGCGCCGGTGTGGTGGGCCATGTCACGGTGGCGGATTTCACCCACGTAACCGCCATGACCCTGGTCACTAAATCCATCGACACGGCCGGGGCCTATTCCAGCGGTACGCCTTTTTCCGATAACCGCAGCTGGCGACGCAATGCAGTGCGTTTTGCACAGCTCGACCAGATGTCGCGCCGCCTGCGGGAACTGGAAAGGCAAGTGGCCTCGCTCCAGGGCAACCGCCCGGAAGCGGGCGACGGCGAGTGAGCCGGGTGGATTGAACAGCGGGGCCTGACAGCGCCGGGAGCGCTTGCAGGCCAGCATCTTTGATTGTTTTTTATTCGGGGCGTATTCACGCCCCGAAATGGTTTCTGGGGACATTTACCATGATGGACGTGCGCGAAATTCGTCAATACCTGCCTCATCGCTATCCATTCCTGCTGGTGGACCGCGTGGTTGAGCTGGAAGAGGGGAAATACATCAAAGGCTATAAAAACATCACCGTGAATGAGGAGGTGTTCAATGGTCACTTTCCTGAGGCGCCAATTTTCCCCGGTGTGATGATCGTCGAGGCTATGGCCCAGGTTTCCGGTATCCTTGGTTTCAAGACCCTGGGCCAGAAGCCTGAAGACGGATTCCTGTACCTGTTTGCGGGTATTGATAACGTACGCTTCAAGCGGCAGGTGGTGCCGGGTGACACACTCCAGCTGGAAAGCGAAGTGGTGTCCGAGCGCCGCGGCATCTGGAAGTTTGCCTGTAAGTCCAGCGTGGACGGCGAGCTGGCCGCAGCCGCCAATGTTTTGTGTGCGGTAAAACAAGTCTGACCAATTTATAATTGGCGGTCGCTACCGTTATTTTTTCAGAATTGTATCCAGCGACGTAAGCGCCGGGGCCGCAGGCACCGGCCGCATAAACCCCGGGAGTAGGACACAGCATGCAGACGAATATCCACCCCACCGCGATTATCGATGATTCCGCTGTCATCGGTGCGGGGGTGACCATCGGGCCGTATTCAGTGATAGGGCCTGGTGTGGAGATCGGTGACGGCTGTGAAATTGCCTCCCACGTGGTGCTCACAGGGCCTACCAGGCTGGGCAGGAACAACCGGATCTACCAGTTCGCTTCAGTGGGTCAGGATACGCCCGACAAGAAGTACCAGGGCGAGGATACCACCCTGGTGGTGGGCGATAACAACGTGATTCGCGAGGGAGTTACCATCCACCGGGGCACTGTGCAGGATCGGGGCGAGACCACCATCGGTAACGACAACCTGATCATGGCATACGCCCACGTGGGTCACGACAGCGTTATCGGGAATCACACCATCCTCGTCAACAATGTGGCCCTGGCGGGCCATGTAGAGATCCGGGACTGGGCCATCCTCAGCGGGTTCAGCCTGGTGCACCAGCACTGTACCATCGGTGAACATGCCTTTACCGGTATGGGCGCTGCTATCGGCAAGGATATACCCGCGTATGTCATGGTCGCTGGCAATCCCGCTGAGGCCAAGACCATCAACGCCGAGGGGCTCCGCCGCCGCGGTTTCTCCCGCGATGATATATCCCTCATCAACAAGGCCTACAAGATCGTCTATCGCCGCGGCCTGACGCTGCAGGAGGCGCTGGAGGCGCTCAATGAACTCCGCGAGCAGTCCGATGTGGTTCAGCCCTGGATCGATTCACTCAAGAACTCTACCCGGGGCATTGTGCGCTGATTCGCCCTGCCAGATTCCCGGAACAGTATCAGTACCTCGATTGAGGTTGTGGGGGCAAATATTGTTCGTGCGATACCACCTGTCGGTTTATTTTCAGGGAGAGCCTGGCGCGTGACCGAAGCAGAGAGACCCTTGCGTATCGGCATGGTGGCCGGCGAAATGTCCGGCGATATCCTCGGTGCCGGCCTTGTGGCAGAAATGCGATCCCGCTTTCCAGGCCTGCAGGTGGAGGGGATCGCCGGCCCGCGCATGCTGTCCCGGGGTGCCAGGTCCCTGTTTCCCATGGAGCGCCTGTCGGTGATGGGACTGGTGGAACCGCTCAAGCGGCTGCCGGAACTGCTAAGGATTCGCCGCACATTGCGCGACCATTTCCTGCAGGATCCGCCCGATGTCTTCATCGGCATCGATTCCCCGGACTTCAACCTGTCACTGGAAGAGTCACTGAAGCAGGCAGGGATACCAACGGTACACTATGTAAGCCCCTCGGTTTGGGCCTGGCGCCGCGGTCGTATCAAGAAGATTGCGAGGGCCGTGAACCACATGCTGGCGCTGCTGCCCTTCGAGGCGGAGTTTTACCGCGAGCACGAGGTACCGGTGTCTTTTGTCGGTCATCCACTGGCAGATGAAATCCCGCTCGAACCCGATTCCCTGAGCGCACGGCGACAGCTGGGGTTCGAGCCGGAAGACCGCGTGATAGCATTGCTGCCCGGTAGCCGCGGCGGTGAGGTGCGGCTGCTGGGGCCGTTGTTCCTGCAGACGGCACGCTGGTGTCGCCAGCGTCGCCCGGAGCTGAAGTTCGTGCTGCCGGCCGCAAACGAAGCGCGCCACGCCGAGCTGGCCGCGATGCTGGAGGGCTATGCAGACCTGGACGTAACCCTGCTGCAGGGCGAGTCCCATACCGCGCTGGCCGCGGCAGACAATGTGCTCATCGCCTCCGGCACAGCCACCCTGGAAACCATGCTGCTGAAGAAGCCCATGGTGGTGGCTTACAAGATGGCCCGGCTTTCCTACGCCATTTTCTCCCGCATGCTGCAGACGCCCTGGGTGGCCCTGCCCAACCTGCTGGCACAGCGGGAGCTGGTGCCGGAAATCCTGCAGGATGACGCAACTCCGGAAGCGCTCGGTGCGGCGCTGCTGCAATACTTTGATGACCCGCTGCTGTATGACCAGTTGCAGCGGGAGTTCACCGAGCTGCACCAGCAGCTACGGCGGAATGCCTCCTCGCGTGCGGCCGACGCTATCTGCGGGCTTCTCGCGTCGCGGGAAACCAACCCCAGTCATGAACAAGAGCCCGGAGGTTGATCGAGTGGCGGTGGTTAAGCGCGGAAAGAGCGGGAAGAAAAGCGAGCCGGGTCCCTACATATGTGGTTATCAGGGGGACTTGTTGGCGGGGGTCGACGAAGTCGGTCGCGGGCCCCTGGCCGGTGACGTCGTCGCTGCGGCAGTGATACTCGACCCGGACCGCCCCATTGCCGGGCTGGCGGACTCCAAGAAGCTCACGGAAAAGCGCCGCGAGCAGTTGTTTGAGGAGATTCGCGAAAATGCGCGCTGTTTTGCCATAGCCAGGGCCACGGTGGCAGAGATCGACCAGCTCAACATACTCCACGCCAGCCTGCTGGCCATGCGCCGGGCTGTGGAGCATCTGCAGCTACAGCCCGAGTTCGTGCTGGTGGATGGCAACCGCAAGCCGGACTGGGATTATGCCTGCGATACAGTGGTAAAGGGTGATTCCCGGGTAGAGGCGATCTCGGCGGCGTCGATCCTGGCCAAGGTCACCCGCGACCGGGAAATGGTGGCGCTGGATGTGCAGTACCCTGGCTATGGCCTGGCAGGCCACAAGGGATACCCGACGAAAGCGCATTTGCAGGCGCTGGAGCAGCTGGGACCCACGCCCATTCACCGGCAGAGCTTTGCACCGGTCCGGCAGTTGGTGATGGAGTTTTAGCGAACCTTCCGGCGTGGCTTGTCCTGCCCCCGTCCGATCGGCGTGACCGGTTATTTGATCAAGGTGAGCTGTGGCTTGAAAAGCTTGCGGGCGCTACGGGAGGCTGGATAAGCCCGCCCATATTGCCCGGTGTGGGCAGTTTACCGCCCCGCGACTTTCTTCACTCTCGCCCTCGTAATCATCTTCTCTGAAACCTCCTCGATCTCCACGAGGTAATCAAGGATGTAGAAGCTGATATTGCCGTCGGGGATGCTCTCCAGGTATTCCATCGCCAGGCCGTTGAAGGTCTTGGGACCATCGGTGGGCAGTTCCCAGTGCAGGGTGCGGTTGATGTCGCGGATCGAGGTGCCGCCCTCGATGGAGTACCAGCCGTCCCCCTGGGCGACGATCTCCTCCTCGTCGCCGGGCACGGGGCTGGCGGTAAAGTCACCGACAATTTCCTCCAGCAGGTCTTCGAGCGTGACGATGCCCATCACCTCGCCGTACTCGTCCACCACCAGGCCCATGCGACGCTTCTTCTTCTGGAAGTTCATCAGCAGGGTGGGCAGGGGGGTCGCCTCCGGCACGAAGTAGGGCTCGTCCGTAAACGATTTCAGTTGCGCGGCGCTGAAGGCTTCCGGTCCCTCGCGCAGGATCTGTGCCGCGCGGCGCAGGTGCAGGATCCCGATCACCCGGTTGATATCCCCTTCGTACACCGGCAGGCGGGTATAGCTGCTCTCAGCCAGCTGCTGCAGGATCTCGTCTCCGGAGTCCTCCAGGTCGATCCCCACCACCTCGTTGCGGGGGATCATGATGTCTTCCACCGTGGCCTGGTCCAGGTCCAGCACATTGAGCAGCATGCCCTTGTGCTTGCTCGGTAGCAGCGCGCCCGACTCGAACACCACGGTGCGCAGCTCTTCGGGGGCCAGGTGTTCGGCTTCGGCCTGTTCCCCGGCCTCCACCCCGACCAGGCGCGCGAGGCCGTTGGAGACACTGCCCACCAGCCACACAGCCGGTGCCAGCAGCCACAGCAGCGGGCGCAGTACCAGCGAGGCGGGGAAGGCGATCTTCTCCGGATGCAGGGCGGCGATGGTCTTGGGGGTTACTTCGGCAAAGATCAGGATGACGATGGTCAGGACAGCGGTGGCATAGAAGACGCCCGCGTCGCCGTAGAGCTTTGTGAATACCACCCCGGCGAGCACCGAGGCGAGGATGTTGACCAGGTTGTTGCCGATCAGGATGACCCCGATCAGCTTGTCCGGCCGCGCCAGCAGTTCCATCGCCCGTTTTGCACCGCGGTGGCCGCTCTTGGCCTGGTGGCGCAGGCGGTAGCGGTTCAGCGCCATCATGCTGGTTTCGGAGCTGGAAAAGAAGGCGGAAATGACAATCAGCACAGCCAGCAGGCTGAACAGCAGGCCGGGAGGTATCTCGTTCAAGGGGAAGCTCTTGTTATTTGCGAACCGCGATATTGAAACAGAATTTCCCGCGCCGCAAGCTGCCGCGCGGGTGAGGGCACGATTTGCCTCAGCCGCGCTGCAGGATTACCTCGAGCACCAGCTTGCTGCCGAAATAGCCCAGCATCAGCACAGCGAAGGCTGCCAGGGTCCAGCGCACTGCGGTGTTGCCGCGCCAGCCCAGTTTCCAGTGGCCCCACAGCAGTACGCTGTAGAGCGCCCACGCCACCAGCGACAGGGTGGTCTTGTGTACCAGGTCCTGCTCGAACAGGTTGTCCACGAACAGGAAACCCGTCACCAGCGACGCGGTGAGCAGCAGCTGCCCGAATGCCACCAGGCCGAACAGCAGCGATTCCATGGTCTGCAGCGGCGGGAGGAAGCGGCTGACCCCGCCGGGACGGTGGTTGTGTAATTGCTGGTTGAGGTAGTGCAGGTAGATGGCCTGCAGCGTCGCCAGGGCCAGCAGCGAGTAGGCAGCGATGGACAGCAGGGCATGCATGCCGATACCGGCCGACAGCCGCTGGCGGGGAGCTACCTCGCCCCAGGAGTGGACCGCAGCCAGCTCGGCCAGGGCGCCCAGGGGGGCCAGGATCAGCACCAGCAGGGTAAGCGGGTGGCGACAGGCCAGGACCAGGATCAGCAGGTTGACGACCCATGCCACCAGCGACAGCATCGCCAGCAGGTCGAAACGATAGCCGCCGGGGGCGATAAGGGTGAAGGAGAGGGATACGCCGTGCGCCAGCAGTGCCCCGCCGAGCAGCACCAGCAGCAGCGGGTTGCGGCTGCGATGTTGCCGGAATACGGTCTGGGCGGCCACGACCGTCGTGGCCAGGTAAAGCAGGATTGCCGTCCAGTGAGCGAACGCCGCCATCGATAAATCCGTCTGTCATTATGATAGGGCGGCAGTGTGGCACAGCGCGCCGGTACTGGAAAGCCTGTGCCGGCCGGTGCTATTTCTGCCGGGGGTGCTCCTGGGCTATACTGCCGCGCCCCGGAGGCGGCTTAGCGTCCCGGAACCCTGAAAACCTGATGAATATCGCCGTGACCGGCGGCCGCTGACCGGCCGGTCCAGACAGAGATCGAGACGTAATATGTTCGACAACCTGAGTGATCGCCTTTCCACGGCACTGAAAAAGGTCACCGGTAAGGCCCGCCTGACGGATGACAATATCCGCGACACCCTGCGCGAGGTGCGCAAGGCCCTGCTGGAGGCGGATGTCGCCCTGCCAGTGGTCAAGGCCTTCGTCCAGCAGGTGCGCACTGCCGCGGTGGGCCAGAAGGTCAGCAAGGCCCTCAACCCGGGCCAGCAGTTCGTCAAGATCGTGCAGGACGAGCTGGTACAGGTGATGGGCGAGGCGGCCACGCCGCTGAACCTGGCGGTGCAGCCACCGGCCGTGATCCTGATGGCGGGGCTGCAGGGTGCCGGTAAGACCACCAGCGTGGCCAAACTAGCCAAGTACCTGCAGGAGCGCGAGAAGAAAAAGGTGATGGTGGTGAGTGCCGACGTGTACCGCCCCGCCGCCATCAAGCAGCTGGAAACCCTCGCCGGCGAGGTGGGAGCGCTCTTCCATCCATCCGCGGCCGAGGACAAGCCGCTGGACATCGCGCGCAGCGCGATGGACGCCGCCAGGCGCCAGTTTGCCGATGTGCTGATTGTGGATACTGCGGGTCGGCTGCATATCGATGAGCAGCTGATGGGCGAGATTCGCGAGCTGCACAACGAGCTGGACCCGGCCGAAACGCTGTTCGTTATCGATGCCATGATTGGCCAGGATGCGGTCAACACCGCCAGCGCGTTCAACGACGCGCTGCCCCTGACCGGTGTGATCCTGACCAAGGCTGACGGCGACGCCCGTGGCGGTGCTGCGTTGTCGGTGCGTCATGTCACCGGCAAGCCGATCAAGTTTATCGGCGTCGGCGAGAAGACCGATGCCCTCGAAACCTTCCACCCCGACCGTATCGCTTCCCGGATTCTCGGGATGGGCGACATCCTGTCGCTGATCGAGGAGGCGGAGCAGAAGATTGACCGCGGCAAGGCCGAGAAACTGGTCAAGAAAGTCCAGAAGGGTAAGGGGTTCGACCTCGAGGACCTGCGGGACCAGCTGCAGCAGATGCAGAACATGGGCGGCTTTGGTTCCCTGCTGGAGAAGATGCCGGGCATGGGCAACATGGCCCAGATGGCCCAGCAGGCGGACATGGGCAAGGAATTCAAGCGCATGGACGCCATCATCGGCTCCATGACCCCGGCCGAGCGCCGCAACCCGGATATCCTCAACGGCTCGCGCAAGCGCCGCATCACCGCCGGTTCGGGTACCCAGGTCCAGGATCTCAACCGCCTGCTCAAGCAGCACAAGCAGATGGGCAAGATGATGAAGAAGCTCAAGGGCAACGGCATGAGCAAGCTGATGCGGGGCATGGGTGGCATGCCGGGCATGGGCGGTGCCGGCGGAATGGGTGGCATGCCCGGTGGCCTGCCGCCCGGTTTCCGGAAGAAATAAGGCCCCTCCGGGCGGCCTCCAGCGGCTGCCGGGAGCGAGATTGAAAAAACCCTTTTCGACTGCCTTTTAAGCGCTATACAAATTTCAGGCGTTACTTTAGAATACGCCGCCTTTCAGCCGGGTGAGCTGCCGGCTTGTTGTTGTAAGCGGTCGCCCAACGCGACCGCCCAGTGTTGAACCTACAGGAAAGCTACATGGTAACCATTCGTTTGGCTCGTGGCGGTGCTAAGAAGCGCCCGTTTTATCACCTGACTGTGACCGACAGCCGCAAATCCCGCGACGGTCGTTTCATCGAGCGCGTCGGCTTCTTCAACCCGGTCGCCCGCGGTCAGGAAGAGCGCCTGCGCATCGATCGTGAGCGTGTCGAGTACTGGGTAGGCCAGGGCGCCCAGGTATCCGACCGCGTCAGCAAGTTGCTGAAAGAATCCGCCTGAGTCCGCGCGGAAACCCAGCGAGTGCGCCCGTGACAGAGAGCGGATCCACCTCCGGAGAACTGGTCACAGTCGGGCGCATAACCGCCGTATATGGCGTGCGCGGCTGGGTGAAGGTCCACTCCTATACCGAGCCGATGGACAATATCCTGCAGTTCCACGGCTGGTGGCTGCGGGGTGAGGACGGCTGGGAGCCCCTGCAGATAGACGGGGGCAGGCGCCACGGCAAGGGTCTTATCGTGCACATCAAGGATGTGGACGACCGTGACCTGGCCGCGCGCTACTGCCAGCGCGATATCGCCATCTCCAGGGAGCAGATGCCGGCGCTTGCCGAGGGCGAGTACTACTGGCACCAGCTCGAGGGCCTGCGTGTCGTCAGCCACTTCGAGGGCGGCGAGCACGACTTCGGCAAGGTGGTTCGCCTGATGGAGACCGGCGCCAACGACGTCATGGTCGTGCGCGGGGGCAAAGACGGGCGCGAGCGCCTGATCCCCTACCTGCCGGGGGAGTACATAACCGATATCGACCTGGAAGCCGGTGTGATCACCGTCGACTGGGATCCGGAATTCTGACGCCATGACTGCCCGGCGAATCGCACTGGTGAGCATCTTTCCGGAGATGTTCGCCGCCCTGACCGATTACGGTATCAGCGGCCGGGCGGTAAAGGACGGCCTGCTGGAAGTGCGCTGCTGGAATCCCCGGGATTTCACCAGCGACCGGCATCGCACCGTGGACGACCGCCCTTACGGCGGCGGGCCGGGCATGGTGATGCTGGCGGAACCGCTGTACCAGGCCCTGGGTGCTGCCCGGGCCTGGGCAGAAGAGGGCGGTGAGGCTGTCCGTTCCATCTACCTGTCTCCCCAGGGGCGGCAGCTGGACCAGGGCGGGGTCGAGGAACTGTCCGCAGCCGGCAACCTGGTGCTGCTGGCAGGGCGTTACGAGGGGATCGACGAGCGGATCGTCGAGACCCTGATCGACGAAGAGTGGTCGATCGGCGACTATGTTTTAAGTGGTGGCGAGCTGGCCGCGATGGTGATGGTCGATGCCATTACCCGGTTGATACCGGGAGCCCTCGGACACGACCAGTCGGCGGTGGAGGACTCCTTCGCCCAGGGGCTGCTGGACTGCCCGCACTATACCCGCCCCGAAGAATACCGGGGGAGGTCGGTGCCGGAAGTATTGCTTTCCGGTAACCACGAAAAAATCCGGCGCTGGCGCCTCAAGCAGGCGCTGGCGCGCACCCGCCAGCGGCGACCGGATCTTCTCGAGCGAATCGAGCTGACCGACGAGCAGGGCGCGTTGCTGGACGAGATCCGGCACGAGCTCGAAAGCGGTGGCGGAGAGAAGTGAACATTGGCTCCCGGTGTATGCCGGGGGTATTGATACGTCGGATTCGCCGGGAGGCGAGAGTAGTCCGGCAACCTAGCTGAGAAGCTACATATTAGTATTTGGGAGAAATCCAAATGACCAACAAAATCATCCAGCAGCTGGAGCAGGAACAGCTGAAGAGCGACGTTCCCGCTTTTGCCCCGGGCGACACCGTTGTCATCCAGGTAAAGGTAAAGGAAGGTAACCGCGAGCGTCTGCAGGCGTTCGAAGGTGTGGTGATTGGCAAGCGTAACCGCGGCCTGAACTCTTCCTTCACCGTGCGCAAGGTTTCCCACGGTGTTGGCGTGGAGCGTACCTTCCAGACTCACAGCCCGCTGATCGACAGCATCAAGGTCAAGCGTCGCGGTGACGTGCGCCAGGCCAAGCTGTACTACCTGCGCAACCTGACTGGTAAGGCAGCACGCATCAAGGAGAAGCTCAACTAAGAGCGCTCTGCGATACGCGAAAAACCGGGGCCATGCCCCGGTTTTTTTATGCCCGTGACTTATTCGCGCGTCAGGTTGAGCGGGCGGCCGGGAGCCCCGCCGCCTCCTTCCCTGTGGTTTAATAGCCTCCATGCAACTCCCCCCCGAACAGAACCAGCTGATCGAATCCTGGCTCGACATGCTGTGGGCCGAGCGCGGTGCCAGCGAGCACACCCGGGCCGCCTACGGCCGTGACCTGCGCGCCTTTGCAGCCACCTGCAAGCCGGGCCTGCTGGGCTGCGGCAGCGCCGACGTACTGGCCTTCCTCGGCGAGCGGCACCGGGCCGGCCGCGCCGCCCGGTCCAGCGCGCGGGCACTGGCGGCGCTGCGGAGCTTTTACCAGTACTGCCTGCGCCAGGGGCTGGTGCGGGAGGATCCGGTGGCGCTGGTGGAAAATCCCAGGCTGCCAAAACCCCTGCCCAAGTCCCTGTCGGAGGCGGATGTCGAGGCGCTGCTTGCCGCGCCGGACCTGGACAGCGAAATCGGCCAGCGCGACCGCACCATGCTGGAGTTACTCTACGCCTGCGGCCTGCGGGTCACTGAGCTTGTGGAGTTGCGCGTGTCCCAGGTGAACCTGCGCCAGGGGGTGGTGCGGGTATTTGGCAAGGGTGGCAAGGAGCGGCTGGTACCCATGGGGGAGACGGCGCAGCGGTGGATGCAGCGCTATTTCTCCCAAGTGCGCCCCGGCCTGTTGCCCCCGGGAGAGACCGATACCTGTTTCCCCGGGCGTGCCGGGCGCCCCATGACTCGCCAGGCGTTCTGGTACCGGGTCAAGCACTGGGCGAAAGTGGCGGGAATCGACAAGCCGCTCTCGCCACATACCCTGCGCCATGCTTTCGCTACCCACCTGCTTAACCACGGCGCGGATCTGCGGGTGGTGCAGTTGCTGCTGGGCCACACCGACCTGTCCACCACCCAGATCTACACCCACGTGGCGCGGGCGCGCCTGAAGTCGCTTCACCAGGATCACCACCCCCGGGGCTGAGTGTTCTGTGCTTCAGGCGTTGGGCGCGGCCGTGCTGTCGCCGGGGAGCGAAGGTGGTATCAGCCTGTGGTTTGCTGTAAAACGCGTCATGGATAACGAATGGCGTCGAAGCATGCCATACTGGCTGGAACCTGCCGCTGTCGGGCAAGTCGAAGCGAATGGAAGAGACTGAGGAAAGAGAGAGAATGACGCTGATAAGAAAGCCGCTGATCCTGGTCGGCGCACTGTTGGGCCTGCTGGTGCAGGGTGCTCACGCAGAAGTCGATGCGGACGTGGCCAAAGCCATCAAGACCAGGCTGCAGTCTGCCAACCCCAAGGCCAGTTACGGCGAAGTACGCGAGAGCCCGATTGACGGCCTCTACGAGATCGAGGTGGACGGTACCACTACCCTCTACGTATCGAAGGACGGCAGTCATTTTGTCTACGGCGATCTTTTTCAGGTAAAAAGCGGTGAGCTGGTGAACCTGTCCGAGCAGCGTCGTGCCGGCAAGCGCGCCAGGGTGATGGAGTCACTCGATACCGATGACATGATCGTATTTCCCGCCAAGGGGAAGAAAAAGGCCCACGTGTATGTGTTTACCGATGTGGACTGCGGATACTGCCGCAAGCTGCACCAGGATGTGCCCGAGCTGAACAAGCGGGGTATCGAGGTGCGCTACCTGGCCTTCCCGCGCGGGGGGCTGAATTCGCTCGGCTACCGCAAGATTGCCACCGCCTGGTGTGCCGATGACCCCAACAAGACCCTGACTGCACTCAAGAACCGCGAAAATGTGCCGCTCAAGGTGTGCAACGACAATCCAGTCGCCGAGCAGTACAAGCTGGGTAACGAGGTGATCGATGTGCGTGGCACTCCGACCATTGTGATGCAGGACGGCACCGTGGTGCCCGGCTACGTCCCCCCGGCGACCATGGCAAAGGCGCTGGGTATCTGACCGCCGGTCCGGTAAGTTTCCACAGGGCGCCCCCGGCTGTGGCCGGTGGGCGCCTTTTTAGTTTATGGCGGGTGGAAAGGGCGCAGGCCGTGCTCTCCATTTGCCGGGCGATTGATTTGGTCGCGCAATTTTATTGACAATTTCCCCGTTTGCTCAGTAAGGTTGGCGCTCTTTCATCGATTTTTATACTACTTATTGCGCTATTGCCTGGCCCGGCACAGGCCACCCGCGGCTCCTCGCGGGCTGTCGGGCGTGTCAGGGGCCGATTGCGCGGAGGGAAGTTGTGAGCGCAACCATCGAACAAACCACACCTGCAACCACCCCGGACACCAGCGGCGAATCCCGTCGGGCAGTGCGTATCGGCATCTGCGGCCTGGGCACCGTGGGCAGTGGTACGGTGAATGTGATGGCGCGTAACCGCGACGAGATCGCCGCCCGCTGCGGCCGACCGGTGGAGATAGTGCAGATCGGCGCGCGCCGCGACAATCCGGCCTGCGACACCAGCGGCGTGGACGTCTCGCGCGAGATCTTCGATGTCGCTGCCAACCCGGAAGTGGATGTGCTGGTCGAGCTGATCGGCGGTACCACTGTGGCGCGCGAGCTGGTGCTGGCGGCCATTGCCAGCGGCAAGCACGTGGTGACAGCCAACAAGGCCCTGATCGCCGAGCATGGTAACGAACTGTTTGCCGCGGCCGCGGAGAAGGGTGTGACCATCGCTTACGAGGCCGCCGTGGCCGGCGGTATCCCGATCATCAAGTCGCTGCGCGAGGGGCTGGTAGGTAACCGCATCCAGTGGCTGGCGGGCATCATCAACGGCACCGGCAACTATATCCTCACCGAGATGCGGGAGAAGGGCCGCAGCTTTGAGGAGGCCCTGCGCCAGGCCCAGGACCTTGGCTACGCCGAGGCGGACCCCACCTTCGACGTCGAGGGTATCGATGCCGCCCACAAGCTGGTGATCATGGCGTCGCTGGCATTCAGCATGCCGCTGGCATTCGACAAGGTCTACACCGAGGGCATCAGCGGCGTGAGCAGCGAGGATATCCGCTACGCCGACGAGCTGGGCTACCGCATCAAGCACCTCGGCATCGCCCGCGGGACTGAAAAGGGCGTGGAACTCCGCGTCCACCCCACACTGATACCGCAGCGGCGCCTGATCGCCAATGTAAACGGGGTGATGAACGCGATCCTGGTCAGTGGTGATGCGGTTGGGCCGACGCTCTACTATGGCGCCGGTGCCGGCGCCGAGGCCACCGCATCGGCGGTGATCGCGGATATCGTGGACGTGGCGCGCACACTGGAGTCGCGCCCCGAGGAGCGGGTACCCCTGGCGGGGGTGGCCAGGGGGAGCCAGGGTGGCACCCGGGTACTGCCCATGGACGAAGTGGTGACCAGCTATTACCTGCGTATCTCGGCCCATGACAAGCCCGGCGTCATGTCCCAGGTGGCCAGCATCTGCAGTGACCAGGGCATCAGCATCGAGGCCCTGATCCAGCATGAACCCGCCGAGGGCGAGGCGCTGGTGCCGGTGGTGATCCTCACCAGTCGCGCCCGTGAGGCTCGCCTGCGGGAGGCGGTGGCGCAGATCGAGGCGCTCGATACGGTCGAGGGCGAGGTTGTGCGCATCCGTGTCGAGCCGCTGGGCTGACTTTCTCCCACACAAGTTTCCGTAGGGGCGGCCCATGGCCGCGAACCCGACCGGCCGCGCAGCCGGGAGCCACCAGGCAAACAGCCTCATCGGCAATTGCTTGCCTGCCGGCCCCCCGGCTCCGCGTCTGGGCAACTCTCCAAAGTCAGATATTGAAATAGCCGTGAAATTTATCAGTACCCGTGGCCGCGCGCCGTCCCTGTCCTTTGCCGATACGGTCCTCACCGGCCTCGCCAGTGATGGCGGCCTCTATGTCCCGGAAACCCTGCCGCAGTTCTCCGGTGACGAGATCCGCGCGATGGCGGGGCTCGACTACCGGGAGCTGGCATTCCGCATCATCCAGCCGTTCGCCAGCGGGGACGTGGCCGACGACGACCTGCGCGGCATCATCGACCGCGCCTACAGTAATTTCCGCCACCCGGCGGTTGCGCCCCTGGTGCAGAGCGGCCCGAACGAGTGGGTACTGGAGCTGTTCCAGGGGCCCACGCTGGCATTCAAGGATTTTGCCCTGCAGTTCCTCGGCCAGCTGTTCGACCACCTGCTGAAAGAGCGCAACGAGCGGGTGGTGGTGATGGGTGCGACTTCCGGGGATACCGGCTCCGCCGCGATCGAGGGCTGTCGCCACTGCGACAATATCGATATCTTCATCCTGCACCCGCACAACCGGGTGTCGGAAGTACAGCGCCGGCAGATGACCACGGTGCTGTCGGACAACGTGTTCAATATCGCCCTGGAAGGGAACTTCGACGACTGCCAGAACATGGTCAAGGCGAGCTTCGCCGACCAGTCCTTCCTGCCCGATGGGCGACGGTTGGTGGCGGTTAACTCCATTAACTGGGCGCGGATCATGGCCCAGATCGTTTACTACTTCTACGCGGCCCTGAACCTGGGTGCGCCGGATCGCACGGTCAATTTCTCGGTGCCCACGGGCAATTTCGGCGATATTTTCGCCGGTTACCTGGCCCGCAAGATGGGGCTGCCCATCGACCAGCTGGTGATTGCCACCAACGCCAACGATATCCTGCACCGCTGTATCAGCGACAACGACCACTCGCCCCGTGAGCTGGTGCACAGCCTGTCGCCGAGCATGGATATCATGGTGTCGAGCAATTTTGAGCGACTGTTATTCGATCTCTACAGGCGCGACGGGGAGGCGGTGGCCAGCCTGCTGGCTGACCGCAGCGCGCCCATGCAGCTCGATCCGGATGTGCTGCAGCGTGCGCGGGAAGTGTTCTCATCCTGTCGGGTTGACGATGCGCGCACCGTCGAGGTGATCCGCGAGGTATTCCAGTCTACGGGCTACCTGCTCGACCCGCACACTGCCATCGGCGTGGAGGCGGCACGACGTACCCGTCACTCCGCGGTCCAGCCCATGGTTTGCCTGGCCACCGCGCATCCGGCAAAATTCCCCGAGGCGGTAGCCAGGGCGCTGCCGACCCACAAGATAGAGTTGCCACCCCATATGGCGGACCTGTTCGAGCGCGCAGAGCGCTACAAGGTATTGCCCAACGACCTGGGCCGGGTCCACGATTTCATGGCGACTGCCCTGTGAATACGCATTCAAACAGCTGAAACAGAATGACCAAGAAAATTCAGCGACGGCCAGTGGATCTCTCCACTGGCCGTTTTGCTTCTGATACCCCCCGGATCCTGCAGCGCGTGTTGCTGGGTCGCGGCGTGACCAGCGAGGACGCCCTGGAGCACCGCCTGGCCCGGCTGCACGCCCCCGATACGATGCGCGGCGTGCAGGCGGCCGTGGAGCTGCTGGTGGAGGCGGTGCGCGCGCAGCAGAAGATCCTGATAGTCGGCGACTTCGACGCGGACGGGGCCACCTCCAGCACGCTTGCGGTACTCGCCCTGGGTGCCATGGGCGCGCCGGGAGTGGACTTCCTGGTACCCAACCGCTTCGACTTCGGCTACGGCCTGACCCCGGAAATCGTCGAGGTGGCGAAGGAGTACCGGCCCGACCTGCTGATCACGGTGGACAACGGCATCAGCAGTATCGACGGCGTTGCCGCTGCCCGCGCCGCGGGCATGCGGGTGATAGTGACCGATCACCACCTGCCCGGCAGCGAGCTGCCGGAGGCCGATGCCATCGTCAACCCGAACCAGCCCGGGTGCAACTTTCCCAGCAAGAACCTGGCCGGGGTAGGGGTGATTTTTTACCTGCTCAGTCGCCTGCGTACGGCGCTGGAGCAGAGCGGCTGGTTCGCCGAGACCGGCATTGCGGCGCCGAACATGGCCGATTACCTGGACCTGGTGGCACTGGGGTCGGTGGCTGACCTGGTGCCGCTGGACCACAACAACCGCATTCTGGTGCACCAGGGTATAGCGCGTATCCGCGCCGGGCACTGCCGGCCGGGGATCACCGCGTTGCTGCAGGTGGCCGGGCGCGACCAGAGCCGCCTGTCCACCACGGATATCGGCTTCATCCTCGGTCCGCGCATCAACGCTGCCGGCCGCCTGGACGACATCGGCACCGGCATCCGCTGCCTGCTCACGCAGGACCCGGCGGAGGCACGCGAGCTGGCGGCTGAACTGGACGCGCTCAATCGCGATCGCAAGGCGATCGAGCAGGGCATGCAGCGCGAGGCCCTGGCGGCACTGGAGAAGTTGCAGCTCGGCGGCGACATTCCCTGGAGCCTGTGCCTCTACGACCCGGGCTGGCACCAGGGGGTGGTGGGGATTCTCGCCAGCCGCATCAAGGAGAAGTTCCACCGGCCGGTGATCGCTTTTGCCGAGGGTGATAACGGCCTGGTCAAGGGCTCCGCGCGCTCCATTCCCGGTCTGCACATCCGCGATGCTCTGAGCGATGTGGCTGCGGCGCACCCCGACCTGATCAGCAAGTTCGGCGGCCACGCCATGGCGGCGGGCCTCAGCCTGCCGGCGGAAAACCTCGATTCTTTCCGTGCAGCCTTCGAGGCTGCGGTGCGCGCGCGGCTGGACGAGTCCCGCCTGCAGGCGGTGATCGAGTCTGACGGTGAGCTGGAGCCGGCGGACTTCTCCCTGCACACCGCTGCGCTGTTGCGCAACTGCGCCCCCTGGGGGCAGGCTTTTCCGGAGCCGCTGTTCGACGGCGAATTCCTGCTGCTGCAGCAGCGCATCGTCGGCGAGCGGCACCTGAAAATGACAGTCGCGCCGGAGGCAGACCCGCAGCGGGCGATCGATGCCATCGCCTTCAACGTGGACACGGAGCAGTGGCCCGCGCCCGCGGAAAAAATAAGGTTGGCCTACAAGCTCGATATCAACGAATATCGCGGTCGCGAATCGCTGCAGCTGCTGGTGGACTACCTGGAACCCGCCTGAGGGCGGGACCGGGAGTCGCCGGCGGAACTTCCCCGAACCCGATAAACCGGATTGCTGCGCCCCGGGGCGGCGCGGCCCTGTGGATATACCCGAATGAACCGCAAACAAGCCCGGGCAGAAATCCTGTTGCTGCTGGCTGCCCTGTTCTGGGGGCTGGCCTTTGTGCCGCAGAAAATCGCCATGGCCCATATCGAGCCGCTGGCCTTCAACGCCTGGCGCTTTATCCTCGGCGGCCTGGTGCTGGTACCCCTCGTCTACTGGTTGTCGTCACGCCGCGCGTTGCAACCGGGTGAAGACGGCGGCCACCGTGTTAACCACAGCTGGCGGCGGTGCCTGCCCGGCGGCGCGGTGCTGGGGTTCTGGCTGTTCCTGGGGGCGGCCCTGCAGCAGGCCGGACTGTTGTACACCGCTGCCGGGCGGGCCGGCTTTATCACCGGCTTTTACCTGTTGCTGGTGCCGGTGATCGGCCTGTCGCTCGGGCACCGCACCAATCGCTGGACCTGGGCCGGCATCGGGCTGGCGCTGGTGGGCCTCTACTGGCTGGCGGATTTCAGCGCGGAGGCGCAGCTGATCGGTGACCTGATGGTGTTCGCCAGTGCGTTCGTGTTTGCGGTGCAGGTATTGTCGGCAGACCACTTTGTGCGCCGCTACGACGCGCTGCGGCTGGCCTGCATCCAGTTCCTGGTGTGTGGGTTATTGTCCGCGGTGGCGTCGCTGCTGGTGGAGCAGCCCACCCTGTCGGCAGCGGCCGACGCCGCCTGGCCCATCGCCTACATGATGGTCTTCTCCACTGCCATCGCCTTCACTTTCCAGCTGCTGGCCCAGCGCGATGCCGCCCCATCCCACGCCACGGTGATCATGAGCCTGGAGGCCGTCTTTGCCCTGGCGGCGGGCTGGCTGTTGCTGAATGAATTGCTCACCGCCCGCGAACTGGTTGGCTGCGGCCTGATGCTGGCTGGTATGCTGGTCAGCCATTACGGCAACCACACGGGAACCCACCACTGACCATGGGGCTGATCGACCTGTCTCTGCTGGCGCTCTTCGTGCCAACCTTTTTCCTTGTCTCCATTACACCGGGTATGTGTATGACCCTGGCACTGACACTGGGTATGACAGTGGGTGTGCGCCGCACTGCCTGGATGATGGTCGGCGAGCTGGCCGGCGTTGCGCTGGTGGCGGTATCGGCGGTATTGGGTATCGCGGCGCTGATACTGAAATACCCCGCAGCGTTTACCGTCTTCAGGTATGTTGGCGGCGCCTATCTTGCCTGGGTGGGCGTGCAGATGTGGCGCTCCCGTGGGCGCATGGTCATGGTGTCGCCCTCGGCACGGGGAGACGAGCCGCTGCCGGCGCGGCGCGCGCTCGCCACCCAGGGATTCGTCACCGCGGTGGCCAACCCCAAGGGTTGGGCCTTCACCATTGCCCTGTTGCCCCCCTTTATCAACGACAGCCTGCCGCTGGCGCCGCAGTTAGCGGTGCTGGTTGCTATCATTCTGCTGTTGGAAACCCTGTGCATGCTCATCTATGCCGGCGGCGGACAGGGGCTCGGGCGGCTGCTGCAGCGCAGTGAGAATGTGACGGCGATCAATCGTGTCGCCGGCAGCCTGATGTTGGGTGTGGGAGGCTGGCTGGCATTCGGGTAACGTGCGCCATGCAATGGCGCACGCTTTAAGGAGGAAGATAAACCCATGAAAAAATACCGGACCCTGCTGGCGGCAGTCCTGCTGCTGGCCATTTTTGGTTGCGCGCCGCGCGAGGAAGAAGACACTCCCGCTGCGGAGGATACGTCCGCCGATAACGGTGCTGCGGCGCAGGAGGAAAAAAACGGGCTCCAGGCGGTTCCGGCCGAGGAGCTGATCTGGGTCTTCCGCGCCCGCGGCAACCGGCAGTGTGAGAACGGGGGCACGACACTGGAGCAGAGCCGGAATCAGCTCAGTGCCGCGGGAGTGGAGATCCAGGAATCCCGCTGTGGCACCCGTACCGATCGCATGTATGCCAGTGTCTGCGGTGGCCAGACCGGGGATATCCTGTTGCACCTGGTCAGGAAGACGGCGCTGGATGCAGCCCTGCAGCAGGGTTATGACCCGGCAGGCAATATCGAGTACCAGCAGGCCAGTTGCCCGGCCGGCGGCTCCTGACCTGTTGTTTCTCCAGTCTGAGGTCCTACAGGAGCCTGTATGAACATCTCTCGTGTTGCGGAGGCAACCGGCCTCAGCGGTAAGGCGCTGCGCTACTATGAGGAACACGGCCTGGTGGTGCCCGGGCGCGGTGCCAACGGTTACCGGGAGTACAGCGAGCGCGACATTGATGCACTCCATTTCATCCAGCGGGCGCGGTGTGCCGGCTTCTCGGTCGGGGAGGTGCGCGGGCTGCTGGAGCTGTACCGCAATCCCGCGCGACGGAGTCGCGACGCCAGGGAGATGGTGGAAGCCAAGCTGGCGCAGGTGGATGCGCAGATAGAGCAGCTGCTGGCGGTACGTGCGAACCTTCACGAGCTCGCCCGGGACTGTCCCGGCAACGACTCGCCCGAGTGCCCGATCCTGCAAGGCCTGGCGGATATCCCATCCCCCTGAACGGGAAGGGTGCACTGGCAAGGGAGGGGCGCGCTGCGGTAGAATGCGCGCCGCTTTTAACTGGCCCGGAAGCCCGAGATCCATGGAAATCAATCCCATCCTGAACAAGCTGAAAGACCTCGAAGAGCGCACCGACGTTCTTAGGGGGTATCTTTGACTACGCCCACAAGAAAGAACGCCTGACTGAAGTCGAGATGGAGCTGGCGGAGCCCAGTGTCTGGGATGACCCGGACCGGGCCCAGGAACTCGGGCGGGAGCGCTCCTCCCTGGAGACGGTGGTCACCACCATCGAGAACCTGGACAGCGGCATCGCCGACTGTCGCGAGTTGCTGGAGATGGCAGCCGAGGAGGGCGACGAGGACTCGGTCCAGGAAGTGGCCGGCGAGATCGAGGGCCTGCAGGACCAGCTGGGTGTGCTGGAATTCCGTCGCATGTTCTCCGGCGAAAACGACCCCAACAACGCCTACCTGGATATCCAGGCCGGGTCCGGCGGCACCGAGGCCCAGGACTGGGCCGAGATACTGCTGCGCATGTACCTGCGCTGGGGCGAGGCCCACGGCTTCAAGACCACCCTGGAGGAGGCTTCAGCCGGCGAGGTGGCGGGCATCAAGAGTGCCACCATTCATTTCCAGGGTGACCATGCCTTCGGCTGGCTGCGCACCGAGACCGGCGTGCACCGGCTGGTACGGAAGTCACCGTTCGACTCCGGTAACCGCCGCCACACCTCCTTCAGCTCGGTATTCGTGTCGCCAGAGATCGACGACAATATCGAGATCGAGGTGGACAAGTCGCAGGTGCGCGAGGATACCTACCGCGCCTCCGGTGCGGGCGGCCAGCATGTGAACAAGACCGACTCCGCCGTGCGCCTCACCCATGTGCCCTCCGGGATCGTGGTGGCCTGCCAGAGCGAGCGCTCCCAGCACCAGAACCGCGACAAGGCCTGGAAAATGCTGCGCGCCAAGCTCTACGAGCAGGAGATGCTCAAGCGCAATGCCGAGAAACAGGCCATGGAAGAGAGCAAGGCGGATATCGGCTGGGGCAGCCAGATCCGCTCCTACGTGCTCGACGACCAGCGTATCAAGGACCTGCGCACCGGGGTGCAGACCAGCAATTGCCAGTCCGTACTCGACGGTGACCTCGACCAGTTTATCGAGGCGAGCCTCAAGGCCGGCCTGTAAAACGCTGACGCCCCGAATACCTTCTTGTAGGAGCGGCCCATGGCCGCGATCGAACCGACGGGACACCCCGGAACCCCGATCGCGGCCATGGGCCGCTCCTACAGGAGATGAAAGAACCCTTTTACCCACGATTGACGATTCGCCATGACTGATACCCAGACCCAGCAGGAAGAGAACAAACTGATTGCCGAGCGGCGCGCAAAGCTGTCTGCGTTGCGTGAGAAGGGCAATCCCTTCCCGAATGCCTTCCGCCGCGAACACCTGGCCGCCGACCTGCAGGCGGAGTTTGGCGAGAAATCGAAGGAAGAGCTGGAGGAGCTGGGCAGGACCGCCTGTGTGGCGGGACGGATCCTGGCCAAGCGTGGCCCCTTCATGGTGATCCAGGATGTTTCCGGGCGGATCCAGCTGTACGCCGACAAGGCGGCGCAGAAGGACATCAAGGAGCGCTACGGGGCCTGGGATATCGGAGATATCGTGGGCGTACGCGGCACCCTGCAGAAGTCCGGCAAGGGCGACCTGTATGTCACCTGCGCGGAATACCAGCTGCTCACCAAGGCATTGCGGCCGCTGCCGGAGAAATTCCACGGTATCGCCGACCAGGAGCTGCGCTATCGCCAGCGCTACGTGGACCTGATCGCCACCCCGGAGTCCCGCGAGGTGTTCCGCATCCGCTCACAGGTGATCGACTACATCCGCCGCTTCCTCAACGGCCACCACTTCATGGAAGTGGAGACGCCGATGCTGCAGGTGATACCCGGCGGTGCGACCGCGCGCCCGTTCGTGACCCACCACAACGCACTCGACATCGACATGTACCTGCGCATCGCGCCGGAGCTGTACCTCAAGCGCCTGGTGGTTGGCGGCTTCGAGCGCGTTTACGAAATCAACCGCAATTTCCGCAACGAAGGCCTGTCCACGCGGCACAATCCCGAGTTCACCATGCTGGAGTTCTACCAGGCCTACGCCGGTTACAACGAGCTGATGGACCTCACCGAGGAAATGCTGCGCGGCATCTGCGAGGACGTGCTGGGCAGCACCACTGTGGAGTACCAGGGCAGCACCTACGACTTTGCCAAGCCGTTTACCCGCCTGTCCGTATTCGACTCCATCCTGCGCTACAACCCGGGCCTGGATCCGTCGGATATCGATAACCTGGAGAATGCGCGCAAGGTCGCCGGGAAGCTGGAAATTCCGTTGAAGGACAGTTGGGGCCTGGGCAAGGTACAGATCGAGATTTTCGAGAAGACTGTCGAGCATCGCCTGGACCAGCCCACTTTCATCACCGAGTACCCGACCGAGGTTTCACCGCTGGCGCGCCGCCACGACGAGAACCCGTTTGTCACCGAGCGCTTCGAATTCTTCGTCGGTGGCCGCGAGATCGCCAACGGCTTCTCGGAGCTCAACGACGCCGAGGACCAGGCCGAGCGCTTCAAGGCCCAGGTGGCGGAGAAGGATGCCGGCGACCAGGAAGCCATGCACTACGATGCTGACTATATCCGCGCGCTGGAATACGGCCTGCCGCCCACGGCGGGTGAGGGTATCGGTATCGACCGCCTGGTAATGCTGCTGACCGACTCTCCCTCCATCCGCGATGTGCTGTTGTTCCCGCACATGCGTCCCGAGACTGCTGCGGAGTAGGGCTTTCCCCGGGTGGGCCGAAGCTGAGAACCCCTCCCCCAGGGGGAGGGGTGAATGCTTACCCGCGAATACCCAGGGGTCCGCTGGGTACGTAGATGGTCTCCCGGTTGCCGCTGTCGCGGCGCAGGACCTCAACCGCCACGTTTTCCCCGGGTCCGACCTTGTAGATCTGCGAGCGCAGGTCGCCCATGTGGAAGATCCGCTCGCCGTTATAGGAAATGATCCTGTCCCCCGGCCGCAGTCCGGCGTCGGCTGCCGGCGCGCCGTTTACCACGTCGCTGATTTCCATTTCCCGGTTGTCATTGGTCGCTTGCAGGTAGAGCTCGAATTCCTGCGCTGACAGTTCATGCTCCAGCATCTTGCGCGGGTGACTGTAATTCTCGAGTTTCTCCCTGAGCGCCCGCGCCTCTGGCGACGACTTGTCCTGCATATGCCGGTAGGCATAGGAGAGCTTCATGTGCTCGTACTGGAAGCGTTCCTGGCTCTCCATGATGAAGGCGGCCCGGTCCGGGTTGATGCCCGCCTGTACCAGTCTCTCCAACTGCGTGTCACGGAAATCCCGTCGTCGGGTGCTCCGGTTCCCGGCCCGGGCCTGGGAATCCCGTAAGGAGGCCTGCCGGGTGCGCGGCGGGGCGGGGTCCGGGCCCTCCAGTTGCTGGCGCAATTCCTCCACCAGGTCCAGCAGCCGTGACTGGATTTCGGCAGAGCGGGCCAGCGATTCCTCCAGGCGCCCGACCCTTTCCTCGAGACTGGCTTCATTCCCGCTGAAGAGCTGCGCCAGGCCCGCGCGCGCTCCCGGTGCGCGATGTTCGTCATCGGGCACGGACAGCCTGCCGGCGAAGGCCCAATAGGCGACGGGAATCGCCACCAGGGCGACGAGGACGGCAAGTCGGGATCTTGTTGCTGCGTGTATCATGGCTGCCCTCGATGGGGCCAGCTCCGGTCTGCTGGCCGGTATTCAGTCCAGGATCACCAGGTGATTCGGAAGCTCGTTTTTCATCGTGGTGGCCGGCGCCACCTCCCGCAGGAGCTCACCGCACCGCTCAATACAGTGTATGAAGGCTTCGCCGGTTTTGCCTTTTTTGATCTCGCGAATGAACTCCTCAATGATTTCGCGCCAGGTCTCGTCGGTAATCTGCTCCGCGAGACCCCGGTCGGCGAGTATCTCAACATAGTGTTCCGCCTCGGCGACAAATATCAGCATGCCCAGCCGGCCCCGGGTGGTATGCAATTCCTGTTGCAGGAACTGGCGCCGAGCGAGGTTGGCGGCGCGCCAGAACTTTACCTTGCGCGGCACCAGGCGCATGGTCAGCGGCCGCCAGCGGAACAGCACGGCCAGCCCGATAAACAGTATCCACTGCAGGGTGAATGCCTCCCGGTAGTCCAGCCACCAGGGCAGAAACTGCAGCAGTGGTGCCAGCAACAGGGCGAGGAAGGCGGCGCAGAGCGTTGAAATATAGAGGTAGTTGTCGGCCTCGGGAGCCAGTACGGTTACCAGCTCGGCATCGGTGCCGGCTTCCACCTGCTTGATGGTTTCGGCGACCCTGCGCCGGTAATCACTGTTGAGCATTACCATCCTCCCGAGGCGCCCCCGCCGCCGAAACTGCCGCCACCACCGCCGAAGCCACCGCCCGGTGACCCGCCGCCGAAACCGCCACCAAAGCCACCGGTACCGTAGTAGCCGCCGTAGCGGCCGCGGCGGAAGCGACCGCTGTTGCCCGGCACCCCAAGGAACGCGGCGCCGAAAAACTGCAGCATGACCAGCAGCAGGAGGAATCCCACCAGCCATGCCAGCCGGCGATCATTCCCTGTTTCGGTGGGTTCGGCGACATATTCGTTCTTGATGGCCGCGATCATAGACTCCACCCCGGCGGTCACCCCACCGCCGAAATCCCCGGTGCGGAATTTCGGCAGGATTTTGGTGTGGATGATATTGGCCGCCTGGGCGTCGGTAAGGGCGCCCTCGAGCCCATACCCCACCTCGATGCGCACCTGGCGCTCGTCGGGCGCCACGATCAACAGGGCGCCGTTGTCCTTGTTCTTGCGGCCTAGCTTCCAGTGGCGTCCCAGCTGGTAGCCATACTCCTCGATGGTGAGCCCCTGCAAGTCCGGAACGGTGACCACCACCAGCTGGTTGCTGGTCTCTTTTTCATGCTGCTGCATCAGCTCGGTCAGCCGGTACTCGGTTTCCTGCTTCAACAGGTTCGCGCGATCGACAACGCGGCCGGACAGCGTCGGGAATTCGGTTTCGGCCGTGGCTGCCTGGGTGCCGGGGCAACCGAGCAGGACGAGCAGGATTAACAACCGGTGACAGCGCATGATTGATCCGGGTACGGTTACTGGAAGTCGACTTCGGGCGCCTTCTCGGCGTCCTCGGTGGTGGCCTGGAAGGGCTCGTGCAGGGGCATGTCGCTGTAAAGAATGCTGTGCCAAATCCGGCCGGGGAAGGTGCGGATCTCCCGGTTATACTGCTCCACCGCGTTGATATAGTCCCGTCGAGCCACACTGATGCGGTTCTCGGTGCCTTCCAGCTGGGACTGCAGGGCCAGGAAGTTCTGGTTGGACTTGAGGTCGGGGTATTGTTCCACCACCACCATGAGCCGCGAGAGCGCACTGCTGAGCTGTGCCTGGGCGGCCTCAAACTGTGCCAGCCGCGCCGGATCGTTGATCAGGCTTTCGTCCACCTGCATGGAGTTGACCCGGGCCCGGGCCTCGGTGACTGCCTGCAGGGTCTCCCGCTCCTGGTCGGCGTACGCCTTGACCGTCTTGACCAGGTTGGGAACCAGGTCCGCACGGCGCTGGTACTGGTTCTGTACCTGGGCCCAGGCGGCCTTAACCCGTTCGTCGTAAGTGGGGATATTGTTGATCCCGCAGCCGCTGGCGGTGAGCGCGAGCCAGGAAACCAGCAGCGCCAGCCACGGGCGCTGCCATGACGGGAAATGGGTCACGGGCGAAACCGGGTTCATGCAGGTCATCCATATTTTTGCAAAAGCCCGACAATAATAGCTTTCCGGGGCAGGGCCGCAGCCTGCTGCGAAAGAAGGGCGCACAGGGTCTTATGCCCGGAGGCACGCCCCCGGGCGGGCTGTGGCGCGTAATCCCCGTGAGCGGGCTTGATACCGGGCCAGGTTTTTCTACCCTGAACAGGAAAAACCTCTCACTTTCCCCTTTGCGCCTGCAGGGAGCCCCGTCGCTATGAGTTCATTGAATCTACCCAGCCTGGGGCTGGGCGGTGTCGCCATCGGTAATGGCTTCCAGTCCCTCAGTGACCAGCGTGCTGAAGAGACGCTGGAGGCAGCCTGGGAAGCGGGTATCCGTTATTACGACACATCCCCCTGGTATGGCCTGGGCCTCAGCGAGCGCCGGTTTGGCCGCTTCCTGCGCAACCAGGATCGCAACGACTACCTGCTATCCACCAAGGTGGGGCGGGTGCTCACCGCCACGGATACCCCGCCGGAGACAATGTGGGTCAACCCGTCCCCCTTCGATTATCGCTATGACTACTCGGCTGGTGCGGTGCGGCGGTCTCTCGAGGATTCGCTACAGCGCCTGGGCGTCGAGCGGATTGATTATGTATTTATCCATGACCTTTCGCCGGACCACGACGATGAATATGGCGAGGGCACTACCTGGGAAGACCACTTCGAGGTTGCCCTCGATGGCGCCATGCCGGAACTGACCCGGATGCGCGATGAGGGGCTCATCAAGGGCTGGGGGCTGGGCGTCAATACCATCGACCCGATTCTGAGGACCCTCGAGGCAGGGCATAGCGCCGACCTGTTCCTGTCGGCAATCCAGTACACGTTGCTCGATCACCAGGATTCACTCAACCGCCTCTTCCCCGCCATCGAGGAGAGTGGTGCCGGCCTGATTGTGGCGGCGCCGTTCAACTCCGGGTTGCTCGCTGGCCAGGATCACTATAACTACGGCCTGGAAACAACCAGGGAACAGCGCACACGGCTTGGGCGCATACACGAGCTGGCCGACAATATGGGGGTGGACATGGTGGATGCCTGTATCCAGTTTTCATTTGCCCCGAAGGTGGTCGACACCGTCCTGTTCGGCGCCAGCAAGCCGGAACAGGTGAGGGCCAGCGCAGCTGCGCTGGACAGGAAAGTCCCGAAGGAATTCTGGAAGGTGATCAGGGATGAAGGCCTGATCGACAACCGCGCGCCCGTACCCGGGGACTGAACTGCAGCCGCCCCGGGCGGCCGCTTCCCGATCCCTCCCCGGTCCTGTCCTTTTTTCACCAGCACCCTGTTGGCCGGATGAGCGATGCCGCGGACCGGACGTGTTGCGCTTGCGTCTGGTGCATTTGGCGACGCTGGCCCGTAATATAGCCACCCGCGACGAAGCGACAGGCGTGGCCTGTCGGGGAAAGCCGGGCGGCCGGACTCCTGGTACACATGCCGGCCCACATGAGTGGGATTCCCCCGGTCGGGCGTTAGTTACGATTTCACCGGGAAGCCAACAGAGAAAGCAGTAATGGCACTGAAAGCGACAATATTCAAAGCGCGGTTGCAGATAGCGGACATGGACCGGGACTATTATGCCGAGCACCTGCTGACTGTGGCGCGGCATCCCTCGGAAACGGATGAAAGAATGATGGTGCGGCTGCTGGCGTTTGCGCACAACGCTACCGATTCACTGGAATTTACCCGGGGGCTCTCCAGCGATGACGAGGCAGACCTGTGGCAGTTCAGCCTCAGCGGCGAGATCGAGCGCTGGATCGAGGTGGGCGTGCCCGCCGAGGAACGGCTGCGCAAGGCCTGCGGCCGTGCAGACGAAGTATTGGTGTACAGTTATGGCCGGCGCACCGCACCGGTGTGGTGGCAGAAACACCAGCAGGGGCTGGCGCGCTTCGGTAACCTGCGGGTCTATCGCTTATTGCCCGAGCAGACCGAGGCACTGGCACAACAGGCGCAGCGCAACATGGATTTGAGTATCACTATCCAGGACGGCCACATCTGGGTCGCAACAGAAGAGGCGAGCCTGGAAGTGACCCCGGAAAAACTTCAATAATTTTGGGAGTGACTATGCCCTCATTCGACATCGTATCCGAAGTAGACAAGCACCAGCTGACGAACGCAGTGGACCAGGTCAACCGTACCGTGACCAACCGCTTCGACTTCAAGGGCGTCAACGCGGAAGTGGACATGAACGGCTTTGAACTTACCGTGCGCGCCGAGGCGGAAATCCAGGTGACGCAGATGGTGGATATGCTGCGCAGCGCCCTGATCAAGTGCGATATCGACCCGCTGGCGATGGAAGTGGGCGAAGTGGAGCAGTCCGGTCGCGAGGTTCGGGTCAAGGTGACCCTTAAAAACGGGCTGGACAAGGAGCTTGCCAAGAAAATCGTCAAGATGATCAAGGACGAGAAAATGAAAGTGCAGGCCTCTGTCCAGGGGGACCAGGTGCGCGTGACCGGCAAGAAACGCGATGACCTGCAGCAGGTTATCGCCATGCTGCGTGCCAAGGAGCTGGACCAGCCCCTGCAGTTCAATAATTTCCGCGACTGACTCTCACTCCTGGCCCGCCCGGTTGCGAGAAAACACTGGCAGCTACGGGACCAGCGGGAATGAGGCGGAAAGAGGGGCGAGATGCTGAAGCCGATTCTGCTCCTGCTCGGTCTGCTATTGGCTGCCCGGGCGCCGGCACAGCCGGTCTTGCCGGCCGAGCTACTCGGGAGCTGGTGGCTCGACGGCAGTGCCGGGCTGGATATGTCCGGCCTGGCTTTCTGCGAGCAGCGCCTGCTGGCAGTGTCGGACAAGGATTCCGGGACCATATACGCGGTGGACTTTGCCGGAAGCCAGCCAGGGCAGGGCGCATCGCCCCGGGCGCGGTTGCAGCCCTACCAGCGCTTTGGCGGGCTGGATGTACCGCGCGGGGAATTGGGAGCAGCGTTGCTGGGCCTGGTGCAGCCCGGCCTCGCTGCGGATTTTGAGGGAATCAGTTGCAGCGGTGGCGCTATCTACCTTCTCAGCGAGCGTTACCACCGGCTTGTACGACTCTTGCCGGACGGGAGCGGCCACTGGCTGCCCCAGGGCTGGGCGGAACCGGCCCGCGCCCGGGGCTACATGCAGAGGTTCAACGGCGCCGGCGAGGGACTGGTGAGAAAGGACGGGCAGACCTGGATAGCGCTTGAGCGGCAGGCGCGCGGGCTGGTCAGGCTGGGGGAAAACAAGATGGAATTCTACGATATACCCCCTGTGCCGGGCCTGGATTTTCACGGTCGTCCCGAGGATATCACCGGACTGGATATACACGCTGGGGCGTTGTATACCCTCGAGCGAAATGCCTTCGCCGTATGCCGGCGCTCACTGGGCGACCTTGAGGCCGAGTGGTGTATTGAGTATCGCGCGGTGGAAGAGGCGCCGGAACATGTCTACCGGAAAACCCGTTACGGGAAGGCCGAGGGCCTGGCTGTCAATGACGAGGGCATCTTCATCGTGCTGGATAACAACAATGTGGGCCGCGCCTCCGACCCGGATGACCGGCGTGCACTGCTGATGCAGCTTGGCCACCCGCAGGGCACCCTCCTGCAGGAAGTCCCCCAGCCATGAGCCGTATTCCCCTGCAGGACCTGCTGCGCGAGGTTCGTTCCTGTCGCCTGTGCGAGGAATACCTCCCACTAGGCCCCAACCCGGTGCTGCGCGCGACCGACACTGCCCGCCTGTTGATCATCGGCCAGGCGCCGGGGACCCGGGTGCACGCCACCGGTATCCCCTGGAATGATCCGTCGGGGAACCGGCTGCGTGACTGGATGGCGGTGGACAGGGAGACCTTCTATGACGAGTCGCGTATCGCCATTATTCCCATGGGGTTCTGTTACCCCGGCCGCGGCAAGGGTGGCGACCTGCCGCCGAGACCCGAGTGTGCGGCCACCTGGCATGCGCGGCTGCTGGAACTGATGCCCGATTTGCGGCTCACCCTGCTGGTGGGGCAATATGCGCAGCGCTACTACCTGCCGCACTGGTATGGCAGCATTACCGAGAATGTACGCCACTTTGGTGACGCCCTGCCGCAGGGCTACTTCCCGCTGCCCCACCCGAGCCCGCGCAACACGCTGTGGTTGCGCAAGCGGCCCTGGTTCGAGGCGGAAGTGGTGCCGCAATTGCAGCTGCAGGTGAGGAAAATTCTTCTTTAAGCCCGAAGTGAGATCCAGACAGGAACAGGAAACAGCATGCCTTCCCTGGAACAGGTAAATATCGACCCCAGTTGGCGCCGGGTACTCGAAGGTGAGTTCCGCAAGCCCTACATGGGCCAGTTGCGGGAGTTCCTGCGTGCTGAGAGAAATGCCGGCAAGCGCATCTACCCGCCCGGGGGGCAGATTTTCAACGCCTTCAACTCGACGCCATTCGACAGGGTCAAGGTGGTGATCCTCGGACAGGATCCCTATCACGGCGCCGGCCAGGCGCACGGCCTCTGCTTCTCGGTGATGCCGGGCGTGCGCATTCCCCCCTCGCTGCAAAATATCTACAAAGAACTGCACTCTGACCTGGGAATCCCCCCGGCGCATCACGGCTGCCTGCAGCCCTGGGCAGAGCAGGGCGTCTTGCTGCTGAACGCGACCCTGACCGTCGAGGACAGCAGGGCGGGTGCCCACCAGGGTAGGGGCTGGGAGCAATTTACCGATGCCGCGATCCACGCACTGGCGGAGCAGCGCGAGAACCTGGTGTTTATCCTCTGGGGCAGCTATGCCCAGAAGAAGGGTGCGTTTATCGATCGTTCCAGGCATCTGGTGCTGACAGCCCCGCATCCCTCGCCGCTCTCAGCCCACCGCGGCTTCTTCGGTACACGACCCTTTTCCCAGGCCAATGCCTGGCTACAGCAACACGGCCAGCAGCCCGTCGAGTGGGCGCTGCCGGAGGCGGCGGCACTGCGGCGCGTGGCTGTGGAAGTATAAGGAAAGGCCGCGGGACTGCGACTCGACCGGGATCAGGCGAGCGGATCGGCGTCCGCGTCGTACGGTAATTCCTGCAGCTTGAGCTCGCGCCCGTCGGCGAGAAACAGGGGGGCTCCCTCGGCAACCTTGCCGATCGTCAGCACCGCCAGCAGCTCAATACCCTCGTCACTGCGGCAGGCCTGTACCAGGTTGCCGATGCTTTTCCCATCTTCGGTACTTACCGGGGCGCCCGGTTCGGGCAACCCACCCGATTCACACCGGGCCCGGTACATGCGCCGCTTGGCGGCGCCGAGGTACTGCATGCGCGCCACTACTTCCTGCCCGGTATAGCAGCCTTTCTTGAAGCTGACGCCCCCGAGCAGGTGCAGGTTCAGCATCTGGGGAATGAACATCTCGCTGGTGGCTGCATGCAACTGCGGGACACCAGCCTGTATCTGCCGGGCTGTCCAGTGGCAGTAGCCCGCCACTTCCGCTTGCCCGGCCAGCTTTTCCCACAGCGCCGGGGCGGCCTTCGCCGGCACCCCGAGCGCGAGCTGGTCTTCGGCCAGCGCGCAGGCCACGACCTCGGTGCCGTCGAACCCGAAACTGTGGGCTGCGCCCGGCGCGAGTCGCCCGATACCTAGCAGTCCACTCGCCCGCTCGAGGACCCCCTTGCCCTGCAGGCCAAGCCAGCGTTGGTCGTCGCCGCATTCAGACAGTTCGGTCTTGAAGAAGACGGCATACTTCGCCAGCGCCTCCCGGGCGATGCCGGCGAGGTCGCGCGGCAGCAGCAGGGTAAAGTGCTCTTGCGAGTGTTTTACAACGCGGAAGGCACTGATCATGCGCCCCTTCGGGTTGCAGTGTGCACCCAGGCTGCTGTGCCAGTCAGGGAGGTTGAGCAGGTCGCAGGTAAGCTGGCCTTGGAGGAATTTCTGGCTGTCGGGGCCGGTAACGGACACCGAACCCAGCGGGCTCAGGTCCACCAGGTAGGTATCCGCGGACGTATCGGGAAAGTGAGCCTCATTTCCCTCCCACACGGCGCCCCTCGCGGTGAGAAATTCCTGCCACTGTACCTGGTCCATAGTGTTTCCCTGTGATGCTCGGTTGGATGGGTTGCAGAGACTGCAGTATCTGGGGGTGGCAGGGCGGATTTCAACCGCCGGCGCGATCCGCCTGCCCTGTGCAGGGACTACTGTTCGTGGGCCTGCAGCGGGTATACTGCGGCAAATTTTCTGGTTGGAATGAAGTATGGATCGCAACCGCCTGTTTTGGGCCAGCCGCCGCGGCATGCTGGAACTGGACCTTGTCCTGCTGCCGTTTCTGGAGAACGTCTACGACACCCTGGATGAGGCCGACCAGCAGAGCTACGTGAAGCTGCTGGAGAGCGAGGACCAGGACCTGTTTGCCTGGTTCCTGCGGCGCGAGGACCCGGCAGATCCCGAGCTGCAGCGCATCGTGCAGATCATCCGTGACAATACCGGCCTCCAGGAATAGCACTCCCACGCCTCTCCCGGAGCGCCACGCCCGCCTGTCGTGCGTGGTGGCGCCCTCCCGCCTCCTGGCGGCAGTGCTGGTTCTCGCACTGGTCCAGGGGTTGCTCGCAATCTGGCTCTGTGGCGCTCCCTGGCCCCTGGTGCTCATCCTCACGCTGGTGGTGTGCCTCTATGCGGCGCGCGAATTGCGCCGCCTGCGCGATGTTGCCGGCGTGCTCAGTACCCGGGCCGGGCGCTGGTTCTGGTGCCCGGCGGGCGGCGAGGAAATGGAGTTTGCACTGCGCGGCGAACTGGTGCTGTGGCCCTGGCTGGTGGTGATAAACGGCCGCATCCAAAACAATGGGCAGGCCCGGCTGGTTCTGGCGCGTGACAGCCTGCAGCCGGACGACTGGCGTCGCCTGCAGGCAGCGCTGCGCTACTCTTGATGAATTTTCCGCTATGTACCTTACGCCATGGATTTCCCGCCCCGGGTTACCCGGCGCAGCGGTGACAGTTACACAAACTGGCGCTGGTTGGCGAAGTTCTCGGGAACCAGGATGGTGTCCATGGCCAGTTCGCGGAGCCTGGGGTAGTCCACTGAGTAGTGCAGGCCGCGACTCTCGCGCCGGTCCAGCGCGGAACGGATGATCAGCTCCGATACCACCGCCAGGTTGCGCAGCTCGATCAGGTCGCTGGTGATGCGGTAATTGGCGTAGAACTCGCGGATTTCCTGCTGCAGCAACCTGACCCTGTGCTCGGCCCGCAGCAGGCGCTTGCGGGTCCGCACGATGCCCACGTAGTCCCACATAAAGCGCCGCAGTTCGTCCCAGTTGTGGGAGATCACCACATCCTCATCCGAATCGGTTACCCGTGACGCGTCCCAGGGCGCTGCCGGGCGCGGCGGGGTGACGGCATCCAGGCTGGCATCGATGTGCATGGCCGCGGCGCGGCCGTAGACCAGGCACTCCAGCAGCGAGTTGCTGGCCAGCCGGTTGGCGCCGTGCAGGCCGGTGAAAGTGGTCTCGCCAATGGCGTACAGCTGGTCGAGATCCGTGCGCCCGTGCTCGTCCACCATGACTCCGCCGCAGGTGTAATGGGCCGCCGGGACTACCGGGATCGGTTCCCGGGTAATGTCGATACCGTACTGCAGGCAGTTGTTGTACACCGTCGGGAAGTGCCCGCGAATGAAATCCGGGTCCTTGTGCGAGATATCCAGGTACAGGCAGTCCGCGCCCAGTCGCTTCATCTCGTGGTCGATGGCGCGGGCGACGATATCCCGGGGAGCCAGTTCGCCGCGCTTGTCGAACCGGTGCATGAAACGCTGGCCGTCGGGCAGCTTCAGCTGTGCGCCCTCGCCGCGCAGGGCCTCTGTGACCAGCGACGCCTTGGCCTTGGGGTGATACAGGCAGGTGGGGTGGAACTGGTTGAACTCCATGTTTGCCACCCGGCAGCCGGCACGCCAGGCCATGGCGATACCGTCGCCGCTGGCGCCGTCCGGGTTGCTGGTATAGAGGTAGGCCTTGCTGGCCCCGCCGGTGGCCAGTACCACCGCGCGGGCCTGGAACAGTTCAACCTCTTCGGTTTCCCGGTCGAGCACATAGGCGCCGGCGCAGCGGAACCTGCCCTTGGCCGCGTCCGGCTGGCGGATCAGGTCCAGCGCCACGTGCTGCTCGAAGCAGTCGATGTTCTTCGCCGCACGCACCCGCTCGATCAGGGTGCTGTGCACGGCGCGCCCGGTGGCATCGGCGCTGTGGATGATGCGCCGGTGGCTGTGGCCGCCCTCCTTGGTGAGGTGGTAGTCCTGGCGGTCGCGGGTGAAGTCGACCCCCTGGTCGATCAGCCACTGGATCGCTGCGGCGCCGTTCTCGACTGTCTTGCGCACTGCCTCCGGGTGGCACAGGCCGGCGCCCGCATCTAAGGTATCAGCGATATGCGATTCCACCGAGTCGGCGCTGTCCAGTACGGCGGCGATGCCGCCCTGGGCAAACCAGGTGGAGCCATCCCGCAGGCGTTGCTTGGACAGCAGGGCCACCCGGTAACGGGCTGCCAGATGCAGGGCGAGGGTCAGCCCGGCGGCGCCGCTGCCGATGACCAGAACGTCGTAATTTGCCTGTGCAGTCATAATTTTCATTGTCCAGTGGGGTCGCGTAGTATAGCGCCAACTGAACTTTCGTCGATTTGGGCCGGAACTTATGTCCTATTGCCACGGTCTTCAAGATCACAGAATAAATGCCTGCGCCGGCAACTCCAGTCATTCCTGGGTGGCCGCATGTGGTGCGGCTGTATTTGGGAGTAGGGGATGACAGCGCAACAGGCGTCACCGAGTGACCGCCAGCTGGTGGAGCGGGTCCAGAAGGGCGACAAGCGTGCCTTCGACCTCCTGGTGTTGAAATACCAGCACAAGATCGTCGCTGTGGTGAGCCGGTTCATCAAGGATCACAGTGAAGTCCAGGATGTGGTGCAGGAAGCCTTTATCAAGGCGTATCGCGCGCTGGCCAATTTCCGTGGTGAGAGTGCCTTCTACACCTGGATGTACCGTATTGCCATCAATACGGCCAAGAACCACCTGGTGTCCCGCGGCCGCCGTCCGCCGTCCTCTGACGTGGACCTGGAAGACGCTGAGTACTATTCCGGCGCCGACCTGCTGCGGGACAATGAGACCCCCGAGAACCAGCTGTTCCGCGACCAGCTTGAGCAGGCGGTGCACGAGGCGATCCGGGCGCTGCCCGAGGACCTGCGCTCGGCCGTGACGCTGCGCGAGATGGAGGGGCTCAGCTACGAGGAAATCGCCGAGGTGATGGGCTGCCCTGTGGGCACTGTCCGTTCCCGGATTTTCAGGGCCCGCGAAGCGATCGACCGCACAGTCAAGGCGGTGATGGAGGGCGAGCCCGAGCCACTGGGGGATCGAGGCTGAAAATAGCGCCGGGAGCGCGGGAAAATTTTGGCGCGGCGGTGAAACAATTTTCCGTCCCGCCTGTCTGAGAGAATAACTGGCAAGTGGTATCCGCTGGGTCGAGCATTTTGCTGTGGCGCAGGCCTCTGCGCCGGTTTATCAACTGTTTGTAGAGAGGGGTTGCCCGTATGTCCCACGGGAGTCATCAGGATCGGCTGAATGAGTCGCTATCGGCGCTGATGGATGGCGAGGCCACCGAACTGGAGCTGCAGCGCCTGTTGAAGCGCGGCAGCGAAGGTGACGAGATGGCCGAGCGCTGGTCCCGGTACCAGCTTGCCGCCAGTATCATGCGCCGGGAGCAGTTTGCTCCGGTGGCGCCGGGCCTGGCTGCGAGCATATCTGCGGCCATCGACGCGGAAGGGCCACTGGATACCGCCGCGAGCGACGCGGAATCCTCTGCCGGCATGGCAACGCGGAGCCCCTGGGTGCGGAGCCTGTCTCGCGGTGCGGTGGCGGCCACGGTAGCATTTGCCGCCATCCTTGGCGTGCAGCAGTTGTCGCAGCCGGATCCGGCCGCCAACAATACCGGCGCGCCCCAGCTGGCGGCCGAGGCACCCCGTCCGGTACAGCAGGCGGTGCAGTCTGCCCCGCAACCGAGCGGTTTTTACGTGCCGGCGCCCACCACCCGTTCAGTTAGCACTGCCTCACCCCGCCTGGTGCCCGAGCGACAGCCGGGAGTGCCGGTACAGGCCGTGATCCAGCAGGCCCCGCCGCCCGAGCTGATCCGGCACCTCAACCGCGTCATGATCCGCCACTCGCAGCAGGCGGGCCATGTTAGCAGCCAGGGTATGGTGCCTTTCGCCCGCGCCACCTACGGGGAGCAGGACGGACAGTGACGGGATTGCGCTCTGAATCGCAACGCAAAGCCAACAGCCTGCTGTTGGCTTTGCTGTTGATAGCCCCCGCAGGTTTTGCCCAGGAGGTCGCGCCCGATGCGGAGCCAGCGGGCCGGGACTTTTCTACTCCAGACGGCAAACAGCAGGTTGGGAAACCGGCACAGCAGCCTGTGACGCCGGCGCCTGAGCCATCCGTGGCCGGTGAACAGGGAAGCGTCGAATACTGGCTTGGCCGCCTCTCCGATGCAGTCAGCGACCTTGAATACAGCGGGCTGGTGACTTTTGAGCACCAGGGGCTGCTGGAAACCCTGCAGGTCTACCATGCCGTGCGCGATGGTGAGCAGGTGGAGCGCGTACGCTACCTGAGTGGCGAGCCCCGCGAACTGATCAGCCACGGCACCACCTCCGCCTGCGACCGGGCGGTAAGCCCCTTTGGCCGGGCCAGCCAGTGGAGCGGCGTCAACGGCCAGGGCACCGGCAGTTATCATTTCGTCCTGCGCGGCGGAGAGCGCATTGCCGACCGCGAGACAGTAGTCATCGAGGCGCGGCCCCGCGACCAGCACCGGCTGGGTGTGTTCCTGAACCTCGACCGGGAGACCGGCCTGCCGCTGAAGTCGATGCTGGTAGGGGCCCAGGGCCGGGTGCTGGAGCGCTACCAGTTCGTGGAGCTGGACCTGTCACCGATCAGTGATGAGGACCTTAAGCCGCGTTCGGCTGACGTCCGGCGCATCGACAACCGCCACGCCTGTGAAACGGCGCAGACCCGCTGGCAGCTGAGCTGGCTGCCGGACGGTTACGAAAAAGTGGCGGTCCGGACCCTTGCCGACGGGGATATGCTGGTGTTCAGTGACGGCCTGAGCGTGTTCACCGTGTTCGTACAGCGTCTCGGGCCGGAACTGGAATACAAGGGCCGTGCCATTCGCGGGGCCACGGTCGCCTACATGGACCGGGTCGAGGTGGATGGCACCTACTTTACGGTGACGGTCGTTGGTGAGATCCCGGATGCCACCGCCCAGCGGGTGGCGCGCTCCGTGGGAACCGGAAGCTGACCGTGCACGAAGAGCGCGGGCGGGTTGTCGCCATCGAGGCTGGTTCCATCTGGGTGGAAACTATCCAGCGCAGTGCCTGCGGCGGTTGTTCTGCCAGGTCCGGTTGTGGCACCGGGCTGCTGGGCGATTTCCTGTCCAGGTCCACCCGTATCCGGGTGGACCTCAACAGCTGGGATAAAGCGCATGTCGCCCTGAACGACACGGCGATAATCGGTATTCCGGAGCGGGCCCTGAGCACCGGCGCTCTCCTGGCTTACATCTTACCCCTCATATTCCTCCTGCTCGGAGCCCTTGCGGGTGATGCCCTGGCCGGCGAGGCGGGCGCCATCGCGGGTGCTGTGGCCGGACTGCTGGGCGGGGCCGGAGCCATCCGCTGGCATGGCCGGCGCAATGCCGCCAGCCCGCTGTACAGTCCCGTGTTACTCAGGATCGAACCTTCACGCCCCTCACCCCGCTGAGCCCGCCGGACTCCCCCGGACTAAACTCTTAACTTCTGCCTGTAGAGAACGGAGCGCCCTATGCGTGTGCGCTGTTTTGCCGAGCGCTGGCCCCTGCGCACCTCATTTGTCATCTCCCGCGGTGCCCGCACAGAGGCGGCGGTGGTCGTGGTGGAGGTGTCTGATGGGGAAATTACCGGCACGGGTGAATGCACACCCTATCCCCGTTACGGGGAGAGCGTGGAGTCGGTGCTGGACCAGGTGCAGGCGGTACTACCTGCCGTGGGTAACGGGCTCGACCGGACCGGCCTTCTCGCCCAGATGCCGGCCGGCGCCGCCCGCAATGCGGTGGATTGCGCGCTGATGGACTGGGAGCGTCAGCGCCGGGGCGACGGCCGGCCGGGCCCCGAGTGGCTCTCTACCGTGCAGACGCTGGTCATCGATACTCCCGAGGCGATGGCCTCGGCGGCTGAGAAAACCGTGGCGCGCGGCGTGGATACCCTCAAACTGAAGCTGGATGACAGCGGGGTAGAGGCGCGCGTCAGGGCTGTGCGAGAGGCTGCGCCCGACGCGCAGCTGGTGATTGATGCCAACGAGTCCTGGCACCGAGAGACGCTGGTGGCGCGCTGCGAGGCGCTCGCGGGCCTGGGGGTGGCCATGCTCGAGCAACCGCTGCCGGCTGGCGACGACGAATTCCTCACCTCCTTTCCCCATCCGCTGCCGATCTGTGCCGATGAGAGCTGCCATACCCGCGCTGACCTGCCCCGGCTGTCTGGTCGCTACGACATGGTCAATATAAAGCTGGACAAGACCGGCGGCATTACCGAAGCGCTGGCACTGGCGGACGAGGCGGCGGAACGCGGGTTTGGGCTGATGCTTGGCTGCATGCTGTGCACCTCGCGCGCCATCCGGGCGGCCTGGCCGCTGGGTGAGAAGGTGCGCTTGCGCGACCTGGATGGTCCCACCTGGCTTGCCCGCGATGTGGAGCCACCACTGCGCTTCGAGGCGGGGCGGGTGTACTGGTGATCCCTGTCTGTCAGTGGGTGAGCAGCCGGATCAGCGCGTCGAGGTAGTCCTCGCTGGCCGCATCGGCGGAAATGGGCGGGAACTCGACCGTGATACAGGGCCAGTCCTGCTCCGCGCACCAGGTGCCGAAAGAGCCGGGTGTCAGGTAGCCGACGTCACTGACCAGTGGCAGCGCGAGCGCCTCTGCCAGCCATTGCCCCAGTTCACTGGTGGCCGGGTCCTCGATGCAGGCGAGGGGTTCGTGAATGGTCACTATCCACCCTGGCTGCAGCCTGGCGATCAGCTCGCACAGGGCGCGGGTTTCCGCCTCGGAGCCACCGCTGGTGCCGGTGCTTAACAGCACGTCGCGCTCTTCGGCCGCACTGTTCCAGCGGTAGACGGTGTCCTCCTGCTGCCAGTTGCTGGTGGCGAAGTTGCGATTGAGATCCACTCCCCGTGCGTTGCAGCGCTGTCCCAGCTGGCAGCCATCGGGATTGACCGCCAGGATCACGTGGTGCCGGAGCGCGTCGGGGGGTATGGAGCGCAGCGCGCACGACAGGGCGACCACCGCTGCGACCTCGTCCCCATGGGTTCCGGCCATGACCATGCCCGGGCGGTCAGTTGCGTCCGGGGCAACCTGGGCGGGAAAGTACAGCAGGGGAGCTCCCAGCTGTGACTGGCCGTACACCTGTTGTGGGTGATTGAACTTGCCACGCTCGGTACGGGGACGTAAATTGATCATTCTTTACACTGATTTACATGCGGCGCGAGAACTTTCCCGATCCCGATGCCACTAATTGTTTACGCAAGACCCGTTGAATCTCGTCTCCCGGAACCTTATCTACTGGAATTGACGGGACCGGGAGTGAAATTCAAGTCATTGATTCCATAGTAGAAGGGATAATTAGGGGTAACAAACCGATGGTTACACGCTGTACACAGTTCCTTTTGATCCTGTGCATGTTGGTGTCCGCCTCCGCCTGCGCGCGCGGCCTGCCGGACCTGACTGACCTGATTGAAAAAAACTCGCCGGCGGTGGTGAAAATCAACACCGTCGAGCGCGCCCAGGCGGCTGGCCGTGGCGTACCGCCGCAGTACCGGCAGGATATCCCGGAGATCTTCCGGCACCTGTTGGAGCCGCGTCGTCGCGAGCAGCGACCCGTCGCCAGCATGGGCTCGGGCTTCATAATTTCCGAAGATGGCTACGTGGTCACCAATAACCACGTTGTCGACGGGGCGGACCAGGTAATCGTTACCCTTCCTGACCGCCGCGAGCTGGAGGCCGAGGTAATCGGCACCGACCCGAGTTCTGACCTGGCCCTGCTCAAGGTGGATGCCGAAGACCTGCCCGCTATTACGTGGGGCGGCTCGGATGACCTGGAAGTCGGTGAGTGGGTGGTCGCGATCGGCTCCCCGTTCGGCCTCGACTATTCAGCCAGTGCCGGCATCGTCAGTGCCATTGGCCGCAGTATTCCCAATGAGAGCCAGGAGAATTATGTGCCTTTCATCCAGACGGATGTTGCCATCAACCCGGGCAACTCCGGGGGCCCCCTGTTCAACCTGAAAGGGGAGGTAGTGGGTATCAATTCGCAGATCTACACGCGCAGCGGGGGGTCTATCGGCCTGTCGTTTGCGATCCCGGCTGACCTGGCCCGCGATGTGGTCGCGCAGCTGAAGGAAAAGGGGCGTGTGGACCGCGGGTGGCTGGGTGTCGGTATCCAGAACGTGGATCGCAATATGGCCCAGGCTATGGGGCTGAAAAGGCCCAGTGGCGCCCTGGTGGCACAGGTACAGGCCGGTGCCCCGGCAGCAGAGGCGGGAATCCTGGCTGGCGATATCATCACCCACTTCGACGGTGAGAAAATTGATGTCTCCGGTGACCTGCCCCACGTGGTTGGTCGGACCCGCCCTGGCAGCGAGGTGACCGTGGAACTGATGCGCAAGGGCAGGGTAAAGCGGCTGGACGTAGTCGTCGGCGCACTCGCCGGGGACGAAGAGGAGCGACAGCAGGCATCGGTCAACCCCGCCGCTGACGCCGGCGGCCGGCTGGGACTGATGGTGGATGAGATCCCGGACGCATTGAAGCAGCGGCTGGGTGTGGAGTCCGGTGTGATGGTCAAGGAAGTGGTGCCGGGCAAGGCCGGGGCCAAGGCCGGCCTGCGAAGCGGGGATATCATAGCCCAGCTTGGCTTCGATGAGGTGGGCGACCTCGATGACTACCAGCGTATCGTCAAGGGGCTGCCCGGCAATGAGCTGCTGCCGATCCGCTTCTTCCGCGGTGGCCAGCCCACATTCCGCACCATCCAGATCGAGGAGGGCTGACCATCCCTCCCGGGAGGTGCCGGCCTCGCGCCGGCTCTCCTTCCGGCCCGGGCGCCGGGCCGGTGTGGAAGCTGACCGCCTCCCGTCGGCCCTGTCTGGTGAATAGCACTGCCCAGCAGCCACTGCCATCTGGTAGACTTGCGCCAACTCTATGGCGAGTCCGCCATTAACATTCTGATTTTGAAAGGGTTTCTACTCCGCAGTGGCAACAGATCTCTCCCATATCCGCAATTTTTCCATCATTGCCCATATCGACCATGGCAAATCCACCCTCGCCGACCGGTTTATCCAGGTCTGCGGGGGGCTGTCCGATCGGGAGATGGCCGAGCAGGTACTCGACAGCATGGACCTGGAGCGGGAGCGTGGTATCACCATCAAGGCCCAGAGCGTGACCCTTGATTACACCGCTCGCGACGGCAAGACCTACCAGCTGAACTTTATTGATACGCCCGGTCACGTGGACTTTTCCTATGAAGTGTCCCGTTCGCTGGCGGCCTGTGAAGGGGCCCTGCTGGTAGTGGATGCGGCCCAGGGGGTAGAGGCCCAGTCCGTGGCCAACTGCTACACCGCCATCGAGCAGGGCCTTGAGGTGATCCCGGTGCTCAACAAGATGGATCTGCCGCAGGCGGATCCCGACAAGGTGGCGGAGGAAATCGAGGACATTATCGGCATCGATGCCACCGAGGCCACCCGCTGCAGCGCCAAGTCCGGCCTCGGGGTGGAAGACGTACTGGAGGACCTGGTGCGACTGGTGCCGCCCCCTGAGGGTGACGTGAACGCCCCGCTGCAGGCGCTCATCATCGATTCCTGGTTTGACCCCTACCTGGGGGTGGTGTCGCTGGTGCGGGTGGTCCAGGGCACCCTGAAGACCAAGGAAAAGATCGTCACCAAGTCCATCGGCCGCGCGCACGTCGTCGACAGCGTGGGCATATTCACGCCCAAGCGGAAGGAGACTGGTGTACTGCGGGCCGGTGAGGTTGGCTTTGTGGTGGCCGGTATCAAGGAGATCCACGGCGCGCCGGTGGGCGATACCCTGACTCATGCCAAGGAATCTGAAGGCGTAGCCATGCTGCCCGGCTTCCAGAAAGTGAAGCCCCAGGTCTACGCCGGCCTGTTCCCGGTCAGCTCTGATGACTACGAGGCTTTCCGCGATGCGCTGGACAAGCTCTCCCTGAATGACGCCTCCCTGTTCTACGAGCCGGAGACGTCCGATGCCCTCGGATTCGGGTTTCGCTGCGGTTTCCTTGGCATGCTGCACATGGAAATCATCCAGGAACGCCTGGAGCGCGAGTACGACCTGGACCTGATTACCACCGCACCCACTGTCGTCTATGAGGTAGAGTTGACCGATGGCGAAGTGGTGACCGTCGACAACCCGTCGCGCCTGCCAGATGTGGGCAATATCGCTCAGATGCGTGAGCCCATTGTCGAGGCAAATATCCTGGTGCCGCAGGAGCACCTCGGTAATGTCATCACCCTCTGTGTCGAAAAGCGCGGGATACAGAAGGATATGCAGTACGCGGGCAGCCAGGTGTCGCTTCGTTACGAGCTGCCGATGAGTGAAGTGGTGATGGATTTCTTCGACCGCCTGAAGTCCGTGAGCCGCGGTTTTGCCTCGCTCGATTACAGTTTTGTGCGCTTCGACCCGGCAAACCTGGTGCGGCTGGATATCCTCATCAACGGCGATCGCGTCGACGCCCTGGCACTTATCGTGCACCGGGATACCGCCCAGCAGAAGGGGCGTGCGATGGCGGAAAAAATGAAAGAGTTGATTCCGCGGCAGATGTTCGATGTCGCGATCCAGGCGGCCATCGGTGGCCAGATTGTTGCCCGCACCACGGTCAAGGCCCTGCGCAAGAACGTAACCGCCAAGTGTTACGGCGGTGACGTGACGCGCAAGAAGAAGCTGCTGGAGAAACAGAAGGCGGGCAAACGCCGGATGAAACAGCTGGGGCGTGTAGAAGTGCCGCAGGAGGCCTTCCTGGCGGTGTTGAAGGTGGACCAGTAAATGTCGGGGGCCTGCCTTCGCCGGCCACGAGGACTATTGAACGCGTTGGTATAGGTTTCTGAGAATAATATGGATATCAATTTCCCCCTGATCCTCCTGTGGCTGGTTGTGGGCAGTGGCCTGATCTGGCTGGTGGACAGCCTGTTTTTCGCCCCCCGTCGCCGCCAGGCGGCCGAGGACCGGCCGGACCCGGTAGTGGTCGAGTACGCCAAGTCATTTTTCCCGGTGCTGGCGCTGGTGTTCGTGTTGCGCTCCTTTATTGTCGAGCCATTCCAGATTCCATCGGCGTCCATGGTGCCAACCCTGCAGGTGGGGGATTTTATCCTGGTGAATAAATACGCGTACGGCCTGCGGCTGCCGGTGTCCCGGACCAAGGTGGTGGATATCGGCGAGCCCGAGCGCGGCGATGTGATGGTGTTTTTTCCACCGCACATGAATGACACTTACTTTATCAAGCGCGTCATAGGCCTCCCGGGAGACCGTATCCGGGTGGAAGGCAACGTGCTCTATATCAATGGCAAGCGGGCGCCGCAGGAGCTGATCCAGGCGATACCGCCCGGCAACCCCCAGATGGAGGTGTTGTGGGAGGAAATCTACGGCCGTCGCCACCTGGTCGCGAAGAGCGTGAACCCGAGCCGTTTCGCCGATATCAATGAGGTGGTGGTGCCCGAGGGGCACTACTTCATGATGGGCGACAATCGCGATAACAGCCTCGACAGCCGCGAATGGGGATTTGTGCCGGAGCGCGATATTGTCGGCAAGGCCTTCGCGATCTGGATGCACTGGGACAACCTGTTGAGCATCCCCAGCTTCAAGCGGGTCGGCACCATTGAGTGACGCCCGTCGCCGGAAATTCAGTACCTACAATAACAAGACTGAGGGTAGTTATATGGGTGGCCAATTCGGATCTTCTCTCCATCGCCAGCGCGGCATGAGTTACTGGAGCCTGATATTGATTATCGCGGGGGCGGGTTTCATCCTGACCTGCGTGTCGAAGATGGGGCCTGGCTATATCGACGCCTATTATGTCGACCAGGGACTTAAAAAACTGGCCGAGCAGGACAACCTGCGCGACATGACGCGCGGGCAGATCAAGCAGGAACTCAACAAGTATTTCCTGATTAACAATGTCCGCGGCCAGCCTACGGAGTCCGTGCAGATTATCCGCGGCGCCGACAGCATACTGATCAGCGTCGATTACGAGGTGCGCCAGCCGCTGATCCACAACGTCGATGTGGTCATGCGCTTCAACAAGCAGCTCAATACCGCCAAGGCGGAGTTGTGCTGTGAACCGCTGGTAGACCTGGAGCAATTCCGCCAACGTGACTGACCTCTCTCTCGAGCGCCTGTGCCGCCGGCTGGGCCACAGCTTTGATCGTCCCGACCTGCTGGAACTGGCGCTCACCCATCGTTCCCACGGCAGCCTTAACAATGAACGCCTGGAGTTCCTGGGTGACTCGATCCTGGGATTCACCATCGGTGCCGCGCTATTTGACAGGTTCCCGCACGGCCGCGAGGGCCAGCTGACCCGCCTGCGCGCGCAGCTGGTGAGTGGCGAGACCCTGGCACAGCTGGCGCGAGAGCTGGAACTGGGCGACTGCCTGCGCCTGGGCGAGGGAGAGATGAAAAGCGGCGGGTATCGCCGTTCGTCTATCCTCGCCGATGCAGTGGAGGCGCTGATTGGCGCTATCTACCTGGATGCAGGCCTGGAGACCGCCCGGCAGCGGATCCTGGCCTGGTTCGCCTCACGCCTGGATTCGCTCTCGCTGGAGACCGCCAAGGACCCCAAGACCCGCCTGCAGGAATGGCTGCAGGCGCGCCAGCGCCCGCTGCCCGAGTACCGGGTAGTGGATGTGGCGGGCGCCGAACATGCCCAGAGGTTCGTGGTGGAGTGCCGTGTGAAAGGGCTGGCCGATCCCGTCAGGGCAGAGGCGGGCAGCAGGCGGGCCGCCGAGAAGGCAGCTGCCGACACGGCTTATCGCCGCCTCACCGGGCAGGACTGAAGCATTGCGGCGCGGCTGCGGATTTCTGTTAAAGTGCCCCTTTCCATATCTGCCCGAATTCCCGGTCCCGACAGGGTGCCCCGCGCACCCTACAATTGATGGGTGAACGACACCCGGAGGTATCCTTTGAGCGACCCTAACAAGCCGGCTACCCGCCGTTGTGGTTATGTGGCGATTGTCGGCCGGCCCAATGTCGGCAAGTCGACACTGCTGAACCACATGCTGGGACAAAAGCTGGCAATTACCTCGCGCAAGCCCCAGACCACCCGCCATAACATGCTGGGGATCAAGACCGAGGGTGATCACCAGATCATTTTCGTGGACACCCCCGGCTTGCACGCCGAGGCGGACAAGGCGATCAATCGCTATATGAACCGCGCGGCCAGCAGCGCTGCACGCGATGTCGACGTGGTGGTCTTCGTGGTGGAGCGTACCCGCTGGACCGAGGGCGACCAGCTGGTTGCCGACAAGCTGCGTGGGCTCAAGTGCCCGCTGATCATCGCGGTCAACAAGGTGGACCAGCTCGATAACAAGGGAGACCTGCTGCCGCAGCTGCAGGCCCTGGCCGACCAGCATCCCCGGGCCGAGATAGTCCCGATTTCCGCCCTGCGCGGCGTCAACCTGGACGCGCTCGAAGAGGTGATCGTGAAGCGCCTTCCCGAGGGAGAGCACTTCTTTCCGGAAGACCAGATTACCGACCGCAGTTCCCGCTTCCTGGCCGCAGAGATCGTGCGGGAAAAGGTGATGCGCCAGCTGGGGGCTGAAATCCCCTACCAGGTCACGGTCGAAGTCGAGGAGTTTGCCCAGGACGGCAGTGTCCTGCATATCAGCGCGGCCATCCTGGTAGAGCGCAGCGGCCAGAAGCGGATCCTGATCGGCAACAAGGGCGAGCGGATCAAGCAGATCGGCAGCCAGGCGCGCCAGGATATGGAGCGCCTGTTCGATAGCAAGGTAATGCTGAACCTGTGGGTCAAGGTGAAGTCCGGTTGGTCCGACGACGAGCGCGCCCTGCGCAGCCTGGGCTATCGGGACGACTGAGCCGCTGGCCCCCTTCGGTAAAATAACAGGCGCGGGTACCGGCGCAGCGCCAACCGCGCCTGTTCATGAGGCATGCTGCCATTTCCCGGTAGAATGGCGGGATAATATCGAGCATCTTCCCTGAGGCCCTCCGGGGCAGCCCGGCTACTGACTACTGAACCCCAAATGTCCCATCGGCAACCACTGCAACCGGCGTATATCCTGCACTCGCGGCCCTATCGGGATACCAGCCTGATACTGGAGCTGTTGACGCCGGAAGAGGGACGTATCAGCTGTGTGGCGCGCGGTGCCCGGCGCGACAAGCAGCGTCGCCAGCATGCCCTGCAGCCCTTTACCCCCTTGCTGCTCTCACTGATGGGGCGCGGAAGCCTTAAGACCCTTGGTCAGGTAGAGAACTCCGGTAGCCCGGCCTGGCTTCGCGGGCGCGCCGTGTACGCGGGCCTTTATGCCAACGAGCTGCTGGTGAGGACCCTGGCGGAGGGAGAGGCCCAGTACACGGTATTTGCCTGCTACCAGTCGCTGCTGCAGGCCCTGGCATCACTTGACGGAAGCAGTGCGTCTGCCCTTGAGCCGCCGCTGCGCCGGTTCGAGTTGCAGTTGTTGGGTGAGCTGGGCCAGTGCCCGGAGCTGGGGCACTGCGCCGAAAGCCGGCAACCGCTCAGCCGGGACGGGTTCTATCGCCTCGAGCCGGAATCGGGATTCGTCCCCGTGCACAGAGTGGGAGAGGCCCGGCTCGGGGATGATGAATATACCGGGACGGAACTGCTGGCCCTGGCGCGCGCGGCAGCCGGAGAGCTACCGGATGCGGCTGCGCTGCCGGCAGCAAAGCGGCTGACCCGGCTGCTGCTCAGCCCGCTACTCGGCACACGGCCATTGCGCAGCCGCGAACTGTTCCGGCAGGTCTACACGGGCCGCTGAAAGCCAGCTCTCCCGGCTGGCGGTCAGGCGCTGGCGGTCAGGCCGAACAGGATATCCAGGTCCTGCTCGGACGACCATTCCCGCAGCGCGCGGATTTCCCGTGTCACCGCCTCCACTTTCTGCTGGTCGATGTCGGGATTATCGTCACTCTGCTGCGGGCGCAGGTGCTCCTGCAGGGCTGCCGTGGCCTCACGCAGTCGCGGCACCCCGCAATAACAGCAGCCGCCGTGCAGTCGGTGCACCAGCTCGAACAGGCCGCGGTGATCGTTGTTGGCGCGGCAGCGGTTCAACTCCTGCTCGTCGGCAACCAGACCCTTGATCAGCATCTGCAGCATGTCCCTGGCGAGGGTGGCATCGCGGTTGCTTAGCTCGAGGCTTTCGGCGATATCAACCAGGCGCGGGTTACCCTGCTGCCGCGCTGCCTGGCCGCCCGGGACCAGGATTTTCATCCACCGCTTTACCATATTGTTGAGCTGGTTTTCGCTTACCGGCTTGCTGAGGTAATCATCCAGGCCGGCGGACAGCAGTCGCGCCTTTTCCTCTGCACCGGCGTGGGCGGTGAGGGCGATAATGGGCATCCTGCCATCCTTCTCGGCGGCACGGATCTTCCTGGTCGCCTCGATGCCGTCCATTCCCGGCATCTGGATATCCATAAAGACCATATCGAAGCGCTGTTGCCCACAGAGGCGGACTGCCTGCTCACCGCTGTCCGCGATGGTGACGTCGATCGCCAGGGCGCGAAGCAGTTCGCTGACGAGGTGCCGGTTTGCCTCGTGGTCGTCCACCGCCAGCACGCGCGGGGGCGCGGTCCACGGCAGGGTTGATTGGTTGGTGGTGGCGGGGCGGTTGTGGGCCTGCTGCGGCAGCGAACGACGCAGTGCCCGCAGCAGGTTATCGCGGGTGACGGGCTTGGCCAGGAAGGTCAGCACCCTGGTGCGCAATTGCTCGTAACAGCGCCGCAGTTCCACCGGCGAGCCCTGGATGATCACCCGGCACTGGTAGGTGTCCACCAGCTGCTGGATGGTGGCGACAAAGCTGGTTACATCATCCCCGGCAATAGCGGTATCGATAATGACTGCATCGGGGAGGGCGTCGTGATTCCACATCTGCTCCAGTGCAGGTTGCAGCGTGCTGGTGTCGTCGAGTTCGATGGCCTCGACCTGCCATTGCTTCAGGAGTTGGGAAACCTGCAGCCGGGTCATGCGGTTGGTGTCAGCCACCAGGATGCGGGTGCCCGGGAACTGCTCCTGGGCCGGTTGGTTGCGGTTGCGCTCCAGGTGCAACGGTATGTGGACCCAGAAGGTGGCCCCGCCTCCTGCTGCCTCGTCAATACCGATACTGCCGCGCATGCGCTCCATCAGGCTGCGGGCGATCGCCAGGCCCAGGCCGTTACTGCTGATCTGTTGGCCCGGGTTCTGGGCGCTGTTCTCCAGCAGCTGGCGCAGTTCCCGGCGCCCCTCTTCATCGATACGGTTGCCGAGGTCGGTGACGCTGATACGGACCACAATCTCGGCGTCGCGACTACTCTGCACGCTGGCCCGTACCGGGATATTGCCGTCAGTAGAGCTGCGCACTGCATTGCCCACCAGGTTGGTGAGCACCTGCTTGATGCGCAGTGGGTCGCCGATGAGTGTGGTGGGCAGCTGCTCATCGATCAGGGGCACCAGTTCAATGCGGTTCTCGTGGGCGAAAGGAGCGAGGATCTGGAGGGTCTCCTCGAGCAGCTGGCCCAGGTTCAGGGGAATGTGGTCGAGTACCAGGTTGCCGGATTCGATACGGGAGAAATCCAGCACATCATTGATAGTGGTGAGCAGGTTTTCCGATGAGCGCAGGATGGTCTGCAGGTAGTCCTGCTGCAGCTCATCGACCTCGGTCTTCAGCAGCAGGTTGGTGAAACCGATGATGCCGTTCAGCGGCGTACGGATCTCATGGCTGGTGTTGGCCAGGAAGGTGGATTTTACCCGGCTGGCCTCGAGCGCCTTCTTGCGCGCGAGATCCAGCTCGATATTCTGTTCCTCCATGCTGTCGAGGGACTGGCGCAGGTCGTCCATCGACTGCAGCAGGTTCGTGGTCGCCTCCTCCTGGTAGGAGGCGAAATTCTGTGCCATCTGGTTGATATGTTCTGCAAGCACATTCAGTTCGCGGTTTTCCCCCGGTGCGATACGCCGGTCGAGTTGTCCCTGGCCAATTTCTTCCACTGCCTTTCCCATGCGTTCGAGGTAGCGGGCGAGGCGCTCGGACAGGAATATTGACCAGGTCAGGGCGGCAAGCGTACAGAGGATCAGCCCGAGCAGCGCAGCCAGAGCCACCTGATAGGCGCCGATGGTGAAATAGGGGCGGTGCAGCTCGATAGCGATCCAGCAGGTCAGCTCACCGGCCCTGAGCGGGTGAAGCACCTGGATACCTGACCCTTTCTCAAATATGAAGCCTTCTTCCCGGTCTTTCAGGTGAAGGTCCGTAATGGGCGAGCGCGGCCGCGGTCCGGCGGTCGCCAGCACCTGCAGCCCGGTATCCGCGTCCAGCTGGTCACCCTTGATGGAGTAGATATGCACCGAGCGCACCATGTCCTTCTCGAGCATCAGTGCCAGCAGGCTCTTGTGGAGCCAGTCGAGCCGCTGTTGCAGGGGTTGGCCGTCGCTCAGCTCAATCAGCTCTGCGAGCTGCTCCGCACTGGCGTGGCCGTGGCTGAGCAGCAGCTGGCGGCGGTCGCTCACCTGTTGCTGGGTGAGCAGGCCACCGAGCACCAGGGCCAGGATCAGCGCTGGGCCCAGGGTCAGGCGGAATATCAGCGCGCGCAGTGACACCGCGCGGCTGGAGGGATCCGGGACTTGTACCGGTGGGGTGGGTACGGTCATGTTCGGAGAGCCGTTTTGGACATTATTTGATCCCGATTCTACCCCCCTGCGCCGCGGATCGCACTAAATAAGGGCAGATTGTCCCGGGGTCGCGGGCATGGGGCCCGGAGGGTAGAATGGCGCTCCTGTTTTTTGTACCCGGCCGCGAGCAGACTATGCATTACCCGACAATTGCCGACTGCGTGGGAAACACGCCCCTGGTGCGCCTCCAGCGCCTGCAGGGGGAGACCAGTAATACCATCCTGTTGAAGCTCGAGGGCAACAACCCTGCGGGTTCGGTAAAGGATCGCCCGGCCCTGTCTATGATCACCCACGCCGAGGCCCGCGGCCAGATCTCCCCCGGCGACACCCTGATTGAGGCCACCAGCGGCAATACCGGTATCGCCCTGGCCATGGCCGCGGCGATCAAGGGATACCGGATGATCCTGATCATGCCGTCGAGCGCTACAGAGGAACGCAAGGCCGCGATGACCGCCTACGGCGCCGAGCTGATCCTCGTAAGCCCCGAGGAGGGTATGGAAGGTGCGCGCGACCTGGCACTGCAAATGCAGGGCGAGGGACGCGGGCTGGTGCTGAACCAGTTTGCCAACGATGACAACCCGCGGGCCCACTACGAGGGTACGGGCCCTGAAATCTGGCGACAGACCGGCGGCCGCATAACCCATTTCGTCTCCTCGATGGGAACTACCGGAACCATCATGGGATGCGGCCGCTATCTCAAGGAGCAGAACCCGGAGATACAGGTGATCGGCCTGCAACCCACTGAGGGGTCGAGCATCCCGGGCATCCGTCGCTGGCCCGAAGAGTACCTGCCCAGTATTTTCATACCCGAGGAGGTAGACCGCGTGGTGGATATGGACCAGCGCGAGGCCGAGGAGATGGCCAGGAAACTGGCCAGGGTCGAGGGCGTGTTCGCCGGGGTTTCCTCTGGCGGCGCGGTGGCGGCAGCCCTGCGCCTGTCGGCCGAGGTCGAGAATGCCACCATTGTCGCCATTATCTGTGACCGGGGGGACCGTTACCTCTCCTCAGGCCTTTACAACCAGTAGCTGATGCGGGAATAGCAAGTAGTCCGATGGTACAAGTCAGAAAGCATCACTCCTTTGGCGCCAAGGGCGAACTGGACCTGGAGTCCTGGTTGCGCCACATCCAGACCCTGGCCAATCTCGACGGCGGGGTACTGGTGACCCTGCGCCGTGCTGCGGAGGTCAGCAGTGATGCCGAGCAGCGAGCCATCGCCGCGGAAAATATCTGGGCCGAAGGTGCCAGCAGCTATCTTACCGGCCTGGAGATGGCGGAGATCCTGGCGGACCTGCAGGTTGACGGGGAAGCACTCTGCGCCGCGGTGCTCTACCGAGCGGTGCGGGAAAAGCGCCTGCAACTGAAGGTCGTCGAGGAAGAATTCGGCAAGAAGGTCGCCAAGCTGATTCGCGGTGTGCTGCGGATGGCGGCGATCCGCAGTCGCAGCGCGGATACGGATTCCCACAGTGCCAGGGGGGCGGTCGAGGAGCACTCGGAAAATATCCGCCGGATGCTGGTGGCCCTGGTGGACGACGTACGGGTGGCGCTGATCAAGCTTGCCGAGCGCACCTGTGCCATTCGCGCCGCGAAAAACGCCGACCCCGCCAAGCGCCGCCGCGTGGCCCGGGAAGTGGCGGATGTCTATGCGCCGCTTGCCCACCGGTTGGGTATCGGCCATATCAAGTGGGAGCTGGAAGACCTCTCATTCCGCTACCTCGAGCCGGACGACTACATGCAGATTGCGCGGTTGCTGGACGAAAAGCGGCTGGATCGGCAGAAATACATCGACGAGGTGCTCGAGCTCCTGCGCGGCGAGCTGGTGCGGGCGGATATCGAGGGTGAGGTCTACGGGCGCGCAAAGCACATCTACAGTATCTGGCGCAAGATGCGGCGCAAGAACATCGGGTTCTCCCAGGTTTACGACATCCGCGCGGTGCGTATCCTGGTGCCGACCGTGCGTGACTGTTACGCGGTGCTGGGTATAGTCCATAACCTCTGGCGAAATATTCCGAACGAGTTCGACGATTACATTGCCTCTCCCAAGGAAAACGGCTACCGCTCGCTGCACACCGCGGTTATCGGTCCCGAGCGCAAAGTGCTGGAGGTGCAGATTCGCACCTTCGCCATGCATGAGGAGGCCGAGTACGGCGTCTGTGCCCACTGGCGCTATAAGGGTACGGATAAGGACTCCCAGGGCAGGGACAGTTACGAGCAGAAAATCTCCTGGCTGCGCCAGGTGCTCGACTGGCACGAAGAGGTGGGCGGTAACCCCCTCCAGGATGATCTCCAGTCCAGTGAGGCGGATACCCGTATCTACGTATTCACGCCTGACGGCCATGTGGTGGATTTGCCGAGTGGCGCCACGCCGCTGGACTTCGCCTACAAGATCCACACCGAGATCGGCCATCGGTGCCGCGGGGCCAAGGTGGATGGCCGCATAGTGCCGCTCAACCATGAATTGCAGACCGCCAACCAGGTGGAAATCCTTACCGGCAAGCGCGAGGCGCCGAGCCGCGACTGGCTCTCGCCGGGGATGGGTTACATCACCACTTCCCGGGCAAGGGCCAAGATCATCCACTGGTTCAAGCAGCAGGCGCGGGACCAGAATATTGCCGATGGCCGTGCGATTCTCGACGGTGAGTTCAAGCAACTGGCGCTGATCGATTTCGATTTCGCCGCCCTTGCAGCCAAACTCAACATGCATTCGCTGGACGACCTCTACGCCGCGGTCGGCGCCGGGGACATCGGCGTCGGCCAGGTGCTCAATGCGGCACAGCGGATGGTCAAGGTGGAGAAGGCGGAATCAGTGCCGTCGCTTACCGCCTCGGTGGCACGCAGTGATGGCCAGGCGGACGTTTATATCGATGGGGTGGGTAACCTGCTGACCCATATCGCGCGCTGCTGTAACCCGGTGCCCGGTGACGAGATCATGGGCTATATCACCCTCGGGCGCGGCGTCTCCATCCATCGCAAGGATTGCGCGAATATGCTGCGCATGCAGGCGGAGGAGCATGAGCGGGTACTGCAGGTGGAGTGGGCCGAAAAACCCCGCGAACTTTACGCGGTAGAAATCATGATCGAGGCCTATGATCGCCATGGCCTGCTGCGCGACATCACCGCCATGCTGGACCACCAGCGGATCAATATTACCGCCATGCAGACCTGCTCGAACAAGCACAAGCACACGGTGGATATGGTGCTCACGGCGGAGATTCACAATTTCGAGGAGCTGAGCCGCGTGCTGCACCGGATCAACCAGCTGCCCAACGTAGCCTCGGCCAAGCGCCGCGTGCTCCACTGAGCACACCGGGGTTTCGCCCGGCCCGAAGGGTTGGCCATCGATACCATGAAAAGATCGGAGCTGAGCGTGGCTGAGAAATATTCCGTTAATGACCTGCTGTACCTGATGGGGCGCCTGCGCGACCCGGATGGCGGCTGTCCGTGGGACCTGAAACAGGATTTCGCCAGCATTGTGCCCTCCACTATCGAGGAGGCCTACGAGGTGGCGGAGGCGATTGAGGCCGGCGACTTCGAACACTTGCCGGAGGAGCTCGGCGACCTTCTGTTCCAGGTCATTTTCTATGCCCAGCTCGGCCGGGAAGGCGAGCTCTTCGATTTTGACGGTATCGTCGACACCCTCGTGCGCAAGCTGATCCGGCGCCACCCGCATGTATTTCCCGAAGGCGAGCTGCGCGGATGGCGGGCCGCCCACGCGGTTGACGAGACGGAGGTCAAGCGCAACTGGGAGGCGATCAAGGCCTCTGAGCGGGGGGCCAGGGGAGAGGCCGGCGTGCTGGATGGTGTGGCCCGTAACCTGCCGGCCATGACCCGCGCGGCTAAGCTGCAGAAGCGGGCGGCCGGGATAGGCTTCGACTGGCCATCAGCCGACGGCGTGCTCGACAAAATCGAGGAGGAAATTGCCGAATTGCGCGCGGCGATGGCCAGCGGGAATGAAGCGCATGCGCGTGAGGAAGTGGGAGACCTGCTGTTCAGCTGTATCAACGCGGCGCGCCACCTGAGAGTGGACCCCGAGAGAGCGCTGCGCGATTGCAACCGGAAATTTGAACGGCGCTTTGGGGCTGTGGAAGCGGCGCTGGCCGCAGAGGGGCGCGGGCCCGCCGAGGCGTCCCTGGCAGAACTCGATGCCCTGTGGGTCCGGGCCAAGGAAGCAGAGCGAGGGGCCGACTGACGGCCCGGGCTGTCAGGTTGCGGACAGGGCGTTACTGCACTCACCGCTGGTCTCGTACTCGGTAACATTTGCCAGGGTTGTCTTGGCGATATTGCTGATGGCCTCGCGGGTAAAGTAGCCCTGGTGGCCGGTCACCAGTACATTATTGAAAGTCAAAAGCCGTGCGAACACGTCGTCGCGAAGAATCCTGTCCGAACGATCCTCGAAGAACAGTGTGTCTTCCTCTTCATAGACGTCAATACCCAGGTAGCCGATTTTCCCGCTCTTGAGCGCACTGATCACGGCAGGGGTGTCGACCACGGCCCCGCGAGACGTGTTGATCAGGCATACGCCATCGCGCATCCTGGCCAGCATGTGGCTGTCAATCAGGTGATGGGTCTCCGGTAACAGCGGGCAGTGCAGTGAAATGATGTCTGCCTGCCGGCACAGGGTTTCCAGGGGCACGTAGCGCATCCCCAGCTGGCGGCACTCCCGGCTTTCCTCTGGATCAGTGCCCAGCAATTCACACCCGAAACCATTCATTATCCGTGCGAAGACCGAGCCGATCTTGCCCGTGCCGACGACCCCTACGGTCTTGCCGTGAAGGTCAAAGCCCATCAGCCCGTCGAGGGCAAAGTTGCCCTCCCGTACCCGTGACTGGGCACGGTGGATTTTCCTGATCAGGCACAGTGCCAGCGCAGTGGCGTGCTCGGCAACGGCATAGGGGGAGTAGCCGGGCACATTTGCAACCAGGATCCCGAGCTCATTGGCCGCCTCGATATCGACGTGGTTGAAACCGGCGGAGCGCAGCGCCAGCATCTCCACACCCTCCGTGCGCATGCGTTTGAGCAGGGTGCGGTCCACCGGGTTGTTGACGAAAATGCAGAGCACGGGAGCGTCCCGGCGCAGTACCAGTGTGTCCTGGTCCAGTTCGCTGTCGATATAGGCCAGTTCATGGCCGAAGCGGCGATTGTAGCGTTCGAAGTAGCTCCGGTCGTAAGGGTGGGCCTTGTAGACGGCAATTTTCATTGAAATGCCTCGAGCGGTTGTTTTTTGTGCAGGTTGGCACTGACTAGCATAGCGTGAATCATGTGACTGGCGGCTGGAAGCGGTTCAGCGCCACGCCGCGTGGCAACCTTGCCCTGTCTGGGGTCTGCGTGTAAGGTAGCGCTCTTTTGGCGTGGCAGGCATTGACCCGCCGGTATAAATTAGAGGCAATCTGACTATGCGAATTATTCTCTTGGGGGCGCCCGGGGCCGGCAAGGGCACCCAGGCTCAGTTCATTACAGAGAAATTCGGCATCCCGCAGATCTCCACTGGCGATATGCTGCGAGCGGCAGTGAAGGAGGGGACCCCCCTGGGACTGCAGGCCAAGGAGGTCATGGCCGCCGGCAAGCTGGTATCGGACGACCTGATTATTGCCCTGGTCAGGGAGCGTATTGCGCAGCCGGATTGCGCCAACGGATTCCTGTTTGACGGTTTTCCGCGCACCATCCCCCAGGCCCAGGCCCTGCTGGACGCCGATATCAAGATCGATCACGTGCTGGAAATTGCCGTAGACGATGAAGAAATCGTCAAGCGCCTCTCCGGCCGTCGTGTGCACGAAGGATCCGGTCGGGTCTATCACGTGATTTACAATCCGCCTAAAGAAGAAGGCAAGGACGATGTTACCGGCGAGCCGCTGGTGCAGCGCGGGGATGATACGGAAGAAACAGTGCGCAACCGCCTTGCTGTTTACCACGAGCAGACTGAGCCGCTGGTAGGATTTTATCGCGAGCTGGCAGAGCGGGCTCCCGAGAGCGCCCCGACGTACAGCAAGGTCGCGGGTGTGGGCTCGATGGATGATATTCGCGAAAAGGTTCTCGCCGCACTCAGCGAGTGACCGCAGTAAGCGCGTGAGCAATTGCCGGGGGATCCGGGCGGATATCCCTGACGTATAAAAGCCCCCGATAGGGGGCTTTTTTTATGTGGGCTCCCGGACACAGGCCGTAATTGTGAACCGGCAACAACGCCCGCGAGGTACCGCGGGGAGTGAGATTGCGTGGGTGACCGCAGTTTTCCGCCTTGCTATGGTCTTCCTCGGCAAGCGCTGCGACCGCCGGTGCCTTTCAGATGTGCAACCGGAACCCGATAACGCTAGAGAGCTTTACAGGGGTGATACATGCCGACCGCCGTTATTCTTATGAACCTGGGGACTCCGGAAGAGCCTACGGCCCCCGCTGTGAGGCAGTTTTTGCGCGAGTTCCTCGGCGATCCACGGGTCGTGGAAATTCCCCGTCCCCTCTGGATGGCAATATTGCATGGGTTTGTGCTGCCGTTTCGCCCCAAGCGTATAGCCCCGGCTTACGAAGAGATCTGGAATCGGGGACTCGACGGAGAGCCGGTGGAGGGCTCTCCGATTCACTACTATACGCGCCGCCAGGTGGAGCTTCTGCAGGCTCGCCTCGCGGACAACCGGCCCGATATTACCGTGGACTATGCCATGACTTACGGCAAGCCCGGCCTGGATTCCACCGTGGCGCGCCTGCGCCGGGAGGGGTTCGACTCCTTCCTGATATTGCCTCTCTATCCCCAGTACTCCGCCACCACAACCGGGGCCATTTACGACCAGGTGGCGCGGATCTACCGCACCAATCGCGATATACCCGATATCAGCGTGGTGCGGGACTACTACCGGCATTCACTCTATATCCGCGCACTGGCCAACTCGGTGCGGGAACATTGGGAAACACACGGTGCCGCGGAAAAGCTCCTGCTGTCATTTCACGGTATCCCGAAAGCCAATGTGCGCAAGGGGGATCCCTATGAAACCCAGTGCCGGGAGACGGCGCGACACCTGGCAGCGGAGCTGGGCTTACCCGATGACCGCTGGCAGGTCTGTTTCCAGTCCCGTTTTGGCAAGGCGGAATGGCTGCAGCCATATACGGATAAAACCCTGGAGGCCTGGGGAAGGGAAGGGCTCGCGAGTGTCGATGTAATCTGCCCGGCTTTTGCCTCGGATTGCCTGGAAACCATCGAGGAAATTGCTGAGGAGAATCGCGCTAATTTCCAGAGGGCCGGCGGGGGCGAGTACCGCTATATCCCGGCACTGAACGCGCGGCCGGACCATATCGATGCACTCGCGGCAATTATTGAAGAGAAAATACCACTCGCCTGTTAAGCCCCCGAAGGGCCCCTTTTATTCCCTTCCGGAGAATTTTCGGCAAGCAAAAGGTGGAAAAAGGATTTTTTTACCGGAAAAGCTGGTTTTTTGTCCCATTTTTCTTGCAAAGCAGGTTTTTTTTATTAACTTAGATAAAGTTGCATGGAAATAGACCTTGTAACCCGCTCCCTGCCTGTTGCCAGCAAGCTGCCATCAGGTTTTTATCGGGAGGCTGACTGACGATTAGAGCGGCTTAAATGCCGACACATTTTCGGGTAGGTAGAAGTACTTCTTCTCAATTAAGGAGACAAGGGATGGCACGAGTAGCGAAAAAGCGCACAGCAAAAAAGAAGGCCACGGCCAAACGCACTACCAAGGCAAGTACTCCGTCCAAGCAATCGCCAGCGCTGAACAAGGCCCAGAAAGCAGCAGATTCTGCCAGCAAGGCCGTGGACGCCCAGGCCGATCGCGTGGCCAAGGCCAGGGAGCGGGCCCAGAAAACCGGGACCGCTGCATCCAAGAAGTCTTTGACCAGCGCCAACCAGAAATTAAAGGATTTGCGCGCCAAGTCCGCCTCCGCGAAGCTGGAGCTTGCGAAAGCAAAGGCAATGGATGCCGTACGCCAGGTGGAAGAAGCGGCCAAGCAGAAGCTCTCCGACCTGTCTGACAGCCTGTCGAGCAAACGGGAAAAAGATAAGAAGTCCGCGATGTCGGCGTATGAGAAGCGCTGGTCCAAATCCCGTGAAAAGGCAGATACCAAGAAGCTCAAGGCTGCGGAAAAGAAAGCCGATGCCAAGGTGAAGCAGGCGGCCAAGAAGGCCAATGCGAAGGTGAAGGAGCTGGACAAGAAGGCGGAGGCCAAGTCCAAGGCGGATGCCAAGAAGGCGGCGAAGAAGGCAGCGAAAAAGCCCTCGAAGAAGGCCGCGCGCAAGAAGGCCACCACCAAGAGCCCGGGCCGGCCGAAGAAGTCAGCATCGAAGGCGGGCAATGCCAGGAAATCGACGAGCCGCGGGCCGGGCCGTCCACCCAAGTCTGCGGCCGCGACCAAGAAGTCCAAGGCCAGGAAAACCACGGCGGTGAAGAAGTCCACCGCGCGTCGTGGCAGGCCGCCCAAGAAGAAAGCCTCCTAGCCGGCCAGTCCGGCACCAGCCCTGCAGAGCCCCGGTAGCACCGGGGCTTTTGCGTTTAGCCTCCCCCCGGGACGATTCCCCCGATGACGTACAGCGACGGACGTGCCACAATTCGCCCCTCGCAAGTTAAGGGATCCGCCAGCAGTGAAAATCCTCGCCCTCGACACCACCTCCGGCTCCTGCTCAGTCGCCCTCAACGATGGCGGCCGGCTCACGGAGCAGTTTGTCGCGGCAGAGCGCGACCATACCCGCCGGCTCCTGCCGATGGTGGACCGGGTGCTGGCCGAGGCGGGCCTCAAGCTGGCGCAGCTCGACGCCCTGGCGGTCAGCCGGGGCCCGGGTTCCTTCACCGGGCTGAGAATTGCCATCAGCAGCGTCCAGGGCCTGGCATTTGCCGCCGGCCTGCCGGTGATCCCTGTCTCCAGCCTCGCTGCCCTCGCGGCCGGCGCGCGGCGCAAGCACCCCGAATGGCACGCCGGCACGATTGTGGCCGCACTGGATGCGCGCATGCAGCAGGTCTACTGGGGGGCCTATTCGCCGGCAGCGCCGGCCGAGAGCATCGTGCCGGAGGCCGTAGAGGATCCCGCGGAGGCGACGGCCTCCCTCTCTGCGGCGGGCATCGAGGGTGCCCTGTACGGGGCCGGGCCGGGTTGGCATTACCCGGAACTGGCTGCGGCCCCCGTGGCCGCCATTGACCTCGATTGCCCCATCCACGCGCGCGATCTCGCCGAACTGGCGCTGCCGCTGGCACAGGCGGGCAAGGCGGTGAGCGCCGAGCAGCTGGAGCCCGTGTACCTGCGCAACGAAGTCACCTGGAAAAAGCGGCAGAAGATCCGCCCGCAATAAGCAGTAAACAGGTTAGCTATGGAAATTTTTCAGATTATTGTCCTGGCCCTGATCCAGGGGCTGACGGAATTCCTGCCCATCTCCAGCTCCGCCCACCTGATCCTGCCCAAGGAGGTCCTCGGCTGGCCGGACCAGGGACTCGCTTTTGACGTCGCAGTGCATTTCGGTTCCCTGACGGCGGTGATCTTCTACTTCCGCCACGAGGTATGGGCACTGCTGCGCGACGGTCTGGGCGGACTGGTGACCAGGCACTTTACGGACGAGGGCCGCCTGGCCTGGCTGATTGTGCTGGCAACGATCCCGGCGGGGCTGACAGGGCTGGCTTTCAAGGGCTTTATCGAGCACAACCTGCGCTCGGCAGCGGTGATCGCCGCCGCCACCATCGGCTTCGGGGTCCTGTTATGGTGGGCTGACGTGCGCGCCCGGCGTCAGCTGACCCTGGCCCAGCTCAACTGGAAAATGGCCCTGATGATCGGCGTCGCCCAGGCCCTGGCGCTGATCCCCGGCACCTCACGCTCCGGAATTACCATGACCGCGGGCCTGATGCTGGGGATGAAACGTGAGGCGGCGGCCCGGTTCTCCTTCCTGATGTCGATCCCGGTAATCGCACTCAGCGCGCTGCTGCTTACCTTCGACCTGCTTGCGGAGGAAGCTGTCCCCTGGGGCGATATCCTGCTGGGAGCGATGCTATCGGGCATCAGCGCCTATCTGTGCATTCACTTTTTCCTGCAATTTATCAGCCGCATCGGGATGGCACCTTTTGCCATCTATCGCCTGGTGCTGGGTGCGGCGTTGATCTGGATGATCTGGGGGTGATCGAGCGATGACGACGGTAGCTTTTCTCGGACTCGGCGTCATGGGCTATCCCATGGCGGGCTTTCTCGCCCGGGCCGGGCATTCTGTACGAGTCTACAACCGCACTGCCAGCCGCGCGGAACAGTGGGTCGGTGATTACCCGGGCACAGTCTGTGCGACACCCGCAGAGGCGGCTCGCGGAGCGGAGCTGGTGTTTGCGTGTGTGGGCAATGATCACGACCTGCGCGAGGTGGTGACGGGTGATTCCGGTGCCTTCGCGGGCATGTCGCCGGGAAGCCTGTTCGTGGACCACACCACCGCTTCGGCCGATGTCGCGCGCGAGCTGGCGGAAAAGGCGCGGGAGCAGGGTACAGGTTTCCTGGATGCACCGGTATCCGGCGGCCAGGCGGGCGCGGAGAACGGGGTGCTCACCGTAATGGTGGGGGGAGAGAAGGGCGATTACGAGCGCGCCCGGCCCTTTATCGAATGCTATGCCCGCGCCGTCAGCCTGCTGGGCCCGGTGGGGAGTGGCCAGCTGTGCAAGATGGTCAACCAGGTGTGTATTGCCGGTGTGGTGCAGGGTCTGGCCGAGGGGCTTCACTTCGCCCGGGCGGCGGGCCTGGATGCCGAGCAGGTTGTCGAGGTGATCTCCAAGGGGGCGGCCCAGAGCTGGCAGATGGAAAACCGCTACAAGACCATGCTGGCGGGTGAGTACGAGCATGGCTTTGCCGTCGACTGGATGCGCAAGGACCTGGCTATCGTCCTCGACGAGGCCCAGCGCAACGGGGCCCTGCTCCCGGTCACTGCCCTCGTGGACCAGTTTTACAGCGAGGTCCAGGCGCTGGGTGGCGGCCGCTGGGACACCTCCAGCCTGTTCGCGCGGCTGATGAACGTGCGCTCATTCGACTGAGGCATATAGCCGCCGGAATACGGGAAGCGATCATGAGGGTCCTGCTGCTGTCCGCCTATGATGCCGCCAGCCACCGCCGCTGGCGCAAGGGCCTGGTGGCGGCCCTGCCCGAGTGGGACTGGACGGTGCTCACCCTGCCCGCGCGCTATTTCAGCTGGCGGGTGCGCGGCAACAGCCTGAGCTGGGGGAGGGGTGAGGCCCGCGAGCTACTGGGTCGCCCCTGGGACCTGGTGGTGGCGACTTCCATGACCGATCTCTCGGCGCTGCGGGGACTGGTCCCGGAGATTGCCGGCGTGCCCACCGCTGTGTATTTCCATGAAAACCAGTTTGCCTACCCGCGCAGTGACCGGGCCCACCAGTCGGTAGAGCCCCAGCTTCTCAATATTTACACGGCCCTGTGTGGCGATCTGCTGCTGTTCAATTCCGGGTTCAACCGGCGCACCCTGCTGGAGGGGGCGGAACGCCTGCTCAAGCGCTTCCCGGATTTTGTGCCGGCGGGGATCTGTGCCGAGATCGAGGCCAGGTCGCACGTACTGCCCGTGCCGCTCGAGGATGAACTCTTTGCCCCCGCCGGCGGCGAGGTCGCAGCGCAAGGGGCTGGCCCGCTGGAGATCAGCTGGGCGGCCCGGTGGGAATATGACAAGGGCGGTGCCCGGCTGCTGGACATCCTCCGCGGCCTGGAGGAGGATGGAGTGGAGTACCGCCTCAACCTGCTGGGGGAATCCTTCCGCAACACCCCGGAGGAGTTCTCCATCATCCAGCATGACTTTGCCCACCGGCTTGGCCGGATTGGGTTCCTGCCGGAACGGTCACAGTATCTCGATACGCTGCGCCGCAGCCATGTCTTCCTCTCCACCGCCCACCACGAGTTCCAGGGCCTCGCCGTGCTTGAAGCCTGTGCGCTGGGATGTACCCCGCTGGTGCCGGACGAGCAGGCCTACCCGGATTTTTATCCGGCTGGAGTGCGCTACGGCAGCAACGGCGCCGCGGTGGAAAAGATTCGCCGGCTGGCCAGCGGGCAGGATTTGCCGGCGCCCCAGGATGTGTCAGGGTATGCTTGGCGCGAACTGGGGCCGGTCTACCGGGACCGCCTGTACCAGCTCGCCGCCATGTCCTGATTTAACCGCGCCGGGTCCGGTGACTACTGGGTTTATTATTCCGCTGCCCCTAGACTGCCCGCCACCCCTGAACTTCAGTGACAACCCCAATACTGCACTCTGCACCGTACAAGGGAGCGGGCTTTGCCGGAATTTACAGAACTGACTTCCCTCACGCTGGGGCTGTTGCTGCTGGCCTGTATCGCCAGTGCGTTTATCTCTGCGGTAACCGGAGGCGCAGGCGGGGTGCTGATGTTTGCCGCCCTCAACCTGGCGATCCCGCTGCGGCTGCTGGTACCCATCCACGGCGCCGTGCAGCTGATGAACAACCTGGCGCGCATTCTCTATGTGCGCGAACACATCCGCTGGGAATTCTGCATCCCGTTCTTTATCGGTTGCACACTTGGGGCTGCTGCAATGACCCTGGGCCTGGCGCGACTCGAGTGGCAGCAGCTGCCGTTGGTGTTGCTGGCGATATTGATCTTCTACACAGTATTCAAGCCGAAGCGGCTGCCAGAGATCCGGCTCAGGCCGCACAACTATTTCTGGGTGGGCATCGGTACCGGCACCCTGGGGATCCTGGCCGGTGCGGTCGACCCGCTGCTGGCGGCATTTTTCGTGCGCCGCGACCTCTCCCCGAAGGAGGTGGTGGCAAACAAGTCGGTGATGCAGGCCTGGTGCCACGCGCTCAAGGTGCCGGCGTTTATCTATCTCGGCTTCGCGTTCTCCGATCACCTGGGCCTGATCCTGCTGCTGACCGTGGCGGCCATCGTCGGTACCCGGATCGGTATCGCCATGCTGAACCGCCTGGACAGCGCGCTGTTTTTCCGGCTTATGCGCGTGGCGCTGCTGGTGGCTGGCCTGCGTATCCTTTACCAACTGTTTACCATGTAACGGGAGTGTCAGCGATGGCTGATTACCAGATTATCAATCCCTTCGGTGGCGACCTTATCGAGGAATACGATTTCGCCGGTCGTGAAGCGGTGGACTGTGCCATCGACCGCCTGGTGGAAGGTCGCGCGGTGCAGGCCGCCATGCCGGCCTGGCAGCGCTCCGATATTCTCATGCGGCTGTCGGGCCTGTTGCGGGAACATGCCGATCACCTGGCACGCCTGATTACCGCAGAGACCGGCAAGACCATCAGCGACAGCCGGGTCGAGATCGAGCGCGCCTGCAATACCGCGCTCGCCAGTGCCATGGAGGCCCGCGCAATCACCGGTGAGGCGCTGGACTCCGATGCCTACCCGCCGCAGCGCGAACGCATCGGCGTGGTGTTGTGGAAGCCGCTGGGCACTGTGATGTGTATTACGCCATTCAATTTCCCGGTCAATATCGCCGTCCACAAGATCGGGCCGGCATTCGCGGCCGGTAACACCATCCTCTTCAAGCCTGGCCCCCAGAACAAGCGCTCGGCGGAATTCCTGGTCGACCTCTGCTATCGCGCCGGCATGGACCCGGGCGTACTGCAGATGCTGATTCCCGATATACCCGCAACCAGCCACGCGGTGGCTCACCCGCAGGTACACGCAATCAACTTTACCGGCGGCACCGCCGCAGCCAATGCCATCGCCGCGGCGGCGGGGTACAAGAAGCTGTTGTTCGAGCTGGGGGGCAACGACCCGTTGATCGTAATGGAGGACGGGGACCTGGAAGGGGCCGTGCATGCCGCCATCAACCAGCGGTTTGCAACCGCCGGCCAGCGCTGCACGGCGGCCAAACGGGTGTTTGTCCAGCGCGGTGTGTACGAGGCCTTCACGGCCAGGCTGCTCGATGCCACCACGTCTCTCAAGGTGGGCGACCCGATGGATGAAGAGACCTTTGTCGGCCCCCTGATCCACACTGCGGCTGCGGACGAGGTGCACGGCCGCATCGCGGACGCCGTGGCGCGCGGCGCCCGCGTCCTGTCTGGCCACCGCCGCGAGGGCAATATCCTGTGGCCCACGGTGATCGAAGATGTTCCCGATGACGCCCCGCTGGTGGCCGACGAGACATTTGGCCCGGTCATTCCCCTGCGTCCGTTCGATACGGTGGATGAACTGGTGACCCTCGCCAATGACTCCCCGTTTGGGCTGCAGGCCGGGGTCTTCACCCGTGACCTGTCGCTCGCCAGGAGCCTGTTCAACCGGCTCGACGTGGGGCTGCTGGCGGTCAATGACGGGCCGGGATTCCGCGCCGAGCACTTCCCGTTCGGGGGCGTGAAGGAGAGCGGCGTGGGGCGCGAGGGTGTGCGCTACGCCATCCGTGAGATGAGCTTCCAGAAAACGCTGGTTATTTAAGGAAAGCTCGGTGGCTTGGTATCGGGCATTGTTGCGCGAATGGGCCTGAACTGGCAGAAATGCCTCTTGCGCTGCTGTCGGATCGACTTACGGGATGACGGGACCAATCGCGGATCCTTTTAACTATATCCCTGGGGCGGGCGATCTTATCGCGAGTCAATCGGGCGGGCCGGAGCGACCCTCGCACCGTATCCTGACCGTCTCGAAAGTGAGCGGTCCGGTCACCATGTGGACGGGCGCGATGTCAAACAACTCGCTATTTTCATCGCAGGCCCACTGAAGCAGGATTTCTGGTTGGTAGATCTCGATTTGGTATTCGTTGCGGTGACGTGAAGACTCTGTCAGGTAAATAAGGCCGAAGACAGTAATATGCGCTTCGAGAACCTCGAACGCCAGTAATTCGGTGCCAGTGACTACAACGCCTCGTCCAAATTTATTATTCTGGAAGCCGATTTGAGCCACGATATATTTACCCGGGGGGATTTCCGCGATGACTTCGCCTGCCTCCACAAAAGTGTAGTGTCCACCATAAGGCACGCAGGTTCGAGTATTGCAACGCTTGAGGGAGATCCATTTTGGTTCTCGTTTGGAATGTGGCTCCAAAAGTGTATCGATTACCAGATATCCATCATCTGACCACGCTGGTGCGGAAATGATGACTGTCATTATTGTTGAAGCCAGGAGGCTGGTTATTTTTTGCATGGTTTTTCCTTGTCCTCCCGGTGGCAGGGTTCTATTGGAATTTTTACCTGCTCGGTAATGAGGGAATGTCATGCCCCCATGACACTCTCCGGAGTTTAAGTCCGAACTTTTTCAATTTATTCGGCCATGCCATAAGTATCACTGCACTGTATTTTGATGGTCTGGAAACTGAAGCGGCCGTCGACGAGATGTGCCTGGTGACGGTCGAAGATATCCTCGCCCTCGTCACACGCCCATTGGAGCAATATTTGTGGCTGGGTGATCGCGATTTTATTTTTTCCGCTTGTTACTCTCTCGATATGAATCAGGCCGAGAACCGTGACATGCTCCGCGCCGACTTCGAATGCGATATTGTCGCCATTTAATACCTGCAAGCTGTCTCTCTTCATCGACTTGCTTTTGCGGAAGTCGATATGATCCACCGAATACCTGCCAGTCGGAACAGAGGTGATAACGGTTCCCACTGGCACATGAATGCAAAATGGCGTGCAGTTTGCCTTCGGATAGTCCCCTTCCTGATAAGCCGGTGGGGCATATCGCCTCAGGGCAATCCAGGTGGGTTGTCTTGCGGTCTGGGGTGACAGGATCGAGTCGATCACGAGGAAACCGTTATCCGATGCCGTTAAGGGTGAAAAAGATGTGATAAAGCCCAGTAACGCGAGACAGCTGAAAATTTTATTCATTTAATCGTTACCCGCTGTAGCCAGGTGGGCCAAGTCCTGGCAGGAAGGGCCGCGTGGACTGGCCCCGGGTCCCTTGCTTCAGGGCGCCAACAGCCAGGCCCTGCGGGATGGCGGGAGTCTAGCCGAGATTTTCGCCGGAGGTCGCTCTGGAGATAAGTTTCGGCGTGTAATTGAGCGTGATCGCCTTCGTGGCGTGGGCGTGGCCGGTAGGCGGCAGTTCCCCGCTGCCTTGTCTGATCCGAGACACTTAGTCTATACTCCCGGATCACTTGTCGGAGTGCCTGTGGGCTGAGATCGCTTTTGCGAGATCCGTTGAACCTGATCGGGGTAACCCCCGCGTAGGGAACAAGATCTGAAGTCGCTGCGTTGCGCGGGTAGGGTGTTCATTACCGGAACCCGCCACATTAAAAAACATCGCGCGACGCTTTCTCCTGCTGAAGCTTTCCCCGGGCGCTACGGCGTCATTTTCCGCACAAGGTTATGCTTATTGTGCGCAAAACAAGGGGTCAGCATGTCTCAGGTCACCGATACACCCGCCGAATCCAGCCGCAAATCTCGCGCTGCAAGCCGAGAATCCGCAAAAGCATTCCTCGACAGCCTTACCGCCCAGTCCTTTCCGAATTCCCGCAAGATTTACCTCGCAGGTGAGACTGACGACATCCGCGTCGGAGTGCGGGAAATCTGCCTGGGTGACAGTGTGGTGGGGGGGGATGAAGACAACCCGGTACTGGAGCCCAATGCACCATTGCGTGTCTACGACACCGCCGGCCCCTACTCGGATCCGGACTATTACCCAAATGTGCGCAACGGCCTGCCGAGGCTGCGCCAAGGGTGGATCGAGGCCCGGGGGGATACAGAGGCGCTGACCACCCGCCAGGCGGCCTACAGCCAGAAACGCATGGCTGACCAGGGGCTGGATCATATCCGCTTTGAAGAGCTGCCGTCGCCGCGCCGCGCGAGGCTGGGCTGTAACGTGACCCAGATGCACTACGCCCGGCGGGGCATCATCACCCCGGAGATGGAATTTATCGCGCTGCGCGAGAATATGGGCCGCGCCGCGGCCGCAGAGGCCCTGGCAGAATCCGACTACCAGAAAGCGCGGGACGGTATTCATATTCCCGAGCAGATCACCCCCGAATTCGTGCGCCGCGAGGTAGCGGAGGGACGGGCGATCATTCCTGCCAATATCAATCACCCGGAACTCGAGCCGATGATCATCGGCCGCAATTTCCTGTGCAAGGTAAACGCCAATATCGGCAACTCCGCCGTGACCTCGTCAATCGAAGAAGAGGTGGAAAAGCTGGTGTGGTCTACGAAGTGGGGCGCGGACACGGTGATGGACCTGTCCACCGGGCAGAATATCCACGAGACCCGCGAGTGGATCCTGCGCAATTCCCCGGTGCCCATCGGCACCGTGCCCATCTACCAGGCGCTGGAAAAAGTGGACGGTATCGCCGAGGACCTCAACTGGGAAGTATTCCGGGACACGCTAATTGAGCAGGCCGAGCAGGGCGTGGACTATTTCACCATCCACGCCGGGGTGCTGCTGCGCTACGTGCCACTCACCGCAGAGCGGTTGACCGGCATCGTTTCCCGCGGCGGCTCCATCATGGCCAAGTGGTGCCTGGCCCACCACCGGGAGAATTTCCTCTACACCCACTTCGAGGAAATCTGCGAGATCATGAAGGCCTACGATGTGAGCTTCAGCTTGGGCGATGGCCTGCGGCCGGGCTGCATCGCCGATGCCAACGACGAGGCCCAGTTCGGCGAGCTGCGCACCCTGGGCGAGCTGACCGAGGTGGCCTGGCGCCACGACGTCCAGACCATGATCGAGGGACCCGGCCACGTGGCCATCCACAAGATCCGGGAAAACATGGACGAGCAGCTGAAGCACTGCCACGGGGCACCCTTCTACACACTCGGCCCGCTGACCACGGACATCGCGCCGGGTTACGACCATATCACCTCGGGTATCGGCGCCGCGCTGATCGGTACCTATGGCTGCGCCATGCTCTGCTACGTCACTCCCAAGGAACACCTGGGCCTGCCCAACAAGGAGGATGTGAAGGAGGGGCTGATGGCCTACAAGATCGCGGCCCATGCCGCCGACCTGGCCAAGGGGCACCCGCGCGCGCAGCAGCGCGACGATGCACTTTCGAAAGCGCGGTTCGAATTCCGCTGGGAAGACCAGTTCAACCTGGGCCTGGACCCGGAGCGCGCGCGCAGCTATCACGACGAGACCCTGCCAAAAGAATCCGGCAAGGTGGCCCATTTCTGTTCCATGTGCGGTCCCAAGTTCTGCTCCATGAAAATCACCCAGGACGTGCGCGATTATTCCAGAAAACTTGAAAACGAGAGGCAGAGGGCGGCGCAGGGCATGGAGGAAATGGCGCTCAAGTTCAAGGATATGGGCAGCGAGATTTACCACAAGGGCTAAAGGCGGGCATCTCGCCGGGAGAAAAGCATTTTGAGCACAGCAATGCGCATCGCCATTGCCGGCGGAGGGCTCCTGGGACGCCTGAGCGCTTGGCGGTTGGTGCTGGCCGGAGCAGAGGTCACCCTTTTCGAGGCCGGGTCGCTGGCCCGCCCCGCGGGTGCCTGCTGGACCGCCGCGGGAATGATTTCGCCACTGACCGAGCTGATCCATAGTCCCTACGAAGTGTACCGTATGGGACTGGAAAGCCTGCAACTGTGGCCCCGGTGGATAGATGTTCTCGAGCGCGCCAGCGGGCAGCCACTGCACTTTCGCCGCAATGGCAGCATGGTAGTGGCGCACCAGTGCGATGCGGCGCAGCTGGACCAGTTCCAGCGGGACCTGCAGCGTACCCTGGGGAGTGCGGCGACAAAGGAGATGACCCCACTCGACGCAGCGGGTGTCTCTGCGCTGGAGCCCGACCTGCAGCACTTCTCCCGGGGAGTCTACCTGCGCAACGAGGCAGACCTCGACAACCGTCGCCTGCTCGGCGTATTGCTCGACGAGCTGCGGCGGCTGGGAGTAGGGCTGGTGGATGAGACTGCGGTGGATTGCGAGCCCCACGCGGTGGTCCTGCACAAGGGTGGCGAGCGGCGGACCTTTGACCTGGTTATCGACTGCCGCGGCATGGGCGCCAAGGCGCAGGCCAGAAACCTGCGCGGCGTTCGTGGCGAGGTGATGGTGGTGGAAACATCCGAGGTCAGCTTCCAGCGACCGGTCCGCCTCATGCACCCGCGTTACAAGCTATACGCCGTGCCAAAGCCCGACGGCACCACGGTCATTGGCGCTACGGAAATCGAGAGTGAGGACCTGTCTCCGATCAGCCTGCGCTCCACCATGGAATTATCGTCGGCGCTTTATGCGTTGCACCCGGCATTCGCCGAGTCCCGTATTGTCGAGACCAGTGTCAACCTGCGCCCGGCGACCCCGGACAATCTCCCCTTTGTCAGGATTGTCGAGGGGCTGGTGCAGGCTAACGGGCTGTACCGCCACGGCTACCTCTGCGGCCCGGCACTGGTTCGGCGTGTGGCAGAAGCGGCGGGTTTGGTAACCGAAGTAACAACGGAATAGCAATGAGTGAAATAACCATCAACGCAGAGCGACATTCCCTGCAAGGCAGGCCGAGCCTGGCTGCCCTGTTGGAGCAGGCAGGTTACAAAGGGGATGGTTTCGCGGTGGCAGTCAACGGCGAATTCGTGCCCCGGGCAGACTATGCGCACACAGAAATCCGCCCGGGCGACGAGGTGGATGTAGTTGCGCCGGTCGTGGGTGGCTGACGGGGAATTTTGAGGAAATCCAGATGCAAGACAAGCTGAAAATCTACGGCCGCGAGTTTTCCAGCCGGTTCCTGATCGGTACCGCCCTTTATCCCTCACCGGCCATCATGAGCGAATCGATTGCCGTGTCGGGAGCGGAAATTGTCACCCTGTCCCTACGCCGGCAGAATCCGGCGCAGCATGAGGGTAACCTGGTGTGGGACCTGATCCGGCAGTCGGGCTGCCAGCTGCTGCCCAACACCGCTGGCTGCAAAACCGCCAGGGAGGCGGTTAACCTGGCGGAAATGTCCCGCGAGATTTTTCGCACCGACTGGCTCAAGCTCGAGGTCATCGGTGACGATTACAACCTGCAGCCGGACCCGTTCGGGCTGGTGGAGGCGGCGGCAGAACTGGTGAAGCGTGGGTTCAGGGTCTTGCCCTATTGCACCGACGACCTGGTACTCTGCCAGCGCCTGCTCGACGCCGGCTGCGAGGTGCTGATGCCCTGGGGCGCACCCATCGGCACTGGCCAGGGCCTGCTCAACAAGTACAGCCTCGAAACCCTGCGCACACGGCTGCCGCAGGTGCCGTTAATAATCGATGCGGGGATCGGCGCGCCGTCGCAGGCGGCGGAGGCAATGGAAATGGGCTTTGACGCCGTGCTGCTCAACACGGCAGTGGCGAAGGCGCACGACCCGGTGGCCATGGCCCGCGCCTTCCGCCTCGCCATTGACGCCGGGCGCAGTGCCTACCAGGCCGGCCTGATGGTGCGCCAGCAGACCGCCAGCCCAAGCACGCCGACCCTGGATATGCCTTTCTGGCACCAGGCGGATCCGTTAACGCAGGAATGAAACTTGGCCCGCTGCTCGGTAAGCACGGGCTTTCCCTGCCGAGTGAGAGCAACCGGGAATTATGACGACCGCATGCACGGAATTATTTTTTCGTGCTCTGAATCACCAGTAAAAGATGTCTATGCAACAGCCAAGAAGACCCATCGTCTGGACCATTGCCGGCAGTGACTCTGGCGGCGGTGCGGGTATCCAGGCAGACCTGCTAACTTTCGCCGATCTGGGCTGCCACGGCTGCACTGCAATTACCGCGAACACGGCCCAGAACACCACCGGGGTGGCGTCCATCAATGCGGTGCCGGTGGAGGTGCTCATCGACCAGCTGAATGCCCTGCAGCGGGACCTGCTGCCCGACGCAATTAAAATCGGCCTGCTGGCCAATAGTGAACAGGTGCTGGCAGTGACAGAATTCCTGCATCGGCTGAAAGCCATCCGCTCGGTGCCGGTAATCTACGACCCGGTGGCAGTGGCCAGCAGCGGCGACACCCTGACTGAGGACGGTATCGGTGAGCTGGTATTGCGGGAACTGTTTCCCCTGTGCGACCTGGTGACTCCCAACCTGCACGAACTGGAATGGCTTGCGCGAGCGCCGGTCGGCTGCGCGACCCAAATCCAGAACGCGGCGCAACTGTTGCACACCAGCGGTTGTCGCGCGCTACTCGTCACCGGAGGCCACAGTGAAATCAATCCCGGCGAAATTGCCGACCTGCTCTGGGATGGCGTGCGCGGCGACTGGTTTATCGGCGACAGGGTGGACAGCGAGAATACCCACGGTACCGGCTGCACCCTGTCATCGGCGATCGCCGCCTTCACTGCACTGGGCTACCCGCTGCGCGACGCCTGCGTGGTGGCCAAGGCCTACGTACAGCGCGGCCTGCGCCTCGGGCAGGGTGACTCTATCGGCGCCGGGCCCGGACCCGTGGGGCATTGTGGTTGGCCGGACGAATTACAGGATTTTCCCAGGGTTCTGCTACCGCAGGAGGAACACGCCCGGCATTACGATTACTTTGATGCCGATGGCAACAGCCTTTTTGCCTGCGATTTTCCCGATACCGATACCAATGAGCTGGGGCTTTACCCCGTGGTGGATTCCGTCGAGTGGCTGGAGAGACTCGCAGCCGAGGGAGTGAAAACCCTGCAGCTGCGGATCAAGGACGCGGGCACCGACCTGCGCACGCGGGTAGAGCGCGCCGTGGCCATTGGCCGGCAATACAAGCTGCGCCTCTTTATCAACGATCACTGGCGCCTGGCGATCGAGTGCGGTGCCTATGGTGTGCACCTGGGGCAGGAAGACCTGCGCTCAGCCGACCTGAAGGCAATCAAGTCCGCCGGGCTGAAACTGGGTATCAGTACCCACGGCTTTTATGAGCTGCTGCGGGCCTGGCGCTACCGTCCCAGTTACCTGGCTATCGGGGCGATATTCGCCACTGGCACCAAGGATATGCGTGGCCAGTTGCAGGGGATCGACAAGCTGGCGCGTATGGCCGCACTGCTACCGTACTTCCCGCTGGTGGCGATCGGCGGTATTTCTGTCGAGCGTGCGCCGGCGGTGGTTGCCACCGGGGTGGGCAGCGTAGCCGTTGTCAGTGCCATCACCGGGGCTGCGGATTACCGGGGCGCGGTAGCAAAGCTGCAGTCCATCTGCGACCACTGAAGCGTCGCGGCGGCTTCCCGGAAAAAGCACCTGCGTCGGCATGCCGGGCCCGGCCAGCAGCTCTCTCCCGCGTACCACTTTTGCCAGTCCCAGCCCCAGGCGCGGAGTTGCGATCGCCCGACTCGCGGGGTAATAATGAGTATTCACAAGGCGAGTCATATGCACTATGTGCGACAGATGCGGCACTTCGCTGCCGACAGACCCAGGGCTCACTGACAGAAGAATTACGGGCAGAAAAATAATGAAAGCATCACTCACCACTCTGGCAGCGATCCTCCTGCTGACGGCATGCGCCGCCGAGCGCGAACCCAGGGGCGAGACTCCCGAGACCACGGCCGCCGAAACCGCGGCTCCCGAAACCGGCATCGCCGCTACGGAACAGGTCGACGGGAAACTCCATGAAACCTACCTGCGCAGCTGTCACAGCTGTCACGGGCCGGGGGTAACTGGTGCCCCGCGAACCGGTGATGTGGCCGCGTGGGAACCCCGGGCCGCCAAAGGCCTGGAAGTGCTGGTAGACAACGCCATGAACGGCTACAAGGCCATGCCTCCGAAAGGGCTGTGCTTTGACTGTACCGAAGAGGAATTCGCCGGGCTGATTCGCTATATGGCGGGCGCGGCCCTCCCGGATGAAACACCTGTTACTACCGGCGGTGACTGAAGCACCCGCCAGCGACAGGGCAGGGAAGCGGTGGAAACAGGCTTGCGAGCGCTGGGCACGCATCTTCGCAGGGAGCATGAGAGACGCCAGGTCTGTTCATTAAGCCGATGATCCCCGAGCTTTCGGCTCCCTTGTTATTTGCTCTATCCGCTCTTTTGCCTGTCTGCCGGTGCGCTGAACACGGAGCCAGTCGCCGCTTGCCTTCGGTACGGTCCTGGATCAAGGGGTTCCCCGGGCGAAGAAAGCCCCGTTGGGCAGAAGGGGCTTTGTGATCGGGTTCTGCGGCTCCAGTGCTCCCGATCGCGGCTAAGCTTGCCATACTGTCACGGGGACATGAGATAGCTTTTGTTTATCGGTGCTATTCCTTATATAAATTTTTATTTCTCCCCGATGGCGTTAGGATGGTTTCCCAAGAGGTTGACTGAGTCTTCCGGCTTTCAGGAAGTTTTTAAGAAACAGCAACAAAGAGGTGGAGTATGACCAAGATTGATATCGGCATTAACGAACAGGATCGTGAAAAAGTTGCCGACGGCCTGAAGCGCCTTCTGGCCGACAGCTATACGCTTTACCTGCAGACACACAATTTCCACTGGAACGTCACCGGGCCATTGTTCCGGGAACTGCACCTGATGTTCGAGGAGCATTATCAGGAACTGGCTGAGGCAGTGGATGACATCGCCGAGCGCATCCGCACCCTCGACGTGGAGGCGCCGGGAACTTACAAGGCGTTCGCCGAGCTCAGCTCCATCAAGGAGGAGACTTCAATTCCTGCCGCGGAGAAAATGGTGGAAATCCTCACCCAGGGTCATGAGCAGGTGGTGAAGACCTGCCGCGACGTATTGAAAGCGGCGCAGGCTGCGGACGATGAATCCACCGTGGCACTGGTTTCCGACCGTATGAGCGTGCACGAGAAAACCGCCTGGATGCTGCGCGCCACCAGCAAGAAGTAAAGCCCCCGGGGGAGGGCGTTCTTGTAGAGAGCATGGTTTCTCGCGTCCTCCCCGCACAGCAAGCCCGGATGCGCTGAGCCGTGGCGCCTGCCGCCTGGCAGGCGCCGCTCCACCGGGTTCGTCCCCCCTCCTTCCCCCCCGATTGCGTTCGCCAGTACCCCTCACCCGAGACTTAACCTGCGCCACTTTCGTTAGCTGCTCCCGAAATACGGTCTTGCAATCTATTGCTGTGTGACGCACAGTATATGCTGTGTATGGCACAGTATGCGGAAAACGATATGACGCTTGGGGCGGAACGGCTCAACAAACTGGCGATGGAAATGCGGCGGGGGATGCTGGTGCTGGCGGTGCTCAGGGCGCTGGACCAGCCGCATTACGGTTATTCCCTGCGCAAGCGACTTGCCACTATCGGTCTGGAAATAGATGAGGGCACGCTTTACCCGCTGCTTCGGCGACTTGAGGACCAGGGGCTGCTCAGCAGCACCTGGCAGGTCCACGATGGGCGCAAGCGACGCTTTTATGTGATCGCAGAAGATGGCAGGACTGCGCTGGAGTTGATGACTGCCGAGTGGCGAAAACTGAACCGTACGATCGATAAACTTGGAGAGACTTGGTAATGGAATTACTGCAGCGGTATGTGGACAACGTCAAAATTTACCTGCCGGGTGATGAGCGCGACGATATCGGCAATGAACTGTATTCGGGCCTGCTGGACCAGTGTGATGAATTGAGTGACACCCTCGGCCGCGAGGCCACGGAGTCTGAGGTGGCGGAACTGCTCAAGCGGAACGGCCACCCGATGGAAGTGGCTGCGGGCTACCGGCCGCGCAAGGCTCTGGTGAGCGAGGCGCTGCTGCCGTTATACATGCAGGTCCTGAAGTGGGTTTTCCTGGCTGTCATTATCGGTAATGGCGTGGCGGCAGTGATGGGGGTGCTCAATCAACCGCAGCCGCAATTCCTGGATGCCGCTCTGGCCTGGCTGGCGGGCAGTATCAATGCCGGCCTCCAGAGTTTTGCACTGGTGACATTGGGCTTTTTCCTGGCTGGTGAAAGCCTCAGTTTCCGCGATGTATTCGGCAAGTGGGAGCCGCGGAATTTGCCGAGAGTGGCCGCGGCAGGCCAGCGTATCAGCTCTTTTGACAGCGCCGTGGAACTGGTGGCCATGGTCCTGGTGGCGGGTTGGTTAAACGACCTGTTCCCCGCGACCGGCTTTGGGGGTATGGAGGTCACGGTATCCTCCGGCCTGCATGCATTGCTCCCGTGGCTGAATGGCGTAATTGCCCTGAGCCTGCTGATGGCACTGGACAAGCTTTTCCTGCCATTCTGGACCCGGGCAAAACTGGTTGTGGAGAGCGCGATCCGCCTGTTGTGGTTATTTCTTCTCGGGCGGCTTTATTACCTGGATGAGGTGCTCACAGTGCAGTGGGGTGGTGCTGGCGAATATTTCTGGGAAATGCCCCAGGCTTACTGGCAGCTTGCCGTAATCGCTGCCATCCTGGGAACCGGCTGGGGGTTGCTGCAGAACCTGTGGCGCTATCGTCAGACGGTTGGCGCTACCCGGCACTTTCAGGGCTGAGTGGCCCTCTGGTACCAGGCGCTACGCGGGTGAATGTGGTCAGGGCGCGGTGACCAGCTGCAACAGCGCCCTGGCCGGTGCTGACAGGGCACCGTGGCTGCGCAGCAGGACACCGACTTCCTGCTCAATGTCCGGTGCCTGCAGGGCCAGGCAGGGGAGGCCGTAGTCGCGCATCTGCGGGCGGCACAGCTCGGGTACCACACTGATTCCCATGCCGGTCGCCACCAGCTGGCCGATGGTGCTGAGCTGGTTGGCCTCGCACAATAGCCTGCCGCTATAGCCGATCTCCGCCATCGCCCCGTCGGTCCAGCGCCTGACCGCCGAGCCCCGGTTCATGGCGATAAACGGCTCCCCGGCCAGTTCCCGCCAGGTCACCGCACTTTTCCCGGCCAGGGGGTGGGCGGCAGGTACCACAGCGATAAAGCGGTCTCTGGCGAAGCCCTGGAACTCGAGCCCGCCCAGGTCAGCGGGGCGGAAAGTGATGCCAATTTCCGCCCGGCCCTCCTGTACCGCCCGCTGTACCCGCTCCATTACGATATCCTCGATCACGATATTGATGGATGGGTGCCGGCTGTGGAACTCCGCCAGCAGCCCCGGCAGCCGGTTGAGGGCGAAGGCTGGGATCACGGCCAGGTTCAGTTGGCCCTGCTCCAGGCGGAAGCGTTGCTGCATGGCCTCCATGGAGTGGTCCCAGTTATTAAGGAGCTGTTCCGCCCGGCCGAGGAACTCCCTGCCTTCGGGGGTGAGTGCCAGCTGGCGACTGTCCCGACTGAATAGCGCGCCCCCCAGGGACTCCTCGAGGTTCCTGATGGCCACCGACAGGGCCGGCTGGGAGATATGCAGCCGGGCACTGGCCTCCGCCAGGCTCCGCGTCCTGGCAACGGCGGCAAAGGCCCGCAGCTGCTTGAGTGTTGGGTTCATGAAACTGAATGCCGATATCTGGTCATGTTTTAGTTAAGAAAAGCTTAACAAGCTTAAACTTATTTTTAATTTTATTAAATGTAAGACCAAGGCATGATTGTGCCCTGATGACGCGCGCCTTAAGTTTCTGCGCCCCGACAATAACGAACCCGGAAGGTCAGAAGAGATGAGCAACTCCAAGCAGCCCCTGTGGCAGCCCAGTCCCGAGGCCGTTGCCTCGACGCAAATGGACCAGTTCCGTCGCCTGGTGAACGAGCGCTTCAGGACCGAGCTGGAAGATTACGACGCGCTGCACCGCTGGACGGTGGAGAACCGCGAGGACTTCTGGAAACTGTTGTGGGACCACACCGGTGTGCTCGCCAGCGAGCGCGGCGACACGGTGCTCGAGAATGACGAGATGCCCGGGGCGCGCTGGTTTCCCGGGGCGCGGCTGAACTTCGCCGAAAACCTGCTGCGCTTTCGCGATGATCGCACCGCGCTGGTGGAGCGGCTGGAAAACGGCAGCAGGCGCGAGCTTACCTATGCCGGGCTCTTCGCCCGGGTGGAGCGGCTCGCAGCCGCGCTGGCGGAGCAGGGAGTGGAGCAGGGCGACCGCGTGGCCGGCTTTATGCCCAACGTGATCGATACGGTGGTGGCCATGCTGGCGACCACCAGCCTGGGTGCCATCTGGACCTCCTGCTCGCCGGACTTCGGTATCAACGGCGTGCTGGATCGTTTCGGCCAGGTGGAACCGAAAGTGCTGTTCGCCTGTGAGGGCTATTTCTACAACGGCAAGACCATTGACTCGCTGCCGCGTATCGGCGAAATCGCTGCGCGTATAGAGTCAATAGAGAAAATCGTGATGGTGCCGGTTGCCCGATCCGCAGAGGATACAGCCGCGGCCATCGCGGAGCTGCCCCGGGCGCTGACCCTCGAGCAGTTCGTTGCCGGTGCGCCCGAGCGCCCGCTGACCTTCGTACAGACGGAGTTCAACCACCCCCTCTATATCATGTATTCCTCCGGTACCACCGGTGTGCCCAAGTGTATTGTGCATGGTGCCGGCGGCACGCTGTTGCAGCACCTGAAGGAGCACCGCCTGCACTGTGACCTGGACCGGGATGACATCCTGTTCTACTTCACCACTTGCGGGTGGATGATGTGGAACTGGCTGGTGAGCGGACTTGCCTGCGGTGCCACCCTGGTGCTGTTCGATGGGTCGCCCTTCTATCCCGCTCCCGAGAGCCTGTGGGATATGGCGGACGAGGAAGGCATCAGCGTCTTTGGCACCAGCGCCAAATACATCGCCGCGCTGGAAAAAGCCGGTATCAAGCCCCGCGAGAGCCACAACCTGGAGCGGCTGCGCGCGGTCCTCTCCACCGGCTCGCCGCTGGCCCACGAGGGTTTCCGCTACGTATACCGCGATATCAAGGCGGACCTCTGCCTGTCGTCCATATCCGGCGGGACTGATATCATTTCCTGTTTTGCCCTCGGCAACCCTGCGCTGCCGGTCTACGCCGGCGAGCTGCAGTGCCGCGGCCTCGGCATGGCGGTGGAGGTCTGGGATGATGACGGCCAGCCGGTGATCGGGGAGAAGGGCGAGCTGGTGTGCTCCAGGTCCTTTCCCTGCATGCCGGTCGGCTTCTGGAACGACCCGGATGGCGCCAAATATCGCGCTGCCTATTTCGAGAACTGGCCCGGCGTGTGGGCGCACGGTGACTACGCGGAGATTACCGGGCACGGTGGAGTGATCATTTATGGGCGCTCCGATGCGGTCCTGAACCCGGGCGGGGTCCGGATCGGCACCGCCGAGATTTACCGCCAGGTGGAGAAGGTAGAGGAGGTCCTCGACAGTATCTGCATCGGGCAGGAGTGGGGCGATGATGTACGGGTGATACTTTTCGTGGTTTTGCGCGAAGGTGTGGAGCTCGACGACGAGCTGGTGCAGAAAATACGGTCGACCATCCGCGCCAATACAACACCGCGACATGTCCCCGCCAAGGTGATCCAGGTGGCGGATATCCCCCGCACCATCAGTGGCAAGATCGTGGAACTGGCGGTGCGCAACGTCATACACGGCAAGCCGGTAAAAAACCAGGAAGCCCTGGCCAACCCGGAGGCGCTCAAGCTATATGAAAACCTGCCAGAACTGGCGGAAGGCTAACGGGTTTCAATGCGGCCGGGTGGCGCCGGCCGCAAATCTCCACTTACTGCAGCCCCGCTTGTGGCGCTGTACCAATCCTGTCAATCTGCGCTACCCTTTATCCGGGCCGCCAATCTGCAGGGCCCTTGGCGGATGACTGGCGCGCATCCTGTTGATATGCCTGCGAGCATCCGGCACCAATAACCCCCTGCCTGGTCGACCCGACCAGACCGCCGCAAGGCTCGCTGGTAAAACGAAACGCCTGATATAACGTCCAATAATCTGCACGGAATAGCATTAATGATTACCTATCTCTACTGGGCCGCAGTGATCGCGCTGGTTGTCCTTTCACTTCTTGCCGGCAGCCGCATGGGCAGCTTTAAAATCGGTGCGATTGGCGCTGTTATCTTCTTTCTCGTGGGCTGGCTGGCGTACTACTTTCATTTCGAACAGGTATTCGTTAAACGCTTCGGTGGCGTGATGCGTATCAATGTGCCAGAAGGGCAGCGTCATATCGGCGCCACCTGGAAGGAGGACAACCTCTGGATCGAGAATTATGACCCGGAGACCAACCAGTGCATCTTCACCGAGTACTCCAAGGGCAACATCCTGGAGGGACGGGTCATTATCCGGGACTGTAATCCGCTGCTTGGCCAGTCCCGCCCCACCCGCTGAAAGCACCCTCAGCATCGGCGCAACTTCCGGCGGGAAAAGTGATCGTAGCAGCAGGGCGCTTTCCCGGCCCGGCAGTTCGGACAGGAAGGCCGCGGCCTCCAGATAGAATGGATGAGTTATTTGCGCGTATTAACCGGTTTTTTCCTGGCGGCAGTGCTTCTCGGCCCCCTGCAGGTGGCGCGTGCGATTCCCTTCTTTGACCAGTTGCCGGACTTTACCGTCAGGGTAGAGGGCGATCGCCAGCTGCAGGAGTGGCTGGAGGAGCAGCTGGAGGAGCTGCGCAAAGGCAGCAATGTCCTGGAAAATTACGAGGATCCCCGTGACGTCGCGCGTTACGAGAGGGGATCCCTGGAGCGTTTGCTACGCTCCCGCGGGTACTACGACAGTAACATCCGGGAGTCTGTGAGCGATGGCGATATTCTCTACCGCATCGAGCCAGGCCCCCGCTACCTGATCAAGAGCATCAGGGTGGAGATGCCGTCGCAGCTCGAACGCGGTTTTGGTGGCCTGCCACTGCGGGTGGGCGATCCCCTGGTTGCCACCAAGGTGAAGGAGGGAGTCTCCGTCATCGAGCAATACCTGAACGACAATGCCTGCCTGCTCAATGTGGATGTCAGCTACAAGGCCACCGTGATCCACAGTGAGGCAGCGGCGCGGCTGGTGTACCGGGTGGCCCCGAGCCCGGAGGTGGTGGTAGGCCAGGTCTACGTCGAGGGACTGGAGTCGGTGGATGCCGGCTTCCTGCGCGACAAACTCAAGATTGAATCCGGGGAGTGTTTCAAGCGCAACCAGCTGGATGCCGCCCAGCTTCGCCTCCTGCGCACTAACCTGGTTGCAGGGGTGGGCACCGAGGTGTCAGAGCCCTACGGTGGGGTGGTGGATATCACCTTTCGCGTGCAGGAGCGAAAGCACCGCACCGTAAAGCTGGGGGTGGGCTACACCTCCAGCGAGGGAGCCGGTGTGTCTGCCGGCTGGGAACATCGCAATGTATTCCGGCGCGGCGAGAAAATCGATATCGAAAGCAAGGCGAACCCGGTCCAGCAGTCGCTGGAGGCGCGATTGCTGGTGCCGCGTTTCCTTCGGGATGACCAGGGCCTTACCGGACAGGTAGAGCTTTCGAACAAGGAAGTGGATGCCTATACGGCAGAGTCCCTCCGCCTGGGGGCGGTTATATCCCGGGACCTGAGCAAGCACCGCACGGCAAGTGTCGGGGCGGAGTTGAAGTTCAGTGAAGTGGAGGAAGACGGGGGTATAACCGAAAACTACAGTCTGCTGGCCTTTCCCCTCGGCCTGAAGTGGGACACCACCGATAACCCCCTCGATGCGCGCAAGGGCGCAACCGCCGCGCTGGAGGTGAAGCCCTATCTGGATCTCGGTGACAGCGGCACCAGCTTTGTGAGGAGCATCGCGGTGGCGACCGGTTACCACACCTTTGCCGAAACCCGCTTTGAGCCAACACTGGCGTTGCGTATAAAAGCCGGCGTGATCTCCGGCGCAGATAATTTCGATGTACCGGCAGATGAACGATTTTATGCCGGAGGCGGGGGCTCTGTGCGCGGCTATGACTACCAGGCACTGGGGCCGCGCCGGCTGATCGAACCCGAAGAGCCGGATGGCGAGCCGCGCCTGAGCGACCCGATCGGTGGTCGCGCGCTGAGTGAGATCTCCCTGGAGGGGCGCCTGCGTATCACCGAAAAATGGGGTGGCGTGCTCTTTGTCGACGGCGGCAACGCATACCTGGATCCTGAGCCACGTTTCGACTCCCTGTTCTGGGGCGTGGGTTTCGGCGTGCGCTATTTCACCTCATTTGCGCCGGTACGTTTCGACGTCGCCTTTCCACTGGACAAGCGGGAAGACCTTGACGATGACTTCCAGGTGTACGTAAGCCTGGGGCAGGCGTTCTGACATGAAGCGTTCCCTGTCAGCCCTGGCTTCTGGTTATGTGCGCGCGCTCGGGTCGGTATTACGCAGCCTGTGGCATTCACTCAGCGGTCGCGGGGCGATGATATCCGGCATATTGCTGATGCTGCTGCTGGCACTGCTGTATTTTGCCGGCACCGGCTCGGGCCGGGTCTCCCTGACCAGGGGCGCCTTCCTGGTAGCCGAGCGAATGGTTCCAGAGCTGGCAATCCAGAGCGGTCGCATGGCCAGTGAGCACCTGGGACACTGGTCTTTCAGCTCCCTGAAGGTCGATTACCGCGGCAAGGTGCTGCTCCAGGGCCGTGACCTCGCGGTGGGCATTGACCTCGGCGCGCTGATTTCCGGACAGCTGGATATCGAGCGGATCCGCGCCGCGGAATTGCTGCTGGACATGGATGTACTGCAGTCGCTGCTGGAGGAGCGGACCGAGAGGGTGGAGGCCGAGGTGGAAGACCGGCCGATGTCGGTCCCGGCCATCCGCCTGGGGCAACTGGATATCGGCCGGCTGCGGATCATCGATTCGCGCTACCCGGACCTGCCCGTGGTGGCGCTGGATTCCGATGGTCGCTTCCGCTGGCAGGATGAGCCGACACGGCTGTCCTTCGAGCTGCGCGAATTGAATGGCGCCGGGCTGGAGGCCAGCCTGCAGGCAAAAGAGATCCGGGAAGGCGTGTTCCGGCTGGAGTTCCTGGCCCGCGAGGACAGCGGTGGTTTTGTCGGGCGTTTGCTGCAGCTGCCGGCAGGGCAGGCACTGGATGCGCGTGGCCTGATTACCGTGAGGGAGTCAGGTGACCGGCTGGCGCTGGATATCGAGGAGTTCTCCCTCCCGCTGGTGGCCCATCGTTTTTCCCTCGTCGGTCCGGCAGAAATCGCGCTGTCCCCGTGGCAGGTCGGGAGCGAGGGCCTGGCGCTGGCGGTGGATGGCACTTCCCATCATATATCCGGCAGCGTATCCGGCGATCGTGTCGATGCGGAGGTCCGTCTCGACCGGCTGCCACTGGCGATCACGCAGCCGTGGCAGGACTACCTCCAGGGTGGCTGGCTGACAGCTGACCTGTCGGTGCGCGGCCCCCTGTCACTGCCGAATGTATCCGGCATGGTGGAACTGCGCAGCAGTTTTCGACACCAGCCCGTGCACTTGCAGGGACGTGTGGCAACCCGCGATGAGGTAATCCAGCTGGAAGGAGCGACCCTCGAATATGCCGACGCACGTCTCGACCTTGACGGTGCGATAGACGTCGGGGCCGAGACGATCGACCTGCAGGGAGAATTGGCGCGCCTGGAAATGGACGACATCCGCGGGCTGCTGGCCGCGCTACCGGAAGACAGCCAGGTGGAGCTGCCCCCGGAGCTGTCCGGCTCCGTCGACGGCCTGGTGGTGAGCGCCAATGGTCCCTGGGGAAACCCCGATTTCACCGCCCGGATCCGCGCCAGGCCAGTTTACCGCAACCTGGAAACCAGCCTGCAGGCCACCGCCAGCGGCAACCTGAAAGAGATCCGGCTGCGCGAACTCTCGCTGCAGGGGGATCGCTTTGCTATCCGGGGTGGGGGCCGGGTGTCGCTGGAAAAGCAGACCCTGGCGCTGGAGCTGTCTGCAACCGCTGACCAGTTTCCCCCACGCCTCCTGCTCGATGCGCCTGAACTCGAGGGCATCGCCATCAGCCTGGAATCGGACCTCAGGGTCAGCGGTCCCTGGGACAAGCCCCGGCTGGATGCCAGCGTGGAATCCGACGGCAAGTACCGCCAGTACCGCTACCGCTTGAGCGGCGGAATCGCCGGCAACCTCGACCGGTTGCTGCTGGACGGGGTCCGGCTCGAACTCTCCAGTATGGATCCGGGGCGGGGCTTCGACGCGCCGGCGTTGCGCGGCCGGCAATCCCCGCTCGCCGATATGGAGGGCCAGGAGCCGGATGCGCCCCGGCAGACCCCGAGCCGGCTGCACCAGCTCGCGCGGGAGGCCGAGCAGCTGGCGGGGGCGGGGAGTGCATGGCTCGAGCTCGACGGCGTGGTAGAGCCGCGCCGGAAGCGCGCCCGCGGCACTGTGGCGGGGCGCAACATTCCCGTTTCACTGGCGCAACTCGCAGGGATATCCCTGCCTCCCTCACTGGAGGGGGAGGTGAGCCTCGACGGCGAGTTTTCCGGGCCTTTCGCCAGCCCCCAGGCCCGGGCGGATATCCTCGCCAGCGGCGAGTTCCAGGAGAAGCCCTGGCACCTCAGGGGAGAAATCGGTTATCGCCAGGGCAGCATCTCCCTTACCGGTGTCGACCTGCTCTGGGCCGGGCGCAACCGGCTGGTTGCGGAGGGCACCCTGAATGAGAAACAGCTGGACCTGGACCTGACAGCCAATGCTGTGCTGGCGGACCTGGAGCTGGGCCTGCCGGCGGAGCTGAACGAGCGCGGCGAGATTTCGCTGCAGGCCACCGCCACCGGCAGTCCGCGCAACCCGCAGCTGCAGGGGGAGCTGGTGCTCGATAGTGTCGCGGCTGGCTCCCGTGGCGCCATCGAACCGCTGCGCGCATCGCTCAATTGGAGGACCGAGGGCAGGTTGCTGCTGGTCGAAATGGTAGCCGACCACGGCTCCCGCCGCGCCGCCCAGGCCAGCGCCCGGCTGGCGGTGGCCGAGATGCTCGAAGCCCTGCTCTCCCCCGATACGCCTGCGCCGCCCGTGCCGCTGGAACTCGACAGCGAGGGCAGCGCTGATCTGGCGGTGGTGGGCGCGTTCCTCGATCCGGGGATCCACGCCATGCGTGGCCAGCTCCGTTTTACCGTCAACGCCGACGGCACCCTGGACAGGCCGGAGCTGCGCGGCGAGCTGAGCCTGGAAAATGGTTCCTACGAACACCGGCCCAGCAATACCCGCCTGCGCAATATCGATATCCTCGCCCGCCTGACCCCCGACCGGTGGGTGCTGGAGCGGGCGCGAGCAGAGGATCGAGAGGATGGCAGTATCAATATCGGTGGTGAAGTGACCTTCCCGGAGGCGGGCCCGCCGCGGCTGGCATTTGAGGGGCGGGCCCGGCGGTTACACCTGCTCAATAGCCCCGCCGTGCGCGGAGCTGTTTCGGGCACCCTGGCGCTGACGGGTACCACCGAGGCCTCGCGCCTGGAGGGCAGGCTGGTGCTGCGTCCCCTGGAAGTGCAGGTGGAACAGCTGTTTGGCAGCAGCATCCCGGAAATCGAGGTGGTGGAAGTGGAAGAAGAGGTGGGACTTGGGGACATCACCGGTGGCCCGCCGATACTCGAGAACATTGCGCTGGCGGTGCAGGTTGTGCTGGACCAGCAGTCCTATGTGCGGGGCCTGGGACTCAACTCCGAACTGCAGGGCCAGGTGAATGTGCGCGGCACTGCAGCCGAGCCCGATGCTTCTGGCGAACTGACGATTGTGCGCGGTAATTTCGACCTGCTGGGCAAGCGCTTTGAGCTGCTCGAGGGGCGGGTGCTGTTCGAGAACAGCGAGGCGGCCATCTATGTGAAGGGGCGGCATGAGTACAGCGAGGGCGAGATTATCGCGGAAATTTCCGGAACGACCGATGACCTGGATATCGAATTCAGCTCGACCCCTGCGGCAGCCCAGGACGAAATTTTCGCCCAGTTGCTGTTCGGCAAATCCCTCACCGATATCTCCCCCCTGCAGGCAGTGCGCCTGGTGACTGTGGTCCGCACCCTGCAGGGCAACGGCGCAGGGTTCGATCCGCTGGCCAAGACCCGTGAGCTGCTGGGCGTGGATACCTTCGATATCAAGAGCGAGGAGGGCGAGGAAGGGCAGGATCGTTACGCCCTCAGCCTGGGAAAATACATCACCAGCCGGATCTTCATCGAGCTACAGCGCAGTACCGACCCCCTCAATCCCTGGCAGGCGGAAATGCAGATCGAGTTGCGCAAAAACCTCAACCTGGAGCTGAAGTCCGCGGGCAGTAACGAGAGCGGCGCGGGCAGTGTGGAACTGCAGTGGAAAAGGGACTATTAGGCTGCAACCGGGCTAGCCCCGTCCGATTGTCGGTTCACCGCCATGCCACGCGGCCGGGTCCAGCCGGTAAAACGCCTGCAGTTCCCCATAGAGGTCCCGGTGGTGGTGGCGGAGCTGGTCGGGCAGCGTAAAGAAGGCCTCGGAGGCCACAGCGAAAAATTCGGCCGGTGACTGGGCGCCATAGGGGTCCAGGATCGATATCCCATCCCCGCTCTCCCGCACCCCGGGGCCTACCGGCCCGACGTGGCCATCGCCGACGCCTGCCACCCTGTCCCGCAACCGTTCATACTCCCGGCGAAATACCGGCGCCCAGTTGTTGCCCGACTGGTCCTGGGCAAACAGGGGTCTCCCGTCGTAAACCCCGTCTTCCTCATCCAGCTTGTGTGCGAACTCGTGGACGATCACATTGCGCCCATGCTCCGGGTGGTACAGGTCTTCCTCAATATCTGCCCAGGACAATACCACCGGTCCCAGGTAGTGGGATTCCCCCTCGCGTGCGCTGTCAGCCGTGGTCTCTACCAGGCCTTCGAAGTGCGTCTCCCGCGCCACGTAGGTGTCCGGGTAAACCAGCACCGTACGCAGCGCCGGATAGCAGCGGTTTTCCCGCCCGACCAGTAGCAGGCAGGCCCACGCGGCGATAGCTACGCGCATCTGCTCGCTGAGGCGCAGGCCGTCACAGCCGACAAATTCCTTGTCGTGCAGGAACAGGCTGACATTGGCACAAAGCTCGCGTCGGGCCGCCGGCGGCAGGGCCGAGTAGAAGGGCAGGGCTGCCTGCAGCGAGCGATACCGGGCCGCGGACAGCGGCCGGGAGCGCAGGTAGCGGCGCCGCCACTTCTGCCAGTAATAGGGCAGCACCCATACCAGGACGGCCAGGAGGATGATCGCGAGGAAGGTCTTCAATGGTCCGGGGCCTCATCGACGGGGGCCTCAGGGCCGGTGTACTCGGTTGAGGTCGCACGCTTCAGTGGCCGGTAGTGCAGCAGGCGTCCCGCGTATTCCACCCGCGGCTGCAGGTATGGCGCAAACTGACCGGTATCCGCGTCAGGGGATAACCACTGGCGGATAAACGAGCTGCTGGGGGGCGCGATCATCGGCAGGCTTTTATCATGAAAGCGCTCGGTCATCGGGTGGGCCGGCAGGGTAATGATTGAACAGCTCAATAGCCGGCCGCCCTCCCATACCTTGTAGAGGCCGCAGAAAAAGAACGGCAGGCCAAAACTGAATTCCACCGGGTGCTCGCCGTGCTGGCTCTCCACCCAGGCGTTGGCCGGGATCAGGCAGCGGGAGTGGCGATACTCCGGCCGCTGCGGGAGCTTCCGCCAGTTGCTGTTGATCGACCAGTATTTTTTGTGCGGCCGGTACTCACCGCCTTCCTTCTGCAGGTAGAGATGCCAGATGGCGTTCTCGAGCTCCGGCTGGCCATGTCGGCCGGTGACGATACTGATCTTGCTGGTTGGCCGTTGGCGGCGACCAAAGATCATCCGCTGCGGATGCCCCGCTCCCGCCTGCTCCAGGAAGCGCTGGATACCGGCGTGATCGTCTGCGTCGAACAGGCTGCACATGACCGTGTCCAATTCCCCCTAAAAACTCCGCGAAACTGCCGGCCAGAGGCGGCCGCGCCCAAGTTTAACAGGTCGCCGTGGGCCTGTTGCGCATTGGTGTCATCATGGCACCGGCGTCGCTCCCGTCGCCGGCCGCGGCTCGGCGGAGGCCGCTGTGGCGAGCCCGGAAAGGGCGATAAAGCGTTGTATGTAGGGTTTATGGGTATAGAGAATATCGTCGGGCAGCCCTTCCCGCGGAAAGAAACGGGTTTCCACCACCTCGCTGTCATTGAACAGCATTTCGCCCGGCTCGATCTGGCACCTGACGGCAATATCGACCACCGGTGTATAGGCCGGCTTCCGCACCTCCATGACACTGGTGGAAATTACCCGCGCCCCGATTTCCTCCCGCAGTTCCCGTCGCACCGCCTGCTCGATGGTTTCCCCATGCTCAACCCAGCCTCCGGGAAGTCCCCAGGCGTCCTGGTAGCGGTGCCGGACCAGCAGCAGGGCGTTGTCCCGTTCAATCAGGAAAACCATACCTACCAGGAACTTGTCGCTGGTGAGGTAGGAGATTTTCCAGCGAAGATCCACCGGAAGTTCCCGGTAGATGGTGTATTTCAGGCCGGGGAAGGCGAGCAGGGCGATGAAAGCTGCCGAGACGGCGAGGCCGGAGAGGGCGAGCACCCGTTTGATCATGAAAGTCTGCGCCTCCTCAAAACAAAACCGCGCCGCCTGGCAGCCCTGGCCGCGCGTCCCGGGTGGCGGCGTGGCACTGGTTTATCTTATCACCAGTCCCCAAAGGGCGTCTCAACCAGGTTGGCGTTGTAGTAACGCGGATCATGGGTGACCTCTTGTGTCACCCATGTGGGGCGCTCGAAAGCTTCCTGTTCATCGGCCAGTTCTATTTCTGCGACCACGAGGCCACGGTTCCTGCCCGAGAAAATATCGATCTCCCACTCGTGCTTTCCCACTGTTACCAGGTAGCGGGTCTTCTCGATAACCCGCCCCTCGCACAGGCTGCTGATAATTTCACGGGCGTCGTCCAGCGGTATTTCATATTCATACTCGGTGCGCGTCATACCGCGGGTCTCCCCCTTCAGGGTGAGGTAGCCACGACTGCCATAGATCCTGGCGCGGACAACCGACTTCCCCGCGACCGGCAGGTAGCCCTGGCTGATCTCAGTACCGCTTTTGAGCGTGCGGGCGAACGCCGGGTCGACCAGGAACTTTCTCTCGATCTCTCTGGGCATGGGTATCCTCAGTAAGTTTTCTTTTCTCATGCCGGGCGACGCGGTGCCGTCGCGCAGGGCTCAGTACAGCTCGCCCAGGGGGATGAGCCTTGCCGCACGCTCGAACAGCTGCCGGCCCAGCTCATACTCCGGGCCCGAGCGGGGCAGCCAGAGCCTCCGGCTCCGGCATTCCCCTGCCATGCAGACTTCGATCGTCCAGGTTGAACCGTCGAGCCCCAACGATTCCTGGTCGCGGGCAGTGCGGGAACCCAGTGAGGCCGCCAGCCCGCGTATGCGATCGATAAACGCGGTTTCCACCACAGTGACAGCGGCATCCTCGCCGGACGGGGCGAGCCAGCACCAGCTCGCCACCCGCAGCCTGGCGCGGTCCAGGTCGAGCTGGATCTGGACGCGGGGTTCGAAACTGCGCTCGAGGGTAAACCGGATGTAATCGGGCGGCGCGGCAGTCTCGGCCCGGCCTGCCCGGTCGCGAATCTCTCTCCCCAAGTGTGCAAGCCTCCCTTAACCTGCAGGACACCAGTAAGTGAACCATGTTCCGCTACGGCCCTGCACGGGAACCGATGCGATCAAAAAGTGGGCAGGGTCGCCTGTTTGCGCGGCATACAACCTCGCCGCCGAAACGGGTATCATGGGCGTCCAGCTTTCTACCAGATATGTAGCACGGAAACCCTTGGATTTATGAGCAAGCAGCGTGTCCTGACCGGCATTACCACCACCGGCACCCCCCACCTGGGCAACTATGTGGGCGCCATTCGTCCGGCGATTGCCGCCAGCCAGGAGGAGAACAACGAGTCGTTCTACTTCCTCGCAGATTACCATGCACTGATCAAGTGCCAGGACCCGGAGCAGGTGCACCGCTCCACGCTGGAGATCGCCGCCACCTGGCTGGCGCTGGGCCTCGATACCGACAATGCGGTTTTCTATCGCCAGTCTGATATCCATGAGATCCCTGAACTCACCTGGCTGCTCACCTGCATGACCGCAAAGGGCCTGATGAATCGCGCCCACGCCTACAAGGCCGCGGTGGATGCGAATCGCGCCGATGGCGAGGACTCGGACTTCGGCATCAACATGGGTCTCTACAGCTACCCGATCCTGATGGCGGCCGACATCCTGATGTTCAACGCCAACAAGGTGCCGGTGGGCAAGGACCAGGTCCAGCACATCGAGATGGCCCGGGATATCGCCCAGCGCTTCAACCACCACTACGGTGAGCACTTTACCTTGCCCGAAGCCGTGGTAGATGACCATGTGGCGGTCCTGCAGGGGCTCGACGGGCGCAAGATGAGCAAGAGCTACGGTAACACCATCCCGCTGTTCCTGACGGAGAAGCAGCTCAAGAAGCATATCAACAAGATCAAGACCAACCTGCTGGAGCCGGGTGAGCCCAAGGATCCGGATACCTCCACCGTGTTCCAGGTCTGGCAGGCCTTCGCCACCGAGGCGCAGACTGCGGAGATGCGCAAGGCGTTCGAGGAGGGCATCGCCTGGGGCGAGGCCAAGAAGCAGCTGTTCGAGCTGGTCAACAGCCAGATTGGCGAGGCCCGCGAACGTTACAACGAGCTGCTGGCCAACCCGGCGGAAATCGAGCGCGAGCTGGAAAAAGGTGCGGAGAAAGCCCGCGCCTATGCCGCGCCGTTTATCGACAGGCTGCGCCAGGCGGTGGGCATCCGCAAGATCGGTTGATTGCGTTGCCGGCTCGCCGGCGCATTCGCTCAATGTAGCCATCCGCGGGCCCGGGCCCACGGATAGATGTATAAGAACAACAAACAAGCACAATAACTACAGATACAGGGAGCCCTGTTATGAGTGAAGTTGAGGCGAGTTCTGCCGCCGGTGTAGATGGTGGCAAGAGCATTGATAAAAACAGCTGGGTCAACCGGGCGCTGAACCGGGTGGAGGTGATCGGCAACCGCCTGCCGGACCCGGCGGTGCTCTTCCTGATCCTGATGGTCACCGTGTGGGTGTTTTCCTGGCTCTTGTCCGGGGTGAGCTTTGACGCGCAGCACCCGGCCACTGGCGAGGCCATCCGCATCAATAATCTCCTCTCGGGGGAGTCTCTCGCATATTTTCTCTCCAATATGGTCACGACCTTTACCGGCTTTGCCCCGCTGGGGGTGGTGCTGGTGGCCATGCTCGGTGTGGGAGTGGCAGAGCAGAGCGGGTTTATCAATGCGGTCCTGAAAAAACTGCTGGGAGTGACCCCGCAGATGCTGCTCACCCCAATGGTGATCCTCGTCGCCATTGTCAGCCACACGGCGGTGGATGCGGGCTACGTACTGGTGATTCCGCTGGGCGGGGTGATCTTCTATGCCGCCGGGCGCCATCCGCTGGCCGGCATAGCGGCCGCGTTTGCCGGAGTTTCCGGTGGTTTCTCTGCCAACTTCGTGCCCTCGGCCATCGATCCCCTGTTGCAGGGCTTTACCCAGTCTGCAGCGCAGATCGTCGATGCACAGGTACAGCTCAATCCACTGAATAACTGGGCCTTTACCTCGGCTTCCTGCCTGGTGATCGTGCTGCTGGGCTGGTGGCTCACTGACCGGGTAATTGAGCCGCGCCTCAGGGACGTGGAAATTGACGGGGACGAGAATGAGATGCCGGTGATGCAGGACATGGGCGAGCGCGAACGGCGCGCGCTGCGCTGGTCCCTGCTGGTGATGGCTGCCGGCATTGGCGGGCTGGTGGCCTGGATGCTGCCGGAGAGCTCGGCCCTGCGCGATGGTTCAGGCCAGCTGGCATCCTTCGGTGCACCGGCGATGAAGTCGATCGTGCCGCTGATCTTCCTGCTCTTCATTATTCCGGGGGTGGTCTTTGGCTACCTGACCGGCACTTTCGGCAAGTCGAAAGATGTCATCGACTCCATGTCGAAGACCATGGGCTCCATGTCCTACTACATCGTGATGGCCTTTTTCTGCGCCCTGTTTATTGCCGAATTCGGTCGTTCGGGGCTGGGTACATTACTGGCGGTGGAGGGCGGCGGCCTGCTGGCTGCGATGAACCTGCCTGGACCCGTTACCCTAATGGGCATTATCCTGCTGGTGGGCTCTGTAAACCTGTTCGTGGGTTCCGCCTCGGCCAAATGGGCGTTGCTGGCCCCGATCTTTGTACCCATGCTGATGCAGGTGGGTTTCTCCCCGGACCTGACCCAGGCGGCCTACCGGGTTGGGGATTCCTCCACTAACATCATTACCCCGCTGATGCCGTATTTCCCGCTGGTGGTGGTTTACTGCCAGCGCTACGTGAAGGGCACTGGTATCGGCACCCTGGTTTCTATGATGCTGCCCTATTCAGTTGCCTTCCTTTTGTGCTGGTCGGTGTTCCTGGTGATTTACTGGTCCATTGGCCTGCCGCTGGGACTCCAGGCCAGCTATACCTATCCGTAGTGCCCAGGTCCTGACCGCCGAGGGGAGGGGCCAAGGGTGGGGGGGCGGATGGCCCCCCAACTGTCTGCCAATCGATATTTTTAACGGGAAGTTATGGCATACCTGTACCTGGCCATCGCCATTGTCGCCGAGGTTGCCGGCACCACCGCCCTCAAGGCATCGAAGGAATTCACCCGGCTGCTGCCCTCCCTGGTGGTAGTGGCGTGCTACGCCCTGGCGTTCTACATGCTGGCACTGGTGCTGCGCACCATCCCGGTGGGAATCGCCTACGCCATCTGGGCCGGCGTCGGCATCCTGCTGGTGGCCGTGGCGGGGGCGGTGGTGTACCGCCAGATACCCGACTGGCCGGCAATCCTGGGCATGTGCCTGATCATTGCCGGCGTAGTGATCATTAACCTGTTTTCCAGCAACGTGAAGCACTGACGGCAGTCTCAGGCAAACAGCGATGGCCGGTGTCAGCGCAGGCGGGCGGGGCGAAGCATCTCGATATGCGGGATACCGTCTTCGTCGTACGGCGGGGACACCTGCTCGAACCCAAACTCCTGGTAGAAACCCTCGAGGTGCCGCTGGGCGGAGATACGGATCGCGGCCCCGTCGTGGCTCCGATCCGAGTGCTCCAGGGCCCGGCCCATCAGGGCCCGCCCGAGCCCGGAGCCACGCGAGGCAGCTGTGGTGAGTACCCGGCCTATGGAAGGTTCGGCATACTTTTCTCCCGGATCCACGACACGCAGGTAGGCGAGCAGGCGTGGTTCATCCGCGTCCGGCGCCCAGCCGCACAGGTGCCAGGCCACCCAGTCCTTGCCGTCGGCATCCTGGTAGGCGCAGTTTTGCTCCACCGTGAACACCTGCTGGCGTACGCGCAGGACTTCATACTGCTGCCGGTTATCCAGTGCGGTGAAGCGGGACCACTGCCATTGAACCATCGATATCTGCACCCTGGTGTTGTATTCAGTGCAGAGGATAGCGTTTTCCTCCCGCGGGTTGAATCGATACGCCCCGGGATGCAGTCAGCTACTGCTCAAGGGTCTTCTGCCTGCGCGCGCCAGCGGGGCCTGGTCTCCCCCTCCGGCGGCGCCGGCCAGCCCTCCCGCTGGCGGCTGCGGTCCCCATCGTCCGCCTCGGTCTGGTCGTGGAAGAGTTCCACCCGGGTTTCGAAGGGCATATCGATATGGGCTTCATCGAGGGCCAGCTTGATGGCGCGTATCACCGCTGCGCCAATATGGTTTGCGTCGGTCTGGCGGCTGTGGGTCCACCACCGGACCCGTATCGTGACCCAGCTGGCAGCCAGGTCCCATGGTAGTGCCTCGACAGGCGGTTTATCCTGTACCCCCTCGACCTTGCTGACCGCTGCAACCAGGACCTCGCAGGCATGGTCGAGGTCGTCCCCATAGCCGATGCCAATGTCATATTCACTGCGACGCAGGGGGTGGGCGGTCTTCACCACCACAGCGGTGGTGTAGATATCGCTGTTGGGAATGACTACACGCTGGCCATCATAGGTGCGGATCAGGGTGGCACGATTCTCGATCTTCTTTACCGTACCCTCGAATTCCCCGATGCGGATCTGGTCGTTTACATGAAAAGGTTCCCTGATCAGGATGAGCAGGCCGGCGAGCCAGTTCTGGAGTATGTCCTTGAAGGCGAAGCCGAAGGCAACGGAACCCACACCCAGCCCGGCGACCAGGTCGCCAGGATTCAGGGTGGGCATCACCACCGTGGCTGCCAGCAGGCAGCCGATGCCGAACAGTACCCATTTGACCAGGCCGCCGAGAACATCTCCCAGGTTTTCCCGTCCGCGCCGACTGAAATGGTGTCTGGTGAGGAACCCGAAGAGAAGCCCCAGCAGGTAGAGCAGAACGACGATGCACAGCGCCGCAATGAAGTTGGGAGTGTGCTGGATGGCGTCTGCAACCCAGCCGTCCACTTTCGCCAGGGCGCCAACAACGCTCTCGTCCACCTTGCCCGGCAGCTCACGAATGGCCTCGGAACTCTCTTCCTGGGCCGGTAAAGAGCGCTGGACTGTCATCTGTGGCTTCCCTGCCGACCAAGGCGGGTCAAGCGGAATACCTCTTTGATTTCCGGCGTGTCAGTCCCGGTCACCCAGCGTGCCCCCGGTACCTCCCAGGCCATGGTTCAGGGAGAGGTGCCGCGCTGATATAGCGGGCAAGGGGCACAATACCTGCTGGGCGGGCGCGCATCCTGGTCTCCGGGGGAAGTTGTCCAAGCGAATCAATGCTCAATTCAGCTTAGTACGGGCCGGCCCCTGTTCCAGTGGGGTTTCCTGGCGACGGAAACTGCCGTGCCGCAGGTAATGGATCACCTGGGCAATCACCGCATCACTTTTCATCATGAACACGTGGGTCACCGGCATGCTGATATGGTCGCGCATGCCCTCGAGCCTGGTGCTCTGCACTGATACCTTGCCGTCATCGGTGGCGGGAATCATCTGTGATAGGACCGGGTTGATACTCCGGGTTCCGGCGATGATGCCCACATCGAAGTTGGCGGCACCCAGGCGGTTGGGGATGCTCATGGGGCCGGTGCCCAGCTGCAGCCCGGCGTCGCCGAGCACGAAGTGAAACCCGGGGAAGTCACCCAGCCGGTCCACCACCTCACTGCCATTGTTGGGTGGCCCGAGCATCACCACGCGCCCCAGGTTCTCTATTGGCACCCGGCTCAGATACTGGCGGACAAGGATTCCACCCATTGAATGGGTCACGAAATTGATTTCTGCGGCACTGCCACAGCGATCCAGTGCGGGGGCGATGGCGCGCCCCGCCAATGTCTCGATGGGATATTCCGTGGAGGGGTAATCGACGTTGATTGTGTCGTAGCCCGCCTCGTGGATAGCCTCCGCCAGTTTCTCCATCGAACCGTCGGACCTGCCGAGCCCGTGGAGCAGTATCACACAGGCCTCTCCGGCACTGGCGGGCAGTGCAAGTGAAAGGAGCACTGTGAGTAACAACACTAGCGGCACTTTTGACATGGTGGGGCTTTCCGGGAATTCCAGTGGCTATCCTGCCCCCTTTATCCGGCAACGGTCAATACGGCAGTCAGTATAGTGACACTCAGTGTGCCTGCCGCCTTCCCCCTCCCTGTGTCAGAACGGCAGCAGCCTGCGCAGGCTGAAGCGGCGGGCAGGTAGTGGACCGGAACCTTCGCCTTCTGCCTGTTGCCGGTGGAAAAGTCGCGCCAGCTCTTCCGCCTCGGACTTGCTGAAACGCAGGGGAGCAAAGCGCAGGTAGTCCCGCTTGGCCAGGAAGGCTTTTACCGAATTTTCCGCGGGGACATATTTCATTGACCAGTCGCTGAAAAGCCTCTCTTTCACGGGCAGTTGCGAGAGAACCGTCAGGTCCCGGTGGCGGCTGTCTGCACCAATCCTGCGGTAAGTTTCATTGACTGCCTGGGGTTCGCCTTCGAGTACCTGGAAAAAATGGCTGTCACCGAAGTAGAGCACCCCACTGATTCCGTGGCGGCTGTTGTTGCGCCTGCTCTGGAACAGGATGCGGCCAACCGTTGGCTCCACACCCTGGGATGCCTCAACTGGCCGGAAATTCGCTCGGCTTGCATAGATGAGCCGGGTTAACTTGCCCATGAAAGATTCCCCCTTAACAGATTCACAATGCTGCATGTACGTTCCGGACCTTTCGCCGGATCACATTGATGTACCGCTCACCTTTACAAGCGAGCAGCTTCGACTAGCCTGCTGTGGGTGAACCAAGGACTGGAGCTGGCAGCTATGTGCATGGAACGTATCTGGTGGCCAATCACTCTGGCTGCACTGCTGGCCATCGCCCTGCCACTGAGATGCTGGGCCATCCCGGAGTTCGCCCGCAGCTACAATCTCAGCTGTGCGGCCTGTCATTCCGCTTACCCACGCCTGAATGCTTTTGGCGAAGAATTTGCGGCCAACAACTACCGCCTGCCCACCTGGCGTGAAAATACTGTAGACACCGGGGATAAGCTCCTGGCACTGCCCGACCATGTGCCGTTCGCGGTGCGTGGCCAGGCCTACGCACAGGCGCGTAGCGGGGAATCCGTCGACCCGGTGACCGGCGAGCGCGTGCAGGCAAATACGGACTTCCAGGCCCCCTACCTGGTCAAGCTGCTCTCCAGCGCGCCCCTCAGCGACAATCTGACCTACTACTTCTACGTCATTTTTGCGGAAAAGGGCGAGAACGGTGAGGCCATAGTCGAGGATGCCTGGGTTCGCTACAGCGACCTGTTTTGTACGGGGACCGGGCTGCAGTTGGGGCAGTTCCAGGTTTCCGACCTGATGTTTCCGCGCGAACTTCGCCTGACATTCCAGGACTACATGGTGTATCGCCTGGCCGGGATCACCTACGAGCGCGGCATGGTGCTTGACCGGAGCTTCGGGCCGGTCGATGTTGCCCTTGGACTGGTCAATGGCAATGGCATCACTGACAATTTCAATGTCAACAGTCCCGGTTATCGCCGCCCGGACAACTTGTTCGATGACAATAACAGCAAGAGTGCCTTTGGCCGCATCGGTGTGGGGCTTGATCAGGTTTCAATGGGGCTTTTCCTGCTGTCGGGCGAGCGTCCCCGCGTCACCGGTCCCGCGGGTTTGCTGGAGGAGGGGAGTGACTCCGATGTGGAAATCCTCGGCGTGGACCTGTCGGGCAGCATCGGTGACGACATCCACTGGTTTGTCCAGTACCTCTGGAACAGCTGGGACGGGTTTCTGCAGCCGGAAATCGGTAATACGGTAATCTGGCCCGGGCGCCAGTATGACTGGCACGGGGGCTTCCTGGGCGTAGATTACATCCCGAATGATCGCTGGGCCCTTTCGCTGCTGTACAACTCCGCTGATGCCGGGGACCTCGCCGGTAGTGACACGATCTACGAGGGCATCGAAATCGATACCCTGTCACTGGCCGCCAGCTATTACTTTATGCGCAACGCCAAAGGTATCGCCGAAGTGAATTTTGATTTCCTCGGCGATCATCCCCGGCGGGGGGAATACTTCACGGGACACCTCGACAAGGAAATGTACTTCCTGGTCGGGTTTGATGTCGCTTTTTAGATACCGCCTTGAATATTGGCTGGCGCTGGCGTTTTCCGCTCGCGGTATTACTCCGTATACGGAGTGCCGGGCAGCTGGGCTGTGGCGGACCCGCCCTAGCCGGGGTCGGGCAGGGCCCCCGCACGTGCGACAAATGACTGGTTGATGCGGCTATCGGGCTTGAGGGCGAGGCGCTCATTGGTAAAGGCCTCGGCAAGGTGGCGCCTGCCGCTGCGGATCGCCGCCTCGGCCAGCGTCCAGTCGATGATGTCGCGCTGGGCGTGGCTGCCGCCAAAAGTGTTGGCGATATAGCGGGCACTGTGCAGGTGCTCGACGGCTTTCATAAAGTCACCATGCCAGAAGGCAGTGAACCCCTCCACTAGCGGCAATCCTGTTTTCCAGCCCCAGTGCGATACTTCGGCCTCGTTGTCGCGGCCCGCGCGCAGGCTGTTGGCGATATCCTCAACCCTGTCCTCCTGCCCCGCGCCCAGGTAAGACATCACTGCGTGCCAGTCATTGAAGGGATAGAGCCGCCCATCGGCGTGCTGCTCCCATGCCTCGGCAAGCTCCTTCCAGCGACCGCCCGGATCGGTTCCGCTGATTGCCAGGCGCCAGAGCAGTGCAGAGGCGTCGACCATGTCCAGGGCCATGTTGCTCCTGCCTGACCGGATGGGGCCGTCGTAGATCGCCAGGGCCTCGTCCGGCTCATCGAGATCCAGGTGATAAAGCGCCCGATGCCACCAGTTGTGAACCTTGAAGAAATTCTCCTCGCCGGCCCAGAAGGGTTCGCGGCTCTCCATCCACTGGATCCCCACCTCCGGGCGGCCGGTCATCTCGAGTACGTGGGCTACCGCGTGATGGGCCCAGCAATCGAAGGGCTCCAGCTCGATGGCACTGTGGCCGTATTCCTCCGCGCTGCCATAGTCGCCGCACTCCTCCAGACCGAAGGCATACATGCCCAGCAGCAGGGAGTAGCCGGGGATTTCTGCCGACCAGTGTGGCAGTGCCCGTGCCAGGCGGTCGCGCAGGTCGCGGCTGTTCGCGCGGTAGAAATCCACCAGGTGGCCGCACTGCAGGGCCACCAGGTCGTGCGGATAACGGGCGCAGTGAAAATCCAGGGATTCGGCGGCGCTGGTCCAGTAGCCCATGATGAGCTTTTCCAGCGCAGCGAACAACGATTCCTCCCGCTCGTTCATGGGGAGGTCACGTGCGGCGAGCAGAAAGTTTTGCGCCGCCACATTTGCCGCAGGCTCGGTCGCCACGGCGCACAGGCCCGCCTGCAGCAAATACGCCATGGCGAATTGGGGAGCTGCCTCGGTGGCTTGCTGCAAGGGGGCGAGGGGGTCACCGGAATAGAGATTAAATGCCTGGAGGCCAGTGTGGTAGAAACCCAGCGCTTCCTCAGTTGCGCCGGTTACCTGGAGTCCCTGTTGGTCGCTCAGCATATTGCTGCTCCCGGTATTCGTGTCGGACAGTCGCTAGTGATCGTGCTGCGGGCAGTGACAGGTGTAGCAGTCATCGTCCCGGTGATCGAACCGCTTGCCGGGTGTGCCGACGCTTTACCGGCCATCGCTGTCGCGACGCCGGCCTTTTTGCCGGCGGATCCAGCTCCCGAGCAGTCCGCCCATCAAGCCGGCAACGGGATACATAACGTAGGGCAGGGCACCGCCGCCGGCACCCAGCAGGTCGATCACCAGAGCGACCACCAGCCCCCCGGCCGCGCCGCCCAGGGCCAGTCGCAGGGACCTCGGGAGGGATTTCATCCTCTCAACCTCCCTGAATTACGGCATCGGGGACAAGATAGAATTCACGTTCACCTATCGCAACCCTCCAGTTGTCACCTTGTCGCTCCCACCTGACCTCGGCGGCGTCATCGGAGGAAAAGCGGCCGCGGCGGAAATACAGCACGCGCAGGCCGGCGGGAGTTGCCGGGCTGGTAGTCCAGATGGTGGCATCGGGGAGTTCGCGTTTCACCCGGAATGGGCAGGCACGGTTGAAGCCCGGTTCGCCGGTCGAACAGGGGAGGTCCCCCGTGGCATCGTACTCTTCCGGCCAGGCCAGCTCCCGCCCGCCAGTGGAGGCGGGGGTGGCCGCGCTTATGGATACCTCCAGGCTGAAGTTGGCGGTCTCATCCCGCCGTGCGGCGCTGCGCATCAGGTAAACCTGGATAGTGTAAATACCTGACTCGGCCAGCACACCGGAAAAGCGGTTTCCCTTGACCGACCCGATAAACATGGCCGTGTCACCGGGCCCGTTGCCTGGCGGGTAAATATTGAAATAGCTGGTCGCATTGTCGGTCTGCATTTCGACGATCATGCGCTGGCCCGATTTGGCGCGGACCGTGTAAACGATGGAATCCCTTCCCTTGATCGTACCCTCGACAGAGGCACCACTGTGGCCTGGCTTGAACTGGATTTCCCGCGCGTCGGCGTCATCGCCTTCCGCCGCCCGGGCCAATGGCGCGGCAGCGAGTAAAAGCACTGCAGCCAGTAGGCTCGCCAGCACCGAGGCGGGCGACGCGGAGCGTATCTTCGAGTTGGCCGCTTGCCGGGAGAGATAGCTCATTGCCTGAATTCCGGAGAAACCCATTCCTTCAGTCTAATCCAAGTGGAGGGGGCGGTGGTCGCCGAGCAGGTAGCGGATCAGGTCCGAGGCGTCGATAACCAGGCAGGCACCAGCCACAACGAGATAGACAATGGCGTAATAGCGGAAAGGCCCGCTGTAAGCCCCGAGCCAGAATCGGCCCAGCACCCACAGGTAGACCGGCGTCCAGAAGACGAGGTGCGTCACACCGAGCAGCCGCACGTAGCCGACCCAGTCGTAGAGCCAGTTCATGGTGACTGCAGAGAGGATGAATGCGACCAGGATCGCAAGCGCCTCGGGCCTGGCCGCGAGCCTGCCAGCGGGGGTTCTCTTGAGAATAAAGAAGACGGCGGCCAGGTTGGTGACAATCAGCACCCGAAACCACCAGCGGAGCCATTCTGGTTCGGTGGCAGCAGCCGCAATCAGGTCCGGGGGCATGGTTTCGTTCATCACCTTTTACCCTGTGTGCTTTACAGGAGTTAAGCACACAGGCGCAGGCGGCGAAATGTCGCTCCCATTTCGCCGTTTAGTGCTTGCGCCGCGCCGTGCAGCGCCCTACCCAGCGTCGTGGGAGCATGGGAATACCCCCGGCCTTCACTGCGGCTCTTCCTCCCCCTGACCGGCGCTGGTGACGCGTAATATGGCTGCTGCAAGTGCCTCCGGCACTTCTTCCTGCAGGAAGTGCCCGGCCTCGGTCTCGGTTACCCTGGCTCGCGGGAACAGCTCCCGGTTGCTGCCCAGCGCGCGCCCCAGGATCGGGTCGCGGCAACCCCACACCAGTTCCACCGGGCCGCCGAATTCCCGGGCCCAGCGATTGGCCCTGGTGAGATGGGGAATACTTGGGTGATCCAGGTGCGTCGGCACCATGCGCGCCAGCGCCAGGGGCGCCGTCCGGTCCCGAAACCTGCGCAAGGGATAGCGGTAGGCGCGCATCTCGGCCTTGCCGAGGCTGGCCGGGTCGCCCTGAACCTTCCGCATCACCGGCAGGGGGAAATTCAGCAACCTGAACGCCAGGTCAGACAGCACGGGAATATTGGCAAAGCGGTGAAAGGGGGTTACACGGGGCGCCTTCTCCGGCACGCGCAGGGAAGTATTGGCGAATACCGCGGCGCGGACGCGCTCCGGGTTCAGCGCCGCCGCGAGCCCGGTGATGGGGCCGCCCCAATCCTGCCCGACCACAGTGATTTCCTCCAGGTCGAGCGCGCGGATCAGTTTGGATAGCTGTTCGCCATGAAACGCGGGGGTGTGAATTGCCGCGTTACGTGGCTTGCCACTGAGGCCAAGGCCGATCAGGTCTGGGGCAATAACCCTCACGGGCTGCGAGACCAGCTCGCCAATTACCTTGCGCCACAGGTAGCACCACGTCGGGTTTCCATGCTGCATCAGTACCGGGGGACCGCTGCCTTCGTCGATAAAGTGCATCGGATAATCGCCCCCGGTAAACATCCGGCGGCGCCAGGGCAGTTCCTGTTCGAGCCACGGGGGGAGGGGTGGTGCGTGGGTTAGTTGGTCAGTATTTTCCATCGCCGGCACCCCTGGAGTGATGATTCCCGTCAACCGCCTGCGTCATTTGTAGCATAGTGCCGGGGCCCTGGTACGGGCATCGCTACGCGTGCGGACGGCACTCACAGGGAGACCTGCCTGCCGGTGGGGAATTCAACGCCCCGCGATTTTTTCTTCCAGCAGCGCTGCCAGCTTGTCCGGGCGACCGGGTGTTACCACCACGGTGCGGTCGGGGTAGCGCATGACCACCGCCTTTTGCTGGTCGGTGGCGAATGCGCGGTAGGGGCCGGTTTTTTCATTGCGGAACAAACCGATATAACCGAACAGCCCACTGTTGCCGAATACGCGGATGGATGCACGCATTGCCTCCGGATCGGGCTTCACCTCGATGAGTCCTTCCAGCGAAATACGGGTTTTCCACAGCGGTCGCAGGATGTAAAGAGCGTTGTCATCGATCGCGTAACCGCGGATGGCAAACAGCGTACAGAGTGCCAATATGACGAGCGGTAGCCACACGGACACCATGTACAGGGATGGGGGGTTCTCCGGTGCGCGGTTGAGCAGAACCGCGGGAATTCCCACCAGTAGCAGTGAGGTCAGGGCGGTGAGCCATTTCAGCTGACGGCTCCAGGGGGCATCGAATTTCTGTTGGTATGGCATTGCGATCGTCCGGTTCCAGCGAGCACTGCCCGCGCTGCCTGCAGGGTCGGGGATGGTATCGGCATTCACGGCGGATGGCCATACCGGGTGGCCCGGCGGTCACTTCAGGGGTGGTGCCGCAGCCTCCGCAACTGGTGCTAAGGTGGCGGCGGCAGATACAATCACGCCACAATTGTCAGTGTCAGTGTTCGGCGGGGAGAAGCCCAGGTGTCAGCAGAGGAAACCGGAAAATCTGCACTGGTGGTAGAGGGCGGCGCGATGCGCGGTATCTTTGCCGCGGGTGTCCTCGATGTGTTTATCGAGAATGATTACCTGCCCTACGATTTTGCCGTGGGCGTGTCAGCGGGTTCAACCAACCTGATCGGCTACCTGGCGGGTGACCGCGGCCGCAGCCGGAGGATCCTGCTGGACCACGCCCGCCGGGCCGACTTCATCGACTGGCGGCGCTACCTGAAGGGCGGTCATTTCTGTGATGTGAGCTGGTTGTGGCACGCGTCTTTCGATGAGGTGCCCCTCAATGTCCAGCGTTACCACGACAACGAAGTGCCGCTCTATGCCGTAACCACCAGTATCCGCACCGGCCAGGCCCATTACCTGGAGGTCAGTGCGGAAAACATGCACGAGGTCTTTCCCGCTTCCTGTGCCATCCCCTTTATCTATCGCGAGTTTCCCCGGGTAAATGGCGAGCCCATGACCGACGGTGGCCTGGCGGATTCCATCCCGGTCCTGTGGGCCTATGAGCAGGGCGCCCGGGATATCACTGTGGTGCTGTCGCGGCCCCTGGGCTATCGCAAGCGCCTGACGCCGGCACCGAGATTGTTACGGGAGGTGTTCCACGAGCACTCGCGGCTGTTCGAGGCGGTACTGGACCGGGCAGAGCGCTACAACCGCGCGCTGGAATTCATTATCGATCCGCCCGAGGGCTGCAGGGTGTCGGTAATTGCTCCCCCGGAGGATTTTCCCGTCAAGCGCTTTACGCGCGAGCCGGACCTGCTGGAGCAGGGTTACCGGGTGGGACGCCAGGAGGCGCTTCACCACCTGGAACTTCCTTCCCCCGAGGCGGGGCAGGCCAGTTATCCTGGTGGATCGGAAGGGAACAGGTAGGGAAAGAGTTTCCGCATTTCCTCCCTGGACAGGCTTTGCACCCTGCGGATATTGCGCTCCGGGATCGCCTCGGGATCGGGGTACAGCTCCAGCACCCTCTCGACAGTCGCCTCCCGTATCAGGTGCAGAAGCGGGTAGGGGGCACGATTGGTCAGGTTCCCGGCGTCGTCAGCTTCCGTACCCGCAAACTGGTAATCCGGGTGGAAGCTGGCCAGCTGGTAGGTTCCGGTGTAGCCATGCCGCTCCACCAGCCACTCCGCCAGGTCGAGGAACTGGTTGTAATCGGCAAACTCCGCCAGGTAGTGCGGGATGATCAGCAGGGTGGTCTCGAGCTCCCCGGGCGGGCGCGCGTCCAGTAATTCCATTTCCGCCAGCAAATCCGCCATCAGGGCCTCGTCGTTACGGGCCTCACTGACTGTAAAGCGAACCTGTCCCGCGCGCAGGGGCCTGCGCGCAAACGGGCACAGGTTCAGGCCCACCACCACATCGGTGAGCCATTTTTCGACATCCCTGATTACAGGGTCATTGCTGCCCAAGCGCGGTTACCACATCAGGTCGTCGGGGATCTGGTAGTCCGCGTAGGGGTCGTCCTCTTCGACGGCGTTGCTGTCAGCTGGTGGCTGCACTACCGCTCCCGGGTCGCGCTCGGCGATCTTGTCGGCGATTACCCTGGGCACCAGCTCGAACTGGTCGTCCAGGCCCACGATCAGCAGGCGGCCGGCTGCCAGGTGGTCTCTCACCGCCTCGCTCACATGTATGGTCTTGATCTTGCGCCCGAAGGTGAAATTGTAGGGGAGGTCGCCACTTCCCCGCGGCTGGCGGTTGCTGGCCACCATCTGGCGGATCTGCGCGGCGATCGCCTTTTCGCGCGCTGCCGCCTCGCGCTCGGCGTTCAGGGCGCGGTCGCGGGCGGCTTTCTCGGCGCGCGCCTTTTCGGCGGCGGCGCGGGCCTCGTTCTCGAGCGCCTGGCCGGTTTTATTGGCCACTTTCTGCTGCTTGCGCTTTTCCTTGCTGACCTGCTTCGCCTTCTTGCTGTCGACGAGGCCGGCCTTGAGGAGTTGGTCCTGGAGAGAGCTCATGGTGAAGTTCCGGGCTGGTTGCTATCTGTTCAAGGGGAGTGAATCCCGGCGGTAGCGGACTTTAAACCGAATCGCCGGGGAATGGCACCCCGCGGGAGCGGGGTACATTCGGGTGCCCGGATCGGTCAGCCATTGTAGTAGGTGGCCGCGCCGGGGCCCACAGGCATGCCGAGTGCGAAGACCCAGATGAAGAACAGCGCCGTCCAGCCCACGAAGAAAAAGATCGAGTAGGGAATCATGGTGCTAATCAATGTGCCGATGCCCAGGTCCTTCTTGTAGCGGGTGGCGAAGGACACGATCAGGCCGAAATAGCTCATCATCGGCGTGATGATGTTGGTGACCGAGTCGCCGATCCGGTAGGCGGCCTGGATGACTTCCGGCGCGTAGCCCAGCAGCATGAGCATGGGCACGAAGATGGGCGCGGTGACGGCCCACTGGGCGGAGGCGCTGCCCAGCATCAGGTTGACGAAGCCGCACATCATGATAAAGAACAGGAACAGCAGCGGCCCGGTCAGGCCGATGCTCTGCAGGGTATCGGCGCCCACTACTGCGAATATGGTGCCCAGGTTCGTCACCTTGAAGAAGGCCACGAACTGCGCGGCAAAGAACACCAGCACGATATACATGCCCATGGTGCCCATGCTCTTGGACATGGCGTTGATCACGTCGCGGTCATTGCGCATGGAGCCAGTCACGCGGCCGAAGACAAAGCCGGGTACGGCGAAAAACACCACGATCAGCGCCACAATGCCCTTCAGGAATGGCGAGCCGGCCACCGCACCGGTTTCCGGGTGGCGCAGTACGCCCCACTCGGGGACGATGGACAGCGCGAACAGGGCCGATACCCCCAGCACCGCCAGGCCGGCGTACTTCAGGCCGCGCTTCTCTTCCGGGGTGAGTTCCCCCATCTTGTCCTGCGACAGGTCTACCGAGGCCTCTGCCGGGTCGTATTTGCCCAGCTTGGGCTCGACGATGGCGATGGTGACCCAGCTGCCCACCAGTGTGATCAGGAAGGTGCTGATCATCATGAAGAACCAGTTCACCTCGGGGCCCACGGTATAGGTGGGGTCGATCATGTGGGCGGCGGATTCGGTGATACCCGACAGCAGCGGGTCCACGGTGCCGATCAGCAGGTTGGCGCTGTAGCCACCGGATACCCCGGCAAAGGCTGCGGCCAGGCCCGCCAGCGGATGGCGTCCCAGGGAGTGGAAGATCATCGCCGCCAGCGGGATCAGTACCACGTAGCCCAGTTCCGACGCGGTATTGGAGAGGATGCCCGCGAACACCACGATCACCGTAACGGTGCGCCTGGAGGCCTGCATCACCAGCCCACGCACGGCGGCGCTAAGCAGCCCCGAGTGCTCGGCGATACCCACGCCCAGCAGGGCCACCAGCACGGTGCCGAGCGGCGCGAAGCCAGTAAAGTTGGTCACCAGGCTGGTGACGATCATACGCAGGCCATCGCCCGAAAGGAGGTTGAACACCTCGATTATCCCGTCCGGGTCGCGGCCGGCGGCCCCCACCGGGCGCGGATCGGCCACTGCCAGCCCGAACCAAGAGGCGATACCGCTGATGACCACAACCCCCACGGCAAAAAGGGCAAACAGGGTGATGGGGTGGGGCAGGAGGTTACCCAGCCACTCGACGGTGTCGAGGAAACGGGTAAAACCGGACTTCTTGCCGCCGCGTGATGACTCTTCGGCACTTTCGGTTGTGGTCGTACTCATTGCTTTTCTCTTAACTGCTGGTTATCGCCCCCGCACCGTGGCGCGGGTTTCCCGGGCGCGCATTGCCCGGGGCAGGAGCGTGGCCCCGGGTCAAAAAGTGGTCAAAAAATGCGCTAAAGCCGTCGATGATACACAAAAGCGTTCCTCGGCTGAATGGCGGGCTCAATATTGGTGGGAACTGGCGGTCGGCTGCACCGCAGCCGCGGGGATCCGGCAGGGCCGGGGACCGGAAACCGGCGGGGGGCAGGATGCGGGAGAGCCGCTGCCGGTAACTGTTGACGTCACAGTCTCTCTCTGGCGCTGGCGATGATCTCCTCCGGGTCCTTGCCGCCGGCGAGATCGTGGGCGCCACGCCTGATAACGAGGGCGGAGGCCGTTGCCATGGCCAGGCGCTTGCCGTCGGCACTGTCGACATTACAGGTCGCCACCCGCAGCTGCCGCCCGTGATGCCGTACCCTGGCGCAGAGGGTGATATCGCCACTGTTTATTGCGGCCGGACGCATAAAACGAATGTGCGTGTCCAGGGTGGCGAACAGGTCGCCGGCGCTCAGGGTGGAATAGATTGCGGCGCCCATGGTGTAGTCGGCAGCCCAGGCCAGCAATCCCCCATAGATCGACAGGCTGCCATTCGAGAACCACTCGGAGGAAGGCAGCACCGCCCGCATGCAACCCTCCTCCACCGCTACGGGGCGATAGCCGGTGAGTTGCCAGATGGGCTGCGTGCGATCCTCGGCGATGGTAGCTCGCTGTATCTCGATTGGCTTGAGCCGCGCGAATTCTTTCAGGTCACACAACTCCGCTTTCGGTGGCTCGCGCCGGTATGGGTCCGGCGTATCACAGGGGCCCAGGTCGGGTTCCGGCAGACTGATGTCCGGATCCACCGGCAGGTCGGCTACCAGGCAGCGACTGCTGCCGAACGCAAGGAAGCGGCCGTCCTGGTCGGTTATCTCAACTGTGGACAGCCCCACCTGCCTGCCGGAGTGTACCGTCTCGGCTCGGCCCACCAGGTTCCCCGTAGCAGAGGTGATCGGGCGCACGAAGCACATGTTGAGCTCAGAGGTACTGAGAACCTTTCCCGCGGGCAGGGTGGTCCAGATGGCGGAAGCCAGCGGGGCATCGGCGAACATGGCGCAGATGCCACCCCAGTAGATTCCGCTACCGTCCGCCAGCCAGGCGGTGACGGGCATGGAAAAGGTGGCCTTGCCCAGGGTGACCTCGGTGGGCCGCATTCCCGTCAGGCGCCAGATGGGCGGGCCGGGCAGTTCCTCATGGACAAATCGGCGAAAGGTTTCCAGCCCCGGCTGTTGCAGGGCGCGCAGGTCGGCGATGGCCCCGCGGCGGGGCTCACCGGTAATCGCTCTCATCGGCATCCCCCCTGGAGGCTTTCGGTCGCTCACCCGGGATTCTAGGGTGGCGGGAGGCCCGCGCCGAACCGGGGGCCGATGACCCGGTGTGGGGTCACGGTACCGCCGGACCGGGATGATTAGAAGTCGAAAAGTTCGGTGATCAGGTTGCGCTTCTGTTTGTGCTGTTCCTGGCCTCCGGTGCTACTGGAAGCGCCCGCCGCGTGCGACTGCTCGATGATCTTTTCCAGCTCACCGCGGTCGAGCCAGATGCCCCGGCAGTTGGGACAGTAATCGATCTGGACGCCATTGCGGTCCATGCTCATCATGCCGGAGTCTTTACAGGAAGGGCATTTCATCGTGTGCCTCCATGAGGGTTTGCGGCCTGGGGGGCTCTGGTTTCGAAGCCCCGCAGGTTTCGCCAAAAAATGGTTCCCTGTTAAGAGCCTATACCAATCAACACCGTCGTGGGTACGCAGCCGGGTATACGGGGACACGGCACCCAGCCGGGGCATCGCCCGCCCGGGTCACGTCCCGTAGGGCCAGGTCTCCGGTGGCTCGCGCTCTTCCCAGCCCTCGGTCATGTCCAGGGGTTCGAGGGCGCGGGTTTCGTCGAGATGGAAGATGGCATCGAACTGGCGATGCACCCGGGCCCGGAAATAGTGACTCTGGCGCTCGGTTTCCGGGCGGTAGATGACACCGATGGCGCGCTCGAGCAACGTCTCGTTGAGGGCATCCGCGTCCAATGCTGCCATATCGAGGTAAAAGCGCCCGGCCCCGGCCCGATGGAACAGTGCCTCCACACTGCCCTCCAGCGCGGGCCGTACCCAGCGGTGTTCGGCAGGTTCATCCCAGTCCGGGGCGGCGGTCACATGACCCGTATAGGTGGTAAATCCCACCAGCAGTGATTCACCGCCCATTTTTTCACGTACCAGCTGGCCCACATTGACCTCCTCATGTAGTGCGGCATCGGTGGCGCGGGCATCGCCCAGATGGGAGTTGTGGGCCCAGACCGCGATCCGCGCGGGCCGGCCGCGCTGGTGGGCGAGGTGCTGGCGCAGGTCGAGCAGCGTGTCGACCATGTGCCGGTCGCGCAGGTTCCAGGTGTTCACGCCGGAGAAGAACATGCCGCGGTAATAGGCTTCGGCATGGTGGACGATGCGCGCATTGCGCTCGGCGTAGAACAGTTCGTCCTCGGACAGGTTGCGCGCTTTCCTCAGCCACTGGTTACGGGCTTCCAGGATCTCCAGCAGCTGCTCCAGGGCGGCCTGCTGGCAGGACTCGCTCAGCCCCATGGCCGCCTGGTAGCCGTAACGTTGCGGGTCACCGTGCTGGTCCAGGCAGGCATAGCGCTGGCGCGCGCGCTGGGCTGCCGGCGGGTCGACCTTTTCCAGGTAATTGACGACGGCATCGGCTGAACGGTACATGCTGTAGAGATCCATGCCGTAGATGCCTACGCGTTCGGCGGGGGCGCGCTCCAGGTTCCAGTCGCGCAGCCAGCCGATAAAGGACTCCATTACGGTATTGCGCCACATCCACAGCGGGAAACGCTCGAAATCCCCCAGCGCCGCGCGCGCACTCTCGTCGCCGTCGAGGCCGCGCACGAAACGGTTGATGCGGTATACGTCCGGCCAGTCCCCCTCCACCACCACAGCATCCAGGCCCTGTTCCTCGATCAGGTGGCGGGTGATATCCGCGCGCATCTGGTAGAAGTCGTGGGTGCCGTGACTCGCCTCTCCCAGCAGCACGACGCTGCGCTCCGCTGCTTTCTCCAGCAGGGGGGTGTAATCGGAATCGCTCCCGGCAAGGGGCGCCAAGGCTGTCTTTATCTGCCCGAGTGTGGTCGGCACGTCGATCATGTGGTGATCTCCCCCACGGTAAGGACGCAATAACGGAGCGCGTGGGTTTCGGTTCGCTCACCTGTCTCGCATTGTAGGCTGCGGGATTGGGGCTCACAGCCGCCCTGGCGCGTTGGTGTCAGTGGCTGCTGTGGGGATATATGATGGCCGTATGCACCAGTCGCAAGGAGAGCAGGATGGACCAGTCCCCGGTAGAGATATCTGTTGACGGCGCCGTTTGCACCATAACCCTGTGCTGCCCGGCCAGGCGCAATGCGGTGGACGGGCCGACAGCCACTGCCTTGCGCCGTGCCTTTGAGGAATTCGAGGGCGACGACCGCCTCAGTGTGGCCGTGCTTGCCGGCAGTGGGGGTAACTTCTGCTCCGGGGCCGACCTCTCGGCGCTGGCGGACCCGGAGCGACGCAATGGGATCGAGTCCGCCGGCACCGGGCCGGGCCCAATGGGGCCCACGCGCATGCCGCTGGACAAGCCGGTGATCGCCGCCGTAAGCGGCTATGCGGTGGCTGGCGGGCTCGAGCTGGCGCTCATGTGTGATATGCGCGTGGCCGGGCGCTCCGCGGTCTTTGGCGTTTTCTGCCGCCGCTGGGGCGTGCCCCTGGTCGATGGCGGCACCGTGCGCCTGCCGCGTATCGTCGGCCACGGTCGCGCCATGGATATGATCCTGACCGGCCGTCACGTGTACGCGGAGGAGGCGTTGCAGATGGGACTGGCCAACCGGGTGGTGGAAGACGATGCGGTGCTGGACGCCGCGCAGGCACTGGCCCGCCAGATTGCCCGCTTCCCCCAACGCTGCCTGCGGGCCGATCGCCGCTCCGCGTATCGCCAGTGGGACTTGCCACTGGCGCAGGCGCTGGAAGAGGAGGGGGCCGGGGGCTACCCCGTGGTGTTCGGGGAAGCCCTGGAAGGCGCGGCGCGTTTTGTCGGGGGCGCAGGCAGAAATGGCCGGCTTGACGATGAGTAGTCCGGCAGTTTAGCCGGGATATCTCCCAGTACGGCCGCCCCCATCATCCACACCGGGTCACTATCCCGCTATGACTGGCTGGATCCCGTTACTGTTCCCCGGACCCGCCGTACAGGTAATCGGCAGCGGCCCTTCCCATGGCCGCGTAATCGTGTCCTACCCCGGGGACGACTTCCAGCTGCCAGTTCAGGTCCGTTTCCAGTTCCCGGGCCCGCTCCTGGGCCTGGGCGAAGAAATAGCGGCCTCGGGACAGGCGGTGGTCGCCCTGCCAGTTGACCTCGGGGGTGCGCACCAGGTGGCCCCGGGTCTCATTCGCGTTATCGAGTTCGCCGAGAAATACCACCAGTTCCCGCTGGAACGCCCTTGCCAGCCCGGCACCGTCGAGCATGTCACTGCCCACGCCGAAAGGGAACGGCTTGTCGAACCGGGGTGCCGTGTACCAGCCGGAATTACCCGCCAGGATACGCCGGGCCTTGCTCTCGCCGGCGAAGAGGGTAAAGCGGTGCAGGATCTGGCCGCCCGCGGAGTGGCCGAACAGGTCATAGGTTTCGGTGCCGAGCCCCAGCTCTTGGACAGCAACGTTGAAGATCTTGTCGAAGTCGTTGAACAGCCAGGTCTGCGGTGCGCGGTTGATATCGTAACCCACCACCCCCGTGCGCTCTTCATTGATGCGCACATTCTCGATCATGCCGGCAATGTTGTAACTCCAGAATTCCGGGTAATGGGTTTCCGCGTAATGCGGCACGAGCACCAGCACGCCGTACATCTCGGAGGATTCCACCCAGGTATCGCGGTAGCTCCAGGCATTGCGGCCGGCACCGGGAAGGACGATAAGCACCGGGGCATCTTCGCGCAGGTTTTGCGGGTGGTGATAAAAAACTGCCAGGGGATTCGAGTCGGGAGTGTTGCTACTGAGCATGAAACTGCCGGAACCCTCATGAAGGGCGAAGTCCTCGCTGCCGGGCGCATGGGGTTTTTCCACCAGTTCCATGCCGCACACTTTACAGGCGCCGGGCGCGTTGACGGCACTGGCCTGAAACAGGTTTTTCTCGTGGTCACAGGGAGGGCAAATGTATCCCGGTGATTTTTCATCACCGGGCAGCGTTGCGGCCCCGACCAGGGGGGCCAGGGATACAGAAACCAGTAAAAAGAGACGAGACAACTGTTGAGGTAGCGATGCCATAGTGACCGGCCTGTTCTTCCGATGAAGTTCAGCCGAGCCTACCATCCTGCCGGGACTGCGGATACCGGGCAGCATTACAACCTATTACATTGAGGCTACAGTCCCTATAGTCCCTTTCGCACAAGACTCAGGTAAAAAGCCAGACCAGGAACAAAAGGAGCAGGGAGGCCAGGGCCAGCGCAAGTCCGCGCAGCATGAGGCTGCGTGCATATTCCGCCCGACCGGGATAGGTCAGGGCGTAAGGCAGGCCAGTGAAGGGGCCCAGTATGAGCGTCGGGATTCCCCAGAGCCACTGGCGGTTCCCCAGGGCCACGAGTGCCGCGACCAATCCGCCAAACCAGAGTAGCGCCACGCCGATCACCAGCAGGATAAAGACTGGCAGGACCAGCCACTGGTTGGCGAGATAAAATTCGATCACTGCTTGCTGGTCCATGATGTTTGCCTTTTCCCCCTTGCGTGTTGGCCTTGCGCCTCGCGTATTCCGTCGTGCCGCCAGTCTCCGCAGGTTACTGGTCATTTCCGGCGGCCGCCGGTGCCCGTTCCCCGGGTTGGCGCCCGCCGTATGGTAACCGAAAGCGGAACCCGTTGAGAGCCATTCACTGCCCGCTGCTATCCTTTCAGCACAATGCTCTGTGTGCGCCGCCCGGTTGCGGTCCCGGGTGCCGGCAATGGTTCCGGCCTCCCGGTAACGCCGGCAGGTTGCTATACTTCGCGCCCGATCTGGCGCCCGCCAGGCTTAGATACCACGATTTGCGGAGCAATCCATGGCTGCAACCAACTCTCTGTGCGACATCGGTTTCATCGGTGCAGGAGTGATGGGCAAGAACCTTATCCTGAACCTTGCCGATAACGGGTACCGTGTGTGCGCCTTCGATCTGGACCACCATCGCCTGGAGGACCTGCTGGAGCAGGACCGCTTGGAGCGCGGTGAGCAGCCGGCGCGGATCGAGACCTGCAACTCCTATACCGAGCTGCTGGCGCGGGTAAAGGCGCCGCACCTGGTGATCCTGTCTGTGCCCGCCGGGGCGCCGGTGGACGACGTATGCAACAAGCTGCTGGACGCAGGCCTCAAGGCCGACGATATCGTGGTGGATACCGGCAACAGCCTGTGGACCGACTCGGTGGAGCGCTGCAAGCGCTACGAGGGCCGGCTGATTTTCTTTACCACCGCGGTATCCGGTGGAGAGGTGGGCGCGCGCTTCGGGCCCTCGCTGATGCCCAGTGGCGATCCCTATGCATGGGCCCGCATCGAGCCGGTCTGGCATGCCATGGCGGCCAAGGTGGATCCAGACAGCGGCCAGCCGATCGAGCGCTTCGAACCCGGTAATCCGGTCAAGGAAGGGGAGCCCTGCGCGGCCTATATCGGCCCCATCGGTTCCGGCCACTATGTGAAGATGGTCCACAACGGTATCGAGTACGCAGATATGCAGCTGATCTGCGAGGCGTACGACGTGATGCGCAGTGCGCTGGAGATGTCACCGCAGGAAATCGCCGCAGTCTTCCGGGAGTGGAACAAGGGACCGCTGAACAGCTACCTGATCGATATCAGCGCCGAGGTACTGGGCACCGCCGATCCGGAAACCGGCTCACCACTGGTGGACGTGATCCTCGACCGGGCCGGCCAGAAGGGCACCGGGCTGTGGACTGCGGTGAGCAGCCTGGAGGTGGGGTGCCCGGCGCCCAGTATCGCCGAGGCAGTGTTCGCCCGCTCCCTGTCCACGCGCAAGGTGCTGCGCACCCGGGCGGCGAAAAAACTGCTGGGCCCGGATGTGGAACCGGTGCCGGCGGAGCAGCGGGAGACCGTCATCGCCCAGCTGCACGACGCCATGTACTGCGCCAAAATCTGCATTTATGCGCAGGGCTTCGACCTGATGAAGCTGGCGGCACGGGAGCAGGGCTGGCAACTGAATTTCGCCGAGATCGCGCGCATCTGGCGCGCCGGCTGCATCATCCGGGCGGTATTCCTCCAGTCCATCAGCGACGCCTACGAGCGCGACCACAAGCTCTCGAACCTGCTACTGGACGATTTCTTTATCGAGCAGATTGCCGCCAACCAGGGCAACTGGCGGCGCGCGGTGGCGGATGCCAGCCTGCGCGGTATCCCGGTACCGGCACTCTCTTCAGCTCTCAATTATTACGATGCGTTCCGGCGCGAATCCCTGCCGGCCAACCTGCTGCAGGCGCAGCGGGACTTCTTTGGCGCGCATACCTTCTCCCGTGCGGATCGTCCCGAAAACGAGAAGTACCACGTGCTGTGGAGCCGGAAAGACCGGCCGATGGTAAAGGTCTGATACATCCCGGGGCGCGTCTTATCCGGTGGCCCGGCCACCGGTGATCAGCCCCCGGCCTTCGGGAACTCCCGGAAGATCTCATCCACCGCTGTGGCCAGTGTCTCCTCTGGTTCCTGCATCATCGCCGGGGTGATGCGGCCCCCGGTCCGGCCGCGCCAGACCATTTCGCCCTGTTTCACATCGAGCACATCGATGGTCAGCCGGCCCTCGGTTTCCCCATCGATATCGGTCACGTGCTTTTTCGAAAGGTCGCGGTAATAATCCTGTAAAAACGGATAGCGTGCCGCGGCAAAGCCGGCGGTCCCGGCTCGCGCTTTTGATCGCTGTCTCGTGTGTACCGCGATATTGACTAGGACATCCGGGTTGCGGCTGCGCTTCATGCCGCGCGCGTTCAGCTGCCGCGAAACCTCTGCATGAAGGGTCGACACCACACGGCCATCACTGCCACCCGACGGCACGAAGTTGAAGGTCTCGTATTTTTCCCACTGCCCCTCACTACCAGTAGGGGAGAATATCTGCGGCGCCTCGAATATCTGCGGGAGCTTGAATCTCTGCGGCGCCTCGCAGCCTGTGAGCAGCAGGGAGACGGTGAAGAAGCTGACAAGGCTGTATCTCATGCTGGATACCCGGTTGCTCCATTGGGGGTGATTGCCGGGCAGCGATTTTCCGCATTCAGGCCCGGTGGGGATTCAGTCAGTGAGCATAGTCCAGTGAGGCGCAGGGTGTGGCGGCAAATTCCGTCGGGACTTCGCGCTGCGTGAGTGCAAATGTCGATGCATGACACGGGAGGGAGGCAGCCTGAATGGACCGCGCGGATAAGGCGCCGGGGCGGTCGGTGCCAGTGGGGCCAGTGCGACTGCAAGCGCAGGCCCGGTTCGGGATCAGTGACGCAGAGCCAGCCCCCCGGTGAGGGGCTGGCGAGGAGATCAGAATACCAGTTCCTCGACCTCTGCAGACGGCTGCTCCGCCTCGGCACGGGAGGCGCGGGCGACGATTTCCTCTACGCTGGTGGTCTCCGTGTTCGCGCCACCAAATGCCGCGAGCAGGTCTGTCAGCAGCGCAGAGATCTCGAGGGTCATCACCGAAAAATCTGCATCGAAACGCTGTGCCGCGTTGTCCGCATCGGCGCTGTCCGCCTTTTCGATCAGTTCATCACTGAATTTCACCCGCTTCAGGGACAGCTGGTCGTCGACGATAAACTCCACCCCGCCACGCCAGGTCAGGCCCAGCTTGTGCACCTGCATCCCCGCCACCAGGTGATTGTGGATTTCCTCGGCACAGAGGTCCTGGTTCTTGCAGCGGATGACGCTGCCGCTGTCTTTCGGGTCGCGCAGCTCGCATTCGTGACCGAACTCGAAATGTGCCGGTGTCTCGGGGGCATGCAACCAATGGGTCATGGCCTGCTGGGGCAGGTTCTTTGCCGCCAGCGGCACCACCGCCAGGCTGCTGATGGCCTCGCGCAGGTTCTCCAGCAGTTCCTCCGCGGCCGAGGCCGAGGCGGCATCTACCACCACCCAGCCGTCCCGCGGCGCGATATAGGCGTATTGCAGGCGCGAGCGGGCGAAGGCCTTCGGCCGCATCTCCATCAGGACCTCGTCCTTCAGGTTCTGGCGCTCCTTGCGGCCCACCTGCCGACCCTCTTTCTGGGAGATGGCCTGGGCCATTTCCTCTACCTTCTCGTTGATCACGCCCGCGGGCAGGACTTTTTCCTGTTTTTTGGCGCAGACCATCAGGTAGCCGTTGGTGCTGTGAACCAGTTCGGAGCCGTGGCGGCCCAGCGGCGGCACCCAGCCATAACGGGCCGCATCCTGGCTGCCACAGGGCACGAACAGACCCGGCTCCAGCAGTTCGTTCAATTTTTCGGCAGTGAGGTCGAATTCTTTGGTGAGGCGGTATACGCGCAGGTTCTTGAACCACATACAACGGGCCATTCATTCTATTTTCGAAATTGGCCGGCAATTATGCGGCAAGCGGAAAGCGACAGCCAGTGCACAATCCCTGGCCTGACGCAAAGGGCTTGTGAATGGCCGGGCTTCCAGAGAGGGACCAGCAGTGCTCCGAGGTTTCCATCGGTATCGAGGGCACAGCGGACCGGAAGATCCGGGACCGCCATGTGCTGGCCCGGCTTTACAGAAATCTACCGTGGCAGATAGTGATGTAGTTCGCCGTGCCCCAATCGAGGCTCGCCAAACAGTGATGAACGCCAGTCCATCCCGGCAATAATTGGGGCCAGCTGCGTGCCCGGAAGCGATGCATCCCAGGCCAGCCGGGGGAAAGAAAAAAAGCCGCTCTTTGAGCGGCCCATCAAGGTGGGGGAGGGAATTGCCTCAAGAGAGTTGTTGGCAGGATGCTTCCCACATGGCATCGCGCTGCGAAAACCAGTGTTATTAATACCGCAGCTATAAGCGGGGAAAGGTGTACTACTCGACGGAACTCTGATTCAGGGAGAGGCAAATGGCTAAAATGTGCGGTTGGTCGCAACTCTCTTTTCCCTGACTGTGCTTACAGGGACCACCCACTCCAGCTGTCCGAAAAAATTCGAACACTAGAACTGGTAGCCGAGATGAAAGCCATAATCCAAACCGGATTTGAACTCCTGGTCTCGATTGCTGCTGAGGTATGATTTTCCGGCGGTGAATCCTGTCAGGAATCCCTCCTGGTCGGAGCCGCGGAAATAGTATGTATAGCTGGGGCCAATAAAGCTTTCGTAACGGACTTTGTATCTTCCATATGGGGCGGGAGAGAGGGCGACCTCGTTGTCCTGGGGGCGTTTGGTTCTCACTACCAGGCCAAGGGCATGCCTGTCCGTCAGGGCGGCCTCCCAGCCCAGCGAAAATCCGTATTCCCTGCCCATGGAAGAGGTGCCCTGTCCGGCAAGGCCGGCACCGGCGTAGAGTTTGCTGGAGCCCAGGTCGACTGAGTACTTGAAGCCGGCAAGTCCTCCGTATTGAGTACCCAGGCCCAGCCCAAATTGCGAGTCGGTGGCGGCCATGGCCAGGGACGGGAGTAGCGCGCAGACGGCAGCGATTATTTTCATTTTCACTTCCTTCCTGATGTGGTTGACGAGTAGTGTGACTCTACACGTGATATTTTGTTCTATTTTTTGGGGGAAAGGTGAACTGTTTTTCTATGTATTGCCGGTTGTGTGCAAGGTGTGCAAGGCGGGACAAACCTGTATTCAGGGAATCCTGATGGGAAGCTGACGGCTAACGGATAAACCTCAACCAGCGCCACAGGCTGAGCATTTCCGTCAGGGCGCCGGCAAAATAAGTGAGTGCAGCCGCCTTCAGCACCGATCGAACCGCGGGGATATATTCCGCCGGCACATATCCCTCTTCCAGGATCGGCAGCGCCTTGTTGAAGCTGGCGTCGTATTCCTCTGGCAGGATGGCGGCATACATCAGCGCGGACGCCAGCATGGTGATCACGCCCACCGCCACGCCAATGGCGAAAACATGGGGAATTTTGGCAACGAGTGCGAGTGAGGAAATGGCCAGCATCAGGCCGGTACCGACTTTCCTGATAAAGAATGCTTTCTGCATATGCTTCTGCCGCAGCTGGCTGACGGGTTCGTTGCGGGTAAACTGGATTGCGTGCCCCACCTCGTGGGCAGCCACGGCAACGGCAGTCAGGGACTTGCCGTCGTGGACTCGGGGGCTGAGGGAGATTATTTTCCCGGCCGGGTCGTAGTGGTCGCCGTTCGGCCTTCCCCGTTCCACGGTGACACCGTCGAGCCCGAAGCGCTCGACGAGGTGGCGAGCCAGCTCACCGCCGGTGCCGGGCATGGCATCCTTGTGTTTCGAATGACGCCACATCACCAGCTGGACCCAGAGCGAGGGGCCGTATACCAGCAATACCACCAGCAGTGCTCCCAGTCCGTAGATCATCGACGGTTTCTCGTTGGTGTGTAGTTTCCCAGTGGGGGCGGGCCTTATGGCCTCCGCCGGTTTCCCGGCGGGGGCAGGTGGCTCTAGCGGTGGCTGGCCGGTGTGGCCTGGACCACCCGGAGAAAGTAATCCCAGAAATTCGCCACGCTCTGGATATGGGCCCGCTCCTCTGGCGAGTGGGCGCGGCGGATTGTGGGCCCGAAAGAGACCATGTCCCAGTGCGGGTAGGGCTTGGCCAGCAGGCCGCACTCGAGTCCCGCATGGATCACCTTAACCGCCGGCTCTGCGCCGGTCATGTCCTTGTATACGTCTTTCATCAGCGCCAGCAGCGGGGACTGCATGTTGGGCGTCCAGCCGGGATAGGGATTGTCCAGCGAGGTGTCGGCTCCGGCCAGTTGGAAGGTGGCAGCGACGTTGAGGGCATGATCGTCGCGGGCACTGTCGGACAGGCTCCGCACCAGGCACTGGATACGCACCTGGTGATCACTGCCATCGTGCTCGGTGACCACCCGGGCCAGGTTGTTGGAGGTTTCGGCCACACCCTCCAGGTCGCTGCTCATACGCTCCACGCCATTGGGGCAGGCGCGGACCGCGCGCACCAGTCGCTGCTGGGTATCGCGGTCCATTATGCTGGAGGGGGCCTCGGTCTCGTCCAGCGCGATGTCGAGCTTTGCCTCGTTGTCGAGTTCCGCCTTGATCACCGCGCTTTCCTGCAGGACGATCTCCATCAGCCTGCCGGCATTGCCTGCGGGGACAGTAAGGGTGGAGAAGGACTCACGCGGGATGGCGTTGCGCAGGCTGCCGCCGTCCAGGCCGGCAATACGCAGGCCGCTGAGTTCGCGGTGGGCGATGTCGATGATGCGGTTGGCGATCTTGTTGGCATTGCCGCGCCCCTTGTCGATATCGAGGCCGGAATGGCCGCCGCGCAGGCCGCGCACACTAAGCCTGAAGGCCTTGTGATCCGACGGTACTGACTCGGCGGTGTAGGGCATGGAGATATTGATGTCCACGCCGCCCGCGCAGCCCACGTAGAGCTCTCCCTCATCTTCCGTGTCCAGGTTCAGCAGTAGTTCCGCCTCGAAGTGGCCCGGCTGCAGGTGCTTGGCACCGGTCATGCCCGCCTCCTCGTCGATTGTGAGCAGCGCTTCCAGCGGCGGGTGGGGGATGTCGGTGCTCTCCAGCAGGGCCAGTATGGCCGCAACACCAATACCATTGTCAGCACCCAGGGTGGTGCCCTCGGCGGTGACCCAGTCGCCGTCGATATAGGCCTTGATGGGATCCTTCAGGAAGTCGTGGTCGGTATCGGCATTTTTCTGCGGCACCATGTCCACATGGCTCTGCATGGCGAGGGTTTTGCGGTCCTCCATGCCCGGAGTGGCCGGTTTCTTGATGATGACGTTACCGATCTGGTCCAGCTTGACGTCGAGCCCGCGCTCTTTACAGAAATCGATGATGTAAGCCACCACCTTCTCTTCGTGCTTGGAGGGGCGGGGGATTTCGCAGAGTTTCGCGAAATGTTTCCACAGTGGGGTTGGGCTCAATTCGGCAATGGATGACATCTTGGGTCCTTCTTCCTGTTCCTGGGTAAGGTCCCGGCCCGCCCTGATCAAGCGAGCCCGGCAGACGGGCGGCCGGGTTCGTGGCCCGGTCCCGCAATTCGGCGCCAATTATAGGGCCCGCGGGCAGGGGAGTGATAGCTGTGTGCGGCGAGGATACCCGCAGCGCGGACAGGTGGAGCGCAAAGGTGGGAACGCGGCCCCGGTCGGGGCCGCGGTGTGGACTACTCGCTCGCTTCGGCGGCCGCAGGGACCTCTGCCAGCGGTGTCCCGCCACTGAGCAGCTCGAGCGCGATACGCCGCTTGTCGACGTCCACACTGCTCACCTTGACGGTGACCGGTTGCTCCAGGTGATAGCTGTGGTCATTGTGGGTCAGGACCAGGTGCTTGCCATCGAACGCCGGCAGGTTCTTCTTGTCGGTGTTCAGGCGCACGAAGCCGTCGATCCCGTAGTCGTCCAGCCGCACGCCCAGGCCGGCGCCGTTGACGAGGGTGATCTTGCCTGCGAATTCATTGCCAACCTTGTCCTGCATGAACTGGCAGTAGAGCCACTGTTCCAGGGCGCGGTTGGCCTGGCGGCCGCGAACCAGGCTGTCCTGCAGTGTCTCGACCTGGCTGTCGTCCAGCGCTGCTGCCCGCTGTCCCTCTTCCGCGGCACGCAGTACGCGGTGGTTGTGCAGGTCATTGTACTTGCGGATCGGCGAGGTAACCGTGGCATAGGCTGCCAGCCCCAGTCCCAGGTGGGCCCCGGGTGTATTGGCCAGCTGGCCCGGACGCAGCATGCGCTTGAGGACCGCCAGCAGGTTCTGCATCTTCGGCTCGTGGTGGGTTTCAAGGTACTTCACCAGGGCCAGGTAGTTGTCCAGCTGGTGCAGGTCTTTCTCCGCATGCTCTGGGAGGGTCTCTTTCAGCAGGCTCTTGACTTCACCCAGGCGCTCGTCGCGGAAGCCCAGGTGGACCGAGAAGCAGCCCTGCTGCATCGCCGCCAGCTTTTCGCCCACCGCGATATTGGTGGCGAGCATGGCCTCCTCGATCATGCGCTGGGCAACATTCCGCACCTGCTTTTCGATGCGTGCAATCTTGCGCCGTTCGTCCAGGTGGATTTCGTAATCCGGACGATCCTCCATAATCAGCGAGTGGCTGGCCCGGAAGGCGGCACGCGCCTTACTGAGCTCGGCCAGGGCGCGCATGGAGTCGTGTTGCTCTGGCGGCACGGCATCGTCCTCGCCGTCAATGAACCGTGACACCTGTGTGTAACTCAGCTTGTGCCGGGAGCGCACCGCGGCAAACTCATAACGACTGTCCCCGAGGCTGCCGTCGCTGTCGATATCGATATGCAGCACCAGTGCCGGGCGCAACTCGCCCGGCAGCAGGGAGAAAGAGTCCTCGCACAGCTCGCGGGGGAGCATGGGCAGGGTCTCGCCGGGAAGGTACTGGCTGTGGGCGCGCTGGAATGCCTCCTTGTCGAGGGGCGAGCCGGGTTCGATTAGGCTTGAGGGGTCTGCCACCGCAATATGCAGGGTCCAGCCACCCTCCCGGCTGGTCGCGGCAATGGCGTCATCCATATCGCGTGTAGACTCGGCGTCGATAGTGACGAAACCCATGTCGGACTCGTCTTTCCGGCTGGCCGCGACTTCGGAGAGTTTCTCGCGTATCTCCGCGGCCTGTTTCAGCGCGGCGTCGCTGAATTTCTCCGGAAGCCGGTGTTGGGCCACCACGAATGCATGCTCGATACCGGGCATTTCCGGCTTGCCGATCACTTCGACAACCTTCGCCTGCGCCTTGCCGTCCCTGAACGGGTGGCGGATTACCTTGCAGGCGATGAATTCGCCCGGCTGCGCCTTGCCCCGAGCTTTCGGCGGGAGGAAGATCCAGCGGGTGAGACCGTTTTCGCTCGGCTGCACGAAGTGGCCCTGGCCGCGCTGTACATACTGCCCAACCAGGTATTTCAGTTCGCTCTCCAGCAGGTCGTCCAGTTCAGCGGACAGCTTGCCCTTGTCCTCTTCGTTGAGGCATACCCGAACGCGATCGCCCGGGAAGACGCGCTCCATCTCAGGTGGCGGCAGGAAGGCCTCGCGGCCGTCATCGAGCATCACAAAGCCGAACTTGCCGTTGCTGCCGCGGACCCTCCCCTCGGCGAACTCCTTGGTGGAGCGAATATCGGTCTTCAGTTGGGAGAGTTGCTTGAGGGCATCCGGGTTCAGCATGCGGGGAGTCTCTACGGGTCGATTTGGGCGCGGATTCTACCAGACAGGAATCGTGGAACCAGTTTAACCGGGGCGGAAGGTCTCGCAATTGGTGACTGGTGGGCCGGCTCCAGTCTTGCATGACCCTCCATCCTAAAAACGGCCGGACTGTATGACAGATTAGCCCGTTGGGCGGTTGTTTGTGCAAAGATTGCAAACTTTATATCCTGATCATAGATATAATCCTAACTTCGAATAAAAACGCACAAAGGGCTGTGGTTGTTCCCCAGCTGTAGAACCGGTCTCCGGAGAGGAACAAGAAATGAGCATATTTTCCCATTCCGCCTACGACAAGCACGAACAAGTGGCTTTTTACCAGGACGCCAAAAGCGGACTGAAGGCGATTATTGCGGTGCACAACACCAATCTGGGACCCTCGCTGGGCGGCTGCCGGATGTGGCCCTACGCCGATGACGGCGAGGCGCTCGAAGATGTACTGCGCCTGTCGCGCGGCATGACCTACAAATCCGCCATGGCCGGACTGAAGCTGGGAGGCGGCAAGGCGGTGATCATCGGTGACCCGCGCAAGGACAAGACCCCGGAACTGCTGCGCGCCATGGGTGAGTTCATCAACACCCTGGGCGGTCGCTATATCACTGCCGAGGATTCCGGCACCAGTGTCGCCGACATGAAAGTCATCGGCGAGACCACCGAATTTGTCTCCGGCCTGGTCGAGGGTATCGAGACCGGCGGCGACCCCTCACCGTCCACCGCCTATGGTGTGTTCGTGGGCCTGAAAGCCACCGCCAGGCATCGCTGGGGACGCGACGACCTCCAGGGCCTGAAAGTTTCGATCCAGGGCGTGGGTAATGTGGGCTTCCGCCTGGCGAAGCTGCTCAAGGACGCCGGTGCCGAGATCTATGTCACGGACATCTTCCAGGACAATATCGACCGGGCGGTGAATGAGCTGGGAGCCACTGCTGTGGGATCTGACGAGATCTTCGACCTGGACGTGGACCTGTTCGCACCCTGCGCCATGGGGGCCATCCTCAACGACGACACCATTGCCCGCTTGAAGGTGGGCGCGATCGCCGGTGCGGCCAATAACCAGCTGGCCGAGGAGCGCCACGCCGCGGTATTGCGTGAGAAGGGCATTCTCTACGCCCCTGATTATGTCGTTAACGCCGGCGGCATTATCGACGTCTATTACCAGCAGCAAGGCGGGGACTATGACCCGTTGCAGGTGAAGGCACACATCGATCGCATCGGCGACACCATGCAGGAAATCTTTGAGCGTGCCGGGGAAACCGGTGAGACCACCGCCCATGTGGCAGACCGCATTGCCGAGGAACGCTTTGGTCACGAAGATGCGGTAAAAAAAACTGATACCGCCGCAGCCTGAGCGCTGCTGGCCGGGTCCGGCGGCTGACGCCGGACCGGCACTGTAATCACTTCTCCCTCTGGCGATGTATCGTCGTGAAGTCCAACTGAAGTATTTCCCCGGGCGCTGAAGCGCCCGTTTTTTTTGCCCGCCGGATGGGCCAACCCCCCCGGCCGTGTTTGTTGCCTAAACTATCTGTTCCGAGTCTGTGGCGGCTGCAATCCCCCTTGGGTGAGGCAGGCCAGAGACTAATGCCGATAGGGTAACGGGAAATAATTTCATGCCAATGCGATACGCTTTTTCCGTGCTGCTCGCGTCTATCCTGGCGCTGGGGGGATGCGGCGCGCCCGATGATTCCCGGGATGGGAACGGGGAACACCGTGCCCTTTCCGTAGACAAGGAAGCTGCTGCCAGCAGCCGCGCGGCGGCAGAGAGAAAAGAAGCCTATGTCGAAGCTCCGGATATCGAGATCCCCTTCCACCGGGAGGTGCTCGACAATGGCCTGACGGTAATCGTGCACGAGGATCACAAGGCGCCGGTTGTCGCCGTCAATATCTGGTACAAGGTGGGCTCCAAGGATGAGGAGCCGGGCAAGACCGGCTTTGCCCACCTGTTCGAGCACCTGATGTTCAACGGCTCCGAGAACTACCCGGGCGAGTATTTCGAGCCTTTCCAGCGCTCAGGTGCCACCGATATGAATGGCACCACCAACAACGATCGCACCAATTATTTTGAAACCGTGCCCAGGGGAGCGGTAGACATGGCCCTGTGGATGGAGTCCGATCGCATGGGGCATTTCCAGGGGGCCATTAGCCAGGAAAAGCTCGATGAACAGCGCGGTGTGGTGAAGAACGAGAAGCGCCAGAGCGAAAATGCCCCTTACGGCGAGGCCTTCGAGACAATCGCCCGCAGCACCTTCCCCCCGCACCATCCCTACTCATGGACCACCATTGGTTCCATGGAGGACCTGGACAACGCCAGCCTGGAGGACGTCAAGCAGTGGTTTGCTGATTACTACCAGCCTGCCAATGCCATTTTGGTGATCGCCGGGGATATCAAGGTCGACGAGGCCATGGCCAAGGCGCGCAAGTATTTCGCCGATATTCCCAGCACCACCGTGCCGCGACGACTGGAGAACTGGGAGCTGCCGGTGCAGCCGGACAAGCGCGAGGTACTGACTGACCAGGTGCCGCAGACGCGGATCTACAAAGTGTGGAATGTCCCCGCGGTGGGCAGCGAGGAGGAAAATGCCCTGGAGCTGATGACTTCGCTGCTGGCAAATCGCAACAATTCCCTGCTGTACCGGCGCCTGGTGCGCGAAGAGCAGGTGGCCACCGGTGTCAGCGCATACTATTACGGGCGCCAGTTGGCGGGGCAGCTGATGATCATGGTCGACGTCAAGCCCGGTGTGCCGGTGGCAAGGGTGGAAAAGCTCCTCGACGAGGAGTTACGGGAATTCGCCAACGCCGGAGTGAGTGCCGCTGAACTGCGCCGGATCAAGCAGAGCGAGTTTGCGGGGCTGGTCAAGGGGCTGGAAAAAATCGGTGGTTTCGGCGGCAAGAGCGATATTCTGGCCCGGTCCGAATTTTACTACGGCGATCCCGGCGCCCTGGTCGCTGGCCTGGAAGACTACGCGCGGGTATCGGCACTGGACGTGCAGAAAGTCGCCCAGCGATGGTTGACCCCGGAGAGTTACACCCTGGTCATCAAGCCCCGGGCTGAATACCAGGCCGCCGACGAAGGGGCCGATCGCAGCAGCCTCCCGCCGGTGGATAAAACGGTCGAACTGGAATTACCCGAACAAAGGGAGTTCACACTCGACAACGGCCTGCGCGTGGTGCTGGCCGAGCGCCACGATACCCCGGCGGTGTTCATGAACCTGCAGTTTCGTAGCGGCGCGGCGGCAGACGGCGATAAGCCGGGCCTGGCCTCACTCGCTGCGCGGATGCTGAGCGAGGGGGCGGGCAAGTACGACAGCCTCGCTTTCAGCAGCCGACAGGAGGAACTGGGGGCGAGTATCAGCGCTGATAGCGGCCTGGATTACAACAACATCACCTTCAGCGCCCTGACCTCACAGCTAGAGCCCTCGCTGGAGCTGTTGGCAGAAGTAGTGCAGGAACCGCTGTTCCCGGAGGAGGACCTGGCCCGGGTAAAGTCCAACCGCATCGATGCAATCGCCCAGGAAAAGGCCCAGCCCCAGGGGTTGGCCCTGCGCGAGCTGCCGCCATTGTTGTTCGGGCAGGGGCATCCCTACGGCGCGCCACTGACCGGCTCCGGCACCGTTGAGGGCATCCGGGCGGTTACCCGCGACGACCTGGTGAAATTTCACAATACCTGGTTGCGTCCCGACAATGCAGTGCTCACGGTGGTGGGTGATGTGACTGCCGAGAAGCTGAAAGCCATGCTCAATGACACGCTCGGGGGCTGGAAGGCGCCGGAGGGTGAGGTACCGCAGATCGATGTCGCCGAGGTGGAGCGCCCGTCGCAGCCAAGGGTCTACCTGCTTGACCGGCCGGGAGCAAAGCAGAGTTATATACTCGCCGGGCTGGTGATCCCCCCTTGGCAACCCGAGGGCGCGGAGGCTTTCGATGCCATGGCCAGCGTCATTGCCGGTAAGTTTACCTCGCGGGTGAACATGAACCTCCGGGAAGACAAACACTGGTCCTACGGCGCGCAGGCCGTGTCGCTGGATACCGAGGCGCAGAGGCCTTATGTTCTGTTTGCCCCCGTGCAGACCGACAAGACCGCCGCGGCGATCAAAGAGCTGCTCCGTGAGTACAAAGAGTTCCTGGGTGATCAACCCATAACGGAACAGGAGCTGGCAGATTATCGCGACGACGAGGTGCTCAAGCAGAGCGCCCGCTTCCAGACCAAGGCACAGTTGCTTTCGAGCATCGCCTGGCAGGTGGAGAAGGGCCTGCCACCCGAATATATCGCCAACTACCCCCAGCGCGTGGGGGCGCTGACCCGGGACGACGTAATGACAGCGGCCAGGGAAGTACTCGAGCCCGGGCAGTTCACCTGGGTGGTCGTCGGTGACCTTGACGAGATCCGCGAGGAAGTAGAGGCACTGGATATCGGGCCGGTCACCGTGCTGCCGGGTGAATCCTGAGGAGCTCTCCCGTCACCCTCCGGTAGGCGAGATTGGCGTTTTCTCCGTTTTCTACTAGGCTGGGAACTGATCCTGTTTATCCCGCGCGCCCCGGTCGCGCCGGGGCAGCGAATAATAAAGCGAGATACGCAATCCGGGGGCTTCCTCCTCATTGGTAATTGTGGTTGCGTTCTCGACCAGTCAATCCGGGCGAGCATGAGACCTGCCCGCCCCATAATAAAGGTGGCCACCATGAAGCTTGCGATCCTTTCCCGCTCCCCCAAATGCTACAGCTCCATGCGGCTGCAGGAGGCTGCACAGAACCGTGGGCATGATGTGCAGGTACTGGACACCATCAAATTCGCCATCGACCTGAAGAGGGGGGCGCCGGACCTGTTCTACCGGCAAAAGCAGATCGAGGATTACGACGCCGTGCTGCCGCGTATTGGTGCCTCGATAACCTATTACGGCACGGCAGTGGTGCGCCAGTTCCAGGAGATGGACGTGTTTTGCGCCAATACTGCCCACGGTATCAACAACTCCCGTGACAAGCTCCGCAGCCTGCAGTTGCTCAGCCGGCACCATATCGGTATTCCGCAGACCACCTTCGTTCACAACAAGAAAGATGTGCTGCCGGCCATAGAACGGGTTGGTGGTGCGCCGGTAGTGATCAAGCTGATCGAGGGCACCCAGGGCATCGGTGTACTGCTGGCGGAAACCGTAAAGCAGGCAGAGGCCATTATCGAGCTGTTACAGGCCCAGAAGCAGAATGTGCTGATCCAGAAATTTGTTGCAGAGAGCAAGGGGCGGGATATTCGTGCCTTTGTTGTGGGTGATCGCGTTGTCGCGGCCATGCGGCGAGTCGCGCAGGGGCAGGAGTTTCGCAGCAATGTGCATCGGGGCGGCATCGCCGAGCCGGTGGAGTTGCCGCAGGAATATATCGATACCGCAGTGCGGGCGACGCAGATCATGGGACTGCAGGTGGCCGGGGTGGATATGCTCGAGGGCAAGACAGGCCCCCAGATCATGGAGGTCAACTCATCGCCCGGCCTCGAGGGCATCGAGACCTGCACCGGCCTGGATGTGGCCGGCGCGGTGATCGAGTACATCGCAGCACAGGTGGATTTCCCTGAAATCGATGTGCGCCAGCGCCTGACGGTAAGCAAGGGCTACGGGGTCAGTGAAATCTATATTCCCGAGGGATCCAGGTTTGTCGGCCGCACCATTCAGGAAACCAGGCTGTATGAGCATGATATCAACGTGCTGACACTCTACCGGGGCAACAAGGTGATCCCGAACCCGAAGCCGCAGCGGGAGCTGGAGCCGAACGACAAGCTGCTCTGCTTCGGTAAGCTGGAGGCCATGCGCGGCATGGTGCCGGCCAAGACCCGGCGCCGGCGCCAGCCCGACATTGCCAGCCTGCCCGAGGATGCGGTTTCGGTCGCCGACGTGGAGTCGGTCGATTAGGACACCCGGCGCCGGCCGCCAGGTACCCGGGTTACCGTTGACGTGTTTTAATGGGTCCTCTAGGACAGCGGGAGGGCGCCGGTAGAACCCTCGCGCTTGATAACCTCGATGAATTTTGCCTGAGTGGTAGGGATTATGGAGAGCGGGGAACTGCTGGATCGGTTTGTGCAGCGGGTGGGTGAATTGCTGGCATCCACCAGTGAAGCCAGTGTCCTCAGCCAGGTTGGCATCATTGCGGGTGTTTACGCGCTCGCCTTTGTTGTTACCCACCGCCTGCAGCGCTACGTTCCCGCCCTTCGCCGCCCACCGCAGTCGCCGGAGCTGCACCCACTGCGAATGATGGCCTATCGCTGTGGACGCCTGCTGTTTCCGCTGCTCGCCATCGTCTTGCTGAAAGTGGCGGTGGTGTTTATTCCCCAGTTTATCGGCCAGAGCTGGGTCGTACAGACAGCGCTCGCGGTGGCGATCATCCTGCTGTTCAATTCCTTCGTGCGGGTGGTGGTCACCAATCCCGCGGCCGCCCACATTTTCCGCTGGGTTGGCATGCCTATCCTGTTCCTGTACGTGGTCGGGGCACTGGATGACATCGTGCAGGTCCTCGATGCGATGGCGGTGGAGATTGGCAATATCCGCCTGTCGGCTTACGGGATCGCCCGCACTGTCATTTTCGGCTCGCTTCTGTTCTGGCTGGGTCGCGTCTCCAACTCCACCGGCCAGAACATCATCCGCAAGCAGGAGACCCTGGACTTCCGCACCCGTGAGGTGGCGGCCAAGCTGTTTGAGATTGGCCTGTTCACTCTCGTCGCGCTGTTAATCCTGCAGTTGATGGGAATCAACCTCACCGCGTTGGCCGTATTCGGGGGCGCGGTCGGCGTGGGGGTCGGTTTCGGGCTGCAGACGATTGCCTCCAACTTCATTTCCGGCATCATCATCCTGCTGGACCGGTCGGTGACGGTAGGCGACTACATCGAACTTGAGGATGGTCGCACAGGCCTGGTTACCCGCTTGAATATGCGCTCTACCACCCTTGAGACCTTTGATGGCAAGGATATCGTGGTTCCCAATGAGAAGTTTGTTTCCAATTCCTTTATCAACTGGACCCACAAAAACAAGAAACAGCGCTACCGCGTCGATTTTTCCGTGAGCTACAGCACCAACATCCGCGAGATGGTGGAAATCATCAAGGCGGCAGTGGCTTCCCATCCCCAGGTGCTCAGTGGGGACCACCTGCCTCTCGAGGAGCGACCGGACTGCGAGATCGACAGTTTCGGTGACAGCGGAGTGAATATGTTCGTGGAATTCTGGATGGAGGGCATTGATGACGGGCGCAACCGCGTCGGCGGGGACCTGCTGCTGATCATATTCGAGACGCTGCAGCGCCACGGTATCGAAATTCCCTTCCCGCAGCGGGATGTGCGTGTGGTCAGTACCCGCAAGACCTCCGCCTCCGAGGTGCTTTCCACCTAGCCGCTTAGCCGCGCGCGGGCGAGCCAGGGGTATACCTCATACCTGGCTTGCTGGCACCGTTACCCGGCGGTGGGCTAGGCCCGGGCGCTGGGCCGCTCGTTCAGTTCGTCGCGCCAGCGTTTCAGGTGCGGGTGCTTGTCTGCACTGGGACGCAGGTTAACCACCTTGCCGAAGTCCAGGGCACAGACCATGCCGATATCGGCGACGGAATAGTAGTCGCCCGCCAGGTAGCGGTTGTCGGCCAGGTGGCGGTCCAGCTCGTCAAAGAATGCCAGTGCCTTGCGGCCGCATTCCTCACCATACTCCGGGAAGGTTGTCATACGGTCGGCGAAGAAGCCGGTTGTGTGCTGGAAGCACATGCCGACGTTCACCATCAGGTTGAACTCGGCGCGGCGGTTCCACATCTCCACCCTGGCCCTCTCTTTTGCGTCGCGGCCGAACAGCGGTTGCTCTGGGTAGAGCTCCTCCAGGTAGCGCTTGATGGCTACGGACTCGGCGATGGTGGTGCCGTCATCCAGCTCCAGCACCGGGACCTTGCCGTTGAAATCCTTGCGGCGGTAGTCATCGGTGCGATTTTCGCCGCGGGCGATATCCACCGGCACGAACTCAACCCCCTCGATTCCCTTCTCGGCCAGAAACATGCGCACCCGGCGGCAATTGGGTGCCTGTGCGTATTCATAGATCTTCATGGGGCATTTCTCTCTGCATTGGGAATAGGGTAGATTGTGCGGTCATAGGCCCACTCGACACAAGAACAACCAAGGCTAAGCCAGTCGTAAAAGGTGTAACAATGAGCACAACTACCAAAAGGGGGCGCTTCGGCATACGCGCCGCGATATTTACCTCGGTTTTACTTGCGACCCTGGGGGCCGCGCAGGCCTCGGCAGAATCGCTGGCGATCTATGCTGGCAAAATGTTCGATAGCGAATCCGGTGAGATCCTGGAAAACCGCACAATTCACGTGGTTGATGGCCGCATAGAGTCTGTCCAGAAGGGATTCGCCAAGCGCGACCGGGAAAAGCTGGTGGACCTGCGCGGCTACACGGTACTTCCGGGCCTGATGGACATGCACACCCACCTGGTGACCGAATTCGGGCCGCGCACCTATGTCGAGCGCTTCACCTGGAATCCGGCTGACTACGCCCTGCGTGGCGTGGATACCGCGCATCGTACCCTGATGGCAGGCTTCACCACCGTGCGGGACCTGGGTGATACCGGCAACGTGACCGTGAGCCTGCGGGAGGCCATCGGCAATGGCACTGTCGACGGGCCCCGTATTTTTACTTCCGGCAAGTCCATTGCCACCACCGGCGGCCACGCGGATCCGACCAATGGCTACCGCATTGACCTGATGGGCCAGCCCGGTCCGGTTGAAGGTGTCGTGAACGGGGTTGCCAGTGCTCGCGAAGCCGTGCGGCAACGCTACAAGGACGGTGCCGACCTGATCAAGATCACCGCTACCGGCGGTGTCCTGAGCGTGGCCAAGAGTGGCCAGAATCCGCAATTCATGAAAGACGAGCTGGAAGCCATCGTGAGTACGGCGAAGGACTATGGTTTTACGGTAGCGGTCCACGCCCACGGCAAAGAGGGCATGGAGCGGGCGATCCGGGCGGGGGTCGATTCCATTGAACACGGGACCTACATGGATGGCGAAACCATCGAGCTGATGCGCCGCCATGGCACCTGGTATGTGCCCACACTGCTGGCCGGCGACTGGGTCACCGAGAAATCCAGGGTGGAAGGTTTCTTCCCCGAAATTGTCCGGACCAAGGCCGCCACCATCGGGCCGCTTATCAGGGACACCTTCGCCGAAGCTTACCGGCGCGGGGTCAAGATTGCCTTCGGCACCGACAGTGGAGTCAGTCGTCACGGTGACAACGCGCAGGAGTTTGCGCTGATGGTGGCCGCCGGCATGACACCTGCCGACGCCCTGCGGAGCGCGACCTGGAACGCCGCCGAGCTGTTACAGGTACAGGACCAGCTGGGCAGCATCAGCGCGGGCAAGCATGCCGATATCATCGCGGTGGCCGGCGACCCGCTGCAGGATATCACCCAGCTTGAGCGGGTCCGCTTTATCATGAAGGGCGGCAAGATTTACAAGCGGCCCGCCGCGCCGCGGAAGGCGACGGCGGGCCAGTAAGCGGGGATGCCTAGGGAGTGAGGAAGACCTTGATGCAGCCGTCCCGCTTCTCGGAAAAGGCCTTGTAAAGCTCCGGTCCCTCGTCGAGTCCGGCCCGGTGGGTGATGATTGCCGATGGGTCGATATCGGCATTCTCAATACGCTTTAGTAGCGGCGCCAGGTAGCGTTGCACGTGGGTCTGGCCGCTCCTGAGCGCCAGCCCCTTGTTCATCAATGCCCCGAAGGGCAGCTCCACTGTCTTCGCATAGACCCCGGGCACCGACAGGGTGCCGCCCTTGCGGCAGGCCATGATCGCCTGCGCCAGCACGTCGGGGTGGTCGGGCTTGTCACCAGGCTTGCTGGCCCCCTCCGGGGTAACGGCCGGCTTGTCCCCGTGTCCGTGGGCTTCGGCCCCCACGGCATCGATACACCGGTCAGGGCCGCGGCCGCCGGTCATCTCCGCAAGTCGCTCCAGCACATCCTCTGAGCTGAAATCGATGGTCTCGGCGCCGCCGAAATCCCGGGCCAGGGCCAGGCGCTCGGGCACGCAGTCGATCGCGATCACCCGTCCGGCCCCCAGCATGAATGCACTGCGGATGGCGAACTGCCCCACGGGTCCGCAACCCCAGATGGCGACAGTGTCGCCATCCTCAATAGCGCAGTTCTCTGCCGCCATATAGCCGGTCGGGAAGATGTCAGACAGGAACAGCACCTGATCATCCCGCAGGTCGCTGTCAATACGGATGGGCCCCACGTCGGCATAGGGCACCCGCACATACTCGGCCTGGCCGCCGGCGAAGCCGCCGGTCAGGTGGGAGTAGCCGAACAGGCCGGCAGTCGCGTGTCCCAGCGCCTGGCGCGCGACCTCCGGCTTGCGGTTTGAGTTGTCGCAGAGGGAATAGAGGTCACGGTCGCAGAAGAAACAGTCGCCGCAGGCGATGGTGAACGGAACCACTACGCGATCGCCCACCTTCATTTTCCGGACCGCGGAGCCGGTTTCGACGATCTCGCCCATAAATTCATGGCCGAGAATGTCGCCCTCATGCATTTCCGGTACCACCCCATTGACCAGGTGCAGGTCCGAACCGCAGATGGCGGTGGCGGTGACCTTGATGATGGCGTCGTGATCGTTCTCGATTGACGGGTCATCCGTGGTTTCGGCTCGTATGTCGCCGATGCCGTGCCAGACCAGTGCGCGCATATTCTCTGCTCCTTTAAATTGATGGGCGTATGAGGAAAATGTAGGTCACCGGGAGAAAACTGATACATAGCTCTCACCGACAAATGCTGGCTGCGCGGTCTGCGGTGTAGGCAGGGCAAAGGCTTTGTAGTCGGGAACGGAAGAAGGGGGGAGGGGGAAGGGGAGAGGGCCCGGGGGAAGCAGGGAAATGGGCGGGCCCGCGGGCCCGCACCGCCCAAGCAGTCAGTCCACGAGTTCGAACACCAGCTCCAGGTTGACCGATACGGTGGTCTCACCCGGCGCCACCGGCGTACGTGCATCGGCGGAGGCCATTTCTGCACGCATCATCGGGCGCGGCATACCACCCTGGCTGCCCTCTGAGATACTTACGATGCGGGCGACCTTCATATCCAGCGCGCCGGCATAGGCCTCGGCCCGCTCCCTGGCCTGTTGCAGGGCTTTCTCCCGGGCTTCGGCCCGCAGGGGCTCCGGCTCGCCGATGGAGAAGCTTGGTCCGTAAATATTGTTGGCACCGGCTTCGGCCATCTTGTCCAGAACCTCACCCAGTTCATCCACCTCTCGCACCGTGATGCGCACGGTGTTGCGCGCCATATACCCGGTGATCTGGCGGTTCGGGCCCTGGTTGTCTGGCCGGGCCGCGTAGCGCGGCGTCAGGCTGATGCCGCTGGTCTGGACATCCTTTTTGTCGATGCCCGCCTTCGCGATTGCGTCAATCAGTTTCTCCATCTGCTCGGCGTTGGCTTTCATGGCCTCGTTACTTTCCGTGGCCTCGGTTACTACACCTGCGGAAATCTCGGCCACGTCCGGTACCTTGCTGGCTTCACCCTGGGCAGAGATGCTTACCAGGGTCCCGGTCGGTTGACCCTCGACGCCGTTGCCACAGCCGCCGCTTAGCGCCAGCAGGGCGGCCAGCAGGCCGCCGCCAATCCACTTAGTTGTTCTCTGCATTGCTATCTCCCTGTTGTTTCCTGAATGCTTATCCGAGAGCTTCATTCATTCTCACCGTGTTTAACTGAATACACGCTGAAAGGTTTCGTCCGCTGCGTGGTAGATGGCGAACCCGAGTCGCAGTAACTGTTGCCGCCGGTCACACAATACCCCGCGTGAATGCAGTTCGGCCTGCAGGTCTTCCGACTTTTGTGCCGTGGTGCAATCGAAGGTGAAAAAGTGGCCGTGGCCATTGTCCAGGTCGTGATGGATCAGGTTGTCGCGATTCAGGAGAGGGTGCCCGGCGGCATCCATGCTGGCCAGGAAGCGCTGCTGTGATTGTTGGACGTACTCGTGAATGCCTTCCACCGTCACACCCTCCTGCTCGTACAGCTCGAGGATCGCCAGCGCCTTGTACAGGGTAGAGTAATCCATGGTGGAGCCCGCGAAGCGCAACCAGTTGTCGGCAAAGCTCACCTGGTCGGCACGGTTCTCCAGCTCCTCCAGGTCGGCGAACCAGCCGGTATAGCGCGGCCTCAGCTTGCAGCCGGCCGGGATGCTCATGAAACACAGGCCTTCGCCAGCGCCCTGGTATTTGTAGGAGCCGGCGGTATAGAACACCTTGTCGGCGACCGGCCCCAGGTCTGTGGGCAGGGCGAAGTAGCCGTGGTAGCCATCGATCACGAACTCGGTTCGTTCCGGCTTGCGCGCGGCAATCCCGGCGAGATCCGGGAAAACCACTCCGGAGTCGAAGAATACCTGGCTGGCGTAGGCCAGCTCGTAGTTGCCCCGGTGCAGCTCCTGCTCGAAACGCTCGGCCAGGGTCGCGTAGGGTTCCTTGTGGATGCGCGTCACCTCGATATTACTGTCTTCCTCCAGCCGGTGAAGCTGTCGGGCAAAGCTGTAGAATTCGCCATCCGTCGTCAGGATACGAAGCGGCCGGGACGGGTCAAAGGCACTTACCAGGCGATAGACCAGCTCGTGGGTATTGGGAGCTATGGCGATGCGTTCGGGCGCCGGGAGATTGAGCACCCGTGCCACCGCTGCCTGCCAGGCGGGAATTTTCTCTTCAAACAGCGGGCCCCATTTGGCATCTGCCTGTGTGGCGGAGTCGTTCCAGTACTGCTTTACGGCCTCGTAGGTGACATCCGGCCAGTAGTGATGGGAATGACAGGCCATATGCAGTGGCGCTCCGGCGCCGGAGCCCGCGCTTTGAGCCGCACCCTCAAGGAACCGGCGGAAGTATTTCTGGTACATTTGGTTCTGGCATCCGTGATTTACAAGCTTTAATTTACCGCGCGATTGTAGCCGGTTTGACTTCGCGCCGACATCCGCGATCTGGCACATGGGCTGGCCGGGCCTATTGACGCGATAGGCGATTCCTATTGGATTCCCGGATACTGTCCCAATGAAATACGCGCATCTTTTAACCAATAATCGCCTGGAGGCGTCATACGATGGAATACCTGCACACCATGGTCCGGGTTTCGGATCTTGAGGAGTCCCTCCGTTTCTATTGTGAAAAGCTGGGACTGCAGGAAGTCCACAGGAAAGACAGTGACAAGGGACGTTTTACCCTGGTCTTCCTGGCCGCGCCCGGGGACGCCGAGAGTGCGCGGGAGAACAAGGCCCCGCTGCTGGAGCTGACCTACAACTGGGATCCGGAGAGCTATGGCGGCGGGCGCAATTTTGGCCATCTGGCCTACCGTGTGGATAATATCTATGCCATATGCCAACGCCTGATGGACGAAGGGGTAACCATTAACCGCCCGCCGCGGGACGGTCACATGGCATTTGTACGCTCACCGGATGGCATTTCCATTGAGCTGCTGCAGAAAGGGGAGGCGCTGGAGCCGCAGGAGCCCTGGGCTTCAATGGAAAACACCGGCACCTGGTAAG
>NZ_FNFH01000001.1:0-138689 GCF_900100355.1 Microbulbifer yueqingensis | reverse complement strand
GGCGGGTGGCAGTGCCCGGGATGCTCATGTGGTAATGCACACTGCGCGTCCTGTGGGCTGGCACTAGCAGTCTGCCGGTTGAAGTACGAGGCGGCGGCCCGGAAGGTCGCCCTTAAGGAAATTTGGGAAGATTTGTGAAAAAAAGATCCTGCGTAATACTGGCGGGGGCGGCTGCCGCCCGGCAGGTCCGGGCGGAGGGCCTGCGCCAGGAACAGATTTCGACCCTGGTGGGGGCTTCCGGGGGCCCCAAGTGGCTGGTGATCAGCCAGCTGGACCGGGTACTGATGGGCGAGTTCTTCCGGGATCGCCAGCACCCCATCGCCACGGTGGGTTCCTCGATCGGCAGCTTTCGCAATATGTGTTACGCGATGGACAGGCCGCTCGAGGCCCTGGAGGCACTTGAGTACGGGTATATCCACCAGGCCTATGATTCCGGCAAGCCCACACCCGCCGAAATCACCACTACCGCGGAGCAAATCCTGCAGGATGTGTTGGGTGACGAGGGAGCGGCACAGGTAGCAGCCAATCGCATCTGGCAGAGCCATTTCGTCACGGTGCGCGGGCGCGGGCCCCTGGCCAGTGAGCGCCGCGCGGTGCTGGCGCCGGCCCTGCTGGCCTCGGCACTGGCCAACGCATTTTCGCGTCGCAGTCTGAGTGCGTTCTGGGACCGGGTGGTGTTTCACGCGGGAGACTCCCCGACGGTAAAGTTCGACAGCCTGCGCACCGTGAATATTGCCCTGTCGCGCGAGAACGTGCGCAGCTCAGTCCTGGCCAGTGGCTCCATTCCCCTGGTGATGACCGGGGTCCAGAATCCGCACGGGGCGCCGCTTGGCAATTATCGCGATGGCGGGATAACCGATTATCACTTTGACCTGCGTTTCCGCCACCCGGAAGGGCTGGCGCTGTACCCACACTTCTTCCCTTACATGGTACCCGGCTGGTTTGACAAGAGCCTGACCTGGCGCTGGGTGCGGGGCGGGGCCATGCAGAACGTCCTGTTACTGGCACCGTCGCCGGCGTTTGTGGCTTCGCTGCCATTCGGCAAGATTCCCGATCGGGATGATTTCTACCAGTTGAATACTGAAGAGCGGCTCAAGTACTGGCATGCGGTAGTGGATGCGAGCAGGCGCGTGGCCGAGGACTTTTTCGAAATGTGGCAACAGGGGACAATCGCCGAGCATATGATCGAGGTGGGGCGTGACGACGTGTTGCACAAGCTGGACAGGGTGAGTGCCGCATGAGCGGTCAGCCGGAATTCAGTGCTCCGCAGGAGGAGTACCGCACCACCCAGGAGCGGGTCTATTTCCAGGTGCGCGATGCCATCCTGCGCGGCAAGTTCCTGCCGGGACACGCCATCACTATCCGCGGGTTGGCCGCGGAACTTGATTGCAGCCCCATGCCGGTTCGCGAGGCGTTGCGGAGGCTGACATCAGAGCGAGCACTGGAGCTGTCGGATACCCGCCGCGTGACGGTGCCGACCATGACACCGGAGAAACTCGCCGAGATATGCGCCGCGCGGGTGGCGCTGGAATGCCAGGCCGCTGAGCAGGCGCTGCCTTTCGTCGGCCCCGACGAGCTGCGCGAATTGCGCCGGCTCGACGAGCGGGTGACCGATGCCCTGGCTGAGAAGGATATCCAGGAATATGTCACGGCTAACCTGGAGTTTCACTTCACGCTCTACCGGCTGGGGCGCCCCCACATCATCCTTTCGCTGATCGAGAGCCTGTGGCTCCAGACGGCCCCGTTGCAGCATCTGGTGTTCCAGCGTTTCGGTGTCCAGGAGTTGCCTGACCGGCACCAGGACCTGATCGAAGCCATTGCCGCAGGCGATGCAGGGCGAGTCCGGACTGCCATCCGCCAGGACATCGAGGAAGGCCTGGGGTCTATTTCCGCTGAAGAACTTTTGTAGGATTCAATGTACGGCTTTATTCATATCTCGCTTCACCTGGTGGTGCCAATTGCCCTGGCCTGGATATTCTTCCGCAACGACTGGCTCAAGGCCGCCCTCATTATGCTGGCGGCAAACCTGGTGGACCTGGACCACCTGTTCGTGCAGGCCAGCTCCGGGCCGGTGCAGTGCGCAATCAACAGTTACCCACTGCACACCATGCTGCCGATTTCGCTGATGGGTGCATTGTTGTTCCTGCCCTGGAAGCCCATACGCATGCTCGGGGTAGGGTTGGTAGCCCATATGCTGATCGACGCGGCCGGCTGCGGTATCTGATTTCTCAGTCAACAACCGCCCGCATAAACCCGGGACCCTAAAGTCGTTACTCCCTGGCCACATGACTATAACCTCCCGGTTGAAGCCGGGTGCACCCCGCCAGGGGATCACAATGCCCAGCAAACTACTGCTCTGTTCTGTAAGCCTGTCGCTGGAGCCGTTGGTGGTAGGGTTTCGCTAGCCACCGTTATCCCTGAATTCTCGCCACGGGGGCGGCGAGAATCGCCACTGGTCATTGCCGGCCCGGGTGCCGGCGTTACTATTCCCGCGCCCGGACCACGGGCACGGCTTCTTTCCTGTTTCACTTATTGGCCGGGCGCGACCGCGCATCGGCCGGCCCTCTGTGTGGAAAACATCATGAGCGACACTGTCGACTTTCGGGTGGAAAAAGACCTGCTGGGCGAACGGCCGGTACCGGCTGCGGCCTATTACGGGGTGCAGACCCTGCGTGCCCTGGAGAATTTCAGTATCAGCGGTATTCCCCTGAAGCACTTCCCCGACCTGGTGGTGGCGCTGGCCATGGTCAAGCGTGCCTGTGCCGGCGCCAATCGGGACCTGGGCAAACTGGAAGAAGAGCAGCACCGGGCGATTGCGCAGGCCTGTGATGAACTGGTCGGGGGCCGGCATCACGAGCATTTCTGTGTGGACATGATTCAGGGCGGCGCCGGCACGTCTACCAACATGAACGCCAATGAGGTGATCGCCAACCGGGGCCTGGAAATCCTCGGGCACAATCGCGGTGATTACGATGTCCTCCACCCCAATATTCACGTGAACATGTCCCAGTCCACCAACGATGTGTACCCCACGGCGCTGCGGCTGGCGATGGTCTTTGGCCTGCGTGAGCTCACTGTAGCGGCTGGTGAGCTGCAGGAGGCGCTGGCAGAGAAGGGCAGGGAGTTCAGTTCGGTCCTGAAGATGGGGCGCACCCAGCTGCAGGATGCGGTGCCCATGTCCCTGGGGCAGGAATTCAGTGCCTTTGCCACCAATATCGGCGAAGAGGTGGCCCGCCTCAATGAAATGGCCGAGCTGCTCACCGAGGTCAACCTGGGCGGCACCGCCATTGGTACCGGGCTCAATACCGAGGCGGACTACCGCGAGCTGGCCATCGGTCACCTGCGCCGGATCAGTGGCGTGCCGGTGAAAGCCGCTGCTGACCTGGTGGAGGCCACCTCCGACATGGGAGCCTTCGTGCTGTTGTCGGGCATGCTCAAGCGCTGCGCGATCAAGCTGTCGAAGATCTGCAATGACCTGCGCCTGCTGTCCTCCGGGCCGCGCGCGGGCCTGAACGAGATCAACCTCCCGCAGAAGCAACCGGGCTCGTCCATCATGCCGGGCAAGGTCAACCCGGTGATTCCCGAGGCTGTCAACCAGGTGGCGTTCACCGTCATCGGCAACGACACCGCAATCACCATGGCGGCCGAGGCAGGCCAGTTGCAATTGAACGTGATGGAGCCGCTGATCGGGTTCAAGCTGCTGGAGTCGATCCGCTACCTGGGCGCGGCCATGGGATCCCTGCAGCGGGACTGCATCCAGGGCATTACCGCCAACGAAGAGGTCTGCCGGGGTTACCTGGAGCAGAGTATCGGCCTGGTCACGGCGCTCAATCCCTACCTGGGATATGGCAAGACCTCGGCCATCGCCCAGAAGGCCCTGGCGACCGGGCGCAGTGTCCTGGAGCTGGTGATCGAGGAGAACCTGATGAGCCGTGAGCAGCTGGAAGCGCTGTTGAGCCCCGAGGCCATGCTGGCGCCGGCAACCCGGAGTCTTGACCTGCCGGTCTGAATGCTGCCGCAGGCTTGCCACCCTAGAGTTGACTGGTAGCTGCCAGCTATTGCACAACTCCCGCAGCTGGCACTAAAATGTGATCACAAATTGCGGCAGCCGAGCCGCGGGGCCCCGCCGGCAGGTGCGGGCTCGATCGCGCTGTAACCAGTCAGGAGTGACAATATGAACAAGAGCGAACTGCAACAACACGACCGCGAGCACCTGCTGCACCCTTTTACCGATTTCAGTGACCTGGGCAAGCAGGGCACCCGTGTGATCACCAATGCGGACGGCGCCTATATCTCTGACATCGACGGCCACCGGATGCTCGACGGGATGTCCGGCCTGTGGTGTTGCAACCTGGGGTATAGCCGCAATGAGATTGCCGACGCGGTCTACGAGCAGCTGCGCACCTTGCCGTTCTACAACAGCTTCTTCCAGTGCACCACCGTGCCCTCCATCCAGCTGGCTGACGCGCTGGCAGAGGTGACCCCGGCGCACATGAACAATGTCTTCTTTACCGGCTCTGGCTCCGAGGCCAACGATACCAACCTGCGCCTCATCCGGCGCTACTGGGACCTGAAAGAGCAGCCCGAGAAGCGTATCGTCATTTCCCGCAAGAATGGCTACCACGGCTCCACCATTGCCGGCGCCAGCCTGGGTGGCATGAGCGGCATGCACAAGCAGTTCCAGGCGCTGGATTACATCGAGCATATCCAGCAGCCCTACTGGTTCGGCGAGGGCGGTGATATGTCCCCGGAGGAGTTCGGTATCCACGCGGCCCGTTGCCTCGATGAGAAAATCCAGGAGCTGGGCCCGGAAAAAGTGGCGGCATTTATTGCCGAGCCGATCCAGGGCGCCGGCGGCGTGATCATTCCCCCCGAGACCTACTGGCCCGAGGTGAAAAAGGTGCTCGACCAGTACGACATCCTGCTGGTCATGGACGAGGTGATCTTTGGCTTCGGTCGCACCGGCGAGTGGTTCGGCGCCGATTATTACGGTATGAAACCGGACCTGATGACGTTCGCCAAGGCTGTCACCAACGGCTACTTCCCGCTCGGCGGCACCATGGTCGGCGATCGCGTGGCCGAGGTCATCAAGTCCAGGGGCGGCGAATTTACCCACGGCTACACTTACTCGGCGCACCCGGCCGCCTGCATGGCGGGCCTGGCCACCATCAATATCCTGCGCAACGAGAACATCATCGAAAATGTACGTGATGTGACCGGACCCTACCTGGCGAAACGCTGGGCTGAGCTGGCAGAGCACCCGATCGTTGGCGAGGCGCGCAGCCTGGGCATGGTCGGTGCGCTGGAGCTGGTGAAAGACAAGGGCAGCCGGGCACGTTTCGACGACGACTGCACCGCCGGTGGCGTCTGTCGCGACATGAGTATCAAGAACGGCCTCGTCATGCGGGCCACCGGTGACACCATGATCATTGCGCCGCCGCTGATCATCACCACCGAGCAGGTGGATGAGCTGGTGGAAAAGGCGCGTCGCGCACTGGACGACACGGCCAAGGCCATGGCGTAGTATTGCTGCCGGGGCGCGGTCTCACCTATGGTGAAGCCCGCCCCGGTACACAGGGTAACTTACCCGCTGGGGCTCCCAGCCCTGTCGCGGCCGCGGGCCGCTCCTCCACGGACGATTACATAACGCCGGGCATTGTATGTCAGAACCAAAAGAATTCACGCCATCCGCAGAAATCCTCGCCGAATCAGAGTCCTTCCTGCGAGATCACCCCGACCTCAAGTGGATCGAAGGATTCGCTTTCGATATCAACGGGATCCCCCGCGGCAAGTGGCTGCCGGCAGATGCCGCGGGCAAGCTGCTTGAGGGGGGCCTGCAGATGCCGCGCAGTGCGGTCAGCCTGGATGTCTGGGGGCGCGACATCGAGAACAGCCCCCTGGTGTTTGCCAGTGGCGACAGTGATGGCATTTGCATCCCGGTGTCGCCGATCTCCATGGCGCCCTGGCATCGCGAGAAAACGGCACAGCTGCATATGCAGCTGCACGAAGCCGATGGATCCCCCCTCTACGCCGATCCCCGTACCCAGTTGCAGCGCGTGGTGGAGCGCCTCGGTGAACTGGGCTACCGGGCGGTCTGCGCCACCGAGCTGGAGTTTTACCTCTTGCGCGAGGATGTCGATCACCTGGCGCGCCCGCGCCCGGTCAGCGACAACGACGCTGAGCTGGTGCCGTCAACCGACGTCTACGATCTCTCCGAACTCGATGCACAGCGACACTTCTTTGCCGATGTCCGGGCTGCCTGTGAAGAGCAGGGCATTCCCGCTGATTCCATTCTCTCCGAGTGCGCTCCCGGGCAGTTTGAAATCAACCTGCTGCACAGCGCGGACCCGTTGAAGGTCGCTGACCAGACGTTATTGTTCAAGCGGCTGCTGAAGGGCGTCGCGCGAAGCCACGGTCTGCGGGTCAGCACCATGGCCAAGCCCTTTGGCGACCAGGCGGGCAACGGCATGCATGTGCACCTGAGCCTGGTCGACGAAACCGGCAACAACGTATTCAACGACGGTAGCGAGGAGGGCTCGGACCTGTTGCGCCAGGCAGTGGCGGGGATGCTGGCCGCCGCCAACGACTCCATGGCGGTATTTGCGCCGCACAGCAACTCCTACCGCCGTTTCCAGGAAAGCTCCCACGCACCGCTCAACCTGTGCTGGGGTTATGACAATCGCACCACCACCCTGCGGGTGCCGGCCAGCAATCCGGAGGCGCGCCGAATCGAGCACCGTATTGCCGGGGCGGATGTAAATCCCTACCTGGTGTTGACCGCGATACTCGCCGGTGTCTGCCACGGCCTGGAGAATCGGCTGGAGGCCCCCGACCCGGTGGAAGGTGATGCTTACCAGGTGGAGAGCGAGCAGCTGATTAACACCTGGGGGGCGGCGCTGGAGCGTTTCGAACAGAGCGCCCTGTGGCAGAAATACCTTGACCCGCGTTTCGTCGAACTGTTCGTGCTGCTAAAGCGCCAGGAGCTGGCGGAAATCGCTGCACGGGTAACCGATGTGGAATACCAGAGTTACCTGCACAGGGTGTGAGGGCCTGTCCCCGGCATGAGAGAAAGCATTTTGCGACTCTCGCGACATGTGACAGGGAACCTCTGCTATACCTAATTACAGACAGGCGAATAGCGTGTCTCAAGCTCTCCTCCTGAAAGTGTGTTCGAGAAAACTGGCCCGCCTCTGGCGGGCATTTTTTTTGTTCATGTGAGCATCCCGGAACTTTATTTCCCCTTCTGCGATCCTTGTAGGCGAGCCTTACTGCAGTATGTGAAAGCCCACCTATACTGTTGGTAACCGCACATGCGGCGAAGGAGCTTTTAAGCGTTACAAGGAGTACCCCCCATGAGACTGAAGCCCCTCCTCATTCCCCTGGCCGTGGCGGTCAATGCCGGCCTCGCCGCACAGTCGGCTCTCGCAGGTCCCTCAGGTTACCCGGTACAGGCCCCGCCACCCCCTTCCGGTTACATTGCAGGTTCCATGATTGTCCGTGCCGGTGCCGCCTGGGTGGATCCCGACGAGGACTACCGTACCTTCCAGGGCTTCCTGGCCGACAATCCCTCGACCGACCCGGTAGAGTCAGTGCCGATCGATGTCGGGGTCGGGCTCGACATAGATGACGAGACCACCTGGTTTATCAGTGGCACCTATATCTTTATGGATCACTGGGCGCTGGAACTCTACTGGGAGAGTGACGCCGGTCTGGATGCGACACTCAGTTCCGCTGCTTTCGTCGCTGATACCGGTGAGTTTATCGGCGCGTTTTCCGAAGGGCTGGGTGAGTTTGATTACAGCACCGTCAGCCTGTACCTCGACTGGTTCTTCCTGGATCCGTCCTGCCTGTGGCAGCCCTACGTGGGAATCGGTATTGCCTACACGAATATCGACGAGGACTTTATCCGCGGTGTGACCCGGGTGGAGGGCGGCCGCGATCACGGGCTGATCAACTTTGGCAGCGATACCAGCTGGACAGCCCAGGTCGGTGTGGACCTGGCTTTTGGCCGTGACGACACCTGGATAGTAAATGCCTCGGCCATGTACGTTGATTCAGAGCCGGACCTGGAGCTCGGTTTCAATACCTTTACCCGCCCGGCCGATTTTGGCGAACCCGTTGAACTGCCGGTGCGCATTCGAGACGAACTGCAGATCGATCCCTGGATCTTCAACCTGGGTGTCGGTTATAAGTTCAGTTTCTGATCAACTCGGGCGTACATCACGGGAGGGCAGTTTTCTGTCCTCCCGTTTTTTATTGCGTGCACATGGTTGCAGCTACCTGAGTTGTGGACGCTATGGCGGTGGCAGTCATACCCCCGCCAGTGTATTCTTCGCCTGTACTTGCAGCCGCCAATAATATGAATTGTATGGGGAATCCATGACCGCCCTGGAGTATCGTGCAGACGGTCCCGCTGTTTCGAGTCCGCGTCCACTCAAGATCTGTCTCCTCGGCTACCGCAGCCACCCGCATTGCGGGGGGCAGGGGGTCTACCTCCACTACCTGAGCAAGGCACTGGTCGAAGCGGGCCACTCGGTGGACGTGATTTCCGGCCAGCCCTACCCGGAGCTGGATGCGCGCGTCCGCCTGATAAAGATGCCCGGCCTGAACTTGTATGAACATGCCAACCCGACACGTGCGCTGCGCTGGCGGCACCTGCTGAGCTGGGCGGATTTCTTCGAATGGTGGGGCAAGCTCACCGGTGGCTTTGCGGAACCCTATACGTTCGGCCGGCGGGTGGCGAAATACCTGGGCCGCCAACGGGGGCAGTACGATATCGTGCACGACAACCAGTCACTCTGTTACGGTCTCCTGGATATCCAAAAATCGGGCGTGCCGGTGGTGGCGACCATTCACCACCCGATCACTCGCGACCGTGACCTGGCACTGGCGGCGGCGCCTGACTGGCGCTATCGCCTGCTGGTGCGCCGCTGGCACAGTTTTCTGCGCATGCAGGCCCGCGTGGCGCGACGGCTGGCCCATATCGTAACCGTGTCGAGGCAGTCGCAAGAGGATATTGTCGAGCAGTTTGGTGTGGATCCAGGCCATATCGAAGTAATCCACAACGGGATCGATACGTCCATATTTCGCCCGCGGGACGATGTGAGGCGCATTGCCCATCGCATCATGACCACCGCCTCGGCGGACCAGCCCCTCAAGGGACTCCAGGTCCTGCTGCAGGCATTGGCCGGCCTGCGGACGCAATACCCCGATCTCGAGTTGCTGGTGATCGGTCGCCTGAAAGAGGGAGGTGCGACCGCTCGCCTGTTGCGGGAACTGGAGCTGGAAAATGTGGTGAGGTTCGAGTCCGGCATTTCCAATGAAAAGATGGCCGAATACTATGCCAGCGCATCGGTAGTGGTATGCCCGTCGCTCTATGAAGGCTTCGGTCTGCCCGCCGGCGAAGCCATGGCATGCGGTACGCCCGTCATTTCCAGCGACGGCGGTGCATTGCCTGAGGTGGTCGGTGATGCGGGGATACTCGTGCCCGCCGGAGACAGCGAAGCACTCAGCGCTGCCCTGGAGCAGCTCCTGGGAGATGGAGCCTTGCAGGCGGAGTTGGGCGAGAGGGGCAGGATGCGCATCCAGCGCGAGTTCTCCTGGAAAGTGGCCGCGGCACGCCTGGTCGAATATTACCGGGGACTCATCTCTGCAGGGGAAGCACGCGGTGAATTGCGCCCGCTGTCCCTGCCGGTTTCCGGTGACAAGGCGGAGGCCGCCTGATGATCACTGTCGATCCTGCCAAACTGAAGCTCGCTCCCGGCCAGCGGGTACTGGACCTGGGCTGTGGGGAAGGGCGCCACGCCATTCACCTGATGCTCTCTCACGATGTCGATGTGTTCGGCGTGGACCTGGATTTCAGGGATGTCAGCACGGCCCGGGAGCGAGCAGCGCCTTTTTTAGCGGAAAGCCAGCCGGCTGGCAGGCTGTTGCTCGGTGTTGCCGACGGCCTGCATCTGCCATTCGCTGATGACAGTTTCGATGTGGTGATCTGCTCCGAGGTGCTCGAACATATCGAGGACTACCGCGGCATGCTGGCAGAGGTCGACCGCGTCCTGAAGCCGGCGGGAACCTTTGCTGCGAGTGTGCCTGCTTTCATACCGGAATGGATCTGCTGGAAACTGAGTGATGACTATCACCAGGTCGAGGGTGGCCATATCCGGATTTTCCGGGAGCGGGAACTGCGGGGAAGTATCGAGGCACTGGGTCATCGCTGTTTTGCCCGGCACAAGGCACATGCACTTCACGCACCCTTCTGGTGGCTCAAATGCCTTTTGTGGGATCGTCCTCAGTCCGCTCTCCTCCGGCAGTATCACCGCTTGCTGGTCTGGGACCTGATGGAGCGGCCGGGCCTGACCCGCGTGCTGGAGAAGCTGCTTAATCCGGTTCTTGGAAAAAGTATCGTGCTCTATTTTGTAAAGCCCTCTGCTGAGTCCCTGGAACCTGCCCGGGCGGCGGGGGCGCACGCATGAATACAGCCGTTTCAGCCTCGCCACCGACGTCGGCAGGCGATGCATTGTTTCCGGCCGGCTTCGTCCGGGACAGCGCCGATTATATTCTTTCGCAGCAATTACCTGACGGCTCCATTCCCTGGTTTCGCGGCGGGTATGCGGATCCCTGGGACCACGTCGAAGCGGCGATGGGACTCAGTATTGCCGGGGAATATGCAGCGGCGGAAAAGGCCTATGCCTGGCTTGCGGGCGAGCAGCTGGCCGATGGCAGCTGGTGGGCCGCCTACAAGGATGGCGACGTGCATGACAGTGACCGTCGCGAGAGCAACTTCGTCGCCTACGTGGCCACCGGTGTCTGGCACCATTTCCTGATTACGGGCAACCGGTTGTTCCTGCGCGAGCAATGGCCGATGGTAGAGAAGGCGCTGGGTTTCGTACTGCGCCTGCAGACCAGCACCGGCGATATTCACTGGGCGGTGGATGCAGATGGCTCACCTCGGGAAGATGCGCTGGTTACCGGCTGTTCCTCGATCTACAAAAGCCTGGAGTGTGGCATCCGGGCTGGCCACGCCCTCGGCCAGGTGCGAACCGACTGGGTGGCGGCCCGGAACCGCCTGGGTGAGGCGCTGCGGCACCGGCCCGAGCGATTCGATCGCACATGGGAGAGCAAGGCGCGCTTCTCGATGGACTGGTTTTACCCGGTGCTGACCGGAGTCTTTCGCGGGGATGCCGCACGGGCTCGCCTGCGGCGGAAGTGGAATGAATTTGTGGTGGACGGGCTCGGCTGTCGCTGCGTCAACGACGAACCATGGGTTACCGTGGCCGAGAGCTGCGAACTCACCATGGCCCTGGTTGCGGCCGGGGAGCGTGGTCGGGCAGCGGAGATTTACCGCGGGCTGCACCGCTGGCAGGATGACGATGGCGGTTACTGGACCGGCTATGTGTACCCTGACGAGGCGATCTGGCCAGAGGAAAAAACCACCTGGACAGTGGGGGCCATGCTGCTGGCGGCAGACGCGCTCGCGGCACTGACGCCGGCCAGCGAGCTGTTCACCTCGGTGAGCCTGCCATCACACCCGGCGCAGGATGCCGAGGGTATCGACCATTTCGACCAGCTCGAACTGGGCGGAAGCCAGCGCTAGTTTGTAGATCTCATAGGGCGCCTGGCCGCCATCGTTCGGATCGGGGAATATGTCGTGGATGGCCAGGTAGCCGCCGGGCACAATATGCCTGGCCCAGCAGCGGTAATCGGTTATGGCTGCTTCGCGCGAATGTCCCCCGTCGATGAAAACCAGGCTGAGGGGAGTGTTCCAGTAGCGTGCGGCCACTGCGGAACTGGCCACGATCGGCACCACCCAATCCTCCAGGTTCGCCGCGCGGATATTGCGGCGGAAAGTGCGGAAGCTGTCCATCAGCCGGGCACCCTCATCGTACAGGTCCGGGTCGTGGTACTCCTCACCCCGCTGGTGTTCCTCTGAGCCGCGATGGTGGTCCACGGCGTAGAGCAGGCCGTTCATCAGTTTACAGGCGGTGGCCATGTAAATCGTGGACTTGCCACAGTAACTGCCGACTTCGAGGCAGGCACCGGATCCGCTCGCTTCCGCGGCCAGGTGATAGAGAGCCTCGCCCTCATGTGCGGCGAGGAAACCCTTGATGGAGTGAATATCGACAGGCAGGCTGATGGACATGTGGAACCGCTATTTTTCTGGATTTTTGCCAACAGTAAACCGGCCCCTGGGGAAAAGCAATTGGCGCCGGGAAAGGGGAGCCTGCTGACATGCGCAAGGACCACCGCCCCTATTGGTTGAAGCACCTGCAGCTGCGCATGCGCAACTGGCGCGCGCGCCGCTTCCTGTGGCCCCAGTTCGACTCTATCGGTCGCGAGCCGGAGATCATGGACCCCGGCTCCGTGCAGGTTTTCGGCGAGCGCATCCACCTGGGTGATTACCCACACCTTATCTCCACGCCGGACAATCCCATCCGCTTCACCACCCTCGGCCACCGGGGCAAGAAGGCAGAGATATCGGTCGGTGATTGCGTGCTGATTTCTCCCGGAGTGCGCATTTCCGCTGAGGAGAGCATTCATATCGGCAACGCCTGCATGATTGCGGCCAATACCTATATCAGCGATTCCGACTGGCACGGCCTTTACAACCGGACCCGGCCCTTCCGCTGCACCGCGCCGGTGAGGCTGGGCGATAATGTCTGGCTGGGCGACAGCGTGATCGTGTGCAAGGGCGTCAGTATCGGCGACAACTCCGTGGTCGGGGCGGGCAGTGTGGTGACCAGGGATGTACCACCCAATACGGTCGTGGCCGGCAACCCGGCGCGGGAGATTCGCAAGATCAACCCCCGCCGGCGTATGATCACACGGGAGGCGCTGTTTGCCGATGCTTTCCGCCAGGCCCACAACATGGACGAACTCGACAGGATGCTGCTGGCCGGCAATTCGCTAAGCGGCTGGCTGCGCAGCCTGTTTTTTCCCCGCCGCGGGGACTGATCCTTTTCCCCGCGTGGGCGACCGCAGGGTGCCGGGCAAGGGCAAGCAGGTATGCTTGTTAACACAATAAGCGACACACAGTAAGCGACAAGTGATCGGTGATACGAAGTTCATGAAGAAGTCAAAGAGCCTGGTACTGGTGGGAATGCCCGGAGCGGGCAAGAGTACGCTGGGGGTGCTGCTGGCCAAGGAGCTGGCCCTGGATTTTGTGGACACCGATGTCCTGATCCAGTTACGGGAAAACAGGACGCTCCAGGAAATCCTGAACGAGACGGGCTACCTGAACCTGCGGCGTATCGAGGGTGAGGTCATCGAGTCGGCATGCCTGCCCAATCACGTGATCGCCACCGGCGGCAGCGCGGTATACAGCGAAGCGGGGATGAAAAACCTCGCCAGCTTTGGGCCGGTGGTGTTCCTGAATTGCTCTGCCGATGAGTTGCGCCGGCGAATCCACAATTACGACAGCCGGGGCATTGCCAAGGCCCCGGGGCAGTCGTTCGAAGAGCTGTTCGAGGAGCGCCAGGAGCTTTACCGCAAGTATGCCGATATCACCGTCGACTGCGACGACCGCGACCTGCAGCAGGTGCTGGACCAGGTCCTGGCGGAGCTGGAAGCAGCGGACCAGTCGCGGGACTGACCTCGCCGCAGGTGGGCGCTCCGGGTTCCTAGAGCGGTAGCTGGGTGGTGTACTTCACCTGCTTGAGGGCAAAGGTGGAGTTCACCGATGCCACATTCGGCAGGTGAACCAGGGTGCGCTTGAGCAGCTGTTCATAGTGCTCTACGCTGTCGACCACGACTCGCAACACATAGTCCTTGTCGCCACTGGTCGAGTAGCACTCCACCACTTCCTGGACATCCTGCACGGCGGACTCAAAGCTGTTCAGTGATTCTTCATCGTGGTTTTGGATGGTCACATAGCAGTATACTGTGACTCCAAGGTCAAGTTTTCGGGGGTCCAGCAGGGTGACGCGGCCGCGGATGATGCCCTCGGCCTCGAGGCGTTTGATACGGCGCCAGCAGGGAGTGTGGGAAAGGCCCACTTTGTCTCCGAGTTCCGCCATGGAATAATCGGAGTTCTCCTGCAGCGCTCGCAGAATCTTGCGGTCAAAATCGTCCAGGTCTGTCGAACGCTTCATATAAACTCCTGTCCTACAGTTAATACTCAAATCGAGATGACTGTCATAATATTAAGCTTAAAGCAGTGAATAAAGCAATGTTTCCTTGCGCTTTAAGCACTAGTATGACCTGACCTTCCCGTCTTGCCCCGCCGGCACCCACGAGTGTCCCGGCGGTAAAGCGGGCTACCGGCCCCGGATTTGGCCATCTCCCACCCTGCCAGGTGGGTGTGGCAAGGGGGACCTGGACGAGCCGGAACAATAACGAACAGCGAGCACCGGGCTTCCGGCGGAAGCCCGGTTGAACAGATAACCGGAAGTAGTCGTATGAGTGAAGCAGTCAAGAGTCCGCAGTCTGCGGAGCAGTCCCAGCCCGGAAAGATCTCCCTGGATGATCGTTACACCACCTTGAAGGGCAGGGTGCTCCTCTCTGGTATCCAGGCCCTGGTGCGCCTGCCCATCGACCAGATGCGCATGGACCGGGCCCGCGGCCTCAACACCGCCACCTTCATCTCCGGTTATCGGGGGTCGCCGCTGGGCGGCTACGACCAGCAGCTGAGCCGTGCCAGCAAGCTGCTGGAAGAAAACAATATCCGCTTCGTACCCGGCGTGAACGAGGAGCTGGCCGCTACCTCGGTCTGGGGTTCCCAGCAGGTGGGGCTGTTCGACGGCGCCGAGGTGGATGGTGTCTGCGGTATCTGGTACGGCAAGACGCCTGGCGTCGACCGTTCCGGCGATGCCTTCCGCCATGCGAACGCCGCTGGCTCCTCCCCCAAAGGGGGAGCGCTGATCATCGCCGGCGACGATCACGGCTGCAAATCCTCCTCCTACCCCGGGCAGTCCGAATTTGCGTTCGTGGACATGCATATCCCGGTGCTGAACCCGTCCACAGTACAGGAAGTGCTGGATTACGGGCACTACGGGCTGGAACTGTCGCGCTTCAGCGGCTGCTGGGTGGCAATGATCACCCTGGCCGAGAATATGGACAGCTCGAGCACTGTGGAGGTGGATCCGGAGCGGGTGCAGTTCAGCTACCCGGAAGTGGAACGCCCCGAGGGCGGCCTGAATATCCGCAAGCAGGACAACCCGCTGGAGCAGGAAGAGCGGCTGTGGCGCTACAAGCGCCCTGCGGCCCTGGCTTTCGCGCGCGCCAACAACCTGAACAGGGTGGTGCTCGAGAACCCGCAGGCGACCCTGGGTATTGTCAGTACCGGCAAGGCCCACCTCGACCTGATGCAGGCGTTCGAGGACATGGGTATCGACGAGCAGCAGGCGCGGGACCTGGGTATCCGCATCCTCAAGGTGGGCATGACCTATCCGCTGGACGTGCCGGGCATCCAGGAATTCGCCCGCGGCCTCGACTACCTGCTGGTGCTGGAGGAGAAGCGCAGCCTGATGGAGGTGCAGCTCAAAGAGGAGCTGTACAACGTACACCTTCAGGACCCCAACTTTCCCCGCATCCTCGGTAAGGTCGACGAGCACGACCGCCCGCTGATGCCCATGTACGGCGAGCTCTCGCCGGCTGTGGTGGCCCAGGTGCTGGGACGGGTGCTCGGTGACCGTGAACTGGGCGAGCGCGCGAAGCACCGCCTGATGCGCCTGAATTCACTGGCGGAGCGCATCTCCCGCCAGACCGGTTCCAGCGTATCGCGCCTGCCAATGTTCTGTGCCGGCTGCCCGCACAACCGCTCCACCAAGGTACCGGAAGGCAGCCGGGCGCTGGCCGGCATCGGCTGTCACTACATGGCCCAGTGGCTGGACCGCGAGACCTACACCTTCACCCAGATGGGCGCCGAGGGCGTGAACTGGGTGGGCCAGGCACCCTTCACCAGTGAGAAGCATGTGTTCGTCAACCTGGGCGACGGCACCTATTTCCATTCCGGTATCCTGGCCATTCGCGCCTCCGTGGCCGCCAAGGTCAATATCACTTACAAGATCCTGTTCAACGACGCCGTCGCCATGACCGGCGGACAGCCCCACGATGGCGAGCTGCACCCGGACATGATCTGCCGCCAGGTCCTGTCCGAGGGTGTGCAGAAGGTGGTGCTGGTGATGGACAACCCGGACAAGTACCAGGGCGCACTCAAATTCCCCAAAGAGGTCGAAATCCGCCACCGCGACCATATGCCCGTGGTGATGGAGGAATTGCGCGAGACCGCTGGCTGTACCGTGATCATCTACGACCAGACCTGCGCCACCGAGCTGCGCCGCAAGCGCAAGCGCGGGCTGCTGCCGCAGGCGGAAGGGCGCCCGTTTATCAACGAGCTGGTATGCGAAGGCTGCGGGGATTGCGTCAAGCAATCGAGCTGTATCGCGGTGGAGAAAGTGGACACTGCGTTTGGCGACAAGCGCCGTATCAACCAGACCGGCTGCAACCAGGACATGTCCTGCGTCAACGGTTTCTGCCCGTCCTTCGTCACGGTCAAGGGCGGCAAGCTGAACAAGCGCGCCGGCGTGGGCGATGTATTGCGTACCGAGGCGGACAAGCTGGATCCGCCACAACTGCCGTCACTGGACGAACCCTATAACCTGCTGGTGACCGGCGTGGGCGGCACCGGCGTAGTCACCATCGGTGCCCTGCTGGCGATGGCGGCCCATATCGAGGGCACGGCCACCAGCACCCTGGACCAGACCGGCCTGGCGCAGAAAGGTGGGGCTGTGTACTCCCACGTGCGCTTTGCGTCCGCGCCGGAGGCCCTGAAGGCGGTGCGTATCTCCGACGGCCGTGCCGACTCGCTGCTGGCCTGCGACCTGATCGCCGCGGGCAACCTGCAGGCGTGCCTCGCCAAGCTGGACGAGACCCACACCCGCGCCGTGGTGAACACCCACCTTGCCCCCACCGCCGCGTCAGTGCTCGGGCGGGAGGACGCCCACTCGCCGCAGGCGGTACTGGATACCATCAACGACGCCGTGCGCGCGCTGGATGCGGTCGAGGGGCACCGGCTCACCGAGGCGGCTCTCGGGGACACCTTGACCGCCAACATCTTCATGCTCGGCTTCGCCTGGCAAAAGGGCCTGCTGCCGCTGGGGCTGGACTCGCTGCAGCAGGCGATTGAACTCAACGGCGTCGCCGTGGAGGCGAACCTGCAGGGCTTTGCCGCCGGTCGCCTGGCGGCCGCCAATCGCGCCGCGCTGGATAGCCTGCTGAGCGACACGCGGCGGGAAGCGGCGCTGCCCCGGACCCTGGAAGAGATTGTCGCGCACCGCGCCGAGCACCTGACCGGGTACCAGGATGCCGAGCTGGCGCGTCGCTACCGGGCGCTGGTGGACAAGGTGAAAGATGCCGAGACCCTGCGCGTTCCCGGGGCCGAGGGCCTGGCCGAGGTGGTGGCCCGTTACTACGCCAAGCTGCTGGCCTACAAGGACGAGTACGAGGTCGCGCGGCTGTATACCGACGGGCGCTTCACCAAAGCGCTGGAGGAAAACTTCGCCGGTGACTTCGAGCTGGAATTCAACCTGGCACCGCCGCTGCTGGCTCCCTTCGACAAGGCCCTGGGCCGCCCGCGCAAGATGAAATTCGGCGGCTGGATGCACCGGGCGTTCGGTTTGCTGGCTCGCCTAAAATTCCTGCGCGGTACCGCCTTCGATGTGTTCGGCTACACGGCCGAGCGACGGATGGAGCGCGAACTGATTGCTGCGTACGAGCCGCTGGTGGATCGCGTGATCGGCGCCCTGAACGCGGACAATCATGCCGAGGCCATCGAGTTGCTGAGCTACCCTGACCGGATCCGCGGATACGGCCCGGTGAAGGAGGCGAGTGTGAAAGAGGCTGCGAAGTATCGTGACAGCACACTGGAGCGCTTTGAGAACCCCTGCGGCAGCGCCGGTAAACCGGCCGCCACGGTTGAGGTGTTCGACCCGGCCACGGCTCAGCAGGTTGGCTGAACCGGGGAAAATAGAAAACGGGGCCTCCGGGCCCCGTTTTTTTATGGGTGCCGGGCAGGCGGGCCGCTTTCCCTGTTACCAGTTCATCTGCGCGCGTATGCCCAGCTGGTCGGTTCCGTCGCCGGTAAAATCATCGTCGCCCCAGCGGTAGTTGAGCATAAAGCGCACCTTGGGGTTGTGGTAGTAATTGACGCCCACGATCCAGCTGTCCGCCTCCAGGTGGGAGATCTCATCGTTCTGGATGGATTCGTAGCGGGCGGTGAGCTCCCAGGCGCCCCAGGGACTGCGCGGTTTGGGAGATTTGAAGACGCCCTTTTTGTTGTTGTAGGGCTTGTGCTCCCCGGTGATCAGCCAGCTTCCCTGAATATACCAGGCGTGCACATCCTGGTCCCCGATGAAGCACCCGAAATCCGGATCGCATTCGAACGACGGTGGTGCGTCGAAAAAGTCCTCGAACACCGCTTCGGATACGTTGTAATCCCCCTCGTAGTCGCCGTAGGTGTATTCCATCTGCGCGTAGAAGGGGCCGTGGGCGCCTGCGAGTTCCAGCCCCAGCGCATCCACTGTTCCGCCCTGGTCCCCGAAGAAAAATTCCTCATCGTCGAAATCACCGAAGAAGAAGTCCTCGTCGCCAGGGGTGAGCGCGATCAGCTGGCTGGGGCCGCGCCGGCCGGCGTAGTCGGCATCTGCCTCCAGCGGCTCGGAACCGCGATTGGCGTTCTCGAAGCTGTAGGAAATACCAAAATGCAGTGTGGTGAGCGGGTTGTTGATCGGGGCCCAGGTAAAGCGGCCTGCAACCCCCACCCCCTCATTGCGGGGCGTATCAGCGTTGCGCAGATTGAACGCCATGACCCCGGCGGTATAGCAGTCCCAGTAATTGTTCCAGCCGATTCCCTGCTGGAACTGCCGCCCGTCATAGATTCCCGTGGCCGTTGTGAAAGGGCGCTCCAGCATCAGGATTTCATTGGAGCTGGTGAGTTCCTCCATCGCCCGGAACGGTTTGAACTGGCCAATACGAATGATGCCGCCGAAAAAGTCGTGGCCGAGCCAGACTTCGCGAAATCCCGCCAGGGTATCACCGGCGGCGAAATCCTGTTCAAGTTTGTATTTCCAGCTGTACGCCTTGCCCGTCAGAGTGATCCGGGCGCGGCGGAATTCCGTGGTGCTGACGGGGTCTTCGATATCCGAATCGAAGAGGTAAGTGTCAAAATGGATGCGCCCGCCCAGGGTGGCGGAAAAGGTTCCGTCCTCGCTGACAATCTCCAGGTCGCCCTCGGTCTTGGCCGTGTCGGCAGATACCTGCCAGGAGAGCAGGGCGGCGGCCATGAATGTGATAATACTGTTGGCGGAGCGGAAGGTGCGGCTGTCCATGCCGGGACTCCTGTGATGGCTTTACCCTGCACCGGAAACCGGTGCCACCAGAGTGTAGACCAGCCCTTTCAGGTTTCTGCCGCTTCGCCTACGGAGCCTCGCTGCCGGGCGCGGCGGGCAGTGGCGCATCCGATAACATTACAGCTGCTTCAGCGCAAAGCCGCGCTTTTCCAGCTCGCTGATAACGCTCTTATCCCCCGTCAGGTGGCCGGCGCCCACGATGACGAACAAGTGTTTGTAGCGATCGTCCAACCTGGCAATCTTCGCGGCCATGTTGCGATTACGGTCGAAGAAGATCACCCGGTAAAGCGCTGCGTATTCCGGGTGTTCCCGCAGGCTCTCGCCAAGTACCAGCTCGTACAGGCCCTCCATATCGCCGGACTTCCATGTGGCTGTCATGCGGGTGACAAAGCTGTCTATCTCTGCGAGTTGCTCCAGGGTTTGGTCTAGCAGCAGGTTGGGGTCATCCAGGCTGTTGAGCATCGACAGCTGCGCAAGGACACCTTCGAGTTCCAGGACCGGTTTGCCCGAGCGATGGGCCTGTTTCAGGAAGTGGCGGTCGATGCCGAGTCCCGGGTCCAGTCCCTGTGCGCGGAGCTCGAGCATGCTCAGGCTGATCATGGCGATGGCGGGACGCTGGCGCACAAACATGGCCTCAGGGATCTGGCGGCGTTGCAGCCACTCCCTGAGCCTGGCGTAGACCTCGGCCGAGAGTTCATCGCGGAGGGTCCGCTGGCCGGGGTAAAAAGATGCCCGCATGATTTTTTCCTGCAGCGCCATATCCTTCTCGGCCGCCAGTACATCTGCTTCCACCACCAGGGCCTGGCTGTCGCGGTAGGCCTGCTCAATGCGTTCCCGCAGCGGGTAATAGTCCGGCGTGGCGAGGTGCACGGACCCGAGCAGGTAAATGGTCACGCCTTCCTTCTCCGCTTGCCAGAAAATACCCCGGTCCCCGGCCGCGAAAGCGGTGGGAATGAGAAGGAGCGCCAGGAAGAGTAGCGAAAGCGTCCGCCTCAATTGCGGGAGAATGGATTGGTTGCGCATGTGCGGTTCCTGTGATGGTGGGCAGATCGTGCAGGGCCTCCCCGGGTGAAGTCCGGCCGTCGTCGGGCGGGCGGGGACATAGGCGAATTGCGAAAAATGCGCAGTGCGCCTCGGCAGGATTTTTGCCCCTGTGGAAAATGGGCCCCAAACAAAAATAGCGTACGGGATGTTGGCGATATATGCGAGTAGTTCAAATATTGCCCGAATTGGACGGCGGGGAGCTGGCACGGGGAACACTGGATCTTGTCCAGGAGCTGATGCGGAAAGGGCACGAGTGCATCGTGGTCTCGAGCGGCGGGGAGCTGGTGCCCCGCCTCACCATGCGTGGCGCGCAGCATCACCGGTTTCCACTGGAGCAACGCTCTATCTGGAGCCTGCGGCGTGCGGGGCGCCTGCGGCGGCTGCTGCAGGGGCTGGAGGCCGATGTACTGCATGTGAGTGGTGCGGTGCCGGCGCGGCTTACCTGGCAGGCGTGGCGCCGGATGCCGGTCGGTAAGCGGCCGCGGCTGGTTACCAGTGCCCACAACGAGAGTGAAAGCAGGGGAGGCTTTTTCAATCGGGCCCTGGTCTATGGTGAGCGCGTTACCGCAATCTCTGAAAAGCTGGCGCGGTCACTGCGGAAGAGCTTCCCCAAGCGCCTGCAGCGGTCCCCGGACGTCATCTGGCGCGGGGTGAATACGCGGGAGTTCGATCGCAGCGCCGCCGTTTCGGGGCAGTGGCAATTGCGCCTGTTGAATGAATATCCCCAGCTGGAAGGCAAGTACTGGTTGCTGATCCCGGCGGCGCTGGCGCCGGTAAACGGCCAGCGGGTATTTTTGCAGCTGCTCTCGGCCCTGGCCCGGGAGGGTGCCGACGTGTTCGGGCTGGTAGTGGGTGATCCACCGCCGGGGCAGGAAAAGTTCGCGCGTAATCTCGAGAAGCTGGCCCTGGACCTGGGGCTGGAAGAGCGTGTCCTGTTCCTGGGAGCACGCCGCGATATGCGCGAGCTCTACGCCAGTTCCAGGATTACCTACCACCTGGTGGAACAGCCGGCATCACATTCCGCCCGGGTCAGCGAGGCCCTGGCCATGGGGTGCCCGGTCATCTGCTATGCCGATGATGGTGCAGCAGAAACAGTAAAGCGCTGTTTTCCGCAGGGCCTCGTTGAGCGCGGGGATCTGGCGGGGCTTGTCCGCACCAGCCTGGATATCCTGGAGAATCCGGCAGTGCTCGATTATGCGGGGCTCAGCGTCGATGAGACGTCGACCCAGCTCATTCAACTGTATGAAGACCTGTGCCAGACCCCCGCGGGCTGATATTGCTGTCGGTGCCGGAAGTGGGGCTTTTTCCCGCTCCGGCACCGCATACGACTTCCCGGTAAACCTCCCAGGTGGCGGCCGTCATCGAGTCCAATGATTGCGGCACCTGTATTGCTTTGGTTGCCGGCGGGTTCTGAAAAAGGTCAGAAGGAGAAGTGCCAGTTGAGGGAGGCGAAATCGAAGCCGGGGTTGGGTGTATTGGTGTAGGCATTGGAGAAGTGGCTGTAGCGTAGCGAAACGGAGCAGCCATTCTGCAGGCGATAGCCGCCGACGAAGTGCAGGGCAAAATTGGGCTTCGTGGAGAGTTCGATTTCGCCAAAATCCTTGTGGGTAAGGTAGGCTGCGCCAACCCCGACTTCGGCGAGCCAGCCGTGGTATACGCCAGCCGGATACCAGCGCAGCACAGGTTTCAGCTCGAAGACTTCCTGATACTGGTTATCGCCGCGATAGTCCATCCACAGGTAGGAGTAGCTGCCCTGGACCCACCATTGCCAGAGACCCGAATCGAAGGAGAAACTGGCAAAGTCGTGTGCGTAACTGAATCCGGCCATCTCCGCACCGGCAATGGAGTCCCTCTGGATCAGCGTGCTGTCAAGTCCCTTCCCGGCACTGATAACCAGCTCCTGGTCTGCCAGGGCGGAGTGGGGTAAGGAGGATGCGCACAGGAGAACGGCCACCGCTAGACTGCGCATGAATACTCGCTTTGCTGTTCCGGGTAATCGGTTCAGGAAAAGCCTAGCCTATCTCAGGCAAAGGTAAACTCGGCCGCAAGGTGCGCAAGCCGGCCCGGCGTGCAGCGGCCTTTACGGGCCGCTGCACAGGGCGTCAACGCCACTGTCGTCGCAGCTGTCGCAGGGCATCCGAGTGCAACTGCCGCGCCCTCTCCTGGCTGAGTCCCAGCTGCTCGCCGATCACGCGGAAGGAGCAGTCCTTGTCGGAAAACAGCCCGTAGCGCAGGTTGAGCACGGTGCGCTGCCGTGGCGGGAGGCGGTTCACTGCTTCGCGCAGCCTCTCTGCCAGCTCCTGGTTGGTCACCAGCTCGTCCGTGTTGTAGAGCTCGTCCGCGGGTGCATAGTCCAGCCGTGTACTGCTCTGGTCCTCGGCCACGGGTTCGTCGAGCGAGCCGGTGGGCCCCGGTAGCTTGAGCAGGCTCTGGACGCGATCCAGGTCGAGTCCGGTCTCGCGCGCTAGGTTCTCATCAGAAGCGGGTATTCCTTTTGCGCGCACCTCACTGATTGCCCGGTAGATTGCCCGCAGGTCGTCCTGCACGTTGGCCGGCTGGCGTACCAGGTCGTCGTTGCGGCGCAGCGCCAGCTGGATCTCCTGCTGTATCCACCAGTAGGCATAGGTGGAGAAACGGTACCCCATCTGGGGCTTGAAACGCTCAATCGCCTTCATCAGCCCCACGTTCCCCTCCTGGATCAGGTCGATGAAGGGAACCGCGGGGTTGCGGAAACGCTTGGCGATGGCAATTACCAGGCGGAGGTTGCACTGGATCAGCTTTTTCCGCTGTTCCTGGAACCGGCGCAGCAGGCTCTGCAGATTGCTTCGCTCCCGGCGTGGCAGGTCTCCCGAGTCGAGCAGCACGCGGGCGCGACTGATGATCAGGCCGTGGTCGTAGGCGCCGGTGCTGCCGCGCTGCTCGACGCCCTCGCTACGCAGCTCCACCAGTTCGACGCCCCTCTTCTGCAGCAGGGCGATCAGCTTGTCTTCGAGCTCGCGCAGCAGGCAAGTGGTGGTGTTTTCCTCCTCTGGTGTCAGGAGCTGCAGGCGATACAGGTGCTTGAGATAGCTCTGCATCGGTGAGCTGCTGCTCTCGGTGTTACGGTCCTCCCCCCCGCGTTCGGTTGGCTCGGGCGGACTTGCATCCGCCTCGCCTGCCTCTGCTGCAGCGGGGAGTGACTCATCTGTGTCCTTCAGCCATGCTTCATCCCTTGAGTGAAACTTTTCTCGGGACAAGTGACTTCACCTTTTGTTGGCCATATGACTGGCAGCACGCCAGCCCATGGGCATGATGGCGCCTGTTTCCTCTTTGAATATAGAAGAGTGTGGAAGGGGGTGCCGCACGATTGTTGACCAGCTGGTCTCTTCGGCGGCGTCAAGATAGGAGGTGGTACGGGTCAGCGCCCGCGGGTGGCCCGGATGTCGAAACTGAAGTCGATCCGGTCCGCCACCCGCAGCGCACCCATGGCCGCGCTGAATGGGCGGAGGCCCAGCTGCTGGTGACTGAGGCTGATCCTGCCCGTTGCGCGTACCTCGCGCTCGGTTATGGAAATTGTAGCGGGAATGCGCAGGCGAACCTCCCTGCCTGCGATCGAGAGGGTCACGGGTAGCAGGATCTCCCTGCTATCGGTGGGCGGGTTCACGGTGGTGCTGCCGGCGATTCGTATGTGGGGGTGGCGGGCGCCGTCCAGCAGTCGCGGCCCCAGCATGTTCGCCCGGGTGGCCGCCCGGTCCTCTGCTGACAGGTCGGTTGCGAATTCCGCCCCATAGCGCCGCCTCAGGGCCGGATTGTCCACTTCCAGGGCTGCCACGGGAATGACCAGTTGAAAGGCCGAGGGGCTACCCGAATTTACCTGTACGCTGCCGGAAAACCCCCGGGCGGAGATCACATGGCTGTGGCCCTTTTGCGCCAGCGGGCCGGCGCGGTAGATGCGCCAGTGTATGTCCGAGCGGCTGGCCTCGACCGTGTAGTTATCTGCCGCAGTCGCTGCGGCGGAAGCCATGACCAGCGTCAGGCACAGCGTGGCGAATATCGCTGTCGGGCAGCGCGGCATTGCGGTACTCCCGCTATTTCGGTGATACCGGAAGCTTAGCCCGTTGACCCCGGGGGAACCGGAATGACTGAAGCGGGGCTGGGTCACCGCACGCGCTTGACCCGGATGGACTTGCCTCCATTGGCGTTGCGCATGAAGAAGGAGCCAAGCAGGCCACGGTCCAGTTCTACCCGGTCGCCCGCTTTCAGGCTGACGAACTTACTGTCGGTCTGCTTCCACACCTGGCCGTTTTCGAGGTAGAAGAACTGCTTGCCGTAGGCGGACTCTTCCATCTTTTCGATGGTTGTCACGAGGGACTCCGGTGCCTCGCCGGTGGCTGCCTCGTGCTCTTTCCCGAAATTGCGCTTCGCCAGCTCATCCAGCGTACCGCTGAGCTCGTCATAGCATTGCAGGCGCTCGTCATCTGCCTTTATGGCGGCGCATTCGCGCAGCATATCGGGTAGCGGCTCAGCATGAAGAGTTGGGGCGAGAAGGAAAATGGCTGGTATCAGTTTCAGGTAGCGCATAGTGTGTGTCGATAAATTCATTTGAGGAAATTTTGCCCGCAAAGTGGTTCCCTGACAAATCAAAATGTGCAACAAGTCACGTACGTTATCCACCTGTCGTGGAACAATGGTGCACTCAATAACCATAAACTCACACTTTTCAGGGGTCGGAAAATGAAGAAGCTCATTATTCCCGCAATTGTGATCGCCGCTGTCGGTGGTTATCTCTACTACCAGAACCAGCAGGCGGCTGCGCCCGAGTCCGAGATCGCGCAGGAAGTCGATGCGGCGGTCGAAGAGGCCGGCGCTGCGGTTGAAGAAGCTGCCGAGGAGGGCGTGATGGCCTCCAACGAAGTGGCTGGTGCCGAGGGTGACGTGTTCGCCGATCCGGCGCACATGGCGGAAGAAGTGGAAGAGGCCGCCGAAGAGACAATGGACGCAGCTGAAGAGGCCGCGGAAGAAACCATGGATGCTGCCGAGGAAGCCGCAGAAGAGACCATGGATACTGCCGAAGAGGCGGTAGAGGAAGTCAAGGACGAGCTGCCCGAGGAATAATCCCCTCCGCTCTCACGAATACCCGGGCCTGCCCGGGTATTTTTTTGCCTGCGGCAATCCTGATGCCCACCCACCCTGGCCGAGCTGCGTATGAACCTGAACCAGGTGACCCTCCCGGTATCCCGCATGGACGAGGCCTGTCGATTTTACCGGCGGCTCGGATTCACCCAGATTGTCGAAACTCCTCACTACGCGCGATTTGAGTGCCCGGTGGGGGGCGCGACCTTTTCGCTAGCCCTGGCGGATGCCGGTTTTCGCAATGATGCGGTCATTTATTTTGAGGTGGAAGACCTCGATGAACGGGTGGCGTCACTGCAGGGCAGGGGGGTTGAGTTCGCCCAGCTGCCGCGGGATATGCCCTGGCTGTGGCGGGAGGCGGTATTGTTCGACCCGGGTGGCAACAAGATCAAGCTGTACCAGGCCGGGGAGAATCGGCTCAACCCGCCGTGGCGGGTCGAGCGGCGAGAGCCCTGAGGAGCGGCAGGGTCAGCCCTGCGCGTTAAACTGGCGGCCGCTCACCCCGCGGCTGTCATCGCCCATCAGATAGAGGTAGGTGGGCATGATGTCTTCAGGTGCGGCCACCGTCTGGGGGTCTTCGGCGGGGTAGGCCGCGGCCCGCATGTTGGTGCGCGTGGCGCCCGGATTGATACTGTTGACGCGGATTTCCGACACACCATCCATTTCGTCGGCCAGGACCTGCATCAGCCCTTCGGTGGCAAACTTGGATACCGCGTAGGCCCCCCAGTATGCGCGGCCCTTCAGCCCCACGCCGGAACCGGTGAAGATGATCGAGCCGGCCTCGGATTTTTCCATCAGCGGCAGCAGCGTCTTGGTCAGCCCAAAGGCGGCATTCACATTCACCTGCATTACCTGCTGCCAGGTGCCGTAGTGGTAATTGGCGATAGGCGTGCGCTGGCCCAGCAGGCTCGCATTGTGCAGTAGGCCATCCAGTCGCCCGAATTCCTGGTCCACTGCCTCGGCGAAGTGCTCGAAAGTCTCGATCCGCGCCTCGTTGAGATCCATCGGGAAGATGGCTGGCTGCGGCCCGCCGGCAGCTTCGATTTCGTCGTAAACCTGCTCGAGTTTCTGGGTGGTCCGTCCCAGTAGGATGATTGTCGCGCCATGGGCGGCAAATGTCTTTGCCGCTACCCGGCCTATACCATCGCCGGCGCCGGTGACCAGGATAACCCTGTCCCTGAGCAGGTCCGGGGCCGGGGAGTAATTGCCGATGGTTTCAGACATGGTCGTTCCTGTTTCCAGTCCGTTGCTGCGGCCGGGGCCGCAAGCTGGTTGATTGTCGGGTTTGGTGGTCGGGGCGTTTCAGGAGCGCTTCAGGTAGCGCTCCTGCAGCAGTGGCCAGATGTCGCTGGCGGATTCCACCAGGTGGTCGGCATTCCAGTTGGCGGCGCTGTCCCCCGCGTCGATATAGCCGTAGCCGCAGGCGATAGTGGGCATGCCCGCAGCGCGCCCGGCCTCGATATCCCGCACGTGGTCGCCTACATAGATCGCCTCCCTGGGATCGCAGCCGATCTGTGAGCAGGCCAGCAGTATTGCTTCCGGGTGAGGCTTGCTGTTGGCCACGTGGTCGGGGCAGACCACGGCTCGCGGTGCCGGCAGGTGCGAGAAGGCATCCATCAGCGGAATGGTGTAGGTCGCGGGCTTGTTGGTCACCACGCCCCAGGCAATATCATTGGCAGCCAGTTGTCGCAGCAGGTCCTCGATTCCCGGAAAGGGCACGGTCTCCACCGCCAGGTGGGTCAGGTAGAGATCGAGAAAGCGCTGGCGCAGCGTGTCGAAAGCCGGGTCTCCCTCATCCGTGCCGAAGGCCAGGGACACCATGGCGCGGGCGCCGTTGGACACCACCGCGCGGATCTCATGCGCTGGCAGGGGCGGCATCTTCTCCTGCTCGCGCAGGCGATTCAGCACCACGATAAAATCGGGGGCTGTATCGAACAGGGTGCCGTCGAGGTCAAACAATACTGCTTTCATACTACTTCCGGGGAGTTACTGCATTTTAGTGGCGTGAACAAGGTAGTTCACGTCCACATCCCGAGGATTCAACTTGTAGCTGCGGGTGATGGGATTGTAGGTCATGCCGGTGATGTCGCGCAGCTCCAGGCCGGCGTCGCGGATCCAGGCGCCCAGCTCCGACGGGCGTATAAACTTCGCATACTCGTGGGTGCCCTTGGGCAGCAGGCGCAGCACATATTCCGCTCCTACCACGGCAAACAGCCAGCCCTTGGGCGTGCGGTTGATGGTGGAGAAAAACAGGTGACCACCTGGTTTCACCAGCCGTGCACAGGCTTCGATCACAGATGCGGGATCGGGTACGTGCTCCAGCATCTCCAGGCAGGTGACCACATCGAAGCTGCCGGGGCGCTGTTCCGCCAGTTCCTCCACCGCGACCCGCTGGTACTCGACGTCGACACCGCTCTCGAGGGCGTGCAGCCGGGCGACCTTCAGGGGGGCCTCCCCCAGGTCGATGCCGGTGACTTCTGCGCCGCGCTGGGCCATGGCCTCAGTGAGGATGCCGCCGCCGCAACCCACGTCCAGCAGTGACCGGCCGGCTACCGGGGCCCGGGCATCGATGTAGTTGGCGCGCAGGGGGTTGATCTCGTGCAGGGGCTTGAACTCGCCCTCGCGGTCCCACCAGCGACTGGCCAGTTGCTCGAATTTGGCGATTTCTGCCGGGTCAACGTTCGTCATTCACCTTCCCAGTCTTGGGGCGGGCGGCCGGGGGGCCGCCTGTTCAGCTAATCTCACCCGCGATTCTATCACGCCAGTACCGCGTACGTAGAATCACATCGGTCTCGTTGAGTGACTGCAGATTCCGCTGGCGCAACAGGGGCCGCCCGGCGACCCATACGTCACTGACGTTATGGCCGCTGCCGGTGTACACCAGCTGGGAAACCGGGTCGTGGAGTGGCTGCTGCTCCAGCCCCCCGAGATCCACCGCCGCCAGGTCGGCCGACTTGCCCGGCTCCAGGCTCCCGGTCTCGTGTTCGATGCCCAGTGCGCGCGCCCCGTTGATGGTTGCCATGGCCAGCGCCCGGTGGGCGGGGAGGGCGTCGGCCCTGCCGCTGACCGCCTTGGCCAGCAGCGCCGCGGTGCCAGTCTCGGTGAACAGGTCCAGGCTGTTATTGCTGGCGGCACCGTCCGTACCCAGGGCTACGTTGATGCCGTGATCGAGCAGGTCCGCCACCGGGCAGAACCCCGCGGCGAGCTTGAGGTTGGACCTGGGACAGTGGGCAACGTGGGCGCCGCTCTCCCGCAACAGCTCGATGTCCCGGTCATTGGTGGCCGTCATGTGGACGCAGAGTGTCTGCGGTGACAGCAGTCCGAGGCGGTGCAGGCGCTCGGTGGGGCGCACGCCCGTCGCGGCAACGGCCCGGTCTACCTCTGCGGCAGTCTCGTGCAGGTGCATCTGTACCGGGATCTGGGCCTCCGCGGCGTAGACGGAGATTTTCTCCAGGGTGGCGTCACCAACCGTGTAGGGAGCGTGGGGGGCAAACACCACGCCGATGCGTTCGTGCGAGCGATAGTTGTCACGTAGCGCCAGTCCCTTTTGCAGCGCGTCCTCCCCGTTCCGGCTCCAGGGTGTGGGGGCGTCGATCACCGGGAAGGCAACCTGCACCCGGATCCCGGCTTCCCGTGCCACTTCAGCTGTGGATTCGGGAAAGAAGTACTGGTCTGAAAAAGTTGTGGTGCCGGAGCGCAGCATCTCGGCAATCGCCAGGCGGGTGCCGTCGGCGACGAACCCGGGATCCACCCATTTGCGCTCTGCGGGCCAGATATGCTGCTCCAGCCACTCCATCAGCGGCCGGTCGTCGGCGAATCCGCGCAGGAGGCTCATGGCAGCGTGGGTGTGGGTGTTGACCAGGCCGGGCAGCAGGGCGTGCTGCTGCAGGTGGATCTCCTCTCGCGCGGAGAAGCGCCCGGCGGCTTCGCTATCGGGTACCAGGGCCACGATGCGCCCCTTGTCCACAGCCAGTGAGCAATTTTCGTACACCCGCCCCTCGGGGACCACGGGAATGATCCAGCGGGCATGTATCAGGGTGTCGATCTGCTGGTGGGCGGCTGGTCGCATGGGGCCTTTCCTAGCATCTGCTCGGTTGTGGGGCTGTAGACTTTAGCGGCGCTGGAGGGCGTGAACAAGGTGCGGTACCGGCCGCTACAAGGGGCGTCCTACAGGGCGCCAATTGTGATAACATTGCGCGCTTGATCGAATCCCGGACTTGCGGCGGGAGGGGCGGCCCGGATGGTCCGCGGCGAAGCCGATCAGCCAGCCTCGGCGGCCTGCGGGCCCCTGGCAGCGGTAATAACTATTTAAGGAATGCCGGAAACATATGGGCGAGCTAGCCAAAGAAATCTCTCCGATCAACATCGAGGAAGAACTCAAGCAGTCCTACCTTGACTACGCGATGAGCGTCATTGTGGGCCGTGCGCTGCCGGATGTGCGCGACGGCCTGAAGCCGGTCCACCGGCGCGTGCTCTTCGCCATGAACGAACTGAAGAACGACTGGAACAAGCCGTACAAGAAGTCGGCGCGCGTGGTCGGCGACGTCATCGGTAAGTACCACCCACACGGCGATTCCGCGGTATATGACACCATCGTGCGGATGGCGCAGCCCTTCTCCATGCGCTACACGCTGGTGGACGGGCAGGGTAACTTCGGCTCCATCGATGGCGACAGCCCGGCGGCCATGCGTTACACCGAGATCCGCATGGACAAGCTCGCCCACGAGCTGCTGTCCGACCTCGACAAGGAAACCGTCAATTACATTGATAACTACGACGGTTCCGAGCAGATGCCGGAAGTGCTGCCGTCGCGGGTGCCCAACCTGCTGGTAAACGGCTCCTCCGGTATTGCCGTGGGCATGGCCACCAATATCCCGCCCCACAACATGAATGAAGTGGTCAGCGCCTGCCTCGCCTTGATCGAAAACCCGGATGCCACGATCGATGACCTGATGGAGTACGTGCCGGGTCCGGATTTCCCCACCGGCGCCATCATCAATGGGCGCGCCGGCATCCTGCAGGCCTACCGTACCGGCCGCGGGCGCATCTATGTGCGGGCCAAGGCCGAAGTGGTTCGCGATGACAAGGCCAACAAAGAAACCATCATTATTCACGAGATCCCCTACCAGCTGAACAAGGCGCGCCTGATTGAGCGCATCGCCGAGCTGGTCAAGGAAAAGAAGATCGAGGGTATTTCCGAGCTGCGCGACGAGTCCGACAAGGACGGCCTGCGCGTGGTAATCGAGCTGAAGCGCGGCGAGCTCGGCGACGTGGTCCTGAACAACCTCTATTCGCAGACCCAGCTGGAGAGCGTATTCGGCATCAACATGGTTGCCCTGGTGGATGGCCAGCCGAAAGTGCTGGACCTGAAGCAGCTACTCGAGCATTTCATTCGCCACCGCCAGGAAGTGGTCACCCGCCGTACCGTCTACTTGCTGCGCAAGGCGCGTGAGCGTGGCCATATCCTGGAGGGCCTGGCGATTGCCATCGCCAATATCGATCCGGTGATCGAGCTGATCAAGGCCTCCGCTACCCCGGCTGACGCCCGCGAGGCGCTGCTGTCCAAGGGCTGGGCCGTGGGTGAGGTCCAGCAGTTCCTGGAGCGGGCCGGCGCCGATGCCTGCCGGCCGGATGAGCTGCCTGCTGAATACGGCATGCGCGACGATGGCTCCTACTACCTGTCGCTGGCCCAGGCCCAGGCCATCCTGGAGCTGCGCCTGCACCGCCTGACCGGCATGGAGCACGACAAGCTGCTGGCCGAATACAAGGAGCGCCTGGAGCAGATCGCCGAGTACCTGCATATCCTGGGCAGCTTCGAGCGCCTGATGGAGGTGATCCGCGAAGAACTCGAGGAGCTGGTGCGGGACTTCGGTGACGAGCGCCGCACCGAGATTGTCGCCTCCCGCCAGGACCTCACCGTCGAGGACCTGATCACGCCGGAGGACAAGGTGGTAACCATCTCCCACGGCGGTTATGCCAAGAGCCAGCCGCTGGCCGACTACCATGCCCAGCGCCGCGGCGGTATGGGCAAGTCCGCCACTCAGGTGAAGGACGAGGACTTCGTCGAGCACCTGCTGATCGCCAATTCGCACGACACCATTCTGTGCTTCTCCAACAAGGGCAAGGTGTACTGGCTGAAGGTGTATGAGGTACCCACCGCCGGTCGTGCCTCCCGCGGGCGACCGATGGTCAATATGCTCCCGCTGGAAGAAGATGAGCGCATCAGCAGCATGATGCCGGTATCCGAGTACGACGAGGACCATTACATCTTCTTTGCCACCGCCAACGGCACAGTGAAGAAGACCCCGCTGCCAGCGTTCGCACGCCCCCGCAGCATCGGCCTGCGCGCCATCGAGCTGGAGGAGGGCGACCGCCTGGTGGCGACTGCCATCACCGACGGCAAGCGTGACGTGGTGCTGTTCACCAGCGGTGGCAAGGCAGCGCGCTTCTCCGAGAGCAATGTGCGCTCCATGGGCCGTATTTCCCGCGGTGTGCGCGGTATCCGCATGCCGGAGGGCAAGCACGTCATCGCCATGGTAATCCCGGAAGAGGGCGGCTCGGTGATGGCCGTTACCGAGAAGGGCTACGGCAAGCGTACCAGCCTGGACGACTTCCCCACCAAGGGCCGCGGCAACCAGGGCGTGATAGCCATCGCGGAGAGCGAGCGCAATGGCGAGCTGGTGGGTGCCTGCCAGGTGCACCCGGGCGAGGAGATCATGCTGATTTCCGATCTGGGCACGCTGGTTCGCACCCGTGTCGACGAGGTCTCTGTGCTCGGCCGCAACACCCAGGGCGTTCGCGTCATCAGGCTCAAGGAGGGCGAGAGGCTCGTGGGCCTGGCGAGGATCCAGGAAAGCGAAGACGAAGACGAGCAGGAGGGCGGGGAAGAGTGACAACCCGCTTCAGTCCACAAAAAAGGCTGCGATTTATCGCGGCCTTTTTTGACCCCGGGACACTAAAAAACACGTTTTGCAGTGACAGGCGTTTCAGCTAACTGTCGTTTTTGCGTCCAGGCATCTAGTTTTCTTTGTAACCATTTTTTTCAGCGCATTGGAATCGAATCAATGAGGAAGTTCAATTTCTGTGCCGGCCCCGCCGCACTGCCGGAGCCTGTCCTGCGGCAGGCGCAAGAGGAACTGCTCGACTGGGGCGGTCGCGGTTGCTCGGTGATGGAGGTCAGTCACCGCTCGCCGGAGTTCACCGAGGTGGCAGAGACCGCCGAGCAGGACCTGCGCGATTTGCTCCAGGTCCCGGACAATTACAAAGTGTTGTTCCTGCAGGGCGGCGCCACGGCGCAGTTCAGCGCCGTGCCCTGGAACCTGTTCGGGGCCGGCAGCCAGGTGGCGGACTATATTTACACCGGCCAGTGGGCGAAGAAGGCGATCGCCGAGGCGCAGCGCTATGGTCGGGTCAACATCGTTGCCTCCAGTGAGGACCGCAACTTTACCTATGCACCCGGGCCGGACAGCTGGCGCCAGACCGGGGACGCCGCCTACTTCCACTACACACCCAACGAGACCATCGGTGGGGTCGAGTTCGACTATGTGCCGGAAGTCTCCTGCCCGCTCGTCGCCGACATGTCGTCCAATATCCTCTCGCAGCCGGTTCCGGTGGAGAAGTTTGGCGTGATCTACGCCGGGGCCCAGAAGAATATCGGCCCGTCTGGTATTGCGGTGGTGATTGTGCGCGACGACCTTCTCGACCGGGCCCGGGAAGACATACCGCGCAGCCTGAGCTGGAACGTTGCCGCCGACGCAGGCTCGATGGACAATACGCCCGCCACCTTTGCCTGGTACCTGTCGGGCCTGGTGTTCAAGTGGCTGAAGGCGCAGGGAGGCGTCGGTGCGATGGAGGCGTTGAGCGCGCGCAAGTCGTCGATGTTGTATGACTTTATCGACAACAGTGATTTTTACAGCAGTCCCGTCGAGCCGGGTAGCCGCTCGCGCATGAATGTCCCGTTTGTGCTGGCGGATGATCGCCTCGATGGTGCGTTCCTGCAGCAATCGGAAGAGGCCGGGTTGCTGAACCTGAAAGGGCATCGCTCGGTGGGCGGTATGCGGGCCTCGTTGTATAACGCAGTGCCGGTTGAGGCTGTCCAGGCGCTGGTCGACTTCATGGCGGATTTCGAGCGCCGCATGGGATGAATTTGTAGCAGGGGAAATTATGAGCCAGGACATGCCAGAGAAGACTGCAGACGCTGAGGCGCGTCTTTCCGGGCTACGCGAGCGCATCGACGGGATCGACGCGAAGATTGCAGCGCTGATCAGCGCCCGTGCCGAGTGCGCGCTCGAGGTGGCCGAGGTGAAGAAGGCCACCGGTGGCGACGCCCTGTATTACCGGCCGGAGCGCGAGGCGCAGGTGCTGCGTCGCGCGATGGAGCGCAATGCCGGCCCGCTGACCGACGAGGAAATGGCGCGCCTGTTCCGTGAGATCATGTCTGCCTGCCTGGCCCTGGAAGAGCCGGTCAAGGTGGCCTACCTGGGGCCGGAGGGAACCTTTACCCAGCAGGCCGCGCTGAAGCATTTCGGCCACTCCGCCGAGAGCCGGCCGCTGGCCGCCATTGACGAGGTGTTCCGCGAGGTGGAGGCCGGCGCAGTGAGCTATGGGGTGGTGCCGGTGGAAAATTCCACCGAGGGCGTGATCAACCACACGCTCGACAACTTTATGCACTCCAACCTGCATATATGCGGCGAGGTGGAGTTGCGCATCCACCACCACCTGATGATCTCCGATATCACGCGGGCAGATGCCATTACGCGGATCTATTCCCACGCCCAGAGCCTGGCGCAGTGCCGTAAGTGGCTCGACGCCCACTACCCAAACGTGGAGCGGGTGGCGGTGGCCAGCAACGCGGAGGCGGCCAAGCGGGTAAAAGGGGAGTGGAACTCCGCGGCGATCGCCGGCGATATGGCGGCGGAACTCTATGGCCTGAAGGTGCTGGCGGAAAAGATCGAGGATCGTCCCGACAATTCCACCCGTTTCCTGATTATCGGCCCCGAGCAGGTGCCGGCCAGCGGCGATGACAAGACCTCGCTGATGGTGTCCATGCGCAACGAGCCCGGCGCGCTGCACGACCTGCTGGCGCCTTTCCAGGAGCACGGGATCGACCTGACGCGTGTGGAGACACGTCCGTCCCAGTCGGGTAACTGGACCTATGTATTCTTCATCGACTTCGTCGGCCACCGCGACTCGGGCAACGTGGCCGCGGCCCTGAAGGAAGTTGGTGCCCGTGCCGCCGACCTGAAGGTGCTGGGTTCCTACCCGCGCGGGGTCCTGTGATGGCAGAACCCGCAGTCGGCCGCCTGGTGGTGGTGGGGGTCGGCCTGATCGGTGGCAGCCTGGCGCTGGCGCTGAAGGCCGCCGGCGCCTGCCGTGAGGTGATCGGGGTTGCCCGGCACGAGGATACCTGCCAGCAGGCGCTGGAACTGGGGATTGCCGATCGCGCAGTCACGTCGCTGGCCGAGGTTCTGCCGGTGCTGGAGGCCGGCGACGTGGTTTTTGTCGCTGTCCCCACGCTGGCGGTGGAGTCGGTGTTCCGGGAATTGCGGGATCACCTGCCGGCCGGGGTCACCGTTACCGACGGCGCCAGCGTCAAGGGGAGCGTGGTGGAGGCCGCGGCGAAGACCTGGGGAGGCGTGCCGGAGTTCCTGGTGCCGGGGCATCCCATTGCCGGCTCTGAACAGAGCGGCGCCAGCGCGGCGAGGGATGATCTCTACATCGCCCATCGCGTGATTCTCACACCGCTGGATGGCACGTCCGGCGAGCATTTCCAGCGCGTGGAGCGGATGTGGCAGGCGGCCGGGGCCGAGGTCCTGACCATGCCGGTGCGCGAGCATGACGAGGTGCTGGCGGCCACCAGCCACCTGCCGCACGTGATCGCCTACGGCCTGGTGGACACGCTGGCCCACGACTCGGAGAACGAGAATATCTTCCGCTACGCTGCCGGCGGTTTCCGGGACTTTACCCGCATCGCTTCCAGCGATCCCACCATGTGGCGGGACATCGTGCTGGCAAACCGCGATGCGATCCTGTCGGCGATCGATCTCTACACCGCTAACCTCACCGCGCTGCGCAGCGCCATCGCGGCGGGCGACAGTGACACCCTGATGGGCATATTTACCCGCGCCAAGGCGGCGCGGGATCACTTCACCAGAATGTTGGCCAAAAAAGCGTATACAGAAACCATGCAAGAACAGGAAGTTACATTCATCGCCCGCCCCGGCGGATCGGTCTCCGGCAAGCTGCGGGTCCCGGGCGACAAGTCCATGTCCCACCGCTCGATCATGCTCGGCTCGCTGGCCGAGGGTATTACAGAAGTGGAGGGTTTCCTCGAGGGGGAGGACGCGCTCGCAACCCTGCAGGCGTTCCGCGACATGGGGGTGGTCATCGAGGGGCCGGATCGAGGCCGGGTGGTGATACACGGCGTGGGCCTGCACGGCCTGCAGGTTCCACCGGGCCCGCTCTACCTGGGCAATTCGGGCACTTCGATGCGGTTGCTGGCCGGATTGCTGGCCGGGCAGTCCTTTGATGTCACACTGACCGGGGACGAGTCCCTGTCGAAGCGGCCGATGAACCGGGTCGCCAACCCGTTGCGTGATATGGGTGCCAAAATCGACACCGGTCCCGAAGGGCGCCCGCCCCTGAAAATCTCCGGCGGCCACCAGCTGCACGGTATCGATTACCGCCTGCCGATGGCCAGCGCCCAGGTGAAATCCTGCGTGTTGCTGGCAGGCCTGTATGCCGAGGGCGAGACCAGCACCACTGAGCCCGCGCCTACCCGGGACCACACCGAGCGCATGCTGACCGGATTCGGCTACGAGGTGCAGCGCGATGGCGCCCGCGCCAGCCTGCGTGGTGGCGGCAAGCTGCGCGGCGGGCGCATCGATGTGCCGGCCGATATCTCCTCGGCCACTTTCTTTATGGTGGCTGCCGCCATTGCGCCGGGCTCAGAGGTATTGCTTGAGCACGTCGGCATCAACCCCACCCGCGACGGGGTAATCAATATCCTTCGTGCCATGGGTGCGGATATCGAGCTGCTCAATCGTCGCGAGGTCGGCGGGGAGCCGGTGGCCGATATCCGCGTTCGCCACGCGCCGCTGACAGGTATCCGTATTCCGGAGGACCAGGTGCCGCTGGCGATCGACGAGTTCCCGGCTATCTTCGTTGCCGCCGCCTGCGCGGATGGAGAGACGGTGTTGACCGGCGCCGGGGAGCTGCGGGTCAAGGAGAGCGACCGGATCCAGGCCATGGCCGACGGGCTGCAGATACTGGGCGTGCAGGCCGAGCCAACCCCGGATGGTATCGTCATCCAGGGTGCCGGCGCCGGGGCGGCCTTCGGCGGTGGCACCGTGGACAGCCTCGGCGACCACCGTATCGCCATGTCATTTGCGGTGGCATCCCTGCGCGCACGCGATACCATTCGCATCCTGAATTGCGCCAATGTGGCGACTTCCTTCCCCGGCTTTGTGCAGCTGGCGCAGCGCGCCGGGCTGTCCCTGGCAGAGGAATGAGGACGCGCCGGTGCACAGCGGATGGCAAACATATAAAGAAGTAGCGGAAGCATGAGTGATACTGAAAACCTGACCCCGGTCATTACCATCGACGGACCCAGCGGCTCCGGCAAGGGCACCATTGCCCGGCTGGTGGCGGACCGCCTGGGATTCCGCCTGCTGGACTCCGGGGCGCTGTACCGGCTCACGGCGCTGGCGGCGCTGGAGCGGGAGGCCGACCTGACCGACGAGGCCACCCTGACCGAGATCGCGGCGGGCCTGGATATCCGTTTCGAGCTGCGCGACGGCGAGACGGCCGCAGTCCTGGGTGGACGCGATGTGAGCCGGGATATCCGCATGGAGGAAGTGAGCATGGCCGCGTCGAAGGTTGCGGCCATGCCGGGCGTGCGCGCGGCCCTGCTGCAGCGCCAGCGGGATTTCCGCCAGCCGCCGGGACTGGTGGCCGACGGTCGCGATATGGGTACCACGGTGTTTCCCGACGCGCCGGTCAAGGTATTCCTGACTGCCAGCGCGGAAGAGCGCGCCCGGCGTCGCTACGAGCAGTTGCGGGAGAAGGGGGTTTCTGTTAGCCTCCGCGACCTGCTGGAGGACATCCGCGCCCGGGACGCCCGGGATATGAACCGCGAAACCTCCCCGCTGGCTCCCGCCGAGGACGCGGTCGAGCTGGATAGCACGGGGGTGGATATCGACGATGTCCTGCAGCGGGTGCTGCAGCTGGTGCACGAGCGTATCGGCGGCGACTGACTCGTCACGCGGAGTACTTGCCGCCTGGCGGCACAGCAGCACAGACAACAGGTTTTTAACGACAGCGGCCGGGATCAGCCAGAATCGCCCGGCCGTTGTTGTAATCCGACCCCGCGTGCTGGCAGCGTGGGTGGGGCCTTGGCTGGCGGTTGACTAAACTTGAATGTTGCCATCGGCTGGGTCCAATTAAATAGGTAATGTAATGAGCGAGAGCTTTGCTGATCTTTTTGAAGAGAGCCTGAAGAGCGTAGAGATGGCCCCCGGTTCCATCGTGACCGGTGTGGTAATCGACGTGGACAAGGACTGGGTGACTGTACACGCCGGCCTGAAGTCTGAAGGCGTTATCCCTGCTTCCCAGTTCGCCGACGAGAACGGGGAAATCAGCCTGCAACCGGGCGACGAAGTACAGGTAGCCCTGGAGGCAGTCGAAGACGGTTTCGGTGAAACCCGTCTGTCCCGCGAGAAAGCCAAGCGCGCTGAAGCCTGGAAGGTCCTCGACGCCGCCCATGCGGCCGACGAAGTGGTCAAGGGTGTTATCAGCGGCAAGGTCAAGGGTGGCTTTACTGTCGACGTGGCCAACATCCGCGCGTTCCTGCCGGGCTCCCTGGTAGATGTTCGCCCGGTTCGCGACACTGCCCACCTGGAAGGCAAAGAGCTCGAATTCAAGGTCATCAAGCTGGACGCCAAGCGCAACAACGTTGTGGTTTCCCGCCGTGCCGTAATGGAGCACGCCAACGCCGAGGAGCGCGAGGCGCTGCTGGAAAGCCTGCAGGAAGGCATGACCATCAAGGGTATCGTGAAGAACCTGACCGACTACGGTGCCTTCGTGGACCTGGGCGGTATCGATGGCCTGCTGCACATCACCGATATGGCCTGGAAGCGCATCAAGCACCCGAGCGAGATCGTGAACGTTGGCGACGAGATCGAAGTCAAGGTACTGAAGTTCGACCGCGAGCGCAGCCGTGTATCCCTGGGCCTGAAGCAGCTGGGCGAGGATCCGTGGGTATCCATCAAGCAGCGTTACCCGGAGAACAGCCGCGTCAAGGCGACCGTGACCAACCTGACCGACTACGGCTGCTTCGCCGAGCTGGAAGAGGGTGTCGAAGGCCTGGTGCACGTCTCCGAGATGGACTGGACCAACAAGAACATCCACCCGTCCAAGGTCGTCTCCGTTGGCGACGAGGTCGAGGTGATGATCCTGGATATCGACGAAGAGCGTCGCCGTATCTCCCTGGGTATCAAGCAGTGCCAGGAGAACCCGTGGGATGCCTTCGCGCGTAAGTACGCCAAGGGCGACAAGATCAGCGGCAAGATCAAGTCCATCACCGACTTCGGTATCTTCATCGGCCTGGACGGCAGCATCGACGGCTTAGTACACCTGTCCGACATCTCCTGGAACGAGTCCGGCGAAGAGGCCGTGCGCAAGTTCAAGAAGGGCGACGAGATCGAGACTGTTATCCTGGGTATCGACTCCGACCGCGAGCGTATCTCCCTGGGTATCAAGCAGCTGGAGTCCGATCCGTTCAACGATTACGTGACCACCAATGATCGTGGCACCATCGTGACCGGCACCATCAAGGAAGTTGACGCCAAGCAGGCTGTCATCACCCTGGCGGACGAAGTCGAAGGCGTACTGCGCGCTTCCGAAATCAGCCGCGACAAGGTGGAAGACGCCCGCAATGTCCTGAAAGAAGGCGAAGAGGTCGAGGCCAAGATCACCAGCGTGGATCGCAAGAACCGCGTGATCAGCCTGTCCATCAAAGCCAAGGACCAGGAAGACGAGAAGCAGGCCATCAAGGATCACAGCAAGAAGCAGGCTGAGCAGGTTCAGCCGGCGACTATCGGTGACCTGATCAAGGCCCAGATGAACAACAAAGACTGATAGTCTCTGTCTGTTGATCGCCCCAGGCTTATTGCCTGGGGTTATAAGAAGGCCGGACTGGGGTTGCCCAGTCCGGCTTTCTGTTACATGATTGCCCCTAATCTAGAATAATCAATGACTTACCAAGGTTTAGGGGCCGCATGACCAAGTCCGAACTGATCGAAAGGATTGCGTTGAGGTTGGACCAGCTGCCAGTGAAAGATGTTGAGCTGGCGGTAAAAGTGATGTTGGATTCCATGTCGGATGTCCTCGCCCGCGGCGAGAGAATCGAGATCCGGGGGTTCGGCAGCTTTTCCCTGCACTATCGTGCGCCGCGTACCGGGCGCAACCCCAAAACCGGTGATGCAGTGGCGCTGGCAGGAAAGTATGTGCCGCATTTCAAGCCCGGCAAGGAATTGCGTGACCGGGTCAACCAGCGCATGCGCGAAGAAACCATCTCCGAAGTATGATTGGCGGTAGTTGCCGTCGTTGATTGGATTAGCCCTGGCCTGAGGCGGAGGTTCCCTTGTCATTCTTGCGCTGGCTGTTGCGTATCTTCTACGGGGTGCTGGCCCTCGTCTGCATCGCAATTGGTATCTATTTTGCGGTGGAAAATCCCCAGACCATCTCGCCCAGTTTTGCTGGCCTGGTAATGCCCGAGGGCAGTGTGGGCTTCTGGTTGATCGGTGCCCTGTTGTTCGGGGTCTTGTTAGGGTTCGTGGTAAGCCTGTTGCCGCTCTATGCCGAGCGCCGTCGCGTCCGCGGCCTGCAGAAACAGCTGGACCGCACAGAGCAGGAGCTCTACACGGTGCGCCGCAAGGTGTCCGGAGACTGATTTGGCAGACCTTACCTTTTTCTTTTTCCTGCTCGCCGCCATCGCCATAGGCTGGCTGCTGGGACGCAGGAGCCTGAAAAAGAAGGCTGACTGCAGTGAGCAGCAGCAGGCCCTGGCCCGTACTTACGTGCAGGGGCTCAACTACCTGCTGAGCGAGCAGCGGGGCGATGCCATCGACAAGTTCATCGATTCGCTCGAAGTCAGCAGCACCACTTTCGATACCCACCTTGCCCTCGGCAACCTGTTGCGCAAGCGCGGTGAACATGACCAGGCCATCCGCGTACACCAGAACCTGCTTGCGCGCCCCAGCCTGGCCCGCGCCAGCCAGCACAAGGCGCAGCTGGAACTGGCGCGGGATTATATCGCCGCCGGCTGGCTCGACCGCGCGGAACGCCTGCTGCAGGAGCTGGTGGAAGCCTCCCCGGAGCTGCGTAACACCAGCCTGGAGCACCTGGTCGAGGTCTACCGCGACGAGCGGGAGTGGCCCAAGGCCATTCACGCGGTCAACCTGCTGCACGGCCGCCGCTTCAAGCGCATGCCCTCGGAATGGGCCTCGATCCAGGCACATTTTTGCTGCGAGCTCGCAGAAGAGTCCATCAATGCCAAGGATTACCTCAGCGCGCGCAAACATATCGACGCCGCGCTGGGCTACGACCGCAGTTCCGCCCGGGCCAACCTCCTGTGGGCCCGGCTGGAGTACCTGTTGGGGCGCCCGGAGGAGGCAATCAAGGTGCTGCAGCGTATCCCGCGGCAGAATCCCGACTATGTCCCCGAAATCCTCGACCTGCTGACCACCTGCTATGAGGCGGTCGGTGACGAGGCCGGACTGGACCGCTACCTCGAACAGCTGCTGCGCGAGCATCCCTTCAACAGTGTGCTGATTGCCCTGACGGAGCGAATCGAGCGGAAGAAGAGCGAGGCGGAGGCGGCCGAGTTCATGGGGCGGCAGCTGGCCGAGCGGCCGTCGCTGCGCGGACTGGGGCACTTCCTGGACCTGCATATCGACAGTGCCGAGGGGCGCGCGCGGGAGAACCTCTCACTGCTCAAGTCCCTGATCGACCAGCTGATTGCCAGTCGGCCCAACTATCGCTGCAACAACTGCGGTTTTTCCGGCAACCAGTTGCACTGGCTCTGTCCCAGCTGCAAGCACTGGGACTCCGTCCGCTCGGTCAAGGGGGTGGAGGGGGAGTAGGGGGACGCCGGTCCCGTAACTCCGTATAATGCGCCCGCCCAACATTTTGCCCAGAGGTCACGCTTTGCACTCCCAGGTTTCTTCTCCCGTTATCGTCGCTCTCGATTACAAGAATGCCGACCAGGCCCTCGCCATGGCCGACCAGCTGGATCCGGCGCTCTGCCGGGTCAAGGTGGGCAAGGAGCTGTTTACCGCAGCGGGGCCGGCGCTCGTGCAGGAGCTGGTCGGTCGCGGGTTTGAGGTATTCCTTGACCTGAAGTTTCACGATATCCCCAATACGGTGGCCGGCGCGGTCCGGGCGGCGGCGGAGCTGGGCGTGTGGATGGTCAATGTGCACGCCAGCGGCGGTGCCCGCATGATGCGTGCAGCGAGGGAGGCCATAGAGCCTCTGGGCGACAAGCGGCCGCTGCTCATCGGGGTAACGGTGCTCACCAGTACGGCACCGGAGGAATTGCCGGAGGTTGGTGTCTCCCGGCCACTGCCGGAGCAGGTCTCGGCACTGGCACAGCTGGCCCGCGAGAGCGGCCTGGATGGGGTGGTCTGCTCAGCTCGCGAGGCGGGTGCACTGAAGAAGCTCTGCGGCGAAGACTTTGCCCTGGTCACGCCAGGTATCCGCCCGAAGGGTGCAGCAGCCGATGACCAGCGTCGTATTGTCACGCCCCGGGAGGCGCTGGCTGGAGGGGCGGATTACCTGGTAGTCGGCCGCCCAATCACGGGGGCGGAGAGCCCAATCGACGCCCTTAAAGCAATACTCAAGGAAATTCAATAACTTTGTAAGGACCTGTAATCAGGTCGTTCCCAAACTGTGGCCGGGAGCTGGTAAAGTGGCCGCGACTTGGGGAAGTAAGCAGTCCCGGTGTCGATAACGGATGATTGAACACTTGGAGGCAGATTATGAAGCTTATTCGAATCCCGTTTATTGCGCTCTGCGCGGTTTTTGTGCTCGTTTATGGATCGAGCTTTGCCCTGGCAGAGGAGCCGGCCGGAAAGGGGAAGCCGGAGTCGGCCGCGATGCAGGTGGGCAAGGTCAATATCAACCAGTCTTCCGCGGAAGAAATGGCGGAAATGCTGCAAGGTATTGGCCCCATTCGCGCTGAAATGATCGTCGAGTACCGGGACAAGAACGGTCCCTTTACCTCGGTCGACCAGCTGCTGGAAATCCAGGGCATCGGGGCGGCAACTCTCGAGAAGAACCGGGACAGGATTTCCCTGTAGGAATATCTCTGCGAGCCCCACCGGTATTTTACCGACCGGCTTTGTCCTGGTGGCTGGCAGAGCAAACACAGCAAATTAAGTAAAAGAATGAGTCGTTGGGTTGTTATCGGGGGCACCGGTTATATCGGTGCAGCAGTCTGCCACCGCCTGGTCGATTCGGGCCAGGAGGTGGTATCGCTATCCCGCGCACACTCCGGGGTGCCCGAGTGCGAGGGGAATCCCCGATACTCCCATGTTTCCCTTGAGCTGGTGCCGGGACAATTACCTGAATCCCTGTTCCAGCATGGAGACCGGATTGTTTACGCAGCAGGACTGGCTGATCGCCGAACCTGCGAGCGCCGGCCAGAACTGGCACTCTGGCTCAACAGCGAATGCCCGCTGGCACTCCTTCGATGCGCGGACGCTGCTGGGGCTGAATCCTTCACATACCTTTCCAGCGTCAAGGCCGTGCGGCCACCGAGTGGCGTAGTGGCGGATGAGGGGGCCGGCGAGCCAGCCGTGGATGCCTATGGAAAGAGCAAATGGGCGGGCGAGCAGCAGTTGTTCGGTTTTTCGGCGCAGTGTCGCCTTAACGTCATCCGGCCTGCTGCGGTCTATGGGGAAGGAATCGGGCAGTTGCGCTCCCGGGGGCGTGCTGGCCGATTGAAAGGCCTCCTCGGTGTAGTGGGACCGCTCCTGCCTGTGGTGCCGGCGAGCGGCCGTCGCAGCTTTGTCAGCCTTGAGGACCTGGTCCGGGCAATTGTCATGGTTACTGAGGCCCGGGATTGTCATCGCAAGGTATTTATTGCCGCTGAGCCTCGTTTTTACGACCTTCCGGGTATCCTCGCCGAATATGGCGTGCGGGTGCGGGCCAGCGAGCGCCTTACCCGGTTTTTGCTGTGGCCTTTCCGCACGCTGGGCAGGCGTGCGATGGCCGGGTCCCTGCTTGAGCTTGAGAATAGTGAGCTCTATAGTGCCGCGCACCTGCGCCGAGCGCTGCCTTGGCGGGCAGAGCAACGTTACAGCCGGTTTTTGCGAGGTATACAGTGACAAACTGGATTGTGGAGTGGTCGCTGCCCTTGGGGCTGGCCGCAATTAGCTGTTACGGCATGATTGTGCTGCTGCTGTCACGCGGCGGTGAGCTGGCTGTGGATGTGCCGAATCACCGCTCTATGCACGATAGTCCTGTGCCGCGCACCGGGGGCTGGGCCCTGCTGCTCGGATGCGCCCTGGCGGTCAGTATTGCACCCCCGGCGCTGTCGCCGCCTGTGCTGGCGGCTTTCGGCGGGTTACTGCTGATTTCGGTGATCGACGACTTCCGCCATGTGTCTGCCGCGATACGGTTCCCGGTGCATGTGGCTGCCGTTGCGCTGATCATCCTGGCCCTTCCCGGGCAGCTCTCCTGGTGGTGGTATCCGTTGTTGCTGCTGGCGGGTGTGTGGATGGTCAATCTCTACAATTTCATGGACGGCCTGGATGGCCTGGCCGGCAGTATGGCCGCCATTGGCTTTGCCACCCTGGGCCTCTTGTGCCTGCTCCGTGGTGAATGGGGCCTGGCCGGCTTCTGCGGCATCATCGTGGTGGCCGCACTCGTGTTCCTGCGCTTTAACTGGCCTCCGGCCAGTATCTTCCTGGGCGACGCTGGCTCCACGTCCCTTGGCCTGGCGGCGGTGGCGGTGTCACTATTCGGGTGGCGGTCGGGGGCCTTTGGCCTGCTGGCGCCGATGGTGGTGTTTGCCCCCTTCTGGGTGGATGCAACCTTCACGCTGGTGCGGCGTATGCTGGCACGCCAGCGCTGGTGGGAGGCGCACCGGGAGCACCTGTACCAGCGGAGCGCACTGCGGATTGGGGTCCGCCGTACGCTTCACCGTCGCATATCTGTTATGGTGGTGGCTTCGCTGGTGGCGTTGGGGATGGGGCTGGCCGGCCTCGCATAAGACGAAAAATGAAGGGATCCGGCGGTAGCCGGGAAAAGGGGGAAATCTTGGAGCCAAGGGAAAAGTGAAACGCTTGCTGCGCTCGGCACACAAAAACTACAAGCCGACCATGATGGTGCTGCACGACCTGCTGATGCTCAGTGTCGCTTTCCTTGCGGCGATGGCCATCCGGCTGAATGGCGTCGACTGGGCATTCGAGACCGAGTTATTGATCTGCCTGGGGCTGACCCTTGCCTCCAGTAGCTTTATTTTCCTGCGCCTGGGACTCTACCGCACGGTGATCCGCTATATGGGCCAGCAGGCCCTGGTGGCGGTGCTGCAAGGAGTCACCGCCTCAGCGGTGGTGCTGGCCGTCGCCTCCTACCTTACCTACGCCGGAGTGCCGCGCTCGGTGCCGGTAATCTACTGGTGCTTCGCCCTGATAGCCGTCGGGGGATCACGCTGGCTGGTGCGCATTTACTACCAGATGGCCCTGGAGATCCACAAGACCCGCGTGGCCATCTACGGTGCGGGCACGGCAGGGCTGCAGCTCTACAAGGCGCTGGTCCATGGTGCCGTCTACAAGCCGGTGGCCTTCTTTGATGACAATGCCTCCAAGCAGAAGACCCTGATCGACGGCGTGCTGGTGTACAACCCCGCGAATATTCTCGACGTGGTGGCTGAGCGCGATATTTCCGAGGTGCTGTTGGCAATGCCGGGTGTGCCCAAGCGCCGGCGTCGGGAGATCACTCGCGGCCTGCGCGAGAGTGGCCTTGTGGTCAAGGTCATTCCCGGTCTGGAAGAGCTGGTCGATGGCGCCGGTCGCAGCTCGGAACTCCCGCAGGTATACGAGAATGTCCTGGGTCGCGCACCAGTCGAGCCGGAAAAATCACTGATCGCTTCATCGATCAGCGGGAAAGTGGTGCTGGTGACCGGGGCGGGAGGATCCATCGGTTCGGAGCTCTGTCGCCAGATAGCCCAGTGGCGGCCCGCCCATCTGATCATGCTGGAGAGTTCCGAGTACGCGCTCTACCAGATCGAGCGGGAACTGTGCCAGCAGTTGCAGGATGAGGGTGAGCCGATACTGGTCACCGCATTGCTCGGAGACGTGCGCAACCGCGCGCGCATGGCCGAGATCATCGAAAGCTTCGCTGTCCAGACCATCTACCATGCGGCCGCTTACAAGCATGTGCCGCTGGTGGAGCAGAACGTGGTGCTCGGGGCCGATAACAACGTCCTGGGGACGCTGTCGGTACTGGAGGCGGCCGAGGCCTGCGGTGTGGAGCAGTTCGTGCTGATTTCCACCGACAAGGCGGTGCGCCCCACCAACGTGATGGGAGCCACCAAGCGCCTGGCCGAGCTGATCTGCCAGGACTTCGGTCGCCGCTTCAACAAGACCCGTGTCTGCATGGTGCGGTTTGGCAACGTGCTGGGGTCTTCCGGTTCCGTGATCCCGCTGTTCACCGACCAGATCAATGCGGGTGGGCCGGTGACGGTGACCCACCAGAAAGTGACCCGCTACTTCATGACCATCCCGGAGGCCGCCCAGCTGGTGCTGCAGGCTGGCAGCATGGGCCGTAACGGCGATGTGTTCGTGCTGGATATGGGGGAGCCGGTGAGGATTTACGACCTGGCCCGGCGGCTGATCCAGATCATGGGGCACACCGTTCGGGACGAAGAGCATCCTGACGGCGACATCGAAATCCAGATCACTGGCCTGCGGCCTGGCGAGAAGCTCTACGAGGAGCTGCTGCTCGGTGACAGTGTCTCGGGCACCGATCACCCGATGATCATGCGGGCCGAGGAAGAGCGCCTTGGCAGCGAGGAGCTGCAGGCGCTCGTTGCCGAGCTGAAAGATGCCTGTAAGCGTTATGACTGCAACAGGGTTCACCAGCTGCTGCAAAAAGCGGTCAGGGACTACAACCCGCGGCAGCAACTGGTGGATGTTGTCTGGGCCCGACAGCAGGATGCACAACCGGTGAAGAAAGTCGGGGAAGTCGAGTTGCTGCCCTTCTCGGGGAATCGATAACGTAAAGTCGGCGTCGCTCTCCTGTAGCCGCACTGTAGCCGCAGGCTGGATAAAACCTGAAAAGCCCCCGGTGCCAGCCGGGGGCTTTTTTGTTTAGCTCCCCGGCCACCAATCGCAGATTGGCGGCGTTCGGCTGCGTGCGACGTGCGGGCTACGCCCAGCAGGCTCCGCAAACACAAAAGCCCCTGACTTTCGCCAGGGGCTTTCTTGTTTGGCTCCTCCGGCCACCAATCACAGATTGGTGGCGCTCAGCTGCGCGCGGCGTATACGCCGCCTACGCTTGCTTCGCCAAACTGGGCTCTTCTCGCCCAGCGCATACTGAAGGCCAAATACTAAAAAGGCCCCTCAACTCTCGTTGAGGGGCCGCTGTCTATTTTTGGCTCCCCCGGCCGCCAATCGCAGATTGGCGTCGTTCGGCTGCACGCGACGTGTCCGTCGCAGGCGTTTGCCTCACCCAACTGGGCTACGCCCAGCAGGCCCCGCAAACAAAAAAAGCCCCTAGCTTTCGCTAGGGGCTTTCGTGTTTGGCTCCGCCTGCTGGGCTCGAACCAGCGACCCATTGATTAACAGTCAATTGCTCTACCAACTGAGCTAAGGCGGAATTTCTTTCCGGCTGGCCAGTGGGCCGTGCCGTTCAGATGGCGCGTATAGTATAGAGGGGTGCCGGGCCGGTCAACCCCTTTTTTCAACTTTAACCCATTGATTTGCCAGCGTTTTAGTCCTGGCACCTGATTGTTCAAAAAGTCCGCAGGATGGGGCGCCGGCGTTCGCTTCATCTGTCGGGTGGGCCGCAGGCGCCGATTTGTGGCCGGTGGCCGGGAGGACCTACAATCGGGGACTGCTTATACAAGGTTCAGGCGAAGTAGTTATGGAGTCGCGTCCGTTTCAGGTCGTATGCAAGTATCAACCGGCCGGCGACCAGCCGGTCGCCATCGACAGTCTCGTCGAGGGGGTGGAGGACGGTCTCAGCCACCAGACCCTGCTGGGTGTAACCGGCTCAGGCAAGACCTTCACCATGGCCAATATCGTCGAGCGGGTGCAGCGCCCGGCGATCGTCATGGCCCACAACAAGACCCTGGCGGCGCAGCTGTACGGCGAGTTCAAGGAGTTCTTCCCCAAGAACGCGGTGGAGTACTTCGTCTCCTATTACGACTACTACCAGCCGGAAGCCTATGTGCCTTCCTCTGACACTTTTATCGAGAAGGACGCCTCGGTCAACGAGCATATCGAGCAGATGCGGCTGTCGGCCACCAAGGCGCTGATCGAGCGCCGCGACGTGATCGTGGTGGCTACGGTATCCGCCATCTACGGTCTGGGCGACCCCGACAAGTACCTGAAGATGGTGCTGCACCTGGACCGGGGGGACCTGGTGGACCAGCGCACTATCCTGCGCCGGCTGGCCGAGCTGCAGTACACCCGCAACGACACCGATTTCCGCCGCGCCACCTACCGGGTGCGCGGTGACGTGATCGACATCTACCCGGCGGATTCAGACCTGGAGGCGGTGCGCCTGTCGCTGTTCGACGAGGAGATCGAGGAGATCACCCTGTTCGACCCCCTGACCGGGGAGGTGCTGAAGAAGGTGCCGCGCATCACCATCTTTCCCAAGTCCCACTACGTGACGCCGCGCGAGACCATCGTCAGTGCCATCGACAAGATCAAGGAAGAACTGCGCGAGCGCCTCAAGCAATTGCGTGACAACGACAAGCTGCTGGAGGCCCAGCGGCTGGAGCAGCGCACCAAGTACGACCTGGAGATGATGCAGGAGCTGGGCTACTGCAACGGCGTCGAGAACTACTCGCGTTACCTGTCCGGGCGCGCCGCCGGCCAGCCGCCCCCCACGCTGTTCGATTACCTGCCTGACGACGCACTGCTGTTTATCGACGAGAGCCACGTCACCGTGCCGCAGATCGGCGGCATGTACCGGGGCGACCGCTCGCGCAAGGAGACGCTGGTGGAATACGGTTTCCGGCTGCCGTCGGCGCTGGACAACCGGCCGCTGAAGTTCGAGGAGTGGGAGCACCTGTCCCCGCAGACCATATTCGTCTCCGCCACCCCGGGCCCCTACGAGGCCGAGCACGCCGAGGCGGTGGTGGAGCAGGTGGTGCGGCCCACCGGGCTGGTGGACCCGGAAGTGGAAGTGCGCCCGGCCTCGACCCAGGTGGACGACTGCCTCTCCGAAATCCATCGCTGCGTGGAGGCGGAGCAGCGGGTGCTGATCACCGTGCTGACCAAGCGCATGGCCGAGGACCTGACCGAGTACCTGGGGGAGAATGGCGTGCGCGTGCGCTACCTGCACTCCGATATCGATACCGTCGAGCGGGTCGAGATCATCCGCGACCTGCGCATTGGCGAGTTCGACGTGCTGGTGGGCATAAACCTGCTGCGGGAGGGCCTGGACATGCCCGAGGTCTCCCTGGTGGCCATCTTCGATGCTGACAAGGAGGGCTTCCTGCGCTCGGACCGCTCGCTGATCCAGACCATCGGCCGCGCCGCGCGGAACCTGCAGGGCAGGGCGATCCTCTACGCTGACAGGGTCACCGATTCCATGCGGCGCGCGCTCGACGAGACCGCGCGCCGGCGCGAGAAACAGATCGCCCATAACAAGGAGCACGGCATCACGCCCCAGGGCATCCGCAAGAGTGTGGCGGATATCATGGAGGGTGCCATCGCGCCGGGCGTGCCCAAGGGGCGGCGCAAGGTGGCCGAGGGCCGGGGCAAGTACAAGGCCGAGGCGGAACCGCTGTCCGACCAGCAGCGCTGGGCGCGCATCGAAGAGCTGGAGGAGCAGATGTATCGCCACGCCAAGGACCTGGAATTCGAGGCCGCAGCGAAGCTGCGCGACGAGATCACCGCCCTGAAGGAGGGCGGTTGAGGGCGGCAGCCGCCGCAGCCGCCGAAGCAAGGATTCAGGAGCCGCAAGCCCCGATGGTGAGGAGGGGAACTGGCGCCAACGGGCGTAATAAATTTCTGCCACAAGTGTGTTGAAAAGCCCAAACCGTGGTGCTAAAGTTCGCGTCCTCTGCAGCGGGGCTCACCGCTCGCAAGACTCCAGACCCGTAGCTCAGTTGGTTAGAGCGCTGCCTTGACATGGCAGAGGTCAGCAGTTCAAATCTGCTCGGGTCTACCAGTTTCTCAGCCCGGCGCATCGCGCCGGGTTTTTTCTCTGGCCCACAGACAGGGCCGACTGCCCTAAAGGCAGACACCTTCAGGGCAGGTAATCACGCGGTCTTTGGTAGGGATCGCCACTGATAGATAGAAGGATGTGCAATGCCTGTTGTCACTCTCCCCGATGGTTCCCATCGCGTATTCTCCGAACCCGTTTCCGTGCACGACGTTGCCGCCGATATCGGTCCCGGCCTGGCCAAGGCTGCCCTGGGTGGTGTCGTTGACGGCAAAGAGGTGGATACCAGTTACGTAATCCACCACGACGCCCAGCTGGCCATCATTACCGACCGCCAGCCCGAGGGCCTGGAGATCATCCGCCACTCCACCGCGCACCTTCTGGCCCAGGCGGTCAAGCAGCTGTACCCGGGCGCCCAGGTCACCATCGGCCCGGTGATCGAGGACGGCTTCTACTACGACTTCGCCTACGAGCGGCAGTTTACGCCGGAAGACCTGGAGAAGATCGAGAAGCGCATGGAAGAACTGGCCAGGGAGGATATCCCGGTCAGCCGTCGCCTGATGCCGCGCGACGAGGCGGTGAAGCACTTCCGCGACATGGGCGAGGAGTACAAGGCGCAGATCATCGCCGACATCCCCACCGACCAGGATATTTCCCTCTACCGCCAGGGCGACTTCGAGGACCTGTGCCGCGGCCCGCACGTGCCGTCCACCGGCCGCCTGAAGGCGTTCAAGCTGACCAAGGTGGCAGGGGCCTACTGGCGTGGCGACGCCAGCAACGAGATGCTGACCCGCGTGTACGGCACCGCCTGGGGCAACAAGAAAGACCTCAAGGCCTACCTGCACCGTATCGAGGAAGCCGAGAAGCGCGACCACCGCAAGCTGGCAAAGAAATTCGACCTCTTCCATATCCAGGAAGAGGCGCCGGGCATGGTGTTCTGGCACCCGAACGGCTGGACCATCTACAGCACCATCGAGCAGTACATGCGCAGCCGCCAGCGCAAGGCCGGCTACAACGAAATCAAGACCCCGCAGCTGGTGGACTTCAGCCTTTGGGAGAAGTCCGGCCACGCGGACAAGTTCGGCGACGACATGTTCTCGCTCACCAGCGAGGAGCGCCAGTTCGCCATCAAGCCCATGAACTGCCCCTGCCACGTGCAGGTGTTCAACCAGGGCCTGCGCAGCTATCGCGACCTGCCGCTGCGCCTGGCGGAATTCGGCTCCTGCCACCGCAGCGAGCCCTCCGGCTCCCTGCACGGCCTGATGCGCGTGCGCGGCTTCGTACAGGACGATGGCCATATCTTCTGCACCGAGGAGCAGATCCAGTCCGAGGTGTCGGACTTCATGGACCTGCTGCACTCCGTCTACCGCGACTTCGGCTTTGAGGAGGTGATCTACCGCCTCTCCACCCGCCCGGAGCAGCGCGTTGGTTCCGACGAGAGCTGGGACAAGGCCGAGAAGGCCCTGGCGCAGGCGCTGGACGAGGCCGGCTTGCCGTGGGAGGAGCTGCCGGGCGAGGGCGCCTTCTACGGGCCCAAGATCGAATTCTCCCTGAAGGACTGCCTGGGCCGGGTGTGGCAGTGCGGCACCATCCAGGTGGACTTCTCCATGCCGGGCCGCCTGGACGCCCAGTATGTGGCGGAAGACGGCTCCCGCCAGACCCCGGTGATGCTGCACCGCGCGGCGCTGGGTTCCTTCGAGCGCTTCATCGGCATCCTGATCGAGCACTACGAGGGCGCCTTCCCCACCTGGCTGGCCCCCCAGCAGGTGGCTGTGATGAATATCACAGATCGGCAGGCAGAATACTGCCGCGACCTGGAGCAGCACCTCGGCGCCCGCAACTACCGGGCGGTGGCCGACTTGAGAAACGAGAAGATCGGCTTTAAAATCCGCGAGCACACGCTTCAGCGTGTACCTTATCTGCTGGTGATCGGCGATAAGGAAGTAGAGAGCCAGACGGTCGCTGTGCGGACACGCAGCGGGGAAGACCTGGGAACCATGACTTTCGAGTCATTCCTGGAGATCCTCGAGCAGGACGTGAACCGCCGCGGCCTCACGTCCGTTGAGGGCGACGGTTCTCAGCCTGATTCTAAATAACTGGAGACGAAAGCTATTAAAAGAGCTAGCAGCAAAGGAGGGTCTAAGAAGGCCCGCATTAACGATCAGATTGAGGCATCCGAGGTACGCCTGATTGGTGCCGACGGTGAACAGGTAGGGATTGTTTCCCTCGACGATGCACTGGACAAGGCCCAGGAAGCCAATCTGGATCTCGTTGAAATTGCGCCGGACTCCGATCCGATAGTCTGTAAAATCATGGACTACGGCAAGCACGTGTTTGAGGCCAAGAAGGCCAAGAACGCTGCCAAGAAAAAGCAGAAGCAGCAGCAGATCAAGGAAATGAAATTCCGCCCCGGTACCGATATCGGGGACTACCAGATCAAGCTGCGCAACCTGACCCGCTTCCTGGAAGCGGGCGACAAGGCCAAGATTTCCCTGCGCTTCCGCGGCCGTGAGATGGCCCACCAGGAGCTGGGGATGGAAATGATGCAGCGCATCGAGAAAGACCTCGAGGAGCTGGGCACGGTGGAGCAGCGGCCGAAGATGGAAGGCCGCCAGATGATCATGGTCATCGCACCGAGCAAAAAGAAGAAGTGAGTCGCGGCGGGTAACCGCCGGGTCTCCTCTCGGGAAGTGATTGGGCGACGGCTGCCTCCTCACTCCCGCAACGCCGCCGGCACGCCGGCGGTTATACGTTAGATGCCTGTTTACAGGCGTATATTTTACTTTTGGAGTACAAAATGCCGAAAGCAAAGACCCATAGTGGCGCCGCCAAGCGCTTTAAGAAGACGGCTGCGGGCTACAAGCACAAGCACGCCAACAAGAGCCACATCCTCACCAAGATGACCACCAAGCGTAAGCGTCAGCTGCGCGGCACCACGACTATGAACAAGTCTGATGCCACCCTGGTCGATCGTATGCTGCGCGCCAAGTAATTGGCCCATCGCTAACAGGTTTAAGAGGATAGATTTATGGCCCGTGTTAAACGTGGTGTAGAGGCGCGTCGTCGTCACAAGAAAATTCTGAAGCAGGCCAAGGGTTACTACGGTGCGCGTTCGCGCGTATTCCGCGTAGCCAAGCAGGCGGTGATCAAGGCCGGCCAGTACGCTTACCGCGACCGTCGTGTCAAGAAGCGTAACTTCCGCGCCCTGTGGATCACTCGTATCAACGCCCAGTCCCGCGCTGAAGGCCTGAGCTACAGCCGCCTGATCGCCGGTCTGAAGAAGGCCGACATCGCCCTGGACCGTCGTGTCCTGGCCGACCTGGCGGTATACGACAAAGCCGCTTTTGCTGCCGTAGTGGAAAAAGCCAAGGCAGCCCTGGCAGCTTAAGTAGCGTCTTTCATAGAAAGACAAGGGTACCTGAAGGGTCGCACAGTCGATCCCGAAAGTACCCGTTAAGATAGGGAAGGGCTGTAATGGTCCTTCCCTATTTTTTTACTTATTCGTTGGTACCGGTGGCGGCCACACAGGCTCTTCGCCACTTACCGGATACAATGCCCGCACGTCGCCTATCCTTCACTGGCGGCGGCCGGGAAGGGCCACCGGGAGAGTCCCCGGCCCCGGAGCGTGAATTGCCGGCTCACGAGAGCCACGACAGAGTCACGAAGAAAAAACGAAGTCAAACGGGAACGATTCAATGCAAGATTTGCAGTCCCTCACCGAAGAGGCGCTGGCGCAGGTGGCAAAGGCGGAAGACCTGGCCGGGCTGGACCAGGTGCGCGTGGATTACCTGGGCAAGAAGGGCCAGTTGACCGCGCTGCTGAAAGGCCTGGGCAAGCTGTCCGCCGAGGAGCGCCCCGCCGCGGGTGCCAAGATCAACGAGGCCAAGCAGCAGGTCCAGGAGCAGATCAACGCCCGCCGCGCCGCGCTGGAAGAGGCCGCCATCAACGCCAAGCTGGCCGCCGAGACCATCGACGTGACCCTGCCGGGCCGCGGTGAGGAGCCGGGCAACGCCCACCCCGTAACCCGCACCCTGCGCCGTATTGAAAAGCTGTTCGTGCGCCTGGGCTTCTCCGTGGAGGAGGGCCCCGAGATCGAGGACGACTACCACAACTTCGAGGCGCTCAACATTCCCGCGCACCACCCGGCGCGGGCCATGCACGACACCTTCTACATCGACCCGTCCACGGTGCTGCGCACCCACACCTCCCCGGTGCAGATCCGCACCATGGAGAAGGCCGCGCCGCCGATCCGTATCATCTGCCCGGGCCGCGTCTACCGCTGCGACTCGGACGTGACCCACTCCCCCATGTTCCACCAGGTGGAAGGCCTGGTGGTGGACAAGGGCGTCAGCTTCGCGCATCTGAAAGGCTGCGTGGACCAGTTCCTGAAGGCCTTCTTCGAGGCCGACGTGCCGGTGCGCTTCCGCCCGTCCTACTTCCCGTTCACCGAGCCCTCGGCCGAGGTGGACATCCAGTGCACCGCCTGTGGCGGCGACGGCTGCCGCGTCTGTTCCGGCACCGGCTGGCTGGAAGTCATGGGCTGCGGCATGGTGCACCCGAACGTATTCGCGTCGTGCAACATCGACAGCGACGAGTACACCGGCTTTGCCTTCGGCATGGGCGTGGAGCGCCTGGCCATGCTGCGCTACGGCGTCAACGACCTGCGCCTGTTCTTCGACAACGACCTGCGCTTCCTAAAGCAGTTCTAACCATGTAGGAGCGGCCCATGGCCGCGATTAGCGGACCGCCGGTCCGCACCTCCCGGGGAACGGGGCTTCGCGGCCATGGGCCGCTCCTACAAAAACGACGAAGAACAGACAGCCAAAACAGAATTCGGATAGAGAAACACTATGAAATTCAGCAACGCATGGCTGCGGGAATGGGTTAACCCGCAACTCTCCGCGCAGGAACTGGCCGACCAGATCACCATGGCCGGCCTGGAAGTGGACGGCGTCGAGCCGGTGGCCGGGGACTTCACCGGCGTGGTGGTGGGCGAGATCCTCGCCTGCGAACAGCACCCGGACGCTGACAAGCTGCGCGTCTGCACCGTCGCCGGCCACCCGGACGGCGAGATGCAGGTAGTGTGCGGCGCCCCCAACGCCCGCGCCGGCATCAAGGTGCCGTTCGCCCTGGTGGGCGCGGTACTGCCCGGCGACTTCAAGATCAAGAAAGCCAAGCTCCGCGGCGTCGAGAGCCGCGGCATGCTCTGCGCCCAGAATGAACTGGAACTGGGCGAGGACAGCGACGGCATCTGGGAACTGCCCACTGACGCCCCCACTGGCACCGACCTGCGCGAGTACCTGCAGCTGGACGACGTGGCCATCGAGGTGGACCTGACCCCCAATCGCTCCGACTGCCTCGGCATCGCCGGCGTCGCCCGCGAGGTGGGTGTGCTGAACCGCTGCCCGGTGGAGGGCCCGGCCATCGAACCGGTGAAGCCCACCATCGACGACAGCCTGCCAGTGTCCCTGATGGACGGCGAGGCCTGCCCGCGCTACGTGGGCCGGGTGATCCGCAATATCGACGTGAGCGCGCAGACCCCGCTGTGGATGCAGGAGCGCCTGCGCCGCGCCGGCCTGCGCAGCATCGACCCGGTGGTGGACGTCACCAACTACGTCCTGCTGGAACTCGGCCAGCCCATGCACGCCTTCGACCTGGCCAAGCTGGAGGGCGGCATCAAGGTGCGCCTGGCAGAGCAGGGCGAGAAGCTGACCCTGCTGGACGGCCAGGAAGTGACCCTGGAAGAGGGCACCCTGCTGATCACCGACGGCAAGAAGCCGCTGGCCATGGCCGGCATCATGGGGGGCGAGGAGTCCGCCGTGTCCGGCGAGACCCGCGATATCTTCCTGGAGAGCGCCTTCTTCAACCCGCTGGCCATCGCCGGCAAGGCGCGCTCCTACGGCCTGCACACCGACTCCTCGCACCGCTTCGAGCGCGGCGTGGACTACCGCCTGCAGGAAAAGGCCGTCGAGCGCGCCACCCAACTGCTGCTGGACATCGTCGGCGGCGAGCCGGGCCCGGTGCACCTGCGCGAGATGGAAGAGACCATGCCCGCCGAGCGCCACATCACCCTGCGCCGTGCGCGGGTCGAGAGCGGCCTGGGCGTGAAGATCGCCGATGACGAGATCGTCGATATCCTCACCCGCCTGGGCCTGGAGAAGATCGACCAGGGCGACGAGGGCTGGACTTTCCTGGTCCCCAGCTTCCGTTTCGACCTGGCCATCGAGGCCGACCTGCTCGAAGAGCTGGCGCGGGTGTACGGCTACAACCGCATCCCCAGCGTCAGCTTCAGCGCCGCGCTGGATATCGTGCCCGACCATGAGGTGGAGCTGGACGGCACCATCCTGGAGCAGACCCTGCTGGCGCGCGGCTACCACGAGGCCATCACCTTCAGCTTTATCGACCGCGACACCGCGGCCCTGTTCGACCCCAGCGCCGAGCCGGTGGCGCTGCAGAACCCCATCAGCGCCGACCTGGCGGTGATGCGCACCTCGCTGATTCCCGGCCTGTGCAAGTCCCTGCAGTACAACCTGAACCGCCAGCAGGACCGCGTGCGCCTGTTCGAGACCGGCCTGCGTTTTGTGCCGGGTGCTGACCTGCAGCAGCAGCCCATGCTGGCCGGCCTGGTATACGGCCCCCGCCAGGCGGAGAGCTGGACCGGCGGCAAGGAGTGGGTGGATTTCTACGACATCAAGGCCGACGTCGAGGCCCTGCTGGCCGAGACCAACGCCGCCGACGAGTTCCGCTTCGAGGCCGGCGAGCACCCGGCGCTGCACCCGGGCCAGTGCGCCCGCATCCTGCGCGGCGAGCGCCAGGTGGGCGTGGTGGGTGCCCTGCACCCGCAGCTGCAGAAGAAGCTGGACCTGCCCAAGGCCGCCTTCGTGTTCGAGCTGGACCTGGAGGCCATCGGCGAGTCGCGCCTGCCGTCGTTCCGCCCGCTGTCACGCTTCCCGGCCGTGCGCCGCGACCTGGCGCTGCTGATCGACGCCGACGTGCAGGCCGCCAGCCTGGTGGAAACCGCAGCCGGGGCCGCCGGTGAAATGTTGACGGACCTCAAGATTTTTGACGTCTATCAGGGCGAAGGCATTGATTTCAATAGAAAAAGTGTCGCTATGGGCTTGACCTTTCAGCATCCGTCGCGCACCCTTAACGACGAGGAAATCACTGCCGCGGTAGACGCAGTGGTGAAGCAGCTAGAACAAAAATATAACGCCAGCTTGCGCTGACCCCCCGGACCGCTCCGGGGTGCAAGCGGTTTAGCCCGGTGGTACTACGGGTTAAGGCACCCCGAGAGCGTCTGCTCGCGGGTTGAAAGCCGCCGCGGTTTGGGCCGCTTCCGATCCGGAGTCGACGCCTCTGAATCTGTTGGTAGGAACCAATGACAGAGGCACTGACCAAGGCCGGGCTCGCCGAAAAACTGTACGAAGAGCTCGGCTTTAATAAGCGAGAGGCCAAGGAGATCGTCGAATACTTTTTCGAGGAGATCCGCAATGCCCTCGAGAATAACGAGCAGGTAAAACTGTCCGGCTTCGGCAATTTCGACCTTCGCGACAAGAGCCCCCGTCCGGGACGGAACCCCAAAACCGGCGAGGAGATCCCCATTTCTGCGCGCAGGGTGGTGACTTTCAAGCCGGGACAAAAACTTAAGGCACGAGTAGAAGAAGATGCTGGAAGCGAGCAATAATAGCGAACTGCCTGTTATTCCCGGCAAGCGCTATTTCACCATCGGAGAGGTCAGCGAGCTCTGCGCGGTCAAGCCACACGTACTGCGCTACTGGGAACAGGAATTCCCCCAGCTCAGCCCGGTCAAGCGCCGCGGTAACCGCCGCTACTACCAACACCAGGACGTCCTCCTGATCCGCCAGATCCGCGCGCTCCTGTACGAGGAGGGCTTCACCATCGGCGGCGCCCGCCACCAGATGGAAGCCGGCAGCCAGCAGGCCGAGAAGGCCCACCTGCAGCAGGTGCTGCCCCAGGTGATTGCCGAACTGGAGGGTGTTCTCACCTTACTGGAAACCTGATCCCGCCCGCCGGGGCAGGGCGGCCCGAAAGGCGCAAATCCGGGCTTGCATTCCCCGCCCAACAATGTATGATTTGCGCCTCATCGCAATGCGATGCCCCTTACAAATCAAGCACTTAGCGCCCGAAGAGGGCAAAACTGAGCGCCTGGTTTGCCTCCGTCGGAGTGTAGCGCAGCCTGGTAGCGCACCACACTGGGGGTGTGGTGGTCGTCGGTTCAAATCCGGCCACTCCGACCATAAAACCGTTGTAAATCAACGACTTAAAAGCCCGCCAATTGAGCGGGCTTTTTTGTGCCTGAATTTAAGTCATATAAAGTCCGGGTTGATGCAACGAAGTAAACGCATGAGAAGAAGAACACCCGACTAATGACTACATGTTCATACTATTGTGAGAGTGTGGGATGCCCACACTCTCTTTTTGAATTTTAATCATCGGATATCGATGGCGCTTCGAGCTCTACATCCTCACCATTTTGTGACTGAGCCTCGGAAATTCCATAATCAGCGATAAGTTTTACAAACTCTTTATATCTTGCAGTCAAGAATTGATTGTAGTCATTAACATTCAACTTTGCTTTTTTCATTAGATTAATGCAGTCATCGTTTATTAGCTGCTTAGCATAAATTTTTTCCATTGCGGATTCACTACCTAGAGCTTTAATTGATGATTTTATTTGAGCGCTTGGTGAAAAATTCAACCAGTTTCCGTTGGTCTTTGAGTATAAGAGCATTGTGTTTAAGGCAACATTGATGGGAGTGCTATCTTTCGTATACCCGTCTAAGTCTTTCGGTGCCCACTTTGAAGGGAAAATATGGTGTACTTGAGTCTGATGCAACTTATCTCCGAACCCAATTGCTTCATTTTGCATCGGGTCATTCGGTGATCGAGAGTTGAGAAGACATAAAAATAGTTTGCCTATAGCGCCGTTAGGGCTAGCGTGTATAACACTTTTGGAAACATATGAATCTTTAATCCAGGAAGGCATTTTAGATTCGCCTTCCGAAATCCATCGCTTTATATCCTCAAGGTCTCTCGACTGCTTGTTGTGCACACCTTCTTGGTAACGCTGCATCAATGCTGAAGCCACAAACCACGTACGTAGCTTACTTTTTGCAGCTCCGATATTTGTTTGCTCTGTTATGGTTTCGTTTATGTAAGCTAGCGCAAGAGCTAAAGGTGCTAAAATAGCATCGTATGGGATCAGCTTGTCGGTGACATCTAGACCAGTGCCAAGCGACTTGGTTAGAAATTCTCCTGCTTCATCAAGCATTTTGGCCGCTTTGTCGCCATAAGATTCATATGCAGTATGGTCGATATTTTTAGGTAGTTCTGACTTCTTCGGTGACTTTCCAGCAAGAAGGGCTACTACCTGGAGAAGAATCTCACCATTTTTGTCTAAATATTTGTAATGCGTGTATTTTGACTTGTATTCATTGATGTCTTCTTCAAGGTTGACACCATTTGGATAAAGTATGGCAACGACAAGTTCAAATGGAGTGAGTAATTTTCCAGTTGTATTTATCGTTGTGAATACCCTTGCTATTGATGATAAATCAAATTCATTTCCAAGCTCTATCACAGGAACTTGAATACTTGTGTTTGGTTTTAAATGTTTTCTTACTATTTTCCTGATTATGTCTTTTTCTTTTTTATCACTAATTTCATCCAATATGTCGTCTAATTGAGATTGCTTGTCTTCTGTTAAGAAAGGTGTCCATAGCAATCTAGACTGAGTGAAATGGCTTTTTCTGTCTTGACGTTTCTTCTTTGGAACTAAATATCCATCATCTATTTCGATGTCACTGCAAAATTTACGGACTTCGTTATCATCTTCGATATTTATTTTTTGCTCTTTAACTAGTTCCCGAACTCTATTTACGTCAATATAATATTCGTTACCATCGACATCATCCAACCCGTATACGATAGATAGTCCTGCGGTGATTCGCTGCTGGCCGTCCAGTATTAGACTTTCATGCTGCGCTTTGCTAGCAGCAATTTTTCCTGCACCATGAAATGCTCGCGGTCCAAGCTTTTCCCCATCCTCAGATGTTAAGAATAGAAAGGACCCTATTGGATAGTTCAGTCTTAATGAATCATATAGAGACATGACTTGTTTATTGGTCCATTTCCACTTACGTTGAAATGCTGGGAGCTTGAAATCTCCATTTTTTGCTTTTTGTAAGATATTACTGAAATTTAGGGCGGTTGTTTTTGTCTGGCTCATTTTTTTCCCTAAGATTACTGTGCTTAATGATTCTCTGAACTAACACCGATATGCTATTACTTTTCGGTTTTCTATTACACTTGTTAGCGATATGTGTATGGTGCTTGGATCTAGCTCTGTCGTAAATTGTAACGCAAACCGTATAGTTATTGACAGAACTCCAAGAGAGGGGCGTTCGCCCCTCCTATTACTCTCGCTTCCGCTCCGCAACTTTCGAATTCAGCAATGGGTCGGACTGTTCATTCGTGAAAGTGGGTGATAACCCTGGATTTCTCCTGAAATAGCAAACCGATCAATTTATGAGCTTCTTGGCCATATTTGTTCAGGGCTTCTTTGACGACATGTAGCGCCCGCAGCGGCAGGCTGGCTTGTTCTAAAGTAGGGCCGCTGCACCCGTCCTCCCGATTGGCCTCGCGGGCGAGGGACTCGTTGAGGTAAGGCATAAACCAGCTGATATCGGCAAGTCGTGAACGCCAGCTTTCCGCGACCTCCGAGAGGTGGGCATGCTCTGCTGCTCCCAGAGTTTCGCCGCGCAGTGAGCGCTGAGAGAGCAGGGAGCGCTTGTGCAGCCGATGCCAGAGTATTGCAATAAAAAGGACACCCACCAACTGAGGATATCCGGCTGAACAGCCTTTCTCTATGCGAGGGTGAGTTCCGGTAGACGCTCTAACTGGGGAGAAATGCCTGAAGTGTGGCTTTATGCGCCAAAGGGGCCTTTTCAGGTACAGGAAGGCTGCATAGGCGTTACGGGTGGCGCTTTCTTAGAAGGGGAGGGCTAGGTAGCTGGTGGTGAAAGGAATCGCTCACAGTCTCGAATCCCATGAGCCCAGCGCTTGCCGAGCTGCTCACAGGCGCCGCGGACAGCGTGGGCGCTACCCACCAGGCTTTTGAAGCGACTCTCGAATTGCTGATTGAGATATAGCCAGTGCCTGGGGTCTATCTGCAGGCGCTCGAGGATGGGTGGCAGTTCGCTGGCGATGGCTCCTCGCTTGCCTTCACGCAGGTAACGGCCGCTCCAGTCCACCAACTCTATATAGTCCTGCAGCCGGAAGGGGATGCCCGCCGGCATCGAATCCCGGGGATTGCCGGCGAAGGGCATCAGCTCTTCAGGCTGGATCCCGTCCCTGGCCGCAGTAATGCGTTGCTTGACGGAAGTATGGTCTGATGCTTCCGGTGTTTTCGCTATCTTGGCCCGGATCGGGTTCAGGTCCACATAAGCCATGCAGGCTGCCAGGGCCCGTTCGTCCAGGAGTGCCTGGGACTTGAAACGCCCCTCCCAGAAGCGGCCCGTGCACTGGTCCTCACGGTTGGCCTCGCGGGCGATGGACTCGTTGAGTGAACGCATAAACCAGCTGATATCTGCAAGTCGTGTACGCCAGCCCTCCGCGACCTCTGAGAGGCGGACATGCTCTGCCGAGCCCAGTAGTTCACCGCGCAAAAAGCGCTGGGAGAGTAGGGAGCCCTTGTAGAGCCGATGCCAGCGCTCCACCACTTCGTGAAGTTCCCTGCTGTCCGCCTTCGCGGAGTTGATGTGCAGGACCACATGGTAGTGATTGCTCATTACCGCATAAGCGCAGATATCCAGGGCAAAAACCCGCCCTAGCTCCAACATCCGGTCCTCTATCCATTGCCGTCGATGCTCAAAGCACTGTCCAGTGCGATCGTCCCGCCCGCACAAGAATGCTCGCCGTACACAGCGTGATACGCAGTGGTAGTACGGCGTGGTGCTCGGGCAGATAAGAGTTGTACGGGCTCTGGTCATCGCTGGGCAAAAGGTCTGGATACATGTACAGTATTTTGCCTGTGCCCGCAGAAAGCTCAATAGCTCTGGCGGTGAATGCTTTATGTTTGTTGGGTGTCCTGTGTTGCTGGAAGTCCATCAGGGTAATGCTCATTGCCTAGTCTCCATGGGTTGTGTGCTTACAGCCCATGGTGCCAGGCTCCGCATTTATGCAAGCCGTTTACCCCATGATTTGATAGCCAAGAGTATATTGCCCGGCTGGTAGTTGAACCCGTCCAGCCGGGCAACACCTCACTTGACGACGGTAATCACCACCTGATCACTACCGGTGGCACCCTGATCATCCGTCACGGTGTATTCAAACACCAGATCGGCCTGTTTTGCGCCCTTCAGTTTTGGCGCAGTGAATGAAGTCGTACTTCTATCGTTGGCAATCAGGCTGACGCCGGGGCCGGACAGCTGCTCCCAGTAACCAGTCTTGATATAGCCGTCCTGGTCCTCTGACGCGTTGCCGCTTAAGTACACCCTCTCGCCCTGGCTAACGGTCTGTGGGTCGCCGGCCTCGGCGACCGGTGGGTGATTGCCCCACACCAGAACCGTCACGCTGTCCTCATCGGTCATGCCATTGTCATCCACCACCCGTAATTCAAACACCAGGCTTTCCTCAGCCCCGGCATCGATAACGGGGGTAATGATCTCCGGACTGGCAATGCTGTCACTACTCAGGTTGACCCGCGTCCCGCTCACCTGCGTCCACTGGTACGACAGGTTGGCGCCATCCGGATCGTATGAACCGCTGCCATCGAGCACCACGGTATGCCCGCCGAACACCCCCAGACGATCACTGCCGGCGTTTGCCACCGGTGGCATTCCGCCGACACCGCCCCCAAGCAGCACGATCACGTTGTAATAGTCCGTGTACAGCACATCCACGAAACCGTCGCTGTTCACATCACCCGATACCAGCCCCTGAGTGTGGTAAAGGGACGCATAGATGGGATCGCTATACAGCGCTTCGGCCCAGAAGTTGCCGTCCTCCGCCTGCTGGAAATGTCCCAGATGCTGCCAGCCATTATGTAGCAGCACCAGGTCGTCCTTCAGGTCCTCGTTCAGGTCTGCGGTGATGATCGGTCCCGGTAGGTCGAGGCTTGGCAGGGCGCCTGCTTTGGAGAGGGAACCATCTAGGCCCTGATGAAACAATGCCACATAAGCATCGGGGTAGTTGCCGCCATAGGTCATTGCCACATCGTTGCGGCCATCGCTGTTGAGGTCGGCAATCGTCAGACCCCTGCCGCGCTCATGGGTGGACTCTCCATAAAAGGCTGCCGGCAGGAAGCCACCCTGGCCATCAGCCGCTATAACGGCAACCGGACCCGGAGCTTCGGCACCTGCGAGGACCACAATGTCTGGAAGACCGTCTCCGGTAACGTCACCGATCCGGATGTCATTGCGCGCATCCACCGGCGCCACCTGCAAGGCAACCTCATGCCGAATCGCACCATCCTGCTGGAAAAACACCCCCACATCATCGCGCACATACCCCACACCCGCGATATCGTCCAGCCCATCACCATTCAAGTCCCCGGCGATAATCCTCGTTGACTTTTCGGTATAAATGATGTCTGCTGAAGAAAGTTTTCCATCCGTGCCTTGGTGCCAGATCTCTATGTAGCGGCGATCAAATCCAACCGCGACATCCTGCAAGCCATCACCATTGAAGTCGCCGGTGGTTAGTGATACGGGATTAGCCCCAGCCACACCGACAAGGCTTAGGGAATATTTCTCTGTGGCCAGCAGCTCCCCGTCAGCATCCAGAAGAAATACCAACAACTTCGCCCTGACCTCTTCATTGGAAGATCCGGCATCGGTATTGGCAACAATATCGTTGATGCCATCGTTATTGAGATCCGCGATGGCGACGGGGCCGGCGTAAGCACCAACGTAGTACTCCGCCGAGTATCGTAACTCCGTGGTAACTTGCGCAGAAACCGGCGAGGAAAGGCAGGCTATGGGCAATAGCGCCAGGTGCATTATTCGAAGAAATTTCACTACAGCTCCTTGTATTTTTAAGTTAAGGGTTTTCCCCTGTATTGCGTAGACATTATTTTCATCTGTCGCAGCAGTGTACCAGCGCTACTTAACTCGCAAACAGAAAGCAATAAAAAAACAATAAAAGGACACCCACTAACTGAAGGTATCGGGCCGTATAGCCTTCTTCAACGTGAGGGTGACATCAGGGCGGGGGAGCTAACTCGGCCAAGATATTTAGAATGCGGCATTACGCGCCAGCATAGTCTTTTCGGGCACAGGCGGCCTGCATAGGCATTAAGGCTGGAGCTTTTTTAAAAGGGAAGGGTTAGGTAGCTAACGGGGAAAGGAGGCGCTCGCAATCGCGAACGCCATGGGCCCTGCGCTTGCCGAGTTGCTCACACGCGCCGCGTACAGCGTGGGGCTACCCACCAGGCTTTTGAATCGACTCTCGAGGTGCCAGTTGAGGTACAGCCAGTGCCTGGGATGAATCTGTAGGCGCTCGATGGGTGGCAGTTCGCTGTCGATGGCCCCGCGCTTGTCTTTACGCAGGCAGCGGCCGCTCCCGTCCATCATCTCTATAAAGCCCTGCAGCCGGAAGGGGATGCCCGCGGGCATCGGATCTGTGGGCTAGATCCCGTCCCTGGTGAAGAACTACTTGGCAAAGTACCGTGCAAGCCAGCTCATTGAGCCGCACTGGTCAGAGGTTGCTAGTAATAGCGCAGGCAACGTGCGTACTCCTCTCGGTAGGTGCCCGGCTCGCGGCGGTAGGGACCAACTTTGGCGCGACGCGATTGATCCGAGGCGATGCGACGGCATTTCGACTGGAGCTCGCGGTAGCTTCCGAGACCGATATCGTCACGGAAACGGTAGCGCCCATAATAGCCCCCGTAATCACTGCGGTAGGTCCCGTAGTAACCGCCGCCGCGATACGCCGGCGGGGGGGGCGGATAGGCTTGGCGTATTTCCGGAGCCGGCGGCGCTACCGGAGCAGGAGCCGGAACCGCAGTCGGCGGCGCAAGTGAGGTAATTCTCTGCGGTGCGCTGTAGTAGTCGCGCCAGCCATAAGGCGGGGTTACGACCGTGAAGTCGTCACCGTCAGGTTCGTATACGAAGAAGGTGCCATTGGAAGTAACATAGTAGCGCTCACCACCCATGGTGAAGGTACCGCTGCTGCCGGGAACATTCGGCACCCGCGCGCCCACCGGGGATTCCACGCGGATAAAGCCCCCTGCGGCCGGCCGGTAGAAAGAACCTACCCAATAGTAATACGTCTGGCCGCCTATAAGTATTTGTGAGGCGCCGCTGGGCAGGGACCTCACCCGATCATCCGCCCACGCCAGCCCGACGGCCAAGCTGAACAGAACTGCGATGGCATAGCGCATAGCGACACACCCTCTGTTGCAAACTGCGGTAAGTTTACTCAGCGGCTGCGCTTTTCCCCAATCCCCGGCACGGAGATAAAGAGGACACACACCAACTGGAGGTATCGGGCTGAAGAGTCTTCCTCTAAGTGAGGGTGAATTCGGGAAAGCGGTCTATCAGGGCTAAGATGCTGATAGGGTGGGTTTACGTACCAGAGCGGTCTTCTCAGGCACGGGAAGGCTGCATAGGCATTACGGGCGGCGCTTTGTTAGAGGGGCAGGGCGGGGTAGGCGGCGGCGAAAGGAAGAGTTCGCAATCGCGGAAGCCATGAGACCAGTGCTTGCCAAGGTTCTCACAGGCGCTGCCCACCAGGCTTTTGAAGCGGCTCCCGAAGTGCCGGCTGAGGTAGAGCCAGCGCCTGGGGGCTATCTGCAGGCGCTCGAGGATTGGTGGCAGTTTGCAGTCGAGGGCTCCACGCTTGTCTTCACGCAGGTAGCGGCGGGAGATAAAACGGACAACCACTGATTGAAGGTGGTCTCAGGTCTCGCCTGTACCGTTAATCAGCTCCATGGCCGGACCTCGACCCTCAGGGCGCCGTGGAGGCCCGGTCTGGATTTCTGCTGGATCGGGATGCTGAAAACCAGCCCGGAAGCAGGGTCTCCGTCTCCCAGGGGCCGCGACTCGGCGACCAGGGTAGCCTTGCCCGGATTGTTTTCCTGGTCGCCGTACTTAATGCGCCAGCCACCGGCGGCGTTGGTATCGGGGATCGCCTCCACCAGGATTTGCCTCTGGTAGATAACGCCACCTTCATAGTGACGTTTCAAGAAAAGAACACCATCCACCTCGTAATCGGGTGTAAGCAGTTTGAGGTCGCATAACAGACTGACAGACTTGGATGCTTTACAGCTTTTTTCAGGATCGAGAAAGACTGAAAACAGGTGCGGGCTCATGCTTCGGTCGGGCGGTCGCTTTGTGCCGGGCTGGCCCGGGAACAGCTGGTCGTAAGTCCGGAAGATTGCAGAGTTTTCCCGAATCTCCCGGCGGGTAATCTGCCATGGGTATTTCCTTACGCTCACCGCGGACTCAATCTGGTACGAGGCCCGCACTGCCCTGTTTTCCTCATGATACTTGTCCAGTTCTGCCGGGAAGGTGATGTTGTCGATATCGAGAATGCCGTCAATGCGGAGTTTGCCGAACAAGAAACGGGTCAGGTTCTGGTAACCCTCTTCAGAGTTCACAATGCCATAGTGGCCCGAATGGCTTCTGTGCACGAACGCGCGTGGTGAAGTAACGTCCCTGCCATCCGCCCCAGGGCCGTGCGTGGTGGCATTCTCAATACGCACCAGGCCGTCACTCGCGTCACCCGCGGCCCAGGAGGAGGCGCCCCTGAGAACGGAGTAGTCCCGGGAGTTGGTACCGATCAGGTTGAAAACTCTCTCAGGGGGGAAGTGCTTGACGATCGAGACATCATCGCCTTTGGGTAGGTCAAGGTAATTTGCCATCCGCTCGCGGTTGAAGTTGTTTGCGTCGCCAAATGACAACCAGCCAGGCACGTTGCGGACAATCCGCATATCGATACCGTTGTGGGGTGTCGCGTAGGTGAAGAGCTTGTCGACTGCAGCGCGGGCTTTCTCTGTTCCGAGTCCCTTATTCTGCAGGAAGGCGCGGCAGACCAGGCCTCCCATGGAGTGCGCCACAAGATGGACCCGGAAATCTTCGGGTGAAACATTATTTCTTTTGTTTGCGCAGACTTTGTCCTGTAATCGCAGAATCAGCTTGTTCAGGCCCCGGGCGAAATGCTCAATAGGCGGGGTTTCCCCGCTGCCAAAATCGTTGGAGGCCTCATCGTAGTAACGGTAAACAATGATGGACTGATAAGGGATTGGCTGGTCGGCAAAGTCGCCTGCCACCAGGTCATTCCCGTCGACAAACACATCCCTGTACCCATGTTCACCCATCAGGCGTACCAGCGGTGATTCGAAGTGAAAGCGCTTGACCTGGCCAGTCCAGGCCAGGCGCGTCTTGGTAGAGCCGATATTGAATCCCATGTAGGGATCGGCGACCGCCGCTTCGATTTCGGATTGGGTGGCCGCGAAACCGCGGACGTAGATTATCGGGTGATAAGGATGATGCGGATTATTCTTCATGGTGGATTAATCCTGTGTAATTTCTGGCGACGGATACCCGCTGAGCGGCTGTTGGTTAATTTGCCCGGTGGAATAGTCGCCGGATCCATTTTATTGCACAGCAACTGCTTCTAAGCTGAGTTCACTTATGGAACCTTAGATGATCCGGAACGGAAGGAACTCCGCTGATGGAAAAATATACTGTTCGTGAGCCTACAGAGCTGCAGCCAGATCCCGACGCCGGTTCAAAGTCAGTTGGTACTATCGAACCGGGCGAGGAACTGACCGGACTCAAGCCTCTGGGCGAATGGATGAGGGTCGAAGTCAATCGTGCCAACGGCGACGTCCAGTCAGGCTGGATTCTGGCAGCTGCGATAGAGGAGATCCCGGGTCAAACGGTCAAGCTGTATCCCGAGCCTTTTTCTGACAAGTTCGACGTAATAACCGGCAGCGTGGAATGGCTGAATGAGCCGGTGGAGAACTGGAGAAAGGCCACGGTGGAAGATGCTGCCGGGGAGCACAGGGGCTGGATCAACCTCAATGAAATGAGTGATGACGGCGAGCCCATTGTCGAAGCCGGGGAGGGAAGCCAGCTCGTTCTCGGCGTCAACGAAGTGTACCGCAGGCACCTATTGAAGGCGCAGGAGATCACCGGAATCGACGCGGCTTCCCTGGCGGCCCTGGTCGATGCCGAAGCCGGGAAGAAGAGCTCAGGCATCTGGAACGCCGAAGCCCGCAACCCCCGGACCAGTGCTTCCGGGTTGACGCAGTTTCTGTCGGGTACCTGGTTGGATCTCGCGCGGAAATCGTCGACTTTACTGAACCAGGTGGGTAAAGCCAGGGGCTTGATAACAAACCTGAATGCAGTGGCCTCAGGGAGAGATAAGCAAAGGAAGTTGCTGGATTTGCGCTTTGATCCGGAGCTCTCGATAGTGACAGCGGCAGAGTACGGCCTTGAAAACCTGAAGACCCTGGTGAGGGCGGGAGTGATACCGGCCGAAGCCAGTGATGACGATAAGGCCCGTTTCATGTACCTGGCGCATCATGAAGGCCCCTCCGGCGCAATCCGGTTCCTCAAGGGAACCGATACACACTCGTTTGACAAGCTTCGAAGGCAAATTGGCGGTAGGCAGAGAAAGAAATATCTCAAGGCTGCCGGTCATGACCCCACTCGTGCGTATCGCTTATGGCTGAATGACTATCTGGATAAAAAGATCCAGCCGGACAGGTTCCGCAGGAAAAATGTCGCCGGGGAGAATTCTATCGTTGTGGCCAACGGTACATCCCTGTCCAACTATAGTGGTGCCGCCATTCCCCTGGATGAACTGGGTGGCCGCATAGATTTGGTCAAAGAGATACAGGCGATTCTGGGTGAGCAGGGTTACCTCGATCCACCAGTTGACGGGCTCTTGGGCAGTATATCCAGGTGGGCGCTGGAAGAGTTCTGTAAACAAAACAACTTGTCGCTTGATGACGGATTTTCCCGCGATATAGCTCGAACCCTTGTCAGCCCCGCCAACCCACTGCCGGATATCAAGGCGGGAAACACCTGGTTTGACCGGGTTATAGCTTACATGAATGATAAGGGGTACTGGATTTGCCGACACCCGGGCTGCACTAATATCGTTTACCTCGAGGGTGCGAATCCCGACGGTACGCTGAACGACGACCGGCCCAACGTATTTAATGACCTGCGCATGGCTTTCAGCATCGACAGCAGGGGCGCACTGCAAGTCGCGAGTTGGGAGGGAACGACAGAGCCCGGCAGGAGATATACCGAAAGGCCTCTTCCAAATGTCACAGGCGCTGCGCGAATTGCCTTTGGGCAATATAAATCCTGGGTGGTAGGTTTCCATCGTAAAAGTTCGCCAACGGGACACGAGGCTCTGGTTCAGGTGCGGCCGGTTGCGGTCTATCGAGACCGGAACAAGGACTATAAGCGGCTAGGCGACCAGCTAGACCAGGGCCTTTTTGGGATTAACCAGCACTGTGGCTATGACAATCCGATAGATAACATTGGGTCCTCAAGCGCTGGCTGCCTGGTGGGGCGAACCAAGAGTGGGCACCGTGAATTTATGAGAATGCTTAAGGAGGATGCGCGCTATCAGGCATTACCGAGTTATCGGTTTATGACAGCGATCCTGCCCGGGGAGGAGGTGTTGAGATAGCAGGATATAGAGAGGTTCAAGCCATCCCTTCTCTTGTCCAGCTGCGGTATAGCGCGGTTAAGGGAGCTACAGCGTGGCTAACCATTATGTCGGGAAAGCGGGCAAGGTGCCCTGACTGACGGGGAAAGAATACCCGGTTGTAGCCGAAGCAGGAGTCTGCTCCTGGAGTTCAATCGCTTTCTTGAAGGTCTCTGCCAATCAGGATAGCAAGCCAGGGCAGGCAAACACTGCTGCTTATTAAGGCCAGGAGTTGTTAGCAACTTGTCCGCTCTCGGGCCTCTAAATATGAATAGGGCGGCAGGCCAATAGCCTGCCGCCCTATTAGTTCAGCGGTGTGGTCGCTGTTAAAACTTGTACGCGAGGCCACCCATCCATGCCTTGCTGGTCCCGAAATCCACATTGTCCTGCTCACCGGTCTCAAAGATCACGTATTCAACGGTCGCGCGCAGCTGGGCGGTAAAGTCATAGCGGAAGCCACCACCCCAGCTGAAGTAGTTGCCGGTGATGACCGCATCGGCTACTTCCTCGCCGTTCAGCTCGGCAGTCAGGGTATTCTCGCCGTAATTGTATGCTCCCATCAGGTACAGGCACGAAGCGCGGCAGTTCCAGCTCAGGTCCAGCTTGCCGCCGATGCTCCAGTTATCCAGGTCGCCATTGAGATTCAGGGTGTCGCCGCCCAGGTCGGCGCTTGCGCTGGATGAGGCGCGGGTATAGCGAAGCTCCATTTCGACCGGGAACTTGTGAAAGTCCGCACCGATCGCCACGCTAGTGAGGTTTTCGTCTTCCTCCGACTCCTCACCGCGTACCACGCCGCTACTCAGCGAGATCACCGTATTGAAGCCCAGGTCGTCATTGACCTTGGCCATGGTATGCGCGCTCGTGAGCAGCGAGACGAGGATCAAGGGGGCAAAGATCTTTTTCATGGTTAGCTCCTTTGTTATCAAATGTGATTCTATCCATGTTTGCGGCGTGACTTAAGTCACTGTAATAGCGTGTAATGGTCCGGCGCTGCCGGCTTTCTAGTTGGCGGTGTGTTTGTCGGGTCATGGGGTAAGAAGCATTCGGAGGGACATTAGCTGGTAGCTAAACGTACACCTATCAACTGATGATGTCGGGCTTAACAGCCTTCCCCTGTGTGAGACTGCGCGCGGTTTGAGGGATGTAGTTGGGAGGGCGGGGCAGAGGAGTGGTCGTCAGCACCAGCGAGGCTTTTTCAGGCGCAAGAGCGCCGTATAGGCTCTACCAGTTCTGCGCATCCCGTATCTTAGTTATTCTTCGACAGTGCCTTGAAGTAGAAGGTGGCAGACCAGGTCAGCATCATGAAGCCCAATAGCGATTGCAGCGCGGTAATCACTTTCAGGTGCCCCACGGGGTTAAACTCGCTCAGGCCAAGGGTGGTCATGCTGACCAGCGAGAAGTAGAAATAGTCCCGAAAGATGTCCCTGAACCCGCTGGTAAACTCCCCTAATTCCAGCCACTGGTGCGCTACCCAGTAAATGGCGGTGAAGTATAAAGCCTCAACTACATGCAGGATGAAAATCACCACGAGGGCATTCACAGACTGGATAAGGTTCATGTCAGATCCGCATTTTATATAGTAGCGGCTTAAAAGACCCAGGCCCAGGTAGTGCGTAACACTGACCAGCAGCAGTCCAATCACGGTCAATAGAATGGCCAATAACACGTGGGATCTCCTTTTCAGGTTGGCCTGGTGCCGGAGGAGCGTGGGTTTCTGCAGGCTCCGGGTTCTTTCAATCTAGGAAGCACGCCTCATTTGCCCGTTCAGCCAGCGCACCATGTAGTTGGCGGTGACCCCATGGGCAACAACGCTCAGCAGTACGGTACTGGCCGCAGTCACCACGACAGTATCGCCACCGGGCAGCGCCAGGTTCAGCACCACCACTCCGAAGACGATACTTGCCAGGCCGCGGGGGCCAAACCAGCCCACGAACAGCTTCTCCTGCCAGCTCAGCCCCGTGCCGGAAAGGCAGATAAACACTGGTACAAGGCGCACCACGGTTAGGCTCAGCACAGAGTACAGTGCGATCTGCCAGGTAATCTCGCCAAGGACTGGGCCCAGGGCAATGCCGCCAAACACGACCCAGGTGATAAGGGTGAGGGTATCGGCAGTCCCCTCGGCCGCTTTCAACAGCTCGCCTTTGGAAGTCCACGCCATCCAGCCAAACAGCACGCCCCCGGTGAAAGCCGCGATAAAGCCGCTTCCGTGGAACCACTGCGCGGCGCCGAAGCAGCTCAGGGACATGGTGACCACAGGTAGCTGCTGCCAGCTTACCGTTATCCAGCGGTGAGCCGACGCCCAGCGCAGGATCTGCGCCATAACACCGGTCATACCCAGCCCCACCAGCAGGCCTATCCCCAGCTCCCGCAACATCAATTCCAGCGCCAGCTCGGGGGTTGAGTCCGGTGACGCGGCACCCGTCGCCAGGGCAATAAAGATAAACAGGATGGGCACGGCCAGGCCGTCGTTGAGGCCGCTCTCGAAATTGAGCGATTCGCGAATATGGGCCGGCACCGTCGGGTTGGTGACTACGGCCTTGCCCAGCGCGGCATCGGTTGGCGCCAGCATCGTCGCGAGGATTGCGAGCTCGTAGTGGTCTATGTCAGGGAACAGCAACAGGCCGCACAGGTAGCCCATCAGGATCTTCAGCGGCATTACCGCCAGTAGCAGGCGCCGGGGAATGGCGATTGCCGAACGGAGCACCGACAGGTCCGCTTCGGCGGCATCGGTAAAGAGCACCAGGGCTAACGCAGATGCCGCCAGGATCCGCAGACCCTCGGAATCGACGGACAGATCGAGAATGCCCAGCCCGTCACCGCCGAGGGCAAATCCCGACAGGGTAAAAACCAGCGCCCCCTGGAAGGGGGTATGGGCTGTCCGGCGACTCACGATGCTGTAGGCAAAGATGAATAGCGCGAGAATGGTCAGGTTGGCGTAGCTCATAACCTAGTGGCGTGCGGCGCCTGGTTCAGGGCAGGGCCACGACAGGCGCGATAGATGTGACTCCAAGCCAACAGGATAGTCCTGTCAGGAATACGCGCCGTATGAATTATGCTTCCCTGGAGCGCCGGATAGGGAAGGGCTAGCCGACGCGATTGTGCGCCCCGACTTTATTTTCACCACTGGGCCGCAAGTCCGCTTTATTCCGCACTGATCTCATAGCAGGGAATGTACTCCTTGCCCGGCAGTTTCATCCGCTGCTGTTTGGCGAAGGATGCCAGCAGGGTATCCATGCTGCGCATAAGGCTCGGGTCGCCGCGCAACTGGTAGGGGCCATTTTTCTCCACGTTGCGGATGCCCTCGTTCTTTACATTCCCGGAAACGATTCCGGAGAAGGCGCGGCGCAGGTTGGCGGCCAAGCGGTACGGCTCCTGGTTGGTATGCAGTTCCAAGTCGTGCATGTTCTGGTGGGTGGGGATAAACGGCCGCTGGAACTCGGTGGAGACCTTCAGCTTCCAGTTGAAGTAAAAGGCATCCCCGGATTCCTTGCGGTATTCCTGCACCTCCTGGATGCCTGCCGCCATCTGCCGGGCGACTTCCGGCGGGTCGTCGATAATGATCTGGTATCGGGACCGGGCCTTCTCACCGAGGGTGGAGACAATGAACTGGTCGATACGGATGAAGTAGTCCGCCGCACTGGCCGGGCCGGTGAAGATGACCGGGAAGGGTTGTTCCAGGTTGTCCTCGTGCAGGAGTATGCCCATCAGGTAGAGGATCTCCTCGGCAGTACCCGCGCCGCCGGGGAAAACCACAATGCCGTGGCCGGTACGGACGAACGCCTCCAGGCGTTTCTCGATGTCCGGCATGATGACCAGCTGGTTGACGATCGGGTTTGGTGCCTCTGCCGCGATGATGCCGGGCTCGGTAATGCCGAGGTACTGCCCGTGCCGGTCGCGCTGCTTGGCATGCCCGATGGTGGCGCCTTTCATCGGGCCTTTCATCGCGCCCGGGCCGCAGCCGGTGCAGATATCCAGGTATCGCAACGCCAGCTCGTAGCCCACATCCTTGGTGTAATCGTATTCCGCCGACGAAATGGAGTGCCCGCCCCAGCAGACCACCAGCCTCGGGGCGCGGGACCGGTTAAAGGTGCCGGCATTGCGCAGGATATGGAAGACCGCATCGGTAGTACCCTGGGCGGAAACCAGGTCGTAACGCGGGTCGCCGGTGATTTCGCTGTTGACGTAAATGATGTCGCGGAGCACTGAGAACAGGTGTTCGCTGATCCCGCGAATCATTTTCCCGTCGACAAAAGCGATGGCGGGGGCATTCTTCACCCTGATTTTGACATTGCGCTCTGTGGGGATAACGGAGATATCGAAATCGGCATACTTTTCCAGCAGCTCCTTGCCGTCATCCATATAGCCGCCACTGCTGAGCACGGCCAGGGAACAGTTGCGGAAAACCTGGTACAGCGGGCCGCGGCTCTCGCCTGTGAGCTTGTTGATTTCGTACTTGGACAGAATGGCGAACTGCCCGACGGGTGATACTTCTGCATCGACGAGATTTCTGGTCATGCATCCCTCAAGAAATGGCCGGCAAGAAATGGCTGGCGCTGAAAACTGCCAGAGTACCGGAATCGCTGTGCAGCGGACAGCCAGTGTAAGCAGGCTTTTGTTTTCACTCCATTCTAGCGCCCGGAATGTCTGCATTCCGGGGCCTGCGAGCTGGAGCCAGTTTGTGGCGTCGGGTTTACTCCCGGTGGGGAGCACTTCCCCTTGCTGCCCTTGAGTATATCCGCTCTGCGCCTGGCCGTTCATGCGCCTGTGGCGCCTTTCCTGCGGCCCACTGTCCAGTGGCTATACTCTGTGCCTGTCTCCATCCGGGTGACTACTGACGACACAGGGAGCGCTATTATGGAAGCGATTTTCGGGTTTCTCATTCTGATTGCGGACATTTACGCAATCATCAAGATACTGCAAAGCTCGGCAGACGGCCTGAAAAAGGTCCTCTGGATCCTGCTGGTGCTGATTTTGCCGCTGATCGGCCTGATCATCTGGTATTTCGCGGGTCCGGGAGGGAAGGGGGGCTAGCCTGTTCAGGCTCAGCCCTTCAGGCTCGAAGTCTGCAGTTTGCTGCGGATCAACCGGAAACAGAGTGGGGCTCGCCCGGGCCCCCTTTCCAGCCACGCCTCGCCACCGATCGCTGGCCCGCCCGCCGCAGTCGACGTTTCTTCCACCACAGGTAGGCCCCGGTGGCGAACAGCAGGCCGGGCACCAGGCCGGTCAGCAATACCAGCCAGCGGCCCACAAGGCCCAGGGCGTCGCCGTTGTGCAGCGGGAACTGCCAGCGCAGTATCTTGTTGCCGGTCGGTATCGCGGTGACGTCCTCCACCATCAATACCTCGCCACTGTACTGGTCCACCCGCGCGAAGCTGGCGCCATAGTTCTGCCATACCTCGCCGGCAGCGCGGAAGGAAATGCCGTAGCTGTCGGCTCCGTCGCGCGGCAGGTATATGCGCTTCAGTTCGCCGCTGGGGAATTTCGCCTGCGCGATGCGGGCGGCGCGATCCGGTGAAATCGGCTGGCCGCTGTCGGTATGCGAGCCGGGCAGGGCGGCCAGCGGCTCGGTGGGGAAGACGGCGCTTATCACCGCCCGTACCTGCTGCGGGAACACCAGGGTGACGCCGGAGAAGCTGGTCACCAGCAGCAGGGGCAGGAAGTAGATGCCGAATACCCGGTGCACGTCGAAGTAGAAGCGGAAGCGGTTGCCACTGCGCGAGATGCGGAATGCCTTGCCCCAGCGCCGGCCGCCGCTGCGGCTCTTCTTCGGCCACCAGAGCACAGCGCCGGTAATGCAGAACACCATCAGCAGCAGCCCCATCAACCCCACCACGGTCTTGCCCGTGTTCCCTGACAGCAGGGTGTAGTGCAGGCGGTAGAGCCAGGTCATGGTGTAAGCCGGGGTGCCCCAGCCACGCACGGCCAGTACCTCGGCATCGGTGGGGGACACACTCACCTCGATGGGCCCGGGCGCGCCCTCCGGACCCGGGAAGCGCACCACGTACGGGCTGCCCGGCTGGCGCGGGGTCATCAGGCGCGTGGGCGCGGGGTTGCCGGGTACGGCGGTGCGGGCGGCCGCGAGCACCTGCGCGTAGCTGGCCGGTGTGTCACTAGGTCCGAATGAAACGGTGTGCGGCGCCAGCCGTTCATCCAGCGCGTGGTCGAACACCAGCAGGCTGCCGGTGAGGCCGATCAGGGACAGCAGCAGGCCCAGGACCAGGCCGGCGTACTTGTGCAGGGTGAACAGGACTTTGCGCATGGTGAACTCGGTTGTCCCGCCGCACCGGTCCTGGCCGGCGCGGCGGGCTTACGGGAGTTGGATCAGAATACCCGGGAGTAAGACAGGTTTACGCTGCGCCCCATGCCCTTGAAGTTGCGGATATCGTTGCCCGCGGTCTGGGAGTAGTAGGTAAAGTAGTCTTCGTTGGTCAGGTTCTGGATCCCCAGTGCGAACTCGCCGGACAGCGCCTGCAGCTGCGCACTGGCATCGATGGTGGCGTAGCCGTCAAACTCGGTGGTGACGTCGCCATCGGCGTTCTCGAAATCCCGGTCCATCAGCCAGTTGGCCTGCAGGCGGGTAGAGAGGTTATCGCTCCAGTTGCGGGCCCAGCTCAGGTTGATGCGGTTGGGTGCGATATTGCGGCCGTCCAGGTCGGTATCGACACTGCCGTCCTGGTCCGAATCGTAGCGCCCCTCGGTGTAGGCGTAGCGCAGGTCCAGGGTATCGCTGTCGCTCACGAACCACTGGCCGCGGGCTTCCACGCCGTCGATCTCGGTCTTCTCGCGCTTGACGCTGTATACGCCGTCCGCGCCCAGGGCCAGGCGCTGGCCGATATCGGAGTCCGAGGTGTAGTAGGCCAGCTGGGCGGCGAAGCGCTCGCCACTGAAGTCCACGCCCAGCTCGCGGTTCTGGGTGAGGATCGGCTGCAGGTCAAGGAAGCTCTCGACGCTCTGGCCCGGCTGGTTGATGCCGCGCAGCACCCGGCCCACGTCCGGCATGGAGAAGCCCTCGGAATAATTGGCATAGGCGCGCAAGGTGTCATTGATGTCGTAGGTAGCGCCGATATTGCCCAGGGTCTCGCTGAATTCCGGCGAGCCGCCCTCCACCTGCTGGCTGCCGTAGGAGAACAGGGTGGTGAAGTCGTCGACCATCAATTTGGAGCGCTCGTGGCGCACGCCGGCGGTGATGGTCAGCTGCTCGATGCCGGTGAATTCACCCTGTACGTAGGGGGCGATGTTACGGTACTGGGTCGGCGGTACCCAGGCGCGGCCGGTCTGCACCAGCTGCTGCCAGGTCTCGTCTTCAAACATGTCCACGCCGTAGGCGAGGCTCACCGGCGCGCCCGCCACGCGGTCTTTCAGCAGGGTCAGCTTGAGGCCGCGCTTCTCGGAGTTGTTCTGGGACTGGTCGAAAATCTCCGCGCCATAGGCCGGGTCCTGGAAGGTGCCGAAAGTGCCGCCGCCGTAGGTGCCGGCAAAGTCCTGGGAAAACACCTGCGCTCGCAGCCTGTGCCCGAAGATGTCCTCGTTGCTGTACTGGAGGTTGACGGTGGTGACGTCATTGGAGGGCGCGTCGCCCGGGACCTGGCCCTCGACCGCGGTGGTGGGGATGCCGGCGCTGATATCGCCATCCACGCTCACCCAGTTGTTGTTGCCCTCGATCTTGTAGTGGTTGGCGGTCAGCTGCAGGCGCTGGTCGTCCCAGCTGTAGCCGGTCTTGATAAAGGCATTGATGGACTGGCTGTCCATGGTATCGCCCTGGGTATTGTCGAAGCCGACGATATCGCCGTTGGCGTCGTAGCTGATACCGGTGTCGCGGTAGGTGAGGCTGGCCAGCACGTCCACGGCATCCACCTTGCCCGACAGGCTGTAGCTGCCGCCGTAGCCCGCGGTCTCGCCCAGGTCTTCCGGCTGCAGAGCGGACTCCACGCGCAGGCTCTGCTGGAATTCGTCGCTGGGGGTCCGGGTCACCAGGTTGATGATGCCACCGGAGGCGCCCATGCCGTGGATGGCGTTGGCGCCGTGAATTACTTCCACGCGCTCAAGCATCAGCGGGTCGATGGTGTGGCCGTCGCGGCCGCCGTTACGCAGCGGGTTGGACTGGGGCACGCCGTCGATCAGGTACAGCGGCTTGCGCCCGCGCAGGCTCTCGCCGGAGCTGGTCATCTTCTGGCGGCTGGGGGAGAAGCTCGGCACCAGGTTGCCCAGCACGGTGGACAGGTCATTGGTGGCGGCCAGCTCCCGGGCCAGCTCGGCCTCGTCGATCAGGGTGACGGTATTGGGGATGGAGCTCAGGGGCTTTTCGGTACGGCTGGCGGTCACCACCACTTCCTCGTCAATGCGGGTGCCGGTTTCGGCGGCAACGATGGCGGGGCTGGCGGCGGCGATGGCCAGGGCGAGCGTGCTTTTCAGGTAGCGCATTTTCGGTTCCTTGATGCGTCGTCAGGTCATGCTTATACGGACTGCGGAAAGGCCGGCTGGATAGGGCGGGGGCCGTTCCCGTCATTGTGGTGGCAATCCTAAAGTAAGTGAGAATCAATATCAATAAGATTTAGGGTGTCGCAAGCTGTCGGGTGTGTGGCGGGCGAGCGGGGGGAGGCCATTCGCGGCTTAAAGGGGTAATAGCAGGGGTAACAGGTAGATGGAGCGGATAGCTGGGGTGGAAGCAAAAGAGGGCAGAACGAGGGACCGGCAACCGGTCCCTGCAGGGAGGTTCAGGCAGTCAGGGCGGTCGAGCCGAGGTGTTTCTTGACCAGTGTCTCGGCCAGGTCCCAGTCGATTTCTTCCACAGACTCTATGCCAGAGGCCAGCCTGTCCAGGATCTGCTGGTTGATCTCCCCGCGGCGCTGGGCCTCGGCGTAGGGAATGCGCTGGAACATGACCATGCCATAGCGCGGGGTAAACAGGTCCGGCCAGCGCTTCTGCAGTTCGAAGCCGATGGCCTTCTTGAGCAGGAACTGCGGGTCGTTTACCGAATCGCGCATCTCCACGTAGTTCTCCAGGGCCATGTCCGCAATCGCCTCGCCGTTGGGCGCCCGTAGGCGGTCGTACTCGGCAAACACCTGGTGCCAGTCGGGGCCGTGTTGCCCGATACATTCGTCCAGCACCGCGCAGTCCTCGAAGCCGCAGTTCATGCCCTGGCCGTGGAAGGGCACTATCGCATGTGCGGCGTCCCCGATCAGGATCGCCTTGTCGGCAATATGCCAGGGTTTGCAGCGCACGGTACCCAGCTTGCCGGTGGGGTTCGCAAAAAAGTCATCCACCAGTCCGGGTATCAACCCATCCACTCCCGGGAAGTACTCGTCGAAAAACCGCGATACCGCCTCTCGTGTCTGCAGTGTCTCGAAAGCGGGTTCGCCTTTATTTGGCAGGAAGAGGGTCACCGTGAAGCTGCCGTCCAGGTTCGGCAGGGCTATCAGCATAAAGCCGCCGCGGGGCCAGATGTGCAGGGCATGCTTCTCGATCTGGAAACTGCCGTCCCTGCCGGCCGGGATTTCCAGCTCCTTGTAGCTGTGGCCCAGTGGCTCCAGGCTGTCGCTGCCATCCTGTGCGGCCACCAGCGCCGCGCGGACCCGGGAGCCTGCTCCGTCTGCGCCGACCAGCCGCGTGAAGTCCACGTCCACTTCAGAACCGGTCTCTTCATTGATAAACACTGCGCTGTTGGTGTCGAAGTCAACAGAGTCCAGGCGGTGTGAGAAATGAATGTTTACGTTCCCGGTCTGCTCCGCCGCGTCCAGCAGCAGGCGGTTCAGGTCCCCACGGGAAATCGAGTAGATCACTTCGTCTTCGCTCTGCCCGTAGGGCTGGAAGTTCTGCTCACCCTTGGGGTCGTGGATCATGCGGCCGCGCATCGGGATCATCATTTCCCGTACCCTGTCCATCAGGCCCAGTTGTTCCAGCGGGTAGATACCGCGGTTGGCCAGGGCCAGGTTGATGGAACGGCCGGCGGAGATATCGTGCCGGCGCAGGTCTACGCGGCTCTCGTAGACCTCTACCTCGAAGCCGCGCCGTCCCAGGAAGCAGGCGGCCATGGCGCCCACCAGGCCGGCGCCTGCGATAACGATTTTTTCCTTGCTGTTTTCGCTCATATCCATCACTCGTTGCAGGCGGACTTCAGGATTTGCACAAAGTTGTAGACGTCCGTAAAGCTGTTGTAGAGGGGAACCGGGGCAATACGGATTACGTTCGGCTCCCGCCAGTCGGCGGTTATGCCTGCCGCCTCCAGGCGCCCGAACAACTCGCGACCGGTCAGGTGCCTGGCATCACAGCACAGCGATAGCTGGCAGCCGTGCTCGTCGGCGTTCTCCGGGGTGATCACCCGGATGAACTCGGACACCTCTGCCTCCAGCAGGTAGCGCAGGTAACCGGTGAGTTTCTCCGATTTTTTGCGCAGGGGCTGCATGCCGCCGGCCTGCCTGAATACATCGTAAGAGGCGCGGATCGCCGCCAGGGAGAGGATAGGGGGGTTGGAAAGCTGCCAGCCCTCGGCGGTCGGCATCGGCACAAAGCGGTTTTCCATCCTGAACCGCGTGTCCTTGTCATGGCCCCACCAGCCAGCGAAACGGTCCAGGCTGGTGTCCCGCGCGTGGCGGCGGTGGACGAAGCAGCCCGCCACGGAGCCGGGGCCGGAGTTCAGGTACTTGTAGGTACACCAGCAGGCAAAGTCTACATTCCACTCGTGTAGCTTCAGTGGAATATTGCCCACCGCGTGGGCCAGGTCAAAGCCCACCTTGATGCCCCGCGCCTGGGCGGCACCGGTGATGGCCGCGAAATCCAGTACCTGCCCGGTGTAATACTGTACGCCGGGGAGCAGTATCAGCGCGATGGAATCTCCCTGTTCCTCGATCAGGGCCTCGATATCCTCCTGGCGCAGCAGTTCCTCGTTTTCGCGCGGCTTCAGCAGCACCAGGCCGTCGGCCGGGTCTATGCCGTGATGGCGCAGCTGGCTCTCTACCGCGTAGTGATCGGAAGGAAAGGCATGGTCCTCGATCACGATCTTGTAGCGTGTTTCGCTGGGCCGGTAAAAACTCACCATCATCAGGTGCAGGTTCACCGTGAGCGAATTCATCATCACCACTTCATCGGTGTGCGCGCCTACCAGGTCCGCGGCGGTCTCTGCCAGGAACTCGTGGTAGGGCATCCACGGGTACTCACAGTCGAAGTGCCCCTTGACGCCCAGGCTTGCCCACTTGTCCAGCTCCTGCACAACATACTCGCGCGCCAGCTTTGGTTGCAGGCCCAGGGAGTTGCCGCACAGGTAGATTTCTTCACTGCCGTCGCTCGTGCGCGGAATCGAGAACTGTTCGCGGAATCTTGCCAGCGGGTCGTCGCAGTCCATCTGCTGCGCGAATTCCAAACCCGTTTGGTAGTGCATGGGTAAGCCTCTCTTATTCTTCTTCCAGCGGTATGAGGATTGGCCGGCTGGGTGCAGCATCGGTGCGGAACGCCGGTACCTGCAGGTTCAGGCCGTAGTAGCCGTCCTGCAGGAAGTCGGGCACAAAGATCATTTCGGTGATGGTTCGCATTGTGTGGGCAGTCTCATCCATCCTGGTGATTCCGCGGGGCACGTGCCAGAACTGGCGGTGATTCGCCAGCTGGCCCTCGTCATACATCTTGTCGACGCTGGGGAAATCCACCAGCAGGTGATCGAAATGCTCGCTGATCCACTCCATGGCTTCCAGACTCAGGAACACCGGTGGGCAGTCTTCCCCGTATTCGAGCGCGCACTTTTCGGGACTGTTTGGCTGCGTCCGGATTGCCAGTGCCGGGCAGTCGCCGGGCGGTTCACGGAAGCCGGTGTTATGCAGTGCTGCCAGTAACGCGCCTTTTGTTACCACACTGTCGGCCGCCTCCGGGTTGGGCCAGTAACTTTCCTCGCTTTCCGCCAGCTCGACGGGCTGCACCGACAGCAGCAGGCAGTTCTGCAGGATCGGCAGCGGCAGTTCTCCCACCGCCACCTCGTCGTCGACGATGTGGGAAATGGATTCCGTATGGGTGCCATTGCAGTGCGGTGTCAGTTGCAGCGTCCGCACGTTGCAGCTGCCCCCGCGAGAGGTGTCGCCGACGAAGCCCCCACCCTCCACCGTTGTCGTGGTTGCGGTGGCTACGCCAAAGTGGTTCGGTTGCGGCCCCGAGAAGTTGAGCGGGATGGCAATACTGGTGGCCCGCTCGTGGCACAGTCGGTACCGCACAGACCCCAGTTCGATATAGGTAGCCATGGTCACTCCTCCATAAAGTGGGACTTCTCCAGTCCCAGCCATTCGAGTGCCGTGCCGTGTAGCAATTTGGCCTGCACGTCTTCGCTGTATCCCATTGATCGAATCAGGGAGCCGGGCTCCAGTTCACCGAGTGGGAAGGGATAATCGCTGCCCATGGCAATGCGTCCCGGCCCGACGAGCTCCAGCAGGTAGTTCATCATCGACGGGTCGTGCACGAGCGAGTCGAAATAGATCCGGTCGAGGTAATTGCGGGGATTGACCGGGTTGTCGACGGCACATAGGTCCGGGCGCACATTAAAGCCGTGCTCGATGCGGCCGATGGTGGAGGGGAAGGAGCCGCCGCCATGGGCAAACGCTACCTTGAGCCGGGGGTATTTCTCGAAGATGCCACCGAAAATCATCGAGCAGATGGCCCGCGAGGTTTCCGCCGGCATGCCTACCAGCCAGGGCAGCCAGTAGCGAGGCATTTTCTCGCGCCCCATCATCTCCCAGGGGTGCACGAAGACCGACGCCCCGAGCTCCTGCGCCGCTTCCCACACCGGGTAGAGTTCAGGCGCATCCAGGTTCCAGCCGTTAACATTGGAGCCGATCTGGATACCGGCCATGCCGAGTTCCCTGACGCAACGCTCCAGCTCCCGGACGGCGAGGTCCGGTGCCTGCAAGGGTACGGTGCCCAGGCCAACGAAACGACGCGGGTGTTCGGCCACAATGCCCGCAATATGGTCGTTCAGCATACGCGACAGGTCGAGGGTATCCTCCGGCTTGGCCCAGTAACTGAACATTACCGGCACCGTGGAAAGCACCTGGACATGCACACCGTGGTTATCGCATTCCTGCATGCGTACACCGGGATCCCAGCAGTTGCTCTCCACCTCGCGGAAGAAGGTGTCTTCCTTCATCATGCGGGCGCAGCCGCACTTGTGATGGTCCAGGTGGATAAAACCACCGTAACCATAGCGCTCTTTCAGGTTGGGCCAGTTTTTGGGCAGGATATGGGTGTGTATATCAATTGTCAGCATCACGCCCCCGGCACTGCCATGACATGCCCGCAGGCGTCGCATGTCCGGTTCTGTTCGGAAGAGAAGAAGCGGTCGAACACCGGCGGGAAGTCTTCCTCGATATTCTTCAGGTGGAAATATTCTTCATAGAGGAGGTTATCGCACTTGTCGCAGTACCACTGCAGGCCATCCTTTTCCTCCGGCAGGCGGGTGCGTTCTATGACGAGTCCAACGGTATTCTCCAAGCGCTGTGGTGAGTGGGGAATCTTCGGTGGCAGGAGGAAGATCTCTCCCTCCCTGATCGGCACGTCAACAACCTTGCCGTCCTGCACGGTCTTGAGCAACATATCGCCCTCGACCTGGTAAAAGAACTCCGGACCCTCATCCACGTGATAATCCTTGCGTGAATTGGGTCCGCCGACCACCATGATGAAAAAGCCGTTTTCCTCGAATACCAGCTTGTTACACACTGGAGGCTTCAGGTACTGGCGGTGGTCTTCGATCCACTGTTTGAAGTTGACCGGCGGCATCATGCTTTTCATTATTATATGCCTCGCAAAACGTTGTTTAGGGATGGGTATGGCGTTGACTGAACTCCAGTAAACCTAATCGATCGTGGCGATACACTTCAGCTCGATGCCAATCGGGGTTGGCAGGGAGAGAACTTCAACCGTGGTTCTGCACGGCTGGTTGTCCCTGAAGTATTTCGCATAGATTTCGTTATAGGTCTTGAAGTCGTCTTTCATATTGGTCAGGAACACGGTGACATCCACGAGCCGGTCCCAGCTCGATCCGGCATCCTCGAGGATCGCGCGGACATTGGAGAACACCGAGTGGCATTGTTCGGCAATGTCGTAGGTGGCGATATTGCCGTTATCGTCCAGCGTTACGCCGGGAATCTCTTTACTGTCTTTCTTGCGTGGCCCCACGCCGGACAGGAACAGCAGGTTGCCGACCTTGCGTGCGTGTGGGTAGAGCCCGACAGGTGCCGGGGCCCTGGAGGAGTGTTTCACTGCGCTCATGATGTTCCCGATTTTTCTTCTGTTTAGTCGTAGTTGATGCAGACGTTCTTCGGCTCGGTGAAGAACCGCAGCGCCTCCAGCCCGCCCTCGCGGCCGACGCCTGAATTCTTCATGCCGCCGAACGGCGTGCGGAGGTCGCGCTGTAACCAGCAGTTTACCCAGACAATGCCGAAGTCCAGCTGCCTGGCGACGCGGTGACTGCGGCGCAGGTTCTCGGTCCAGACCGATGCGGCGAGTCCATAGTCCGTGCCATTGGCCATTCCGATCGCATCCTCTTCGGTGTCAAAGGGTTGCAGCGTCGCCACCGGCCCGAATATTTCCCGCTGGTTGGTCTCACATGCCAGCGGCAGCCCCTCGATCAGTGTGGGTGCGACAAAATAGCCTTGGGCGCAGCGTCCGTCCGGGACAAGGCGCTCACCGCCGCAGAGAATTTTCCCTCCCTCTGCGCGGGCTGTCTCGATGGCGCCGAGCACTTTACCCATATGCGCTTCCGATACCAGGGCACCCTGGTCGACATCACTCAGGGGATCGCCGACGCGCAAAGCTGTTACCCGCTCCAGCAGTCGCTCGCGGAACTCGGGATAGATGCTCCGTTCCACGTAGATACGGGAGCCACACAGGCAGATCTGGCCCTGGTTGGCGAAGGCGGCGCGCGCAACACCGGCCACGGTTTTGTCCAGGTCGCAGTCTGCAAATACCAGGCTCGGGTTCTTGCCGCCCAGCTCCAGTGACAGCTTCTTGAACTTCGGCGCGGCCTGCGCCGCGATCTGCGCGCCGGTGGCAGTGCCGCCGGTAAAGGAAATGGCCTTGACGCCGGGGTGGGTGACAATGGCATTGCCTATCTCGCCACCCAGGCCGTGCAGGATATTCAGTACACCGGCCGGGAGCCCCGCTTCAATGCACAGCTGTGATAAGAGGTATGCGGTCTTCGGGGTAACTTCGGATGGCTTGGCAATCACACAGTTGCCGGCGGCCAGTGCCGGGGCGATTTTCCATGTAAAGAGGTACAGCGGCAGGTTCCACGGTGAGATGCAGCCGACAACCCCGATGGGGTCACGCAAGGTGTAATTGATTGCTGCCTCGCCCATGGCATGCGACTCCGACGCAAACTGGGTAATCGCGTGGGCGAAAAAGCGGAAGTTGCTGGCCGCGCGGGGTATGTCCAGGGAGCGGGCCAGGGCGATGGGCTTGCCATTGTCCTCGGACTCTGCAGCGGCAAGCAGTTCCAGGTTCCTGTCGATCAGGTCCGCGATACGCTCCATCAGGGCGGCGCGCTGCTCGGCTGGGGTGGCCTGCCAGCCGGCCCGGGCCTGTTCCGCGGCAGTTACCGCGGCATCCAGGTCCGCCTGTCCGGAACGTGGAATCTGGCCGTACACCTGTCCGGTAGCGGGATTGATATTGTCCAGGTAGCGCCCGTCCCCGGGAGGTACCAGCTTTCCATCGATGTAATTCTCGAGGGCTTCCATTACAGGCACCCGGTCCGGCCCCCGTCGACCGGGAGATTGACACCATTGATATAACTTGCCGCCGGCGACGCCAGGAAGGCGACTGCAGCGCCGAATTCGTGTGCTTCCCCGAAGCGGCCCATGGGAATGGTGGACTTTTCCTTCTCGGCCATGTCCGCCTCACTGACTCCGGCTTTTTTCGCCTTGTTGGTGATGATCGCCTCGAGCCGTACGGTATTGGTTGCGCCCGGCAATACGTTATTCACGGTAATGTTGAACTGGCCCAGCTCGTTGGCCAGGGTCTTGGCCCAGTTGGCCACCGCACCGCGCACGGTGTTGGAAACGCCGAGCCCGTTCAGGGGGGCTTTCACCGAGGTGGAAATGACGTTGATCACGCGCCCGTAGCCGGCTGCTTTCATTCCAGGCAGCAGTGCCTGTACCAGGTTGTGGTTGTTCACCAGGTGCAGGTTGAATCCATCGATAAATTCCTGGGCATCGGCGGAGTTGGCAGGCCCCGGCGGCGGGCCGCCGGTATTGTTTACCAGGATCTCAAAATCGCCGGTTTCGGCGATATGTTGCGCGATCGCGGACTGGACCTCTTGCGGGTTCGTAAAGTCCGCAACCAGCACGTGGTGCTGCTGGCCCTTTGAGGTGTCCAGCTCCCGCATGACCGACTGCAGCTTTTCCGCGTTGCGCGAGAACAGCGTTACTGATGCACCCAGTTGGGCAAGCTCGATGGCACTGGCCTTGCCCAGGCCCTGGCTGGAACCGCAGACAAGGGCGCGTTTTCCTGTGAGATCGAGATTCATAGTGTTCGACTTCTTTTATCAGTTATTGCGTTGTAATTTCGACAGTGTCACTGATGGAGACAGTGCCTCCAGGGGCAGGCACAGCTCCAGCAGGGCAGGCCGGTTGGCCGCGCGTGCCGCCTCGAATGCCGGATAGAATTCTTCCGTGCACGTGATTTTGCTGCTGTGAAACCCGTAAGCGGTTGCCAGCGCCGTGAAGTCCGGGTTCACGAGGTCGGTCGCCATCACCCGGCCCGGGTAGTTCCGTTCCTGGTGCGTGCGGATGGTGCCGTAGCTGCCGTTGTTGATGACCAGGACAATAATATTGGCGCCATACTGCCGTGCGGTGGCGAGCTCCTGTACCGTCATTTGCAGGCAGCCGTCGCCGGCGAAACAGAGCACATCGCGGTCGGGGTGGCGGAGCTTGGCAGTGATCGCTGCAGGCAGCCCGTAGCCCATCGAACCGCTGATGGGTGCGAGCTGTGCCTGGTCGGCGCGATAGCGGAAGTATCGGTGCACCCAGATGGAATAGTTGCCGGCGCCATTACAGATAATGGCGTCCGCCGGTAAATGCTCGCGCAGGTAGTCGACGATTTCCCCGTACTGGAGGTCGCCGGGGATGGCGGCGGGTGTCGACCAGGCTTCATATTCCGCGCGCGCCTTCTCCAGCCTTGCGCGGCGTCCCTCCAATAGCCCGGGATTGACGGGGATATCGGCCAGCGCTTCGGCGAGCGGTTCTATTGCGCACGCCATGGCGACATCCGGTTGTCTTACGGTAACCAGCTCATCGGGGCCTGGGTGTACATGTACCAGTTTCTGCGCGCCGGGCTCCACCAGGATGGTGTAATTCTGGGTGACAATCTCGCTGAGCCGCGCGCCCATGACCAGCACCAGGTCTGCACCTTCGATATGCTGACGAAGTGACGGGTTGATACCCAGCCCGCAATCACCGATATAGGCCGGATGGGTGTTATCGAAGCGATCCTGGCAGCGAAATGCTGCCACCGCAGGCACGGCGTGCTTTTCGCAGAAAGCCTCGACCAGCGCGCGAGCCTCATCGCTCCAGCCGCTTTCCCCGCATAGCAGCAGCGGTCGCTCGCTCTGTTCAAGTAACCGCTGTAGCGCCGCCAGGTGCTGCGGAGTCGGGGCCGCTGCCGGCAGGGCGGAAGTTTTCTGATTCGGGTGAAACGCGCAGGATTCCCGCAGCATGTCTTCGGGCAGTGCGATTACGACCGGACCGGGACGACCGGACATGGCAACCGCGAAGGCGCGATCAACGTATTCTGCCAGGCGCGCCGGGGACTCGACCTGAGCGACCCACTTGGCTATCTGACCGAACATGCGACGGTAGTCAATTTCCTGGAAGGCCTCACGGTCCTGCTGGGTACGAGCCACCTGGCCAATAAACAGCACCATGGGAGTGGAGGCCTGGTAGGCGACATGAACCCCGGCACTCGCATTGGTTGCGCCCGGGCCACGGGTGACCAAGCATACTCCCGGCCTGTCGGCCAGGCGGCCATCGGCCTCCGCCATCATCGCGGCACCACCCTCCTGCCGGCAGGTGATCATCTGGATATCCGGAGCATCACAGAGCGCGTCGAGCACGGCGAGATAGCTCTCACCGGGAACGCCGAAAACACGGTCAACACCCTGCGCCTGCAGGCTCCTGACCAGGATCTGGCCGCCGCTCAGCATTTCCGGCGGCTGGTCGATTTGCGTCATAAACTGGCCCAACTTCTTATGCTTATTAATGTTGGATGCTCCCAATATAACGCATTGGGGAATGGAAAACAGGGGATTAGCCGAGCATGGAAAACTTAATGAATCTGGCAGGTTATTTGGCTGGGAGTGGTGCGGTCTGGCGAGATTTTGCTTTGAGGGGTGGCGCAAGGTCAGGTAATCATGTGTTTAAGGATGTGCCGGTTTTGAGTTCCAGGTCGACTCTGCGCGCTTTTTGAGTTTTATATATGTTGGCCGCTTTTCCTGCTTATTGCTCGGAGCATTCCCGGTATCCGCCGGCATTCATGGCCAGCCACAATTCTGCTGTGGCAATCGCATCCCCCAACGCGTCATGCGCGGCCACATCGGGTAACCCGTAGCGGCGCCGGCACTGGAACAGGCGCAGGGCGCCAGCAGGCATGCCCTCCTGTTGCCGAATCAGCCGGCGGGATTCCAGCTGCATGGTGTCCTCGAAGGGCACCGGCAGAGGTGCGCCCCAGAGGGAGCGGCAGGCGCGGTTGAGAAAACCCATGTCCAGCTGTGCGTTGTGGAATATCAGTACGCTGCCATCGATTGCCTCCAGCAGGCGGGCGAGCACGATGGGTAGTGGTTCCCCCTGCTGCAGTTCGCTGTCGGTCAGCTGGTGATAGATGGCACTCTGCCCCACATCTTTTTCCAGCCGCACCCTGTAGTGGCGTGCAGTCTCCAGCAGGATGCAACCCTGCTCGATGGCCACCCAGCCGATGCTGGCAATCTCGTCCCTCTCCGGTGAGAGACCGGTGGTCTCCAGGTCCACCGCCACGTAGCGAGTATTCACGGCATCGCCTGCCGGCAACGGTGCGGTGAGCGCCCGGCGCAGGGCGGGGTGACGGGCGCGACCGCGCCACCATCGCCGCTTCAAACCCAGCCACAGGAGCGCGGGCCAGTCCATGGCTCAGAGACCCTGCCGGAAGTGGCTGCGCATGGCTTCCTGGGCGTCGTGCACCACGGTGAAGGCGTCCTTCAGGTGCTTGCGCTCCAGGTCGGGCAGCTCGTCCGGGTTCAGGTAATTGCTGGCATGATGGCCGGCGGTGACCTGGCGGCACTGGTTTTCCACGCGTATCTGCTGGATGGTGTCGTAGGCGTCCTGCAGGTTGCGGCCGTCCCCGATAGTGAGGATGCGCGCGTCCACCAGCTGCTGCAGGCGCTCGCGCGTATTCACCGCGGGCAGGCCGTGGGCCAGGGCGTGGATGCGGGCCAGGTCGACAATGGGCAGCACGCCGCGCTTCTTGACATCGAACTCGTCGCGGTGCTCGCCATTACGCTCTACCAGGAAGCGTCGGAATATCCCCAGTGGCGGCGTCTGTTCCAGCACATTGGCAGCCAGGGCCGCCTGGAAAATGGTGTCCCGCCGCGTGCGCGCCAGCATATGCTGCTGGAGCTGGTCGCACAGGTGTGCATCGCCGTAGATGCTGCGCAGGTCGAAGAAGATCGACACGCGCATCACCGCCTCCGGCGTGGGGGCATGGGTCCAGTCGTCCACGGTGCGGCGCCATTCGCCCAGCGGCTGGCGCCAGCGTTCGGTGGTGGCCATCACCTTGCCGTTGCAGTAGGGGTAGCCGCAGGCATTCAGGCCGTCGCACACAAAGGTGGCCAGCCGGTGAAACCAGTCCATGTCGTTTGTGGTGGCGCGGTTGTCGATCAGCAGGCCATTGTCCTGGTCGGCGCCAATCAGCTGCTCGCCGCGTCCCTGGGAGCCGAATCCCAGCCAGCAGAAGGGCACCGGTGCCGGTCCCAGCTTCTCGGTCGCCAGCTCAATCAGGCGGCAGGTAGCAGCGTCACTGATGGCGGTGAGTACGCGGCTCAGTTGGTGGGCGCGCATGCCACCGCGTACCGCCTGCACCATCAGTGAAGGCAGTGAGGCAGTGATGGCCGCGAGGCTCTCCGTGTCCTGCTGGCGGGAGAGGTGCTGGACCAGGTATACCGGGTCATTTTCGCGTGCCAGCATCAGGTCCGAGGACGTGATGATGCCCACCACCCTGCCACCTTCCTGTACCGGCAGGTGGTGGATGCCCTCGCGGGTCATCGCCAGCACGGCGTCGAACACGCTGGCATCCAGCTCGATGCGCTTCGGGTCGCGAGTCATGATGTCGCGGATGGGGGTATGCACCGGCAGGCCCCTTGCGAGCGCCCGGCTGCGCAGGTCGCGGTCGGTGACAATGCCCAGCAGCTGCTCGCCGTCCTTCACCAGCAGCGACGAGACCCGCCGCTCGCTCATCGCCCGGGCCGCCTCTTGCAGGTGGGTCTGTGGCGGCAGCGCCAGCGGGTCGCGGGTCACGAGGTTTGCCAGGGGCTCAGTGAGCAGGTTGGTGTCCGGGCGATAGCGGGCGGCGCGCCGCAGGCGGCGATTGCGCTGGCTGTGGAAATGACGGTCGAAATCACGGAACTGCGCTCGCAGCGCCTCGTAGGCGGGGCGGGGCAACTGGTAGAGCAGGGTGTCCTCGATGGTTTCGGCCACCACGCCCTCGGACCCCAAATCGAGTCCGTGGATATTGAAGCTCTCGCCCTCGCCGAGCCGGTCCAGCAGCTGCCGGTCTTCGCTGCGGATCTCCACCGCCCCGCTGCGTACGATGCGCAGGGCGTAGGCGGCCGAGCTGGCGCGGATCTGCTCGCCCTTGCGTAGATAGGTAATCTGGATCCGTCGCGCCGTGTCCCGCCGCGTGTCTTCCGGCAGCTCGCCGAAGGGCAGGCAGTCGCGCAGGAAGGATGCCACCGACTGGATTTCCGGCAGCCTCGGGTCTGCATTCATGGGCATGGCCCCTTATTCTCTCTTTATGGGGCCATGCTACGCGATCGGGCCTTTGGGGGCGATTAGACTTTGGTGAAAGCCATGTGTCGCCGGGTGTAAGCCGGCCGGATGCTCCCGGAGCCCCTCTACGTGATTTGCCTTAATCCGCTGGGCCAGTTCTTCTGTTAAATCACCGGAGATGATTGGTCCGGGGCAGGGTCTTCATGTTTTTCTTCAGCAGCTTCTCTGGTTGATTTTGAGGACAGTTTCTTCAAATTTGTAGACGTGAATATACAGCGTGGTGATGGGACTGGTAAGTCAGTATGCCATTGGGTTTTGTGCGCTGCTTCTCAGGGGACGTACAGTCACTTTTTTGCTGTTTACAGTGTTTCATTTTCGTGACTAGAATCCTCTCGCCAGCCTTGATAAGTAGTCCCCAATGGCTGTGATGTCAGTAACAATATATTTTAAAAATAATAAAATTTATTCACATAAGAACAGCGACAACACGCCAAGTCATCGTCAATCCCCGGCAATCAGCCGCGTGTCCAAAAGTATCGTAATGTCGTAGTCTGCTTTCGGATAAGGTGGCCTGCCTCCAAAGGAATGGAGTTCTCCCTTTAATTGATTGTTGACGTGTTGCCAAATCAAGTTCGCAGAGAGAATGAGGTTCGGCGCATGATGAAGAGACTCACCCCCGTTTATCTCGGGGTAATTTCGCTATTCGTACTGCAGCTACCCATGGCTGCTCACGCTTCCAATCTTCCTGCCGACAGGTATACGTTGAAGCTTGCCCACAGCGGCAAATGCGTCAGCGTGCCGGGCGGCAGCACATCCAGTAACGTCCAGCTGGAGCAGGCCAGCTGCGCCGGCTCCGCCGTCCAGGACTTCGATGTCAGCCCGGCTGGCGATGGCTTTTACAAGCTCGTCAATGTAAACAGCGGCAAGGCCATGCGGGTGCAGGGTGGCTCCAAGTCTGACGGCGCGGCGGTGGTCCAGTACAGCTGGTACGATTACGGTTCCCAGCACTTCCTGCCACAGAAGAATGGCAGCGGCTATATCCTGCGCAACAGGAACTCGGGCAAGTGCGTCGAGCTCTCGGGTGGTTCCCAGGGCGACGGCGCGCGTCTGGTGCAGATGCAATGCACCGGCTCGCCCGAACAGACCTTTGCCATCGACCCGGCCATCGACGGCGAGCGCACCCTGGCGCCCGGCCGCTACTCGGCCCGGGCAGTGCACTCGGGTCTCTGCCTCGACGTTCCCTTTTCCAGCACATCGAACGGCAAGCAGCTGCAGCAGTGGAGCTGCAACGGTACCGCCGCGCAGCAATTTGACTTCGTCTACGCCGGCGCCGGTCGGTACGAGATCATCAATGTCAACAGCGGCAAATGCGTCGATATTTACCGGGGCTATACCAGCAATGGAACCGATGTCCAGCAGTACAGCTGCAACCAGGGTAGCAACCAGCGTTTCCTGGTTGAAGGCACCGGGGACGGGGAGTTCTTAATAAAATCGGCCCTGTCGGGCAACAAGCCGATCGATGTCTCCGGAGTTTCCATGGACGACGGGGCCGGGATCCACCTCTGGGACGAGCACGGCGGTGACAACCAGAAGTGGGTGCTGGAGCCGGTGGTCTATGAGGCCGCGGTGCTGGACGGTATCTACAACATTGTCGCCACCCACAGCGGCAAGTGCCTGGATGTGCCGGGATCGAGCACCTCCACCGGCACCCAGTTGCAGCAGTACTCCTGTAATGGCACCAGTGCGCAGACGTTCGAGGTGATCCACCAGGCTGACGGTTACTACAAGATCCAGAATACCAACAGCGGCCTGTCGCTGTCGGTGCGGGATTTTGCCAACGGCGACGGTGTGGCAATCGAGCAGGGTGAGGGATATGGCAGTGACAACCAGCTGTTCCGCTTCGTGCCCTACGGATCAGGCTATGTGATACGGCCGAAGTCCAGCTACCAGTGCCTGGACGTGAACAACAGCCTGTTCAGCTCCGGCTACCAGGACCTGGAGCAGTACACCTGCAACTACGACGACAACCAGGTGTTTGAGCTGCAGGCTTTATCAACCCCCGCCAGTTATGCTGCCGCCCAGGCCGCCAACAATGAAACTGTCGTCCTGCTGCACGGCTTCGCCGGCTGGGGCCGCAACGAGATGTTCGGCTTCAAGTACTGGGGCGGCGGCTGGAAAGGCAAGAAGGACCTGCAGGAGTACCTGAAATCCCAGGGCCACGACACCGTCACCCTGGCGGTCGGGCCTCTCAGCTCCAACTGGGACCGCGCGGTTGAGGCCTACTACCAGCTGAAGGGCGGCTGTGTGAACTACGGCGCAACCCATGCTTCCACCCACGGGCACGCGCAATATGGCCGCTGCTTCGAGGCCCTGGTGCCAGACTGGGATGCATCCAACAAGATTCACATCATTGCCCACAGCCAGGGTGGCCAGACCGCGCGGGTGCTGCTCAAGCTGCTGCGCGATGGTTCGCCAGAGGAGAACTACGAGGCCGGTTCAGTCTTCGAGGGCGGCAGGAACTGGGTGCGCAGCATCACCACGGTTTCCACGCCCCACAACGGCACCACGCTGACCGAGTTCTTCAACCCGCTGGATATCACCGAGCAACTGGTAACCTCCATCTACCGGGCAGCAGGCCTCGCCAGCGGCGAGAACGTGGTCTATGACCTGAAACTCGACCAGTGGGCACTGACCCGCCAGGCCGGTGAGAGCTGGAATGACTACTTCCGGCGCGTCAAGGACCACCGGCTGTGGGACGAATCAGTGGATACGTCACTCTATGACCTGAGTGCGGAGGGTGCGCCCTACATCTACGGTGGTTCCATCACCTACCCGGACGTTTACTACTTCTCGTATTCGAACCAGTCCACCTTCAAGGGACTGTTTACCAACAGGCACTACCCCATTGCCTCCACCTTCCTGCCGTTCATGCCGCAGTCCCTGTTCATGGGGCAGTACAAGAACAGCAACCTGGGGGTGGATGCCAGCTGGTTTGCCAACGACAGTGTGGTGAACACCACCAGCATGGTGGCGCCCACGGGGGCTCCCACCCAGGACTACGGCGGCTTCCCCATCCCCGGTGTCTGGCAGCATATGGGCAAGAAGTCCGGCTGGGACCACGTAGACGTAACCGGGATGTTTACGCTGAAGGACATCAACCCCATGTACCTCAACCACGTGGAGATCCTGAAGTCCCTGAATTGACCTGACCCGTTTCACAGGATGGGATAACGGGAGAGGGCCCCGGCAGTAGGGGATCTCGACAAGGCCAGCTCGCATGTCGGGCTGGCCTTTTTTGATCGTGGCTCCCGGCCGGGCCGGCTCACCGGATCCGCTTCCGCCGCGCTCCGGCCCACCGCGCCCCACCTAACAACCGAAAATCCCGCCGCCGGGCGAGGTCGGCCGCCAAGTGGTGGACGGCGGTCGCCAGGCCTGTCTGACTGAATGCGGAGCCGATGACTGCACCCGCCGGCTTGCACAAGCCGGCGCGCAGAGGTGAGACGGACTGCGCGCGGTTAGCGCGGCATCATTTCAATCTGGTTTTCTTCCCGGTCCAGAATCAGGTAACGGGAGAGATCCTGCCCCTGCATCAGGTCATTCGCCATCTTGTTCAACAGCGGTTCGGCCTCCTCGGTGGTCGGCGCCTGGCCGTCTTCTCCGTTCAGGCCGGCGATCAGGATCATGTTCCAGCTTCTGTCGATCCCATCGGCTTCGGCGACGAAGTCGGCAAAGCTGTTGAGCTCCTCCGGCAGCTTGTCCACACACATCACCGGTGTGATTTCTCCCTTGGCGGTGGACTTCTTCGGGTTGTTGCTGCGCTCTGCCTTTGCCAGCAGGAACAGTAGCCGCTGGGGCTGGGACTGGTTCTGGGCGGCATTGACTAGGTTCTGGAAGTTGGATTGCATGGGTTTTCCCGGTTGAGGCGCCTGCGGCGGCGGCCGCGTCCTACCTGAAATCGTTCTAATGCTAGCCAGGTTTCCGGCCGGCTGGTAATGAGGACAGCCGTCGAGGGGAGGGTGCTGGATCACTATCCCTCCGGAAACCAGCGTAGTACAGCGGCGTCTGTCACTGCAGGCGCATAATTTACCAGTTTGTTATTTAACTGCCATACCCCGGAATTCCAGGTCCTCGCCATAGGGGGTAGCTTTGTTTATGCGCGCTTTTGGGTAACGATAAAAATCGACCCCTTCCGCGGCTGCCATTCGAGTTCGACGTTAAAGCTGGCATTGATCAACGTCGCTACAAATTTCTGCCTGCCGAAGCGATTTACATAAGGTGCGAGGTTCACAAGCTGCATAACGGGAATCAACCATCTCCAGTGGAAGCTGATTTCCTCAGTCTCGGTCAGGATCGGGATGATCTGCTTCTCAGTAAATCGTTTCTTCATGTCCATCTTCCTCATTGATGAGGAACATTAGTAGAGGCTCGATGGACTAGAAAGTGGGGGGCAGGTCGGCCCTGGAAGAATCCTGATCTCGCCTAACATTCGGCAAGCCTGCCCAATCCAAAACGGAATATTCTTCGTTATCCCTAGCGAAAGTGCCTTGCGTCTTAATAATATTCGGAATAACCTTCGGTTTGCCTAATCTTAATCTGCAAAGGCCATCAAATGGTAACCTCTGTTTCGTCGCTGGACCGTACGGATATCGCCATCCTGCGGGTCCTCCAGGCCGAGGGCCGGATCAGCAATGTGGAGCTGTCCGACCGGGTGCACCTGTCGCCGCCGGCCACGCTGGCCCGGGTCAGGCGGCTGGAGCAGGAGGGCTATATCAGCGGCTACGCGGCGATGCTCAACCGGGAGAAGCTGGGGCACGACAACCTGGCCCTGATCGAGATCGCCCTGGAGCTGCACCAGCACGAGCGGATCGCCGAGGTGCTCGACCGCCTGGTGGCCATGCCCGAGGTACTGGAGTGCTACCACGTGACCGGTGAATACGACTACATGATCAAGGTCAGCACCGTGAACAACCGCGCGCTCGATCATTTCATCGCGGCGCGCCTGATACCGCTGCCGGGCATCGCCCGGATCCATACCAGCATCGTGTTGAAGGCACTCAAGCAGACAACAGAGCTGGATTTGCCGGAACCCTAGGGCGGGGCACTTATACACATGTGTCCCGCCAGCAGTAAAACGATAAGAGAGGCACACATGTGGGAATCCAAGAATATCGAGACCAATGCCATCCACGGCGGCAAGAAGTCGCAGGGTGAGCACGGGCCGCTGTCCACTCCCATCTACCAGACTTCCACCTTCGTCTTCGACGACGTACAGCAGGGCGCCGACCGCTTCGCCGGCGAGGCCAGCGGGCACATCTACTCCCGCCTGGGCAACCCCACCGTGGAGGAGCTGGAGAACCGCATGGCCATCCTCGAGGGCACCGAGGCGGCCGCCGCCTTCGGCTCCGGCATGGGCGCGGTGTCCGCGGCGATCTTCGCGCTGTTGAAGACCGGCGATCACCTGGTTACTTCCCACCGCCTGTACGGCTGCACCTACGCACTGTTCAACCACCAGCTGCCGGCGCTCGGTATCGAGGTCAGCTTCGTGGACCTGGCCGACCCGCAGGCAGTACGCGACGCCATCAAGCCGAACACCAAGGTCATCTACGGCGAGACCCCGATCAATCCGTGCATGACGGTGATGGACCTGGATGCCCTGGCCGGTATTGCCAGGGAGCGCGACATCGTCACGGTGATCGACAACACCTTCATGTCGCCGATCCTGCAGCGCCCCGCTGAGCACGGCATCGACCTGGTGCTGCACTCGGCTACCAAGTACCTGAACGGGCACGGCGACGTGGTAGCGGGAATCCTCTGCGGGCCGGCGGAAATGATCGGCCAGATCAAGATGACCACCCGCAAGGACATGGGCGCGGTGATGAGCCCGCACGATGCCTGGCTGGTGATCCGCGGCCTCAAGACGCTACACCTGCGCATGCAGCGCCATGGCGAGAACGGCCAGGTGGTGGCCGAATACCTGGAGAAGCACCCGGCGGTCGAGAAGGTCTACTACCCGGGCCTGCCGGACCACCCCGGTTACAAGCTGCTGGGCAAGCAGATGAGCGGTGCCGGTGGCGTGATGGCGTTTGAGCTCAAGCAGGGCTTCGAGCAGGCGGTGGCCTTCATCAACGGCCTGCAGATGTGCAAGCGTGCGGTCAGCCTCGGCGACGCCGAGACCCTGATCCAGCACCCGGCTTCCATGACCCACTCCACTTATGAGCCCGAGGAGCTGGCGGCGGCGGGTATCTCCCGCACCCTCATCCGCCTGGCGGTGGGGCTCGAGAACGCCGAGGACATCGTAGCCGACCTGGAGCAGGCGCTGGCCGGTATCGGCTGATAGCGGGCACTGGATTTACGGTGTACGAGTGATGACAGCCCGCCCGGTTCCGGGCCGGGCTGTCTTTCCCTCTGGAGAATGGACCGGAGCTGAAAACGGGGTAGGGCGAGGTGAACATGCAAGTGGATCCGCAGGAGTGTGTCGGGGAACAGGACCCGGAACTGCAGGAGTGGCGGGAGGCGCTGGACGATATCCTGCGCCACCAGGGCGCCGGCCGCGCCCGGGAAATCCTGCGCGAACTGCAGGAGCGCCTGGTGCACCGCGGCGTGCCACTGGACGAGGCGCCGCTGAACACCCCCTACCGCAACACCATCCCCCTGGCGGCGCAGCCCGCCTATCCCGGGGACCTGGAGCTGGAGCGCCGGGCGGAGGACATTATCCGCTGGAATGCCATCGCCATGGTGCTGCAGGCGGCCGACAGCGGCACCGGGGTCGGTGGCCATATCGCCACCTACGCCTCTGCCGCCACCTTGCTCGAGGTGGGGTTCAACCATTTCTTCCGCTGCCGCAGTGAACACTATGGGGGTGACCAGCTCAACGTGCAGGCCCACGCCGCGCCGGGCATTTACGCCCGTGCCTTCCTGGAGGGGCGTCTCACCGAGCAGCAACTGAAAAATTTCCGCCGCCAGCTGCAGCCGGGCGGCGGCCTCTCGTCCTACCCGCACCCGCGGCAAATGCCGGATTTCTGGCAGGCGCCCACCGCGTCCATGGGTCTCTCCACCCCGTCGGCCATCTACCAGGCGCGCTTCGCCAAGTACCTGGAGGCGCGCGGTCTCAAGCCCGCCAATGGCGGCAAGGTGTGGAACTTCATCGGTGACGGCGAGGCGGACGAGCCGGAAGTGCTGGGCACTATCAACATTGCCGCGCGGGAAAACCTCGACAACCTGGTGCTGGTGGTGAACTGCAACCTGCAGCGCCTGGACGGGCCGGTACGGGGCAACGGCAAGATCATCCAGGAACTCGAGCGCAGTTTCCGCGGCGCCGACTGGCAGGTGATCAAGGTGGTGTGGGGCAGCGGCTGGGACACGTTACTGCAGAACGACCACCGCGGCGTGTTGCAGAAGCGCATGGATGAGACCCTGGACGGCGACTACCAGCTCTATTCCACCCGGCCGGGCGGCGCCCAGCGCGAGCACTGGGTGGAAAACTCCCCCGAGCTGCGCGCACTGATGAGCAGCCTGACCGACGACGAGGTGCGCGAGATCAAGCGCGGTGGCCAGGATCCGAAAAAAATCCACGCCGCCTTTGCCCGCGCGGCCGAGAGCAGTGGGCGGCCCACGGTGATCCTGGTGAAAACCGTCAAGGGTGACGGCCTGGGTGAGACGGCCCAGGGCAAGAATACCGCGCACCAGCAGAAACAGTTTTCCCGCGACGACCGGATCGCCATCGGCCGCCGGCTGGGTATCCCCCTGGATGACGAGGCGCTGGCCGGGGCCACTTTCTACTGCCCGCCACAAGACTCTGAAGAAATGTGCTACCTGCGCGAGCGGCGGCGCGCCCTCGGCGGGCCCATGCCCTCGCGGCGTGTGGACTGTGTGGAACTGGCGGCGCCGGAGCGAAAACTGTTTGCCGAGTTCTATCGCGGCAGCGGCGAGCGCGCCATCTCCACCACTATGGCGGTGGTGCGCATGATGGCCAAGCTGATCAAGGACAGGAATGTCGGCAAATATATAGTTCCCATCGTGCCGGACGAGGCGCGCACCTTCGGCATGGAAGCGCTGTTCCGCGAGGCCGGTATCTACGCTCCCGGCGGGCAGAAATACCTGCCGGTGGACGCCGACAGCCTGCTGCCGTACCGCGAGGCGGCGGACGGCCAGATATTGCAGGAGGGCATCTGCGAGGCCGGTGCCATGGCCTCCTTCCTGGCCGCCGGCACCGCCTATGCCAACCACGGTGTGCCCACGATCCCGCTATATATCTTCTACAGCATGTTCGGCTTCCAGCGGGTGGGAGATCTCATCTGGGCCGCGGCCGACAGCATGTGCCGCGGCTTCCTGCTCGGCGGCACCGCCGGGCGCACAACGTTAAACGGCGAGGGCCTGCAGCACCAGGACGGCCATTCCCATATCCTCGCGTCCACAGTGCCCAACCTGCGCAGCTACGATCCGGCCTTTGCCTACGAGCTGGCGATCATCCTGCGCGAGGGCATCGAGGAAATGTACGGGCGCGGCGAGCAGGTGTTCTATTACCTGACCGTCTACAACGAGAACTATCCCATGCCCGCGCTGCCGGACGACGCGTATGAGCGGGTGGAAGAGGGCGTGGTGAAGGGGATCTACCTCTTCCGCGAATCCAGGCAGGACGATGACAATGCGCCGCGGCTGCAGCTGTTCGGCAGCGGCAGCATCATGCAGCAGGTACTGGCCGCGCAGGACCTGCTGGCAGAACGGGGCGTGCGCGCCGACGTGTGGAGTGTCACCAGCTATACCGAACTCGCCCGCGATGCCGAGCAGGTAGAGCGCCACAATCGCCTGCAGCCGAGTGAAAAACGGCAATCGTATCTGCAGCAGGTACTGCAGGGCGCGGACGGCCCGGTTGTCGCCTGCACCGATTACATGTGCGCGCTGCCCGCCAGCATCGCGCGCTGGTTGCCCGGCCACTATGTGACGCTCGGCACTGACGGTTTCGGCCTGAGTGAGTCGCGGCCCGACCTGCGCCGCCACTTCGGGGTGGACGCGGCCAGTATTGCCTACGCGGCGCTGGCGGCTCTGTGCGAGACGGGCGAACTAAGCACTGGTGCGCTCCGGTCGCACGGCGCGGAGTTGGGCGTGATTTCGGAGCCGCCCGGTAGTGAAAAGGTTAGCCGTGCGGTTGCGGAACTCGCCTGAGGCGCCGCGACCGCGGGCCGGGATTCAGCCTGGTCTCCGTACTGGTTAACATTTCCTTCAGGGTTTCCTGAACCTGTCTCTCCAATGGGACGCCGGGGCCTGTTACCTCAAATCGGGAGCCCCCCAGGGCGTTCCGCATTTTCCTTTTCCTTCTCCTTGTCTCCCGACTGCCCATGCGCATTCAGCGTGGGCTTGATCTCTCCTGTCGCGCAAAAGGTCGCCAATCCCGACCGGGGCGATTTCGCCCCACCTGGGCGAAAAGGCCCCGGCAATGCCTCCAGTTTATTGGGGCTATTCCACCCCACCAATCCCGCTGATTTCGAAATTATCCAGCGAATTCAACCCGTTACAGAACTGGCATTGGACTTGCCTTAACAGGAGGGGAAATCGCAAGGGAATTGCCATGGCCTGGCCGTACCAAGTCGACACCGAGTCGCTCAAGACCGAAATCCTGGGCTACCTGGAAAAGCATCCCGAGGCCCAGGACACGCTGGACGGGGTGCTGCAGTGGTGGCTGGTGCGCAACCGGGTCATGGCGGGCCTGAACGGACTACAGGCGGCACTGGCACAGCTGGAATCAGAGGGTGAGGTTGCCAGGGTTACCGGAAACGACGGCCAGCAGTGGTATCGCGCCGCCAGGCGGTCGAAGGTCGAGCCGGAAGGAAACTGTACTAGGGAGACGGGGCATGAGTGACTACGCAGATTACGAGCAATCAGAGGAAGCAGTCTGGGAAACCATCGAAGACGGGGAGTTCTTCGATGAAGCTGACGGGGCTCCGTGGGAGTGGATCGAAGAGCAGGGCGGTAGCGATATTTTTGCGCCCGCCGCGGCTTTGCCGGCAGTGGGCCAGGGCCAGGGCCAGGGCCAGGGCCAGGGCCAGGACGTGGGGCGCGCTGTGTCAGCGGTGATCCAGATGATTCCCTCCCTGGTCCGCGCCATCGCGAGCGAGGAAATCAGCAGTCCTGAAGACACAGAGGACTGGCTCTATCGCCGCTATTCCGGCCAGCAGGATGGTGAGGCCTGGGGGGCGATTATCGGCGCTATTGCCTCGGCGATTCCAGCGATCATCCCGGTAGTGCGCAATATCGTGAACTCCGCCCGCAACCGCAGCAGCAATTCACAGCGAAACCAGTCCGGGCCAAGCCGCGCGCAACCCAGGACCCGCCGTGTCTGCCGTTGTCGCAACGTGCCGGTGCGTGAGGGCGAGTCGGAATGGGCCGAGACAGAATACTACGAAGAATTCGCGGCAAGTGGACCCGAGGACGAGTTCGAGGGTGAGCCCATTTACCTGCCCTGACCGCCAGTCATTGCCAGTCTAGAGCAAGTATGAGAACCGGAAATCTTTATGAACGAACAGATGCTTAACCTGCTGCAACAGCAATTTTCCAGCCGCCCGGAGTTACAGGGTAATCCCCAGTTATCGGCAATGATGCAGGCACTGATCGAGCGACGCAGTGATCCGGCTCCGGCTGTAGTGGAAGACCGCCGGCTGGAACAGCTTGAAAAAAGCCGGGCAAGGTGGAAGCAGTATGCCAAGGGGCTGGCAGAGACCGTGCGTTTCTTCGGCGACATGCTGGGCGCCTGCTCCCTTTGCTGGGGCGAGGATAGCGAATGCCCGCACTGCCAGGGGGAAGGAACCATCGGCAGCCGTGCGGGGGATATAGAGAGGCTCTTGCCCCTGATCGAACCCGTGCTGGCCCAGGCGGGGCTGGCTGTGTGCCCAGCCCCACAGGGGCGGGCACAGACTAGCAGCGATGATGTTACAGACGTTGATTAACCACACCAGGAGATGACGACCATGCAGAAGGAAGAACTGCCGGAAAACATGTATGAGGAAGACGCGCTCGAATCCGAGTTCGCAGTCGCTGAAGCCGACTACGACGATGAGGCGCTGTTCGTCGAAGAAGATGGCTTTGACGATGATGAAATCGAGGACGTCTACGATGACGAAAGCATCGACGGCGAAAGCTATGCCGAAGATGACTATGACGATGAAGCCGAATTCCTGCATATGCTGCTCCCCCCACTGATTGGCAAGGCCATGGGCGGTGCAGCCAAGAGCATAGGCCGGGCGATTTCACCGCGCCGCTTCGGGGGACGGAAATTCCGGCCCTATCGGCCCATTCGCGTGTCCGGTGGTGTGCGTGGCGGTACTGTGCGCACACCGCGGGGCTCGGCCCGCGTACGCCTGCCTGCTTCCGTGGTGCCGATGGCAACATTCAAAAGGGCCACCAGTGCCATTAACGGTCGCATCAATAGCCTGAACCATCGGGTGAATCGCACCCAGCAGGACTTGAAGAATGCCGACAAGAAGGCCACCCAGGCTGCCACACTGGCTGCGACTAACAGCCAGGCTATTTCCAAGCTCACCAAGACCACGCGCTCGCAACTCCGGCGCTGGTCGCAGCTGCAAAACCGCAGGATCAGCCAGCTGAAGAAAGAGCAGGAGTCCCAGTCCACCACCAACATGTTGATGAACATGATGCAGTACAACAACATGCAGTCGCAGCTGGCGAATCACACCCACGATTCAGTTGGTGCCCCCGCCAACGTCGAGGAGCAGAACAATATGATGATGTTCCTCCCGCTGATGATGCAGGACGGCAAGGACGATGACGGCATGATGATGGCAATGATGTTCATGATGATGAATCAGAACTGATCATTTCCATATAACTGAATAACCCTGGAGCAAGCTATGAAAAGCAACCAATGGGCCATGATGCTGGCGGCAATGTCGCCGAAGGAAAACCAGACTGAGGTGATGAATGCGGCCATCACTTCCAGTCTCAGCATGAACCAGAAGAATCGCACGATATTCTCTGTAACCCAGGCGAACATGCAGGCCACCCAGCACCGCCGTGCAGTGGAAAGTGCAGAGAAAGTCATCGGCACAGAGGTCCTGGATGCGGTGCACGAGGTCCGTACCGGTACCGTTGACTTCAGTTGCGAGGATTTCAAGACCCGCTACGCCAATATCGACCGCCTCGGGCTGACCGACCGGCTGAAGAAGGTAGCGTTGGGTGAGGAAGTCAGCGGCCTGATCTTCGACGGCTACGGCAGCCCGTCCTCCGCGCCCGATGCAGAGATCGCGGCCCGGCTGGTACAGGGGCTGACATTGTTGGCCAAGAAGGGCAAGCCGGAGCTTACCCAGAAGGAGAGCCAGGCCCATCCGGTGCTGGCCCAGTTGCTGGACGATGCGCAGTTCAAGGCTGCTGTCCGTGACCTGGTCAAGGTGGCTGCGGCCACACCTGAAACGACCTGAGGTTGTTTGGCTGGGGGCGCCCGGTCGCCGGGCCGGCGCCTCCTTCACGCTGGTCATTCTGGCTGGATAACCCCCATGGATCGAAATAGAGATGGCAGCCAATCGAGGCCCCTCCGGGAGATACAATTTGATCCCCGGCTCAAGGAGCTGCTTGTTCGCAACGGCGCCAGCCCCGATGGCGAGGCAATCGCAGGCGAGGCCGCGGAGGCAGAGGTTGCTGTGGTCGTGCGCCTGCACGATGCCGTAGTCCCGGTAGAAGGCCTGAGAACGATTGCGCGTATGGGGAACATCCACACGGGCCGTATCAGGCTCAAGGATATTGTCAGGGTGCGACAGCATCCCAACGTGGCCAGCCTCAAAGCCACCAGCCTGTTCAGTGGTGATCTCCAGGAAAGCACCGGCGAGATCGGCATAGGACACCAGTTTGCCCGCCACGATCGCTACACCGGCAAGGGTGTAATCGTAGGTGTGATTGACTGGGGTGTGGATTTTGCGCACCGGGCTTTCCTCGATGAAAAGGGCAAGACGCGACTGTTGGGTATCTGGGACCAACGCGGCCCAGAGTCCGCAAGTAGCCCACATCCATATGGTTACGGGCGCTTTATCGACCGTGATGAGATCGATCGGGCGCTTATGAGCAGGGACCCTTACCGTGCCCTCGACTACGATCCCGCGCGGATTGATCCGGCGGGAATAGGGACCCACGGCACCCACGTCCTGTCGATTGCGGCCGGTCGTGCGTGGCGCGAGGGTGTTCCCTCCGGGGTGGCGCCGGAGGCAGAGCTCTTATTTGTTCATCTGCGCAGTGATGACACCCGGCCAGAGGATTCCCTCGGTGATTCCGTACGGGTGTTGGAAGCGGTCCACTTTATTTTCCAGCATGCCGGCGACCGACCCGTGGTTATCAATATGAGCCTGGGGCGAACCGGCGACGCGAAAGACGGCACTTCCCCGGTTGAGCAGGCATTGGATGCGATAGTGCGGGAGCGGCGCAATCGCGCTATCAGCATGAGTACCGGTAACTATTTTTCCGCGCGCCTGCACGCTTCCGGTGTCGCACGTGAAGGCAGGCTGCACGCATTGCGCTGGCAGGTTCCGGCGGTGGCGCGGCGCTCGCCGGCAGAACTGGAGATCTGGTATGCCGGCGAGCAGGCGCTGGACCTGAAGCTGGAAAGGCCCGACGGCGAGGCCATTTTTACATTGCCATTGGGGGAGAACCGGATAATCCGTGCCGGGCGGACAAAGGATTCAGAACTTTACGTCACTGCCTACCACCGTCGTCGCGACCCGAATAACGGCGATAACCAGGTGAACATATTTATCCACCCCTCGGCGCCCTCCGGCCAGTGGCGTTTACAGCTGCGCAGTGCGAGCGGGACAAGTTTCCCGGTCCACGCGTGGATAGAGCGTACCTCTGCCCGGGAGCAAAGCCGCTTTTACCCCGCTGATGCAGACCCGAACATGACTATTGGCACCATCTGTTGCGGGCGTAATACGCTTGCTACGGCGGCGTATCGACCCGGCAGGGGCGGGCCCCGGCGTATTGCCAGTTTCAGTAGCGCCGGGCCGACGCGTGACCAGCGCATGGTGCCGATCCTGACTGCTCCGGGTGACCGGATCAGGGCGGCCAGGTCCAGTAGCGTGGACGCCCTCGGCTTCCGCCATCGTGACGCCTATACGGTGAAAAGCGGGACCTCGATGGCCGCTCCGCATACCGCGGGCACAGTGGCACTGATGCTGCAGGCCGCCAGGCGGCCGCTGACGATCGATGAAATCCGCGAGGCGCTGGTGGTAACTGCCGGAGCGCCAGAGGAGTTATTGCCCCACCTGCGCTACGGGGCCGGCCTGCTCGATGCCCGGGCGGCGATCGCCTATGTGGAGCAGGAATATAACGTGGAAGAGGAACATAACGCCGTCCATCGGGGGCATTCGGAGGCGGGCAGGAATATTGCTTATCAGGAGGATACGGATATGTATACGGAAGGGGAAGGCGACGCTCTGCCGGAGAGCCTGCAAGACGATATCGGCGAATTTATCGAGGGGCCGGGCGGTGAGATCCTGGACGCAGGATTTGGGGAACATGTCGAGTCACACCTGCTTGCGGAGGATCGTCCGACCCGCAGCCGGCAGGCAGAAATCAGCTTTACCAACCTGCAGACCGTCACGGGTTCCGATGGCCGGCCCCACGTGTATGTGTTAACTACCGGCGACTCCCAGCGTCAGCAGGTGACGTTCCGCCTGCGCATTCGCAACAAGAACCGCGTATACAATATGGAACAAGCCCAGCTGAAACTGCGTTTCAGCACCATGCGAGCGGGCCGGATCTGGCACACGATACCGCTCGCGGGGCAGGGGGCAGGCAGTGACTACCTGGTGGTGGATACCGAATCCATTACCGACGAGAGCAGTGTCACCAAGAGCATCCAGATTGCCGCAAGCCGGCTGCGGCAGGCTTATGATTCCGAGTACCCACTGGCGCGACTCGAGGTCGAGTTCCATTGGCGCGAGGGGCTGAGTGGCAGTTATTACTATAACCGCAATGCGGTCAGCTTTTACCTGGTCAACCCGGTGGAATTCATGTTCCGGACCGGGGAGCAGCAGCGAAACCTGTATACCGACTCGCGCAATCACCGAAAATACTGGTTGCCGGTGTGGACCAAGACCTTCAGCGATACAGACCGAAGTGCGGTGCAGGTCCAGAGCTCTATCAGCACCTCGGTTTCCCGCAGCAGTAGTTTCGGTATCGAATACAGTTACCGCGCCGCTGAGGCGAATGAGCGCAGCGATACCGTCGCCGCAGGCACGGAACAGACCAGCGGGGGCTCACTCAGTTTTGGTGTTGATGATATCGTGGAGCTCGGTGTGTCTTCCGAGAGTAGTTATTCCACCAGTACCTCCAGGACAATATCGCGATCCTTCACTCGCGAAGTGGCGATGAGCCTACAGCGCAGCGACACTTTTACCGAGGCCCTGAATACCACCAAGCAGGTTACGATGAGTGTGGACCCGGCACCCGCGGGCCAGCGTCGCACCCTCTATGTCTATCCGGTATTCCAGCGCCGGAGAGTCGACCTGGTGCAGTTCACGGGAGTCAATGGCGATGGAATGGCTACCGGAAGACGGGTGACACGGCGCTTCCCTGTGTTGATATTCGACCAGTGGGGGAGCTTTTCGAGGTTGAGCACTGCCTCCCCGGCTGGAGAAGACCTGGATGCACCCTGGCAGGAGCAGCTTCCCGCAGCTCTCCCGCCCTCCCATGAAGATGCGGCAGAACCAGGGCAGGCGCTGCTGGAGCACGTCGACACCGCAGAGTTCTGGCCGGATTCCGGCCAGTGGGCCGAGGCCGGGGCCAACCGCAAGTTGCGGGCCGAGGAAGTAAAATACCTGGTGCTGGAAGGTGGCGGCGGCAAGGGGCTGGTCTACCTGGGTGCGGTGCGCGCGCTGGAGTCAATCCGCACCAGCTCGGGCCACCCCATTTACCATATCGAGAACGGGCGCCTGCGCAATATTCGCGGCGTTGCCGGGGCTTCCGCGGGCGCGATTACCGCGCTGGCCATGTCCCTGGGCATGACCTCTGCCGAGCTTGAGCGGATATCCGATCCGAGGTACAAGGACTTCGAGGAATTTTTTGACTTGCCCGCCTCTCCGCGCAATGTGCCGGCGCTGGGGCGCAACTGTGTCAATGGCAGCTCGAGTTCAGTGCTGAACGACTACCTGTTCAACCCGCTCCAGTCGATCCTGCGCGAGGGCCTGGAAGCCATTATTCCCGACGTCCTCGAGGGTCGCTTGAATCCATCTAGCATATCGCGGCAACTGGTCGGCCAGCTGCGCTCTGGTCTGCACAGCCGTGCAGTGCGTGGTATTCAGCATGGAGACGGACTGCGCGATAAGCTGCTCTCGCCGGCCATGATCTACTACGCGCAAAATCTCTGGGAGGACCTGGGGCTCTTCAGTGGCTGTGCGGCGCGCGCCTTCTTCGACCAGCTGATCCGGCAGCGCGGTGGCACCGCCAACATGAACTTCGCTGACCACCAGCGCCGCTTCGGGGTGAAACTGGTGCTCACCGGCAGCAACCTGGAGACCGGGCGTACCATGATGTTCTCGGCCGACTACACGCCCCAGATGCCGGTGGCAGACGCGGTGAGGATCTCAATGGGCCTGCCCGGGCTTTTCAAGCCGGTGCGGATCAGCCGCCGCCAGGCCGCGGCGATCGTGCTCGGAGCCAGGCACCGGCCCCGGATCAGCAACGCCTATGAGGGGCTGTATGTGGACGGCGGGCTCTGGAACAACCTGCCCATGCCGGTATTCGCTGCGGACGAGGGGAGTACGCCTGCAACCCTGGGGCTGGCTCTCGGCAATACCGCCGGGCAGCGGCAGAGTATCCGGGACCTGGGCGATTTCCTGGGGGCGGTCATCGGCCAGTATATGGGGGATGACGCGCTGGCAAATAAATACCCCAGTTACCGCCAGCAGGTGGTGGCGCTGAATTCCGGTTCCATCGGCACCGCCGACTTCAGCCCCGACCCGGCCACGCTGCGCCGGCTACAGGCGGAGGCGCGAAACCTGGTGACCGGCTACTTCCACTAGCATTTGTAATGGGCTGGCTGCAGGCCGTGTTTTTTCAGCAGCCTGCCAAAGCAGCGGCGTTCCTTGCCAGCCATGCGGGCGGCGCGGCTGATATTGCCGCGGCAGATCTTCAGTACCTTGCTGAGGTAGCTTCTTTCGAAGTTGTGCACCGCCTGCTGCTTGGCAACCTGGAACTCGGTCATCGCCACCGGCCCGTTAATAGGCTTTTCCGGCGCCTGAGTCGTTGCGTTCGGAAAGATCACGCTGCCAGTCGTCTTCAGGTATCGCCGGTGCAGCCAGCTATTCAGCTGGCGGATGTTTCCCGGCCAGAGCTGGTCGCGGCTCCACTCAATGGCCGTTGGGGAGAGCTCCTTGTGCCGGCCGTAGAGCTCGTTGAGTTGCTGCAGGTGGCGCTCGAGGAGGATGGGTATGTCTTCACTGCGCTCGCGCAGGGTGGGGAGGGTGATCTTGAGTACGTTCAGTCGGTACATAAGATCGCCCCGAAAGCACCCGTCCTCGCTCAGGGCCTCAAGGGATTGATTGCTGGCGGCCAGGAGGCGCACCTTCGCCGTCCGTGTTTCCCGTCCCCCAACGGCACGGTACTGCTGGTCCTGCAGGAAGCGAAGGAGGGACGACTGTGCTTTCTGGCCCAGGCTGTTGACCTCATCCAGAAAGAGAGTGCCGCGGCCGGCTTGTTCCACATAGCCCGGATGGCGGCTCCTGGCATCGGTGAACGCGCCTTTCTCGCTGCCGAAAAACTCCTTCTCGAACAGGGAGTCCACCAGCCCGCCGCAATTTATCGGGAGGAATGGCTGGTCGTTATTATTGCTCAGGTAGTGCAGGGCCCTGGCTACTACCTCCTTGCCTGTACCAGTTTCTCCCTCGAGTAATATTGGTGCCCTGGCACTGGCGTAATGGATGATTTCCTGCCGCAAGGTGTTCACGGCGCCGGAAGTGCCGACCAGGCCCATACCTACCAGCGTAGCGTGATGGAATGAACCGCAGAGGGGTCCGCTGTGAGTCAAACCCTGTTCCATAAGGTCTACTCCAGTATTTACTGAATCAAATCAGGTTGATAGCACAGGGACTTTCAATCCTTCCTGGATGAAAGAAAATTTTCGTATATGTGCTGCGAAGCAGTGCCTGTCGGGATACCGGCGCTGATACCCGCCCGGTTGCCAGATGACTACAGAAACTGGGGCAGAATGATCACTATTAAAATTAATTCTGCTGAGGGGTGGCGCTGCTGCGCAGGAGTTTATAAGCGCGGGGCGAAGGAAGTAAGCCGTTGTAAGCTTCTGTAATGTCGTTAGGTAGATCCAGGCGTCGGGAAAAGTAAATTAAGAGACAGGTGCCACAAATTATACGAGGGAGGGGCGGTCAGCCATCGCGGGACCGCCAGCGAAAGCTTTCCGGAATTGCGGGAATCTGCAATGGTTCAAGAGTACTATTTTCCCGCTGGTCAGTCCGGCGTCGTCCAGCCAAATGTCTTCAGCAGCGAGGCAAAACAGCCCCGCGGCGGGGCGGAGATAAACAGGCGCTCACCGGTAACCGGGTGATCCAGCTCCAGTCGGTGGGCATGTAGTAACAACCTGGCGCAGCCAAACTGCTCGGCGAAGAAGTGGTTGTGTACCGACTTGCCGTACTTGGGACAGCCCACCAGCGGGTGGTGAATGTGCTTGAAGTGGCGGCGGATCTGGTGGCGGCGACCGGTTTCCAGTTCGATCTCAACCAGCGAGTAGCGACTGGTTGGATAGCGGTCCACCGCGTAGGGCAGCTCGATAGTGTGCAGGCGCCGGAAGCGCGTCACCGCCGACTGGCGGGGCAGGTCGGCTTTGGGGCGCTTGCGCTGGTGCTTGAAATCGCTGACCGGCGCCAGCGGGTAGTCGATCACTCCCTCCTCCGGGCACCAACCGCGGCACACCGCGATATACGCCTTTACCGAATTCTCCGAAGCCAGTTCCGCCTGCGCCCGTGCGGCCCCCTCGCCGCTCTTGGCAAACAGGATGACCCCCGATGTCGGCTTGTCGAGCCGGTGGATTGGGTACAGGTGGCAGCCCACCTGGTCGCGCAGGTATTGAAGCAGGAACCGGGTTTCGTGCCGGTCGATATCCGATCGATGCACCAGCCAACCCTCCGGTTTGTAGGCGGCGACGAGATGGGCATCCTCGTAGATGACTTCGGGATTATTCAGGGCCATGTCTCCAGCGGTCCCACATAGACCCAGCGTTTCTTGTGGAGCTTGAACAGCGATATTTCCTGCATCGCCCGCTCGCCTTCTTCATCCTCGAAAAATGCCTTGAATTCCACCACGGATTTCTTCAGTCCCTGCTTGCTACGCAGCACTTCCAGCCTGGTCCAACGGGTATTGAGGTCATCCTGCTTCACCTCCGGGCAGGTGTCCGGGTGCCAGGTTTTGCGCAGGTAGGGGAGGTTGCCCGTGACAAACGCAGAGAAGCGGCTGCGCATCAGGGCTTCCGCGGTATTGGGATATGCCTTGCCGGAAAGGTAGAGGTCGCAGCACTGTGCGAAAGGCTTGCCGGAGCCGCAGGGACAGCTGTTCTGTTGCATCGGGATTGTTTATCGAATTTACTAGTGAGCGCTATTGTGCGGCGGCCAGCATTGCCACGCAATCCCGATAGGCGAGCGATGTCAGCTGACTTCCAGCCTGGCCGCGATCGCAGAGATGGCCTCCCGTGCCCCGAGCCGGATGCCGATGGCGTCCTCCAGGTCGGACTCGGGCTCGTTCGGGTTGATCCTCACCAGCTGCCCACCGACGGCCTCGGATTCCCAGCGCACCGTGGGTATGGCGGTACCGGCCCCACACTCTATCACCACCAGGTTCTTTACCGCGGCCAGCCAGCGCTGGTACTTCTCCTGCTGCGCCTCCTGGCGTGCCATGTTCCAGCCCCAGTCCGAGAACATCAGGATATTCGGCCGGGCCACCTCGCCGCAGCGCGGGCATGTTGGCAGCTCGCCCAGGGCCAGGCAGCGCTCGGTGTCGACTACCGGTGTCTCGCCATCCGCCGGCCAGATCTCGCCGCTGCAATCGTCGAGGCACTGCAGGTGGTGTATCGAGCCGTGACACTGGTTGAGCCGTTCGGGATCGAAGCCGGCCTTTTCAAACTGCCCGTCCACATTGCTGGTGAATACGAAGTAGCCGCGCTCGCGCGCTTCGCCCATTTGCCGCAGCAGTCGGAAACCATCGTGCGGGCGGGTCGACCGGTAGAGGTTCAGGCGGTGGCCGTAAAAACCCCAGGCGCGCTCCGGGTGGGCTGTGAAGGTGACCGGCGAGGCGATGTCAGCGAAGGACTCTCCCGACTGGCGCAGGGCAGGGTAGGCCTTCCAGAAGCCCTCGTTGCCACGGAAATCGGGCAGGCCCGAGTCGACCCCCATGCCGGCCCCGGCTGCGATCAGCAGGCCATCGGCGCGCTCGATGAGTTCTGCAGCCCGCTCGAGTTCGCGGCGAGTTTTGCTGTCCACGTCAGAGTTGCTCCTGCGCTGTCGGTCGGTTTGTAGGGATCATATCACTGTGCCTGGCGTGGGATCTGCCGTGGTGGCAGGTGTGACGCAGCTGCTTAAGTGCGGTGCGGGGGAAGGGCCGGGCGCCAGGATGCGGTCCGGGGCTTGACCGGACGCCCTGCGCTGCTACCATACCGTCCAGTCGGTCGGTTTTGACCGAAGCTGTCTGGGAGGTCACATGTCTAAAGTCGGCAAAGACGAGATTATCCGGGCCGCCGAAGAGGTGGTCCGGGAGAAGGGGGCGCGCAAGCTGACCCTGGATGCGGTGGCGGCCCAGTGTGGCCTGAGCAAGGGCGGGCTGCTGCACCACTTCCGCACCAAGCAGGCCCTGTTGCAGGCGATGCTGGAATCGGCCGTGGCGCGCGAGGGTGGCTGCGCCGCCGATTACCTGGCGCGCGCCGGGGACGGCCCGGGGACCGCGTTGGCCGCACGAATCCACTCCATGTTTTCCCTGATGCAGGACGACGAGAGCCTGCCGCGTTCATTGATCGCCGCCGTGGCGGAAGACCCCGCGCTGCTCGAACCCATCCGTGAAAAGGAAGAGCGGGTCCGCCGCGAGATCTGCGCTTCAGTAAAGGACCCGGAGCTGGCACAGCTGCTGTTGTTTGCCTCGCGGGGTATGTTTTTCGCCCGTGTATTCGGGCTTATGGAGCCGGGCGACCCGCAGTTTGAGCGCCTGCGCGAGCGATTGCTGGCAATGGCCGCTGACATCGACTGACCGCATCCCCATCGACTCACCCTTTTATGTATTTGTGGAACCAGAATATGGATTTCTTGAGTAATTCCCGCCGTGTGCTGTTCGCAGTGCTGCTGGCCACCGCCGGCCTCGTTGCCTGCAGTGATCCCGAGTCCGCGCAGCAACAGGACGAGCGCGTCTGGCCGGTAAAAGTGGCCCCCGTGTCCAGTAGCGGTGAGGTTGCGGCCCGCCAGTTCGCCGGTCGGGTGAAGGCGGTGCAGACCGTGGACCTGTCGTTCCAGGTGGGTGGCAAGCTGCAGGGCGTGAAATTCAAGGAGGGCGAGGTCATCCCCCGGGGACAGCTGATTGCGACGCTCGATGACCGGGATTTCCGGCGGCGGGTAAAGCAGGCGCGGGTGAACCTGGAGTTGCTGGAGAAGACGCTGGAGCGCCAGCGGGCGCTGAAGGCGCGCAATATGATCTCGGCGCAGCAGCTCGACGAGACGGAAAGCAATTATGACCTGGCGCAGGTGGCGCTGGAGAATGCCGAGCAGGAACTGGCGTACACCCGCCTGAGGGTGCCGTTCGACGCGCTGGTGACGCGCCAGCTGGTGGAGAACTTCACCAATGTGCAACCGGGGCAGGGCATAGTGCGCCTGCAGGATGTATCCGAAGTGCGCGTGCAGGTATCGGTGCCGGAGAAGCTGCTGGCCACCATTGATGCCAACCGTGTCGACTCCATTACCGCAAGCTTTGAGTTCCTGCCGGGACAGGAATTCCCGCTGGAATACCGCGAGCACCAGGCGGAGGCCGATAGCGTGACCCAGACCTATGTGGTCGAGCTGGGCATGCCGCGCCCGGACAATGTGCAGATACTGCCGGGCATGACCGCACGGGTGAGGCTGCGGCTCGCCCGGGCGGACGGCGAGCTGCGGGTGCCCCTGTCGGCGGTGCAGACCAATGCCGACGGCACGCCCTATGTATGGCAGATTGGCGACGACCGCAGGGTGTCGCGGGTGGAAGTGGCCCTCGGGCGCACCGACGGCGAGCTGGTCCGGGTGACTGAGGGCCTGCAACCGGGCGTGCAGCTGGTAGCCGCCGGTGGCCAGCACCTCTATGAGGGCGCAGTGGTACGCGATTACACGGCCGCGGGTGCGCCAGCACCAGCGGCGGCCCCTGGAACCCCGGCAGCTGCCGGGACGGAACAGTAAGCCGGCGGGCAGGGGAGATTCACAGTGAAGATATCCGAAGTTTTTATCCGGCAGCCGGTCTACAGCTGGCTGTTGATGCTGGTGTGCCTGGTGGGTGGCCTGTGGGGGATCGCCGATATCGGACGCCTCGAGGACCCTGCTTTCACGATCAAGGAAGCGCGGGTGTTCACCGCCTATCCCGGGGCCAGTGCGCGCCAGGTAGAGGAGGAGGTCACCGAAAAGCTGGAAGTGGCTATCCAGCAGATGGGGCAGCTGGACAGGCTGACCTCGTCTTCCCGCGCGGGCATGTCGGAAATCCGCGTGCGCATCAAGGACAATTACGATTCGGACCAGCTGCCGCAGATCTGGGATGAGCTGCGCCGCAAGGTAAATGACGCCCACGCGCAGCTCCCGCGCGGGGCCATGCCGCCGGTAATCAACGATGATTTCGGGGAAGTGTTCGGGATCTATTACGCGGTTACCGGCGAGGGTTTCTCCCTCAGTGAATTGCGTGATATCACCAAGGCCATTCGCCGCGAGCTGCTGACGGTGGAGGGCGTGGCCAAGGTGTCGCGCTCCGGTGTGATCGACGAGGTGGCCTACCTGGATATCGACGAGTCGCGCCTCGCCCGGCTGGGCTTTTCCCTCGACGACCTTTCCCGCGTGCTGCAGGCAGAGAGCGCGGTGCCGCAGGTAGGCGAGATCGAGGGCAAGGACCTGCGCACCCGGATCGTGGTGGACAACCAGGCCAACGACCTGGAGAGCATCCGCAATATCCTGGTGGGCGTGCCCGGTTCCACCGCGATGCTGGCGGTGCGGGATATTGCCGATGTGTCCATTGGCTACGACCAGAACCCGGGCTTCATTGCCCGCTACAACGGCGCACCGGCCATCCTGCTCGGCGTGGCCGGCGGGCAGCACACCAATATCGTTGACGTCGGCGCGGCGGTGGAGGCCAAGCTGGCCGGGCTTGAGCAGGGGCTGCCGCTGGGGATCGAGATCCATCCCGTTTATGAGCAACACCGCGTGGTGGAAGACAGCGTGAATGGCTTCCTGTTTAACCTGGTGTCGTCGGTGGCCATCGTGATCCTCGTGCTTTGCGCCTTCATGGGCTGGCGCTCCGGCGTGGTGGTCGGTGCAGTGCTCGGCCTGACGGTACTGGGTACCGTGCTGATCATGAACCTGCTGGGCCTCAACCTGCAGCGCATCTCGCTGGGTGCGTTGATCATCGCCATGGGGATGCTGGTGGACAATGCCATCGTGGTGGCCGAAGGCATGCTGATGGGGGTACAAAAGAAAGAGTCTCCGCAGGTTGCCGCCGCCCGCGTTGTGCGCCAGACCTTCTGGCCGCTGCTGGGTGCCACCATCATCGGCATCATGGCGTTTTCCGGGATCGGACTGTCCGACGACGCCACCGGCGAGTTCCTGTTTTCCCTGTTTGCGGTGATTGGCATCTCCCTGCTGCTGAGCTGGGTGCTGGCGATCACGATTACCCCTTACCTCGGCTACCACCTGTTCAAGCCGGGCAAGCTGGGCGAATCCGGGGATCCCTACCAGGGTCGCTTCTACCGCATTTACGCCGGGGCGCTGTCCGGTGCCCTGCGCCGGCGCGGCCGCACCATCGCCATCCTGCTGGCGGTAACCGTGGTGAGCTACGGTGCCTTCGGTTTTGTGAAGCAGGGCTTCTTCCCCAACTCGAATGCACCGCTGTTTTACGTGAACTACTACCTGCCCCAGGGCAGCGATATCGAGCGCACCGATCGCGCCCTGCGGGAAGCAACCGAATACCTGGCGGCACAGGAAGAGGTAGTGTCAGTCACGGCGGTGGCCGGGCGGGGTGCGGACCGGTTCATGCTTACCTACGCGCCGGAGCCGCCCAACCCTTCCTACGGGCAGCTGATCGTACGCACTGCCAGTCGCGAGCAGATTCCCGGGCTGATCGAGCGGGCGAAGGAATCGCTGCGCAGCGCACACCCCGAGGCGCTGGTCACTTTCAAGCGCATCGTGTTCGGCCCAGGTGGCGGCGCCGATGTGGAAGTGCGCATCTCCGGTTCCGACTTCAATACGCTGCGCGCGTATGCTGCGGAGATGGAGCAGTTGTTCCGCAGCAAGGGACTCGAGGACGTGCGCCACGACTGGCGGGATCGCGAACCCACGATTCGTGCTCAGCTGGATGATGAGCGTGCGCGGGTTGCCGGGGTGAGCAACGCGGATATCAGCCGTACGCTCCAGTTTGCTACCGCCGGTTACCGTGTCGGAGACTTCGAGAGCGGCGACCGCATCATCCCCATTGTTGCGCGGTTGCCCCAGGGCGACCGCAATGAGGTGGGCTCACTGCCGGACCGGCTGGTATGGAGTCCCAACGAGCGCGGATATATTCCCGCCGGACAGCTGGTAGAGGAGTTTCACACCACCGCGGAAGAGGGCCTGATCCAGCGCCGCAACCGTGTCCCTACCATCACCATCAGCGGTGATGCACCCGAGGGGCTTACCGCGATGGCGGCCTTTGGCCGCATCCGCGCACAGGCGGAGGAGTTGCAGCTGGCGCCCGGTTACCGGCTTGAGTTCGGCGGCGAGTACGAGCGCTCAGCCGACGCGCAGAAATCGCTGGGCAAGGGCCTGCCGATCGGTTTCCTGGTGATGATCCTGATTTCGATACTGCTGTTCGGCACCGTGCGCGAGCCGCTGATTATCTGGCTGGTGGTGCCCATGTCCCTGGTCGGCGTGGTGGTCGGCCTGCTGCTATCGGGCCTGCCCTTCGGCTTCATGTCGCTGCTGGGGGTGCTGAGCCTGTCGGGTATGCTGATCAAGAACGCGGTGGTGCTGGTGGACGAAATCCAGGTGCAGACCCATGCCGGCCTGCCGCGGTTGACTGCGATCCAGCAGGCCAGTGTCAGCCGCCTGCGGCCGGTATTCCTTGCCGCGGTCACCACTATCCTCGGCATGTCTCCGCTGTTGTTCGATGCTTTCTTTGCAGACATGGCGGTGACCATCATGGGTGGGCTCGGCTTTGCCACGGTGCTCACCCTGATCGCGGTGCCGGTGCTCTACGCGGTGTTCCACCGCGTAGACGCGAGCGAGATCGAGACGGGGAGCAGCGGCACAGGGGAAACAGCCGAGGCGCCACGGGAAACTGTCCCCGAGTACTAGCCCGGTCGGGCTGCCCGCAGTCTCACTCTGCGGGCAGTTTTTCCGCCACCGGGGGCGACCACTGCTCGAGTTTTTCCAGGTCGGGATCGTAGATTCGCATCACGAGGTTGAGGTCCACTGCCTCGCGCTCGATCGGCAACCAGTTCTCCTTTGGCACCCCCTCGGGCTTCTTGGCCGCAATGTAAATATCGATGCCGCCCTGCTCATTCAGTTTCATGCCTGCGTTCTTGCCCACGCTGTATTTCTTGCCCTCATTGGGAATGAAGAAGCCGCTTTCGAGATCGTAGAGGGTCACAGACCAGAAGGCGCCGGCGGGCGGCAGCGAATCTTTATCCATGCGGACAACATAGTCGTGCATGGCATTCATCGGCTCGCCATCTGCGGTATCGATTGTGGGATAGACAGCCTCCTCGCGCGGCACGCCTATGGGGCCATAGATCGACACCGCCACCAGGGTTTCCAGGTCGGTTTTGCCCTTTGGCTGGAACATCTTCGGCTGCAGTCGCTGCATCAGCTCGGCATTGTTCATCTTTTTCAGCCACTCTTGCTGCACGCGCCTGGCCATTTCACGCGTGCGCTCCCCATCGAGTTTTTTTACCCTTTTCGGATCATAGTCCCTGCCGGGTTCCACACCGAGTGACCGGTAAATTGAGAGAAGCTTCTGGTCGAGGGGATTTTGCGGGTCAAAAGTGGTGTGGTTGAAGACGAACTGCATCACCTCAAGCAGGTTGTTACCAAACACGGCCACATCGGTCTTGCCTGTCGCCGGGAAGTCGACTGGTTGCACGGGCTTTGGCGCGTCGCCGCGGTATTCGCTGAGCGTTATGGGGCGGACAGCCTGCATCTGTTCGGTAATGTTCCTGAATCGCTGCGGTTCGCTACTGTGGGGCATCACCCGGAAGATGGCGGATACGAAGTCGCCGGTGGCCTCGAATATGTGGTCCACACCCTCCACCGGGGTGCCATCGTAGCCGTCTGATCGTGCGCTGTAGACCAGTATCCTCTGTGGCCTGGCGAAGTTCCCCGCCCTGGTTGTGAGGGGGATATTCACGTAATGATCGTAGCCGGTGATCATCAGCGAGGCGTAGTCGCTGTCGAAGGCCGGCACTTCGAGAATGACCGGGTCACTGCGCAGGTCCAGCATGCAGCTGATGTACAGGGTGTCGTTATTCGGCCGCGCTATATCACGCATGGTGTGATCTTTCAGCCCGGTATCTGCAGAGCAGTTATTCCAGCCGCCGTGGCTCTCCGCGAACTTGTTGTTCACGTTGTACATAGCTACGTACTGGTAGGAGCGCGTGACCAGCTCCCTGAGCTCCTCGTCAGAGAGCACCGCCCTGTCACTGGCTTTGCCATCAGGTGCCGGTTTGCCGGCCCGCCGTCCCTCTTCGCGACCCGCCGCGCTGCCGTCATCCCTTTCCCCGCAACCGGCAAGCCCGGTTGCGGCCAGTGCGAGAACTGTGCATGCGATCGCTGGTAACAGTTTCCGCGCTAATGCGGCAAGCCTGTGTTGAACCATGCGAAATTCTCCCTTCCCCGGTCGTTGCGGATAATCGTTTGTTGGTGAAATTCGCGGCGTGCCCGGTCAGATCGGGGCCACGTCGCAACCCCTGCAATGATAGCTGCCTGTCAACGCTGCGGTTTTCCGAGGGAGGGCGTCTTACAGAAAGGGGGCGCAGAAAGGGAGCGCAGAAAGGGAGCTGAAGTAGGGTAGGGAAGTCTCCCCCTGCCGGCTTGGGGCCGGCAGGGAGGTGAGGGTCAGTCCTGGCCGGACTCCTCCAGGTAGAAGGCGCCAGCGGGGCCCGGGTAGACCACCGGACTCTCGAAGCCGTCCTTGCTCACCGCGGCGACACCGAAGAAATAGTTGTCGATCACGATGTCTTCCAATGTGTACTCGTCGACATTCCCCACATAGCGGCTGTGGGTCCAGGTGGACTCAGAGGTCAGGCGCCAGTAAACCTTGTAGCCGGCCAGGACCTTGTCATCCCCGGCGCTGCCCCGCTGCCATTTCAGGGTGGTGTCGGGAGACACTGCACCTTCGATGGTGACCCTGGCGGGCGGGGCGGGTGCCTTTGACAGGGCGGCCATGGTGAGCGCGTTGAGGCTGGTCAGCTTGGCGGCATAATCGAAATTCACCCCCTCGATGACGTCCCCATAGCGGATACCGTTTTCGGTGCGCAGGTCCTGGTGCTGGCGGTTATAGTTCTCGTTGGTTTCCATGATGCGGACGCCGGGATAGCCCAGGTCGTTGAACGGGCGGTGGTGGCCGCCGCGGCCAAACCGGTCCAGGCGGTAGATCATCATCACGTCCAGGTTGGGAATATATTCGTCGGCAATCCGGTGGACGTAGCGACCGAGGTTACGGGAGGGCGAATCCACTTCGCCGCCGCGGAAACGGCGTGCGCGTGCCTCATCGGCGCTCTCGTTCATGCGGGTTCCCTCCATGAAGACCCGCGCAGTGGTGTTGTTGATGACGCCGTTGATGCCCTCGATATTGCCGATCATGTCATTGTTCAGCACACCGGTAATGCGCCAGCCATCCTTCTTCGCTTTCGCTGCCATAATCCGGCCGCCGAACAGGCCCTGTTCCTCCCCGGAGAGGCCCGCATAGACGATGGAGCCGGGAAACTTGTGCTTGCTCAGTACGCGCGCGGCCTCTAGGGCGCCGGCGAGGCCAGAGGCATTGTCGTTTGCCCCGGGTGCGTCCGACTTGTAGTCCATCACGTCGGAAACCCGCGAATCGATATCGCCGGACATGATCACATAGCGGCCCGGATCCACGGTGCCGCGCTGGACGGCGATCACGTTGACCACTTCCGTGCGCTCGGGGATCCGCTTCTCACCCTCGATAAAGTCGGACTGGTAATACACCTCCAGGCAGCCGCCGCATGCATCGCTGATGCGCTGGAACTCGTCGTGTACCCAGCGCCGGGCGGCGCCGATGCCCCGGGTTTCGGATTCTGTCTCCGACAGGGTGTGGCGGGTGCCGAAGCCCACCAGGGTACGGATGTCCTTTTCTATACGGTCGGCAGATACATCCTGGCGGATCTCCTCCAGCAACTCCGAATCAGTGGCGGGCTGCGCAAGGGAAGGGGCAGCGACTGCCAGCGAGGAGAGGAAGATGGAAGCAAGGGACAATCGGGACACGAACACCTCCGGCCTGAATCTGTTATGGATCTTGTGGTCCACATGCTAACGCAGAATTCCACGGCCGTCTGTCCCGCTGCAGGTGCCCCTCCTGGAAAACCGATTGACGATCGGTTTTTTGGGGCGATAGACTGCCGGGTATTGTCGCAAAGCTGGAGCCACCGTGAACGGACCTGCGAAGCCAACCCCCGCCCTGGGCGACCTGGAAGTGGCGGTGCTGGAGATCGTCTGGGAGACACCGGAGTGCTCGGCCAAAGAGGTGCATGAACGCATTGGCCGGCAGCGGGGTATTTCCCTCAATACAGTACAGTCGACCCTGGAGCGCCTGCACCGCAAGGAACTGCTCGCGCGCGGCAAGCGGGGACATGCCTACCGATACTCGGCGTGCGTCGAGCGCGAGCGCCTGATTGCCTCCTATATCCGCGAGACGCTGGGGCGTTTCGGCGGCGATGCCGTGGCCTCGCTGGCGGCCTTTGTGGACGCGGCTGAAGATATCGATGAGGCCAGCCTGGCGCGACTCGAGGAAGAGCTGCGCAAGCGCCGGGCAAGGAAGCGTGAAGAATGACTTCTATCGCGGCCCTGGCCTGGCTTTTCCTGCTTATTGCGCTGGGCGCCTGGCTGCTGGGCTGCCTCGCGAGCGAGCTGGTCTCGCGTGTGGCATTCGGCAAGCGCCTCTCACCCATGGAGCGCCGGCAACGCAGCTTCATCCTTGCTGCAATTCCGCTAATGGCCAGCGGCGCGGTGTTAATAGCCGTTGGCTCCACGGCACTGGGCAAGTCTGCGGGCTGGATCCTCGATCACTGCGTGTACCACGGCGCGGGCCACCCGCATCTCTGTTTCACCCATTTGCCGGCTATTCGTCTCGGTCTCGTCGAATTCTTTACTGCCACGTTGGTACTTGTCTCGCTGGCCGTCGTGGTCGGGCGCTTCGTGCTCCGCGAGCACCATGCCGGACAGCGCATTCGCAGCCTTGTGCGCCTGGCCGCGAGTCGTACCCCGGCGCGCAGGCTTTGCACGGTGGAGGATCCGAGTCCCTTTGCAGTGACTGCGGGCGCGTTCGCACCGCGGGTGATCCTGTCGCGGGGGTTGCTGGAGGGACTGGAGGCGCGGGAGGGGCGGATTGTGGTGAGCCACGAGTTTTCCCATATTCGCGCGCGGGACCTTCTCTACAACCTCGTGTTTGAAACTCTCTTGCTGTTGCAGTGGCCGGCGACCGCAGGCCGGCTGCGCAGTGAATGGCGCCAGGCGATGGAAGAGGGCGCCGATGACCGGGTGGCAGGCCGATTTGGCCGCGAGCAGGTGGCGGCCACGCTGCTCAAGGTCTTCCGCCTTCAGAGAGATCACTCGATACCAGGGCTGTCTGTGGCGGGCGCCGACCCGCTGGCTCGCATCGAGCGACTGCTGTCCCAGGAACACTCCAGAGGCACAGGGATCCTGTTCGCCGGCACTTGCCTTGCCAGTATTGCCATCTTTGCGCTGGTGCTTGCCGGCGCGCACCACCAGTTGGAAACCCTGCTGGGGTTCCTCACGGGACACTGATTTCATGCGACTTATTCTCCTGATGGGCGCCTGCCTCTTTGCAGTTTCCGGACGGGCCGCGCCGGGGCTCACCGAAGCCGAGGCGGTCCAGCGCGGTCTCGGCCAGCCCGATATCCACACGCTGCTGGAAGCGCGGCGGGACGCCGCTGCCGGGCGCGCCGCGGCGGCGGGCCGTTGGGCCAACCCGGAAATTGAGTACAGCAACGAGGCCCTCGATTTCGACAACGGTACCGCCGAAGAGCGTTACCTGTGGCTGACACAGCGTTTCAATATCGCCGGCGTGCACGGACTGGAGCGCGAGGCGGCGGCCAGTGAGCGGTTGGCAGAAAACGCCCGGGTCGACCTGAAGCGTCGGGAAATCGCGGCGGAGATGCGCCGCCAGTATTACGCCGCAGTGGCGGCAGAGCGCGAGGCCAATGCGATGGCCCGCTGGCGCGACCGGCTGGCAGAGCTGGCCAGCGCCGTCGCCAACCGTGCCCGGGCGGGCGACGTCTCGCGTTTTGATGCCCTGCGGCTGGAGAAGGAACTGGCCCTGGTGAGCGGCGAGGCGCTGGATAGCCGCGCCGAGGCTGAATCGGCGGCCGATCGCCTGTTCAGCCTCATCGGGAGCGAGCCCGCTCCACTGGTCAGCGGTTTGCTCCCGCCGGCAGCGGATACGGTAGATGTGTCCGCGGTGTTTGCCGCGCACCCGGGACTCCAGGCGCTGGAGGCGGAGGCGCGGGCTGCGTCCTTCTCCGCCGAGGCAGCCGACCGGCGCAGCTGGCCGGAGCTGACCCTGGGGGTCGGGCGGCGCGAGTTCGAGGATCCCGATATCTCCGCCGATGGCCAGCTGCTGTCCCTCGGCGTGGAAGTACCGCTGTTCGACAACGGATCGGGCGAGGCGCGGGCAGAGTCTGCCCGCTTCCGCCGGTTGCGGGCCGAACGGGCGCTGCTGGAGACTCGGCTGGCGGCGGACACCCGTGCGGTGCTGCGGGAGTTGCGTGCCCGCCGGGGCGCGGCGCTGGCCGCCCGCAGTGCCGCTTCAGGCGCGTCACTGGTAGCGATTGCCGAAACTGCCTACGAGGCGGGTGAAATCAGTGTCCTGGAACTGATTGATGCCCATCGCACCGAACTCTCAACACAGCGCGAGGCGGTCCGCCGCGCACGTGCTGCAAGACAGTCCTACATCAAACTTCAATTAATGAAAGGTGAATTATGAACAAGCTTGCCCTGACCCTATCCATCGCGCTCTCCGCATTCCTGCTGGCCGCCTGCGGCCAGGAAGAGGACCACGGTCATCCCCACGACGGCGAGGCAGCCCATTCCCACGAAGAGGGTGGGCATGCACACGATGACGCCCACGCAGAGGGCGAGGCACACGACCACGGTGACGGGGCCCATTCCCACGACGAAACCGAGACCGAGGCGTATTACGGCGACGAGGCCGAAAGTGCCGCCCCGGCCACCGAGTCCGGGGCCGCTGCCGAAGAGGGCGAGCACACGCACGGCGATGCAACGCATACTCATGATGAAACCCATACCCACGATGAAGAGACTCACCACGAGGAGGCTGACGAGCCCGCAGACGAGGAGTCCCACGAGCACAGCCACGACGACGAGTCCCCGCATGAGCACTGAACACTTCGCGCGGGCGCTGCTGCTTGCGGTACTCGCGGTCGGGCTGACTGCCTGCGGTGAGCCCGCAGGCGGCGGCCACGGCCATGCCCACGGGCCCGGCGGTGGTCATGGGGATGGTCACGGGGGAGAGGCTCACGGCGAGGGGGGCCACGGCCACGGCGATGCGGGCCCGGCCCTGGTTTTCACTGACTACACCGACACGACAGAGCTGTTCGTGGAGTTCCCGCCACTGGTCGCAGGTGAGACATCACGATTTGCCGCGCATGTGACACGGCTGGCCGATTCCGCGCCGCTGGACAGCGGCCGCATGGACGTGATCCTCAAGCGGGGTGAACGCACGGCTGCCCGTTTCCGGGTACGCGAGCCCGCACGCACCGGCATCTTCACTCCCGGCGTCAAACCGCGCGAGGCGGGGCAGTTCCGCCTGCTGGTCGAGGTGCAGGACGGAGACCTCCAGGCGACCCACGACCTGGGAATGGTGACGGTCTACCCGTCGGCCACAGAGGCCGAAGTCACCCAGCCCGAGCCGGAAGGGGATATCACCTACCTGAAGGAACAGCAGTGGAATAACCCCTTTGCCTCGGCCGAGGTGAGGCAGCGGCCCATGCGCCCGTCGGTGCCGGCATTTGCCACCGTTGAGGCCCCGGCGGACGCCGGGGCCGAGATCCGTGCGCCCTCGGACGGTTACTTCTCCCACGCCGGCCAGGCCCGGGCCGGGGATACCGTCGAGGCCGGCGCGGTACTGGGTTACCTGGTGCCGCGCCTGGGCGGCGAGACCGATTTCGGTCAGTTGCTGGTGTCGCTGGAGCGGAGCCGCTCGCAGCTGGCGCTGGCCCAGCGCGATGTAAAGCGGCTGACACGACTCTACGAACAGGGGGCCGTCGCCGAGCGCCGCCTGCTGGAAGCCCGGGAGAAGCTCGAGGTCGCGAAAGCGGAATTCGCTGCGGCGGAGGCGCGGGTCGAGCAATACCAGCGCGGCGGCGCCGAGGCCGGTATTGCCCTGCGCACGCCAGTGGCGGGGGAAGTGGTCGAGTTCAATGCCCGTCCCGGTGCCTTTGTCCGCGCCGGCGAGCGGGTTTTCCGCATCGCCTCCAGGGATCGTCGCTGGCTCGAGCTGGCGGTGCCGGAACGCTTTGCGGCGGAGGTTCCCGCAGCCACGGGCGCCTGGCTCGAGAATGCCGCAGGCGAGACGGTGGTACTCGATGAGGCAACTGGTGCGCGGGTGGTGCAGACCAGCTCTGCAGTGGATCCACAAACACGCACGGCCAGCGTCACCATCGAGTACCCGATTGGCCTGGGACCGGCCATCCTCGGCGCCCGCCTGCCCGCGCACCTATTCACGGCAGTGGCGGAACCGAGGCTCGCCATTCCGCGCAGCGCGGTAATCGATGACGGTGGCCGCACGGTGGTGTACGTGCAGACGGGGGGAGAGACCTTCGCCCGTCGCCCGGTGGAGCTGGGCATCGTCGACGGTGAGCTGGTCGAGGTGCTGGGCGGCGTGACAGCGGGCGAGCGGGTTGCCTCCCGGGGAGCCTATTTCGTCAAGCTCGCGGCCACCGGCGGCGAGGAAGTGGGCCACGGCCACGCACACTGATGCTGGGAATAATGAATGATTGATCGCGTTATCCAATGGTCGCTGGCCAATCGCCTGCTGGTCCTGGCCGCGGCTGCCCTGCTGTTCGTGTGGGGGACATGGTCATCGCTGAAGGCGCCGGTGGATGTCTTTCCCGACCTGACCGCACCCTCGGTCACGGTGGTGGCCGAGGCCCACGGCATGCCGCCGGAGGATGTGGAACGCCTCGTCACTTTCCCGCTGGAAACCGCCATGAATGGCGCCAGCGGCGTCAGGCGGGTGCGCTCCAACAGCGGGATCGGCATCAGCGTGGTGACGGTGGAATTCGACTGGGGAACCGATATCTATCGCGCCCGCCAGATCGTGTCCGAGAAGCTGCAGACGGCGCGCACCGCGCTGCCCCCGGACCTGCCGCCACCGGTGTTGGCCCCGGTCACCTCGATCATGGGAGAGATCCTGTTTATCGCGCTGACCTCGGACGTGCACGACGAGATGACCCTGAAGACCACTGCCGACTGGGTAGTGCGCCGGCGCCTTCTGGCCGTGCCGGGCGTGGCCGAAGTTATACCCACCGGCGGCCAGACCCGCCAGTTCCAGGTGGTGGCCACGCCGGAGCGCCTGGCGGCCTACGGCGTAACCCTGGGCGAGCTGCGCCAGGCGGTGGCCGCTGCCAGCCAGAACTCGTCCGCCGGCTTCGTTACTGAGAACAACCAGGAGTTCCTGATCCAGGGCGTGGGTCGCGCCCGCGGGCTGGAGGATATCCGCCAGGCGGTGGTGACCACCCGCGAGGGGATGCCCGTGCTGGTGCGCGACCTGGCCAGTGTCCAGACGGGGCCGGCACCGCGGCGCGGTACCGGCTCCTACCGCGGCGAGGCGGCGGTGGTGCTCGGTATCCAGAAGCAGCCCGACGTGAATACGCTGGCCCTGACCGAGCGCCTCGATACAGTGATCGCCGATATCGAGGCCTCCCTGCCGAAAGGCATGCAGATCGAGACCGATGCCTTCCGCCAGGCGGATTTCATCAACGTGGCCATCGACAACCTGGCTGAGGCCCTGCGCGACGGCGCGATCCTGGTGGTCGCCATCATGTTCGCCTTTCTGTTCAGCGCGCGGGCGACCGGTATCGCACTGCTGGCCATCCCGCTGTCGCTGCTGGTGGCGGTGCTGGTGATCCGCCACCTCGGCGGCAGCATCAACACCATGACCCTGGGCGGCATGGCCATTGCCCTGGGGGCGCTGGTAGACGATGCCATCATCGTGGTGGAGAACATTGTGCGGCGCCTGCGGGAAAACCAGGCGTTGCCGGAGGCGGAACGGCGCGATACTACCCGGGTGGTGTTCGATGCGACCCGCGAGATCGAGGGCTCCATTGTTTTCGCGACCCTGATCATCATCCTCGTGTTCCTGCCGCTGTTTTTCCTGACCGGCGTGGAGGGCAGGTTGCTGGAACCCCTGGGCCTGGCCTACGTGGTGTCCCTGGCGGCCTCGCTGCTGGTGGCGGTCACCGTCACGCCGGTGTTGTCGCTGCTGGCACTCCCGGGCACCAAGGCGGTAGACAGCCATCACGACACCCGCTTCATCCGCTGGCTGAAGATGCGCTACCGCCCGATCCTGGCCGGCGCCATGCGTTACTGGCGCAGCGTCCTGATTGGTTCCACCGCCTTGCTGCTGGTAGCCATTGCCGGCCTGGTATTCGCGGGCCGGGGATTCCTGCCGGAATTCAACGAAGGCAGCCTGACCATCAGCGTGGTGACCCTGCCGGGCACATCGCTGGAGACCTCGGACGGGATCGGCCAGCGGGTGGAGGAGATCCTGCTGGAGCAGCCGGAAGTGGTGGCCACCGCGCGCCGCACCGGGCGTGCCGAGCTGGACCCCCACGCCCAGCAGGTGTTTGCCTCCGAAATTGATGTCACCCTGGAAATGCAGGAACGTGAGAAAGCGGAGCTGCTGGCGAGCCTGCGCCAGCGCTTCGCCGCCATTCCCGGCACCAATGTGATTATCGGCCAGCCGATCTCGCACCGGATCGACCATATGCTGTCCGGTACCCGCGCGAATATCGCCATCAAGATATTTGGCGAAGACATGTCCGAATTGCGCCGCCTGGGAAAACAAGTGGAATCCCGTGTGGCAGAAATTCCCGGTGCGGTAGACGTGGCGATGGAACAGCAGAGCGAGATTCCGTTCGTCGCGGTGAATTTTAATCGCCCGGCGCTGGCCAATTACGGCATGACGGTCGCCGAGGCGGCCGAAGCGCTGGAAACGGCCTTCACCGGTACCGAGGTGGGGCGCATCCTGGAAGGGCAGGCCAGTTTTGACCTGGTGGTGCGGTTCCCGGAAAGCGCCCGGGAAAATATCGATACGCTGCGCGAGACCATGCTCACCCTCGATTCCGGTGCTCGCGTGCCCTTCGCCGCCATCGCCGATATCCGCCGCGAGCGCGGCGCCAACACCATCAGCCGCGAAAACGTTCAGCGCAAGCTGGTGGTCATGGCCAATGTCGCCGGGCGCGACCTGATCAGCGTGGTGGAAGATATCCGCACGGCGCTCGGCGACAGCATCACCCTGCCCACCGGTTACCACATCGAGTACGGCGGCCAGTTCCAGAGCGCGGAAGCCGCCGCTACCCGGCTACTGTTTCTCGGCGCCCTGGTGATCGTGGGTATCTTCCTGCTGCTGGTGGCGGCTTTCGGCAATACCCGCGAAGCCTGGCTGGTAATGCTGAACCTGCCCCTGGCCCTGATCGGCGGGGTGGTGGGGGTCTGGCTGACCGACGGCATTGTTACCATTGCCGCGGTAATCGGCTTCATTACCCTGTTCGGTATCGCCACGCGCAATGGTGTGATCCTGGTAGACCACATCGGGCGGCTGCAGCGCGACGAGGGCTTCGACCTGGCAACTGCCATCCGGCGCGGGGCGGAAGAAAGGCTGGTGCCGATCCTGATGACGGCGCTGGCTACTGCGTTCGCGCTGATCCCGCTGGCCCTGGCTGCAGGCCAGCCCGGTAGCGAGATACAGGCGCCCATGGCAATCGTCATCCTGTGTGGCCTGCTTAGCTCCACCGCGCTGAATATGCTGGTGGTGCCGGTTATGTACTACCGGTTTTTTGGGCCAAAGCCCTCTGAAAGCGCGGCTTAATGCTCTAGAGGTTCGGGAGCTTCAGTCCCGGGTAGAGGGAAGGACGTAGAGTCCTCCGACAAAGGCTGCTTGCCAGAGTGGTTCAGGAAGAGGGGGCGCAGACGCACTGTTACACATGGCTTTTGCGTGAGGCGGGGAAGCGATGAACGTGGCTGGGGGAGCGGGTGCCCTTGCGCGCGGTGAAAAACCCGCCATACGCCTTTCATAAAAAAAGCAAAGCGGCTGCTTTGCTTTTCCTGGCGCCCGCGGGCACCGGCAGAGTGCGCGCCGCCGGGGTGCCGGCGGTGCGCCAATCGGCTTTAGACGACCACGATATTCGCCGCCTGCAGGCCCTTGGGGCCTTCGGTAACGGTGAACTCTACCTGCTGGCCATCGGCCAGGGTCTTGAAGCCGGAATCAGCAATGGCGCTGTAATGGGCGAAAACGTCGGGACCGGATTGCTGCTCGATGAAACCGAAGCCCTTGGATTCGTCAAACCACTTTACGGTGCCTTTAACGGTATTAGACATAATTTACGTCCTATAGAAATGGGTGATTGATATCCCGTGAATTCGGGGAAGCCGGAAAATTGGCTGATATTGCGGTGCTACAGAACGAGGATTATGACTAATGCTTCGAAACCGGAGTGGGTCAACAGGAGCTGATTTTCTAGCTGTGGTCAGTGTATAGGTGCTGGTTACCAAGTCAACACTTATTTTGCCGCTGTTCGCGGGGGCGGACTGGCCAGCGCAGGGATGGCAAATGGAGAGCGTGGCGCGGGTGTTTCCGCGCCTGTCATGCGCAAAGTGGACTATGGTGCCTGCTTGTGCAGCCGTGCCCCCTCCGCTTCAGACGACCAGCTTTCGTGCACCGGTCGGGCACCGGCAATACCTTTCCCGGGAGCGCGACCGTGGCCAGTAAACCCGCTTAGCCGGGATTGTGATTCGCAGGAAACTTTTTGGCAGGTATCTTGAACCCATCCTGGTGGAGTAACAGGCCGGTGGTTTCACCATTGGGGTGGCGCTCGAACTCCAATTTGATATCCAGTTCTCTCGAGTGAAAAAGGTTGCCCGGTTCTGGAAGCAGCTCGATTTCCTTACCGGCCTCTCGCAGATAAAGTTGAGTACCTTCCTGAATGACATCCAGTCTCCCCCCACTGACCAGGCGGTAACGGCCGGCATAGCTGTTCAGGATCTTGTGGTAATCGAGGGACTTGGTTTTGGCTGGAACTGGCTGCCACTGGATCCGGTAAACAGAGTCCATGGCGGTGATCATCAGGTCCTGCTCACCGCTGCCGGCCCAGGCGACGTTGGTAGTCTGCAGACCGGGAATCCTGATTTTGTCCAGCAGGTCGCCATGGGCGGAGAAAACCCATACCCCACCCGGGCCTGCCACGAACAGGTTGCCCTTGCTGTCGGTGAGCAGGCCGTCGGCAGCGCCGGTATCTGCGCTGATGCGGGCAAAGACCCGCTTGTTGCTGAGTCGGTGGCCGTCAACATCAAACGCGAGCACTTCGCGATCAAATGAGTTCGTCACGTAGAGGGTCCGGTAGTCCGGGGAAAAGGCGATACCGTTTGGCTGGGAGACTGTACTGTCGAGCAGTTCCAGCTGGCCCGGGCCGGTTATGCGGTAGATTCCGGTAAAGTCCAGTTGTTGCTTATCCTCAGAGAGGCCGAGTGCCGGGTCGGTGAAGTAGATAGAGCCGTCCTCGTGCACGACCAGGTCGTTGGGCCGATTCAGCCGCTTGCCTTGGTAGTGACTGGCCAGCACCTCCTGTGTGCCATCTCCCTTGAGATGCGCCACCCTGCGCGCCTTTTGCTGTGCCATTACCAGTTGCTGGCCTGCGGACAGCGCCAGGCTGCTGCAGTCTCCCGAGGGCCTGACCACCACCTGGGTGGGGCCGCTGGGCTGCCAGCGATAGGCTGTTCCTCCCCCGACATCACAGAAGTAGAGGTAGCCCTGGTGCCAGAGCGGTCCCTCGGTAAGTCCATAACCGTAGTCGAGTCGTTCAAGGAGCAGATTATCGGGAAGGGGGGATGCGGTTTTTGCTGCTAGCCCGCCGCTGGCCAGAATGGTAAACAGGCTTGGTAAAAAAAGTTTCAGGGTGCGCACTGGAGTCCCTCCCGCATGTTTTCCTGATGACCGACTGCCGTGCAGCAGGCGAACCTGGTATTTACCACTGAGGGTACTGATTATTTTCCGGGGCAACAATGCTGCCACGATCGAAGGGGCGCAGCGTCGCCCTGGCGAGCGGCAAGCGAATTAAGCCGCATTACTGCGGCTGCAGTAATGCGGGCATGAGGCGCGGTCAGCTCCTGTCCAGGACCAGCTGGAAAGTAACCGGCACAATTGGGCTTATGGCGTCGAGGCCTGCGACCTCGCGAAGCTTTTCGATTCCCTGCACCAGCCCGTAGTCAGCGGCATCGATTACGATGGGTTCTGCGGTCGTGACCAGGGCGCGGCCGCCCTCAAGGCCGGTGACCCGCAGTTTTGCAGATTCCGTATGCTGGCTCCCCGCAAGGGAAAGCTTGAGAGGAACCTCGGCGGAGTAGCTCTGCCCCGCCTGCAGGCCGGCGAGTTTATCGCTGTCGATCTGGGCCGAGACCGTGGCGGTGGGGAAGCGCTCGGTATGGAATAACATGGACTGCAGGCGCTCGTTGCGGATGGGTATTCCTGTCTCGACGCTGGCAAGTGCGATGTTGATGGTTGCCCGGCCACTGTCAGTGACATCCCCACTCACACTGTTGAATTTGTGTGTCTCCGCGACCCTGGTTTTCTTGACCGATACAAAACTGATCTCAGATTGTTCCGCGCTGACTTCCCACCCTGCGAAAGCGGCCTGGGACAGGCACGCGAGTGAGGCAGCCAGTGCGGCAATAAAAGTTTTGGTGCGCATGGAGACTCCTATGGTTTTGGTTATGGTTAATTTGGGCCGGGATTGCCATCGCGAAAGACGCCGGCGGTCCCGGGGCAGGGATGACAATAGCCAACTTGCTTCAACATGGCAAAGGAAGCTGGCTGTGCTTCAATGTGTTGGAGGTGGGACCGGTCAACCCCTCACCGCTGCAGACAATCTTAACCAATCGCGCTGTGACGTAGCCGGGGTGCACCGGATACTTGCCCGGTACTCCTGTACCGGGCAAGTGGCGGAAGGGCTTATGCGGCAGAGGCTTCTGTTGCCTGGCCAGGTTCCTCCGCGGTCTCTATGTCACTGCGGATCAGGTAGTCAAACGCTCCCAGGGCCGCGGTGGCTCCCTGTCCCATGGAGATCACGATCTGCTTGTATGGCACCGTGGTAGCGTCGCCGGCGGCGAACACGCCGGGTAGCGAAGTGGCCCCACGACTGTCTATCTCGATTTCACCCATGCGGTTCAGTTCGACGTCGCTGTCGCGCAGGAATTCGGTGTTGGGCACCAGGCCGATCTGCACGAAGACGCCGGCCAATTCCAGCGCCTTGCTTTCGCCGCTGACACGGTCGGTGTAATGCAGGCCAGAAACCTTTTTGCCATCGCCGACAATTGCGGTGGTCTGGGCATTGGTGATGATGTCCACATTGCCCATGGAGCGCGCCTTGCGCACCAGTACCTCGTCGGCCCGCAGGGTATCGGCGAATTCCAGCACGGTGACATGCCTGACGATACCGGCCAGGTCGATGGCGGCCTCGATACCAGAGTTGCCGCCCCCGATCACCGCTACATGCTTGCCCTTGAAGAAGGGGCCGTCGCAGTGCGGGCAGTAGGCTACACCTTTAGTGCGGTACTCGGCCTCGCCGGGCACGCCCAGTTCACGCCAGCGCGCGCCGGTGGCCAGTACCACCGAGCGACTCGCCAGGGTGGCGCCGCTCTGCAGCTCCAGTTCCAGCAGCTGGTTGCGCTGTATTGATGCCGCGCGCTGCTCGGTGATGATGTCCACACCGTATTCTTTAACGTGCTGCTCGAGGCCAGCCGAAAGTTTCGGGCCCTCGGTATAGGGCACGGAGATAAAGTTTTCGATGCCCACGGTATCCATTACCTGGCCGCCGAAGCGCTCGGCCACCAGTCCCGTGCGGATGCCCTTGCGTGCGGCGTAGATGGCGGCAGCGGCGCCGGCCGGGCCACCACCCACCACCAGCATGTCGTAGGGTTCGCGCTGGTCCAGTTCGGCAGCCTTGCGCTCCGCTGAGCCCGTGTCGATCTTGTCGACGATCTCCTGCAGGGTCATGCGGCCCTGGCTGAAATGCTCGCCGTTCAGGTATACCGATGGCACCGCCATCACATTGCGCCGCTCCACCTCTTCCTGGAACAGGGCGCCGTCGATCATCTCGTGGGTGATGTTCGGGTTCAGGGTGGCCATCAGGTTCAGCGCCTGCACCACGTCAGGACAGTTCTGGCATGACAGCGAGATATAGGTTTCGAAGTGGAATTCACCTTCCAGCTGGCGAATCTGCTCCAGCACCTGCGGGTCGGCCTTGGACGGGTGGCCGCCGGCCTGCAGCAGGGCGAGCACCAGCGAGGTGAATTCGTGGCCCAGGGGAATACCGGCAAAGCTTACGCGGGGCTCGTCGCCCGCGGGGCCCACGGCCATGCTCGGTGTCCGCCTCGCTTTGCCCGGTTTGGCCTCGATCTTTGGTGAGAGACCGGCAATTTCATTGGCGAGCTGCTCCAGCTCGGCGGATTTGGGGCTGTTGTCACCGGACACACGAACCTCGATCGGATCGACGATATTCTGCAGGTAGGTGTCCAGCTGTTTCTTCAGGTTTGCATCCAACATCGGTGTGTCCTGTATGAATTCGGTAAAAAGGGCCCGCGGGTGCGGGCCAGGCTTGGGATGGTCCCTCGGGGGATGAGGGTAGGTGCAGGAGCCGGTCCGCCGGCGAAGCCCGGAGGCTCAGTGGGTTTCGCCTGCGAGCAGGCTCCTACATTCGGGGCCGGCTTAGATCTTGCCGACCAGGTCCAGGGACGGCGCCAGGGTTTCCTCGCCTTCCTGCCACTTGGCCGGGCAGACTTCTCCCGGATGCGCGGCAACGTACTGGGCGGCCTTGATCTTGCGCAGCAGCTCGCTGGCATCGCGGCCGATACCACCGGCAGTGATCTCCACGATCTGGATCTTGCCCTCCGGATCGATCACGAAGGTGCCGCGGTCGGCGATGCCTTCCTCCTCGATCATCACGCCGAAGTTGCGGGTGATGGTGCCGGTGGGGTCGCCGATCATCGGGAACTGGATCTTGCCGATGGTCTCGGAGGTGTCGTGCCATGCCTTGTGGGTGAAGTGGGTATCGGTGGAAACGGAATAGATCTCCACGCCCAGCTTCTGGAACTCTTCATAGTTGTCGGCCAGGTCGCCCAGCTCGGTGGGGCAGACGAAGGTGAAGTCTGCCGGGTAGAAGAAGAACACGGACCACTTGCCCTTGACGTCGGCATCGCTGATGTCAAAGAAGTCGCCAGCCTGGTAAGCCTTGGCCTGGAAGGGTTTCAGTTCGGATTCGATATAACGGGACATAGGGTGTCTCCTCGTTGCCGTGAAAGTTGGTTTGGGTTTGTCTGGAACGAGGAAAATACTATGGGCTTTGAGTGACTCATTAAAATAATCTATTTAAATGGCGATGATAGCTGCTCGCAATCATATGATGTCCTCTAATAGCTCATGTTTGACCGTCCGGGCGTGTTGCGTCTATGTCGGCGTGTGGGATACTGGTTGTGACCACCACGTCGGGATCGTTATCGGAGCTTTGGCTCCCATTCGTCTAAAAACCTGCAAGGACCTGCCAAAGCCCCATGCGACTCATCCGATTACTGAAAAATGACCTCGCCCGCGAATCGGCGGAGTGGGTAGATGAGGGACTGATCAGCCGCGCACAGGCGGAGGCCATCTGCACCCGTTACGGAGTGGACTACGAGCAGGCCCGCAACCGCAGCTTCGGTTACAACGTGCTGGTGGGGCTGGGCTTCCTGTTTATCGGCCTGGCGTTGATCACCCTGCTGGGCGCCAACTGGGACGAAATCCCGCGGGCGCTGCGTATGTGGGGCCTGATCGCCATCACCCTAGGGACACAGGCGCTTGGCATGAAGCGCTACCTGCAGGGCGACCGCAGCGGCGGGGTGGGGCTGTTCCTGCTGGGCAACCTGTTCTTCGGGGCCGCGATCATCCTGATCGCCCAGATCTATCACCTGGGCGAGTATATGCCCGACGGCATCTTCTGGTGGGCGCTGGGCAGCCTGCCGTTCGCGGTGTTCACCCGCAATCCGTGGCTGGCCATGCAGTCCGGGCTACTGGCGCTGCTGTGGTTCTTTATAGAGGTATCTTTCGGGTTCTACCCGGCGCTGTTCCCGCTGTTTGTCCTCGCCCAGTTATTCGTGCTTCTGCGCGGGCCGCAGAGCGTGCTGCTGTTATTGCTGGTGATTGCCAGTACCGGCTTCTGGGTCGAGTATTCCCTGGCGGCCCTGTGGCGCGAGGCCGAGTCCTTTTACCTGTTTGACCTGCACGCCGAGCACCTGGCGGTGGCCGCCGCCATGTTCCTGCTATTGTCGGTATTTGGGCAGTGGCTGTATCGCCGGGAGGGCACCAAGTCCCGGGACTACGCCGCAGTAATTTCCATCTGGTGCCTGCGCTTCGCGGTGGTCTCGCTGGTAGTGCTCGGCTTTGCCGGGCCCTGGGAGGAGTTACTGGATGCGGCCTGGCAGCACCCACTGGGCATGTGGCTGGTACTGGTGCTCTTCGCAGTGCCGACCCTGTGGCTGGCGCGCTCGGCGGACAGGCTGGTTCTCGCCGGGGCTCTCACCGCGTCACTGTGGCTGGCCGTGCTGGCGGTCTCCACTCTCGGCGACGAGGGCTATGCCGTGTATTTCCAGGTGGCCGCCAACTTCCTGATGGTGGGGTTCGGTATCTGGCTGGTGGTGCGGGGTATTCACCACGGCATTTCCCATTACTTTTTCCTGGGAGTGGCGGCCATGCTGGTTACGGCATTCCTGCGCTATATCGACCTGATTGGTGACTATATCGGCGGTGCCGCCATGTTCGCCGTATTCGCATTGTTGTTGTTGGGCGCGGCCCGCTACTGGAAGCACTACCAGCCCGGCCAGGGGGAGTCGGACGGGGAGGGATCGCGATGAAACCGAAAGCCACTGCCGCCCTGGCCGCGGCCATCCTGTTCCAGTTCCTGGTGTTGACCGGCATGTACGTGAAGGCGCAATTACCGCTGTGGACCGGCGAGGAGATCCGCGTAAAGACCGTGCCCGTGGACCCGCGTTCCATGTTCCGCGGCAACTATGCCCGCCTGCAATACCCCTTTTCCGAACTGGACGCGTCTCTGTTCGGTGACAGGTCCCTGCGCCAGGGCGAAGTGGTGTATGTCTCCCTCGAGAAAACCGGTTCGGGGCTCTACCGCCTGGCCGGTGCCGGTCTGGAGGAGCCGGAAGAGGGCATATTCCTGCGCGGCCGCGTCAGCGGCAGCTGGTTCCGTGATAGCGGCGAAGCCTACCGCGTGCGCTACGGTATCGAGGCATTCTTCGCGCCGAAACAAGAGGCCCTGCGGTTGGAGAAAGTGTTGCGCGATGCCGCGGAAGCGCGGCTCAGGGTGGACGGCGATGGGCGGGCGAGGCTGGTGGCTGTGCTCGCGCCGGAATCGGACTGACCCCGCCGGCGGCCGCCTGCGACAGGGAGAGAGTATGGAGTATCTGGAGCCGCGGGGCGCTGTGAAAACCGGCCTGCTGATCAGGTTGCAGTTATGGCTGTTGTTGGCAGGTGCTGCCGTGACCCTCTGGGTGGGGGTGCCATTCTCGTGGCTGGGAACGCTCGGCTACGGTGCGTTCTCCTGGGGCTGTATCGCCGCTGTGGCAAGCTATGGCCTGGCAGCGTGGCTGACACGCCTGTCGCTGCCCATAGGTCGCAGGCTGCGGCGTATCGTCACCATGCTGCGTCCGCTGCTGGCCGGTATCACCTGGCCGCAGCTGGTGCTGGTGTCCCTGCTGGCGGGCCTGGGCGAAGAGGTGGTGTTCCGGGTACTGCTGCAGGGGTGGCTGGCGGAGTGGGCGTCGCCGGCCTGGAGCATTGTCATTGCCTCTGTCCTGTTCGCCCTCCTGCACGCAATGACTCCCCTGTATTTTTTTGTGACCCTGGTCTTTGGCCTGTTTCTGGGCACTGCCTACTGGCTATCCGGAAGTGTCATCTTGGTAGTGACCTGGCACGCGGTCTACGACCTGCTCGCCATCGCTGTGATCACCCGGCGGCCGGAGTGGCTGGGGCTATGTGCAGACCGGACGGCAAAGGAGAGTGGGCTGCGCTAAGCGGGCAATCCAATGCGATCTTCGCGCTCACCCAATCGCTGGCCTTCGCATCCGGTAACTGAAGCAGGCCGACAACAATCATCAACACGACCAGGCCGGTCAGTGTGAAGGCGACCAGCGCCAGCACGCCGTCCTGCGCCACCAGCGCCAGGCCGAACGCCATGAGAGCCGCGCCCGCCATGCTGGCAGAGAAAGGCACCAGCTCCATGACCGGCATCCCGAGCGCGATGGCCGTGCAGATCAGTGCTATCACAAAGGTGCCGGTGCGCTGCACCAGGAAGCGCAGGCGGGGCTTCAGCCAGCGGTCGATAAAGGCAGCCGGCTTGTCCAGCCACTTGAGTGCCCGCAGCAGCTTCTTCTTGGAGATCGAGCGGCGCAGTATCCACTGCGGCATCCAGAAATGGTGACGGCCGATCAGCAGTTGCACGGAGACCAGTAGCACCAGCAGCGCCATTACCGTGGGCAGGCCCGGAATGCCGGAGAGGGGCGAAAACACGATCAGGCCAACCATCAACAATACCGGCGCAAACGAGCGGGGTCCCACGGCGTCCAGGACCATACCCAGCGACACGCGGTTGCGCTCTTCGGCTGACTGGGCGATGTGGGCTAGCAGCTGCTGCAGGCTGGTGAACTCGTACGGCATTCCGGGTGGCTGGCTTGTGAACTTAAGGTCATTCTAGCCCGGGGACGGCGCCGTTTTACAGTTCAACATGCACAAGCCCAATGAATAGGCAGCCGGCCGGGGATGCTGTGCCTATATGATTATGCCCCTAGCAGCTGCCGGTACCGGTAGTAGTAGCCCTCAGGCGGTCGGCAGGGCTAAGCACTCCCTTGCCGCCCCGGTTTACCACGTGCGTGTAGATTTCCGTGGTACCGACATCTGCGTGGCCGAGAAGCTCCTGGATAGTCCGCAGGTCGTAGCCCGACTCAAGCAGGTGGGTGGCAAAACTGTGGCGGAAGGCGTGGGTGCGGGCTGGCTTGCGGATGCCGGCGCTGCGAACTGCGCGGCGCACGTGCTTTACCAGCGTCGAGGCGTGCATATGGTGGCGGCGCTCTGTTCCCGAGCGAGGATCGATACCAGTAACGGCCGACGGAAACAGGTACTGCCAGCCCAGCTCCCGTGCCGCAGCGGGATACTTACGGGCAAGGGCGTCCGGCAGGTACACCTCGCCGAGGCCCTCCACAAGGTCCTGCGCATGCAGCAGCTCTACACGCCGGATCTGCCGCCGCAGCTCCGGAATCAACGCCTGCGGTAGCATGGTGGTGCGGTCCTTGTTGCCCTTGCCCGCACGGACATAAATATTGTTGCTGCCGAAATCGATATCCTTTACCCGCAGCGACAGCAGCTCTGCACTCCGGAGGCCGGTGCCATACATCAATTCCACCTGTAACCGGTAGACACCCTCAAGCTGGCCCAGGATTGCCGTGATCTCCGCCGGGCTGTAGACAACTGGCAGGCGCCGCGCTCGCTGTGCCGGTTTGAAATCCAGTGCACCGGTGTCCCGCCCAAGGAACCGCTTGTAGAGATACACCAGCGCATTGAGGGCAATACGCTGGGTGTTCACCGAACAATCCCGTTCCGTGCCCAGGTGCGTGAGGTATGCTTCGATTTCCGCTAGACCCATCTCCTCCGGGTGGCGCAGATTGTGAAAGTGAATGAAGCGCTTGACCCAATGTATGTAGGTCTGCTCAGTCCGGTACGATAGTCCCGCTTCTCGGATATGGAGGCGCAACCTCTGTATAAAACCCCCGGCTTTCGCCTGGGGGATGCGGTGACGAATATCATCCATGACAAGCCCTCAATACTGTTCACATGTACAGTATTGAGCCTTCCCTCAGGTCGTCAAGCACCTGGATCACGAGCCGCGTCTTCTATCCACGGGAAAATGGGCATAAGTCGTTGACTTGCAAGGGGTAACATTTAAGATCAATTGACGAAAATTCAGGGGGAAACTCACGACGCGTCTTGTTTTGTAGCGGCCCTGCGCTCAGTCTTGGCGCTAAGTCTATGAAATGTAAGGTAAATCCCAGAAGGCTTGGTCTCAGCCAGGTATAGATAGCCGACGCTGGGATAAATAGACGCGTCCTTTGAATAAACTGTTAAGTTTTCTAGCATCCTGAGAAGCTTACGTTCGACTACGTGAAAAAAGTGAATAGGGAAATTTCACATGAATAAAAAGGCATTCGGAGTATCAGTTTTAGTTATTGGTATAGCTTGGCTTTGCGCCATAATCTTGACGGCTATCTCTCCAATGCAAGTTACTATGCTTGCCATACTCATGGTGGTTTTGTCCTTTGTAGTCTTGGCTATATTGGCAGCCATAAAGTGATCCGGCGCGGCCAAAACTTAACAATCACAGGCAGTGAAGCTCCGGGCCTTCGGCCCTCCGCGGGACGGCTTACCTTATGCAGGTTTTGCGCGGTCGCTTCGCTCCCATTTTCGCGCAAAACGCGCATAAGGTAAGCCGCCCCTGCTGTGGGCGTTATGTTTAAGATGAACCCAAAAAGCCTTTACAAAAATACTGATCCAGTAATTGCTGGTGGACTGGTTATAGTTTTCTTTGGGAAGCTATATGAGTCTGGGCTAAGTAGCGCATTGGTTTTTAGCGCAATTATTATGTACCTACTTGCATGCTGGTGGACGGTAAGCCGAATCCAAATCGTTGGACTGAGTCGTGCAGTTGAAGAAGCCCCATGGGCTTTTCTCTTCATGGGATACTGTTTAGTTTTCATACCATTTTGGGTTTGGTTTCAATTCGGCAACAATCCATGGTTTTTAATTTTTTTTCCTCTGATAATGGCAACAACTCTTAACGGAATCTTGTGGGCTTGTAAAAAACTTCGGTGGTTGTAAACATAACAATCACAGGCAGTAAAGCTACGCCCCTTCGGGGCTCCGCGGGACGGCTTACCTTGCGCACGTTTTGCGCGGGTCGCTTCGCTCCCAGTTTCGCGCAAAAAGCGCACAAGGTAAGCCGCCCCTGCTGTGGGCGTTAAGTGCGCAAGGGAGTCATGGTTTGTTTGAGTCAGATGAGTTGAACGAAATTCTTAAGTCGGAGCTGGCTCGCGGTAATGAAGTCGCCGAGGATTCAGCCTGGCCGCCTAAGTGCAAAAAACTAGTTATTCTAAAGCGGCGTTTTCACGGTACGTACGATAAAGGGACTTTGGGGTATCGAAAAATCAACAACCCGCATTGGTATGCGGAGTATTCAACAAGTAATCTGGCAGAGTGTTTAGCATGCAAATAGCCGAGCACTTAACAAGCAAAGGCAGCATCGCCCCTGCGGGGCTGGACCTCGCTCAGCTCGGCCGCTGCTTTGGGCGTTATG
>NZ_FNFH01000008.1 GCF_900100355.1 Microbulbifer yueqingensis | reverse complement strand
CAGAGAAGGCTGGAGCCGGGGCTGGTCGTACACTCAGATAGGGGTGTGCAGTATCGTGCCCAAGGGTACCAAGACCTGCTCTTGGCGAACCACTGCCGTCCCAGCATGAGCCGCCAGGCCAATTGCTGGGATAATGCCGCAATGGAATCGTTTTTCAGCAGGCTCAAGGTAGAGCTGGTATACGCAGGAAACTTTGAGAGTATCAGCCAAGCGAAATCTGAGGTGTTTGAATACATCGAGGTTTTCTACAATAGGATCCGTAGGCAATCTGCGATTGGGTATGTAAGCCCGGCAGAGTATGAGCGCAGATGCGCGTAGTTAGAGTGTCTACTTTTTGTGGCTAAGACCAGCATAGAATATGAGTTTGATAAAAAAGCTGTTCACAGAAAAGTTCTACGTAAAGATCTCGCGAAATCGTTTTGAGATCATGAAGGTCTCAGGTGATCTTGCTGTTGAGGTTGTCTCACCAGCAGAACCGTTTAGCACATCTCGACTTTTGATAGGGGAGTTCCGGTTAGCTGAGCGGCATTTTTCCAGGAGCATAAAGAAAATTCTGCCAAAGCAATTTCTGAAGAAGAGCCCGGAAATACTGATGCATCCACTTGAGATGATCGAGGGCGGCTTGTCTGAGGTGGAAGAAAAAATCCTGCGGGAAATGGCTCTTGGTACTGGTGCTCACAAAGTAGAGATCTGGCTGGGGGCAGAGCTAACACCCCTGGAAGCGGCCAGAAAACTCGAAAATGCATAACAAGGCCGTTAAGTGTGTTCCGGGCCGATGGCCCTGCACCGGAGGCCCTTTGCGGGGCGCCCCTTATGGCAGGCAATAGGGCGCTATGAATCTATTGGCACGCCTCTTAAGAAGTGGAGCAAAGTTAAGGTTTAAGGCCTTGCGGCTTGCAACGATCAAGCATATCCCTACCGGGAAATTCAACACTCTGCTTGAGTCATTGATTCGTTCTGGCTGGAAAAGGACATACATCTACGACGGCATGGATGCCTGGATTGACTATGGACAGGTGAAGTTGAAAAAAGATGGAGTCAGGCTGAATTGCGAGTGGGATAACTGGAACGAAGGCAGCATTGAAGGCCCAGCGAGTGACATCCAAGAAATTGGCGAACGGTATGGCTTGAGGGTATCAGGTGAGTGGCGTTGGTCCGAATCTGATCCAAAGCCTTAACAATGCATTATAGTTCGTTCCGGCCTGAAGGGCCCTCCACCGGCCGGACTTTTCTCCGCGTCGTTGCGTAAAATCCGCCGCGCTAGCCCAACCTTCCTGGAGTCATTTTTCGGGAGGAAAGTCTACATTCGCCGGAAGATGATTGGTGCTTCAGTATTTGGAGTTTTCATCTCGTTGGCAATGTACTTAGATGTGGCCCGGAATGGAATGCTTGAGGCCAATGGCGCAAAGATAGGGGCTCCAATTGCACACGCCGTTGTCGCAGCCTTCTCGCTGATTACTATTTGCACGATCGCCGCCACCATCAAAGACTGGATAGAGGATCGATATCGATAACAAACGCTGGCGCAATCACGTGCCATTTGCGCTGGACGCGCAAAAAGTTTCCGGCCGGTGCCGCGGGCTTAAGTTTTTCAGTCAAATGACTGTATGAAATCACAGGGAGAGTGCATTGAGCTTTATAAAAAGATGGTTGCTGACGCTGTTATTTTTCTCTGCTGCAGTTGCATGCTATGTATTTGGGATTCCGGCAGGCGGTGCCATTTTCCTGATGCTGGGCATGGTTTTTGAGGGTATATTCTGGACACGGCTTTTCAAGCGAAAATCCCACAAGGTGTAGAGCTGCTCAAGGAAGGCACGATGCCAATCAAACTTAATCAAACCTGGCGGCATGCGCTGGCATTATGCGTCACCGCGCTGGACTTGTAACAACTTGCTGGCCTGTGCGGCGCGCCGGCTCAAGTAGAGCGAAGATGCTCCTTCAAAAACGCGATCATATCGTCCAACACGTCCGGCGCATCCTTGTCGAAACAGTTACCCAGATGTTCATTGCAACCCGAGTCGAGAAAAGCGTGGCGCTTGCCCCCATAGACCCGGAACTCAATGGGCTGGCCCGCCGCACGCATCCTGTCCACGAACGCCTGGATGGCTTCCGGTGGCGTGACGCGGTCCTCGCTGCCGACGTGGGCAAAGGTTGGCGGCAGCTTGCGCTCGGTTGCGGGCGGAACCAGGTAAATCGGTGACACGGCCCGGTAGAGCTCCGGGTTTCCGCGCGGCGTGATATCGCCGCCGAAGATACTGCGCGGTGCCGTGCCGGACCACTCCCAGAAACCATTGCTGCTCGTCTCGAAACCGTCGAGCGCCTCCCGGTAGAGGTCGAAGGCACCATAACTCACTACCGCCGCCCGTACCGCCAGCCCGTCCTCCTCCTGCACCTGTTCGGCAGTTTTGCCGTCGGGCAAATAGGTGGGCTTGAAGCCGGGTTTCTCCGCGGCGAACCCGGCAGTGCCCAGGTTCTGACCGGCCATCAGAACCATCGCGGCAAGATGGGCACCGGCGCTGTCACCGGTGACCGCCACGCGCCCGGGATCGCCGCCATAGTCTTCGATATGTGTCTTTACCCAGAGCAGGCCACCGAGGGCATCCTCGATGATTTCGTTCATGCGCGTGGTGTTGCCATTATCTCCCAGCAGACGGTAGTTCATGTTGGCCACCACAAATTCCCCCTCTTGCGCCAGGTAGCGGGCGGTGGAATTCATGATGCTGTTGTCATTCACCAGCCAGCCGCCGCCGTGGTAAATGACCACCACCGGATAGCTCGCGCGCGCCGTGGATGGCACATAGATATCCAGGGTCAGCGGTACTCCGCCGGGCTCGGCCCAGAGGATATCCTCGTGGACAGTGACTGCTGCAACCGCGGGGGCGCCGGGAGATGCAATTGCAGTCGCCCAGCCTGACAGCAGCAGGGCTGTGATCGAGAGAAGCCGCAGCATGAACGAGACCCCGTTGTAGAGTGAGGGAAAGCCGCTACTATAAAAATCCCCGGCCCGGCACACCAGCGCCCGGTGGCGACTGGGAACACCGCGCGACGGATTCAGCAGGACTCCGGAGCGTCATGGAATACAAAGACTTGGATGAGGCGGATGTCGAGGATCGCCTGAATCTCACCTGGCAAAGTCGAACCCGGTACGCGCTTGGGTTTACGTCGGCCGATGGGCCTCGTTAAAACGGCCTTCCAGCAATATAACCCTGTTATCCCGCCAAATCACAGCAGCTTGTGCTGCTGGAGCCTCTTCCCGGGCAGTGCTTTCCATCTCCTCTGGAGGTGTCTGCCAGGTGCCCGCCCCGTCACCCGGAGCCACTCCTCTCCCGCCCCGGAACTTTGACGCTTGAGCTGTTAGTTAAGGCCGCGCGAGGCGGATTTTTGCTTCGTGGGCTCCGGGCGGGCCGGTATGCGTCCAACGCCAGTGGGGTAACCCCTGAGGGCGGCAATGTATGTCCTGCGCCCCCGGTTTTACCCAGTTCAACTCGATGGAGTACCAACAAAGGGTAAGGGAAATGAACCGGAGGCGCCTTTAGGATGGGCTCAAAGGTACCAGGGGAGCGGCGACCAGGGCCTGGACCGTAAACAGAGACCGTTGATAGAAGTTTATGAGTAACTTAAATGTAGAGAAGGTGCTCGAGGTCCACCACTGGAACGACACCCTGTTCAGCTTCAAGACCAGCCGCGACCCGGCTTTCCGCTTCGAAAACGGCTATTTTACGATGATCGGCCTGCAGCAGGATAGCGGTCGCCCGCTGCTGCGCGCCTACTCCATTGCCAGCGCCAACTACGAGGATGAACTGGAGTTTTTCAGCATCAAGGTGCCAAATGGGCCCCTTACTTCGCAGCTACAGAAGATCCAGCCGGGCGACGAGATCTTCGTCAGCCGCAAGCCCACCGGTACCCTGGTGGCGGATAACCTGCTGCCTGGCAAGCGCCTGTGGCTGCTGTCCACCGGCACCGGCCTGGCGCCCTTCCTCAGCATCATCAGGGACCCCGATGTCTACGCGCGCTTCGACCAGGTGATACTCACCCACGGCGTACGTTATGTATCCGAGCTGGCCTACCAGGACTTCATTGAAAAGGAGTTGCCGGAGCACGAGTACTTCGGCGAAATGATCCGCAACCAACTGCTCTATTACCCCACCGTAACCCGCGAGCCCTACCGCAACAACGGCCGCCTGACCGACCTGATGCTGTCCGGCAAGATCTTCAGCGACCTGGACCTGCCCCAGCCCAGTGTGGAGGAGGATCGCTTCATGCTGTGCGGCAGTCCGGCGATGCTGAAGGACCTGACCAGGATCCTCGAGGACCGGGGCTTCCGCGAGACCCGCGCCGGCGTACCGCATGAGTACGTGATCGAGCGGGCGTTCGTCGAGAAATGATGCCCCGGGGCTGGAGACAGATGTGATGCGAAGAATAGAGGCAATGGCGGGGTTCCTGATCAGCTTGCTGTTGATCGGAATGTTGTTGATCGGTATGGCCCCGGCATTCGCGGCGCCCTTGGCCGAGCTGGAACCGGTGGCGCTGCGCCAGGTTATCGCCGGTGCCCTGCCGGCGGTGGAGGAGGTTCGCCCGCGGGAGGACAACCGCGCGATCCTGGAACTTCGCGGCGACGGCCAATTGCAGGGCTATGCCTACCAGTCCCTGGATTTCGTGCAGACCCCGGCCTATTCCGGCAAGCCGGTCAACGCGGCAGTGGTGCTGGACCCGCAGGCCCAGATACTGGCGGCGCGGGTGATCGAGCATCACGAGCCCATTCTGCTGGTCGGAATACCCGAGCAGCGCCTGCACGACTTCACCGATCAATACGCCGGGCTAAAGGCGGATCAACGGGTCGCCGTCGGCGGCAGCCATTCGTCGGAGCGGGTCGCAGTGGACGGAGTTTCCGGTGCGACAGTGACGGTCATGGTGGTCAACGAAGTCATCATGCGCACCGCCCACAAGGTGGGCGAGGCCCTCGGGCTGGTGGCCGGCGAAAGCAGCAAGAGGCCACCGCTAGCGCAGATTGATTTATCGGACCCGCAGCGAAAGGACTGGCAGGCACTGACCGGCGAAGGCTCCATCCGCCGCCTGATGCTGGAGCGGGAACAGGTCGACAAGGCCTTTGAGGGAACGGCGGCCGATCGCCGGGGCCTGTCCGGCGGCGACCGGCCACAGGACCCGGTCATCGACCTGTACACCGCTTACCTGAATGTCCCCACCATTGGCCGCAGCCTGCTGGGCGACGCCCAATACGACTGGCTGATGTCGGAGCTGCGCGAGGGCGAGCATGCCATTGCAGTGATGGCCAACGGGGACTACTCCTTCAAGGGCTCCGGCTATGTTCGCGGCGGCATTTTCGATCGGCTCCAGGTGCGCCAGTTCGGCGACACCTTCAACTTCCGCGATCTCGATTATTATCGCCTCAGTGATGTCTACGCCGAAGGCATGCCCGATTTTACGGAAATGGCGATTTTCATCATTCGCCAGCAGTACCGCTTTGATCCGGGTACCGAGTGGAGCCTGGAACTCACCATCAAGCGGCAAACCGGCCCGCTGGACAGCGAATTCCGGGTATTCCCCCTGAACTACCAGTTACCGGCCGACTATTTCACGCGGCCACAGCCGCAGTTGTCCGACGCCGAATGGCTGGCGGAGCAGCCCATGTGGGTTCAGGTCTGGTATCAGCGGCAATTCCAGGTGGTCGCGCTGGGCGGGGGCATCGCAGTACTGCTGTTCATTCTCTTCTTCCAGAACTGGCTGGTGCGCAAGCCGCGGTTGATGCGCAATATCCGGCACGCATTCCTGGTCTACACCCTGTTCCTTATCGGCTGGTACGCACTCGGGCAGTTGTCTATCGTCAATGTGCTGGCCTTTTTGCACAGCGTGTTCACCGGATTCAGCTGGGACCTGTTTTTGATCGACCCGGTGCTCTTCGTGCTGTGGACGGCAGTGGCGGCGATAGTGCTGCTGTGGGGACGCGCGGTCTACTGCGGCTGGCTGTGCCCGTTCGGCGCGCTGCAGGAGCTGGTGAACGAGATGGCGCGCAAACTGAAGGTGCCCCAATACAACCTGCCGTTTGCGGTGCACGAGCGGCTGTGGGCAATCAAATACCTGATTCTTCTCGGGCTCTTCGGGGTCTCGCTGGAGTCCGTGGCCACCGCCGAACAGCTGGCAGAGGTTGAGCCCTTCAAGACCGCGATCACCCTGCACTTCGACCGCAGCTGGCCCTTCGTCACCTATGCGCTGGCACTGGTGGCCGTCAACCTGTTCACCCGCAAGGTCTATTGCCGCTATCTCTGCCCGCTGGGCGCGGCGCTTGCCCTGCCCAGCCGCTTCAGGATTTTCGACTGGCTAAAGCGCCGCCGCGAATGCGGGAACCCCTGCCGGCTCTGTGAGAAGGAATGTGAAATCCAGGCCATTCACCCCGATGGCACCATCAACTTTACCGAGTGCCACTATTGCCTGGATTGCCAGATGACCTATTTCGATGACCATAAATGCCCGCCGCTGATCAACAAACGCCGCGGCCGCGGGCGGAATTCACCCAAAAAATCTCGACAACAGATTCCCGTGGTGGAGCTCGATTGAGCACCCGAACCAATCTCGAATATCAACAGCGGAGAAGACACAATGAGCAAGCGAAAAACTTCAAAAGAAAAGGGAACCGGGACTGATGTAAGCCGCCGCAATTTTCTGGGTGCGACCGCACTTGCCGGTGTGGCCGGCGCAACCGGTGTCGCCGGTCTGGGGTCGGCGGTAATGTCACGGGAAACCTGGGCGGCAGCTGCGAAGGAAGCACGCAACAAGGCCGCCGTTCATCCCGGTGAGCTGGACGAGTACTACGGTTTCTGGAGCGGCGGACACTCGGGCGAGGTCCGGGTCCTGGGCGTGCCGTCCATGCGCGAGCTGATGCGGATCCCTGTGTTTAACGTGGATTCCGCCACCGGCTGGGGCCTCACCAACGAGAGCAGGGATGTGCTGGGCCACGACAACGTCCATCTCAACGGCGACACGCACCATCCGCACATTTCCATGACCGATGGCCGTTACGACGGCAAATACCTGTTTATCAACGACAAGGCCAACACGCGCGTGGCGCGCATCCGCCTGGACATCATGAAGTGTGACAAGATCACGCATGTTCCCAACGTCCAGGCGGTGCACGGCCTGCGCCTGCAGAAGGTGCCGAAGACCAATTACGTCTTCTGCAATGGGGAGTTCGTGATCCCCCAGCCCAACGACGGCACCAACATGGAAAATATGGAAGACCATTACACCATGTTCAACGCCATCGATGCGGAAACCATGGAGGTGGCGTTCCAGGTCATCGTCGACGGTAACCTGGACAACACTGACGCCGACTATACAGGCAGGTACGCCGCCGCCACCTGCTACAACTCGGAAAAAGCGCTGGACCTGGCCGGTACCATGCGCAACGACCGTGACTGGGTGGTGGTCTTCAACATTCCACGCATCGAGGCCGCGGTGAAGGCCGGCAACTTCACAACCATCGGCAATTCCCGTGTGCCGGTGGTGGATGGCCGCCACGGCTCCAACCTGACCCGTTACATTCCGGTGCCAAAGAATCCCCATGGACTCAACACCTCGCCGGATGGCAAATACTTTATTGCCAACGGCAAGTTGTCGCCGACCGTGACCATCATTGAGATCGATAAGCTGGATGACCTGTTCGAGGGCAAGCTGGGCAAAGAGCGCGATGTGGTGGTGGCTGAGCCCGAACTGGGGCTGGGTCCGCTGCACACTACTTTCGATGGCCGCGGCAATGCCTACACCACGCTGTTTATCGACAGCCAGGTGGCCAAATGGAATATCGCGGATGCCATTCGCCATTACGGCGGTGAAAAGGTCAATTACATTCGCCAGAAGCTGGATGTCCATTACCAGCCCGGCCACAACCACGCCTCCCTGACCGAATCCCGGGATGCCGATGGCAAGTGGCTGGTGGTGCTGTCCAAATTCTCCAAGGACCGCTTCCTGCCCACGGGGCCGCTGCATGCAGAGAATGACCAGTTGATCGATATTTCCGGCGAGGAAATGAAACTGGTGCACGACGGCCCCACCTACGCGGAGCCGCACGACTGTATCCTGGTCCGCCGTGACCAGATCAAGACCCGGAAAATCTACGACCGCAACGATCCGTTCTTTGCCAGTGCACGGGAACAGGCCACAAAGGATGGCGTCACCCTGGAGACCGACAACAAGGTGGTCCGGGACGGCCAGAAGGTGCGGGTGTACATGACCTCGGTGGCACCGGCCTTCGGAATAACCGAGTTCAAGGTCAAGCAGGGAGATGAAGTCACGGTGTACGTCACCAACCTGGATACTGTCGAAGACGTAACCCACGGTTTCTGCATGGTCAACCACGGCGCCAGTATGGAGATCAGCCCGCAGCAGACCAGCTCGGTGACCTTCACCGCCGATAGGCCGGGGGTCTTCTGGTATTACTGCAACTGGTTCTGCCACGCCCTGCACATGGAAATGCGTGGCCGGATGATCGTGGAAAAGGCCTGACGGTTACGGTATGAAGAATTGGATCACTGGACCCGGTGGCTGCCGTTTCTGGGCCCTGGGCTGGCTCTGCGGCTGGAGCCTGATGGCGAGTGCCGGCGTACAGCCGCAGTTGGATGCACTCTCCCCGGGCGAGCAGTTGTTGCTGCCCGGGGGCGAGCTGCCGCCCATTCGCATCGAGGTGGCGAATGTGACCATCCAGTGTTCCAACAATACCGTGATCGACGGTGGGGGGCGGGGCCACGCCGTGGTCATCACCGCCCCCGATGTCACCTTGCGCGGCTGCATGGTCCGCAACTGGGGCGCGGACCTGAACCAGCTCGATGCGGGAATCTTCGTCGCCAGGTCTGCCAGCGGTGCCGCAATCGAGGACAACACCCTGACCGGGCCCGGCTTCGGCATCTGGCTGGACGCGGCCAGGAATGTCCGCGTGCGCAACAACCGCGTGCGCGGGGACGCCACGCTGCGGTCCCAGGATCGCGGCAACGGTATTCACCTGTTTAATACGCAGGGGGCGCTGATCGAGGGCAATCGCATTCAGCAGACCCGCGATGCGATCTATATCGAAACGGCAAACCACAATCGAATTATTGGCAATGTCATGAGCGACCTGCGCTATGGCATTCACTACATGTATTCCCACAGCAATCACCTGGAGGGAAACATCACCCGCAACACCCGCACCGGCTATGCGCTGATGCAGAGTAAGCGGCTGACGGTGATCGACAACCACTCCGAGGGCGATCGCAACTACGGCATCCTGATGAACTTCATCACCCAGTCCGAGATTCGCGGCAACGTCATAACCGGCGTCCGCCAGGGCCAGAGTGCCGGGGTGGACATCCAGGGGGCCGAGGGCAAGGCGGTGTTCATTTACAACTCCCTGTACAACACCTTCAGCGGCAATGTGTTTCGCGACAGTGATATCGGCATCCACCTGACCGCGGGATCGGAAGACAACCAGGTATTTGGCAACGGTTTTATCGATAACCGGCGCCAGGTGAAGTACGTCGCCACCCGGCCGCAAGAGTGGTCGGACGCCGGCCGCGGGAACTTCTGGAGCGATTACCTCGGCTGGGACCGGGACCAGGATGGGGTCGGGGACGTGGCCTATGAACCGAACGACCAGGTCGACCGGCTGCTGTGGACTTACCCGCAGGCCCGGGTGCTGATGAACAGCCCCGCTGTCGATACCCTGCGCTGGGTGCAGCGCGCCTTCCCGGTGGTGAAGCCGGCGGGAGTCGCCGACAAGCATCCTTTGATGCGGCTGCCAGCGGCGCTGCAGGAGAAGTAAAGAATGAATTGTTTTGAGCTGGAACACATCGACTACGGCTACGACCGCCAGCCGGTGCTGCGGGACATCAGCCTCGCACTGGGCGCCGGGCGCATTCTCGGCCTGTTCGGGCACAACGGTGCCGGCAAGACCACCACCATCAAACTGATCCTCGGCCTGATGGCGCCGGACCGGGGTCGGCTGGCCGTCCTCGGTGGGCAGCCGGGGGCACCGGACGTGGCCCGGCGCATCGGTTACCTGCCGGAGAATGTGATGTTCTATCCGCAGCTCACCGGGCGCGAGACCCTGGCCCATTTCGCCCGCCTGAAGGACGCGCCCCGCCGCCAGGTGCCCGAGCTGCTGGAACAGGTCGGTCTGGCCGAGGCGTCCGGGCGCCGGGTCAGGACCTACTCCAAGGGCATGAAGCAGCGGCTGGGGCTGGCCCAGGCGCTGCTGGGAAGCCCGGAGCTGCTGATGCTGGATGAACCGACGACGGGACTGGACCCGGTCGCCACCGCCGATCTCTACCGGCTGCTGCGCCGGCTGCGGGACAGCGGCACCGGCATCGTACTCTGCTCCCACGTCTTGCCGGGTGTGGAGCCCTATATCGACGAGGCGGCCATTCTTGCCGGGGGACGCCTGGTGGCCAGGGGAAACCTGGCCTCCCTGCGCCGGCAGGCCGGCCTGCCGGTTCGCCTGAAGGCGCAGGCCCCGGGTGCCGACGAGCTGCTGCAGCGCCTGAACGGCAATGTACCTCGGCTGGATACCGTGACCCGGGACAGCAATACCATCGAGCTGGACGTCCGCCCCGGGGACAAGATGACGGCCATCCGGTCGTTGATGAACAGCGCTGAGCTCGATGACCTGCAGATCCAGCAGCCCACGCTGGAGGATCTTTACTGCCATTTCACCGGCGTCGCCGGCGGAGGGTGCTGAAATGTCGAGTATCTGGAGCATTGCCCGCAAGGAGCTGAGTGACAGCCTGCGCAACCGCTGGTTGCTCGCCATCAGCCTGGTGTTCGCCACCCTGGCCATGGGCATCGCCTGGTTCGGTGCCGCCGCCTCCGGCAGCATCGGCTATGGCAATACACCGGCCACCATCGCCAGCCTGGCCAGCCTGGGCATTTTCCTGATTCCGCTGATTGCCCTGCTGCTGGCGTACGACGCCATTGTCGGTGAGGACGAGGGCGGGACCCTGCTGTTGCTCCTGACCTATCCCCTGACCCGGGGGCAACTCCTGCTGGGGAAATTCCTCGGCCACGGCCTGACCCTGGCACTGGCCACCGCGCTTGGCTTTGGGCTGGCGGGGCTGGCCATCGCACTGCTGGTGGACGGCGTTGCGGTGGCACCGCTGCTGGAGGCGCTGCTGCGCTTTATCCTGTCGTCGGTGCTGCTGGGCTGGGGCTTTGTTGCCCTGGCGTACCTGGCGAGTGTGCGGGTCAGTGAAAAGCCGGTAGCGGCTGGTATTGCGCTGGGAGTGTGGTTCCTGTTCGTGCTGGTGTTCGACCTGGTGTTGCTGGGGATCCTGGTGGCCAGCAAGGGAGCATTCAATCCCGACCTGCTGCCCTGGCTGCTGCTGCTGAATCCCACCGATATCTACCGCCTGCTCAATATTGTCGCGTTCAGCGATGGTGGCGAGCTCACCGGTGTGCTGAGCCTGGGAGCGGATCTGCCGTTCGGGCCCTGGGGGCTGTGGCTGGCGTTGGCGGTCTGGACAGTGGTGCCGTTTACCGCTGCCTGGGCACTATTCCTGAAACGGAGGTTATAACCATGCCCGGTACGATGAAACTGGCCGCGATCTATCTCGGCGTTGCGGCATTGTTGTCGATGGCCGCCGGATGTTCCGAGCCTTCGGTGGAAACGGCCGCGGTCGCACCGCCGGTGCATTTCCAGTCTGCAGACGAGTGCCACGTGTGCGGCATGGCCATCCAGCCCTTTCCCGGCCCGAAGGGGCAGGCGATAGGAGAACAGGGACGCCAGGTACGGAAGTTCTGTTCTACCCGGGATCTCCTTACCTGGCTGCTCCAGCCGGAAAACATTCACCGCAACCTCACTGTGTACGTGCACGACATGGCGCGGACGGACTGGCAAGACCCGGCGGATACAGCCCTGGTTGATGCTCGCGAGGCCTTTTACGTAACCGGTTCCAGCCGCCGCGGGGCCATGGGGCCAACCGTGGCCTCCTTCGCCTCAAGGCATGCGGCGCAACATTTTGCGATGGAGTTCGGCGGCTCTGTGCTCGAATACGGCCAGGTTAAGCTGGCGCACCTGCACGGGGATATTGCGGCGCCCGGCGAGGCACGCGACCAGGCGGAACCTGTCTCCATGGAGGCGACATCGCCCCATGGCCATAAACACAACCAACCCGAGTGAAAGAGGAAGCACTGTGAAAAAGCAACTGTTGGCCATTGGCCTGACAATAGGCGTGTTGGGCGCCGTACCGCTCCAGGCACAGGATGGTGAGGCCCTGTTCAAGAGCAAGCCCTGTGTGGCCTGTCACCAGGTTGACGGCAAGATGGTGGGCCCGGCGCTGAAGGAGATAGGAGCCAAATACGCTGGCCAGGAAGGCGCGGTGGAAATGCTGGCCACCAGCATCAAAAACGGGGTCAGCGGCAAGTGGGGCCCTATGGCAATGCCGCCGAATCCCGTGACCGAGGAGGAGGCGCGCCTCCTGGCGGAATGGGTGCTTAGCCTGAACGAGAAGTAGTTCCCCGCCGCAGGGGGCTCCCCGCCACCCGGTCGGCTTTCGGCCGGGAAGCGCGGGAGCGCAACCACATCCGGCCCGTGGCGCACGGCTGGCACAGGCTTTGTAAAGTATGTCCGGCGCCGGCATGGCAAGGGCGGAAAAATTCAGCTTTATTAGAGCCATGGAATACAGGGACTACTACCAGATTCTCGGCCTGGAGCGGGATGCCAGCCAGGCCGAGATCAAGCGCGCCTACCGCAAGCTGGCGCGCAAATACCACCCGGATATCAGCAAGGAGGCCGGCGCCGAGGATCGCTTCAAGGAAGTGGGCGAGGCCTACGAGGTGTTGAAGGATCCGGAGAAGCGCGCCGCTTACGACCAGCTGGGCAGCGGCTACCAGGCCGGCCAGGACTTCCGCCCGCCGCCCAACTGGGACGAAGGCTTCGAGTTCCATGGCGGTGGCTATACCGGCGCCGACTCGGAGGCGTTCAGCGACTTCTTCGAGAGCCTGTTCGGCCGCGGCGGTTTCCACGGTTTTGGTGGCGGGGCGCGCCAGCGCCAGTACCACGCCCAGGGCGAGAACACCTATGCCCGGATCGCCATCGACCTGGAAGACAGCTACCACGGCGGCACCCGCCAGATTTCCCTCAAGCATTCCGAACTGGGGCCCGACGGCCGGCCGCAGCTCAAGGAGCGCAAGCTCAACGTGAAGATCCCCAGGGGCGTCACCGAGGGCCAGCAGATCCGCCTGGCCGGCCAGGGCGAGCCCGGTTTCGGCGAGGGCAAGCCCGGCGACCTGTACCTGGAGATCAGCTTCAATCCCCACCCCCTCTATTCGGTCGAGGGCAAGACGGTGTACCTGAACCTGCCGGTGGCGCCCTGGGAGGCGGCGCTGGGGGCGAAGGTGAAAGTGCCCACCCCCGAGGGCGAGATCCACCTGACCATTCCCGCCAATAGCAGGAGCGGCGCCAGGCTGCGCCTGAAGGGACGCGGCATCCCCGCCAAGGAGCCCGGCGACATGTACGTGGTGCTGCAGGTCACGGCACCGCCGGCGGAGAGCGAGGCGCAGAAAGAGGCCTACCGCACATTCAGCGAGGCATTCAGTTTCGACCCCCGCAGCGGGCTGGGCAGCTAGAGGAGACGGCCATGCAATCTGACAAGCGTAGGGAAGTGGTGGCCGCCATCCTCGACGAACACAGTGAGCTGACCCTGGGCGAGCTCTGCCGGGCCTGCGGCATTCCCGCGGAAGAGGTACTGGCGCTGGTGGAGGAGGGCGTAATCGAGCCGCGCGGTCGCGGGCGGGCGCGCTGGCGCTTCAGTGGCATCTGCGTGCGCCGCGTGCGGCGGGTCTACAGCCTGGAGCGCGACCTGGGCGTGAACCTGGCCGGCGCCGCCCTGGCGATCGAGCTGCTGGAAGAGATCGAGCGACTGCAGGCGCGGCTGGCGCGCCTGGAGCGGGGCGAGGAATAACCCTGGGAAGAAGCCCGGGCGGGCCCGCCGTCAGGAAGTCGCGGCGCGGGTGATGGTCAGCGCCAGGTAGCTGTTGTAGACCACGTAGGCCAGCAGCAGCACGGTGCCCTCCAGCCGGTTGATACGGCCCTGGCCGCGAAACCCGTAGCCGAACACGAACAGGGCAACGGTCAGGCCCACCACCATCGGCCAGTCCCGGGTCAACATCTCCGGTGGCACGTTCGACATGGGCGCGATAACGCCGGCGATGCCCACCACCGCCAGCAGGTTGAACATATTCGAGCCCACCACGTTGCCGATGGCGATATCGTGCTCGCCCTTGCGCGCCGCCACCACCGTGGCCGCCAGCTCCGGCAGCGAGGTGCCCAGCGCCACGATGGTCAGGCCGATAATCAGGTCGCTGACCCCCAGCGACTGGGCGATGGTCACCGCACCCCACACCAGCATGCGCGAGCTGACGATCAGCAGCACCAGGCCCGCCACCACCCAGAAGATGGCGCGCCCCAGCGGCATGGTGTGTACTTCCAGCTCGCTCGCCATCTCGCCTTCCAGCACGTCGCCCTTGCCGCGCATTGCGGAGAAGATCGACCAGCCGATCAATCCGAAGAAGCCCGCGAGCAGCACCAGCGCCTCCCAGCGCGCCAGCGCGTTATTCCACAGGAAGGCCCCGGTCAGGCAGCTGATGGCCAGCAGCAGCGGCAGCTCCTTGCGCACGATCTTGGAGTGCACCGTCAGCGGGATCACCATTGCCGTCACACCCAGGATCAGGCCGGTGTTGGCGATATTGGAACCGTAGGCGTTGCCCAGCGCCAGTCCCGGGCTGCCGTCCAGCGCCGCGATGGCCGACACCACCATTTCCGGCGCCGAGGTGCCAAAACCCACGATCACCATGCCGATCAGCAGCGGTGGCATGCCGGCGTGCTGGGCGGTGGCCGCCGCACCGTCCACGAAGCGGTCGGCGCTCCAGACCAGCAGGGCGAAACCGGCAATGATGGCGACGGCGGCAAGAATCATGGGGTGTCCTTTTCAATGCATTCAGGGTAGGGCAGATCCGCGCAGGCAGCCCGCCAGCGGGAGCCGATTGTACCGACTCGGTGGAAATCCAAAAGGGAAAATCAGCGCCGGCCCGGCGGTCACTGCCTGCGGCGGCAGTAAATCCGGGGGCTGGGGCGGAAGACCCGTCAGTGCTGGGCTACGCTAAACCCATAGACGCTTGGTCTACATTGGGTCCGGAATGCGCAAAAAGTTACTGCTGGGCGCTTTGCTGGGTGCCGGCACCTCGATGCTCCACCGTCGCCTGCGGGGGCGGTCGCTGGAAGAGCCCGGCGACAGTGCCCTGCAGCCCGACCTGGGCCGGGTGCCCCCGCCGGTGCCCGGACGGGCAGGCACCCACGACGCGGCGCCGGCCGAAGCCTTCGCCCAAGCCGGCGAGGCGGCCGGTACCGGCCAGCGGGGCACCGCGATGCTGGTGGACACGGCGCAGCGGGTGATGCGCCAGGTGGAACGGGACAGCGGCTGCCGCAGCGACCCCAATGACATTCTCGGGGAGGTTTTCAGCCGGCGCCGCGGCAAGTTCACCCCCGGCGGCGCAGGCGGGCCAGGCGGCAACCGCGGTGGCTGGGCCAGCCCCGGCAAGCACATGTTCGCCTTTGCCGAGAGCGACGGCGGCGGCCGGGGCGAGCAGCAGGCCGACGTGCTGCTGCAGGCGATGGTGGCCGCGGCACAGGCCGATGGCCCGCTGGCCGAAGAAGAGCGACAGAATATTACCGGCACGCTCGCGGGCGAGCTGGAAGACGACGAGCTCGAAGAATTCCGGCGGCTGCTGGCGCAGCCGGTGGATATGGATGGCGTAGTGGCAAGGGTCAATGACCCCGGCACCGCGCTGAACATTTACCTGGTCACGGCGATGACCATCGACGAGAACAATCCGCGGGAGAAAGCCCACCTGGACACACTGGCGGCGGTACTCGGCCTGTCCGAGACGGCCACCGATGCGGTCGGGCAACAGCTGGGCGGGGCAACCTGAGCAGCCGGGCCGATTCCGTGCGATTTAAATTCCCGTGCTGTAAGGGCCGGGGCCATTCCCAAAACCTGAGGGAGTCATTATGGAACTGCTGAAATTCACCACCAAACTGCTGATGATCGGCTGCCTGCTGGCGGTATTCACGGGATGTGAGAGCGAACGCGAGGAGCGCAAGGAAGAGCGCATGGAAAACGGCCAGATGGAGAACGGCGGCGGCATGCAGGAAGGCGGCGGTACCACCACGCCGGACGGCCAGCAGCCCGGCATGGAAGGCACCGACATGATGGGCTGTTGCCAGAAGGCCGACAACACTTGCTCCGCGCCGGTTTCCGAGCAGCAGTGCACCGGCATGGGTGGCCAGTTCAACCAGGGCGCCGACTGCGGCACCGACGGTATGTGCGCCCAGGGCGGGATGCAGCCGCAACAGTAGTCGCGCAGCCTCCGCTGACCCGGTTCCTTCAGGCGCCATCCGGTCGGGCTGGCAGCGCCGCCAGTATGCTGGCGAAGTTGCTGCCGGTCGGATAGGCGCCGGAAGACCACCCCAGCCGCACCACCACGGTGTTGGTGGACGGCGACACCATGACTACCTGCTTGCGGTTGCCGCGCATGAAGTAGGCATCTGCCGGCAACTCCGGGTAGCGCAGGGTGTCACCGCCGCCATTCAGCCAGAACTGGTAGCCATAACGGGGATCGTTGGCACTGCTGTTGGGGCTGGTGGCACGCGCCACCCAGTCCGGTTCCAGCAGCCGGCGGCCGTCCAGCTCGCCGCCGCCCAGCATCAGCTGTCCCAGCCGCGCCCAGTCGCGACCGGAGGCGTAGATGTAGGAACTGCCTACGAAGATGCCGCTGGGATCGGGTTCGAATACCGTGTGGGCCATGCCCAGCGGTCGCAGAAGCTCGTCCCGGAAAAAGTCCACACTCGCCTGCACATCGCCGCCGAGGCGCTGGTGTACCCAGCGCGCGATCAGGTTGGTGGTACCGGACGAGTAAGAGAAGTGACTGCCCGGCTCCCGCGCCGCGGGGCTCGCCAGGGCAACACCCGAAGCACTGTGGGCGCCGAACAGCATCCGCGTGGAATCGCTGCCCGGCGCGTAGGTCTCGTCGAATCCCAGCCCGGAGGACATCTGCAGCAGGTCCTCCAGCCCGATGCGTGCGCGCGCGTCACTCTCCCACTCGGGGAATACCGGTCCCTCCAGGCTGCCCGCCAGTCCCAGTGCTTCCAGCCGGCCCTGCAGGATCGCGGTCAGGCTCTTGCCCATGGACCACCCGAGTAGCGGTGTCTGCGCATCGATCCCCGGCCCGTAGGCCTCGGCCACGAGCCTGCCATCCTGCACTACCACCAACGCGCGGGTCTGCCGGCCGGCGGCGTTGTCCCGCGCCAGCACTTCCTCTACCTGCTGCTGCAGCCTGGCGTCGATAGTGGAGACGGTGTTGCCGCGGGGCCACTCCTCATCACGGGTCGCCAGCGGTGCCAGCTCCACCCGGTCCAGCGCACCGGTATCGCCGATATCCAGCGTGCAGCCCAGGCCCTCGCGGTAGGTGGCGCTGGCGCGCGCCATGCCCAGCAGTGCGGCGGAGACGCTGCGCTCGCCGTATTCCAGCTCCAGCAGGCGGTTGACCGGCGAGTAGGAAGCCAGGTCGTCGACGATGCGCTCGTGCCCGAAGCCAGAGATAAAGTGGCCCGAGCAGGCCAGCTTGGCGCCCATGGCGGTGGCCACGCCCCCGGCGTCGTCGAGGCGGGTGACGGAAAAGCCCAGCAGCCGCGGGGCCAGCAGTACCAGCACCAGGGCCAGGGCGGTGACGCCGCCCAGCAGGGCGATCAGGGTCTTCTTCATGGTTACGGGATCCGGTGGCCGGCCCGGTATGGCCGGGCCCTGTTGTTCTTGTCGGCCCCGATTGTAACGGTGCGGCGCCGGCCGCGCTGGTTTGTTCGGGCCACGCCACCCGTTACCACTGGCCGGCTTCCCGGCACGCTAGAACTGCCTCAGGAGCCTGTCGCCAGGCAGTCGATCGGGCGGCCCGTCGCACCGGCGGGAGATAAACCGCAATATGCAGCCTGTTTCGCTGCAAAAGCGGAGATCGATGCAGATCGCGTCAGTTTCACGGTCTGGTGACTGCATGGCGGCCACTGTCCACACATTTGGCTGGCGTCTCTTGACTTTAGTTACACGTGCAACTAACTTCGTTGCACCTGAAACTACCCTCACTGCCGCCACAACCGCATGGCTGCGCAGATATAGAGAGATGTAAGAGAGATAACGGAGGACCACCATGGCCGATTTGTTTGAAAACCCGATGGGCCTCGACGGCTTTGAGTTCGTCGAATTCACCGCGCCGGAGAAAGGCATCCTGGAAACCGTCTTCACGGCCATGGGCTTCTCCAAGGTCGCCCGCCACCGCTCCAAAGACGTGGAACTGTGGCGCCAGGGTGATATCAACTTCATCACCAACTACGAGCCGGGCAGCCACGCCGACTACTACGCCCGCGAGCACGGCCCGTCTGCCTGCGGCCTGGCCTTCCGCGTGAAGGACGCCAGGTTCGCCTACGAAGAGGCCATCAAGAAGGGCGCCCAGCCGGTGGAAGTGGAAACCGGCCCGATGGAACTGCGCCTGCCGGCCATCAAGGGTATCGGCGGTGCCACCCTGTACCTGATCGACCGCTACAAGGAAGGCGAGTCCATCTACGACATCGACTTCGAGTGGATCGAGGGCGTCGACAAGCATCCGGAAGGCTGTGGCTTCCACACCCTGGACCACCTGACCCACAACGTGTACCGCGGCCGCATGGAGTACTGGGCCAAGTACTACGAAGACCTGTTCAACTTCCGCGAGATCCGCTACTTCGACATCAAGGGCGAGTACACCGGCCTGCTGTCCAAGGCGATGACCGCGCCCGACGGCAAGATCCGCATCCCGCTGAATGAAGAGGCGGCCGGTGGCGGCGGCCAGATCGAAGAGTTCCTGATGAAGTACAACGGCGAGGGCATCCAGCACATCGCCTTTGCCTGTGACGACCTGATCGCCTGCTGGGACCGCCTGAAAGAGCAGGGCATGGAATTCATGACCCCGCCTCCCGAGACCTACTACGAGATGCTGGAAGAGCGCCTGCCGGGCCACGGCGAGCCCACCGACGAGCTGAAGGCCCGCGGTCTGCTGCTGGACGGCACCACCGAGGGCGGCCAGCCGCGCCTGCTGCTGCAGATCTTCTCCGCCAACATGCTGGGCCCGGTGTTCTTCGAGTTCATCCAGCGCAAGGAAGACGAAGGCTTTGGCGAGGGCAACTTCAAGGCACTGTTCGAATCCATCGAGCGCGACCAGCTGAAGCGCGGCGTGATCGGTGACAAGGCAAAAGAAGGCTGATCCCATGGGCATCAAGCGTATTCACCACGTGGCCTACCGCTGCCGCGATGCCAAGGAGACCGTGGAATTCTACCGCGATCTCCTGGGCATGGACTTCCAGCTGGCCATCGCCGAGAACAAGGTTCCCTCCACCGGGGAACCCGACCCGTACATGCACATCTTCATGGATGCGGGGCAGGGCAACGTGCTGGCGTTCTTCGAGCTGCCCAACTCCCCGGACATGGGCCGCGACCAGAACACCCCCCAGTGGGTGCAGCACATCGCGCTGGAAGTGGAGAGCATGGACGAGCTGATGGCTATGAAGCAGAAGCTGGAAGATGCGGGCATCGACGTGCTCGGCCCCACCAACCACACCATCTTCAAGTCCATTTACTTCTTCGACCCGAACGGGCACCGTATCGAGCTCGCCGCGAACACCGCCGAGCCGGGCATGCACGAGGAGCTCAAGCGGGTGGCCGAAGACATGCTCGAGGAGTGGTCCCGCACCAAGAAAGCGCCCCGCCACGCCGCGTGGATGCACGGCGAAGGGGAATTCAATCCGAACAAGAAGGAGGCACAGTGAAGTTAGCCAGCCTTAAATCCGGCCGCGACGGCAAGTTGGTCGTGGTCTCCGAAGACCTGTCCCGCATGGCGCCGGCCGGTGACATCGCACCGACCCTGCAGAGCGCGCTGGACAACTGGGACCAGGTTTCCGGCAAGCTGGAAAAACTGCACGCGCAGCTGGAAAACGGCGAGATCGAGGGCGAAGCCTTCGACCAGGCCCAGTGCCACTCACCGCTGCCGCGCGCCTACCACTGGGCCGACGGCAGCGCCTACGTCAACCACGTAGAGCTGGTGCGCAAGGCCCGCGGTGCCGAAATGCCCGAGAGCTTCTGGACCGACCCGCTGATGTACCAGGGCGGTTCCGACACCTTCCTGGCCCCGCGTGAGCCGGTGAAGATGCCGCAGAGCGAGGGCTTCGGTATCGACTTCGAGGCCGAGATCGCCGTCATCACCGACGACGTGCCCATGGGGGTGAGCCCCGAGGACGCACTCAAGCACATCAAGCTGGTGATGCTGGTGAACGACGTCTCCCTGCGCGGCCTGATCCCGAACGAACTGGGCAAGGGCTTCGGCTTCTACCAGTCCAAGCCGTCCAGCGCCTTCTCGCCGGTGTGCGTCACCCCCGACCAGCTGGGCGACAACTGGAAAGAGGGCAAGGTACACCTGCCGCTGGTGTCCGAGCTGAACGGCGACAAGTTCGGTGAGCCCAACGCCGGCGTGGACATGACCTTCCACTTCGGCCAGCTCATTGCCCACGCCGCCAAGACCCGCCCGCTGGGCGCCGGCACCATCATCGGTTCCGGCACCGTGTCCAACAAACTGGACGGCGGCCCCGGCAAGCCGGTGAAAGACGGCGGCGTCGGCTACAGCTGCATCGCCGAGATCCGCATGATCGAGACCATCCAGGACGGCAAGCCGACCACCTCGTTCATGGACTTCGGTGACAGGATCGCCATCGAGATGTTCGACGGCAACGGCAAGTCCATCTTCGGCCGTATCGAGCAGACCGTAGAGAAGGCCTGACCGACACTGCTAGCGCAGTGAAAAAATAAAAAGCCCGGTGCCGCACTGCGACACCGGGCTTTTTTGTATTTAACCAGCCGCGCAAAAAACTGGCACGCCTTACCAGTGTTACCCCCAACCCAGAAAAAACCTCCGTCGTCATTCCGCTCGCCCGGCGCAGCCTAGCCCCATAGCTCGGATACAAACCTCCGTCGTCATCCCGCTGGGCCGGCACACCGGCGAAGGCCGGGATCCAGCTATGCGGAGTCGGGAATTGCAGAGGGCACCGAATTAGTAAGTATCTCTGCGGCTCGCGTTCCGTCGAGGCTCAATGTGCGCTTCGGATATTGCTGAGTCACGGCAGGTCCCCGGGGTCCTGGCTCCCGGCGTGAGCTTCGTTGCTCTGACGAGTCGCCGGAATGCCGGCCCAGCGGGATGACGACAGAGGATTCTGTGTTTTAACTCCGGACCGGGCAAAGCCAAAACTTTATCCCCAGCCGCGATTATCCTCTGGATAACTCAGCCGTTTGTACCAACACTGATACGTTCACCACCGCCCGCCGCGGCGCAATAATCCACATGCCGGCCCGGCACTCCCATCTCTTGTGGACGAGCCTCCATAACCTGTTGTTTTTTCAAACGTTTTTTCTAAGTCTAGTAACCACGCGATTCAGGGGGGATACCCAAAACTTATTCACAGAACTATCCAAGGAATGTGTGGGTAACAGAAACTTCACGAATAGAAGCAAGAGGCACGAGCCGGCAGCCCAGCGAAGTAAGCGCCACCTAACCGCCCCGGCGTTGTGAAACCGCAATTGATAATTCAATCCAGTTGCCTGAAGGCTGTGGATACCCGTCACAGCTCGTCGCGCGACAGCCGCTGGTCCATGGCCGGCGGCCGGTAGTCCTCCATCATTTTCAACAGCCGCGCCGGGTCGTCCGCCTCCAGCAGCATCTCGCGGTATTGCGGCTTCAGCAGCTGCTCTTCCACGCAATGGTCCAGGAAGCTGGCCAGGTGGCGGAAGTAGCCGGCCACGTCCAGCAGGCCACAGGGCTTCTGGTGAAAACCCAGCTGGGCCCAGGTGAGTATCTCGAACAGCTCCTCCAGGGTGCCCAGCCCGCCGGGCAGGGCAATAAAGCCGTCGGAGAGCTCTTCCATTAGTGCCTTGCGCTCGTGCATCGAAGACACCACCCGCATGTCCGTCACCCGGGGGTGGGGCACTTCCCGGACCGCCAGCGCGTCCGGAATCACCCCGATCACGCGCCCGCCCCGGTCCAGCACCTCGTCCGCCAGCGTCCCCATGATGCCAATACCGGCGCCGCCGTACACCAGCCCGATATCCCGCGCCACCAGCTCCGCCGCCAGCGCACCGGCCGCCTGCAGGTACTCGGGCCGCCGCCCGGGATTGGAACCGCAATAGACGCAGATGTAGTTCACCTGTCCTCCTTATTCCTTGCCTCCGCCCTCACAACCACCGCCGCCGCACCACATCGATGGCTCCAGTAATGTTAGCGCTTACTTATATAGGGGAAGGGCGGCCCGCCCGTGAAAAAAACTGCACCGCCGTGCAATCTCGTGTAATCGATTACCCGCCATCCGCTGCCCCTTTTCGGTGCATGTCGTGATATCGTCACATGGCCCATATCACAAAAAAATCGGGCACGATAACAACAACACACAGATATCGTGGAGAAGTACTATGGCGAGCATCCCGGCCCGTCTGCGCAATTTCCTGCCCATCCTGCTGGCCACCACCTGGCTGGCAGTCACCACCAGCGCCCCCGGCGCCCGCGCCGCGGATGCAGCCGACCGGCTGCAGGCCATCATCGATGAGCACTGGCAGTACAGCCTGCGGGAAAACCCCATCATGGCCGGGCGCATGGGCGTGGCCGACTACAACGATCGCCTGCCGGGCGTGGCGCCGGAAGACCGCGCGCGGCGCCTCAAGGCCGAGCAGCAGTTCCTGGCCCGCCTGCAGAAGATAGACGCCAGCAAGCTGGATGACAGCGACCGGGTCAACCGCGACCTGCTGGAATGGGTGCTGGGTATCTCCGTCGACCACAACCAGCTGTACCTGGATCGCATCCCCTTCAACACCTTCTCCAGTTTCTACACCGGCGCGCTGCGGGCCAGCGACGGCCTGGCCATGACCAGCGCGGAAGACTACCGGGATTACATCGCCCGCATCCGCGACTTCGGCCGCTACTTCGACGAGAACATTGCCAACATGCGCCAGGGCATCCGCGACGGCTTCGTGCTGCCGCAGATAGTGGTGCAGGGCGTGGCGCCCACCGTGCGCGCCCAGGTCTATAAAGACCCGACACAAAGCAGCCTCTACCAGCCGTTCGCGCATATGCCCGCTTCCATGCCCGCAGGCGAACAGGAAAAACTGCAGGCCGAAGGTAAAAAGGCGATCAGTGAAGTGGCCATGCCGGCCTTCGCGCGCCTGGCGGACTTCCTCGAGGGCGACTACATGGATGCCGCCACCGAGACCATCGGCGTCGAGCAGCTGCCCGGCGGCGAGGACTACTACCGCTACACCATCCGCCGCTATGTGACCCTGGACCTGTCCCCGGACCAGATCCACCAGGTGGGCCTGAAAGAGGTAGCGCGCATCCGCGCCGAGATGGAGGCGCTGATCGAGGAGAGCGGCTTCGACGGCAGCTTCGAGGAATTCACCGAGTTCCTGCGCACCGATCCGCGGTTCTACGCCGAGACCCCGGAGGGCCTGCTGAAGGAAGCCGCTTACATCTCCAAGAAGATCGACTACCGCCTGCCGGAATTCTTCGGCAAGCTGCCGCGCCTGCCCTACGGCGTGGTGCCGGTGCCGGACGAGATTGCCCCCAACTACACCACCGCCTCCTACAACCCGGCCGCCATCGGCGGCACCCGCGGCGGCGCCTACTGGGTGAACACCCACGCGCTGGACCAGCGCCCCCTGTACGAACTGCCGGCGCTGACCCTGCACGAGGCCGTGCCCGGCCACCACCTGCAGGGCGCGCTCAGCCAGGAACTGGAAAACGTCCCCGACTTCCGCCGCAACCTGTACATCAGCGCCTTCGGCGAGGGCTGGGCACTCTACACCGAACGCCTGGGCAAAGAGATGGAAGGTATCTACACCACGCCGTACGAGCACTTCGGCCGCCTCAGCTACGAAATGTGGCGCGCCGCGCGCCTGGTCATCGACACCGGCATCCACTCCCAGGGCTGGACCCGCCAGCAGGCGCTGGACTTCCTGGCCGACAACACCTCCCTGTCACCGGCCAACGTGCGCGCCGAGGTAGACCGCTACATCTCCTGGCCGGGCCAGGCGCTGTCTTACAAGATGGGGGAGATCAAGATTCGCGAACTCAGAGCGAAGGCGGAGAAGGAGCTGGGGGAGGAGTTTGATATCCGGGCGTTTCATGATGCGGTATTGGCTAATGGGGCTTTGCCGATGGGGATGTTGGAGGGGGAGATGGAGCGGTTTGTTGAGGATGCTAAAGGGAAAAGCTGACTTGTCCTCACTGGATGAGCTCGCCGATGTTGCCTGTCCATATGCAATCGGGACACAAGTAGCCGGACGCGGATCACTAGCCGCGTCGTCTATCCGCGGCGAAATTTGCGTGAGTCTTTGACTCTAATGCGGTACGGATTGTGATAAAACGACAGAAATAAAGTCCGCAAAACGCGGCGTGTCGCGTTTTGTCAGAGACGCAGAAGATAATAGACCCATAATGCTTATATAAAGGCGCGCCCTTCGAATAAAATTTTAAGTGTAATATGGAGTTTTGAGCATTGACAGAAGTAGAAGCAATTAATTATCTAATTCAAGAATTGATAGAGTTGGGTTATCCAGAGAGTTCCATTCGCTTTGAGTTTGCTGTCAGCGATGGAAAAGGGCATCGAAAATACATTGATGTAGCTATTATCGACCCTGACTCAAATGATGTTGTAGCTATAATCGAAGTAAAGAAAGGGTGCAGAGATAACGCTTTAAGCAACGCTGCAAGGCAAGTTATATCATACGCAAAACTTCTTCCATCTAGTCCTTTGTCTCTTGTATATATCTTCGACACAGGGGGCAAGAAAATTGGTGTTGTCAATGAGTCCGATGGCAGCGTAACACTTATCCCATCGCCACCGTCATTCAAGTCTCTGCTCACTGGTGGTCGTGCCCAGAATAAGGTTGAAGTAAAGAGTAAATCTAATAGGGTTACAGACAGTTTCAGTCTCGCTTGCTACTTAATGGCTATCCTGGTTGGCATAATTCTTACTCTAGATATTCTAAATATTTACAAATTCAGTTCTCAGCAATTAACCCTTCTTGGTATTTTTGTCGGACTCTTGGTTATACCATATGCGGCGAAGTTCAAGCTGCTAGGCATGGAGTTTGAGCGTTATAGCGGCAGCAAAGCAAAAAGCAATTAACAAACACAGGCAGTAAGCTTCGGCCCTACGCTCCTGCGCGGGACGACTTACGCTACTCTTCAGCCGCCACTGATGCGAACGTTATAAAAGGTGAGTTCTGAGAATGGTTGAAATACTCAATGCAAACAACGTCTCCTTAAGCCTTATCACATTGCTATCTCTGGTTGTTAATGCAGTGACCATATACCACTGGATATCTCAGGAAAAAAGAGAGAAAAGCCAGAATAAGCAAGCCTTTCACTTACTAATGGGGTTGGCGCATTCAACAAATAAAAGAAGCTCGATGATCGTTCGAAGAATAGAGTCTTTGAAGGAGGAAGGGAGGGTCAATGACGATAGCATGATCTTTCTTGAAAATATGTGGTCAGAATCGAGAGCTACGGCAGATAACCTACTTGCGGCAGCAAAGGCACTCAGTTCGGAAGATTCTGAATCACTACCGTATGACAGCGATGAGTTAATGGCGATTGCCGCAAACAAAACCAATCAACATCGTTCCGATTACGGAGGATTGCATAAACAGACAGCTCGGTCGACCACTAAAGCGGCGACTAACTGAAACGTCCAAGTGGAGTTGCGATGTTAAAATCATTAAAGAAAATACAGTCATTTGGTGTCTTCAACAACTTCAGTAGCTCATCCGAACTTGAAGATTTTAATGAAAAAAACATTATATATGGTTGGAACTATTCAGGAAAAACTACTTTTTCTAGAGTCTTCTCAACTTTAGAGCATAGAGCCACCCACCCTGATTTTCCGGCCGGAAAATTTACGTTTGATTTAACGGATGGCACAAAATTAGATGAGCACAATTTCAAAGATAACGCACCTTTGGTGAGGGTGTTCAATTCAGAATTTATTGAAAACAACTTGAGTTGGGACGGTGAGTCTTTCAACCCCATTCTTCTTTTGGGTGAAGACACTATTGAGGCCGAAAAGAAAATTGAAAAACTTTCGATTTCGGTTGAGCGCTGTAGAACTGGGTACAAGAAAAAGAAAAATGTAGATAAAGAAATTGAAAAACTGGTCAGCTCCTTGAAAACAAACACCGCTAAACAAATCAAAAACACGCTCAATATAGTAGAAGCCTACACAGCGACTCATCTAGATAAAACAATAGCTCTTTTGCCCAAACCTATTAGCCAATCTGTACTAAGCGATAGCGAAGTAACATCTAAGTTAAAGAAAGCATTAGCAACTGATACCGATAGATTAGAAAAAGTTCAAAGCATAAGTATACAACTTGGGGCAAGGGGGTTTTTCGACAAGTGCAACGCAAAACTTAAGGAAACACCTTCCTTTTCTTCCGTTATCGAGTATTTGAGAGATAACCCTGCCATTTCAGATTGGATTGAAAAAGGGCTATCTATAAACGAGGGAAAGACTAATTGTGAGTTTTGTGGAGGGAAGATTGAAGAAAAAAGAATTAGAGATTTTAAATCACACTTCTCTAAAGATCTGGCCAGATATAAAGAAGAATTGAAAAGTCTAATGAGGCATGCTGAAAAGCTCCCAAAAACTTACGTGCACCTTAATGAAAATCAGCTGTACCCAGAGTTTAGAACTAACATTGAAGAGCTGAACGTTCGTATCGAAAGCTCAATTGAGGAGTATAACCATCAAATTGAGAGACTGATAAATAATCTTAAAGCGAAGCATGATGCGCCATTTTCAGAAGTCGGTGAAATTCTATACTCTAGCGGTCCCGAAGATTTAATCAGAGAATTGTTGAAGCGGATAAACGATGCAATTTATCGATCAAATAAGGCCACTGAAAATTTTGATGATCAGAAACAGGTAGCTATTGATGAACTAAAGAAGCACTATGCGGCAACCTTCCTGATAGATAATGAAATTGATAGAAAAGTAGCTAAGAGAAAAATACTCTCAAATCATAAGAAAAAATATAGAAGCATAGCTGAGAATTTTAAAGCTGAAGTGCAGGAATTGCAGGCCTCGATAAGTAAAGCTCAAAAAGGCAGAGAGGTTCTTAACGAATATATATCCAATTTTCTTGGCCGAGACGAAATTCGGATTGAAGTGGTTGAGATAGATGGATATGAAAGATTTAGGCTTTCTAGAGAGGGGAGTCTCGCCAAAAATCTGAGTGAAGGTGAAAAATCTGCCATTGCATTTTCATTCTTCCTAACGAAGTTAGCGGAGCTCAAGGAGCTTAATCAGGTTATTGTATATATTGATGATCCTATTTCGAGTCTTGATAGCAACCACATATTCCAAGTGAATGCATTGATTAAAGATTATTTCTTCGGAAAGTTTGAAAATCAAGATGGTGGCTCTTTGCAATGGCAATGTAAGTGCAAGCAAATCTTTATATCAACTCATAACTTCGAATTTTTTTCTCTGCTCAAAGAGTTGCCGCTAGGAAATAAAAAAAGTGCATATTTTCAGGTCAAGAGAGTTTCTAGTAAGGAATCTAAAATCGTTAACTTACCAAAGTCAATCGAGATGTATTCCTCGGAGTACCACTATCTCTTCAGTATTATTTATCGCTTCCATGAAAGCGAAGATAAGGAAGACCTAGAGTTGCTTTTGTCAATACCGAATGCGGTAAGGCGGTTTGTCGAGTTATATACATACTCTAGAATACCAAGCTTCACCCGAGATACAGTAGATCAGCGGGCAGAACAGTTGTTTGGAGCCCAGAAATCTAAAAGAATTTTGAAAGTACTTCATTATTTTAGCCACTTGAATAATATTGAAAGGTTGGCCAATAATTCGGACCTGGTATGTGATATAGGTAATGCCGTTGACGACATAATGAAACATCTACAGACAGACAAAGCTCATTACGAAGCTCTATTGTCATCAGTGGCCTAGCATTGCACTTGGCAAAGAAACTCGAATAAAGAAGAATAAAAGGACACCCACCAATCGGGAAATTAATAGGACACCCACCAATTGGGAATCAGGCACGAAAAGGATTGGACATAAAAAGGACACCCATCAATTGGGCAATTCCCTGTAGACCGCTCCGAACCCGGCTGCCAAGTGTTAGATGATGGGGAATTCGCTTCGCCGCAAAGATGATGTGTGGAAGGCGATGCCAGATAACATTACCGGCACGAGCCAGCCCCTCGCAGTAAGCATGCGATAGCGCCCGTTAAGAGAAAAGCGAGGTTTCAGGGAATAGACGGCGGGGATAGGTAACGCTCACAGTCGCGAACGCCCTGTGCCCAGCGCTTGCCGAGCCGCTCACACGCACAATAATTGGGGTCAGAGTAAAATATTGACGCACTAATGCACTTATGATCCTGCTTGAATCGAGAGGCCTATGAGCTCGAAGGGATAGCCAAAAATAATAACTCTGCAAATTGATCAAGGAAGAAGAATGTTTAAAGGATTACATGTAGCCATCCTCGCCGGATTGGCCTTGTTTAGCGGTTCTTCCGCATCAGCATTGCCCCCTACCGAGGCAGAGAAGTGGCAGGATGATATCGAGGTATATCGCCATACGCTCGAACAGCGGCACATCAACCTGTATCACTCAGTTGGTAAGCACGACTTCCAGGGTGCACTGCAAGTCCTCAAGGAAGACCTCCCCAGGCTCACAGAAGATCAGGTAATGGTCGAGCTGATGCGCATCAGCCGGCTGGTGGGAGACGGCCATACCCGCGTGCCATTCTGGAGCACGGATCACCAGCATTACCCGCTGCTGTTCCAGTTCATGGATGGCGAGTTGCGCCTGCTGCGTACCGGGCCGGAACACCGTCGCTTGCTGGGGCGCAAGCTGGTGGCGGTGGGGGAGATGCCCACCGCAGAGGTAGTCGAAAAGCTGGAACCCGTGGTACAGACCGTGGAGAACGAATACTCCCTGCGCAGCCACCTGCCGTATCACCTCAATGTCGCAGACATACTGGCGGGCCTGGGTATCGTGGATGATCCTGCCTCCGCCACCTTTACCCTTGAGGACGAGCGTGGCCAGCGGGAAATGGTCACGTTGGAAGCCATTTCCTGCTCGGATTACCGTGAGAGCGTCACCGTCCGCTACGCGGAGCAGATTGTGCCCTTCGGGGAAAAGCTGGTGACCGAGTCAGAGTACCTGTGGCTGACCGCCGATGAGGAGCGTCGCGTGGCCTACGTCTACTTTGCCCGCTACCCATCCTTCTCCGACATGGGGTCCTTTGCCGAGGATGTGCGCGAGTACCTGGACGACCACCGCATCCGCAACCTGGTCATTGACCTGCGGGACAACACCGGCGGCGACTTCTTTGTCGGCCTGCGCTTCGCCCACCAGATGATCCTGGTGGACGGGCTGGACTGGGACGGCGGCATCTACACCCTGATCGGCAACGCCACCTTCTCCGCAGGCATGAGCAACGCCGCCCACTTCCGCGAAATGTTTAACGCCACCCTGGTAGGCGAACCCACCGGGGGCAACCCGGTGGGTTACCAGGACATGGACAGCTTCACGCTGCCCAACTCCGGTATCGAAGTCAACTACTCCAAGCGCCTGTACCGCTTCCAGGACCAGGCCTCCCAGGGTATCCAGCCGGACGTATTGATACCAACCCGCTGGGCGGATTACCGCGTGGGCCGGGATGCGGTGCTGGACTGGGTGCTGGAGGATATTACCGCGCGCTATTCCGGGTCTGTGGACAAGGCGGCCGAAGTCACCGCTCAATAAGGCAGTCAAGAATTACCGGGCCAGACAGTTTATACCTCAACCTGATTGGCCGGACTGCAAATAAAAAGAACACTCACTATTTGAATAATTGCATCGAGTCAACTTCGCAGAAACAGCCGCTTTTGGTGGTTGTGAATAAAAGAGCTAAGTTAAAGTAGAAAACATTCTTTCGAATAATAAAAAAGAGTAGGAAGGACGAAAACGTTACTATTGAAGCTCAAGAGAGATTTGTGGGGAGAAATAACTAAAAAGTAACTTCCCAAGATGGTAATCTAACAGAAATTTTTAGTTTATTACGAAAATCGTACTTTATTTACGTAGGTCGGTGACTTAAGGAGGAAGTAATGAGTATTGTAAACACCGTCAGAGAATTTTTAGTGGCTACATTTTGGCCATGGTTTAAGGAATATGCTTGGCCAATAATTAAGCAGCATTTGATTGAGATTATTTCATCGCTTGTCAAGATAATAAGCGAAAAAATACAGGGCAAAATGGCAGAAAAGGCAAGCAGCCAAGTTAATGATTTTGAAGTGCAAGCAGCAAAAGCCGAACAGTCTGCTATGGATTCACTAGATCCAAATGAGATTAAAAAATTAAAGCGTGAGGCTCAAATTTGGAGAGAAGTAGCGGAGAGACTAAAGAAAGATAATGCCGCTCTTGTAAAGGATCTCGCCGAAATTGCAGAGAAGTCCAAAATAGATACGATTAACTCCTTGAAAAATACAGAGCTAGACATAGCCACCGAAGGTGAAAATGCAATTTTCACTATAGGGGGAACTGCGAGAAGCCTGCCACTAGTTGAGGGGAAATAAATAGGACACCCATCAATTTTGTCGTTCCCTGTAGGTTTATCCGAATTAGGTTGCTTTGTATTAAATGGTGGACGATAAGCCTCGTCGTAGAAGAGAATTGAGTATAGTCACGGCAGATCGCGTTCCTGATACGAGCCAGACCCTCGCAGTAAGGCCGCGATAGCGTCGGTTAATAGCAAAGCAAGGTTTTAGGGAGTAGACGGCGGGGATAAGCAGCGCTCGCAGTCGCGAATGCCATGGGTCCAGCGCTTGCCAAGCTGCTCTCACGCACTCCGCACGGTGTGAACGCTGACGACGAGTGACTTAAAGCGGCTCTCGAAGTTACGGTTGAGATACAGCCAGTGCCTGGATCAATTTGTAGCCGCTCGAGGATCGGCGGCAGACTGCTATCGATAGCTCCGTGCTTGCCTTTGCGTAGAATGCGCCCGCTCCAGTCCACCAGCTCGATATAGTCCTGCGTCCGGAACGGCATGCCCTCCGGCATGGTTTCCCTGGGATCGCCTGCAAAGGACAGCAGCACGTCCGGCTGGCGGCCATCTCTCGCAGCAGAGATGCGGCGCTGGATTGAGGTGTGGTCCGAACTTTCCGTAGTGTCGGCCATTCTGGCGCGGATCGGATTCAGGTCCACGTAGGCCAATATAGTACTGGCTCCGGAATGACATCCGCTCCGGCATGGGCTCCCGGGGATCGCTACCTAAGCACAGGCGGTGCTTAGCCTGTCGTTGAATCTGTGGGGTTAGAATAAGATTTGGATAGCTGGCATCGACGAGAAACCTGATGGCTAGAATATACGCTCATCGTAGTCTTTGGCGACGCACGCATCATAATGTTAGGGGTAATCCTTGAGTGAGAACTGGACAGAAGAAGAGCTTAAGGCATCTGTAGATGTCTACGTAGAAATGCACCGACGAGAAAGCAGTGCGCAGGCGTTCACTAAGAAGTCGTACTATGAAATGCTTGCAAATAGGTTTGGCCGTACTCCCAAGTCATATGAATACCGAATGCAAAATATTTCATATGTGTACGCCCTTCAAGGCCGTCGCTGGATTTCAGGTCTGAAGCCAGCACGCAATGTTGGAGCCAATGTAATCCGGGTTCTGGAAAGGCTCATTGCCGACAGTGAAGGGCAACACATTGGTTCAAGCGCCGCCTTCGAGGCTTCCGTTGAAAAGCTTCGGAAGAATCCGCCGTCATTGCCGCCGAAGGGGAACAAGAAGCCACCTGCAACGCAGTCCTCAGTAACCCAGTTTGTCAGAGACCCCGAAGTAGTGGCCTGGGTATTAGCTACGGCGGCTGGAAATTGTGAGTGCTGTGGTAATCCTGCGCCCTTCATGCGAGAAGATGGCTCGCCATTTTTAGAGGTGCACCACGTTGAGCGACTCGCGGATGGGGGCGAAGATACAATCAACAATGCTGCCGCCCTGTGTCCTAATTGCCACCGACAACTTCACTACGGTGCTCAAAAGCAGAAGCTGGCCCAAGAACTCCGCAGAAAAATTTCTCGGCTGAGGCTGACAACTAGCTGATATTGAGCAATTCTACATATAGAACCCTACGCACAACCTTAAAAGCTCGGAAATAATCATGGCGTTACCAGGACTACTAATCGAATACCTTGTTGTAGGCGCAATGGCCTTATTGTGGCTTTTCCCAATGATGGAGGTACCATTTCAGGCTGCCGCTCCTCTTACCCAGGCTGTAATGATTACACCTGTCGTTTACGTGTTAGGAATGTTCATTGACGCACTTGCTTATATGATCACCTCTAAGTTCCCGATAAAGAAATATTCATTAAAGGCGTTACTTAAAGGCTATGTCCTCCGTAAAGATGAGTTTGAAAATGTACGTAAAAATGCCGGAAATATTTTTCTAGGAGAAAGTGGAGCAAGCTCTAAAGGATTGATTAGCGTGTACACAAAGAAGCCAGAGCTTGTAAGCGAATTAAATTCAAGAAGCAGTAGAGATCGTATCGCTAGAGGTGCATTTGTAAATATCTTATTGCTTTGGATAACAAGTAAGCTCTTGGGGCCGACTGAAGTCGACTTTCTAGATTCGATTGCTCACAGTAATTGGATGATCATAAGCATCTTCTCCCTCATTGTATGGGGCTTCCTAGAGATACACAGCTATTCATTTGAGTTGCGAATTGGAGAAGTTCTACGTGAGGGTGGCAGCACAGAACACGATATATTGGAAAATTTTCCGGAAGCGGAAACTTATTCCAGTTGATAAGCCAGAATACGAATTAGTGCGGCCTAATATGTTGAACCTGTTACGTTTAATTTGCTATTGGAGTAGACACTATTGGTATCAGATGAAAAGATGAGTCTTAAAGTGAAACTATTTTTATGGCTGCTTCTGGCGACAGCACTTAGCGCTATTTATGCCTATATCGTCGCAGGCGAATTTTCGATCAACCTGTTATGTGGGCTGGTAACAGTTCTCGGTATCTGGGGCCTGGTATATACGACAGGGTCTATGCGCAGATCTTGTAGCAGCTACGATTGGGTCCCGCGGGAATACCGAGTTGCTTCGTCAACAGTTATCTTTGAGCGAGGATCTTCGGACGGCATCAACCACAGGTACAAGCCAAAATATGAGCTTGAATATGAGTATGGTGGGAAGACCTACCGGCGCCTTAATGACGACATAAACCTCCACCTCGGCGAGCTTTTCGCCACACTTCACGATGCCACGAATCATATAGAGCGGGTCAGGGCGGGACTTTACGGCCGTTATTTATTTGTAAACCCGGATAACCCCGCAGAGGCATTTGTACGCCGCGGAATCACTCGGGACCAGATTGGAACACTGGTTTTCTGTGTAATCGTGATAGTCCTGGCATTCCTAACGGTAACGGACCTCATCGAGTGGCTGTCTCACACAACCATTATTCAATAGTTTTAAAAAATAAAATAATTGGGTCAGAGTAAAATGTTGGCGTGCCGGCAAATAAAGCGGAGCCCCGAGACTTAATTGACCTCGGTAAGGCATGCCACCTCCGCAGCTCCCAGCGCCTCATTGCGTACGTAGTGATGGGAGAGCACAGAGCCCCTGCACAGCTGGTGCCAGCGCTCCACCACTTCTTGCAGCTCCCACTCAGCCGCCTATCCAGTGAGGTGGATAAATAAACCAGCATTTTCCACAAGCAGAAAGGGCTTTCAATGCGGATGGTGCGTAATCGTTTTTAGTTGGTGGATGTCCAGGTTTGGGCACTAGCGTAAGGCGGGATCTTCATGGCGAAATCTTTAGGGAAAAGCGTGTTCACATTCCAAGAGATATTTTCTCCCTGGCACAGAGTCTTCTATTTTTTTGTCGCAGTATTTTGGGCGTCTCCACTGCTGGTTCTGGATTTGGTTCCTCCAACACCACGCTGGATGCTAGTGGTTCTGGTATTCACATTTCTTCCATTCTTTCTTTGGTATTCGTTTGGTAGGAGAATCATTCAGATCTGTCCGGCAGAGCAAGTCGTGAAAATCCATTACGGGATAGTAAAACCTATCTTCACCCGTACCCTTCCGCTTAATAGCTTCGAAAGGGTAGACATCAGGGCGCGTCACGATACTGTTTATTCAGATGTAGTAACATCGAGTGATGTTCCTCACAGGCCAATAAAGCCGTCAACCAAGGTAACATTGCAATTGCGACTTGTGGGTCAGCGAAGTCTGGTCGCCTATGAAATGGGATTCTCAGAAACGGATGAAGCATTCGCAGAAGAAGCGCGGGCTCACATGTGCGAACTAAAAAGACAGGTAGAAGCCTTCCTTTGACGGGGATATATTCATATCGCTGAGTAGGGTGAAATTAAGTTCGTTCTCGATCGAGAATACATCCGGGCGCCTAACGGGGAGCAACCTTTGTACGAGCAGAAAGGCAACTATATAAGAGAGCGACTAGATCAAGCCCAAGCCCGTCCACAGCGGAGCCTCTCTTTCGAGGAGAAGTACAGTGGCCGCATTATCTTGATAGTTCTGTTGCTGAGCGCATTGGCTGCCTTTGCCAGTACCACAGTATTCCTTGCTCCGGCACTGCTGGCATGGTGCCTACTAGGTTGCTCGGTAATCAAGGTTAACCTGCAGGGGTGGCGCCGGGCACGCGCATCCCGCTACTGGCCCCGGGCCTCTGCGCAGCTCCAGAAAGCTGAGACGTCCCTCAAGCGTTCCTCCGCTGGGGGCAACCCAAGCTATTTCTACGGCCTGGACCTTCTGTACAGCTACAGGGTGGGAGGCCGGGAATACACGGGAAGCAATTATCACTGGGAAGGCTATGGCACCCAGAGGGAGGAAAAAGCAATCGGTACTGTGGAGAAGCTACGCAGCACTGGGCCTGGCCTGATGGTGCATTACAACCCCCGCCATCCCTCCGAGTCTGTTATCTACCCAACGGTGCCGGTTCTCTACTTTATCGGGGTCATGGTCGGGCTGGCGATGAGCATTGCCAGTATCACGTTCGGGCTGCATTACTGGGGCCTGCTGGAACCCTTAATTGGTGTTGTGAGATCCATGTAGCGGCCAGTCGTGGTAGGTGACCCGCATGGATAGCGGGGCCCAATTTTCATGCCGGCCCAGCGGCTAGCACTTCAGGTCTTCAAACCTTAACCCGTGCTTGCCAAGCAGCTGCTTCACCCGGTGCGAGTCGTTATTCGACTTTTTCGCCTGCCTGCTCACGTTAAACAGCTTGCGCCCGGCCTCCGCCATGGAGCTGGAACGCCGGCACACATCGATCAGGGCGGCCAGCTTGAGCTGGTCGTAGTAATCCATCTCGGAGGTGCGGCCGCTGCCCAGGACGCTCTCCACTGCACTGCGGGCATGCTCCCCACTGTGCCCGGACGTATGCCACTTGTACTTTAGGCGGCTGATCTCTTCATCCACTACCTCCACCGTAATGCGCCCGCCATCTGCGAGAGTGGCCATACGGGTGATGCTGGCGTTCAGGTCGCGGAAGTTGGCCGCCCAGGTGGCGTCGGCTGAACGGCCGAACGCCAGGTATTTTTCCCGCGCTGCCTTATTGAAGCTCACCAGGTGCCCGGCCTTGTTGGAGAAGGATTCCAGTTCGTAGTCGACATTGGGTTCCAGGTCCTCGATGCGGTCGCGCAGGGATGGCAGTTCGTAGGTCCACAGGTCGATCCGGGCCAGCAGGTCGGCGCGGAAGCTGCCTTCCCTGGCTTTCTGGGCCAGGTCCTTGTTGGTGCCGGCAATCAGCTGGAAGTCACTGCTGGCCTCGTGGTCCGAGCCAAAGGGGATAAAGCGCTTGTCCTCGATGGCCCGCAGCAGCATGGCCTGCTCATCCAGCCCCAGCTCGCCGATCTCGTCTAAGAACAGCAGTCCCTTGTGGGCTTCCTTCAGCAGGCCGGCACGGTCGGCGGTGGCGCCGGTGAAGGCGCCTTTCTTGTGGCCGAACAGGGCAGACATGGTGTTCTCCCCTTTCAGGGTGGCGCAGTTGATGGCCACCAGCCGCCCCTCCAGCTTGCCGCGTTGCTTGCGCAGTTCGTACACCCGCTGGGCCAGCTGGGTCTTGCCGGCGCCGGTGGGGCCGGTGATCAGGATCGGTGCGTTGGAGCGGATGGAAACTTTCTCCAGCTGCTCGATCATGCGGTTGAACGGCGCGTTGTTGGTCTGGATGCCGCCCTTCAGGTAGACGGTGCCTTCCTGGTGTTCCTTCTGGAAGCGCGAGGCAATCTGGTCGTACCGGGATAGATCCAGGTCAATTACCTGGTACTGGCCGGGCGCATCGCTGTTGTGGCGGGCGGGGGAGGTCTGCAGCAGTTGGCCGGGCAGGTAGCCCGCCTCCGTCAGTAGGTACAGGCAGATCTGCGCCACGTGGGAGCCGGTGGTGATATGCGTCAGGTAGCGCTCGCGGTTGGGGCGGAACTGGTAGCCGCGGGCAAAATCCAGTAGCTGGCTGTAGACCGTCTCAAAATCCCACGGGTCCGGGAAGTTCACTTTGTGGTGAACCACCTCGGTCTCCGGCGACACCAGCGCGATGTCCTCGGTGACCTGGTTGGCCAGGCCCTGGGAGTGGTTGTCGAACAGCAGTTCCAGCCGGTCGATCAGCAGGTCTTCGTGCTGGCACATGGAAACGGTCGGCCGCCACTTGTCCCAGCGCTTATCGCCCTTGCCGCGCCGGTCCATGGTGGTGCCGAGAATACTGATAGCAACTGTTTTCATGGGTATCGAATATATTATCTGCCTATCGAAAAAGATAGATGCGTGGCGCTTCGATGATGGTGGTCGATGGCGGCGAATCAATTTACGAGGGAATTTCTGTATCTAAATCAATGGGTTAAAAGTTTTTTCGTCAGCTGGGCAAAAGTTGGCACTGTCTTGGCAATACAGGGATTACACATAAGCAAGTATGAACCTGGCAGCGGTTGAGAAAGGCCAGGAAGAAAGAAGAAGGAAAGGAAAAATGACTCAGCAAGCCTATGAAGTAATGCAGGACGGTGGTGTACCGATCAAGTCGTGGACTGTCGGCGTGCCTTTCGAAGCTGAGGCCAAGGAGCAGCTGAAGAACATCTCCCGCATGCCGTTTATCCACCAGTGGGTGGCGGCCATGCCGGACGTGCACCTGGGTAAGGGTGCCACCATCGGCAGTGTGGTGCCGACACTCGGCGCCGTGATCCCGGCGGCCGTGGGTGTGGATATCGGCTGCGGCATGATGGCGGTTCGCACCAGCCTCAAGGCGTCGCAACTGCCGGACAACCTGGCGGGTGTGCGTTCCGCTATCGAGCGGGCGGTTCCCCACGGGCGTTCCGCGCGGCTGCGCGGAAGCCGCGACAAGGGTGCGTGGGGGAACCTGCCGGACGATGTGATGCAGGCCTGGGCGCCGCTGGCGGCGCAGTTTGATGCACTGCAGGAAAAGCACCCGGTGCTGAAGAACACCAACAACATCAACCACCTGGGTACGCTCGGGACCGGTAACCACTTTATCGAGATGTGCCTGGATGAGCACGACAGCGTCTGGCTGATGCTGCATAGCGGTTCCCGCGGTGTGGGTAACCGCATCGGTACGCACTTTATCGAGATGGCGAAGAAGGACATGGAGCGCTGGCATATTCACCTGCCGGATACCGACCTGAGCTACCTGCCGGAAGGTACCGAGCACTTCGACCAGTATGTGGAGGCGGTGGAGTGGGCGCAGGACTTTGCCCGCATCAACCGCGAGGTAATGATGGCCCGCACCATCGATGCGGTGAAGGCGGCGCTGGGGATGGAGTTCGAGGCCCGTATGGAGGCAGTGAATTGCCACCATAACTATGTGTCCCGCGAGCACCACTTCGGCAAGAACGTGCTGGTTACCCGCAAGGGGGCGGTGCGTGCCCGTGAAGGCGAGATGGGGATTATCCCGGGGAGCATGGGGGCACGTTCCTTCATCGTCCGCGGGCTGGGAAATGCGGACAGCTTCTGTAGCTGCAGCCACGGCGCGGGCCGGGTCATGTCCCGCACCAAGGCCAAGAAGCTGGTGTCGCTGGAAGAGCACCTGCAGGCCACCGCCGATGTGGAATGCCGGAAGGATGCCGGCGTAATCGATGAAACCCCGGCGGCCTACAAGCCGATCGAGAAGGTGATGGCCGCCCAGAAAGACCTGGTGGAAGTGGTCTACACCCTGAAACAGGTCGTCTGCGTGAAAGGATAGGACCATGCATACCATTAATGGATCACAGGGCGAGGGCGGCGGCCAGATTTTCCGCTCCGCGCTCACTCTCTCGACCTGCCTGGGGGAGCCGGTGCGGATAAGGAATATCCGCGCCGGCCGCCGCAAGCCGGGCCTGATGCGCCAGCACCTGGTGTGCCTGCATGCGGCCCAGGCGATCTCCGGCGCGGAGGTGACGGGGGCTGAGCTGAGCTCCACCGAGGTGACCTTTAAGCCGGGAGAGGTGCGTGCGGGGGAGTATCGGTTTGCCATTGGCACCGCCGGCAGCACCAGCCTGGTGTTCCAGACCATCCTGTTGCCGTTGCTGCTGGCGGATGGGGTGAGCGAGGTCTGCCTGGAGGGCGGCACTCACAACAAGCAGGCGCCCAGCTTCGACTTTATCCAGGCTGGTTTCCTGCCGGTGATGGCGCAGATGGGTTACCGGGCCGAGGTGCAGCTGGAAAGGTTCGGCTTTTACCCCGCCGGCGGCGGCAAGTGGCGGGCACGAATCTACCCGGTGGGCGAACTGAAGCCGCTGGATCTCCTGGAGCGGGGCGCTGTGCTCAGCAAGGAGGCGCTGGTCACCTCGGCGCAGATACCGGGCCACGTCGCTGACCGGGAGTTGCGGCATATCGCGAGCAAGGGCGACTGGGTACCGGAAGAATTGCACCGCCGGCAGGTGGATTCATTCGGGCCTGGCAACATCGTCTCGCTGCGTGTGTACGCGGAGCACGTCACCGAGGTGATCGAGGTGGTGGGCGAGAAGCAGCTGTCGTCGGAACGGGTTGCCGGCCGCGCGGTGAAAGAGTTCAAGCGATATATGGAAGCCGGTGTTCCGGTTGGCGAACACCTGGCGGACCAGCTGCTGCTGCCGATGGTGCTGGGTCGGGGCGGCTGCTTCAGGACGCTGGCGCCGAGCCAGCACCTGCTGACCAATATCGAGGTGATCCGGCAGCTCACCGGGACAGAAATCAGTGTGCGCAGGGAGAGCGGGCCGGCTTGGATTGTCAATGTGCCGGACAGCATGCAAGCACGGTAGGTATTGGCAGCAGGATATGCCCAGGGATGAAAAATGGCACAGGGGATGTGCCCCCGTTAGAACACTGGTCACCTGCAATACGCTGGTGACTGTCAAAGAGTTTGGGCCAATGGCCCGGCATGCGGAGCTGGTTCACAACGCCAGCCCGGCACAGGAGCCTGTGGCTTGCTGTGTACCTGCCGGCGCAATTACCTGAACACTACTTTGTAGCTCAGAGGTAGAGCAGCCGAAGGTTTCGGCCGGTCGCAGGTTCGACTCCTGCCAGAGTAACGTCGTCGATTACACGACTTATCCGGAAAAGGCGAAAGCCTGGGGTTCAAATCCCCACAGGGTTAAGACCCTTGTTGACTACCAGAGGCCCATGGCCCCTGGGTCCTGGCGACTTGCCGTCCCCCGGGAAGGCAGCCGCTGGTGTCCGGAGGCGCCGGAAGTCCGGGCGCCGGTGGTGGGCAACCTGGCACGTGGCGCAGCCACGCCGGACTCGCCTGAAGCGAAGGCAATGCGCATTGGCGTATCCCGCTGCAGGCCGGCCGGCCGATGACTGTGTCACCTGCCTGGTTCAAGCGGCCGGCCCCCGGGCTTCCGGGTGGGCCTCACCTCTGGTTGCGCAGTCAATGCGCCGGGGAATGGATGTAAGGAAAAGCAAAATGATGATATGGAAAAGTGTAGATATTGCCGATCACGAGCGGGCGCTGCTGTTCCGCCGTAACCGTTTTGTCGGCGTGCTCGAGCCCGGCCGGCACCGCCTGCTGCACCTGGCTGGCAGGGCCACCGTCGAGATCCACGATATCAGTGGTGTGCTGTTCGAGCGCCCGAACGCCAAATTCTTCCTCAGCACCCATGCGGAAAAGCTGGCGCCGTACACAGAGACCTACGAGCTGGGTGACAAACAGGTTGGCCTGCTGTACCGCGACGGACATCTGGTGGATGTCCTCAGCCCGGGTACTTTCCTGGCGGTCTGGAAAGGCGTGGAGAAGGTGCGCGTCGATATTATCGATATCAGCGAGGAGTACACCGTGGATGAGCGGCTTGTCAGCCTGCTCGGTCGGGGCTCCGCCGCGGTACCGAAGGCGTCGGTGGAGTCCGCTCTCCTTTATGTCGAGGTGCCGAATGAACACGTGGGCCTGCTCACCGTCAACGGAACGCTGGTACGCAAACTCGAACCCGGCAGTTACGGCTTCTGGAAATACAACCGGACCATCGTTGTGCCCCTGGTGGATCTCAGGCTGCAGACCGTGGAGGTCAGTGGCCAGGAAATCCTCACCCGTGACCGGGTGAGCCTGCGCATCAACCTGAGCGCGAACTACCGGGTTCTGGATGCCGAGCGCGCTGCGCTCAAGCTGGGTAACTACGCGGAATACATCTACCGTGAACTCCAGTTGCGCCTGCGTGAGGCGGTTGGGGGCAACACCCTGGACGCGCTGCTGGAGGACAAGAACAGCCTGAACCAGGGCATCGCCACGGCTGCGCGGGAAAAGCTGGCACAGTACGGTATCGAGCTGGCGACGGTCGGCGTGAAGGACATTATCCTGCCGGGGGATATGAAGCAGATCCTCAACCAGGTGGTGGAGGCCCAGAAGGAGTCCGAGGCCAACCTGATCAAGCGCCGGGAGGAAACCCAGGCGATGCGGTCGCTGCATAACACCGCAAAGATGATGGACAACAACCCGGTACTTATGCGCCTGAAGGAGCTGGAAGCCCTGGAGCGGGTAACCGCGCGTATCGACAAGATATCTGTCTACGGTGGCCTGGAAGGCGTCCTGAATAACCTGGTCAATCTGAAGCCGCGCGAGGCAAGCTGCTAGATAGCCCGCCCAACAGGGCGGACGCCTTCGCAAACAGGTGGGAAAACATCCGCCGGTATTCACTCCCTCCCGGTGTAAAAGTAAAAAGGGCACCCACAATTAGGGTAATTGGCTGAGACTGCCACGGATCCGAGTCCCAGGTATGAGCTCCTGTATAGCTACGGGGTGGGAGGGGGAGTGCGTGGGCAGCAATTTTCACTGGAAAACTATGCAGCCAAAGAAGGAGAAGGCGATGGCTACCGTGAGACAGTTAAGCGATATTGATTCCGGCCTCAGGGCTTAATTCAAATCGCGCAACCACTCCGAATCTATTAACTACACGACCGTACCAACCCTCTACTTTGTCGGAGCGTCTCTGAGCTGTCCGTGAGCCGCCTGAGTATCTGCTTATGCCTCTACTACTGGGGGTTGGCGGGACCACTTTTATAGGAAATTGACCTGCAAAGCAGTTAAGCTTAGAAAGCTGATCTACCATGGTAAATGATCAGGGGCTTCATATATCCAGAAGTAGGATCGTTACCTCTGGTATGTCTCCCGTCGCTCGGTGCTGCAGGTATGAATATCAAGATACATCGTATTTATGATGACAACGTGCCACAGGGATATCACGCACTCGTAGACCGGTTGTGGCCACGCGGTATCTCAAAGGATGAGGCTGACCTGGACGGCCACTGGAAAAACCTGGCCCCCAGTGATGACCTGCGCAAATGGTTCGATCATGACCCCGATAAGTGGGGAGATTTCAGGAAGAAGTATCTAAGCGAGCTCAGCAAGAATAAGGAACTGGCGAAAGAGCACCTCGAAGAGGTAACCCAGAAAAACCTTGTTCTCTTGTATGGTGCGAAAGATAAGGAGCACAACCACGCCCGGGTCTTGAAAGAGTATCTGGAAAAGCTGATCTAAGGAGTGGCGCCTGACATAATAAAAACGCTCACGATAACCACCTTAGTCACGCAGCGCTGGCCGATCCTGCTGACCGCAGTTATGAAATTAATAAAAACCAGAAAAGGATAATAAGATGGAGCAGACAGGAAAACTGGAATCAGGCGAGCTTGGCTGGTCGGAGAAAGGCGTTCGGTTTACGCGTCAGCCCATATATCGGAATTTCTCGCTCATATTGCTCGGCGTAATCATAGTCAGCCTCCTGCCGCACTATTCCAAGATTTTGGACCCAGCTGAATCTGTCTCAGTGTCCTTTATCGTACATGCGATATTGTACCTGGGCTGGTATGTCCTGTTCACGGTACAGTCTAACCTGTCGGCAACAGGCAATACTGCACTTCACAAGAAACTTGGCTACTCAAGCCTGGCTCTTTTCGCACTGCTACTTTTCAGCGGGATCGAAATGCTTGTAGGGGTAATGGCGGGGTACGATAGTAGTTGGGACCAGTCGTATTTGATGTACCGTGCAACTTTTGTATGGGCTATTTTGCACACGCTCTTAAGCTTTGCTGTGTTTTACGCGCTAGGCGTGCTGTACAGGAAACGGCTGCATAGCCATAAACGTTTTATGCTAATGGCCTCGCTGAGCATGATTTCGGCCTCTGTCACACGTGTGGCTTATTTGCCAGTCGTTCCCGTTGACGGTATGGCTGTGACCCTATTGTCGACCTATGTCCTCCTGGTAGCCCCAATGATCATGGACCGGATGAAATTCAATGGTGTACATCCGGTATTGAAGTGGAGCGTCCCTATTTACGTCGTTACCCAAATTGCCTTTATTGCGATTATTCCTGCCACGAATTTGGGCCAAACGCTGGCGTTCCCGGCGCTCTGGATGTCATGAAGCTGGTTGGAGCCACCGGAATAAAAGTGGCTCCACCCGAGCAGGCTTTGAAGCGCTCGCCCTCAGGAAGCCCCTGTGGCGCGGGCTTGCCGAGCTGTTCTCTCCCGGTGTGTCCACATAGCTTGTCGCGCTGTTTATCTTCCCGCAGCCCGAGCCCCCTTCAGGCCATTAGCTCCAGCCAAACGTCAGGCGTGGCGTCCTCCATAGCTGGTTGGCCACCGGGATCTTGTCTACCTTGATTCTCTCTGGCTATTTTTAGTCACGAATTTTTGCGAGCGACGACCAGGTCCGCTGTGGATTGTCTTTCCTGTAGATTCTGGTGACTGATCCTGCAGGTTTCCACGCCCCGGTGCGCGCAGGGCCCGGCTTGCAGGTACTATGCCTTGCGTCGCTTCCAAATCATTTGGCCGCAACATGCTCCCTGATCCTATGACCATGTCTGGCTTCGGGGGCAATGGCCCTGAATTCACGTTGGGTTTCAACTGAGGACTAGTGTCTATGGCTATACGTATAAACGATACCGCGCCAGATTTTACCGCGGATTCTACCGCCGGCGAGCTGAAGTTCCATGAATGGATTGGCGACAATTATGCTATCCTGTTTTCACATCCGAAGGATTTTACGCCGGTATGTACGACCGAGTTCGGGGCCGCCGCAAAGCTGTCCGATGAATTCACCAAGCGCAACACCAAGCTGATTGGCGTATCTGTAGATAGTGTCGATGATCACGTGAAGTGGAAGCAGGATATCGAAACCTTTGCCGGGGCGCCTGCCGATTTCCCCATCATCGATGATTCCTCGCTCGAGGTATCCAAGCTCTACGACATGTTGCCAGCTGATGCCTACCTGCCCGATGGCCGCACAGCGGCCGACACTGCAACCGTGCGTACGGTATTCATCATAGGTCCAGACAAGAAGGTACGGCTGACCATGTCATATCCCATGTCGGTGGGGCGCAACTTCGGCGAGATCCTGCGTGCCCTGGATGCCGTCCAGGCTACGGATGGTGTGCCGATTGCGACACCCGCAGACTGGGAGCCGGGGCAGAATGTGATTGTGGCGCTGACCCTGGACGACGAACAGGCCAGGGAAAAGTTCGGTACATTCCACGCCAAGATTCCTTACCTGCGCTTTATTGAAGAACCGAATAAGTAAGAACGTCAGTCAGGAATCTGCCGGGGCGTGATAGCGCATCACCAGGATATCGCGCCCCTGCTTCTGGTAGGTGGAGTATCGATCGACGATCGAGCTTGGCTGCCCACCCGGCCTTTCCTCTGCAAAACCCAGGGACCTGTAAAACAGAACCAGGTGGCGGTAGGGGAAGGTAAATGTAAGCTCTCCAAAAGCCTCGCTCATGCTGTTTAGCAGCAAGCGAGCGACCCCCTGTCCCTGGTAGTCCGGCGCCACCGCCACCCCGGTGAGCAACTGCGCGCCGGTCAGCTGACGCAGGCATCCGCAGGCGATGATCTGCTGGTGGCTGTTCCTGATCACCATGCAGGGATCATGGCGCCGCGCTTTGCCGCGAAATTTGTAGGTGCGGTAGAATTTGCTGGCCAGTGGGATCTCTGCATCGGAGAGCCAGTGGGCCGTAAACTCGGGATTCTCACTCATCTATGCCGCGCCAGATCTGCCCCACCTGCCAACGCCCGCTGAACGTCTGTTACTGCAGCGCGCTGGTCCATATTCCCAACCGAATCAAGGTGCTGATCATACAGCACCCGTTGGAAGAGAAGCACCCGTTCAACACTGGCCGCATGGCGCACCTGTGCCTGGAGAACAGCGAGCTGGTGGTGGCGGAAACGCTGACCGGTACCGGGCTGGCGCGACTGCTTGCGCCCCGTTCGGCGCTGCTCTATCCCAACCTGGACTGGCTTCCCGCTGTAGAGCAGGTGGGCAAGGGCGGGATGATGGCCAGCGGCCCCCTGGAGCAGCTGGTTGTGATCGACGCTAACTGGCGCAAGTCGAAGAAGATGCTCCACCTGCACCCGGCGCTGCAGCAACTGCCGCGGGTAAGCCTGGAGGGGGACCTGCAGTCCAACTACCGGGTGCGCCGCTCCTCGCTGCCCAACAGTCTGTCGACGGTGGAGAGTATCGCGATGGCAATGGAGCTACTCGAGCCGGATCAGGATCTCCGGTCCATGCTCGAGCCGTTCCAGAAGATGATCTCCCTGCAACAAGCCGGCGCCGGGCAGGGAGGCGGGCGGGAGTGACTCCCGCGAGCGGGTGTCGTCACTCTGTGCCGGGGCCTGTCCGGCTGGTTGCGAACTAGGCAAGCGAGCCAGCGAGAACGCGCACTTCCTCTTATTCGGCTAGTTCGACAAGTCGTTGATCTGAAAGCCAGCTAAACCTTGTCGCTTCTTTTCTGCCTCGATCCTGGTGACCACAGATTTCATCTGTTTCATCTAAACTGTATCTGCTGGGAAATGAGCTTGTGTAATGAATTGGCGGACTCTCAATTGTCGGTAATAGCTTCCTTTGGGCAAAATGGGCCGGTTACTTGTCTGTGCTTTAGTGCGCACTGTCGTACTGGGGATTGTTGTAACAAGGTGTAATAATTGATCCGTCGTCTATGCTGCCCTTCGTCAGTTAGACCAACATACACGAATTCAATTCCGCTATTATCTCTCCCACTTAAGCATCCAATAGTCCATTGAGCCAAGCCCAGATCGCGCCATCGAGGAGGGGATTTGCGGCTTTCGACGGGCATGCTTGGCGTTAAAAGCCGAGGGTCGAATAGTGGGTCACATCATCAGCGAACGCAAGATGGGAGAGCGGCGGGTTTGGCTCCAATGCACAGCGGAATTCCCCGCGGAAGCACGCGACATATTGATTGGGCAGTTAGCGCACGAGGATATTGCTGTGACCAGGGCCGCCGGAGACTACCGGGGCCCGGGCGTTTTATTGTTCGAGAAGCCGTGTGCTGACGTTCACAACTTTCTACACGAGGTCAAGCGACAGCGAGGCTCACAGACTTTAGCGGTGGCAGCTAGTGCCAGCACCATTGCCGGTGAGAATTCCTGGGCACTGCTGCGCGCCGGCGCCCGCGATATTCTGGCTTGGGACAGCTGTGCGGAGCCCGCCAACTCAATAGTGTCGCGACTACAGCGTTGGCTTGAAATCGACACGTCACTGAATACACCCATAGTAAGAGCGCGGCTGCGCGGGCAAAGCCCCGCCCTGCGGAGAGTGCTTTATGCAGCGACAGAGGTTGCCCGGTTCAGGCGAAGTGCGGTGTTAGTGACGGGCGAAACCGGCACGGGCAAAGAGCTGCTGGCGCGGATGATCCATGATTTGGGTGAAAATTCCGAAGCGTGTCCTTTCGTCGTGTGCGATTGTACGACTATTGTCCCGGAGCTCTCGGGGAGTGAGTTTTTTGGTCACGAGCGGGGTGCCTTCACAGGTGCCGTTCGCGCCCGCGATGGTGCCTTCGCTGAAGCCGATGGAGGCACCCTGTTCCTGGATGAAGTTGGTGAACTTCCGCTGCGCCTACAAGCGGAGCTTTTGCGTGTGATACAGGAGGGCACCTATAAGCGAGTTGGCAGCAACCAGTGGCTGCACACCTGCTTCCGCCTGATCTGTGCCACTCATCGCGATCTCGAGGCAGATATAGCTGGCGGGCGTTTCCGGGAGGATCTCTACTATCGTATCGCCGGATGCGTGCTACGGATGCCTTCACTGGCAGAGCGTCGTGAAGATATACCCCACTTGGCGCAGGCGTTTATCGAAGAGCTGATGGAGGAAGGGGTAACACCAGTGCTTGACGCGTCTGTACGCGACTACCTGTTGCAGCGCAGCTACCCCGGCAATGTCCGCGAATTGCGCCAGCTGCTACTACATGTCGGTCAGCGCTATGTACCGCCGGGGCCGATTACCCTGGGTTGCTTGCCGGAGGCGGAAGTCAACGCTGCTATCGAGCACATGCCTACTTGGCCTGATAACGCTTGGGAGCAAGCAATCCGAACGGCACTGGCCAGAGGTAACGGGATCGCCGAGCTGCGCAGTGCTGTGGCCGACACTGCTTACCGCATAGTGCTGATAGAGGAGAATGGTGACACCGCTCGCTCGGCGCATCGATTGCGAGTATCACAACGTGCTGTGCAGCAATATCTGCAGGCCGCCGGAGCTTAATTTGGGGGGCTAATTAAACTTGGCTGATTTTAATTTCATGGAACTAGGAAAAATAGCCTGATAGTGGGCGTGATGATACTCGCAGCGTTTATCAGGTATATATGCAGACTTCTAGATCGCCAGACTTGGTAGTCTCCACCGCTCGTTAGCCCATACTTAGTGGCCATATCCAATCCAGACTACCAAGCCCGACGAAAGAAGCAACTAATTATCTGGGGAGCCATAGTATCGCGCCAAGCCGTTTCATTAATATTAGAGGGTCAAATGCCGGTAGTGGAGGAAGCTCCATATTCAGGAATTCGTCGCTTAAGCCAATCGCCCGAAGCTGTCGTGTATATTTGGGAATCCTCTTGTTGGTGAATTCAACGTCGCTCATCTTTGATGGGGACGCAAAGCCGATTCTTAATGTGAGTACAGTAGGGTTTCTTTTGTACGAAAATCGACGCTGGAGACTATAAATATAGCCCATTGCCATGACCACAGAGGTCGGCCCATCGAAGATCGACCAAGGATGTAAGCAAGTAATTTCTGTATTTCTGAAAACTGCCAGGCCACTTGAAGGAAGAAAACCAAACCATCCTCCGGATCCGAAGGTGTAGTTTACTTCGGGCCAACATCCGCCAAGCGATCTTTGATTTCTACGATATCCCTTCGCCGCGGCATTGGCCTCTCGGATCTGACTGCCCTTTAGAGATGGCCTTCCACGGTCAACCCACTTTTGGTATGTCTTCGTCCATGGAGGGAATTGCCCTGGGATCCCTAGCCCTGTCAGGTTATTTCCTCTTGATTCACCGTAAGCCAGGAACGTCAAGAAGTCCTGATAAGCCTTTGTAAGCCCAGCTTTGTAGGCAATAAACCGAATGTCCGCAAGGCTTCTTTGCACAGGTCCGGTGACCAGGCTTGGAGTAGTGCCATCCGTTGCGATTGGTTTTAATGGCGCGGCTGCTGATGCTGGTTGCTGGAACACTGAGCCGTTGAGTTTCGCGAGGGTCTTCCCACTTGGGTCGACTCTGCCGTCGGGATTGATCATACCAACAAAGACGCGTTGGAAAGCCTTAATAGCAGCGATGACCTTCGGACCAACAACGCCGTCGACCGATAAAGGGCCAATGCCGGGAAGCCAGCCTGCAATGATAAAAATATTTAGTAGTTGCTGGACAGAGCGGACGTCGTCTTCTCGATTGATGCCATTATTTCCGACTGACCCCGACAGCCTCCGCACAATTAACGCGGGGAATTCCAGCTGTTGAATCTGGTCAGTTGAGTTAGGGGAATCGGCGAGAAACGCTTCGATCTCCGGGAGAAGTGCAAGATTTTGATCTTTGCCGATCAATTCGTTCTTTATGCCAGAGGCCTCCCGGTCCCGCGCCGCTGCCCGCTGTAATAAATCGGTAGGATCGAGTAGTTCGGCTGGCGGGGACTTTCCTGCATACCACCGTTTGCGTGGCCTACTTGTTATGTCTGTTCGGTAGGCCTCCAGATGAAGCATGCTGCTTCCTCCGGACATGCGCCCGACCCTACCAACTGGGTCTCCTGCCTTTACGTACTTTCCCTTTGATAAACCCATTTTCTGGGCAGAGCGATGTTCGATTTCACCGTAGAGAATAACGCCCCCTTCGCCACGTATGAGAACTCTGTCGGTCCCATGGTAAAAATGCCGAGGATTATCGACTACTACGCCATCTGCTATGGCGACAACTAGATCTTTGTGATAACCATAGAGATCAACACCTTGGTGTCTTCTACCATTATCCCGACGCGCACCAAACCCTCTGCTTCTCCACTTGCTACGAATATCTTGTGGGGCTATTTTCAGACGTTTAGGGTGTGTAGTTTGGACAGGCCAAATCGGCTTCTGGACACCCCGGAAATAGGGAACACCGGTCGGGCCGAGAGGTGTCGATGATGGAACCGTAGGTTGTCTCGGTGGTCCCGGAAATATGGTGTTCGGCAAGGCCGATCCACCAAGCACTTTTAGTGTCTTTCCGCCTGGGTCGATTCTGCCGTCAGGATTGGTCATACCAACGGCGAGGCGCTGAAAAGCTTTAATTGCTTTGACCGTGTTCGAGCCCGCGATGCCATCAATATTCAAGCGCCGAAATCCAGGGAGCTTGCCCGCAACAATGAATGTATTCAGTAGTAGCTGAACATACCGGACGTCCTTCTTGCGATTAGTACCTCTCCTTCCGACTGATCCCGACAAGCGGCTATGTCTCCTCGGAGGCAACTTGGGCTGTGGCGGTAGTTCTCGAATTTCTTTTCGATCGACGAGCAGAGTTTCAAGCTGTGGAATGAGTCGAGTCCGATCGGCCTTTGAGAGGTATCTCATGACTGGGACCCTCTCTGAAGTAGCTCACTGGGCTGCGTCGTATTAATGCGTGCCGGCTGCTGTGGCTTCGCAGCCAGGTCCACTCCAGTCACGGTTCTATAGGCTTCGATGTAGCCCTGGATTTCGGCGCGCCAGTAAGTCAGCCAGTTTTCCGCTTGCGCGGGGTGGTTGACGCTAGCCCAATTGCCATACCTGATCGACAGCAGGATCATCTCGCCATAATTGGCAAGGCGCGCGAAGTAGGTGGCAGAAGCGTCGGACCAGCCCATCAACTTATGCATGGCGTCCACCTGCCCCATCCAGGGCTCGGCATACGGGACCATGGCCCGGGACTGAAGGAATTCTCGCATCGGTTGCTGGGCCATCAGCCACTGCGCCAGCATCATCTCTGCGCGAGCCGTTGATGGCAGGTCGCCAAACTGATTGTGTGCTCCCTCGGCGAGCAGCAGGTGGACTGCGCGAATTTTCTCAAGTATTGGGAAAGGATCGGGATTGACCATCGTGTTCTGTTTGTCGTGGTAGAACACAGAAGCTGCGTGGAGCAGCGCGTGGAATGACTCCAGGAAGCGGGCCCGACGCTCGACCGGCTGCAGATCGCCCACCGCCTTGCCCTGTATGGTGAGGCCATATTCATGCTCGTACTCGTAAGCGCGGCGGGCGACGGTCAGGCGCTGGTTGGTATCCTGGATATAGCCCCACAAGAGGTTATTCAGTGGGCGCAACGGGTCAAGGGCAAGGTTTGCGAGGGGATCCGCTTCACCCACGGGGCGGACACGACGATTCTGGAAGCGCAGCGTGATGGCATTGATCGTCTGCATCAGTCCGCCCTGTTCCTGCCAGTACGACCAGATGAGCTCAAACAGGCAGGGCTGGCCGCGGAGGCTGTCATTGCAGTAGGGGTAGGCGTCAGGCTTTAAATTGAGTAGATCGAGGTTGCCAAGAATTTTTCGTAGGTAGGGTAGTGTCTGGGGACTAGCGTTTGTCTTCAGGTAGGCCTTCAAGCGCTGCTGCATCTGTTGTCGCGAAGCGCTGTAGCCCAGACGTAAGCGCTCCTCATCAGCGTCGAACTTTTTCTGCTTGATTTCCGTCAAGCTGTCGCAGCACGCATGACAGAGCAGGAAGGCTTCTGTTGCTGCCTTTAGCAGCTGATAGCCATTGACACCGTGCCGATACGCGCAGGGTTCGCGGGGCAGCGCATCTAGCTCATTGTGGTTGGGTCTGCGGCTTTTACCGCACATGATCTCATCGATGAATTCTTTGTAGTCTTCTGTGAAGCGCCGGCCCTCAAGGCACTCGCGCAGCTTGACCCACAGGCCCTGGTCCGCACTAGGCTCAGGATTGCGAGAGGTGACCGTTATGCCATCTTTGAGGATCTGGTCCGCTAGCACCGCTTGAGCGGAAGCTTGAACAGTGATCTTCACTTCATCATATAGATCCGAGATGTCTTCTTCTTTGGTGCGTGATTTGCTTTCTTTCCGGGCCCTAGCAGTCGTTTTGTCGTTTGCGGTACCGCCATTTTTATTTTTTTCATTGGAGCCCTTCACTGAGGCCTTTATAGTATAGCTGCCGAGAAGCATATTTTCCGTGTCTAGGAATACCTCTGCGTCATCTGATGAACTGCCTACCTTAAAGACATCGCCCTTGAGCTGAGCGAGATCCGGACCTGCGGTGAGCTCCCAATAAAAGGTATAATCATCGGTGTAATCCACCTCATTAGGCCCTAACACAGAGGCTGTGAGTTTAACCGGGTTGCCCTTGTAGACAAGCTCAGGATCTGCCACAAGCTTCAGTTTCAGTTCGCTATCGTTTGTCATGTCCGTTCTCCAGTAATAATCAGTGGTAATTGTCGGGCCTCACCGCGTTCTGACTGGTCGGAGAGGGGGCTGGCAATGGCAGATGGCGTTATCCGTCTTCTGTGCAATTACCCGCTTCAGGGCCCAGTGGCGTAGTAGTTGGCGAAGTAAGCGGCTCTCGGTAGTGGGCGCAAGGCGCTTGTCGGCTGCAGCCTGGCCAATAGTGGCCATCGCTAGGGTTGGACTGATGTTGCACAATTGCGAAATGTCGCCACCGCAAGACCTGAATAGCTGGCGCAGTCGGGTGGGCGAGCGTGCCGAAGCGGGAAGGGCTTCACGCAGAGAGCGCCAGTGCAGCCTGGTTGAGCGATGCTCCAGCAGCAGCTGCACGAACTCGGGCAGGGTCTCCAGAAGTAGTTCCAGCAGCCGCCGGCGAGAATGGCTCTGGGATTGGGGAGGATAAAAGCCTACCCAGAGCTGTTCGAGATGGTCCCACTGCGGATCACGAAAGAGCTGGCGGCCCATTTCACAACTCAGCATTACCCTGAGCCAGGGAAAGGGATGCGGATCGTCGAGTCGCATGCGGAAGACGAAGTACCCGGGCAGGCTGACCACGCCGATCAAGCCCGTAGTGGCTGAGATCCCGAGAGTTCCCAGGGCCCAGAGATCCGCCACAATCTCCGAGATCCAGCGCTCCCAGAGTCGCCAGGCCGGTAGGTGACCACTTGCCCGGGCAGCGTGGTGCCGCAGTGCGCCTCGCAGGCTGGTGATCAGGTCCAGCATCGCTGCTGCCTGATGGCCCACTTCGTGAAGCAAAGAGGCTCCAATGCCACTCCCGACCATGCGTTCGCGGGGCACGCGAATCACGGCTACGGGGTTAGTGCCACGTCCGGGGAGGCGTGTGCGCGCCCGGCGAATCGCTGCACCGTGACCGCGGTCGAGGTACGTTACTACGGGAGGGGGTGCTGCCAGCACTCCCGGTCGATGGAGGCCGTCACTGGCCGCCGCATCCAGTCCCCCCAGCCACAGTCCCGTCTCGTGCTCGCTGCGCTGGTTAAGCACGTCGGCAAAGATGTCCAGCGAATCGAGTTCTGCATTGAATCGCATTTTCAGAAGCGCGAAGCGTCGTTGTCGCTGATTGGGTGCGGCATTGCGCCCGTCGGCCCCCTCGAGCCATGCCAGGAAATCCAATACCTCTACTCGCAGTTCGCGTCGCTCCCGGATCAAATGGGCCTCGATTGCTGCCATGGCGGCAGGCGCCAGGGTTGCTGCCGGCGCGGCAGGTGTCCGGAGTGACAGCGGCTCTAGCTGGCCCAGCCGTGCCAGCAGCGCCCTTGCCTCCCAGGCGAGGAAGCGTATTGATGTATCAAGAGATGACACAGTTAAACGCCACTCAGGATGATCCGGTCGCCGCGGCGTATCCAGCTCCCGCTCAAAGCCGAGCCTCTACGTAGCTGCGAATTACGTTGCAGCAGGCCTGGCGCGTGTCGTTTTGCTGCCGCTACCACGCCGCGTCGCAGGGCCTCATCAGACGAGGTGCCCCGCTCGTTGTCCTCTACAGCGGCATTGGTGGCGCCGGCCGTAAAACGTACGACCTGGCGCGCCAGTTCAAAATCCTGGTCTTCGGGGCTCAGCCCTTCGATTTCCAGGCCGAGGGCACGTCCAGCGGCTGCCGCCGTTGGCCCTCCAACGGCACCACCGACAGGGCCACCGAAGTAGGTGCCCACCGCCTTTCCTGCCAGGGGTAGCGCTCGCCTGGCCACGCCCCTTGCAAGCTTTCTCAACCGTCGCCCAGCCCGACTACGCATGAAACGCCGCCCGCGCCTGCCAATCTTGCGAATACCTCGTGATGCGCGCTTGATCAGCTTGCCGAGGAACTGATCCAGCTCCTCGTCGCCGGAGACATCGAGCAGCTCCATGGTGAAATCTATCTCCTCCTCCTCAGTCAGGGGTGAGTCAGCCTCTTCTCCATACTCATCAAACTCATTTCCATATCCGTCGTCGTCGTCGTCTTCATTCTCGTCTCCGAATGCTTCGGACTCTCCGGCCTCATAGCCCTCGTCAGTATCTACTCCATCGGCGAACGGTGTTTCCCATGTTCCTTCCGCCTCGAGATCGTCCAGCGCGCGGTCGATGTCGTGGTTCATGATGTGTTCCTCTGAAAATCTTGCTGGTATTCGGCTCCGCTGAGCGCCGTGCACACCTGAACTTTGCAAGTGGTGGGCCAACAGTACTGCTGGCAGTCATATAGCGAACCCTTGAAAAAGCTCGCGACAATGACAGCGAAGGGGGCTTCGCTGCTGCCGCTCAAATTAAGGAGATAACGAAAGAGTCTTCGCGATAGTCGGGGCAGGGAGTTGAAAGGGGAAAAATTAAAGGCACTCAAAATGACGGGGCTGTTATATCGCCGGTATTTTGTCACCGAGGCGGGAGATATCCATCGTGGATCTAGCTGTTGGCGCAGAAAATCATAAAGTGAGAGGTTTGGGCGAAACAGAAAGCAAATATCATGAAAAATTAATGAATCTCAATTCCGGAAGCTCAGAAAATGGCGCCGATGATGTGCCTCAGGCGACGGAAAAAATATCTGATTTTCCACTCTGCGAATACTTTAATCTTTTGCAGCTGCAAGGCAGCACAGCATTCTCCCGAGGAAAGTTGGCAGCCTGTTATCGAGTTAGCCCATATTCACATCGAAGCGGGCAGGGAGAGTGAAGCCCTGAAACCCAAATGGCAGGTGAGAAATTACGATGAAGCCGCCAGGCGCTCAGAAGGCCTATGAAACCTCCGCCAAAGGGCCCGATTGGGCGAGCCGGTGGTTTGGCACGGCCCCTGACTTCCTGGTGCCGTGCAGTCACCTGGGGAGAGGCCGACACTGACCGTCTGGTTACAAATCAGGCAGACGGGCCGGGGCAAAAACTGGATAATGCGCGCCTCAGCCCTATGGCTCGCCACATTTCCCAAGCCCGGTAGTCCCCCATGGAAATCAATGTCAACTTTCTCGATAACCTTCGACTGGAAGCCAAGTTCGATGACTTTACCGTCATCACCGACCAGCCCATCCGCTATAAGGGCGACGGCTCGGCACCCAGCCCGTTCGACTACTTCCTGGCTTCCTCGGCGCTGTGTGCGGCCTATTTTGTTCGCGTGTACTGCCTGGCACGCGATATCCCGACCCACAATATCCGCCTGTCGCAGAACAATATTGTCGACCCGGAGAACCGCTACAACCAGATCTTCAAGATCCAGGTGGAGCTGCCGGAGGATATCTCCGAGAAGGACCGCCAGGGCATCCTGCGCTCCATCGACCGCTGCACGGTCAAGAAGGTTGTGCAGACCGGGCCAGAGTTCCAGATCGAGACGGTGGACAACCTGGCCGAGGACGCCCAGGCGCTACTTATGGTGGAGCCGGATGCGGAGCACCGCACCTTCATCGAGGGCAAGGACCTGCCGCTGGAGCAGACCATCGCCAACATGACGAAGATCCTGGCGGACCTGGGCATGAAGATCGAGATCGCCTCATGGCGCAATATCGTGCCCCACGTGTGGTCGCTGCATATCCGCGACGCGGCAAGCCCCATGTGCTTCACCAACGGCAAGGGCGCCACCAAGGAGGCGGCACTGTGTTCGGCGCTGGGCGAGTTTATCGAGCGCCTGAACTGCAACTTCTTCTACAACGACCAGTTCTTCGGCGAGGAAATCGCCAACGCCGGCTTCGTCCATTACCCGGACGAGAAGTGGTTCCAGCCCGGCCCAGGCGACGAACTGCCCGAGGGCATCCTGGACGACTACTGCCTGGCCATCTACAACCCGGAGGGCGAGCTGGGCGGCTCCAACCTGGTGGACACTAACTCCGGCCGCATCGATCGCGGTATCTGCTCGCTGCCGTTTGTGCGCCGCTCCGACGGCGAGGTGGTGTACTTCCCCTCCAACCTGATCGAGAACCTGTTCCTCAGCAACGGCATGAGTGCCGGCAACACCCTGGCCGAGGCGCAGGTGCAGTGCCTGTCGGAGATCTTCGAGCGGGCGGTGAAGAAAGAGATCATCGAGCGCGAAATCGCCCTGCCGGACGTGCCTGCCGGGGTGCTGGCCAAATACCCGGATATTGTCGAGGCCATCGAGGCGCTGGAGAAGCAGGGCTTCCCGGTGCTGGTAAAGGACGCCTCCCTGGGCGGGCGCTTCCCGGTGATGTGCGTGACCCTGATGAACCCGCGCACCGGCGGCGTGTTCGCGTCCTTCGGCGCCCACCCCAGCTTCCACGTGGCGCTGGAGCGCAGCCTCACCGAGCTGATGCAGGGCCGCAGCTTCGAGGGCCTGAACGACGTGCCGCCGCCCACCTTCAGCACCGAGGCGGTGACCGAGCCCAACAACTTCGTGGAGCATTTCATTGATTCCACCGGCGTGGTGTCCTGGCGCTTCTTCAGTGCAAAGTCTGAGTACGAGTTCGTGGAGTGGGATTTCTCCGGCGATCACCACGACACCAACCAGACCGAGGCCGAGCGCCTGTTCGCTATCCTCGAGGACATGGGCAAGGAGGTGTACATGGCCGTGTACGAAGACCTGGGCGCGCCGGCCTGCCGTATCCTGGTGCCCGGCTACTCCGAGGTCTACCCGGTGGAAGACCTGGTGTGGGACAACACCAACAAGGCGCTGGACTACCGCGAGGATATCCTCAACCTGCACACGCTGGACGATGACCAGCTGGAAGACCTGGTGGAGCGTTTAGAGGAAAGCCAGATCGACAACTACGAGACCATCGTCACCCTGATCGGGGTCGAGTTCGACGAGAACACCGTGTGGGGCCAGCTCACCGTGCTGGAACTGAAACTCCTAATCTACCTCGCCCTGCAGCGCCATGAAGAAGCGCTGGAGCACGTGGAAATGTTCCTGCAGTACAACGACAACACCGTCGAGCGCGGGCTCTTCTACCAGGCCGTGAACGCCGTGCTGGAAATAGTGCTGGACGACGAGCTGGAACTGGACGACTTCCTCCCCAATCTCAAGCGCATGTTCGGCGAGGAGACCACGGAAGCGGTGGTGGGTTCAGTAACCGGCACCGTCCGTTTCCACGGCCTCACGCGCACCAATATGCAGCTGGAGGGCCTTGACAAGCACCTGCGGTTGATCGAGAGCTATAAAAAGCTGCATGCCGCGCGAGCGGCCAGTGCCGGGTTGAGCTGACTCGCGCGGCGGCGATCGCAGGCCACTGGCCACGCCGCTCGACCTTTCCCCCCACCCGGGAGCCTGCAAGCTGCAGGTTATCCCGGGTTTTCCCATCTTTGGCTTCTGGTGTTATTTCTTGGGTAAAAATTGGCGCCGCAAAGCGCCAGGCCTGTCCATTGGCGCACACAGGCCCCTGCGCGGGCAGCTACGCTGCTTCAAGTACGCCGCTGCCAAGAACACAGGCGGGCGCAGGATACAACTCATAGAGCCAAGTGCGCCTGGAGACGAAAGGCTCTGCCAGGAAAAACCTACTGGCCTGGAAATAACGTCATCGTTGAACGAGACGTTGCTAACAGGCGCCCAGCATGACCTCGCAAACTGACCAGATGTCGCTGAGTCAGAAGCTTTTACTGCGAAGCCAGGTCGGCTGGCGGTAAAGCTGTCGCCCGACCGGGAGCTCTATCCATATCCCTGCGCCAGCCTGAATCGAATCGGGAGCTAAACTGCATGCGTGTTCTCGATGAAGAAACCTGCCGCACCCGGGCACCTGTTGTGCGGAGGGCGGCACCTTGACTGCACCGACAGGCTCCACACTCACCAAGAAAGCTGGATAGTAAAATGGTCACTCACGAAGAACCCGTCACGATTGCAAACCCGGTATATCGCTCCCGCATTAGCTGGGGCGCCGTCATCGCAGCCGTGTTTGCGATACTTGCGATTTCTTTCCTGCTTCTCCTGCTCGGCAGCGCGATTGGCTTCAGTGTCGTCGATGTGACGGACCTCGGTGCCATCGGGGAGGGGCTGGGCGTCGGCACGGTTATCTGGGTCGTGGCAACCATGCTTGTCGTGTACTTTATCGGCGGCTTCCTGGCCGCGCGTATGTCCGGCCGTCGCACCCGGAGCGCGGGAATGATGCATGGTGTTGTCGTCTGGGCCGTGGCGCTCATAATCAGTTTAATCATTGACGGCATGTTGCTCAGTGGCGCAGCCCGGGGTGGTGCCGCTGCCGCGGAAGGGATAGCGACCACTACCATGAGCCTCGGCGGTAAAGTGGTTCGTGGCGCCGGGATGACGGTGGACGGTCTCACAGAGTTGGCCTCCTCCCGCTATACAGATGAAATTCGCGCTGAGCTGAAGACGGCAGCGGCCGACACACTCGCGGATGTTGAGCCTGCCGGGGGCGCAAGCGTTACCGAGGCCGAGATCCGTACCGCCATCGAAAAACTCGATCCGCAGACGCTGCAGCGTGTGGCAGAGCACCTGGTCGCCGGGAATGTCGACCAGGCGCGGGCGACACTGTTGCGGGAGATCAACCTGTCGCGCCGGGAAGCCGATGAGCTGTTGGCAGGCGTAAGGAACCGACTCGACGAAACCCTCGAGGAGAGCGAGGCCGTTGAGGAAGCCAGGGCAATGGTGGAAGACCGGCTGGACACAATGACAGCAAACCTTGCCCAGGCCGCAGGACCGAAGGTCAGCCGCGCGGAGCTTCGCAAGACGCTCAGCCAGCTCGATGCGGAACTCGCCGCCAAGATTGGGCGGCATCTGCTGACCGGGGACGTCGAGAGGGCGCGACAGGCCCTGACCGCCAATACCGAACTCAATCCGCAGGAAGTTGAGGCTATCGTTTCCAGGGTGGAGTCTCGCCTTGCCGCCGAAAGGAAAGATCTCGTCCAGGCCTTCAAACAGGACGTCGAGGCAATCTCTGACTACATCGTGGCGATGCTGTGGCTGTTTTTTGTGGCCTACGCTCTGAGCCTGGTGGTGGCAGTTATTGGCGGGCGCGTCGGCGCTGACGATGATGATACCGCGGCGGAATATGCGGCTGCCCACTCCCGGAGGACAGCGCCCTGACGCCCGGTCTGTCAGGCGAAGTCCATGAGCGGCCGGTGAGACCGGCAAAAACCGGGCATGGTATTTTTCCCTGGCCGGCCGGGCTTTGCCCTGTGTGGAGGCGTCTTCACTTCGGGTCAGTCGCTGAGCGGCTCGGGTTGTAGGCGGGTTTTTTTGAAGCAGGACAGTGCCCGTAAATCACAAAGCCGTTAACTCAAGGCGCCCCCGCCACCAATGATTTTTGGAAAAAACGAAGGGCTTTTTTTGTCGCCTCTCGTAAGACACCAGGTCGCCATTGGGCGGAACTGGTGTCTTGCCTAGAACGAAAAAGCCCGCCGGATGGCGGGCTTTGATTTACCACAGTGTCAGCCGATTCAGAGGCTGGCGGATTCCGCGGACTCTTTGGGCTCTTCGGCTTCTTTCACATAACCGTCCTCATCTAGCTCGACGATGGGCATGCCCAGCGCTTCCACTTCCTCGCGGATGCTGGCGGAATCGCCCACTACCACGATGGACAGCTTCTCCGGTTCCAGCACGTCCTTGATGACCTTGTTCAGGGTCTTGCGGTCGACCTCCCGCAGGATGGCGTTCTGCTGGCTGCGGTAGTCCAGCGGCAGGTCGTAGCGCAGGATGCGGCTGAGCAGGCCCAGCTTGTCGCCGGGGGTCTCATAGCTGAGCGCTTCCTGCTGGCCGATGGCCGAGCGCAGGTAGTTGAACTCGGTCTCGGTCATGCCTTCTTTATCGTAGGTTTCGAGCTCGGTGAGTACCTCGGTCAGCGCGTCGGCGGTCGCATCTTTCTTAACCTCGGAGCTGAACAGGTACAGGCCGTCCTGCGGTTCGCCCACCAGGTAGGTGCGCGCGCCGTAGGTATAGCCCTTGTCTTCCCGCAGGTTCAGGTTGATGCGGCTGTTGAAATTGCCACCCAGCGGGAAGTTGCCCAGGTACGCGCGGTAGTAGTCACCCAGGGCGTCGTAGGGCAGGGCGTACTGGCTGGCCCGCAGGCTGGACTGGGCCGCGCCTTCCTTGTTCACCAGGTAGACCTTGCGCCCCTCGACCGCCGGCTTCTGGAAGGCGAGTGCCTGGCGGGCTGCCGGCGCCACCTTGAGCTTGGCGAGTCCTTCCATCGCCTTGAGGGTGGCTTCCTTCGGCAGGCTGGTGCTTACCGTCACGCCGCCCAGGTGGGTGGGGACGTGGGCCTTGTAGTAGCCCTTGATGTCCTCCAGCGTGATGGCGGCAACGGTGCCCGGCAGGCCACTGGTGGGGAAGCTGAGCGGGTGCTCGGGACCGCGCATCACCGCACCGAGGGCACGGGTAGCCAGGCCCTGTGGGGTCTTGCGGGCCTGCTGCAGTCCCTCGATGGTCTGCTGCTTGATGCGGGCGAAATCCTCTTCGGTAAAGGCCGGCTTGAGGATGCGCTCCATCATCAGCGGCATGGCCTTATCCAGGTGCTTGGCCAGCACATTGAGGGTCACGGTGGTCTCGTACTTGTCCGCGTTGATGCTGATGGAGGCGCCCAGGCGCTTCATGGCCTCGGCAAACTCTGCGGCGCTCCGCTCGGTGGTGGCCTCGCCCATCAGGGAAGCCATCAGCGCGGTCAGGCCGGCCTTGCCGCGCGGTTCATCGCGCTGGCCCACGTCGAACACCGCCTGCACGGTGACGGTGGGGGTCTCGGTATTTTCCACCGCCAGCAGGCGCACGCCGTTGTCGAGTTTGGTATCCCAGATACCCGGCAGCTCTACTTGCGGGTTGATCCCCGCGGTGGGCTGTACGCTGCGGTCGAAGTTGTCTTTTACCGGGCGCAGCGCCAGCGCCTTGTCATCGTCGCCGTAGCTCTCGGGGATGGTGCGCTCCCACTCATGGTTCTGCGGGGCTGCGGCCAGCTCCGGCTTACCGTTGGGTACCACGCTGAGCAATACCGCCGGCTTGTCGGCGATGTACTGCTCGAAAACACGGGTGACGTCCCCGGTCTCTACCGACAGGTAGGCCTGGATTTCGTCGTCGATACCCTTGGGGCTGCCGGTAAAGGTCTCGTAGTCGGCCAGTGCGGAAACCTTGCCCGACACCGACTGCAGGCCAAACACGCGGCTGGACTCATAGCCGGCCTTGAACTTGACCAGGTCGTCCTTGTTGACGCCGCGCTCGGCAAACTCGGTGAGTGTGTTGCGGACCGCCTGTTCCATCTCCGCCAGGGACTCGCCGGAGGCGGGGTTCTGGATCACGATAAACCACATTTCACAGGCCAGCTCCTTACAGGAGTGGGACACGCTCGCCTGGACCGCGCGACCGGTCTGCACCAGGCGCTGGTAGAGCATGGAGTCCTGGCCCTGGCCGAGGATCTCTGCCGCCGCGTCCAGTGCCGGCTCGTCCGCGTGGCCGCGGTGGACGGTGGGGATCATCATCGCCAGCGCGGGCAGGTGGATGTTGTCCTCGAGGGTGACATAGCGGTCGGACTCGAGGGTGGCCGGCTGCTTGGGCAGGTTCTCGACCTCGGGGCCGGCGGGGATGGGCCCGAAATACTTGGCCACCCATTCCAGCGTCTGCTGCTTGTCGATATCGCCACCGATGGTCAGCACCGCGTTGTTGGGGCCGTACCAGCGCAGGAAGAAGCGTTTGAGGTCATTCAGGTCGGCGCGGTCCAGGTCCTCGAGCCAGCCGATCACCGGCCAGGAGTAGGGGTGACCGTCGGGATAGGTGGCGGCGTACATGGTCTCCAGTGCCCGGCCGTAGGGGCGGTTGTCCACCCGCTGGCCGCGCTCGTTCTTGACCGTTTCGCGCTGGACTTCAAATTTCTCTTCAGTAACCGCATCCAGGAATACGCCCATGCGGTCCGACTCCAGCCACAGCACGGTTTCCAGCTGGTTGGCCGGCACCGTCTCGTAGTAGTTGGTGCGGTCGGTGTTGGTGGTACCGTTCAGGGTGCCACCGGCCTCCTGGATAATGCGGAAATGTTCCTCGTCGGCAACGTTGACCGAACCCTGGAACATCATGTGCTCGAAGAAGTGGGCGAAGCCGGAGCGGCCCGGGTCTTCCCGGTTGGAACCCACGTGATAGGTCACGTCCACGTGAACCAGGGGGTCCGAGTCGTCCTCGTGCAGGACTACGGTCAGGCCGTTATCGAGCTTGTACTTGGTATAGGGGATGGCGAGGTCCGCGCCTTCCCCGTCAAAGGTCTCGACCAGGGTGACGCCCTCGGGCAGCGCGCTGGCTGTCTTGGAGGCTGTTTCCTCGCCCCCCTTGCCGCAGGCTGCCAGCAGCGCGGCGGTAAATATCAGTGCAATTCTGGTGCGATGCATGATGTTTGCAAGCTCCCTCTATTTATTCGCAATGTGGATCCTCGTAATGAGGAATGGTCCGATGCTACCACAGCCCGGAGCCGGCAAGAGCGAACAGGCGCCACCGTGTGACCGACCTGTTTTAGCTACAAAGTTGACTGGCGCTCCGCCATGCTGGAAAAGCGACTGCGCGCGTGTCTTTTCTCGCTATCGGCGGGACATACGGCCGTGCGGTATCAGGCCGGAAACGGGCAGGCGGGGCCTCGTGAAAATAGCTCATCGCTGCTTGGGGTGGGCAGGCCGCTACCGGGCGAGAGTGGGTGGGGAAATAAAACTCGATGCGTGGATCTGGCCAAAAGTTACCATTGACGTTGAATCTAGCCCTCGGTTACGAGTCAGTCGGATGCAGGCGCCGCGATTGGCGCCTGAGATCAGCTTTTAATATCGCGATACCGGGTCACTCCCAGTCCGCCTCATCCCAGTCGAACTCATCCCAGTTAGCGGTGGTGGGCTCCGGCTGCGGCGTGCTTGTGGTTGTCGCGACGTTATTGGTGGATCCGGAACCGGAATCCGACCCACAGCCATTAACGCTGAGTGTCCCCATTACCATGAGGGCAAGCAGGGTGAAATTTTTCAATATCGTCATTTCCGGGCCTCAGTGCTGGTAGGTGATGCGGCAATGGGAAACTGCGAGGCGGCTGGACGCCTCTGTGCGCTGGATAACGTATTGAATGGTGTAAACATATTGCGAATTATCGATTTCGGGGTGTTCCACTACTCCGTCAGAGTCAGCTAGTCGCTGGTATGTGAAGTCGACCCCGGTTGTCTCCAGCGGAATATCCACCAATGCCTCATAAACCGCTCCCAGATTGGCGCCCTCCACGGCGACCGGATAGCGGATCAACCTAATGAATCCCCCAGAGAAGTTCGCAGGATCGGCATAGTCCACGACCATGCAATCCATGTCGCTTACGATTGCGCCCTGCGGAAGGTATAGGGGCGCCCAGACCCGGCTTCCACGACTGGTACTGGAAACGATGCCGGAAGGATCTACCGCCGTCTCCGGCTCTCGCGCGGTATTTACGCTTGTAGGATTAACGACGTAGACGTGGGTCTGTTGCTCCTGCATCTGGCTGATCGCGCTACTGTTAGCTGCAATCTCCGCGGCGTTATCGGAAATGCGTGCGTTATTATCGTCGACAGCGGCCTTTACCGAATTGAAGTTATCGTTCACCTCCGCCGCTCTGGCCGGCGTGCCGGCGGAAAAGCTGTGCGGAATGTTTGCTTCGCTCGCGGACGCAAAGTTGAAAAGCCCGCCGTAAATAAGAAAGAATGCAGTGGCTGCCCTGTACGTGTGTGCAAGTTTCAAGTGGAGGTCCCCCTGTGTATTGGTTTGGCCCGGGATTAGATACATTGCCGGGGGCCAGTAGCAATTGCCACACGTACGGCAGGCTAAAGACTGTGAGCGCAGTCAAGTTACCGTCGCTTTTTTCATCCTTGAGAAAACGCGATTTTTTATAGTTGGCACAGCCTTACTAAAAGCGCGTGGGCCCTGACCGGACTATTTGTGTCCGGCCCTCAAGCAGAGAGGCAGATTGACGAGTGAATAAATCGCGTAACGCCTGGCGGATAGGCAAAGCCGGAGCCATCAGTGACCTCAAACTGGTGGAAGAGGACCTTCCGGCTCTGGCCCCGGAAAAGATCCGCATCGACGTCAGGGCTGTGGGACTGAATTTCGCTGATATCTTTGCCCTTACCGGCCTCTACTCGGCCACGCCTGAAGGCAGCTTTGTGCCGGGCCTGGAGTTCAGCGGGGTGGTGAGCGAGCTGGGGGAGTCGGCCGATACCGACCTGCGGGTGGGCGACCGGGTCTACGGCTGCATCCGTTTCGGGGGCTACGCGACTTCGGTTGATGTCTTGCCGGGCCATTGCCGCAGGCTCCCGGAAGACTGGTCCTTTCCACAGGGTGCGGCCTTCCCTGTGCAGAGCCTCACGGCCTATTACTCGCTGCACGACCTGGGTGCGGTGCAGCCCGGGCAGGTGGTGCTGGTACACAGCGCCGCCGGCGGTGTGGGCCTGCAGGCCATGCGCATGCTGCAGCAGATGGGGGCGGTGCCCATTGGAACAGTAAGCTCCGAGTCCAAGCGGGAATTCCTGGCCGGGCAGGGCTTTGAAGAGGTGATCGTGCGCGGCCACGATTTCGGGGCCCAGCTGCGGAAACAACTCGCCGGCCGGCCGCTGCACGCGGTGCTGGACGGCATCGGCGGTGAAGTACAGAAACAGTCGTTCGACGCGCTCGCCCCAACGGGCCGGCTGGTGGTTTTCGGGGCCGCAGAATTTACTCCTGGCGACCGCCCTAACTGGCTGAAGGCTGCGTGGCTGTACCTGAAGCGCCCCCGCTACGACGTGATGAAGATGATCAGCACCAACCGCTCGGTGCTGGCCTTCAACCTGATATGGCTGTGGCAGGAGCAGGCGCTGTTCGATCGTCTGCTGGAAGGCTGCGCGGGACTGTGCCTGCCGGCGCCCCACGTGGGCCATGAATTTGGTTTCGAGGATGCACACGGGGCCATTGAGTGCCTGCGCAGCGGCCGCTCGGTTGGCAAGGTGGTCCTGAATGTAAACGGATCCTGACCGGGCGCTCCGTCAGAGCTGGCGCAGGTAGCCGGTCCCGCCCAGCTGGCGCATCTGCCTGACGATGGTCGCGGTGCGGTTGCGCACATAGGCCGAGGGGTACCTGGCTGACATGCGCCTGGGACTCGGCAGCACCGCCGCCAGGCGCCCAGCCTGCCAGCGAGTGATGTAAGGCGCGGAGGTGCCGTAGAAGTTTCGCGCCGCCGCCTGGGCCCCGTATACCCCCTCGCCGAACTCGGCGACGTTCAGGTACACCTCCAGGATCCGCTCCTTGGACCAGAGGATTTCCATCAACAGGGTGAACCACGCTTCCAGGGCCTTGCGCACATAACTGCGACCGTTCCAAAGGAACAGGTTCTTGGCAGTCTGCTGGCTGATGGTGCTGGCACCGCGGATGCGGCCGCGATCCTCGTTGAGCGCTTTCATCATGGAAGTGAAATCGAAGCCGAAGTGGTCACGAAACTTCTGGTCCTCGGCGGCGATCACGGCCATTTGCAGGTGGGGTGAGATCTGCTCCAGCGGCCGCCACTGGTGCTGTGCCTGCCGGCCGCTGTTGCGCTCCCAGGCCGAAATCACCATGGAGGAGGGCGGGTCTACCCAGCGCAGCGCCAGCACCAGCAGGATGCTGGTGGCAGTGAAGGCGATGCCGAGCCATAGTGCGATTTTGCCACCGAGTTGCAGTTGTCGTTTCATGAAGCCTTCTGTTGCCAATCTGTGCGATCCGGAGTCTAGGACGCCTGCGGGCGGTGCAGGTTCCGGCGGCAACTCCGTTGGGGCACCGGTCTTGTTCCGCGAAGGATATCAGGGAAGGTCTTGATGTGGAGGGCGCTAACCGGGGTAAGATTCGGGTATACCGCACGGCCAGGCGTTGCGGAAGACCGCCCGACTGCGGAATGGAACCAGGATTGTCCCTTTTATGCCTCCTTCCCGAGAACGAATGATCGCTGTGCTCAAGAACCGCGTGGTCCCGCGGCTGCGGAAAAGCGGCTTTAGCGGGAGATTTCCGCATTTCCGTCGTTATGCCGGCGAGTCTGTTCACCTGCTGACGTTCCAGTTTGACCGCCGGGGAGGCGGGTTCGTGGTGGAGGTCGCGGCCTGCCCCGCGGCGGGGGCCAGGATGCACTGGGGCGAGACGGTACCCGCGGAGAAGGTGACGGCACACGATGTCCAGCATCGCCTGCGACTCGGGGCGGATGGCCCCGGGGCCGATCACTGGTCCCGCTACGATACGAAAGGTATCTTCTTCTGGCGCGACCCCTGCCATCGGGTTGCGGATGAGCTGCTGCCCCTGCTTGATGGGCAGGCGGAGCAGTACTGGCGGAAAGAGGCCGCGCGATGGTGACCCTCGGAAACCTGGCGCGGACCATCTGCAGGTTCTGCCTCCTGCTGCTGGCTGCGCCTGGCACCCGGGGCGATTGCCTATACAGAAAGGAAACTGTCGACCCGAAAGTGGCGGGCTAAAAAATAGGGATGGAATAAACATGGCGGGAATCTTCAGCTTCAAATGCTCATGCTGCGGCGAAGTCCACGAGGGTTCGCCCAGTTTTGGCTTCAGCGCACCGGATCACTGGCTGGGCCAGGACGATGGGATCAAGAGCGAGGGCAAGCTAGGCGATGACCTGTGCTACTACCAGGATGAGGACGGGTATCACTACTTTGCTCGTGTCATTCTCGAGATACCCATCGATGGGGTCTCTGAACCCTTTATGTGGGGAGTGTGGGTGTCCCTCAGTCGCAGCAGCTATGAACACTACGTGGAAACCTGGAGTGAGCCGGATCCGCAGCGCGGGTATTTTGGCTGGCTCTGTAACCAGCTGCCTTACTATGAAAGCACTCACGCTATGGGCGCGGACGTCTATCCCCAGCCCGACGGCAAGCGGCCGATCCTCTCCCTGCACCAGACCGATCACGAGCTGTACCAGGACTTTATCGATGGAATTACGGTAGAAAAGGCTCAGCATATCGCCGAACTGGCGATGCATGGCTGAGGCCGGGTGCAGATCACTGTAGGAAAACAGGAAACGATGATCGATTACCCAGCGGTAAAAGCCCCAGATCTGATCGGGACTTATGATGCGCTCGCGAAGGCCGGGGGAGGCTACGTATGGGACCAGGTGCTTGAGTACCGTGTGTGGTGCTCACCTCGTAACGGCGCGCCGGATACCGAGGGCGGCGATGATTATTATTATGTCTTTGCCTCATGCGAGGAGGCGCTCGCCTTTTCCCGGTCTGCAGCCGGCGCGGAGCAGCCACTGGCGCTGGTGCTGCAGGAGGAATATATCGATGAGCCGGAACCCGGCCAATATATTCACGTGAAAGAAGCGCGCATTGCGGAGTGGCCCATCGAGTTCCTGGCACGACCGCGGCGCAACGCCAGGACTATTCCCGATTTCCTCTCGCCGGAGGCCCCGGCGAACCGGCTGGATATAATCCGTGGGCTCGCCTGAGGCGAGGTCGCCGGTAAGAGCGAATAGGTAAAAGAGAGAGAACGATGGATGAACGTGCTTTCGCCACGCTGACCGGATTCCTGGAGCAGGTGCCCGCGGTACGGGGCGTCAACGGCCAGGATGCCGACGATGATGGCTGCTGGTGGGTCAAGTTCGATATCGACATAGGACATCATCTTGCCTGGCAAACGGTGCAGGAGCTGGGGCATGTCCTGAATTACCTGTCCGTAAATGATCGCCTGCCCACCTGTTTCTACCCAGTTTCACCGCCGCCCTACATGAATGGAGGGCCGGCGGAATTCCTGTCGTGGGTAATCGAGTGTAACGATCCGGGTTTCAGGCCGGGTAACTGTGCGGAGTGGCTGGCTGGTAGGTTGCCGAGGCCGGTTGGCGACCTGGCGCAATGGGATACGGACGATGAAGGTTGATGAACAGTTCCCAGCAGGAAACGGCCTGGTATAGGAATATGAAGCTCAACCGATTTTCCATCGCGTCGTTCATCAGCTTGGGCCTCTCGCTGATCTTTGCGCGAATCGCTTATCTGCGCAGCGTCTTACCCTACAACGACCAGGGCCGCTACTTCGATGGCATGGTGGTCTGGGACGAACAGGCGGCCAGTGTTTATCTGCTGTTGGCACTGGGTGCGTTATGCGTCACCGCAATTCTTGCGCACTTGCATTGCCGCAAAAATTCCAGCTCGAATACAAAAGGATAAGTGATGGGGTACGACCTCCACATTACCAGGAAGGACAACTGGTCTGACTACGCGGGGCCCCTCATTTCCCTTGCCGAGTGGGAGCAATATGTCCACGGCGATCCCAGTATGCGGATGGATAACTCAGCCGAGGGAAAGACGGCAGAAGGTTCGGTTATCCGCGTGCAAAGCGATGGCCTTGCCGTCTGGACCGCCTACAGCGGGCACGAACCTGGCGGCAATATGGCCTGGTTTTACTATCGCGATGGCAATATCAGCGTAAAGAATCCTGATGAAGAAATTCTCGGCAAGATGATCGCTGTTGCCAGGTCCCTGGAGGCCAGGGTGCAGGGCGATGAGGGTGAGTACTACCCCCGGGAGGAAGTGCAGCCGGGGGCCGCGGATATTGCGATGGGCATATCTGCCGTGCACCTGGCAGGCGGAGGCTTGATACTGCTTGTGCTGGCGATACTCTGGTTTGTGACCAACAGGGGCTGATGGGGGGAAGCGGGAACCCCTCGTGTCGCCATTGGTACCGGGACCGGGGTGTTTACTGGGTCCACCAGCGCAAGAATTCCTTGCCTACCGAGTGCTGTGGTAATGAGTGTTCATCTTCCTCAATATCCTGCTCTTTCTCCATTTCCGTGACACGGCGGCTGGCAGCCTGAAACCAGGCTGACGGGGTGTCGACCCCGGACTGCAGTGCGTCGCCATACAGTGCGGAGCTGAACCAGGTGCGTTCGGAGTCATCACTGCAGCCGAAGGAAGTGCGGTCGCTGGCGGCCGAGGTGAATACCACGCGCTCGGGGTTAGCCAGGGCCTCTTTCCACAGGCCCGAATAGCAGGCGGAGACTATGATCCACTGGTAGCGGGCATCCAGCTCGTCCAGCCATTGCTTGCCGTCCTTAACCGACAGGTCGTTCAGGGGCAGCTTCTTTTCGGCCAGCTTGAGGTCGCCGTTGTCGTCGCCATGGCTGACCAGGTGAACCAGCAACAGGTCTTCGTCCGGATCCATCAACTCGTCGAGTTTGTGCAGGCTTTTGCGGATGCTGGTGCGGGTGGCGAGCGGCAGGTCGCCATTGCCCCCGTTGCTAAGGCGGATATGGCGGCCTTCGATATCGAATACAGTGCCCAGCCGCTCCGCCACCCACTTGACCTCGCGGGCGAAGACGCCCTCGGTACCATCACCACCCGCCACAAGCAGATAGACGTCGCGGACCCCGGGGCGCTGGGGTTCCAGTCCCGCGAGTTTTGACTGCAGCCGTTCCGCCTCGCTGTACAGTCTCGCTTCTACAGCGGCGCGCTGGTTCCGCTCGGCGGCCCGGTAGGCCTGCTCACTGGGGTAGTACCGGCCGGAGACGAAATAGCCTTTCTCTTCCTGCGCCTCGCCCTCCTCAACTGGCCGGATCCGTACACCCTCGCCATTGGCCTCGCCGTACTCAAAATTGGCCCGGATGATGGTGCCGTCCGGCCTGGTGAGTTCACCCTCGCCGTTGTAGTAGGTGTATTCGAAGCCGCCCTTGTAGCGATACCCCTCATCATTCCGGTAGCTTCCCTGCACCAGGAAGCCGTCCTCGAAGGTGCCCTGGTATTCGGCTCCGCCGGCGGTGGTGCGGTGTCCCTCGCCATGGGGTGCGAAATCCCTGAATTCACCCTCGTAGGTGTCCCCCTCGGCGGTGGATACCGAGCCGCGGACCAGGTCCCCGGCTGCGAATTCCCCTTCCCACACGGCGTCACCGCAGGCATAGCGCCCCTGGCCGTTGAACTCGCCCTGGCGGAACTGACCCTCGTAGGTGCAGCCGTCGGCATAGACCATTCGCCCGCGGCCGCTCATCCGGCCCCGGTGGAACTCCCCCTCATAGAGGCGCCCGTCCGGCCAGCGCAGCTCGCCTCGGCCGTGAAACAGCTGGTTCTCCAGCTCGCCGGAATAGACCGCGCCATCGGGCAGGGCGGTGCCGCCGCCGAACTGGGCCGGCTCGCAGCCGGTGAGCACAAGAAGCAGGGCGGAGAGGGAGAGTGGGATATGCAGGGGTGCGAATTTCATGCCCGGGACCGTCATGGGGTTTACTGTAGCCAGCCTATCAAAAAGGCGCACCGCCCGCTTTAACAGCCTTTAGCAAGGCTGTCATACTGTCTGCCTGATCTCTCCGGTCACAACCGATAAACAAAACAAGACAGGCGTGACGATTGTGAACAGGCTTAACCGACGCAACTTTCTCAAGGCCGCGCTCGCCGCCAGCGGCGGCGTGCTGGTATCCACCCCGCTGCAGGCCATGAGCCGGCCGGAGCTGCCCTCCGACGTGAGCTTCCGCCACGGGGTTGCCAGTGGCGACCCGCTGCAGGACGCCGTGATCCTGTGGACCCGCGCCACCCCGGTAAGGGACAGTGACCGGTTATCCCCGGCGGATCGGGTGCGGGTCACCTGGGAGCTGGCGCGGGACCGGGACTTCACCCAGGTTCTGCGCCGGGGCAGTGTCGAGACGAACATCGCCCGGGACTACACCATCAAGATCGATGTGCAGGGACTGGAGCCGGCTACCCGCTACTTCTACCGGTTTGTGGGCGCCAATGAGCAGAGTCCGGTAGGCCAGACGCGGACCTTGCCAGTGGGCAGTGTGGAACAGCTTAGGCTGGCCGTCTTCTCCTGCTCCAACTATCCCGCCGGCTACTTCAATGCCTACGCGCTGGCGGCGCAGGGCGGTGACTGGGATGCGGTGCTGCACCTGGGTGATTACATCTATGAATACCCGGCCGACGGTTATGCCACCGAGCGCGCGGCGGAAATCGGCCGCGCCCTGCCGGCGGACAACGGCGGCGAGACGCTCGCCCTGGCGGACTACCGCAAGCGCTATGCCCTCTACCGCACCGATGAGGACTTGCAGGCGCTGCACGCGGCCGCTCCCTTTATCGCGGTGTGGGACGATCACGAGGTGGCCAACGATACCTGGAAAGAGGGGGCGGAGAACCACAGTGCGGAAGAGGGCGACTTTTTCGCCCGCCGCGCCGCGGCGATCCAGGCCTATTACGAATGGCTGCCCATCCGTCCGCCCATGGGCGACACCAGGCCGCAGATCTACCGCAGCTTCCAGTTCGGCGACCTGCTGGATCTGCATATGCTTGATACCCGCGTGATCGGCCGCGATAAACAGATCGACTTCGCCGCCTACCTGGGCGAGGACGGCAGCTTCGACGGCCGCGCCTTCGGTGCGGCGCTGGCGGACCCGGAGCGCACCCTGCTCGGCCCCACCCAGCGGAACTGGCTGGCGGAGACGCTGGAGAAGTCCACCGGCCACTGGCAGCTGCTGGGCCAGCAGGTGCTGATGGGCAAGATGCTCCTGCCGGCCGAAGTCCTCATGAGTTATTACAGCCGCGGCAAGAAACCGGATCCCACCCGCGAGCTGGTCCAGCTGAAAGCCGCCAGCCTGCAGGGACAGCCGCTGACCGACGCCCAGCGCGCGCGCCTGGCGCAGGTAGTGCCCTACAACCTGGATGCCTGGGATGGTTACGCGGTGGAGCGTGAGGCTCTGTTTCGCCATATCGCCAGGCTGAAAAAGAACCTAGTCGTGGTGGCGGGGGACACCCACAACGCCTGGAGTAACCATTTGACCGACGACAGCGGCAGGCTGGTGGGGCTGGAATTCGCCACGCCCAGCGTGACCTCACCGGGGATGGAGGCCTACCTCAAGCTGGACGAGCAGTCCGCGGTCGAGCTGGCCCGGGGCATGCCGGTACTGATCGACGACCTGCAGTACTGCAACCTGCACCAGCGCGGCTTCATGTCCCTGACCTTCAACCGGGAGCAGGTCCAGGCCGAGTGGCGGTTTGTGGATAACATCGACAGTACCGAGTTCAGTGAGGCGGGGAGTCACCGGGTGGTGCACAGGCTGGTGTGATTCGCAGTGCAACTGGCTCGCGACTAACCGACAGGGCAGTGGTGCCTCAGGTAAAGCAAGAGGCCCGCTGCTAGCCAATACCCTCGGGGAAATATCATTGTGATCCAGGGTCGCCCTGAAATTCCCGGCGTCGCAGGCGCTGCAGCCCACTGCAAGGGTGAAGATGGTTTCTGAGTAGTCCGTGATGTATTAATTGCCACGTCGGGCGCTGGTTGTGGGGCTTCAGGGGACGAGGCCCCTGCATGCCGTAGGTGACCAGCGCCGCCACGCTTGCAGTAATAATGATTTTTGAATGCTCTCTCCGTATAGGTGGGTCGCCAGGATCGATTGCCGCCGCCACCATCGTGAGTGCGCCAGGTTATCCTCTATAATTCCGCGCGAAACAGACTGCAACTCCTGCCTGTATATAAGTTAATAATAATTCAGCCGCTTTTCCGAAACTCATAGAAATTCGAATTCCTCTTTTTCATAAAGGTGTTTCAGGAGCATCCCGAGCGGCGCCATCTAAAAGCTGGTCATCAACATGAAAACAGATCAGTTGGAGCGGAAAACACCTTTATCCGAACGGCCAATTATGCCGCTGCTTGATTTCGCCTGTCGCTATCATCCAGGTCCGGATCTGTCATTTCGATAAATGGTGCATTCGTGCCACTCAAATCCAGTATCGCCTGGAAATAAACGGGCTGTGGGAGGTCCCTTCGGGGTAGCAGGCCCTGCGTGTAATCATCTGTAATAAAGCGGTGAAAGACCTGTTTTGTCCGAGTATCGCCGACGGGCCTCAGCTGTAACGTAGGTATGGCGCGGGCCGTCGCAGTATTGCAGCCGCAGTAGCCTTCTGTTTTTAGCTAATAAAAATAAATCGAACAAATGTTCGCTCAAGTATTTCTGATAACAAGTCTATATAATTTCCGGTTTTTGCGATTGCCATATTCCCTGCGCAGATAAACAGATAAAAACCAAGCCTGTTGCACGGGAGGGGGCCCCACCTGCATTAGGGCATATTGATAATATGCCCTAATCGTGAGGTGGGGTTGGCTACAGCCAGTGTGCGGTTTCGCTGGCCTTTTATCACTCTGGATTTGGAATAAGGATTTTCATGGGGGCTTCATTTAAGGCTTTCTGCAGGAAGCAAGGGTTTCTGCTGTGCGCTGTAGCGCTAACACTCATCCCCATCGACGCAGCGCATGCAAGTGTCGAGCTCGATACCGATGGGGACGGCATCCCTGATTACTGGGAAAATATTCATGGGCTCAGTGCGACTGATCCCAATGATGCTGTCGCTGATCTCGATGGCGATAACCTCGATAACCTCGCCGAGTTTAAGGCGGGGACTTTTCCCAATATCCCTGACTCCGACGGCGACCTTGTCACTGATGGCGAAGATTTGTGGCCGGCAGATCCCCGTTATGCGCTCGACAATGACCAGGATGGGTTGCCCGATGCGTGGGAATTCAGTCATGGCCTGGATCCGGCTTACCCCGACGATGCCCACCAAGACCCGGATTACGATGGCCTGAGTACAATCGAGGAATTTCATCTCGGCACCCGGATTGATCGTGAGGATACCGATGGGGACCTTGTCCCGGATAGGGAGGATCCCTGGCCGCTCGACCGGGCTTACCGTAGAGATACTGATGGCGATGGCCTGCCGGATAATTTTGAACTTACCCGGTTCTGGCTCGACCCTTATTCCCCGGGTGACGATGAGGCGGATTTTGACGCGGATGGCCTGACAGCCCTGCAGGAGTTTGCTGCGAAGACTCGCCTCGACCACCCTGACAGTGATGGTGACGGGCTGCTTGATGGAGATGATGCAGCTCCCACGGATCCCCGTTACCAGCTTGACGCGGATGGTGACGGCCTTCCCGATGAGTGGGAAGCCCAGTACGGTCTATCCCCGTCAGACCCCTTTGATGCCCTCGATCCATTCGCGCTCGACCCCGACCTGCTCACCCCGCTGCAGGAGTTCCAGCTCGGTACCGCCCCCGACAATGACGATACCGACGGTGACTATGAGCCAGAATTTTTTGTAGATCGCTGGCCTCTCAACCCTCTCTTTGCACGGGACGAGGACCGCGACGGCCTGCCCGCAGCATGGGAGGAAGCCTATGGCCTGAGCGATTTTGACCCGGCCGATTACCAGCGTTTTGAAGACCGTCCACTGATGGACTTCGTCCGGGGCACCAGCCCCCTGCTGATAGATACCGATGCCGATGGTGTAGAGGATTTCCGTGACCTCTGGCCGCTGGACCCGACCTATGCCCTTGATGAAGATGGTGACACCCTGCCCTTCGAGTGGGAGGTTCGCTATGAGCTTGCGCCTGGTAGTTACGACGCTGCCGATATCGACCGCGATGGCGACGGCCTGAGCGATTGGCTTGAGTTTACCGCCGGGACTGATCCCACGAATCCCGATAGCGACAATGATGGGGTTTTAGACCTGAAAGACAGCCAGCCCCTCGATCCTCGATACGGACTCGATGGCGACAGCGATGGGCTGCCCGACGCCTTTGAGCTTGCTTATCCCTATTTCCTCAACCCCGCGGACCCTGCAGACGCGACCCGGGATTCCGATGGCGACGGTCTCGACAACCTGGCTGAGTTTATCGCCGGTACCGATCCCGGCCATATGAATTCAGACCAGGATGGTGTTATGGATGGGGAGGATATTGCCCCAGCCGACGCCCGATATGCAGAGGACCGGGATGGCGACGGCCTGCCAATGAAGTGGGAGCTGGAATGGGGCCTCTACGACGAAGACCCGCGCGATGCCCTGGGGGACCTGGACGGCGACCTGGTTATCAACCTGCGCGAGTTTACCCTGGGTACCAACCCGCAGAACAGCGACACCGACGCTGACGGACTTGTCGATACTTACGACCGCTATCCCACGGATGCCCGCTATACGCGCGACGATGACCGCGACGGCATGGCCTTCGAGTGGGAGGAAAAGTTTGGCCTCAATGACTTCGACATCTGGGACGGCAGTTTCGACCCGGACGGCGATATGCTCAGGAACTGGCAGGAGTTTACCCTTAACACCGATCCATTCAATCCCGACACCGACTATGACGGTGAGCTGGACGGTACAGACCAGTGGCCCCTGGATCCTTCCAGGGCGCTGGATGACGACCGCGATGGAATGCCACTGAGCTTCGAGGTCCTTTACAGTTTCAGTGACTATGACCCGGCCGACGCCCAGCAGGATGCCGATGGTGATGGCCTCAGCAACCTGGCCGAGTTTGAGCAGGGGACCCGACCGGATCTCATGGACACCGATCGCGACGGGGTGCCCGACGACCAGGATCCGTTCCCGCTGGACCCGGAATACGCTATGGATTCCGATGGTGACGGTATGCCGGACGCCTTTGAGCTGTCCTACACCTTCCTCGATCCCTATTACCCCGGTGATGCCACGAGGGATGACGATGGCGATGGCCTGACCAATGCCGATGAATTTGCGGCGGGCACGGATCCCTTCCTCATGGACACCGATTCCGACGGCGTTTTCGATAATGAAGATGCCAGCCCCCTCAACCCCAACTATCGCTTGGACGAAGATGGGGATGGCATGCCGGACGAATACGAATATGAGTACGGGCTGAACCCCTACGATCCCGCAGACGCACTACTGGATTCCGACGGTGATGGGCTGTCGAACCTGGCTGAATACCGAGCGGGCACCAGGCTCGACAGGGATGATTCCGACGGGGATGGCCTGATTGACCTTGTCGACCGCTATCCGCTCGACCCTCGCTACACCATGGATTTCGACCGCGACGGCATGCCCCTCGAATGGGAGCAAAAGTTCGGCCTCAATGACTCCGATATCTGGGACGCTGCTGGGGATCTGGATGGTGACATGCTCAGGAATTGGCAGGAGTTTAGCCTTGGCACCGATCCATTCAATTACGACACCGACTATGATGGCGAACGGGACGGCAACGATCTGTGGCCCCTGGACCCATCCAGGGCGCTGGATGACGACCGCGATGGGATGCCGTTGAGCTTCGAGGTCCTCTACCAGTTCAATGACTATGACCCGGCCGATGCTCAGCAGGACGCCGATGGTGATGGTCTCAGTAACCTGGCCGAGTACGAACAGGGAACGCGACCCGACCTTCCGGATACGGACGGTGACGGCGTGCCCGACGGCGACGATGCCTACCCGTTGAACCCGGAGTACTCATTGGATTCTGATGCTGACGGTATGCCGGACGCGTTCGAGCTGTCCTATCCCCCCCTCAACCCCTATTTCCCGGGCGATGCCACTGAGGATGACGATGGCGATGGCCTGACCAATGCCGATGAATATGCGGCGGGTACGGATCCGGTCCTCAACGATAGCGACGCAGACGGTATTCCCGATAAAGAGGATATAAGCCCCCTCGACCCCAACTATCGCCTCGATGAAGACGGCGATAGCATGCCGGACGAATACGAGTACAAGTACGGGCTGAACGCCTACGATCCCGCAGATGCGCTACTTGATTCCGACGGCGATCGGCTGTCAAACCTGGATGAATACCGTAAGGGCACCGCGCCTGACAGGTATGATTCCGACGGGGACGGCCTGGATGACCTTGTCGACCGCTATCCGCTCGACCCGCGCTACACCATGGATTTCGACCGCGACGGCATTCCCGCTGAATGGGAGCAGGCCTACGATATGCGCGATGACGATCTGTACGATGGTGCCGCCGATTACGACGGTGACGGTCTGCCCGCGTTTCTCGAGTTTGCCGCCGGCACCAATCCCAATCACACCGACACCGACAACGATTACGCCTTTGATGGCGAGGACCTTTGGCCGCTGGATCCCACCCGTGCATTCGACAGTGATAGCGATGGCCTGCCAGACGCGTGGGAGGAGAGTCACGGCCTGACTCCCTATTTCCCCGCAACGCCCGGGGACGACCTGGACTTCGATGGCCTGAGCGATCGGGAAGAATTCGCGGCCGGTAGCCGTGTTGACGTGGCAGATACTGATGGAGATGGAATCATTGATGGGCAGGATGCCTGGCCCACCAGGCCGGAATTTTCGCGAGATTATGACGGCGATGGCCTGCCGGCCCAGTTCGAGGCGAGTTTCCCCGGCTGTCTTTCAGATAGTAATCCCACCGATGCCAGTGCGGACTGCGATGGGGATACCCTAAATAACCTGGCGGAATTCCTGGCGAACACCAGTATCGACAACCCGGATATGGACGGCGACGGCGAACCTGACAACCGTGATATCGCCCCCACCGATTTCCGGTATCAACGTGATACCGACGGCGATGGCCTGCCAGACGCCTGGGAGTTAGGCAATGGCCTGAGCCCCTATGATGCATTTGACGCGAACGACCCGCGCATGGGTGATGATGACCAGTTGACACCGCTACAGGAATACCAGCTCGGTACCGATCCCCTGAATAGTGATACCGACGGCGATTTCGTACCGGATGGTTATGACCGTTATCCGCTCGACGGACGTTATTATGCCGATCAGGACAGGGATGGTATGCCCAATAGCTGGGAAGAGCTTTACGGCTTCAGTCCTCTCTACGCCATCGACGGTGCTGACGACCCGGACTACGACGGCGTACCCAATCGTTATGAGTTCGTCGCCGGTACCGACCCGCTTGTCGACGAGCTCGGGGATATGGACGGCGATGGCCTGACCTATCAACAGGAGCTGGCCCTCGGCACCGATCCCACAAACCCCGATACCGACGGGGATGGTATTGACGATAGTGTCGACGGTTTCCCTCTCGATCCCGCAGAGACCCTCGACAGCGATTCCGATGGCATCGGCAACAATGCCGATCCGGACGATGACAACGACAGCCTGCCAGACAGCTGGGAGGTCCAGAATGGCATGGACCCGCTGAATCCGGCTGATGCGAGTGCTGATGACGATGGTGACCAGCTTACCGGCCTGCAGGAATACGCGCTGGGCACGGACCCCCACAACAGCGACTCCGACGGCGACGGTGCGGCCGATAATGTCGATCTCTGGCCCCTCGACCCGGCCGAGTCCGTCGATAACGATGGGGACGGTATCGGCAACAACGCCGACACCGACGATGACAACGACAGCCTGCCGGACAGCTGGGAGAGCCAGCATGGCCTCGACCCGCTGAATCCCGTCGATGCCAGCGCTGATCCCGATGGTGACAATCTCTCGAGCCTGTCGGAATACCAGCTTGGTACCAACCCGAAGAACGCAGACACTGATGGGGACGGCGCAGCCGATGACGCGGATCTGTGGCCTCTCGACCCGGCTGAGTCTGTCGATACCGATGGGGACGGTATCGGCAACAACGCCGATCCTGACGATGACAACGACAGCCTGCCGGACAGCTGGGAGAGCCAGCATGGCCTCGACCCGCTGAATCCCGTCGATGCCAGCGCTGATCCCGATGGTGACAATCTCTCGAGCCTGTCGGAATACCAGCTGGGCACGGACCCGCTGAATCCTGATTCCGACGGCGACGGTGCCGCCGACAACGTCGATCTCTGGCCCCTCGACCCGGCTGAGTCTGTCGATACCGATGGCGACGGCATCGGCAACAATGCCGATCCGGACGATGACAACGACAGCCTGCCGGACAGCTGGGAGAGCCAATATGGCTTGGACCCGCTGAACCCTGTCGATGCCAGCGCTGATCCCGATGGTGACAACCTCTCGAGCCTGTCGGAATACCAGCTTGGTACCGACCCGAAGAACGCAGACACTGATGGGGACGGCGCCGCCGACGACGCGGACCTGTGGCCCCTGGACGCTGCTGAGTCACTGGACACCGATGGGGATGGTATCGGCAACAATGCCGACCCCGACGACGACAACGACAGCCTGCCGGACAACTGGGAGATCCAGGTGGGCCTGGATCCCCTGGATCCCGCCGATGCCAGTGCCGATGCCGATGGCGACCAGCTCACCGGCCTGCAGGAATACGCGCTCGGCACGGACCCGCTTAACAGCGACTCCGATGGCGACGGTGCGGCCGACAACGTCGACCTCTGGCCGCTGGACCCGGCCGAGTCCGTCGATACCGATGGCGACGGCATCGGTAACAATACCGACACCGACGATGACAATGACGGCCTGCCGGACGCCTGGGAAAACCAGTACGGTCTCGATGCGCTCGATGCCGCCGATGCGGAGCAAGACCTCGATGGTGACGAACGCAGCAACCTGGCGGAGTTCCAGCAAGGGACTGATCCGACTGATCCCGGTGACCCGGGAAACCCGTTCCTGCACAGCGAGATGCTGCCTGCAGTCACTGCCGACAGCTGGACGCGCGTAACCATGCCGCGTACCTACACCGCGCCGGTGATTGTCACCACGCCGCAATACACCGCCGAAATGCCGCCGGTGGTGGTTCGCCTGCGCAATGTCGCCGGCAACCAGTTCGATATCCGTCTGCAGCGCGTGGATGGCCTCACGGATCCCGTCAGCCTGCCGGTGCATTATGTCGTCGTGGAGGCGGGTGCATATACCGCTGCTGTCCATGGCATCACTATGGAGGCGGGGTATTTCACCAGCACTACAAGTGATCACAAAGGCAGCTGGCAGGGCGAGCAGTTCACTCCCCTGAACACCTATAGTGCCCCGGCAGTTTTCGGCCAGGTGGCTTCGGCCAACGACAGCCGCTGGTCGGTGTTCTGGAGCCGGGGCAGCAGCCATACAGCCCCTGCGGCGAACGATGCCATCTATTTGGGCAAGCACACCGGCGAGGATCCCGATACCGACCGCGTTAATGAGAAACTGGCCTATCTGGTAATTGAGAGCGGTGTCGCCAGCGTCAATGGTCGCGAGTTGGTGGCGGGTCTGGGTGCCGATACCGTACGCGGCCCGGACAATTCAGCGGTGACCTATAGCTACACCGGCCTGGCCTCTCCGGCTACCACTATCCTTTCGCAGTCCGGTATGGACGGGGGGGATGGCAGCTGGGCAGCACTGCGCGAATCCACCACCAGTACCAGCATCGCTCCCATGGTGGATGAGGACCAGCTGGCCAACCAGGAGCGCAACCACACTACGGAGCAGGTCGCCTACCTGGTGATCCAGTAACTTATAGCCCTGTCGCCTTTTCACAAGAGGGGGTCGCTACGCGGCCCTCTGATGGGTTGTGAGCTCAAAGAAGCCTGACGAAAGGTGAGGTGCAGTTAAACACCAAAAGGCTACCGTTGGTGGGTAGGGGTGGTCTGCTTGGGGAAAGGGCAGAGTGAGCCCGCTTCGCGGGCTTGCCCCAGAGGATGCGCTCTCTGCGGTCGCGGCCCTCCGCTGCGCTCCGGGTAGCTTCGCCCTTCGGGCTCGCTGGTCTCCGGCGCTGCGCGCCTACGGCTCGAACAAGGCCTAAAGGGAGCCTCGGAGAAGACGGTTAAATACCAAAAAGGCCACCCTGGCTGGGTAGAGGTGGTCTTTTTGTGGGGGGCGGTCGCTTGGAAGCCCGCTTCGCGGGCTTGCCCCAGAGGATGCGCTCCCTGCGGTCGCGGCCCTCCGCTGCGCTGCGGGTCGAACGAGGCCTAACGGAAGCCTCGGAGGCGGTTAAATACCAGAAAGGCCACCCTGGCTGGGTAGAGGTGGTCTTTTTGTGGGGGGCGGTCGCTTGGAAGCCCGCTTCGCGGGCTTGCCCCAGAGGATGCGCTCCCTGCGGTCGCGGCCCTCCGCTGCGCTGCGGGTCGAACGAGGCCTAACGGAAGCCTCGGCGGCGGTTAAATACCAAAAAGGCCACCCGTTGGGTGGCCTTTTTGGTATTTAATGGCCCGCCCCAGAGGATTCGAACCTCTGACCTTCGCCTCCGGAGGGCGACGCTCTATCCAGCTGAGCTAGGGGCGGATCGTGCTCGGGGTCTGCTACGGCTTACCCCGGCGAGGACGCGGATTATACAGAAGCGGCGGGGGTGGGCAAAGCGGGATTTGGGTTTTCGCTGGCGCCGCCCTTCGCAGGGGCCGGCACAATGCTTATAATGCCGGCTGATACAAGTATGCGGCAGTGCCGCCGGGAAACCGGGGCAGGTGCCGGAAGTGTACGGGCCGCGCTGGTGGCCTTGAGGGGGACCCCAAATGAAAGCGATTCTGAGTATTGTTGCGGCCCTGGCCGTCGGGACTGCCGCGGCTGTGGCACAGTCTGTGGACGAGCAGGTCGCCGAGCGCCTGGCACCGCCCGGTGAGCTCTGCATGAAGGGCGAAGCCTGCGCAGCGGCGGCTCCCGCAGGTGGCGCGGCTGCCTCTGGCGGCAACGGCGCACGCAGTGGCGAGCAGGTCTACAACAGCGCCTGCCAGACCTGTCACGCGGCCGGTGTAGCCGGTGCGCCCAAGTTTGGCGACGCCGCTGCCTGGTCCGACCGGGTGGCCCAGGGCATGGATACCCTGTACAGCAATGCGATCAACGGCATCAGGGCCATGCCGGCCAAGGGCCTGTGCGCCGACTGCTCCGATGACGAGGTCAAGGCGGCCGTCGACTACATGGTGGAGAACAGCAAGTAAGCGACTGCTTACTCCAGCTGCGAAAAGGCCGCTCATCGAGCGGCCTTTTTTGTGGCTGAATTTCAGCTGGTGAAAGCGAAATGGCAGCCATCGTTTTCGCAATGCACCTCAATCGAACATGCTGAGCAGCGATCCCAGCGTCTCCTCGCCCCGGGCCTGGTTCTGCTCCGGCGTGGCCTGGCCGAAGCCCTCCAGTTCCACGTCCTCCTCCGGCAGCTCGTCCAGGAAGCGGCTGGGGGTGGTGTCCTGGTTCTCGCCGAACATCTTGCGCTTGCCCGCCAGGGTCATGGTGAGGGTGCGCTGGGCGCGGGTGATGCCCACGTAGGTCAGCCGCCGCTCCTCCTCGATATTGTCATCCTCGATGCTGTTGCGGTGCGGCAGCAGGTTTTCCTCCATGCCGATCATGAACACATGGGGGAACTCCAGGCCCTTGGCCGCGTGCAGGGTCATCAGGCTGACCTTGTCGGTGGCTTCTTCCTCTTCCTGGCGGTCGAGCATGTCGCGCAGGATCAGCTTGGAGATGGCCTGCTCCAGGCGCACGTCCTGTTCCAGCTCGTCGTCGGTGCCCTCCATGGTCTTGTTGAGGCTCTCCAGCAGCCAGTAGACGTTCTCCATGCGCTTCTCGGCCACCTTGTCGCTGCTGGCGTTCTGGCGCAGCCAGCCGGCGTAGTCGATGTCCTCGAGCATCTCGCGCAGGGCGGAATCCGGGCTGTTCTCGCGGCAGTTGCGCTGCACTGCCTCCAGCCACAGGGCGAAGCGGTTGAGGCGCTCGTAGCCCTGCTCGTTGATGTGCTCGCGAAAGCCCATCTCGGTGCAGGCGCGCAGCATGGAAACCTCACGCCCCTTGGCGTAGTTGCCCAGCGCCTCCAGGGTGCTGGTGCCGATCTGCCGGCGCGGCGTGTTGATGATGCGCAGGAAGGCGTTGTCGTCGTCCGGGTTCACCAGCAGGCGCAGATAGGCCATCACGTCCTTGATCTCCGCACGGGCGAAAAACGAGGTGCCGCCGGACATCTGGTAGGGGATCTGGTTTTCCTGCAGCTTCATCTCGATCAGCCGCGCCTGGTGGTTGCCCCGGTAGAGCACGGCGAAGTCCTTGAAGCCGCAGCCGCGGCGGGACTTCTGCAGGAATATCTCGTTGGCGACCCGCTCTGCCTCCTCATTCTCGTTGCCCACCTTCACCACGCGGATCTCCTCGCCCAGGCCGCGGTCGGACCAGAGTGCCTTGTCGAACTCGTGCGGGTTGTGGGCGATCAGGTGGTTGGCCACCTTGAGGATACGGCTGGTGGAGCGGTAGTTCTGCTCCAGCTTGATCAGCCGCAGGTTGGGGAAGTCCACCTTCAGCTGGCTCATGTTCTCGGGCCGTGCGCCACGCCAGGCATAAATCGACTGGTCGTCGTCACCAACCACGGTGAGGCCGCCGCGGCCGCCCACCAGCAGTTTCACCAGCAAGTACTGGGAGTTGTTGGTGTCCTGGTACTCGTCCACCAGCAGGTAGCGGATCTTGCGGCGCCAGCGCTGCAGCAGCTCCGGGTCGGAGTCGAACAGCTGCACTGGCAGCAGGATCAGGTCATCGAAGTCCACCGAGTTGTAGGCCCTGAGGGCGTCGCAGTAGCGCCCGTAAGCCACCGCGATCGCCTGCTCCCCCGGGCTCTGGGCCTGTTCCACGGCCTGGCGCGGGGTCAGCATGTCGTTCTTCCAGTTGGAGATCTGGTTCTGCACCCGGTCCAGCAGGTCGGTGTCCAGGTCGCCATCGCGCAGCATCAGCTCCTTGATCAGGCCGCGGGCGTCCTCGGCGTCGAAGATGGAGAAGCCGGGGCTGAGCCCGGCAGCGCGGTATTCCTTGCGCAGGATATTCAGCCCCAGGTTGTGGAAAGTGGACACGGTCAGGCCGTGGGCGGCCCGGGATTTCTTGCCATCCGGGCCAGTCACCAGTTTGCCCACCCGCTCTTTCATCTCCCGCGCCGCCTTGTTGGTGAAGGTCAGGGCGGCGATATTGCGCGCGGCATAGCCGCACTCCTCGATCAGGTAGGCGATCTTGCGGGTGATCACGCTGGTCTTGCCGGAGCCGGCGCCGGCCAGTACCAGGCAGGGGCCATCGATATATTTCACTGCCTCCGCCTGGCGGGGATTGAGCTTGGTCATGGGGCAATACATCTATCCGCGTCGAGGCTGCGCATTCTATCAGCCGCAGGCGCCCCCGTGCGCGACTGAATAGTGAGTTCCCGTGGGCGGATGCGACTGCCCCTGGCGACAGCGTTCACGGCTGTCCCCTGGCCGGTGCGTGTACACCACCGGCGCTATCCGCTATAACTGCCGCATATTCGTGACCCGGGAGCCAGGGATGCAGCAGCCGATCACCGGCTATCACCGTGACGAGGAAGATCACTGGGTCGCACAACTGGCCTGTGGCCACAACCAGCACGTGCGCCACCACCCGCCCTGGCAGAGCCGCCTCTGGGTGACCACCCCGGCGGGGCGCGAGTCCATGCTGGGCTACCGGCTCGATTGCAAGAAGTGCGACAGCGGCGCTCCTCTCGACCGTAAGACAGGCGCGCCGCAGGACCACAAGACAGGTGCGCCGCAGGATCGCTGCGACAAGGAACCAAATTAATGGCAAGAATCTGGGTGGATGCGGATGCGTGTCCGGTGGTGATCAAGGAGATCCTGTTCCGCGCCGCCGAGCGCACCGGCACCGAAATGACACTGGTGGCGAACCAGCCTGTACGCGTGCCGCCGTCACGTTACATCAAGTCCATGCAGGTGACCGCCGGCTACGATGTGGCCGACAACGAAATCGTGCAGCGCTGCGCCGCCGGGGACCTGGTGATCACCAGCGATATCCCGCTGGCCGCCGAGGTGATCGACAAGGACGCCACCGCGCTGAGCCCGCGCGGGGAGCGTCATACGAAAGCCAATATCCGCGCGCGCCTCAACATGCGCGACTTTATGGATACCATGCGTGCCAGCGGCATGCACACCGGGGGCCCGCCGGCGCTGAACCAGCAGGACCGCAAGGCCTTTGCCGACCAGCTGGACAAGTGGCTGGCCCGACAAAAGCGGCAGCCGCAGTACGGGAGCAAGTGATGGCGCCGGGTGAAGTGGTAGAACTGCACGAGCCCGGCCCCCAGCACCTTGAGGTGCTGATGTCCTGGATAGCTGACCGGGAGCAGTGTCTCCAGTGGGGCGGGCCGGTATTCCGCTTCCCGTTTTCACCGGCGACGTTCCGCGAGGACTGCCGCTGGGACGAGCTGGCCGGCGGGGTGCTGGTCGATGGTTGCGGCCACATGGTGGCGTTCGGCCAGTACTACCGCCGCCTCGGTCGCTGCCACCTGGGTCACCTGGTCGTCTCGCCGGGGCGCCGCGGCCAAGGGTTGGGCAAACGGCTGGTCCGTGCGCTGGCGCGGCGGGGCTGTGCCGAGCTGGAAGCGGCGGAGTGCTCCCTGTTCGTGCTCAAGAACAATGCCGCCGCCCGTGCCCTCTACCGTCGCCTGGGGTTTGTCCCGGCCGAGCATCCGGAATCCTTCCCCTGGCAGGACCAGTGCGATTTCCTGGTCGCGCCCGCCGGCGCACTGGACGAGTCGCCCACCAATCACTGATACCTGCGACGTTGCACTAGAGGAACCTGATGAGAATAACGAACTCTATTTCCGCCGCGCTGCTGGCGCTTATGTCCATCAATGCTGCCGCGGAGGTGCCGCAGCCCCTGCCGCAGCTGGAGGCCTACACGGTACCCAGCTCCTGGCGCCAGCCGATTGAACCGGTGCAGATCGCCGACCACACCTGGCAGATTGGCAGTGCCGGTATTAGTGCGCTGCTGGTGAAAACCCCGGAGGGCGCAGTGCTGATCGACGGGGGCATGCCGCAAATGGCTGAGGTGCTGCTGGCGAACATGCGCAAGGTCGGGCTGGAGCCGCGAGACCTGAAATTCATCCTGCACAGCCACGCCCACGCCGACCACGTCGGCCCGCTGGCGGCCGTGCGCCGTGCGACCGGTGCCCAGCTGGCCACCAGCGCGGAGTCGGCGCAACTGCTAGCCCGGGGTGGCGCCGGCGACCTGCATTTCGGCGACGACCTGCTGTATCCACCGCTGAACGCGGACCGGCTCCTGCAGGACGGGGAGCGCGTGGTACTGGGAGACCTGGAGCTGCAGGTGCATTTCACTCCCGGGCATACTCCCGGCAGCCTGAGCTGGACCTGGACCGACAGCCGCGAGGGCAGCCCGGTACGTATCGCCTATGTCGACAGCCTGAGCGCCCCCGGGTACCAGTTGCTGGACAACCCCCGCTACCCGAATATCGTTGCCGATTATCGCGATACCTTCGAGCGGGTGCGCAGCCTTCCCTGTGACCTGCTGCTGACACCCCATGCGGCAGCCAGTGGCTGGCGTTACGACGCGGCACAGGTGCAGGCAGAAAGCCTCAGTTGTGCCGCCTATGCAGACAATGCGCGCAGGAAACTGGAAAAGCAGCTTGCCAGCCAGCGGGCGCAGAACGCCGGGCGGAGCACCCGTGGCTAAACTGATCGAACCTGTCACCGAGCGGCTGCAGTTGCGCCAGTGGCGTGACAGCGACCGGGCGCCATTCGCCGACATCAATGCCGATCCCAGGGTGATGGAGTATTTTCCGTCGACACTCACCCGCGCCGGGAGCGATGCCGGTATCGACCGGCAGATTGCCCATATTGAACAGCACGGTTGGGGCTTCTGGGCGGTGGAGCGCCTGGAAGACATGGCGTTCATGGGGTTTGTCGGCCTGAAACACACGCCGGGGGAATTGCCGTTTTCCCCGGCGGTGGAGATCGGCTGGCGCCTGGATGCGCCATACTGGGGCTATGGTTATGCCACCGAGGCGGCGCGAGCATCGCTGGCTGTGGCGTTCGAACAGCTGGGGCTGGAACAGGTGGTGTCCTATACCGCGCTCACCAACCAGCCCTCGCGGGCGGTAATGGAGCGCCTGGGCATGTGTCGGGCCCCGGAAACCTTCGAGCATCCACTGGTGCCCGAGGGCAGCGCGCTCCGGCGCCACTGCCTCTATCGGATCACTGCCGGGCAGTGGCGCCGGTAAAGCCAGGCCACTGCAACCCGCCCGGCAACCAGACGGAGGTGACATGCTGACAGACAAGCTTCCGCGAGAGTCCCTCGGCTTCTTCCCCACGCCGCTACACGCGCTCGAGCGGCTGAGCGACGCGCTGGGCGGGCCGCGCCTGTTTATCAAGCGCGATGACCAGACCGGCCTGGCGCTCGGTGGCAACAAGACCCGCAAGCTCGAATTTATCCTGGCCGATGCGCTGGAGCGGGGGGCCGATACCATCGTCACCGCTGGCGCCTCCCAGTCCAATCACTGCCGCCAGACAGCGGCCGCGGCCGCAGCGCTTGGTCTGGAGTGCCACCTGCTGCTGGGCGGCCGCGCGCCGGACGGATCCCAGGGGAACCTGCTGCTGGACCAGCTGTTCGGCAGCCACTTCCACTGGGCCGGGGAGCACCGCAAGGGCGAGGACCTGCGAGAAGTGATGCGCTACCTGGAGAGTGCCGGGCGCCGCCCTTATCTCGTGCCCTATGGCGGCTCCAGTGAGCTGGGCACCATCGCGTTTGTGGCAGCGCTGGAGGAGTTGCAGCGGCAGTGGGGTGGTCGCGGCAGGCCCTTCACCCATATCGTGTTCGCGTCCAGCTCCGGCGGCACCCATGCCGGCCTGATGCTCGGTGCGCGACTGCTGCGCATGCCGACCCAAATCGTCGGTATCGGCGTCGACAAGGACATGCCGGGCGAACGGCCATATAACGCCCACATCATCGAGCTGGCGGGCCGTGCGTCTGCGCGCCTGGGCCGGGAGCGCCGCTTTGGGCCCGAGGACCTGTGGCTGGAAGAGGGCTACCAGGGTGAAGGCTACGGGGTGGTGGGCCCGGCCGAGCGGGAGGCGATCAGCCTCCTGGCCCGCACCGAGGGGATTCTGCTCGACCCGGTCTACACCGGGCGTGCCATGGCCGGGCTGCTGGACATGGTGCGCCGCGGGGTCTTCGATGCCGACGACCGGGTGCTTTTCTGGCACACCGGCGGGGCGCCGGCGATCTTCGCCTATGCCGATGAACTGCAACCCGAGTAGCCCGGGATGGACACTGGGTTACAGGTAGCGCCGCACCCGCTTGCGGTAGCTGCGGTACTCCCCCCCGAATTTTTCCAGCAGGTAGCGCTCCTCCGGCCGGATTACCCCGAAATGCAGGGTCGCCATCAGGGGCGCCAGTAGCGCCGGCCCCCACCAGCTGTTGAACAGCAGGGTGATGCCCAGGTAAACCAGCGCCTGGGCGAGATACAGCGGGTTGCGGGAAAAGCGGTAGGGCCCGTCGCTGACGATACCGGTGGTGGGCTTGCGCGGGTCCACGTTGGTCCCGGCCCGGTCCAGCGCGCGCTTGCCCCACAGGGCGAGGGCCAGGCCCATTCCGGCCAGGACCAGGCACGGACGCCACAGGTAGCGATGTTCCTCCGTCAGTGACAGTGGCCACAGCCACTGCAGCAACAGGGCAGCGGCCAGGAACACCAGGACTATGATTGGCGGCAGGGCAATGATGTCCGGGTGATCAGTCGCATCTTCACTGTGCCTGCTCATGGTTCTCCACTCTTACTGCTGGTGAATATTTCCGGTTTTGCTTCACGCCCCGGCACCTACTGCCTGCCGGCGGTCCAGGTTTCGGTATGCCAGCGCCTCGGCGATGTGCTCACAGCCGATGGTGGCGGCGCCCGACAGGTCGGCGATGGTGCGCGCCACCCTCAGTACCCGGTGGTAACTGCGCGCGGACAATCCCAGCTGGTCCACCGAGCGCCGCAGCAGCTGCCGTTCATTTTCGGCCAGCCTGCAGTGGCGCTCCAGTTCTCGGCCCCTGAGGTCCGCGTTGATTCGATGCTGGCGCTCCCCCTGCCTGCTGCGGGCGGCGATTACCCGCTCCCGCACTTCGCCGGAACTCTCGCCCGCCGGCGCGTCCTGCAGTTGTCCCGCGGATATGGCCGCAACTTCCACGTGCATGTCGATCCGGTCCAGCAGCGGGCCGGACAGCTTGCCGCGGTAGCGCTGCACCTGGTTCGGCGTGCAGCGGCATCGTGCCTCTCCCAGGTAGCCGCAGGGGCAGGGATTCATCGCCGCTACCAGCTGGAAGGCCGCCGGGAAGGATACACTGGCGCGCGCGCGGGCGATGCGAACCTCGCCGCTTTCCAGCGGTTCGCGCAATATTTCCAGTGCATGGCGGGGAAATTCCGGCAGCTCGTCCAGGAACAGCACCCCCCGGTGGGCCAGGGAGATTTCGCCGGGGCGGGGGTTGCTGCCGCCACCCACCAGGGCGGTGGGGGAGGCGCTGTGATGGGGCGCGCGGAAGGGCCGTTGGCTTGGCAGGGCCAGCCCCGCGCTTGAATAGACGGCCGCCACATCCAGTAGCTCCCGCCGGCCCAGCGGAGGCAGTATGCCCGGCAGGCGGCTGGCGAGCATGGTCTTGCCGGTGCCCGGCGGCCCGTAGAAGAGCATGTTGTGGTATATTAAACACAAATGTAATGGCATCTAGATCGACATGAGACCGAAGGCATATTCCTACATAAGGTTCAGTTCAAAAGCTCAGGCAAAAGGAGATAGCCTGCGGAGGCAGTTAGAGGACACACGACTTTATGCAGAGACTCATGGATATGAGTTGGATGATAGCCTGATTCTGAAAGATCTCGGCTTATCAGCTTTCGATGGTTCTAATGTGGAAAAGGGCGCTCTCGGGGCCTTTTTGAGATTGGTGCAAGATGGCGAGGTTCCATCAGGATCTTGCCTCATTGTTGAGTCTCTCGACCGTTTGTCGAGAGATGAAATCTTAAAAGCTTTTAACGTTTTCTCAAACATCTTAACAGCAGGTATTAGGATCGTCACTCTGAGCGACGGAATGGAATATAGCGAAGAGTCAGTAGGTGCAAATGCAGGGCAACTGTTTATTTCCTTAACGCTGATGTCCCGTGCTCACGAAGAATCTGCCACAAAAAGTAGGCGACTCAAAGCCGTTTGGGAACAAAAGCGAAAGCTTATATCGCGGAGAAAGCTCACGGCAAAGTGTCCGGCATGGCTGCGACTTAATGAAGGTCGCTCTTCCTATGAAATTATTGAGGAGAGAGCCTCATTGCTCAAGGAAATATACAGGATGTCAGTCGATGGGCACGGCAAAAATGCTATTGCCACATACCTTAACGAAAATAAAATTAAACCATGGGGAAGAAGCCTAGGTTGGCAAACTAGCTATATTGATAAGCTACTTAAAACCAGAGCCGTATTGGGGGATTTTCAGCCTCACAAAATGGTCAGCGGAAAGCCTACGCCTGTAGGCGATGTGATCGAAGACTACTTTCCTCAAGTTATCACGTATGAGTTATTCCATCAGGCTCAGAATGCTATATCGTCGAGGTTAAGAAAAGGTGGCGTGAAGGGTGAAGGCGTTACGAGCTTGTTTCCTGGAGTTTTGAAATGTGGATACTGTGGTGGATCAATAAAGCATAGAAGAAAGGGGTCGGGTAAGCAGAGATATATCATATGCGATTCTGCACATAGAGGTATGGGCTGTATAAAGAAAAACTGGAATTATTTTTCTTTTGAAGAATCTTTTCTTTCACACACCATCCACACAGACTTTAGCTCAGTTATGCGTAGTGGAGACGTAGATAAAAAGAAAAATCTAAAGTTAGAAATCAATGCTCTTGAGTCTGAGCTTGAGGAGCTGGAAAGAAGGCTAGAAAACTTAATCGATCTGGCTGAGTCTGGAGGAGAATTGCCTCAAATTATACAGAGGATTGAGCTTAACAAAGTAAAGCAAGAAAGTATTAAGGATTTGGTAGATAAAAAAAGAAGTGAGCTTGATACATTGTCATCTATGCTACTCAAGCACCAAGAAAGCCAGTCCGTCGCAAAAAAACTCATAGATATATCAAATTCTGGCGCTTCCAGCGAACTAGCAGAAGCTAGGCTAAGAGCAAGTCAGGCGATACTGAATACAGTAGAAAAGATCGAAATTTTCACGGACGGTAGGAAGCCACCGGTATCTGACTCTGACATGAAGAAAACTCTGACTGAAGACGGCGGGTTTTCTGAAGTCGAGGTCGAAGATTTTCTTGAGATGCGTAGGCAAAACCGAACATCTAATCCATATTATGTGTCGTGGTACAAGAATGGGGCTTATCAAATTGTTATTCCGGATCCGGAGAACCCAGAAAAGTACGAGTTACTCGCAAATAGCGATTATGTGAGTATATTCGACGAATGTGATAATGGATAAATGACCTCAAACGATTTTGTTTTGCCCATTAGAAAAACACCTTTTTTAGCTATTTTTGTGATGTATCAATCGGCTCCATAAAGTCTTCTAGGCAAGTCTGCCCCTTTGGTGATACGCGAGTAAAAGTTGCTATCTTTTTAAATATGTTGCGGACGCGAGTTGCATCCCAATTTAAGCCCCCATTGGCGGTCCTCACTCTTCTTTTCTTTAGCTCACTAGCGATGCCGGTATAGCTAGTAACCTCTTGTTCCATGATCTCCCGTATCTGGAAATAAACTTCTCTGATCCGCTCATGGGCCTTTTCCTGAGCTGCTTTAGTAGCTGCCCTGGTATCACTATTCCGTACCTGAGCAAAGTTTGGGTTGCCTCTTCTTTTCATCTTTCATGCTATCTGTAGAAATTCATTGGCGAATTTACCACATATTGCGGTTTTACACCCCCCTTATTCCATAAATAGAAGTATGAGTATGAGCTGAGAATCCAGCCTTTGCTCAAAAAGTGACCAGTGGGGGCTCGTGTATATCCGGTCGTCGCTACTCTGGTTACCAATAACGCAAATCCTCAAGAGCCTTAATAGCTCTTGATTGGTTAACTGTACCTAAGAGAAAAGTGGGAGCCATGAAAGATCTACACAATGGAATTAATAGTGAAAAAAATAAGATGAGAAATGCATTTAAAGAAATGCTAACTAGTGAGTACAACAAATATCATTTGACCATAACCTTTAGAGAAGGAACGAAAGATGACGTTGCTTTAGGTAGTCTGAATTTTCTAATGAAGTGTTTAAATCAAAGGCTATTTGGAAGGAGGTATCTTCATAAAAATAGGTTTATCGATGGTTTTGTTGCAAGGGAAAGGTGTGGAAACGGTACGCTGCATTTTCATATCTTAATTCGGGATAAAAGAGGAGACCTGGAGAGCCGGTTTCCAATAAGAATAGTCCTTGAGGAGCTGATACCTAAATTGTCTTCTATTGGGCACAATTCCAAACATCGAGTGAAAAGACGCTTAATCGGAGACAGAGGTTGGCTACTTCAGCCCTACAAGAATAACGGAGATTCTCGATTAGAGGAGTACTTAACAAAAAACTTTGATAGTTTTTCTTCCGAGATTGATGAAAAAGGAGACACTATAGGTTTGCTTGGTGCTGAGTATGTTCACTTCGGCTGCTAAATAATAGAGAGGAACAAATGAGAGATTAGAATGAAGAGCTTCAAAAAATTTATTTCAGAGAATGGTAGGGGAAAACCCTCAGCCGAAATTGCATATAGACACGCCTTCAGAGCATGGGGAAAGTCAAACTCTAGGATTGAGAGAGAACGCCTCCTACTAAAAATGCAGCTAATCGTAGTACAACTTTCTCCAGCACAGATAAAGCGAGTCAGGAAGATGATTAATTAACGAGGATTTCAGTGCTCTGATTTAACAAGCCGATATACGCTAGAACGTGACAATCCATATTTTTCGGCGAGTTGACCTTTGCTCAGTTCACCCTCAGCAAAGTCGTTCCGTAACGACTCAAGCTGCTGTTTGGTCAATTTCGCTTTCCTGCCGAACTGGACCCCTTTTTCTTTCGCCTTATTGACCCCTTCTTGGACGCGCTCACGGATTAGGTCGCGCTCGAACTCTGCGAATGCACCGATTAGGTTGAACATTAACTTACCTGCTGGAGATGAGGTGTCTATTTTTTGGTCAAGCACAACCAGGTCAACCTTCTTATCTTCCAGAGTGCTAGCGATCTGCCCTAAATCCATAGCTGAGCGAGCAAGTCGATCTAGCTTGGTTACAACGACTGAGTCGCCCTCGCGGACGTACTCTAGAAGGCCTAGGAGAGCTTTTCGGCCTGTGGTGCTACCTCCGGTATATGTTTCCTGAAATACCTTGCTACAGCCATGCTCCTGAAGCCTGAGAGCTTGTGTTTCGATCTTCTGACCGGACGTGCTCACCCTTGCGTAACCGATAGTCTCACCCATGTATCAAAATCCCTAGTGTTTGCGAGACTTCATTCTAGTACGAATTTTAAGACATGTCATTTGCCCACTTTGGGGGTGTCTCGCAAACTTTACTTTATTAGAGGCAGGAGCTCGAAGAGCACTGCGCCGCCACTAAAGGCTTAAGTCTGCGCCTAACGGCCTGCTTTCTCTTGTTCAGTAAACATTCAGTTCTCCAAACCTATCATCGAATGTACTGGCATACAGTGCAGGGAGGAAAAGTGGATGGAATCCAAACGTTACAAAGAAAGTGAATTACGTTGGGCCGTGCAAGTAGGCTCAGGTAAATGGAAGCATGTAGATGAAGTGCCTAATGGACAAGACTGCAATTGTGTATGTCCAGGATGTGAAGGATCGCTAATAGCTTGTCATCCAAAAGCGAAAATTGACTCATACTTCCGACATGATGTAGCAGTCAATAGCGAAGCTAAGTGTACGAATCCGCAGGCGGCTCAAGAAAGCATTGTACATATGCTTACGAAACAGCTGCTAAGTGAGCAAGACCGTATACGATTGATCCCAAAATTGCACTTCTTTAAAGATTACAAAAAAAAGAAGATCCGACCTTTTGAAGTTGCGCCATCTAAAGAATGGAAGCTATGCAATGCTCGGACAGAAGACCGATCGATTAGTGATAAATTTACGCCCGATGTCGTTTTTGATACTGCTGTTGGGCTGCTCGCTATTGAGGTTAAGTGTACCCACAGGATTGATGACATAAAGCGAACGTTAATAGCTGAAGCGGGGATTCATGCAGTTGAGTTAGACGTAAGTGACCTATCTCCATCAGAAGTAAATATCGCAACCATTCAGAACAGACTCTTATCTGATAGATACACTCATTGGATTGAATTCCCGCTGACAAGGGAGGGTCGCCAAAAAATATACGATTGGCACGATGAAGAGTTTTTACGGATAGAGGATGAGTTGGCTAGAGAGCAGTCTAAATCTGTGAAGTCTGGCTATTCAGATAAGCAGAACTCGCAAAGTGGATTAGCTTCTGTGTATTTCAGAGCTAAATACAGAGTTCTCATTTCTCAGCATATTCTTGAGAAAAGTAGTCAATTCGACTCAAGGCATACGAGGGAACAAGAGTTAAGCGGGGTGTATCAATTGTTTGCTCAGCTGAAATCGAAGCTAGATGATGTCTATCCCAATTCCAAGAACCATAGAGAGCTCAAGAGGCTTGATTTTGAGCTACGAAAGCAAATCAATAATAGAGGTGTTGTTGAAAAGAACGCGCTGCTTCAAGAAATGGCAAGCGACTACATCTCTAGTAGGGCAGACCATGACATAAAGCTTCTATGTGAAGAGGGATTTCTCGGCGAAGAACCGACCTTCTACAATGACTACGCTCAAAAAGATATTTGGGAAAGAGTATTTGTAGGTCAAATACTTCGCAATGTTGATAAATATGTAGTTTCGTGCTCAGAAAACTACGGGCTCTCTCTGAGAGAGCAGAAAACCAATATCAGCAAGAACTATCTGTTTGCGATTTAGTTTTCCTTGTCGTCTTTGCGTGCGAGGTCCGCTAGCCCAAGAAGTCGATTTTCGATGTTTTTGGTTGCTTGACTAAAATACCCTTTATCCGAATCGGATAGTCCATAATCACTGGTATTCATAATATTGGCTAGCGCATTACGTTGGCTCTCAGGGATCTTCGGGCGGTTTATTGATGACAGGTCGCTTCTAAGCTGCTCTATCTCGCTTTTTAGCCGAGTATTCGTTGTGAGAAGATTTAATACGCCTTCTCGGTATATAGGAATTAATGCTGATTGAACTTCCTTAACAAGTTGTTCTTCCGAATGAAAGAATTTTGGATTGTGGTTTGAGGTGACCAAATTTTTGAACTTTTGAAAAAGAAGTCTCTTCTTCTTGTAGGCGGGATCTGTCAGATCGTCCGATAACAGGTTTTCGCCTTCCTTAAAATAAACAAGAATATTCTTTTGAAGTTGCTTCGCTCTTTGATATTCCCATTGAGTAATGCTCAACGACGGACTTCCCGTCATTTCGGGAAGAATAGTGCCATACCTGTCGCCAATAATGAGAACGACGAAGTCACTCTGTTTAATTCCTTCTAAAATCTTTCTTTTAGATGAGTCATTTGATGCGGGCTGGATGTCTAGGGCATTGACATTTAATCCGGATTCATTCAGGGCGCTAGCAACCGCTAGTCGTTCAGGTCGTAAGTCTACAAACGTAGAGCTTATAAAAGCAGACGGATGCGAAGTGTGTCGATTTATATTCACGTTATATCCTTACGCCAACATGCTTTCTCTATAGGGATGCTGTATTACCGGTTGAAGGTTTTTGCTTGGTAGTGATTTCTGCGCTGAACCGCGCTATCTTTTTGTTCAGTTTCGTAAGCTCTGTCTCGCATGTATCTTTTTCTTTTCGAAGAACTTTTAGGTCGAATTTGCAGCTCTTTGATTCTGAACTTAAGTCTTTTTCATGCGACTCCTTGAGCCACGCAATTTTAGCCTTGTTATCTTCTTTGAGAGAGTCGATTCGCTTATGCAGGCGGGTGAGTTCACTTCCGTGTTGGCTAGACTGATATGCTAATATCCAGCCGCAGCCTCCACCCATAATTACTATAATTCCGGTAATGACAACCCAGGGCTTTTGACTGAACAGCTGCTCCCAACGCGTTAAGCCGGCATCTTGTTCGAGTTTTCCCAGTCGCCGCTCGAGATTCAATATATTAGGATTTAATTGGCCGATCACTTCATTGTTATAATTGCTCTTGTCTTCAGCCATTTTTTTGCTCCGCAAAGGAAGCAACTATCTTTCTCACATCATCAGCAGCTGCGCGGTTATTCCATGAGCTAGGCTCATTATCGGCTTTCACTACGAGTACTTTGTTATTATCCATGAACAGGTTTGTGCCACCAAATTCAACCCTGTCACTGTTTCCTTGAATAAAGTTTGGTCGAAGCTCTGAAATAGCCGTACTCAGTGTCCTAAACGGTTCGTGTACCCTAACGCGATTGCTTTTTTGGTTGATGTTGAACTCTAAAACCCCACCCTCCGATACTGTCGGATAAATGTCCATTTCAACAGAGTAATTTTTCTTGAGGTACGGATAGAGAGCGCTTATGAACCTCCTGCCGTAACGTCTAAGCTCTTTTTCTTTCATGATTTTGTACTGTAGATATTTCTTTGTCGCGGGGTTTGCCTTAACAACCTTGATGCGATAACGCTGCTGAGCATATCACCTCGACCGCCTTTAAGGCACCCAGAGGCGGAGGCCAAGTGATCAGTATGGCTTATCATGTAGGGGGGCCTCTCTAGATCAAGCTAAGAAGCTCCCCTAGTGCCAAATAGCACCTAGGGGGATAGGTCAGATCTACTTATGACGGCGCCATTCCCACGGGGGAATCTGGTTAGCCTTAGGCTGGCTCCACAGGCCTCGATTAGCTAGCTGGGCTTCCTTCTCCAGCTCGAGTAACTTGGAATCTCTGACATAGCGTGTGTAGGCCCAACAGTTGCCTGCCTTTACCATTACCCTGTTGATATTCTGATCTCTTAAGAAAACTCTTCCCACTGTGCGGCCATATCGGTCAATGTCTACCACAGCTATGTCTACTACTTGACCAGTCACCAACCGGGATAGCGCTCTAGTGGCGGTGTCGCCCCAAGGCTGATCTCTTTCAGGACAATCAATCCCCGCCAGTCTTATCTTAATGGGTTGCTTGTCTGCTCCCTGGATATGGATGGTGTCACCATCAACGATCCTAATGACTTCGGCAGAGAGAATCTCGGAGGCAGGTTGGCGCTCACCTGAATGAAACGTTGATTGAGAGCGATCTAGGGCTGCGCCCCCTGCTGCCACTACCAGTAAGAATTTCCAAATGAGCGATTTACTCACCATACCAGTGCTTTTAAAAAATTAATTTATGTGGTTCCGTCAAGAGGCATCGATTTATAGTGCCTAACAATTGATCAATCGTCGATCAGAGCTGCAATTCCACTCTCTTCGATGGAAGTATCGCCTTGAGAATTGTTTTCATTATATTTGTACGCGACATAACAGCCGCCCACGCCGACGACGGCTACTGCGCCAACGATTTTCAATGAGTTCTCCTGGTGGCGATGATTCTCTGCTTGCTCGACAAAGTCCGCCTTCCGGTCAGGTGGCATGTCACTATTCATAACTGCTTCAGTAGCCTTTGTACGCCCTTCGTCATCAGTTCTAAGTCCCTCAGCAAGCCCCTTGAAAATGTCCTTAAACGTGTCCCACATAGCTTAATCCTTGCATTGGTGAAACGAGCATCATAGATGGACGGATAGTCAGTGAAAAGGTCTGCTAATAGGTCATGACGATAGCAGGTTGTGGCCGCCCGCAGCGGCGATCTCGAGCGCGCGCCGCGCGCGCAGCTGCCCGCGCACATCGGCCAGGTCGTCCACCGGCGGCGGTGTCGCGTCCCCCGGCTGCACGGCCACTGGCAGGGGCTCGCGGCGGTGGAGGTGGGCGCACACCTGCAGCAGGTTGTCCGCTACCAGCACCTCGCCGCCGGCGAGTGCGGCCTCCGGGCCAGAAGCGCGCGGCAGCACCAGGCTGCGCCCGGCGTCGGTGCAGGCGATGGCCGCCGGCAGGGCACCCGGCACCTCGCGCAGGTCCCCGGTCAGCGCCAGCTCGCCGATGAATTCGGTATCGGCCAGTGACTCCGCGGGTACCTGGCCCGAGGCGGCGAGGATGCCGAGCGCAATCGCCAGGTCGTAGCGGCCGCCTTCCTTCGGCAGGTCTGCCGGCGCCAGGTTGACGGTGATGCGGCGCTGGGGAAATTCGAAGTGGCTGTTGACCAGTGCGCTGCGCACCCGGTCGCGGCTCTCGCGCACTGCCGCCTCGGGCAGTCCGACGATATTGAATGCCGGCAGGCCGTTGGCGAGGTGGGTCTCGACGGTGACCGGCGGGGCGGAGACACCCAGCTGGGCGCGGGTGTAGGTGACAGAGAGGCTCACGGTTTCATCCTTGAATGGCGAGTTCCCCGGGGTGACTGCCAGTCGTCAGTCTGTGTCCCCGGGCGGGTGCTGTTCCTGTAGCTGGCGCTCGATTTCCGCCAGCTGGGCTTCCAGTCGCGCCACCTTCTGGCGGGTGCGCTCGAGGATGGCCGCCTGGGTATCGAACTCCGCCTGGCTCACCAGCGGCAGGCGGTTGAGCGCGACACCCAGCGCGTCGCGCAGGTCGCCGCTGATTACCGCGCCCTGCTGTTGCAGTTCGTGAAGTAACTGTTGCAATTTATCCGCTGGCACGTGCAATTCCTTCCTAAAAAACTGCTTCCTGTTAATCCCGGATTGTAACCCAGCGCCGGAAACGCCAAAAGCGATGGCGCCGGCCGGGAATTCCGCCCTATGCGCCGTCATGGTTCGCGTGCACCTGCCCCCTCCCCAATTGGGTGCGCCGCCCCGATGCCCGGTGCATTGTGGTGCACGCCCGCGGGGCACTCTTTTCCTGTTCGCTCCTCCCGCATCCTCAAGTTTACCGTAAGCCATTGATCTGGCGGCGTTTTGCAAAGTTGGCATCAACCCTGCAGATGCACCACTGCAGACCACTGCAGATTATTTCAGCCAGCGGGCAAGGAAATTGCTCACAAGGCATACAAGAAGATCAGGGGCCACACCTACCTCCGTGGCGGTCGCCCGAAGCTGACAGCAGACTGCACCGAATAATTCTGACGAGAAAATCACAGAGACCAAGGAGAAATCAGGTGGGAATGAATATGAAAAAAATTGCTTCCATGTTGACAGCCAGCGCCATCGCCCTGGGTACCGCCACTACCGTCAATGCCGCAGAGGGCGGTATCAGTGCCAGTGCCAACGTGGGTGTGGTAAGTGACTACAAGTTCCGCGGTATCTCCCAGACCGACGGCAGCCCGGCCCTGCAGGGCGGTGTCGACCTGGACTTCGGCAACGGCCTGTACGCGGGCACCTGGGCCTCGCAGGTGGACTTCGCCTACGGGGATGACGAAACCTCGATTGAGCAGGACTTTTACGCGGGCTATGCCGGCGAGATCAGCTCCACCGTGAGCTACGACGTGGGTTACATCTACTACGCCTATCACGGCAGCGACTGGGACGAGGACTACCAGGAGGTGTACGGCAGCGTCAGCGTCTCCGACCTCACCCTGGGCCTGGCCTACTCCGACGACTACTGGGCCGGCACCGGTGCCTTCTATTATCCCTACGCCGAGTACAGCTTCGCGCTGCCGGCCGACATGACCCTGGATCTCCACGTTGGTGCCAACGTATTCGACGATGAGGGCTTCCTGTTCGAGGCGGACTCCTACATCGACTACTCGGTTTCAGTAGGCAAGGAATTCGGCGGGCTCAGCCTGACCGCTTCGCTGGTCGGTACCGACATCAGCGACAGCGAATGTTATGGCCTGGACTGGTGTGAGCCGTCTGTGCTCGCCGGTGCCACTTACACCTTCTAAGGCGCGGGCCCCGCTCCGGCGAGCGGGGCCGCTCCACCCGGTATAGCAAGGGGAGAAACGCATGAAACTGGTCACCGCAATCATCAAGCCGTTCAAGCTCGACACCGTGCGGGACGCGCTGGCCGAGGCGGGCGTCAACGGTATTACCGTGAGTGAAGTGAAAGGTTTCGGCCGGCAGAAGGGGCACACCGAGCTCTACCGCGGAGCCGAATACGTGGTCGACTTCCTGCCCAAGACGATGCTGCAGATCGCCGTGGGTGACGACCAGCTCGACGCCGTGCTGGAGGCCATCGGATCCGGCGCACACAGCGGCAAGATCGGCGACGGAAAGATTTTCGTGGCCGACCTCGAGCAGGTCATCCGCATACGTACCGGTGAGACCGGGGCGGAAGCCATTTAACCCGCCGATGACCGCGTCGGCAGACTAAAACTATAGCAATTTCCAACAATTTCGGGATTGAACGGAGCGAAAGATGGAAAACCAGATTTTTCAATTGCAGTATGCAATTGATACGTTTTACTTCCTCGTGTGTGGCGCACTGGTCATGTGGATGGCTGCCGGCTTTGCAATGCTTGAAGCCGGCCTGGTGCGTTCGAAGAACACCACGGAAATCCTAACCAAGAACGTGGCGCTGTTCGCCATCGCCTGCATCATGTACCTGCTGACCGGCTACGCCATCATGTATGACGGAAGCCTCGCGCTGTCCGGCATCGAGGCGTTCAGCCTGGATACGGTACTGGCGGACTCTGCGGAGAACGGTTTCGACGGCGATTCGGTCTACTCCGGTGCGTCCGACTTCTTCTTCCAGGTGGTGTTCGTGGCAACCGCCATGTCCATTGTCTCCGGTGCTGTGGCCGAGCGCATGAAGTTGTGGAGCTTCCTCGTGTTCGCCGTTGTGCTCACCGGCTTCATCTACCCGCTGGAAGGCTCCTGGACCTGGGGCGGTGCCGAGGTATTCGGCCTGTACAGCCTGGAGGACCTGGGCTTCTCCGATTTCGCCGGTTCCGGCATCGTGCACATGGCGGGCGCCGCCGCGGCCCTGGCCGGTGTGCTGCTGCTGGGCGCGCGTAAGGGCAAGTACGGTCCCAACGGCGAGGTCTACGCCATTCCGGGTGCCAACCTGCCGCTGGCCACGCTGGGTACCTTCATCCTGTGGATGGGCTGGTTCGGCTTCAACGGCGGTTCCGTACTGAAGCTGGGCGATGCCGCCAACGCACACTCGGTGGCCATGGTATTCCTGAACACTAACACTGCCGCTGCCGGTGGTGCTGTGGCCGCGCTGATCACCGCGCGCGTGCTGTTCGGCAAGGCCGACCTGACCATGCTGCTGAACGGCGCGCTGGCCGGCTTGGTGGCGATTACCGCCGAGCCGTCCACCCCGACCGCGCTGCAGGCAACCCTGTTCGGTGCCCTGGGTGGTGTGCTGGTAGTCCTGTCCATCGTCACCCTGGACAAGCTGCGCATCGATGACCCGGTAGGCGCCATCTCCGTGCACGGCGTTGTCGGCCTGCTGGGCCTGCTGCTGGTGCCGCTCACCAATGACGGTTCCACTTTCACTGGCCAGCTGATCGGTGCCGCCACCATCTTCGCCTGGGTATTCGCCACCTCCTTCGCCGTGTGGTTCCTGCTGAAGGTCATCACCGGTATCCGCGTGAGCGAGGACGAGGAGCAAGAAGGTGTTGACTTGGTAGAGTGCGGAATGGAAGCTTATCCCGAATTCATGGGCAAGTAAGCGCCCCGCCGCGAGCGGCCGGCGGCTCTGCCGCCGGCCCTTCCGGGACCGGGATTGAATCGCGGCCCGGCAGAATAAAGCAATCAGGTCAGATTCCAGGCCTCAAACCAGGGGAATACACAAGATGAAATTGATTACGGCTGTGGTTAAGCCCTTCAAGCTGGACGACGTGCGCACCGCACTGTCCGAAGTGGGTGTACAGGGCATGACGGTGACGGAAGTAAAGGGCTTCGGTCGCCAGAAAGGGCACACGGAGCTTTACCGTGGCGCCGAATACGTGGTGGATTTCCTGCCCAAGGTCAAGCTGGAGCTGGCGGTCGATGACAGCATGGTGGACAGCGCCGTGGAGGCCATCACCAAGGCCGCCCAGACCGGCAAGATCGGTGACGGTAAAATCTTTATTACCGCGCTGCAGGAAGTAATCCGCATCCGCACCGGCGAGACCGGCAGCGAGGCAGTGTAACTTCCGCGCCCGCCGAAAGCGGCGCAACGAAACTTGCGCCACTGCCCGAAAAGGCCCCTCCGGGGCCTTTTTTCGTTGTTGCCGGCATAAAGTGCCGCGGCCGGGGCCAGGGAACCTTTGGTCACTGGCACGATTGGCGGGCACATTCTGGCGCCCGATTTTGCATAACCAGCAGCAATATGGCCCCACCCGCAACGCTTCAAAAAACTCTACCTGAAGCTTCCCCGCGAGCTGGCACCGCTCCCTCCCAGTGCCTATATATTATTCGCCGCGACTAACAGCGCAGCCACAAGTTGTGCGGTCCGGTGCGGACTCATGTCCGGGACAGCGCGGCACAGGGGTACTTCCTCTGTAACAGGAGTAGCAGTTACAGGGTATTAGCAATGAAAACTGATGGTTACGAAGAGCAGAGCAGCAGTTCCCGCAGCAAGGACAACGAGGACTTTGCCGAGGAACGCAGTATCACTTCCCGCGAGCGGGCCCGCAGCCAGCTGGAAAGGGAAATCGAGGAGTTCCTCGCCGGTGGCGGTGCCATCAGTGAGATAGATCCGGAGGTCACCGCGGATCCCCCGCGCAAACCCCAGCCCAAATACGGCAGTCGCCCGATCTGAGCAGGCGTTAGCCTGGCTCTGTTGTGGCGCGTCCGCCGCGCGGACCGGCGGCGAAACCCGCATTTTCAGCGGCCGGTGCTTGACCGACCGGAGCATTCCCGGTCGGCCGGCGCTGCTGGTTTCGGGCGCGCTGTGAGCGCGCCAGCGGTGCGCCGTGTACATGAACGGAGGTCGCGGATGTCCATGCGCAGCGGACTGGTGGCGCCGGTCCTCATTTTGTTCTTAACGGCCGGCAGCCTCGCGCAGGATTCGCCGCCGGCGGCGCCGAAGCCCGGTGCCGATTACTCGCCCTATCCGAAGCAGGATTTCCCGAACCGGGTCTTCTTTGGCGATACCCACCTGCATACCAGCTACTCCACGGATGCCGGCATGTTCGGCAATACCCTGGGGCCGGATGCCGCCTATCGCTTCGCCAGAGGGGAGACGGTCACCTCGAGTACCGGGGTTCCCGCGCGCCTGCATCGCCCCCTCGACTTCCTGGTTGTCGCCGACCATGCCGAGAATCTCGGCCTGGCGCCGTTGATCGAAGAGTCCGACAAACGGCTGCTAGCCAGCGAATGGGGCAAGCGGGTCCACGATCTCACCAGGGCAGGCAAGCCTGGCGAGGCCTACGCGATGTGGGGCGCGGCGGTCACTAAACGGGAAGACCCGCTTAAAAATATCGCCGGCCTGATGGAGTCGATGTGGCACCGCATCACGAAGGCGGCGGAAGAGCACAATGAGCCGGGGCTCTTCACGGCGCTGATCGGATTCGAGTGGACCTCCAGCCCCGATGGCAGCAACCTGCACCGCAATGTCGTCTTCCGCGACAACAAAGACAAGGCCGACCAGGTTATTCCAATGTCCGCCTATGACTCGGAGGACCCGGAGGACCTGTGGCGATGGATGGCCCGGTATGAGGAGAAAACCGGCGGGCAGGTGCTGGCGATCCCGCACAACGGCAACCTGTCCAATGGCCTGATGTTCGATACCGTCACCCTCAGCGGGAAAAAGCCGCTGGACCGGGACTATGCCGAGCGCCGCAGCAAATGGGAGCCGCTCTACGAGGTCACCCAGATAAAGGGCGACGGGGAGACCCATCCGCTGCTTTCGCCGAACGATGAATTCGCCGATTTCGAAACCTGGGACAAGGGCAGTTTCGGTGCGGCCAAGGAAAAGGACATGCTGCCGCGGGAGTACGCCCGCGAGGCCCTGAAGCAGGGGCTGGTTTATAAGCAAAAACTGGGCGAAAACCCGTTCAAATTCGGCATGATCGGCAGCACCGACTCCCATACCTCGCTGGCCACCAGCGGGGAGGACAATTTCTTCGGCAAGGCCACGGCGATGGAGCCGAGCGAGGACCCGATCCGCTTCGAGGAGAGGATCACCGGTTACCTGCCCGACCCGCAGGGGCGCGACTATGCAATCCGGCACTACCAGGCCAGTGCCTCCGGTCTCGCGGCGGTCTGGGCCAGGGAAAATACCCGCGAGGCCCTCTGGGATGCCATGGCCCGTAGGGAGGTGTACGCCACGACGGGGACACGGCCGATAGTTCGTGTCTTTGCCGGTTACGGCTTTACCGACAAGGACCTCTACCGGTCAGACTTCGCCAAGTATGGCTATGACAACGGGGTCCCCATGGGCGGGGACCTCAAGCAGTCTGACAAGGCCCCCACCTTCCTGGTGCGGGCGATGCGCGACCCGGACGGCGCGAACCTGGATCGCATCCAGATCATCAAGGGCTGGCTCGACAGTGCGGGCAAGACCCATGAACGGATCTACGATGTGGCGGTATCCGGTGACCGCAAGATAGGTGCGGACGGGCGGGCGAAAAAACCGGTGGGCAATACGGTAGACGTGAAGAACGCCACCTACACCAACGCAATCGGTGCCCCGTTCCTGCAGGCATTCTGGAAAGACCCCGACTTCGATGCCGGCCAGAACGCCTTCTACTACGTGCGCGTCCTCGAGATACCGACGCCGCGCTGGACCACCTACGATGCGAGGTACTTCGGCCTGAAGCGGCCGGATGATGTGCCCGCCAGTATCCAGGAGCGCGCCTATACCTCACCCATCTGGTACAACCCCTAGCCGGGCTCGGACTTTTTGTCTTTCGCCCGTGGATGCGCCCGGTCGTAAACGCTGGCCAGGTGCTGGAAGTCCAGGTGAGTGTAGATCTGCGTAGTGCTGATATCGGCGTGGCCGAGCAGCTCCTGTACCGCGCGCAGGTCGCTGCTGGATTCAAGCATGTGGCTGGCAAAAGAGTGGCGCAGCATGTGGGGGTGAACCCGCTGCTCGGCGCCGCCGGCCCGCGACCAGTGTGCCAGCCGCGCCTGCACGGCGCGGTTGCCCAGGCGGCGGCCTTTCAGGCTGGTAAACACCGCTTCGTCGCTTCCCGGCGGCGCGACCCGCCGCCAGGCCTGCAGGGCTTCGCGAGCCTGCCGGCCCACCGGCAACACGCGCGCCTTGCCGCCCTTGCCGGTCACGCGCACCTCACCCGCGCCCAGGTCCAGTTGGGACCAGTCCAGCGCGGTCAGCTCGGACAGGCGCAGCCCGCTGCTGTAGAAAAGCTCCAGCAGGGCGCGATCGCGCAGCTGCAGGCGCTCGTCACCATCCCCCCGGGCGGGGCTCTCCACAAACTCTCCCGCCGCATCCACGTCCAGCACCCGTGGCAGTTTCCGGTCCGGCTTGGGTGCGCGCAACCCCGCCGCAGGGTTGGCCGCCAGCCAGCCCTGGCGCAGGGCAAAATTGCACAGGCTGCGCACCGCCGACAGCCAGCGCTGCAGGCTGCGCGGGCCCAGTCCCTGCCGGTGCAGCCGGGCCAGCCAGCTGCGCAGAGTCATTTCCCTGAGGTCGGTGATGCGGTCGACGGAATCCTCGCCGGCATGGTGCAGTAGCTGTTCCAGGTCGCGGCGGTAGGCCGCCTGGGTATGGGGGGAGAGCTGCCGCACCTCGGCCAGGTGGCGCAGGAAGCGGTCGACCGCGTCGCGCAGCAGCATCGGCACTCAGCCCTGGTCGAGCAGCCGCGGGAGCACGCGCTCGAGGACTTCGCCGATATAGGAGAGGAACAGCGTGCCGAGGCTGGAACTGTAGTGCTGGGGATCACTCGAGCCCACAGCAAGAATGCCCAGCTGGTTGGCGAGCGGCACAACCGCCGCGGACGCCACCCGGTCCGCTGCCTCCTTGCCGAACAGGTATTCCCGCTCTGCCGGGCGCAGCACACCGCAGACGGTGCGGCCGTTGCGCAGGATCGGGCCCACCGCGGTTTCGGCGCCGGCGCGGCTGCTCGCCCGCACCTCGCCGAGTTCACGTTTGCCCGGCGGCAACGGCTCGAACAGGGTAAGGGCGGTGGTCTCGACGCCGAAATCGTCGCGGAAACTGCGCATCAGGGCATCGCCGGCCTCGGCCACGCTCTGTGCATCCAGCAGCGCCAGCACCAGCCGCCGGCTGTACATGAACAGCTGGTCGTTGTCGCGCGCGGCCTGCAGCAGCTGGTCGAGGCGCTGGCGCATCTCGATATTGCGCTCGCGCAGCAGGTTGGTCTGGTGCGTCATCAGCGACACGGTCTTGCCACTCTGCCTGGGCAGCTGGATGGTCTCCAGCAGCTCCATATGGTCGGCGAAGAAATCCGGGTTCTGGACCAGGTAGCGGGCCACCTGGCGCGACAGGATTTTCTTGTCCCTCGGGCTCTCGCGGTTTTCTGCTTCGGTGGCCTGGGCCTCGATGGCGTCGCTGCTTTCCGTCATGGTTGTTCTTGATACCTGCCTAGAGAAGAATCTGCCCCTGGAACACGGTGGTCGCGGGCCCGGTCATGGTAACCGGCTCGCCCGGTGCGCTCCAGTGGATCGTCAGCTCGCCGCCCGGCAGGACCACGGTGACCGTGTCATCGACCAGTTCGCGCAGGCGTGCGGACACCATGGCGGCGCAGGCGCCGGTGCCGCAGGCACGGGTCTCCCCGACCCCGCGCTCGAACACCCGCAGGCGTATCCGGTCCCGGGACTGAACCTGCATGAAGCCGACGTTGACCCGGTTGGGGAATCGCGGGTGGCTTTCTATTGCGGGCCCGAGCGTTGCAACCGGTGCGCTGTCGACGTCGTCGACCAGCAGTACGGCGTGGGGATTGCCCATGGAGACGGCACCGACGATATAGGTCTCGCCTTCCACCTCCAGCGGGTAGGTCTCCGCGCGGAGGTCGGCTTCGAAGGGAATCTCCGCCGGCTCCAGGATCGGCGCGCCCATATCCACGCTGACGCGGTCATTGTCAGCGATGTTCAGTTGCAGCAGGCCGCCGGCGGTTTCCACCAGCAGGCTGCGCTTGCCGGTCAGGCGACGCTCGCGTACGAAGCGGGCAAAGCAGCGCGCGCCGTTGCCGCAATTCTCCACCTCGCTGCCGTCGGCGTTGAAAATCCGGTAGCGGAAGTCCGCCTCCGGGTTGCGCGGCGCCTCCACCAGCAGTACCTGGTCGCAGCCGACCCCCAGGTGACGGTCGGCGAGGCGGCGGATCTTGTCCGGTGACAGTTTGATCCGTTGGCTGATGCCGTCGAGCATGACAAAGTCATTGCCCAGCCCGTGCATCTTGGTGAATCTCAGGCGCATAGGCTGTTCAGTCCTCGCTGGCGGTAGGCGGTATGGCGGTCTCGCCGCGGACCAGGTCGGCCATGCTCTCGCGGGCGCGTACCTGGTAGGTGCGGTCGCCGTCGACGATTACCTCCGCGGCGCGCGGGCGTGAATTGTAATTGGAGCTCATGGTGAAACCGTAGGCGCCGGCAGAGAGCAGGGCCAGCAGCTGGCCCGGTTGCAGCGCCAGCTCGCGGCGCTTGCCGAGGAAGTCGCCGGTCTCGCACACCGGGCCGACGATATCCCAGATCTCCACTTCGCCGTTGTTGGGCTTTACCGGCACGATGTCCTGCCAGGCCTGGTAGAGCGCGGGGCGCAGGTTATCGTTCATGGCCGCGTCCACGATGGCGAAGTTGTGCTCTTCGGTGCGCTTGAGGAACTCCACCCGTGTGAGCAGCAGCCCGCCGTTGGCGGCGATGGAGCGGCCGGGCTCCATGATGATGGCCAGGTCGCGCCCCTGCAGGCGCTGCTTCACGGCACCCAGGTAGTCGCTCACCGGGGGCGGGGTTTCGCCGCGATAACGCACGCCCAGCCCGCCGCCCAGGTCCAGGTGTTTCAGCTGGATACCCTCGGCCGCCAGCTGGTCGATCAGCACCAGCAGGCGTTCCAGCGCATCGAGGAAAGGGGACAGCTCGGTCAGCTGTGAGCCGATATGGCAGTCGACACCGACCACCTCCAGGTGGGCGGACTGCGCCGCGCGCTGGTAGCTGTCCAGCGCGCCGTCGATGGCGATGCCAAACTTGTTTTCTTTCAGGCCGGTGGAGATATAGGGGTGGGTCCTGGCATCCACGTCGGGGTTTACCCGCAGGGATACCGGTGCGATGACACCCAGTTCCGAGGCCACGGCATCGAGCCGCTCCAGCTCCGCGTCGGACTCGACGTTGAAGCAGTGCACGCCCACCTCGAGGGCGCGCCGCATCTCGGCGGCAGTCTTGCCCACGCCGGAAAAGACCACCCGCGAGGGGTCGCCGCCGGCGAGCAGGACGCGCTCCAGCTCGCCGCCGGAGACGATATCGAAGCCGGCCCCCAGCTGCGCCAACAGCGACAGGATACCCAGGTTGCTGTTGGCCTTGACCGCATAGCAGATCATGCCGGGATGATCGCCGAGGGCATCCGCGTAGTCGCGATACTGCTGCTCGAAGTGCGCACGGCTGTAGACGTAGGTCGGGGTGCCGAATTGCTCGGCGATGCTTTCCAGCGAGACCTGCTCTGCCCAGAGAGTACCCTCGCGATAACTGAAATCGCTCATTTTCCTGCTTCTTGCTGCTCCGGCGTTTCGGTTTGGTCGGTGTCCCCTGCGGGCTCTTCCGGTGATGCGGTTACCGGGCCTGCCTGCGGCGCTGTGCGTTCCGGTTGCAGGACCTCATCGGTGTCTGTGGGTGCGGTGGGCACCAGGGGGGTGCCCGGCGCCGGTGCTGCGCTGGCCGGGGCTGCGGGTTGTGCAGGGTCCTGCGGCAGGTAGAGCGGGCCTTTCTGTCCGCAGCCGCCCAGTGCGACGAGCGTAAATACGAGAGTAAATAAAATGGCGACGGGAAATCTGTGAAGCATGCGCGGCTTCCTGCAGCTGGTTGGCGGATATCGGCTGAAAGCCTGCTAGTATAGCCACCTCAGATCCATATCGTACACGGTAACAGAAGTAACCATTTTTATGAGCCAGACGGAATTCGATGCGGCCATCGAGCGCACCCTGATCGCGATCGAGGATGCCCTGGATGAGTGCGAGTGGGATATCGACTACGAGCGCGCGGATGCGGTGCTGACCCTGACCCTGGAGGACAATGGCAGCCAGGTAATCCTCTCGCGCCAGACTGCCAACCGGGAGTTGTGGGTGGCGGCCCGCTCCGGTGGCTACCATCTTGCGTTTGAGAACCCGGGCTGGAAGTGCACCACCACCGGCGAGGACCTGCCGACCCTGCTGGACCGCGTGCTGAGCGAACAGCAGGGCGAGCCGGTGTCACTGGACCTCGACCTTTAAATCATCCCTGTCCTGTAGGAGCGGCCGCTGGCCGCGACCAGTCCGGGCTTCTATTGCGCCTGAAAAAATCGCGGCCATGGGCCGCTCCTACAAAAACGCCGTTTAACCCCTGGCGGCAATCAGCTTCCTCGCCCGCTCGCAGGCGGCGCGTACCTGTGCCGGGGCGGTGCCGCCGATATGATCGCGGGCGGCTACGGACCCCTCCAGGGTAAGCACCTCAAAAACATCGTCACCGATCTGGTCGGAGAACTGCTGCAGTTGCGCCAGGCTGAGTTCTGCCAGGTCTTTGTCCTGCTCGATGGCAAATGAAACCGACTGGCCGACGATCTCGTGCGCATCACGGAAGGCGACGCCCCTGCGCACCAGGTAATCGGCGAGATCGGTGGCGGTGGAGAAGCCCTTGGCCGCGGCGGCCAGCATGTTTTCTTTTTTCGCCCTGAGCGCCGGCGCCATATCGGCGAAGGCGCGCAGGCAATCCAGTGCGGTGTCCGCTGCGTCGAACAGCGGCTCCTTGTCCTCCTGGTTGTCCTTGTTGTATGCCAGCGGCTGGCTCTTCATCAGGGTCAGCAGGGCTACCAGGTGGCCGTTGACGCGCCCGGTCTTGCCGCGCACCAGCTCCGGCACATCCGGGTTTTTCTTCTGCGGCATGATGGACGACCCGGTGCAGAAGCGGTCCGGCAGGTCGATGAAGTCGAACTGGCTCGAGGTCCACAGCACCAGTTCCTCGCTGGCGCGGGACAGGTGGGTCAGGAGCAGCGCGGCAAACGCACAGAATTCGATGGCGAAGTCGCGGTCGCTGACGGAGTCCAGCGAGTTCTCGGTGGGGGCATCAAAGCCCAGCAGCTCGGCGGTGCGCGCGCGATCGATGGGGTAGCTGGTGCCGGCCAGTGCCGCGGCACCGAGTGGCGAGCGGTTGACCCGCTTGCGGCAGTCCAGCAGGCGCTCGTAGTCACGGGTGAGCATCTCGTTCCAGGCCAGCAGGTGATGGCCGAAGGTGACCGGCTGCGCCGACTGCAGGTGGGTGAAGCCCGGCATGATGGTGTCGGCTTCCCGCTCGGCCAGGTCCACCAGGCCGGATTGCAGGCGCGTCAGCTCGGCCGCGATCTGGTCGATGCGCCCGCGCAGCCACAGGCGGATGTCGGTTGCCACCTGGTCGTTGCGGGAGCGACCGGTGTGCAGTTTCTTGCCGGTGGCGCCAATGCGATCGGTCAGTCGCGCCTCGATGTTCATGTGCACGTCTTCCAGCTGTACCGACCAGGGGAACTCACCCGCCTCGATCTCAATGCCGATCTCCCGCAGGCCGTCGGCGATCTGCCGGTACTCATCCTCTGTCAGCACGCCCACCTCGGACAGCATCTGCGCGTGGGCCAGCGAACCCTGGATATCCTCGAGCGCCATGCGCTGGTCGAAGTTCACCGAGGCGGTAAAACGCTCGACGAAGGCATCGGTGGCCTCGCTGAAACGGCCCCCCCAGAGCTTGGCGGCGGGGTTGGCGGAAGCGGTCTTGTCTTTGCTCATAGTCCCTCTGTGACGATGCCTCTGTGTCGGTTGCGCCTGCCTGTGCGCAGGGTAGTGGAAGTGCGCGGGGGATGGCGGTATCTTGGCTGTCTACCGCTCGCCGCGCCACAGCGTTGCGGCAGCGATGGCCCAAGAATAGATAACAATCCCGGAAGACTGGTTAAGTGGTATGACTTCCCCACAGCCCGCGCGGCCGGCGGGCATTATAGCGCAGCAAATTCGCGAAACAGCCCCCGAAGAGAAAGATTCTGCGTATCCGCAGTTCCTGCCGGACCTGTGCGGCGTATCCGCCGTGGCGGTACTGGTGATGATGGGCGAGCTGCTGGCGGTGGTGCTGGTGCTGGCGGTGGACGGTCTGCGCGAGTTCAGCTGGCAGCGCCTGGGGCTTTTCTCGCTCACCGCCCAGTGGGTGATCCTGCCGGCTGCGGCGCTGCTGTGCCGCCTGCGCCCCCGCCTGGCGCGGCTGCCTCGGTGGCGCGCCGGTGCCACCAGTTTTGCGGTGGTGCTGGCAGTGCTGGCGACGGTGATGCTGGTCCAGCAGTGGTGGCAGGCGCGGCTGTCCGGTGAGCCCCTGGATCTCTGGGCGCTGGCGGGCAACCTGCTGCTGGGGGCCATCTGCGCCGGGGTGGTGCTGCGCTATGCCTATGTACAGCAGCAGCTGCGTAACCAGCAGCGCGCCGAGCTGGGCGCTCGCATCGAGGCCCTGCAATCCCGCATGCGGCCGCATTTCCTGTTCAACAGCCTCAACAGCCTGGCCAGCCTGATCGCGGTGGACCCGGATCGGGCCGAGCGGCTGGTGGAGGAGCTCTCCGCCCTGTTCCGCGCCAGCCTCGCCGAGCCGCGGATGGTGACCCTGGCCCAGGAGCTGGCGCTGGCACGTCGCTACATGGAGATCGAGGCGTTACGCCTGGGGCCGCGGCTGCGGCTGGAGTGGCAGGTGGACGAGAGCCTCGCCGACACCCCGGTACCCTCCATGCTGTTGCAGCCGCTGCTGGAAAACGCGGTGCTGCACGGTGTGGCACGGCTGCGCGGCGGTGGCTGCATCCGTGTCGAGGTCACACGCCACGGCCGCCAGCTGGCGCTGAGCATCGAAAACCCTCTCGCCGGGGGTGAAGAGCCAACGGCACGCGGCGGCAACGGCATGGCCCTGGAAAATACCCGCCAGCGCCTGGCGGCGCACTACCCCCAGGGCTTCCGCCTGGATGCCGCCGCTGACGGCGACCGCTATCGCGTGGAGGTGGCACTGCCGCTCTCCCCGGGGCAGGGGCAGGCCGCAGGAGGGGTGCCGGCATGATCGAACTGGGCGTACTGATCGTTGACGATGAGCCGCTGGCCCGCGCGCGGCTGGCGCGCCAGCTGGGGAAGCTGGAACATTGCGAACTGCTGGGCGAGGCGGCCGATGCGGTCGAGGCGCTGGAGCAGGTGGAGCGGCTCGACCCGGACCTGGTGCTGCTGGATATCGAGATGCCCGGCGACAACGGCCTGCAACTGGCCCGCCGCCTGTCACAAATGGATTCCCCCCCGGCACTGATTTTCTGCACCGCCCACGATGAATTTGCCCTGCCGGCTTTCGCCACCGCGGCGGTGGGCTACCTGCTGAAGCCGGTCTCGGCGGCGGACCTGGCGGCGGCGGTGGATAAGGCGGTGCAACTGAACCGCTCCCAGCGCAAGCTGGCGGGCCTGCCGGCCACGCCGACGGTGCCCGCTGCGGCGCGCCGGCGTATCCACGCGGTCAGTCGCCTGGGTGTGGAGCTGCTGGACGTAGGGGAGATCCGCTGTTTTATCGCGGACAGCAAGTATGTGGTCGCGCACCACGGGCGCGGCGAGACCGTGCTGGACGAGTCCCTGCGTGACCTGGAGGCGGAGTTTGCCGGGCTGTTCGTGCGCGTGCACCGGGGTGCCCTGGTGGCAGCGCAGCATGTCCGCGCCCTGCACCGCGAGGAGGGGGGTTACCGGGTCGAACTCGACGGGGTCGGGGTGCGCCCGGCCGTCAGTCGTCGCATGCTGGGACAGGTGAAGGCGTTGCTGGCCGAGATGGCCTGACTACCCGCACCGGCCCCGCGAGCGGCACCGGCCTGTCCAATCAGAACACCTGGGGGCCGTCGTCCCGGTCGCCCTCGAGGCTCAGCTCGCCCGCCGCCTCGTTCAGGTACTCGGCATCGGATTCCGACTTGAGCTTGATCATCAGGCGCAGGTCGTTGGCGGAGTCGGCGTGGGCAAGGGCATCCTCGTAGGTGATCTCGCCGCGGTCGTACAGCTCGTACAGGGCCTGGTCGAAGGTCTGCATGCCCTGCTCGTTGGAGCGCTTCATGAGCTCCTTCATCTTGTGCACCTCGCCCTTGCGGATCAGGTCCGACATCAGGGGAGTATTGATCATGATCTCGAGACAGGCGCGACGACCGTCGCCATCTGGTGTGGGGACCAGCTGCTGGGCCACCATGGCCTTGAGGTTAAGTGACAGATCCATATAGAGCTGATGGTGACGGTCCGCCGGGAAGAAGTGGATGATGCGGTCCAGCGCCTGGTTGGCATTGTTGGCGTGCAGGGTGCAGAGGCACAGGTGGCCGGTCTCGGCGAAGGCGATGGCGTGGTCCATGGTCTCGCGCGAGCGCACCTCACCGATCAGGATGACGTCCGGCGCCTGGCGCAGGGTATTCTTCAGTGCCACCTCGAAAGATTCGGTATCCAGCCCCACCTCGCGCTGGGTGACGATACAGCCGCGGTGCTGATGGACGAATTCGATCGGGTCCTCGATGGAGATGATGTGGCCCTTGGAGTTCTCGTTGCGGTGGCCGATCATCGACGCCAGCGAGGTGGACTTACCGGTACCGGTGGCGCCCACGAAGATAATCAGGCCGCGCTTGGTCATCGCCAGCTCCTTGACCACTTCCGGCAGGCCCAGGCCATCGATGGTTGGGATCTTGGTCTCGATGCGGCGCAGCACCATGCCCACCAGGTTGCGCTGGAAGAAGGCCGATACCCGGAAGCGCCCCACGTTGCGCACGGCGATGGCGAAGTTGAGCTCCTTTTTCTCGGCGAATTCACGCCGCTGCTTCTCGTTCATTACGCCCACCACCAGCTCGCGGGCCTTTTCCGGTGTCAGCGCGGTGCTGCTCACGGGCACCACCTTGCCGTGCACTTTCATCGAGGGCGGCACGCCGGCGGTGATGAAGAGGTCGGACGCGCCTTTCTCGACGACAAGCTGGAGGAGTCTTTCGATTTCCATTGTGGTTACCGCTATTTATTTGTTGGTTGTAGGGCCTGTGGCCCTCGCGCCGGGCCGTCTCTGTTAGAAATTCTCGGGCATCTTGGCCTTTTCGCGGGCGGTATCGCGGCTGATGATGCGCTTTTCCACCAGCTCTTGCAGGCACTGGTCCATGGTCTGCATGCCCACGCTGGCACCGGTCTGGATGGCCGAGTACATCTGCGCGATCTTGTCCTCGCGGATCAGGTTGCGGATCGCCGGGGTGCCGCGCATGATCTCGTGCGCCGCCACCCGGCCGCCGCCGGTGCGCTTGAGCAGGGTCTGGGAGATCACCGCCTGCAGTGATTCCGACAGCATGGAGCGCACCATGGCCTTCTCCTCCGCAGGGAACACGTCCACCACCCGGTCGATGGTCTTGGCCGCGGAGGTGGTGTGCAGGGTGCCGAATACCAGGTGGCCGGTTTCGGCGGCGGTCAGGGCCAGGCGGATGGTTTCCAGGTCCCGCATCTCACCCACCAGGATGATGTCCGGGTCTTCCCGCAGGGCCGAGCGCAGTGCCTCGGCGAAGCCGTGGGTATCCCGGTGTACCTCGCGCTGGTTCACCAGGCACTTCTTCGACTCGTGCACGAATTCGATCGGGTCCTCGACGGTGAGGATATGCTCGTACTTGTTGTCGTTAATGTAGTCGATCATGGCCGCCAGGCTGGTCGACTTACCCGAGCCGGTGGGACCGGTCACCAGCACCAGGCCGCGCGGGGTGTCGGAAATCTGCTTGAACACCTGGCCCATGCCCAGGTCCTCCATGGTCAGTACCTTGGAGGGAATGGTCCGGAACACGGCGCCCGCGCCACGGTTGTGGTTGAAGGCGTTGACCCGGAAGCGCGCCACACCCGGCACCTCGAAGGAGAAGTCGGTCTCCAGGAATTCCTCGTAGTCCTTGCGCTGCTTGTCATTCATGATCTCGTAGATCAGCGCGTGGACTTCCTTGTGCTCCATGGGCGGCAGGTTGATGCGGCGCACGTCACCGTCCACGCGGATCATGGGGGGCAACCCGGCGGACAGGTGCAGGTCGGAGGCGTTTTGCTTGGCGCTGAAGGCGAGGAGTTCGGTGATATCCATACTGCTACCTTATTGTTCTCGGCGGATACGATTCGGTGACTGGGCCGGCGGGGAATGCCTTCGCCTGACTCTGTTAGTACAATCCGCCCATTTCTGGTACCGGACTAGTATATGCGCAAAGCGGAGATCACCGAAAACCTCAATCGCGTCCGTGAGCGGATTGTCACATGTTGCGGGGCCTGCGGGCGGGGCGAGGGAGAGGTGACCCTGCTGGCCGTCTCCAAGACCAAGCCGGCTTCCGCCCTGCGCGCGGCTTTTGCAGCTGGCCAGCGGGATTTCGGCGAGAACTACCTGCAGGAGGCGCTGGAGAAACAGGCAGAGCTGTCAGACCTGCCAATCCGCTGGCATTTCATCGGCCCGCTGCAATCCAATAAGACTCGCCAGGTGGCCGAGCACTTCCAGTGGGTGCATACCGTGGACCGGCTGAAGATCGCGCGGCGCCTGTCGGAGCAGCGTCCCGCCGGGCTCCCCCCGCTGGAAGTCTGCCTGCAGGTGAACATCGACGCCGAGGAAAGCAAGTCCGGGGTGGCCCCGGGCGAGCTGCCGCAGCTCGCGCAGGCCGTGGCCGAGCTGCCCAATATACGCCTGCGCGGCCTGATGGCGATCCCGGCCCCGCGCGGGGAGCGGGCGGAACAGCGCGCACCCCTGGAGGCGCTCGCATCGTTACTGCAATCGCTGCGCGAGCAGCTGCCGGGCGCGCCGCTGGACACACTGTCCATGGGTATGTCCGCGGACATGGAGGCCGCCATCGAGGCCGGCAGCACCATGGTGCGCGTGGGCACCGATATATTTGGGCGGCGGGACTAGCGCCCCGGCAATTCAGTCACCGCCCAATTACGCCGCCCGTGTCGCGGTTTCGGCGTCGGCTTACCCGGCACCGATGTCATTGGTCATAATTCTGCCGGGCAGGTTAGAGGGTCCGGAAAACGGAGGGGAGAGAAGTGAGTACACCCACAATGGTATTTATCGGCGGTGCCGGCAATATGGCCGGCGCGGTGATTGGCGGGCTGGTGGCGGACGGCTATCCGGCGGACCGGATCGTCGCCACGGGCCGCAACCGCGGAAAGTTGGATGAGTTTGCCGCCCGCAGCGGGGTTCAGGTGAGCACCGACAACGAAACCGCAATCGGCGACGCGGATATACTGGTGCTGTCAGTGAAGCCCCAGGTGATGAAGGATCTGTGTGAATCCATTCGCGATGCGGTGCAACAGCGCCGCCCGCTGGTGGTTACCCTGGCGGCGGGTATTCCCCTGGCTGCCTACCAGCGCTGGCTGGGGGAGGGCGTGCCGGTGGTGCGGGCCATGCCCAACACTCCGGCACTCGTGGGTACCGGCGTCACCGGCCTGTATGCGGCCGCGGATGTCAGCGAACAGCAGCGCGGCCAGGCGCAGCGCATTGCCGAGGCGGTGGGCCTGGCCCACTGGGTCGACGACGAGTCGGGTATCGACCAGGTGATTGCCGTCTCCGGTTCAGGTCCCGCCTATTATTTCCTGTTCATGGAAGCGATGATCGATGCGGCGGAGAAGGCCGGCATGGCCCGCGCGGATGCCGAGCGGCTCACCTTGCAAACGGCGCTGGGCGCGGCGAAACTGGCAGCGGCCAGCGATGTGGATGTGGCGCAGTTGCGGCGCAATGTGATGTCCCCGGGCGGCACCACCGAGCGGGCTGTCCAGCGTTTCCAGCAAGGGGGGCTTGAGCAACTGGTGGAGCAGGCCATGTCCGACTGCGCCGAGCGCGCCGCGCAGATGGCGCGCGAGCTGGACCAGTAATTTCCGGCCCGTCGCCGGCACCGGATCAGAGATAACAGGGGTAATTCATGGGTAATACCTTCTCCAATATTGGCGTTTTCCTCGTCGCGACACTCGGCATCCTCTACTTGTTTGCGGTCCTGCTGCGTTTCCTGCTGCAGCTGGCGCGGGCGGACTTCTACAATCCCATTTCCCAGGGGGTGGTGAAGGTCACCAATCCGCTGCTGCTGCCGCTGCGCAAGGTGATACCGGGGCTGCTCGGTGTGGATATGGCCTCGCTGGTGCTGGCACTGCTGGTGGGCTGGCTGATGATTATCGTGTGCGGCCTGATGATCGGGGTGGGGGTGGTGAACCCGCTGGGTGCGCTGTTGTGGGCGCTGCTGGGTTGCCTCAGCACCCTGATTGCCATCGTATTCGTGGGGATGCTTGTCTCCATCGTATTCAGCTGGATTGCGCCGCAGAGCAACCATCCGGCACTGCTGCTCCTGCACCAGCTGCTGGAGCCGTTCATGGGGCCGGTGCGCAAGGTTATCCCGCCGCTGGGCATGATCGATATCAGCCCCATCTTTGTGTTTATCCTGCTGACGGTGGCCGACAAGCTGTTGCTCGGCGTCGCCCAGGCAGTGCGGATGCCGGCTTTCGCCTACAACCTGTTCTGGCATATTCCCTTCTGAGCAGCCTGGCGCTGCACCGCCCGCCGCCACGGCGGGCGGACTTTCCCTCCCCGCAGTGTGCGCTCGCACGCGTTTTCCGCGCACTGGATCGCAATTTTCACGCGTATCAGCTTTTATAACCGGGCCGGTTGGCGGACAATGTCCTGTGCTCAGGGAGCTCCCGCATAACAACAAGCAGTAAAACAAAAACAGGAATACATGGAAGACGCCATCTTGCGACAGCATATTGCGGACTACGACCGCTGGAAGAAATCGCTGGACCACCAGTTCGGTGAGTTCAATGCCTGGCTTGCGGAGCATTTCCCCAACTCCGCCGGGGCGCGCCAGGTGGTGCAGCAGGCCCGGACCCTGCTGGCCGACGACCAGTTTACCCTGGCGCTGGTAGGCGAGTTCTCGCGCGGCAAGACCGAACTGATCAACGCCCTGCTGTCACACACCTACGGCAAGCGGCTGCTGCCCTCCCGGCCCGGGCGCACCACCATGTGTCCCACCGAAATCTACAGTGACGGCAGCGGGCAGGCCAGCCTGCGCCTGCTGCCCATCGAGACGCTGTCCACCAACACCAGCCTCGACAGTTTCCGCCGCATTCCGCAGAAATGGGTGACGCACGAATTCGATGCCGACGACCCGGATGCTACCCGCGCGGCGCTGCAGAAGGTTGCGGCGAGCAAGGCCGTGACCCCCGAAGAGGCTGCGCGCTACGGCTTTGACCGGCGCCACCTGGATGGCCGCGGCAAGCTGGTGGAGATTCCCGCCTGGCGCTATGCCCTCATTTGCCTGCCCCATCCGCTGCTGGCCCAGGGCCTGCGTATCCTCGACACCCCGGGGCTGAATGCTTTGGGCAACGAGCCCGAGCTGACCCTCAGCACCCTGCCGGGCGCCCAGGCGGTGGCTTTCCTGCTGTCCGCCGATGCGGGGGTCACCGGTACCGACCTGAATATGTGGGAAACCCACCTGGTCCCCCTCAAGCAGCACCGCGGCACTGCGGTAATGGCGCTGCTGAACAAGATTGATGTGCTCTGGGACGATCCCGACGAGGACGCCGAGCAGATGGTGCGGGGCATGCGCGCCCAGGTGGCCAAGTTGCTGGAACTGCCGATGGAAAGCGTCGTGGGGGTGTCCGCCAAGCAGGCGCTGGTAGCCCACCACCAGCAGGACCAGGAGCTGCTGCAGGACAGCCATTTTCCCGATTTCGAGCGCCTGCTGGTGGAGCGACTGATGGCCCACCGCCAGACGGTAGCCGAGCACCGCTCGCTGCACCAGGCGCTTACCCTCATGGCAGATACCCGCGACCTGCTCAAGCGCCGGTTGAACAGCGGCCGCGCGGCGCTGGCGCACCTGGAGCAGAATACCGGCACCAGCGCCGAGCAACTGGAGGAGCTGGTCGCCCTGCAGAAGACGGCCCGCGAACAGCACAAGCAATGCCACCAGGAGCTGCTTACGCTGAAATCCAGCCAGCGCATGCTGGCACGCCAGCGCACGGCGCTGCTGGAGCCGATCTCCAGCCAGCAACTGCAGATGCTGGTCGACGAGACCAGTCGCGCACTCTACGAGCGCTGGACCCCGCTGGGCCTGGCCAAGGCCATCGACGATTTCATGCACGGGGTGGACCACCAGCTCGGCAGCCTGGAGCGCGAGGTGGAACAGGCCAACCGCGTGGTGGATGCGATTTTCGAACGCTCGTCCCTCAGCCACCTGGACGCCAGCGAGCAGCACCTCAACATGGGTGGCTTCCGCCTGGCGCTGCGCGGCCTGCACCGACAGGCGGCGCAGCTGCGCCGCTCCCCGCAATTGCTGCTGGCGCGCCGCAACCGCCTGACCGAGCGCTTCCTGGCCACGCTGGCCAGCGAGGTGGGGCGCCTCTACAGCCAGCTGATCTCCGCCGCCGACGGCTGGCTCGACCAGGCGCTGGAACCGCTCAAGCAGCACGTTCAGTACCAGAAGCATCTCCTCAACCGCCACCTGATCAAGCTGACGGAGCTGAAGCAGAAGACCCAGAGCAAGCGCACCGACCTGCGCGCACTGGAGTCCGAGGTGCTCCGCAATGACCAGGCGCTGGCCTCGCTCGAGGAGCTGCTGCGCCGTAACGTGCCGTCGCCGCGACCGCTGCCTCCCGCGCCGAGGGCCAGCAATGTCACGCCGCTGAAGGCGCCGGCCAGCAGCTGATAGCGCCGGTGCAGGAGGTGGCCCGGGGTGGGCGGCGGCATTTGTATTTCGCTGCCGGGCTCCCTTAAACTGGCGGCTCCCCCTCCGGGGGTCGCGATCCCGGCGCCTGCGCGCCGGGTTGTCCCGGTCTGTTCACCAAGCGAAAGCGCCTTGTCCACGGAAAAAATTTCATCCTCTCTTTCTGCGCGCCCGCACGACGGCGGCGACGCGCCCGCCGTGCCCGCTACCGCCGCCAGCGAGGGCTCGGTGGGGATAGTGGTGCCGCAGCGACACACTTTCAGCGAACCACTGGAACTCGCCTGCGGCCGCACGCTGCGGGATTACACGCTGGTTTATGAAACCTACGGCGAGCTGAATGCCGAGCGCAGCAATGCGGTGCTGATCTGCCACGCGCTGTCCGGCCATCACCACGCGGCCGGTCGCCACAGCCCGGATGACAAGCGCCCCGGCTGGTGGGACAACTACATCGGCCCCGGCAAGCCTATCGACACCGACCGCTTTTTCGTGGTTTCCCTCAACAACCTGGGCGGCTGCCACGGTTCCACCGGGCCGGCCGACACCAACCCGGAGACCGGCAAGCCCTGGGGCCCGGATTTTCCCATGCTGCGGGTGCGGGACTGGGTGCACAGCCAGGCCCGGCTGGCGGATCTACTGGGCATCGACCAGTGGGCCGCGGTGATCGGCGGCAGCCTGGGCGGCATGCAGGCGATGCGCTGGGCGCTGGAGTACCCGGATCGCTTGCGCCACTGCGTAGTGATCGCCTCGGCGATGAAGCTTTCCGCGCAGAATATCGCCTTCAACGAGACCGCCCGCCAGGCGATTACCTCGGACCCGGATTTCTGTGGTGGCCGCTACCTGGAGCAGGGCAGGCTGCCGCGCCGCGGGCTGGCGGTGGCGCGGATGATCGGCCACATCACCTATCTGTCGGACGACGGGCTGGGACGCAAGTTCGGGCGCGAGCTGCGCTCGGGCAGTTTCCGCCTTGGCGAGGAGGAAGAGGTGGAGTTCCAGGTGCAGAGTTACCTGCGTTACCAGGGCGACAGCTTTTCCGGCAGTTTCGACCCCAACACCTATATCCTGATGACCCGCGCGCTCGATTACTTTGACCTGGCGCGGGAGTACGGCGACGACCCGGTGGCGGCATTCTCCCATGCGCGCTGCCGCTTCCTGCTGGTTTCCTTCACCTCCGACTGGCGCTTTGCGCCGGAGCGCTCGCGGGAGATCGCCGATGCACTGATGCACGCCAACTTGCCGGTGAGTTACGCGGAGATCGAGTCGGCCATGGGGCATGATGCCTTCCTGTTGCCCAACGAGCGTTACCGCAGGGTATTTGCGGCCTACATGAATGGTGTTGCCGCGGAGTGTTCCGACGGGGGGGATCGCTGATGCGTGTCGATTTCGATGTGATCCAGGAGTGGATCGAGCCGCGCTCCAGGGTACTGGACCTGGGCTGTGGCGACGGGGCGCTGCTGGAGATGCTCGGCCGCAACAAGCAGGTGAGCGGCTACGGCCTGGAGATCGACCCGGCCCGCATTGAGCGCTGCCTGGAGCGGGGCGTCAACGTGGTGGAGCAGAACCTCGACCAGGGGCTGGGCAACTTCGCCGACGGCAGTTTCGACACGGTGGTCATGACCCAGGCCCTGCAGACCCTGCGCCAGCCCCACCTGGTAGTGCGGGAGATGCTGCGGGTGGGGCGCGAGTGCATCATCACCTTTCCCAATTTCGGGCAGTGGAAGGCCCGCTGGCACCTGGCGGCCTCCGGCCGCATGCCTGTATCGGATTTATTGCCATATGAATGGTATGACACGCCCAATATTCACTTTTGTACTTTCAGGGACTTCGACCTGCTGTGCCGGGAGAATGACTGGACTATCCTGCACCGCCAGGTAGTATCGGAGACTCTTCCGGGCCGGGCATTCAAGGATTTCCTGCCCAATCTGTTCGGCGAGACGGCAATCTACCACCTGACTCGCTAAACTGAAGGGACCACGACTAAAAGCGCGCCATGCGCCCCGTTGCAGCGGGCAGCGCAGACCGCGCACCGCAGGTGACAGAGGAGGTAAATGTGAAACGCATTTTAAGCGCAGTAGCCGCGGCTGCCCTGCTGTTCTGGGCTGCGAGCGCCGCCGCCGTGCAGGAAGCCAAGATCATCAAGAGCCACCAGGATTTCGGTGATTACCGGGTTTTCTATTCGGTGTTTAACAGCGAGTTCATCAAGCCGGAAATTGCGCGGAACTACCAGTTGATCCGCGGCAAGGACCGGGCCTTCGTCAATGTCTCGGTGGTGAAGAAGGACGGCAGCAAGGGCCTGCCCGCGGAGATGTCCGGGACCGCCACCAACCTGATGCAGCAGTCGCGCCCGCTGAAATTCCAGGAGGTGCGTGACGGCGACGCGATCTACTACCTGGCGCCACTGCGCTTCGATGACGAGGAGACACTGACGTTTGACGTCAATGTCACGCTGCCCGACGGCCGCACCGAGAACATCACCTTCCGGCGCCGGCTGGAACGCGACTGACGAAGCCGCGCCTCCCCCGGGAGGCGCAATCACTTCTACCTGCGAATCCCCGATGGCTCCATCCATCCAGGCGAGCGTTCCGCGCTCGCTCTTGCATTGGGGCCCGGAAAAACGCTCACGGAAAAATCTTTAAATGATCGAAAAAATTGTGCTTGCCAGCGGCAATGCCGGCAAGCTGCGTGAATTTTCGCAGCTGTTTTCCGACTGGGACATCGCTGTGGTGCCCCAGTCTGATTTCGATGTGCCGGAAGCGGATGAGACCGGCCTCAGCTTTATCGAGAACGCCCTGATCAAGGCCCGTCACGCCAGCCGCATCAGCGGCCTGCCGGCGCTGGCGGACGACTCCGGGCTGGCCGTCGATGCCCTCGACGGCGCGCCCGGAATCTATTCGGCCCGCTACGCCGGGGCGGGGGCCACCGATGCTGACAACAACGCCAGGCTGCTGGAGGCACTGGCAGATGTGCCCGATGCCCGGCGCGGTGCCAGCTTCCACTGTGCACTCGCCTTTGTGCGCCGCCACGACGACCCGGTGCCCCTGGTATGCAGCGCCCGCTGGAGCGGGCGCATCCTGCACCAGCCCGCCGGGGAACAGGGGTTTGGTTACGACCCGTTGTTCTATGTGGAAGAGCAGGGTTGCAGCTCGGCGCAGCTGCCGCGCGAGGTGAAAAACCGCATCAGCCACCGTGCCCGTGCAGTGCAGCAGTTTGCCGCGCTGTGGCGGGAACATATGGACCGCGAGCATGTGCGGGACGGGGGCGGCCTTGGCTGAGGACTCCACCGGCCTGCTCGAGCGCCCGCCGCTCAGCCTGTATGTTCATATCCCCTGGTGCGTGCGCAAGTGCCCCTACTGCGACTTTAATTCGCACGCTGCCGGCGAGTCGCTGCCGGAGGCGGAGTACGTGGCACAGTTGCACCGCGACCTGCGCAGCCAGCAGCCCTGGGCGCAGGGGCGCCGGTTACAGAGCATCTTCTTCGGCGGCGGTACACCAAGCCTGTTCTCGCCGCAGGCCATCGGTGCCATCCTGGCGATGGCGGAAGAGGAAATCGGTTTCGCTGACGATATCGAGATCACCCTCGAGGCCAATCCCGGCACATTCGAGCAGGCCAAGTTTGCGGGCTACCGCGCTGCCGGGGTCAATCGCCTGTCCATCGGGGTGCAGAGCTTCGATACGCAGCAACTCGACAACCTGGGCCGCATCCATTCCGGCGCCGAGGCCGAGGGCGCGCTGGAGATGGCCCGCCGGGCCGGCTTCGACAACATCAACCTGGACCTGATGCACGGCCTGCCGCAGCAATCCGAGGAGGAGGCGCTGGCCGACCTGCGCCGGGCGGTGTCCCTGGCTCCGGAGCATATCTCCTGGTACCAGCTGACCATCGAGCCCAATACCGCCTTCTACAGCGCCCCGCCGGTGGTGCCGGGCCCGGCGCATATCGTCTCGATGCAGGGCTCCGGCCGCGAGTACCTGGCGCTGCAGGGGTACGGCCGCTATGAGGTTTCCGCCTACAGCCGCCCGGGGCTCGAGTCCCGGCACAACCTCAATTACTGGGCCTTCGGCGACTACCTGGGCATCGGTGCCGGTGCCCATGGCAAGGTCACCCTGCCCGGGGAGGGCCGGATACTCCGCACCCGGCGCACCCGTGCTCCCCGGCACTATTTGGCATTGCCGCTGGCCGCAGGCGGGCAGGACGCCCTGGAATCGCCACTGGTGAACGAGGTTGCCACCGAAGAGCTGCCGCTGGAGTTCCTCATGAACGCCCTGCGGCTGGTGCGAGGTGTGCCGGTCGGGGTGTTCAGTGCGCGCACCGGACTTCCCCTGCAGGCGCTGGAGCGGCAGTGGCCCACTCTGGAGCAGCTGCAACTGGTGCAGCCGCTGGGGCCGCGAATCGCCGCCAGCTCCTTCGGCTTCGACTACCTTGATGAAATCCTGCAGCGGTTCCTGGAGCAGCCCTGAGCATTTGGGCAGGCGGCCCCGGGCGGCACTTGAAACCGGGGGGTATGGCCCCCATCTATGCGGAAACCCGCGCCCCGGGCCGCTTTCCTTGCAGGCCGGGGTGCGCTGTCCTTATCATGTGCCGGCGCCCCATGTGGCAGGCCGCACCGAGCAACCCAGAGAACAGGAAAGCAAAATGAGCGAGATTGTTAATGTCACCGACGCCGAATTCGAAGCCGAGGTACTGAAGGCCGAGGGCCCGGTACTGGTAGATTTCTGGGCGCAGTGGTGCGGTCCCTGCAAGATGATCGCTCCGGTACTGGAAGACCTGGCCGGCCATTACGGCGACAAGCTGAAAATCGTCAAGGTCGACGTGGATGCCAACAAGGAATCCCCGGCCAAGTACAATGTTCGCGGTATCCCCACCCTGCTGCTGTTCAAGGGCGGCAACGTGGAAGGCACCAAGGTGGGTGCCCTGTCCCGCGCCCAGCTGACCGAGTTCATCGACAGCCAGCTGTAAGCCCCGTCCACCCGGCCGGGCTTGCCCGGCGGGTACCTCCTGCGGGGGAGTAAATATCCCTTGCAGGATGGCATTCTGCCGTTATACTGGCTATCATTCTTGAAACCGCTCCGACGAGCCAATTAACTGATCCTGGACCGAGCTGAACCAAGTCGCCCCTCCGCAAGGTTACAGACCCCCCGGCGCACAAATTCCTCGAGTTGAACTTATCCGAAGCAGAGCTGCCCGATTAGCTGGCTTGAGAGCGGTGTGATTTCTCCTGACGTTGTCGCGTTCGCGGCCAACCTGATTCGGCCATAACCTGGGCACCTAAGTGTGGGCAAGATAGAACAGATTTCTCAAACCCCTCCTAAAAAATCAGGCGCGTCCGCGCCAAATGAAAACAGAAACGTCTATAAAGCAATTGGTATGAATCTTTCCGAATTAAAAACCAAACCCATTGAAGAGCTGATCGAAATTGCCAAGGGCATGGGCCTTGAAAACCTGGCTCGCTCGCGCAAACAAGACATTATCTTCAACATTCTCAAACGCCACGCGAAAAGTGGCGAGGACATCTACGGTGACGGTGTCCTGGAAATCCTGCAAGATGGTTTTGGTTTTTTGCGCTCCGCCGACTCCTCTTACCTGGCGGGCCCGGATGACATCTACGTTTCACCCAGCCAGATCCGGCGTTTCAACCTGCGCACAGGCGATTCCATTGCCGGCAAGATCCGCCCGCCGAAAGAGGGCGAGCGCTACTTCGCGCTGCTGAAAGTCAGTGAGATCAACTTCGACAAGCCGGAAAACGCCCGCAACAAGATCCTGTTCGAAAACCTCACCCCGCTGTTCCCCAACGACCGCCTGACCCTCGAATGTGGCAACGGTTCCTCCGAGGATCTGATCGGCCGCATCATCGACCTGGTGGCACCGATCGGCAAGGGACAGCGCGGATTGATCGTCGCACCGCCGAAGGCCGGTAAGACCATCATGTTGCAGAACATGGCCCAGGCCATTACGCGCAACAGCCCGGAGTGCCACCTGATCGTCCTGCTGATCGACGAGCGCCCGGAAGAAGTCACCGAGATGCAGCGCTCCGTCCGCGGCGAGGTGGTTGCCTCTACCTTCGATGAGCCGCCGGCCCGTCACGTACAGGTGGCCGAGATGGTGATCGAGAAGGCCAAGCGCCTGGTGGAGCACAAGAAGGACGTGGTGATCCTGCTGGACTCCATTACCCGCCTGGCGCGCGCCTACAACACCACCGTACCCAGTTCCGGCAAGGTGCTGACCGGTGGCGTGGACGCCCACGCCCTGGAGCGGCCGAAGCGTTTCTTTGGCGCCGCGCGTAACATCGAAGAAGGTGGCAGCCTGTCCATCATCGCCACCGCGCTGGTGGACACCGGTTCCAAGATGGACGAGGTGATCTTCGAGGAGTTCAAGGGCACCGGTAACATGGAGCTGCAGCTGGACCGCAAGATCGCCGAAAAACGCGTCTACCCGGCCATCAACGTGCGCCGCTCCGGCACCCGCCGCGAGGAGCTGCTGATGCCCGAGGGAGAGCTGCAGCGGGTATGGATCCTGCGCAAGCTGCTGCACGATATGGAGGATCTCGCGGCAACCGAGTTCCTGATCGACAAGCTGAAGGACTTCAAGACCAACGACGAGTTCTTCCTGTCCATGAAACGGAAATAATAGCGATTCACAATAGGGCACCTGGCAGGGTGCCCGAATTGAATTCGCGAGGAAATTGGCGATTATTTGCGCCGGTTTCTGTTGAAAAGGCGAGCCGTTAGGCATATAAAGTCCCACATTGTGGCGCTGGATGTGTATTGAACGAACGACGCCCGACCGAATTGGCCGGTACCAGCCAGAAACTGGTGGGTACTCAAGGGGCCAATCTCAGGTGGATGATCTGGTGGAGCTGGTTATCCATTTGTGACTGCACGACAGCCCACATACTCAGTGAGAACTTTTTGTGAATATCTATATTGGAAATCTGGCCTACGCGGTAACCTCTGACGACCTGCAAGAGGCATTCGGTGCTTTCGGGGAAATCTCCCGCGCTACAGTCATCACCGACCGGGAAACTGGCCGCTCTAAAGGCTTCGGTTTCGTAGAAATGCCGAACGACGACGAAGCTCGCAAGGCGATCGAAGAAATGAATGATCAGCCGCTGTCTGGCCGTAACATCCGTGTTAACGAAGCCAAGCCGCGCGAAGATCGTCCGCGTCGCCCCCGCTTCTAAGCTGTTGGTCCCGATCGGGATAGCTTAAGAATTTAACGGCCCGCCGCCCGGCGGGTCGTTTTCCCTCCTCCCCCTGCACCCGTAACTTCCGGGCTGCCATTCCCCATTTTGTGCCGAGTCATTTACACTGGCGTGGTTTTGAAACCGATGTCAGGACCTGCATGAAATACAAAGACCTGCGCGACTTCATCAAGCTGCTGGAAAAGCGTGGCCTGTTAAAGCGTATCAAGCATCCGGTGGACCCGAACCTCGAGATGACGGAGATCGCCGACCGCGTGCTGCGCGCCGGCGGCCCGGCGCTATTGTTCGAGAACCCGGTGGGCTTCGACACCCCGGTGCTGGCCAACCTGTTCGGCACCCCGGAACGTGTCGCCCTGGGCATGGGCCGTGAAAGCGTAAAGGAACTGCGTGAGGTGGGCGAGCTGCTGGCCTTCCTCAAGGAACCGCAGCCGCCGGAGAGCCTCCGCGATGCCTGGGAAAAGCTGCCGGTATTCAGGCAGGTGCTGAACATGGGCCCCAGGGTGGTGAAGAATGCCGCCTGCCAGCAGGTGCAGCTTAGCGGTGATGAGGTGGACCTGTACCGCATGCCGATCCAGACCTGCTGGCCCGGCGACGCCGCGCCGCTCGTCACCTGGCCGCTGGTAATCACCCGCGGCCCCGAGAAGAAGCGCCAGAACCTGGGCATCTACCGCATGCAGCTGATCGGCAGGAACCGACTGATCATGCGCTGGCTCTCCCACCGCGGGGGCGCACTCGATTTCCGCGACTGGTGCCAGCGCAATCCGGGCAAGCCCTATCCGGTGGCGGTGGCGCTGGGCGCCGATCCCGCCACCATCCTCGGTGCCGTTACTCCGGTGCCCGACACCCTGTCCGAATACGCCTTCGCCGGATTGCTGCGGGGCGACAAGACCGAAGTGGCCGAGGCCACCCTCAGCGACCTGCAGGTACCGGCCAGCGCCGAGTATGTGCTGGAAGGCTTTATCCACCCCGACGACATGGCCGACGAGGGGCCCTACGGCGACCACACCGGCTACTACAACGAGGTGGATCGCTTCCCGGTCTTCACCGTGGAGAAAATCACCCACCGCAGGGACCCCATCTACCACAGCACCTATACCGGCCGCCCGCCGGACGAGCCCGCCGTGCTGGGCGAGGCCCTCAACGAGGTGTTCGTGCCGATCCTGAAAAAGCAGTTCCCGGAGATCGTGGACTTCTACCTGCCCCCGGAGGGCTGTTCCTATCGCCTGGCGGTGGTGAGCATGAAGAAGCAGTACCCCGGACACGCCAAGCGGGTGATGATGGGTGTGTGGTCGTTCCTGCGCCAGTTCATGTACACCAAGTTCGTGATCGTCACTGACGACGACGTGAACACCCGCGATTGGAACGACGTGATCTGGGCCATGACCACCCGCATGGACCCGGCGCGGGACACGGTAATGGTGGAGAACACGCCCATCGACTACCTGGATTTCGCCTCGCCGGTGTCCGGGCTGGGTTCCAAGATCGGGTTCGACGCCACCAACAAGTGGCCCGGCGAAACCGACCGCGAATGGGGCCGCCCCATCGAACGGGATCCGGAAGTCGTCAGGAAGGTAGACGAGATCTGGGAAAAGCTCGGCCTCTGATCCGTTAGCAACCACCTTTTTGCATTCCCAGGGAGGGGAGCATGCACGTCATCAAGACCATCCGCCCGGGCCAGGGCGGCGCCCGGCGATTCGAACAGCGATTCGGCAAGCGCCTGTGCGCCGTACGCTATCGCGAGTCGCCCTGCGGCCAGAAAATTCTCACCACCGTGGAGCTGATCGTCGAGGAGCGGGAAAAGCCCGCTCCAGGCGCCTCCCTCGCAGCGGTACATGCATACCGAAAATCAGAGGCGGTCGCACTTTCCATTGGTTACGAGGAGCACGCCATGCGTCGCCTGGTGAAGCAGGCGGGCGGCCGCTGGAGCCGGGTCGCAAAGGCCTGGGTCATCCTGCGCGAGACAGCAAATACCCTCGGACTGGCACACCGCATCGTCGAAGGATTGGCAGAAGAATGCACCGACATCGATACCAGCATTGAGCTGTAACATGGCTATATCTGGGCATTTGTGGCTAGATATATCCATGCATGGTTACATATACCCATGTGGTCAGATATGACCATGCCTAAGAATAAACTGTTAGGCAATAGAAACTGGATCGAGGTAAATGTTTTTTTCTCTATATTACAAGTTTCGAGAATCACCAATATTTGAGGCTATTGAAAAAGGCGATGAAACAAAAATATTGTCGCTGGCTGCAAAAAGGTATCATTTAAAATCAAAAGATAAATGGGGTTCATCAGTATTAACTGCTGCTGCTCAAGCAGGTAATGAAAAATTAGTAAAGAAGTTTGTGGACTTGGGATTAGATGTAAATCATGTATCAAAAAACAGCGGCTCAAGTCCTTTAATTGGTGCCTCAATCAGGGGGCACATTGGAATTGTAAAAGCTTTAATTATTTCAGGAGCTGATGTAAACATAGCAACTTCAGATAGCGATGGAGCGTATGAAAATATGACTCCACTAATGTGGGCCGCAAACCGAGGATATTTGGATGTGGCTTCTCTGCTTTTAGAGGCTGGTGCAAATATTAATTCGGTTAATGGAAGTAATACAACTGCGACTATGTTCGTAGCTGAAAACCAAAGCTACAACATTGATATGTTCAGGCTGTTAATGAAGTATGGGCCAGACTTGACTATCAAAGACTGGAGGGGAAGAACAGTTGAAGATGAGGTCGAAGCTTGGTCAAAAAACAGCAATCGCCATGAAATGAAAGAAATTGTAGAGCGGGCGCGGCATGCCTAACAAAGTGCTGCTAGGGACAAACCTCCGCTACGCTCCGGTTTGCCCCAGAGCACGGCGTTAGCTGCTTTTGGAGCTGGATATGGTAAAAATAGAACTCAGCGACGCAGATGCACTTGTTCTTTTTGAATTTCTGGCTAGACATGATGATATTGATGATAAATTACCAGAAGGTGAGCGGCTTACTGAATTACATATAGCGGATAGATCAGAACTTTATTCATTGTGGCAAGTTCATGGAGCACTGGAATGCACATTGGTTGAGCCATTCTCCTCCGATTATGATGAACTTGTTGAAGACGCGAGAAGATCTGTCCGCGTGCGTTGGGACGGTTGCTAACTCTAAGATAAACCGGTAATGCAGCTAACAATCACAGGCAGTTTGCGCCGGCCCCGTAGGGCCTCTGCGGGACGGCCTACGCTACGCTTCGGCCGCCCCTGCTGTGGGCGTTATGTCACTAAGATGAAAATTTTGCTTTCGGTACTACTGTCATTTTTCGCCTGCTCGTCACTTGCAGTAGATATTTCTTGTTCTAAGCAAGAGCTGGAATTATCTAAGAAAAATTTAAGGGCTCTGAACGTAGCCAAGAATAAAATCAATGCGCAAGAAGCATCCTATACAGTAACGTTTCCTGAGGTGCTAAAAGGCTATGAGTTGTCACAAAGTCTATTGATTATCGGAAGTAAAGAAAGATGGTCACTTTTAACACAATTGGAAATGGCGAGAGAGGAAAGCGGGTATTCAGTTTTTGTCTCGAAAAACCCAGATTTTGAACAGCCTGTTAGCGTGAGCGTAATTTATGGTCGGTGCCTTTCCCAAACCATCCAACTCCCGTGACATAACAAGGCCAGGCAGTAAAGCTTCGGGCCTTCGGCCCTACGCGGGACAGCTTACCTTGTGCACATTTTGCGCAGGTCGCTTCGCTCCCATTTTTGCACAAAATGTACACAAAATAAGCTGCCCCTGCTGGCGGCGTTATGGCGCTATATGGTAAATAGCAAGGAAGGAATTTTTGATATGACGCGAAATGTACAGGTTGTCTTTATATTTTCAGCTCTATGTACAATCCCTGCTATTGCACATAATTCAAGATCTCAAGATGCGCTTTCAGAGCAAATTGCTAGTCAAATGTGCAGACTTCGTTTGATCCAGCGGATACAAAATGAACAGATTAATACACTAATCCAGATCCATGCTAAGGAAGCGTCACCCGAATTATCGAAGTATATGCTCGATTCAGCTATCTCTCGCGCCAAGAAAAGAATGAGCGAAATTAATGAAGTGTGTGGTTGAGGTAAGGGCAGTAGTTGTGAATGGCAGGCATACACCATAACAAGCGCAAGCAGTTTGCTACGGCCCTTCGGGCCTCCGCGGGACGTCCAA
>NZ_FNFH01000006.1 GCF_900100355.1 Microbulbifer yueqingensis | reverse complement strand
CCGTATGTAAGCAGCGGTAGCTACATCCACAAGATGAGCAACTACTGCTCTGGCTGCCGCTACAACGTGAAGGAGAAGACCGGGGACGATGCCTGTCCCTTCAACAGCCTGTACTGGCACTTCCTGGCGCAAAAGCGGGAACACTTAGAGGGGAACCAGCGGATGGCGATGATGCTGAAGTTACTGGACAAAATGGAAGGGGATGAACTCATGGCCCTACAGCGCCGGGCCCGCGCCATCACCCGTGACCCCGGTAATTATTAGGCAACACCTCCAATTGCACGGATCACTGCCTTGCGAACGGTACAGGAAAGAAGGCCAGATAAGCTCCGAATGTCAGCAGGGACAGCTGCTGGCATCGCCTCACCACCTGTTCGTCAAAAACTGATCGACAATGTGTGGTCTATCGTCCCTGCAGCAATACGATTACAGCCTCTTACGAGGCATCCCGCCTCACCCAGGTTCATGTTATAAATCTCAAACGAATAACGAGAACCAGACCGCAAACGGGGAAGATGGCAGTTCACAGCATCGTCACTTTTCCCGCGAGCCTCTCCCGAATGAAACCTGACCCGCAAAGATCGATCGCCAAGTAAGAAAGTTGCCAGTGATTTTCCCGGCGCCTGGGCCAGGGAAAACCATGGAACAACCAATGCATTCTACTTTGATCTTTTCACCATAAGCTAACAAGGAAAGACGATGCTACAGATAACCCGGCCGATCGTGATTTCCTGCCTATTGTTCATTTCCGGTTGCGTATCAATACCACCTGAAGCACCAGAACTCTCGGCAGAACTCGGTAAGCGCATCTCAGCCATTGAGAAGGCCAACATCACTTTACTCAATCGCTTCTTTGATCAGAAGCGCCGCGATGTCGACCGCTTTATCGAAGACGAATGGACTCCGGCCTTCGCCGAAAACGTTTTTTCTCAGCCGGGTGTTGCCGCAGCATGGGATCATATCGTGCATACGGATAACCAGCATGAGCGATTGAAGTTCCTGACTATAACCGGCCCCAAACTACAGAAAAAAATCAATCAAAAGCGCCTCGAGTTAATCCAGCCGCTGGATGAGCTTGAAAGGCGCATGGAAGGCCAGATCAGGGAGGAGTACCACCAGGCCCGATCCATCAATAGCACCCTGACGAGCTTCCTCACCTCTGCCTCGGAGGTTGCCGAAAACCGGAATCGCTACCTGTCGATGCTGGATATAGAGCAGTCACAACTGGACAACTTGCTGGACCAGACTGACACCGTTGTCTCAGACCTGCTGCGCAAAGCTAGTGATGGAAAAGACAAGTACGCACGCGCTGATGAATTTATTCAACGCATACAAGACCTGAAAAGTTCACTGTAAGCTCAGGAGAAATGACAATGCCAATTGATTGGGACCAATTTGAACGAGACCTGGATGACGCCATCGATACTGGCGCCAGTGAAACAGACCGGCAACTGGCAGGCCGCGTTTCGCAGCTAACCAGCATGACCAGGGAGGAAATCCAGGAACTCTTCCCGGATTCCGCAGACCTGAAAAAGCTGTCAAAGCTGATGGAAATCGTTAAATCTGCCGACGACCGAAACACCAAGGTCAATCGTATTGTGGAGAATGCCGAGGAATTCGGCGGAATTGTACTCACGCTGCTCAATAAGCTCGCCTGACGGTGAGCACCCCGCCCCCTGCAATCGCGGCATACCTTGGGTTTTACCTAGCCTGTGGCGGCGGCAAGGGCGTGGCCGGGTCCTATCCATGCCCTGGAGACCTGGCAACTACCGGTGTGGCTGCCGGTTCAACCGCCGCTGCTGGCCCGCCCTGACAGAGAAGCGGGGGCATTCTTAGGGGCAGCAGCGAGAGGCGGTGGTGCTGGTAACGCTCGGCGCCATGGGTAAAGAGCGACCAGAAAAACTATGGGGCCGGCCGCGGGAGATCAGGCGGGTCCCGGGTAGTTGCGCCAAGACCGCTCTGCTTCACAGACATACCCGAAACCTGGACCGAATGGCGCGCTTACAGCCCCTTACACCTCGTCGCTTCGCCCAGCGGGCCATGTTATAAAACCCGCCAACCTGCTACCGGCTGCAGCCGGGTCAGTAAGGAGCCATTGTCAAGCGACGGAATAAAGTCAGGGAGCCCGATCAGTGAGCCACTATCCCAGAGCCGTTTCAGCGGCCGACCTAGCCCTGGCCCTGTTGGCTATCACTATTTCGCCAGGTGCGCTCGCCGCGCCGGAATACCTCTGCTTCGAGGGTATCTCCGACAAGAAAGTCACTCTCTGCTATCCGAACACGGCGGGCTCCGGGCGGGATGCCATTGTCGAGGAAGCCGTCGAGAAGCTCGGTTTGAAGCTCGACAAGGGCGAAACCCCGGGCACGCTGGTTACCATGACTGCGGATATGGCGAGGTTCTATTCCCGGGACAAGTTTGAGGCCTCGCTCAGGAAAAACTTCCCGCTACTCGGTAGTGACTCCGTCGCGCATATGGTGCATCACGACGAGCATACCGCTGTTCTCCTGAAGGGCGGATCCCAGCTCCTTTACAGTCACGAGCAGCAGTCATTCATTTTCGGATTTGACGAGCCGACGCCGCTGGCTGGGCTGACGTACTATTATGGCCGCGGAACCAAACCCGGTACCTGGACCGGCGGGCTGCCCGCCTCCAGCTGCACCCTGTCCCGGGACGGCATCACCTTCGTAGCACCCGCACGCGATCACCGGCTTTACAGCGAATCCGGCTCCTTCTGCGAATACGATGGCTACTACTTCAAGCCGGTAAAGGACCAGGTTCAGGTCCGGAAGGTGGACCAGATCGGCCAGAGACAAGAGATCATCAGCGCAACCGGTTTTACCGCCTTCCTGGAATGGCTCAGGCAGGGCCAGTAGCCACTGGCAGGCAAGCTACTTCCCAATAACAGGAGGCTAAATGGCCAAATGGATCATCGCCGCCCTTACTGCCCTATTACTGGTCACTAACGGCTTCTGGCTCTACACCATCGTTGACCAGGCAAATGCCGGCAAATACCGGCAGCAGGAGCGGTACGAGGCGAAACACCGTATTGCCGTGCTGGAGAAGGCCTGTAGCAGGCTCTTCGGCGGTATGACCAGGGAAGAGGCCAGCCGCCTGCTCGGCGAACTGGCACCAGGGGATGAGCCCTTCGAAAAGGAAGGCCACCTGAATACCACCTGGCTTTCGCTCGAACTCGACCGGAATGGCCACGTCCGGGCCTGTCGGTAAGCAGGCACTCACTACCGTCTCAGCCCACCGGGATAGCCCGATTCACCAGTGGACAGCTCCAGTGAGTGCGTCCTGAATCCACATTTCGCCGAAAGCGACGGGCGGCTATACTGAGCATTCAAACAGCCCAACGGCACCCCACCCGTTAAATTGAAATTCGAACCGGCCCGCTATGCAGCAATCCCAGCCCAACAACCCACTCCATGGCGTAAAACTCGCTACCATCGTCGAAGAGCTGCAAGAGCACTACGGCTGGGATGGCCTGGCGGAACGAATCGATATCAACTGCTTCAAGAATGATCCGTCGGTGAAGTCCAGCCTGAAATTCTTGCGCAGGACGCCATGGGCACGGAGGAAAGTGGAAGCACTATATCTGGCCTCCTTTGCGCGCAATAACCCCTGGCAAAAATACTGACCCAGATGCCTCCCTTTGGAGTGGCTCTACGCTGCCTTCTGTCGCTAGCTACCAGCAGGTCGCCCTCGCCCGGGTGCTGATATAACGTTAACGGCTAGATCAAGGAGAATGCCTGCTCAAAAGCCTTCAACCGGAGTTCCTGACGGGTAAGCGGGGATTCTTTGAGTCTAAATTTACAAAAGATATGATCTTGTACTATGCAGTAATGCCTGCCGCTGTGATATAAACTATCCACAGGATGAACATTATGCACATCACAGCACCTGGCCGTATAGCCACCAGAAAACTTTAAAAGGACAGCTCGTGGCTAAACTGGCGAATGTGTTAGCGAAAAAATGGACAGGCCATGTGCTTGCTCAAGCCGCCAAATTAAGACCCCGCTCAAAACCCAACCCGCGAATTTTCTAAGGGCTGTATAAGGCGATTTAGAGAATACAATATGAAAGCTATAATAATAATTTTTGTCGCGCTTATCGCCGCTCCGACCTTCGGACAAGTTAGCATCTACCTGGAAGGAGAGTCAGGCATATTTGTTGGCTCGGCTGGAAAGTACGGCAAGCTGGAACTGACAGAAGATAACTTCCAGTTCACCGTAGACCGGAGTGTCGTCCACGGTGGACTGCATATCACAGCCTACGAAAACGATGTCGAACCAGACCCCAGTACTGCTATCGCTTCTGTTAGCGTAGAAGGCCCAATCGGCGGATTCCCAGCACCTGGTCATTATGAGGCAGTTGAATTTAAAGGCGCCACCAGTTATTACGCCGGACTGGGCATATCGGGCACGGGAGATGCCTGCTCACAGCTTGTCGGCGATATTGAGGTCCATGAGATCACATACGATATCGAAGGAAACATAGGACAATTAGCTGCCGACTTTAGGATACGCTGCAAGAACGCCCTGCGTTACACGAATGCCAAGCTACGTTTAAACTCGACTATACCACTTCATCTACAACCGGTAGCTCACGCAGGAGTCGATCAAACGGTATCTCCCGGCTCGACTGTTTTCTTAGATGGCTCCTCATCATCGTCTGAAGGCGGAGTTATTGCGTCCTACCAGTGGCGCCAGGTCGGGGGGCCGCCAGTGGTCCTCAATGATGCCAAAACGGCACTGCCGAGTTTCGTTTTTCCCATTGAAATTAATTCAGGTGTGATCGAGCTGGAGCTGGAAATCGAGGATGACCAAGGCCGAATTGCCACCGATCGTATGCTAGTCCAGGCGGGCGGGGTGCGCGAGGGGCTGGTAAGCACTCTATACGATTTACCTCACAACTACTGGGCCCCGATCGAGATAGTTCGGCAGGAATTTGACTCTACCTTGGTTGATGTTACTCGCACGATGCGCAAGGGTGTACTTGTTAAATACAACAAATCCCCTTTGATTGAGTTTGAGCAAGCCGGCGAAGGGGAACTAGACATCGATAATTCTCCGTTTTCTGCAGCCAATCGTGGCGCAGTTTACGGCAACACCATCCCCAGCCTGCACCTCTATCAGTATTGCGATTACATATACGGACCATCCGAAAACTCTTTTTATAATATTGTAGATCGCGCCTTCGACGATGCGGGGAATATCACCCGATTCGCCATTGACTATGAGGATCAGTGCAACAATTTTACGACACGCCGACTGATGGGGAGAATTCGCTATAACTCCCTTATTCCCGTAGACGACGACGGCATCTACGCAATTGCCGGCTCTGATATAGAAGTTGTTCACGGAAATACCGCCAATCTCATAGGGTTCTTCTCCTATTCGGCGCGCTCCTCTCGCAATATTAGTAGTTATGATTGGCAGCAGGTTGGCGGCCCTATAATTTCCATTTCTAACCCTACGACTCCTGTGGCCCTGATCGATACATCCATGCTGCCGGAGGGCGCCCATCTGCTCACTTTCCGGCTAACCGTGAACGATAGCCTAGGGAGAACGGCAAGCGACGAAGTGCGTGTTCGAGTAATCGCACCAGAGACACCAAAGACCCGGGCTGTATTGATAAGCGAACCCGGGAGCTGGGTAGGCGAAGGCAGAGTCCTGGCAGGAGAAAATAACAGCACAGCAGAAATTCGGCTGCAACAAAACGACCCAGAGCTTTATCCCTTTACGCCATACGAAATACTTAATTTAAACTTCCTTAGCCGAGACCGATGGAGCATTAACCTTCAGCTACCTGAAGGTGAATTATTGCGCGAAGGCAGCTACTTTAATCTACAACGTATTCCTTATGAAGGGCAGCCATCTTTTTCTATTGGGGTTAATGCCAGGGGCTGCTCCGGCGCCATATCGGATATTCACGTATCGCATCTGCGTCGGGATGAACGGGGAAGGATCCAGGCATTGGCGTTAGACTTCGATACATTCTGCAGCTCCGAAGGCAGCAAGCTTAAGGGTTACTACCGCTTTAATAGTGAAGAAGCAATTCCGGTGAATCAACCGAATTTCGATTTACTATCGCCAGCCTTAGTAAGCGAGGGGAAGACTATCCAAATCAAGCTAGATGCTCTGGATAGAGATCAGCTTGATGTTAAATGGGATGTCTTCCTTGGGCCGAAATTTACCCTTGCGGGAGCGGACACCCTTTCGCCATATCTGCTGGCGCCCTCGATTCCACCAGGGGAAGATAAGTGGCTGGTATTTCGAGCTAAAGTCAGGGACGCAGCGGGAAATTTCTCTGAGAGATACGCTTCAGTCAGGATTCAAGACAGCGGGCAAAACATTTTAGATTGGGTAGAAACCGATCGCAAAAATGATAAACCGATCTTGCTCGAAGATCGTACCGGTAATCTATTTGGCTTTAGAATCCTTAGCGGTGCCAGATCCGTAAACCTGTTAGACCTAGAGCTACTTGAAGCTGACTTACCGGAGGGCCTGGGGATTTCCACTATGGTCACTCCCATAGTTTCTTCCCATGTATCTGGCGTCGGAGGAGACGGAGCAGAACTTTATATACAGGGAAGTTTGTCGGCAAGCGAGATAGTTGTTGCCTACCAGCAACCTGATGGCAATTGGATTGAAGCCCCAGAGTCGCACATGGCCGTAGAGAAACTGGAGAGCGGGTGGACCAGGGTCTATGTTTCGCCAGAGCCAAATTATGTAGCAGCACCGCCAGGAAAAGATTACGGCCACTGGCTGACAGTAGCAATCGGAAATCGCGTTATAGCTCCGGAAAGCACCAGCGGCGATAACACTAACGATGATGGGTCAGGCAGCGGTAGCCAGTCTGAAAGACAAGGGGGCGGAGGTTCCATCGGATCTACTTGGCTCGGTATGTTATTGCTCATTTTGATTCTCAGAATGATCACCATTAATAATCTTGCGCTGCAGGTATTAGTACGTAGATAAAGAGAGACGCTGATAAGCCATCAGAGATGGCTGTAGCAACAACGGAATCAGCGCAATAACCGCAATCCATTAGCCGACCACCTCTCTACTAGCTTCACGGCACAACTTCCACGCCCCTCTTGTTTAAGGAAGTTGACTCCCGGGCCTTCGCTGCCAAGCGCAATCTCCGTGCGCAGATGGCATATTCCGGTGTTGGGAGGCAGGGGTGGCTGCTGCATAAGGAATATAACCATGTGAAGGTGGCGGAAAATATTCTGGATGTGGCGCTAGATATTATTCTCTCCATACTGGTCTTTACCGGAGAGAGCAGAACTGGTGCCAGAACAAGGGGTTGGCGAATCTTTCAATCAATGTTAAATCCTTATCGGCGCTGCCGGCCAGGGACACATGGATTCCAGATAATTTCTCAACCTCGGGATGCCGTCGAGCAGGCTCTCTTCATTGTCTCAGTCGAGCGTGTAGGCCCCATTGAAATCCGCAACACTGGGCCGGTCGTCCACTATATATTCACGTCCCTCCATGTGTCGCTCGAGTACGCGCACCATCTTCACGCACTCTTGTCTCGCCAGCTCTATATCCGATGGTAGCCGCTGGTTTTCCGGGTACACGAATGTATGCCGCGCTATGCGCCAAAGGGGTTGCTCGATCTCCGTCACCAGAAAGAATATCCTGCGATGCATCTGGGCGCTGTCCAGCAGGGAATCTGGGATAAGTGCCGCTTCAGGATGCTTCTCGGCCAGGTATAACTGGATTGCCGCGGATTCTGTTAGCACCAGATCGCCATCGACCAATACCGGGACCTTGGCGGCGGGATTTAGAGCAATAAAGCCTTCCCGTTGGGCCTCGCCTGCCAGCAGGTCCACGGGGTGTAATTCATACTCCAGGCCAAGCTCATTCATCAGCCAGATGACGCGCAAGACACGGGCTGGCAGTGTTCGTTTAGCCTGATCATTTTTGGTTTCGAAATTCTATTGTGGCAATAGCTTTACCGCTGCCGGACAGGCACTGCCCGCCAGCGGCTGGATTCATGCCGTTGGAATCGGCAGACACTCCATCACTTCCACACAGTCCCCCGGGAAGATGCTGAAGTGCGGATGTCGTTCAAAGAGTTTTGCGGCCGCCTCGTGGGTTTCCGCCTTGATAATGACGTAGCCGATCATGTTGTTGCTGGTGTCGCTGATACCGGTAGGATCGATGCACTTGGTCTTGCCCAGCGGGCCGCCGGTTTCCACGAGGATATCCTTGTGCGTTTCCATCCAGTCGCCCCAGGCGGCCATGCCTTCTTGCATGCGCTGCTGGCGCTGTTCTTCAGAAAGGTGCTCCCAGCCCTTCATTGAGCCGGGGGTGCCGAGATACATGGCGAGGTAGTTTTTCATAGCTGCTCCTTAGATTGGCTGTGTCGTTTGCATGTTTTGCGGGATAAATATCACTCACTGATTTCCGGTTCGACCAGGCGAGCCAGTCCCTCCAGGGAGTCCTGCCAGCCCAGGTAGCACATTTCCACCGGGATCATGTCGGGAAGGCCCTCGGCGACGATGGTGAGCTCGGTACCACAGGAGACGTCCTTCAAAGTGACCGTCACCTGCATGGTGCCCGGGAGGTTCGGGTCGTCGAAGGTGTCGGTGTAGCGAATCAGCTCGTTCTCAACCAGCTCCAGGTATTCGCCGCCGAACGAGTGGCTCTGGCCATTGCTGAAGTTGATAAACGAGGCCCTGAAGGTGCCGCCCACCTCGGGTTCCAGGTAGTCAAAATTGGCGTAGAAGCCGTCTGGCGGCAGCCACTTGGCCATTGCCCGGGGATTCAGGAAGGCGCGGTAAACGCGCTCTGCCGGGGCGCGCAGGATGCGATGCAGACGTACGGTGCCGCTCATGGTATTTCTCCTGTGCTCTCTTCCACTGGTTCAGCCGCGTTGCCACCGGCCTGGTTGCCGGTTTCCACCAGCTCCCGCGCCGGGCGGACTTCCACTGAGCCGTAGCGTGCCGGGGGAATCTTGCTGGCCAGGACAATAGCCGCGTTGAGGTCCTTCGCTTCGAGCATATAGAAGCCGGCCAGCTGCTCCTTGGTCTCCGCAAAGGGACCGTCCGTCACCGTGACGCGGTTGTCGCGCACCCGCACGGTGGTCGCCGTGCTGGTGGGCAGCAGCGGGCTGCCGGTAATGTAGTGGCCGTCTTTGCTGAGGCCCTCGACACAGGCGATGCATTCCCGGTTGAGGGAATCCCATTCCTGCTGGGACTTTTGCTCCATAAGCTTTTCGTCGTAATAGACCAGTGCCAGGTACTTCATTCTGTGCTCCTCTTTCCTTGCCAGCCGCTGTTTTGGTACGGCGGTTTCATTCCAGGCAGCTCTCTAACAGGCCAAGCTCCCGCTTCAGTGCCCATTGTTTTGTGCTCCTATAGTGCCCAAACAGGCAGAAGGCCACTGTGACCCACTGTGGGCTGCATTGTTGAATTTGTGCGCCTTGATAGATAGTCGAACAGGATTGGTGGAATTCGACTGGGGGATGAAATTTTTCTGGATTTTTTCCGAATCAATCAGTCTGCATCCAGCTCGGCCAGCCGGCGCGTAAGGAAGCGCTGTTCCGGCCCCTGTTGTACCAATTCCAGTGCACGCTGGTAGGCGGCGCGCGCTTCATCTTTCCGGCCCAGGCGGCGGTGGAGGTCGGCACGGGCGGCGTGGGACAGGTGATAGTCGGTGAGTGCCCCACGGGCGAGCAGGGTATCTATCAGGCGCAGTCCCTCCCCGGGCCCATCTCGCATCGCCACAGCCACCGCGCGGTTGAGCTCGATGACTGGTGATGGGGTCAATGCGAGCAGGGCGTCATACAGGCCTACGATCTGTGGCCAGTCGGTGGCCTCCACGGAATCGGCTTCAGCATGTACCGCGGCAATAGCGGCCTGCAGGGTGTAGGGCCCGAAACGGCGGCTGGCCAGTGCCCGCAGTACCAGGTTGCTCCCCTCCCCGATCTGCTGGCGGTCCCAGAGGGCGCGGTCCTGCTCTTCCAGCAGGACAAGGTCGCCATCGGGGGTGACGCGCGCGGCGCGGCGCGAGTCCTGCAGCAGTAACAACGCCAACAGGCCCTCGGCCTCTGGCTCGGGTAACAGCCCGCACAGCAGGCGCGCCAGGCGAATGGCTTCCGCTGCCAGGTCATGGCGAATCAGGGCGTCACCGGTGGAGGCGGAATAGCCCTCATTGAAGATCAGGTAGATGACCTGCAGCACACTTTCGAGGCGTTCGGGTAACTGGTCCGCTTCCGGCACCTCGTAGGGGATCCCGGCATCGCGGATCTTCGCCTTGGCGCGCACGATCCGCTGGGCCAGGGTCGGGGTGGCGGTGAGGAAGGCGCGGGCGATTTCTTCGGTGCTCAGGCCACACACTTCGCGCAGGGTCAGGGCCAGCCGCGCCCCGGGAGCGAGCCCCGGGTGGCAGCAGGTGAAGATCAGGCGCAGGCGGTCGTCCTCTATACTGTGCTCCTCTTCCTCCCCGGTCACCAGTTCTGCTTCCAGCCGTTCGGCAAAATCTTCGTACGATACGTCAAAGCGCGCCTTGCGGCGCAGCTGGTCGATCGCCTTGAAGCGCCCGGTGGAAACCAGCCAGGCACGTGGGTTATCGGGTATGCCATCATCTGGCCATTGTGTGAGCGCGGCGGCGAAGGCATCGTGCAGGGCTTCCTCGGCCAGGTCAAAATCACCGAGCAGGCGAATCAGGGTGGCGAGCACACGTCTTGATTCTGCCTGGTAAAGGTCGTTAAGCCAGGCTTGGGATACAGTGGGCATAGGCGCGATCGCTTGTATGGCATCCTCGATTGAACCGGTACAAAAACCATGTTGTCAGTTTTCAGATACCGCAACTTGACCAGCTATGCAGACTTCATCTGACTACAGCATTATGCAAACTGGGTGTTAAGTAGTATATGGCCGAAAGAATGGATTTTTGATATCCATGTTTTAACACTCAAACATTGTCCATTTGTAAAGGTAGCGAAAAGCCTCATGATCGACTTCGACAACAAGACCATCTTCAAACTCAAGCAGAAACAGGCCTACGCCGAAAAGGTATCCGACCTGTTGATGGACGGCGAGGAAGTGCTGGACGCTTTCAAGTCGATGCGCGACGGCGTGGTGTTCACCAGCAAGCGTATTATCGCCGTCAATATCCAGGGTATTACCGGCAGCAAGAAGGCCTTTACGTCCCTGCCCTACAAGAATATTGTGGCCTTTTCCATCGAGACTTCCGGCACGCTCGATATCGACAGTGAACTGGAGCTCTACTTCTCCGAAGTAGGCAGGGTAAGGTTCGAATTCAGCGGCAAGGCCCGCATCAAGGATATCGCGCACTATATTGGTCGCTACGCGCTCTAGGCGCGATATAATCCGCTATCCCATAGCTATCTGCACTTCAGGACGCATCTTCCATGTCCCTCTTATTCGAAGAAATCGACAGCCAGCCCTCCCCCCTGGGGGAGATCTCCCTGCGCAGGCGGCGCATTCCCGCGCTGGGGGACAGGGACATCTACGAAGTGAAGCTGGGCGACGAATTCCTGATGTCGAGCATGTTTGTCGAGGCCGAAGAGGCGCTGTCGACGCTCGGCCTGGCCGCGGCGCAGGGCGACAGGCTCAATGTTGTCGTGGGTGGCCTGGGCCTGGGCTATACCGCGGTCGCGGCCTTGAAGGACAAGCGCATTGATGAGCTGCTGGTGGTGGAGGCCCTGAACACGGTCATCGGCTGGCATAAAGACGAGCTGGTGCCGCTGGGGAAAATCCTCAACGCTGACAAACGCAATCGCTATGTGCTCGGCAGCTTCTTCGACCTGGCCACCGCGCCTGAGACAGGCTTTGACCCGGAGAACCAGGGCAAGAAGTTCGATGCCATCCTGCTGGATATCGACCACTCCCCCACCGAATACCTGAATGCCGCCAACGCCGGCTTCTATACCACCGAAAACCTGGCGCTGATGGCAGAGCAGCTGAAGCCTGGCGGCGTATTCGCCATGTGGTCGCAGAACCTGCCGGAGGAAAGCTTTGAGGCTTTGCTGCGAACGGTGTTCGAGACGGTGGATTCACATGTGGTGTCTTTCTATAACCCGTTCCTGAGTGGGGAATCGACCAACTCGGTCTATGTCTGCGTGAAGGGCGGCTGAAGTCCCGGACCGCGAGAGAGCCCCGAGAGCTGGTTACTAACGGCTGATGACCGGCCGGTGCCGGCCGCTCTCCGCCCGTCGCTGTACATCTTTTGGCCACAATCCTCGACAAGCAGCCCGCCGCCCCCTATAGTGCGCGGCCCGCCGTACGCATCCGCGATGGCGAATCGCACTGATACCGCCCACCTCGAAGCCCCCGGGAATACGCTCTTGATCACCACCGCCAACATCACCATGCAGTTTGGTGCCCAGCCGCTGTTTGAAAACATCTCTGCCAAGTTCGGCAACGGCAACCGCTATGGCCTGATCGGGGCCAATGGCTGTGGCAAGTCCACCTTTATGAAGATCCTGAGCGGTGCCCTGGCGCCCACCGCGGGCAACGTGTCCATGGAGCCCGGCTGCACCCTGGGTATCCTGAGCCAGGACCAGTTTGCGTTCGAGGAACATACAGTCGTCGACGCGGTCATCATGGGCGACGCCCGCCTGTGGGCAATCAAGCAGGAGCGCGACCGCATCTACTCGTTGCCGGAAATGAGCGAGGAAGACGGCATGCGCGTTGCGGAGCTGGAGGTGCAGTTCGCGGAGCTGGACGGCTACAGTGCCGAGAGCCGCGCGGGCGAGATCCTGCTGGAGGCGGGGATCGAGGAATCGCTGCACTTCGGCCTGATGAAACAGGTAGCGCCGGGCCGCAAGCTGCGGGTACTCCTGGCGCAGGCGCTGTTTGCTGATCCCGACATCCTGCTGCTGGATGAGCCCACCAACAACCTGGACATCCACACCATCCACTGGCTGGCGGAAGTGCTGAACCAGCGCCGCAGCACCATGATCATCATTTCCCACGACCGCCATTTCCTCAATTCGGTCTGCACCCATATGGCGGATATCGATTACGGCGAGCTGCGCATCTTCCCCGGCAACTACGAGGATTTCGTCGCGGCCTCCACATTGATCCAGGAACAGCTGCACGCGGAGAACGCGAAGAAGACGGCGGAACTGGAAGAACTCCAGAGCTTTGTAAACCGCTTCTCCGCCAACGCCTCCAAGGCCAAGCAGGCCAGCTCGCGCGCCAAGAAGATGGAGAAGATCAAGCTGGACGAGATCAAGCCCTCCAGCCGGGTGAAGCCCTACATCACCTTCCAGCAGTGCAGGAAACTGCACCGGCAGGCACTGACGCTGGAAGATCTGTCCCACGGCTTTGACGCCGAACCGCTGTTTGCCGGCGGTGAGATGATCCTGGAAGCCGGGGCCCGACTGGCGGTGATCGGCGAGAACGGCGTGGGCAAGACCACCCTGCTGCGCTGCCTGGTGGACCAGCTGCAGGCCAACAGCGGCGAGGTGAAATGGTCGGAGAATGCGGCCATCGGCTACTGCCCGCAGGACAGCAGCGCGGACTTCGACAACGACCTCACCATCTTCGAGTGGATGTCCCAGTGGCGCACCCCCAAACACGACGACCTGGCGGTGCGCGGCATGCTCGGCCGCCTGCTGTTTACCGCGGACGACGCCAACAAGAAGGCGCGGGTCTGTTCCGGTGGTGAAAAGAACCGCCTGCTATTCGGCAAGCTGATGATGATGGACACCAACGTCCTGCTCATGGACGAGCCCACCAACCACCTGGACATGGAGTCCATCGAGGCACTGAACAAGGCGCTGGCCCAGTATGAGGGCACCCTGATCTTCGTCAGCCACGACCGCCAGTTTGTATCCTCGCTGGCTACCCGGGTGCTGGAGATCAAGGATCAACGGCTGTATGACTTCCAGGGCACCTACGACGAGTACCTGGTGGATCGGGCGCGAGCGGAGGCCCGCGCGGCCTGACGCCTCGTCTGACCAAGCGGTACTGGCGCGGGTCCCCGGTAGTGCCGGCGATCTGCGCCAGAAAACAACTGAATAATTTATAGACAGCGCGACCGTTTGCGGGTAATGTGACGGCTGCTAGAAAGAAAGTCCTCTATTGATACCGCTACTTCGCTGTTTTACTCGTAATACCTCGTCCTGCAGTTTTCAAGAGTCTTTACCTCCAAGCAACACCCGCCTCTTGTAGGCAACACTCTGTTTAAATTTCAGGAATTAGTTATGTCTAATACAGTTACCGGCACCGTCAAGTGGTTCAACGAATCCAAGGGCTTCGGCTTTATCGAGCAGCAGTCCGGCCCGGACGTTTTCGCCCACTTCAGCGCGATCTCCAGCTCCGGCTTCCGCACCCTGCTGGAAGGCCAGAAAGTTGAGTTCACCGTAACTCAAGGCCAGAAGGGCCCGCAGGCTGAAAACATCGTAGTGCTGTAAGCCACCTACAGATGTAAAAACGGGCCCTTCGGGGCCCGTTTTTGTTTATGCTCCTTGCACAGTTCCGGCTCGAAGTCCCATCGCCTCGCTCCCCACTATCCCACTACCCTATAACGGGCTTCTGCCCTTCCACATCGTCAAACTGCAGGTCCGCCGGCTGTTAGCCTCATCCAGCAGCATGGATTCGGGTCTTTTGATATCTTCCGCGTAATGGCAAAACCCAGAGCGGACTATTGATCTAGAATGGCCTTAGAGCCCGCCGCCAGCCGCGGCACAATCGCTACTTGGTGCTACGGGCATCGCCTAGACAGAGGGTGAGGATCGATAGATGGACGGCTACACGGTTTCGGTGGTTTTTGAGGCCAATAACGACCAAGTCGAAGAAATGGAAGAAGTAGTGAAAGATGTCTACTTGCCCAGCATCCGCGAATCCGGCATGCGGGAATATCGCTGGTATCGCTCACGCCAGAATCCCAATACCTTCCTGCTTTTCATGACCTGGGACTCGCAGGCTGCCTTCCAGGCCCACGTCAACACACCGCATATACAGAAAGCGGAAGCCGATTTCGTCTCCAAGGGCATCCTGGTGAAACCGGCGCCTGAGAGTTACTGGCAATACATCAAGCCATAACACTATCTTTTAACGCCCAGCGCCTAGGCCCTGGAGTCCTGGAACTGCAGTTCCGCCAGGCGCTTGTACAGCGGCGATGTGTCGACAAGCTCCAGGTGCTTCCCTTGTGCCACCACCTGCCCCCGGTCCAATACCGCAATCCTGTCCGCGTGCAGTATCGTCGCGAGGCGGTGGGCGATGATGATTGTGGTGCGGCCCTTCATCAGTTCCTGCAGCGCCTGCTGCACGTGGTGTTCGCTCTCGGCATCCAGCGCACTGGTGGCCTCGTCCAGCAGCAGGATTTTCGGGTCCTTTAAAATCGCCCGGGCAATGGCCAGGCGCTGCTTCTGCCCGCCGGACAGGCGGGTTCCCTGCTCTCCCAGGTGACTGTTGTAGCCCTCCGGCAGCTGCTGGATAAATTCGTGGGCATGGGCCGCCTTCGCCGCCGCAATCACCTCCTCATCGGTGGCATCGGGCCGGCCGTAGCGGATGTTGTACCAGACATCGGCAGTGAACAGGGCCGGCTGTTGCGGCACCACCGCCATCTGCTGGCGCAGGGAGCTGGTGCCCAGCTCGCGGATATCAACGCCGTCCAGGGTAATGCGCCCGCCCTGTGGATCATAGAAGCGCTGCAGCAGCTCCAGCAGGGTGGACTTGCCGGCACCTGACGGACCCACCAGGGCCAGGCTCTTGCCTTGTTCCACCACCAGGCTCAGTTCACTGATCGCCGGCTGGTCCGGCCGGGAGGGGTAACTGAAATCCACCGCTTCGAAGGCCACCCGGCCTGGAGCGACAGCGCGCGCTTCTCCCTTCTCATCGCCGCCCACGCTCGCGGGGATCTCCGCTTCCACCTGCAACAGGTCCACCAGCCGCTCGGTGGCGCCGGTGGCGCGCTGCAGCTCGCTGTAGACCTCGGAGATGGTAGCCAGTGCCGAGCCCATCAACATGGCGTAAAACACGAATGCGGCAAGGTCGCCGGCACTCATGCGCCCGGCGATCATGTCGTTGCCGCCCACCCACAGCAGCGCACTCACGGCTCCGAACATCAGCAGTATCACCACCGCAATCAGCAGTGCGCGCTGGCGTATACGGCGCCTGGCGACGCGGAACGCGTTTTCCACCTCGCGGCCAAATGCCTGCTTCTCGTGCTCCTCGCGCGTGTAGCTCTGCACCGTTTTTATGTGCTGGATGACCTCACCGGCATAGCTGCCCACATCAGCAATGGAGTCCTGGCTGGCCCGGGACAGCTTCCGCACCCGGCGTCCGTAGAGCACGATGGGGAGCAGCACCAGCGGCACGCCGAAAAGAACCATCAGGCTCAGCTTCAGGTTGGTGAACAGCAGCAACACCAGTGCGCCCACAAACATCAGCGTACTGCGCAGTGCCATGGAGAAAGAGGTACCGATGATATGCTGCAGCAGGGTGGTATCGGTGGTGAGGCGGGACATGATCTCGCCGCTGCGGTTGCTCTCGAAATAACTGGGGTGCAGGGTCACGATATGGTCGAACACCGCCTTGCGCAGGTCCGCCACTACGCGCTCGCCCAGCCAGGACACCAGGTAATGGCGCGCATAGGTGCCCACGGCCATCAGCAGTGCCAGGCCAATGAGCACCAGCACCCCATTGCGCAGCGCCGCACTGGAGCTTGCCACCAACCCCTGATCCACGAGGAAGCGGATCCCCTGGCCGATGGACAGCGTAATACTCGCCGTAAAGACCAGCGCCACCCCTGCAGCCAGCATCACCCACTTGTAGGGCCGCATAAACTGCCACAGCTCCGCCATCATCGCGCGGAAGGTCATCCGCGACGATTCGCCTGGGTGCGTTGCCACTCCATGTTCGTGGTTGGCGGGTCCCTCAGTCTTGGGCATGTTGTTACTTATTACTGGTGAAGTGGAACGGGTACAGGGCTTCCCTGAGAAAGGCACACGGGAAAACTGCTCGGACATGACGACAGTGCCGGACTACTATACCGTCAGGTACGCCACGCCGCGACCCGGGTCGAGCGAAGCGAAAGTCCCCGGGAAGGTTCGGTGACAGGAGATCAGGCCAGGCACCTGCCCCATTTACCTGCGCGATCCGGGGCCATCCTTTGACGCGCTATTCAACGCATCGCTTTTACCTGCCCACTGAATACTGCAAGATGAAACCGACCCCGGAGGCAATACGCTCCGGGTTCGCCCCGTCGCGGCCCATCGCGTCGACGGCATCCATTGCCTGCAGCCCGGGAAATCCACGCATGCCCGAAGTTACCGCCAGTCCTGCCATTCTTGGCCTCGATCACCACACACTCCTCGATCTTGAAATCTTCGAATCCACATCGTCTGGTCCCTGCCTGTTTGAGTTCTGCAACTTCACCCGCACGGCAGGTGGTGCAAAGGCATTGCGCCGGCGCATGGAGAACCCTCCAGCGGAAGCAGCGCGTATTCGCGAGATCCAGGCATCCATCGCTTTTATTCAAGGCCAGCGCGCACTGTTCGATGCCCTCCCGTCTGCCTATGCCAGCGACAGTACCGAAGACTACATGCGCAAGATCCTGCCGGCGGTGGATTACCGCGGCTGGCTGGAGTTCGTGCTGGGCGCCGTGCAGATCTGGTCCAGCCAGGACAGCCATTTCTTCAGTATTTTGCGCGGTGTCCAGTGCGCCGCACAGATGATCCAGTCTCTGCGGCAGTTTACCGCGCAGCCGGGCCTGGCTGGGGTCGGGGGCGAGTTTGCGCCGCTACTGGGGGACATGAAAAAGTTACTGGCAAGACCGGAGCTGCAGCGAGTACCCGACCACGCAGTAGGCGGCCTGAGCACCTGGCGCCTGCTGCGCCTCGATCAGTTGCTGCGTGTGCAGGAGAAGGAGACCGTTAACCAGCTGCTGAGCCTTGTCTACGAAATGGACGCACTGGTCTCCATGGCAGACGCCACCGTCAGGCACGGGTTTGTGATGCCCCAGGTCGACGAAGGGTTACCGCAGGTGAGCGGCGAGGGCCTGTTCCACCCCTACCTCGACAAACCGGTTCCCAATCCGGTCGCACTGGACCAGCAACACAGGATACTGTTTCTGACGGGTCCTAATATGGCCGGCAAGACCACCTACCTGCGTGCTTTTGCCACTGCACTCTACCTGGGCCACCTGGGCATGGGCGTTCCGGCGGCCAGCTTTCGTTTCGCCCCTGTGCAGCGACTGTTCAGCTCCATCTGCCTGTCTGATGACCTGCGCAGCGGGGTCAGTTATTTCCGGGCCGAGGCCCTGCGGGTGAAAGTGGTGGCGGAAGCCGTCGCGCAGGGAGAATATGTGGTGGCGTTGATGGATGAACCCTTCAAGGGTACCAATGTGAAAGACGCCTTCGACGCATCGCTGGCAATACTGCAGCGACTGTCCACACGCCCCAACTGCCTGTTTATGTTTTCTTCGCACCATATCGAACTGAGCGAGCAACTGGATACAGCACATGGCCAGGTGGACTGCCGCTATTTTGAGGCGGAAGAGAGTGGGGGCCGGCTGCGCTTCGATTACAGGCTGCGCCCGGGGGTCTCCGGCCAGAGGCTTGGTATGCGGGTATTGCGGGAGGAAGGTATCTTTGACCTGCTGGATTCGCAGGAAAAGGCCACCGGCACTACATCAGCCTGCGCGCGAATAGAAAGAACTTGAGGCTACCGTTCCGGCCGACCGCTGCCAGGTCGGTAGACCGGGTAGCCGATACCGATAGTTAAGATATCCCGGTTAGGTTGACGCTGATCGAGGGTTCAATGGAACGCACAAAATTTTCCCGAGAGGAGAGTGATTTTGGAACCACTGTCTGGTGGCTGCGCCTGCGGCCAGGTCCGGTATGAATGCACGGAAAAGCCCCTGGTGCAGTTTATCTGCCACTGCCGGGATTGCCAGTACGCCAGCGGCAGTGCCTTTTCGGCCTCTGTATTCGTCCCGCGGGACAGGGTCACCTACCTTTCCGGCAAGCTGCACCACTACGACGTCATGGCCGAGAGTGGGCGTGAGTTACGCCGGCAGTTCTGCAGCGCGTGCGGTTCGCCGATATCGGCGCACTGGCCCGCATCGCCGGTAGTGGAAATGCTGACCGTGGCCAGCCTGGATGACCAGGGTATCTTCAACCCCACCCACGAGCTGTGGGTTTCCCGCGCGGAGTCGTGGCACCCGTTCCACCCGGATACCGTCAAGTTGCAGGAGGGACCTGACGAGGAACTGGTGCGCGAGCCATTGCGGGCTTACTTCGCCGCGCGGAAAAATTAGTGCGCGCTACGGAATTGGATTGGTATGACTAAGGCTGCTAGTGAGCAGGTGACTTCCGTTGGCTATCTGGGTGCGGCTCGGCCGCGGCTCGCCCTGTACCTGCCCCACCGCCCCAACGGCCTGGCGCAGCTTGCCCGTGCACCCAGCAGCCAGGAACTGGTGGCCGCTAACTCCAATCACTGGCGCAAGATTGTGACACTGCTGTCCAAGGTTACGAGCCCGGATGCCGACGACTGGCGCAGCTTCCGGGATGAAGAGCTCTTCTTGCAGACGGCACTCTGCTTTGCGCCTGCGCTTTCCCACACCGCTCTCTGGCACTGGATCGGCGGCAAGGACAACCTGAAGCGCTTTAGTACACTGAACCACCATGCGCAGCCCCTGCCGGATTGCCCGACTGTCAGCATCGACCCGGACAGGCACCTGTTACTGACGCCCTATCCGGATTATCGCCAGCTCAGTAACTCAGTGGTGGAGAATATCCGCACCGCCCTGGGGCAGCACGGGTTTTATCGCCAGTGACTTGCCAATCGCTTCCCAGGCAAGAGCCGCTGTAGCTACTGCTACCGAAACATCAGCTCCGGATTCACCATCGACTTCATCTCCAGCACATTCCCATTGGGGTCCTTGATGAAGAAGGTCTCCTGCTCGTACTCGTCCCCCACAAAGCGGCGGTAGGGCTTGTCCAGGTACTCCAGCCCCGCCTCCTCGATGCGCCCCTTCAGTGCCTGGAACTCGTCGTCCGGCAGGTGAATGCCGAAGTGCGGGACGGCTACGGCGCCCATATCCACATCGTGGCGCACGTTGGGTAGCTGCTCCTCACTCTGGTGCAGGGTCAGTTCGTTACCCCAGAAATCGATGTCGACCCAGCGCCCCTCTTCGCTGTTGCCGGTCTTGCAGCCCAGCACATCGCAGTAAAATGTTTTGGCTTTTTCCAGGTCGCCGGCGGGTATCGCCAGGTGCAGGCAGTTGGATTTCATATGGCCTCCGGTAATTTATTCTTGTTGGAATGGCGCGGGGAACGTAAAGAGAATACGCCAATTCCATTTTTTCAGATAGAAACGTCCTAATAGTATCCGCCTGCACGCAAGAATCCTAGTTGCCGTCCACAGCCGTATTTCCAGGCTCTATTAGCTGCCAGCGCTATACCTGTGGCGGATGAGCTAATCGCCACTGGCGCTGCGCGCACTCGGGCGCTTGGGGATTAAAGCGTAACCGGTAAAAAATTACCTGACGCTCAAAGCGCAACCAGAATTCGCATTCACGATGCAGATAGTGGGAAAGGGGTGGCCCAGAGCCGCCCCTTTTTTTCCAGCCGGGCTGCTAGCCGATCACCTTGCGCAGCGACTCCTCGATCTGCCCGCCGCAATATCCCTTGCCGTTCTCTTCCCGCTGCTCTTGCAGGAAGCGCCGGATATTCGGGCGAGTCTCGATGCGCTGGCAGAGCTGGGCGACGTTCGGCGCGTTATCCTGCAGGTCCACCCCCAACTGCGGGAACGACCAGATCATGGTGCCGAACAGGGCCGCAGTGGCGATATCGGCCACCGAGATGGTGGAGCCCAGCAGGAAGCCGCCCTCGGTCTTGAAGCCGTGCTCCAGGCCGGTGTTCTCGTATAGCCGCATCCAGTCTGCCAGACGGTTGTAGCGGAATTCATCCCAGCTCTTTTTTTCCCACATCTGCATGCCGTTACAGTTGGTGATCTCCATTAGCACATCGTTGCAGTCGAGGATGGTCTTCAGTGCCAGCGTATGGCCCTCGGCCCGTTTCGGCAGGTAGTCGTACTCCCTCCCCAGGTGCATCAGGCACGCGGGCATCTGCGCAAAATAGGTTTTGCTCTTGCATTCGTACAGATAGGGCGGCGCCATCCCCGGGTTCCTGATCTGCAGGCTTTTATCCGGGTAGATTTCTCCGGCACCGTGTCGCTCGTAACTGGCGCTGACATCTTCCAGCAGCAACTGGATGAAGTTGCCACGGAAGGGGAGGTCCCAGTAGTAGAGCTTGTAGTCCGCCATGGCGTTCCCCAGGTCTGCCGGTGAATGAATCCTATGGTCACCGCTGCCCGGTGGCGCGGGGCCCTGCCCCACTACCATAGTCCCACCGGGGCCCGAATTGGCGGCAGGGGATATATTGTCGCGGCGGTCCTCTTCTGCCGGGCCGGGGCTGACTATGAAGAGTTGTGTCTACGCTTCATCCACACTCCGCCCCCGGTCAAACCGGCTATAAGTATGCCTCCATCCAACACGCTGAAGCGTTCACTCTCCCTGCCGGCCACCAGCTTCTATGGTATTGGCACGATTATCGGCGCCGGCATCTATGTGCTGGTGGGCAAGGTGGGTGCGAGCGCCGGGCTTTACCTTCCCCACGCCTTTCTGCTGGCGGGAATTATCGCCGCCTTCACCGCGCTTTCCTATGCGGAGCTGGCATCGCGCTTCCCCCACAGCGCCGGTTCGGCGGCCTACATCCACCAGGCGTGGAAGCGGCGCCTTCCAGCGCAACTGGTCGCCGTGCTGGTGGCCGCTACCGGTATCGTCTCGGCCGCCACTATCGCCAACGGCTTCGTCGGCTACCTGGACCTTTTTATCGAGGTGCCGCACTCTCTCGCCATTATTGTGCTTATGGCGGCGCTGACCATCGTTGCCCTGTGGGGTATCGAGCAGTCTGCACTGACGGTGACGGTGGTTACCCTGATTGAGGCCGCCGGGCTGTTATTTGTCATTTACGCGAGCCAACATGCCGCTCCTGCCCATGAGTGGGGGGAGATCGTAAGCTTCCCCCACGCAGCCGAGTGGTCGGGGGTGCTGGTGGGCAGTTTCCTGGCCTTCTACGCGTTTATCGGTTTCGAGGACATGGTCAACCTGGCCGAGGAGGTCAGGAACCCGCGCAAGACCCTGCCGCGGGCAATCCTTATTGCCATCACCGTATCGACGGTGCTCTACATGGCGGTTGCCGCCCTGGCGGTCCGCACACTGCCGCTGCCAGAACTCGCGCAGAGCCGCGCGCCCCTTGCAAGCATGGTGGGCAATGCCGGCTATTCACCGGTATTCATCGGGGTCATCAGTATGTTTGCCGTGGTGAACGGGGCACTGGTGCAGATCATCATGGCTTCGCGGCTGCTGTACGGAATGGCCAAGAAGGGCATGGCGCCGGGGGTTTTCCGCCGGGTTCACCCGAAAACCCGCACACCGGTAGCGGCGACACTGCTGGTGGCGGGGATAATCCTCGCTATCGCGCTGTGGCTGCCGTTGACGCTCTTGGCGAAGATCACCAGCTTGATCATGCTGGTGGTCTTCTGCCTGGTGAACCTGGCCCTGGTCACCGTGAAAATCCACACGCCCCCAGCGGTGGAGGATGTGACCCGCTATCCATTCTGGGTGCCCGTGGTCGGGTTCCTGCTGTGTATCTCGCTGATTGGCTTTCAGTTCACGGCCTGAAGCCAGGGCCGGGACTCCCCGGCTCCCTCCAATCTAGTCAGCAGGACCGCCCCACCCCTCCATTTCCCTTATGTTTAATACCGCGATTCAGGACGAAGCCAGGCCCGGATTGGATATTCTTCCCACGGGAACGAAACCACCGGCGGTGGAGACCGAAAATAATTTCTACAAAATGAAAGACAGAGAACACATTTGCTCACCTGCTGCTTTTTCAGCCTCGCTCATAAAACTGAAAAAAATTGGAAATCAGGTCATAAATCCGGTAAATTCCGCGCTCATTTTTTAACCAGAAACCGGCTGTGCCGGTCTTTTGCCAGCGCGGGGCGGTTCTGCCCGCGTATTGCAGTACAAGAGGAACACCATGAACCTGCCCAAGTCCGCGCTACTTGTGGCCGCCGGCCTGCTTTCCGTAGCGGCCCGCGCCGAGATGATCTGGAACGACAACAGCCTGAGCCTGCTCTACGGCAGCGACTACAAGGTCAACTACGGCCTGGGTACCGATGACTCCACGCGCAACGTGGTTACCTTCGAGCACGTGAGCGGCCACAGCTGGGGCGATGTGTTCATGTTTGCCGACTACCTGGCATCCGACGCGGGCTCTGACGAGCTCTATACCGAGATCTCCCCGCGCCTGAGCCTGGGCAACCTGGCTGGCCGCGAACTCTCCTTTGGCCCGGTAAAAGACGTGCTGGCGGCCGGCACACTGGAGATCGGCAACTTCGACGATCCTGACCGCCTCACCGCCACCGGCCCGCACTTCGTGAACAAGCTCGCGGGTGTCGGTTTCGACCTGGAAGTTCCCGGCTTCTCCTACGTGCAGGCCAACGTGTACCATCGCGAAAACGACGACAAGGCCGATAACGAGCAGCTGACCCTGGTGTGGGGCCTGCCGTTCTCCCTGGGCGGTGCAGACTTCCTGTACGACGGCTTTATAGACTGGACCAGCGCTGCAGTGGACGCGCACCCCAGCCTGAACTTCACCTCCCAGCTCAAGTGGGATGTGGGCGCCCAGTGGGGCCAGCCCAAAGCCCTGTACGCGGGCATCGAGTACGTACACTGGAACGATAAATTCGGTATCAAGGACGGTACTTTCGGCATCGACTCCAATGAGCGCAACGTGAACCTGCTGCTCAAGTATCACTTCTGATTCCTGAACTCCGACACCGGGCACCGACATGACTGATATCCGTACCTCCGCGACCGCCGGTTCTGCAGCTCCCCAGACAGTACAGGGCACCTCCCTGCTGGAGAGGCTGTTCAAGCTGTCCGAGCGCCAGACCAATGTGCGCCAGGAAGTAATCGCCGGCGTGACCACCTTCCTGACCATGGCCTACATCATCTTCGTGAACCCCAATATCATGGCCGCGGCGGGCATGGACAAGGGTGCGGTGTTCACCGCTACCTGCCTGGCAGCGGCCGTGGGCTGCCTGATCATGGGGCTCTACGCCAATTACCCGTTTGCCCTGGCACCGGGCATGGGACTGAATGCCTTCTTCAGTTTCGTGGTTGTGGGCGAGATGGGTTACAGCTGGCAGGTGGCGCTGGGTGCGGTGTTTATCTCCGGTGTGATTTTCCTGCTGCTCAGTATCTTCCGGGTGCGACAGTGGATTATCGACAGTATTCCCATGTCGTTGCGCCAGGCGCTGGCCGCGGGCGTGGGCCTGTTCCTGGCCATCATCGCGCTGAAGAGCGCCGGTATCGTCACGGCGAGCCCGGCCACCCTGGTGACCCTGGGTGACCTGCGCTCCAGCGATGCCATCCTCGCCGCTACCAGCTTCTTCCTGATCGCGGCGCTGGCCTACCGGCGCATGCTGGGCGCGGTGATGATCGGCATTCTGGCCGTCACCCTGATCGCGCTGGTGATGGGCAAGGTAGAGTTCGGCGGCCTCGTTTCCGCACCGCCGAGCATGGCCGCCACCTTCATGCAGCTGGATATTGCCGGCGCGTTTGAGGTGGGCATGATCAGCGTGATCTTCGCCTTCCTGTTCGTGGACCTGTTCGACACCGCCGGCACCCTGCTCAGCACCGCCGACCGCGCCAAGCTGCTCGACGAGAACAAGCAGCTGCCGGGCATGGGCAAGGCGCTGATGGCCGACAGTTCCGCCTCGGCGGTGGGCTCGCTACTGGGCTCCTCCACCACCACCACCTACGTTGAGAGCACCGCGGGCGTGGCCGCCGGCGGCCGCACCGGCCTGACCGCCGTGGTGTGTGCCGGCCTGTTCCTGCTGGCCCTGTTCTTCTCGCCGCTGGTGGGCATGGTTCCGGCGTACGCCACGGCGGGCGCCCTGATGTACGTGGCGGTGCTGATGACCTCCGGCCTGTCGTCCATCGACTGGGATGACATTACCGAGGCGGCGCCGGCGGTAATTGCCGCGGTGATGATGCCGCTGTCGTTTTCCATCGCCAACGGTATCGCGCTGGGCTTCATTGCCTACGCGGTCATCAAGACCCTGAGCGGCCGCTCCAAGGATGTCAGCATCAGCGTCTACGCGCTGGCAGCCCTGTTCATCGCCAAATTCATGTTTTTCTGAGGTGTAGAATCATGAAGAAGCACTTTATCAGCGCCCAGCAACTGCTGGCAGATTCCTACGCACTGGCGGAACAGATCTTCCAGAGCGGCTTTCGCCCCAACTACATCGTCGGCGTCTGGCGCGGCGGCGCGCCGGTGGGTATCGCGGTACAGGAGCTGCTGCATGTGATGGGAGTGGATGCGGACCACATTGCTATCCGTACCTCGTCTTACACCGGCATCGGCCAGCGGGACAAGCATGTGCGCGTGCACGGCCTGACCTACCTGATCAAGCGCCTCGAGTCCCACGACAACCTGCTAATCGTGGACGACGTGCATGACTCCGGCCTGAGCATCGACCAGACCATCAAGGACCTGCACAGGGCCTGCAAGAAAAACACCCCGTCAATCCGCGTGGCCACGCCCTACTACAAGCCGGCCAACAATAAGACGGAGCGCGAGCCGGATTATTACCTGCACAAGACGGCCCAGTGGCTGGTATTCCCCCACGAGATCGACGGCCTGACCCGCGAGGAAATCCTCGAGCACAAGCCGGAGCTGGCACCCTATATTGACCGGATCAACACAGTGGATCCCATCGCCGAGCCGGCGTGATTGCCCGGCACCCAGGGGTGCGCCCACAGCGCCCCCTGTGTGCTTTCTCGATACCGATAGTTAACCAGCCTATTTCTTTTCCTGCGCGACCCGCGCTTTCCTCCCGCTTTATTTACTGCCTCCCACTGGCTAACCAGGCTGTTTCGATCGCCGTCGTTTCCTCCCGCCATATTCTTCAGCTCTAGTACCCCGAACCAGCCGCCCTATTTGCAAAGCCAAGATCGCGATTACCCTTGCAGTTACAGGCAAGGTTCACTGGTACAAAAAAACGGTTTTGCACCAGCATTTTGCACCGGTGTACAAACCGCAATTACAGAAGAATACATTCCATCGAACAGGACATAGCAGGATGATATAAAGCAGGCCAGACGGATCATGTAGATCCTGCCGGCCGCACCGGGACCCCGCGGCTGTCTCTCACGGCAAGAAACCGAAAAAAGGACTTAGCGATGAAGGCTCTTCTGGTCAACCTTGTCGGGCTTGCCGGATCATGGCACCTGATGGATGTCTCATCTGATAGCGCACTGCGAGCCGGCGTCGCACCGGTTATTTTTGTCTTCTTCCTGATATCGGGCCTGGCATGGCTGACTGTACAATTTGGCAGGAACCCAGGCGGTGGAAGGAGAACCTATGTCATCGCCGATTCCAGTGGATATCTAAATGTTGGTGATGGGGGAAGCAGGAGTGGCAAGGACAGTGGTGGTTCTGGCTAACCCAGCCGCATACGGCAGGATCGATTAGCTGGCAAGACGGCACCAGCCTCCCGGCGCCCTACCAGATTTTGCGCATCACCCACGTGCCATACCACGGCTAATGTTGTGTAGCATAATCCGGATACTGCAATGCCGGTGGGGATAGTATTTTCGCTGGATTGGCTGATGTTCCGAGCAGGCAGCATTCGCCGGCCTCTATTGCAACTCTCGTCGCAGCCACAAATAGAGCATGTTGTTAACTGAGTGCTTTGCTGCATGCTGGCTGAGGATAAAGATGAGCATAAAAATGAAAATCACCATCGCGCTCCTCGCATTTGCTTGCGCCACTTTCTGCAGTGCTGCAGACCTCTCCTACGCCGAATCACGTGTTGTGCATTCTGAAATCCTTGCAGCCGACAAGGAAATATATATCCACGTGCCGGAGAGTACCGGCTATCCTGGCCGCAAATATCCGGTACTGTACCTGTTGCATGGGCAGTGGGACATGCTTCCCGCTGTTGCCACCCTGGACCTGGTTGCCAAAACAGTCCCGGAGCTGATGATTGTGGGCATTGCCAGCGATGGTCCGGAACTGGGTATTGAAAGCAGCGGCGATAGTGCCTTCGCAAAGTTTCTAGTGGAGGAACTATTCACCCTGATTGAAAATCAGTATCCCGCTGCCAACTACAGGATTCTCTCCGGGCACTCGCATTCCGGTCGCTATGTGATGCATCAGTGGCTGACCGGTAGCCTGCCGGTAAACCGGTACTTTGCGTTCAGCCCCTCGCTCGAGGATGGCGCCATCCTCTCCGGAGTGGAAAGCCGCAAAGCGGAACAGCTCGCGCGAAGGAAGCCCCTGGTACTCACCATGGCGAGCGAGGGAGAGCACATGCTCGGGCCTTATAAAAAGATCGATGCGGTACTGGAACCGGCAATGCCCGGCCGCTACCAGGCGCAGCACTTCCCGGAAGAAACACATCGTAGCACCAAACACACGTCATTGAAGTTTGCCCTGCATGCCACATTCCCCGACTGGGCGCCTTCAAGAAAGGTGAAGATGGCTGGTGCTGAAGGACTCCGCCAGCACTTTGAGACCCTCTCGGCTCGCTATGGTTTTACCGCGCTGCCGAATGTTGAAATGCTTCAGCAGGTAACCGCACTGTATTCAGTATCCAGCTCGAAGGAACGACACGCAAAACTCACCCCTATGTTCACATACGCCCTTCGGGATCTCGCGATAGCACCCTCCAAATTTATCGAAATCGTGGACTACCTGGATGAAAATAATTATCCGGAAGCCAGTAGGCGCTACCTGGCGGCTCTATGCAAGGTCGAAGCCGGTATCGATTCGTGCGGTGCTGTTGCCCCAAGAGAGCGTTAACCAGCAGCCAGAGACATGACAGGTTTGGTACAGCCGGGGGTATTATCATTCCCCGATCCTCTCCCGGCTGCTCCCCCGGTTATGACGTTCAGTTGCGCCTCTATTAATTGTCCTTTTCACCATGGCTGGCAGCAAGGCTGTCCCACATCGCCGTGACGATCCGTGATGGCCCGGGCGACACCCGTCTTATCGCCACAAAGTCGCACTGATACTGATATTTCTTCGGACACACCGCCCTGATTTCCCCTTTTTTCACGAATCCATCCGCGTAGTGATCCGGCAGGTAACCGATATAACGCCCCGACTGCAGGCAGTGAACGATAGCCTCCTGGTCATTGACCGTAATATCGCGCTCTAGCCCCAACCGGTTACCCACTTCCATGTTCGGTGAGTGGTAGCCCAGCCCTGCATATTTGCAGTTGCGAATGGTGTCGTCGTCGATGGAGATATCGGCGGTGTCGAACAGCGGGTGACGGTAGCCACAGTAGAGGTACATCTGTTCCCCGAACAGGTGCTGGTATTCGAGGCTCGGTGAGGCCCGGTGGGCCGGAATTACCCCCAGCTGGAAACGCCCCTCCATCACGCCCCGCTCGACCTCGTTGATGGGCTCGATGTGGATATCCAGGGTCACCTCCGGGGCCAGGTCATCGAAGCGTCGCAGGGCCTCACCGATGCGGGCGGCCGGGTTGGTGGCCATCTTGTCGAAGAGCGCAATGGAAATGTGCCCGGTCATACGCCTGTGCACGTCTGCCACCTCGCCCCGGAAGGCATCCAGCGAGGCCAGCAGCCGCAGGGTGGCCTGGTAGATCTGGCGGCCCTCGTCGGTGAGCGCAAAGCCCGCGCGGCCGCGCCGGCACAGGGTGACGCCGAGACGCACCTCAAGGTCCTTGATGTGCCGGCTGATGGTGGAGCGGCCCACGTTCAGCTCCAGCTCGGCGGCGGAGAAGCCCCCGGCCTCGGCCACGGCACGGAATACCCGCAACAGCCGCAGGTCGATATCGGAAAGCTGGCCTAGCAGGGCCGCCTGTGTACGCGCCATCGTTGTCCTCGCCAAATGCCGGTATGCCCTGTAGGAGCCTGCCTTGCAGGCGAACAGCCCCGGCGCCCGGCACACTTATCGCCTGCAAGCAGGCTCCTACGGATCCGCACGCTTAGTTGCACGGAAATGAAACTAAAGATCGATAAATTGCAGTTTATGCAACTTTGGCCATCGCCTAAAGTCCCTGTTATCTCAAGGACAATCCGCGCAGAACCGGGAGCACAAGAATGAACGACAAATACGCCGGCCTGACCCAGGCGCAGCTGGACGCCCACTGGATGCCCTACACGGGTAACCGCCAGTTCAAGCAGGACCCGCGCATCATCACCGGCGCCGAGGGCTGCTACTACACCAGCGCCGACGGCCGGCGCATCTTTGACGGCCTGTCCGGACTCTGGACCTGTGGGGCGGGCCACGGTCGCCGGGAAATCGCCGAGGCGGTCAGCAACCAGCTGGCTACCCTCGACTACTCCCCCGCCTTCCAGTTCGGCCACCCCGGGTCGTTCGAGCTGGCCGAGCGCATTACCCAATTCATGCCTGCGGGGCTCAATCGCGTGTTCTTCACCGGCTCCGGCTCCGAATCTGCCGAGACCTCACTCAAGATCGCCCGCGCCTACTGGCGCAAGAAGGGCATGCCCACCAAGACCAAGCTGATCGGCCGTATCAAGGGCTACCACGGGGTGAATTTCGGCGGCATCAGCGTGGGGGGCATCGGTGCCAACCGTGCGCTGTACGGCAATGCGGTCGACGCCGACCACCTGGCCCACACGGTGCTGCCCGAAAACCGTTTCAGCAAGGGCATGCCCGAGGAGGGTGCCCACCTGGCGGATGAGCTGCTGGACCTGGTGGCGCTGCACGATGCCTCGAATGTTGCGGCGGTAATCGTCGAGCCCATGGCGGGCTCCGCCGGCGTGCTGCCGCCGCCCAGGGGCTACCTGCAGCGCCTGCGGGAGATCTGCGACCAGCACGACATACTGCTGATCTTCGACGAGGTCATCACCGCGTTCGGCCGCATGGGTGCGGCCACCGGTGCCGAGGCCTTCGGCGTGGTCCCCGACATCATCAATACCGCCAAGCAGCTGACCAACGGCGCCGTGCCGATGGGGGCGGTTGTGACCAGGCAGGAGATCCATGACACCTTCATGGAGAACGGCGGGCCCGAGTACGCGCTGGAGCTCCCCCACGGCTACACCTATTCCGCCCACCCGGTGGCCTGTGCCGCGGCGCTGGCATCGCTGGATATCCTGGAACGGGAGAACCTCTTCACCCGCGCGCGCGAGCTGGCCACCGTGATCGAGGAGCGGGTACACCAGCTGCGGGGCCTGCCGCTGGTGACGGATATCCGCAACTGCGGCGTGGCCGCCGGCCTGACCATCGAGGCGGCGCCCGGCGAGCCCCTGAAGCGCCCCTTCCAGATCGCCATGAAAATGTGGGAGAAAGGTTTCTACGTGCGCTATGGTGGCGACACCGTGCAGCTGGGCACGCCTTTTGTCGCCCAGCCCGAGGAGATTGATACACTGGTGAGCGCCCTGGGGGATACCATCAGCGAAGTGGCAAACGGATAAGAAGCACCCCGTCATCCCGGACCCGGCCTTGGAACCAGCAACCCCAGCCGGGTCGGCCCGCTGGTGACGATAAAAATTAGAGCAGTTACAAATAAAAGAGGAAGACACATGAACATTGTGGGTCATTACATCAATGGCAAGGTGAGCGAGGCCGCCGAGCGCACCCAGGACGTATTCAATCCCGCAACCGGCGAGGTTGCCCGGCAGGTGGCCATCGCCGCGAAAGAGACCGTCGAGGAAGCCATTGCCGTGGCCCAGGCGGCCTTCCCGGCCTGGAGACGCACACCGCCGGCCAAGCGGGCGCGCATCATCTTCCGCTTCAAGCACCTGCTGGAGGAGAATGCGGACAAGATCTGCGCGATGATCGGCGAGGAACACGGCAAGATCTCCCACGATGCCATGGGCGAGCTGATCCGCGGCATCGAGAATGTTGAGTACGCCTGCGGCGGCGCCAACCTCCTGAAGGGCGAGCACAGCCGCAACGTGGGCCCGGACATCGACTCCTGGAGCGAGATGCAGCCGCTGGGCGTGGTGGCCGGCATCACCCCGTTCAATTTCCCGGCCATGGTACCCCTGTGGATGTTCCCGCTGGCCATCGTCTGCGGCAATACCTTCGTGCTGAAACCCTCCGAGCGCGATCCCTCCGTCTCCCTGTTCCTGGCCCAGCTGATGCAGGAGGCCGGCCTGCCGGACGGCGTGCTCAACGTGGTGCAGGGGGACAAGGTCGCCGTGGATACGCTGCTGACCGACCCGCGTGTACAGGCCGTGAGCTTTGTGGGCTCCACCCCGATCGCCGAGTACGTCTACACCACCGCCAGCGCCCACGGCAAGCGTTGCCAGGCATTGGGCGGGGCCAAGAACCACGCCATCATCATGCCCGACGCCGACATGGACAACGCGGTGGCCGCCCTCACCGGCGCCGCCTTCGGCTCCTCCGGCGAGCGCTGCATGGCGCTCTCGGTTGCGGTATGTGTGGGTGACGAAGCCGCGGATGCGCTGGTCGGCAAGATGACGGAGTCCATGCAGAACCTGAAAGTGGGCGCCTACACCGACAGCAGCAACGACTTCGGCCCGGTAATCACCGAGGCGCACATGAACAAGGTCAACGGCTATATCGCCAGCGCCGCGGAGCAGGGTGCAACCATCGTGGTGGATGGACGAAACCCGAAGGTGGAGGGCTATGACAACGGCTTCTTCGTGGGCGGGACCCTGATCGATAACGTCAGGCCGGGCATGACCTGTTACGAGGAGGAAATCTTCGGGCCGGTATTGCTGGTGGTGCGGGCCGAGAGCATGGACGAGGCCATGCAGATGATCAACGACCACGAGTACGGCAACGGCACCTGCATCTTCACCCGCGACGGCGAGGCCGCGCGCTACTTCAGCGATAATATCCTGGTGGGCATGGTAGGCATCAACACCCCCTTGCCGGTGCCCGTGGCCTACCACAGCTTCGGCGGCTGGAAGCGGTCTCTGTTCGGCTGCCTGGGCACCTATGGCCCGGACGGTGTGCGCTTCTACACCAATCGCAAGACCATCACCCAGCGCTGGCCGTCGAGCGGTGTGCGCGAGGGCGCGCAGTTCTCGTTCCCCAGCAACTGATTTTCCCGCATCCCGGCCGCCCGGTGCCCCGTGACCGGCGCGGCCATTCCCAGCTGCGCAGCAGCATTTTCCCAGGCGGATTTGCCGCAAATAGCAGCATTCGTGGATTTCACAAGGTGGCGAGCACCGTGATATAACAAGCCCATGTGCAATTTGACAGCGGTGGCTGAACACCCCGGAGAGATGCGGCATGTCCAGGAATAGCGATTTCTACGTGGAAATGCGCCGGAAGGTAAAGGACTGGGCAGAATCGGATAAGGCCAAGGAAAGCCCCTGGGTAGAATATATCCTCCTGGTCCCCGACTTCTTCCACCTGCTCTGCAAGCTGGCGCTGGACCCCGATGTTCCCACCAGGTCAAAAGCCAAACTTGCGGGTGCCATCGCCTACTTTGTCTCGCCCATCGATTTTATCCCGGAAGCAGTGCTCGGCCCGGTGGGTTACATAGATGACCTGGCCCTCTCCGCCTACGTACTTAACGATATCGTCAATGAAAACCCCGAACTGGCAGAAAGGCACTGGGCCGGTGAAGTTGAGTTGCTTGCGACCATTCGGGAAATACTGGAGGCCGCCGATGAAATGGTCGGCTCGGGTCTCTGGCAGAAGATCAAGGCCTCGATTCGCTAACCACTGGGTAAATCGCTGCCGCCGTGCTTTCGTGGTATAAACAAAGAAAGGAAAGAATAACAACAAAGGAGGGGAACCATGCTTGCACTTATAGGTAGGTATTTCTGCTTCAGCAGTGCGCTTTTGTTCAGCAATTTTCTGCATGCTTCATGCGAGCTGCTGGAGTACGAAAAATACCTGAACACCCAGAGTGTGGTCATGATGGAATCTGCCCTGGCACTGGCCGAGGACGACAAGGAGTCTTTCCTGACAGTAAGGCCATTCGTGAAATACCAGGTAAGGCGCAACAAACTCAGCGCCTACGTCGCCCGAGAGCTCAGCACACTTGATCCTGCACTTCTCAACCTGGATGGGAATGTAGCCAAGCTGCTGCCCAGCTTCCAGCTGAAGGTCGATGCCGAGGGGCAACTCGAGGACAAAGTCGATAACGCGATGGCGGATAATGCCTATTACATTGCCGAGCGGCGCGCACTGGCACCCGCAGAAGGACGTTACCTTTTCAACCGGGGCATGTCAGATATGGAGCGATCCAGGTTCTGGACCGCCAGAAAGCTGCTGAACGATTACATGACGGATCACCACATGTTCCCCTCCCTGAAAAGCACATCCAGCACAGCTTTTGCCAGTATCTGTAACTGACCGGCTGCCTACACGTGGGGCCAGCTGCGCACACCGTCCGACAAGATCACAGAGGCCCTCCGGGGCCTTTTTATTGCGCCCGAAACACCGCGCCGAGGCACGCCAAGGTCCACTTCCTGTTAGCGTGTCTCGAAGCCGCGCACACGCCGTGATATAAGATCACCAGAACAAAAGACTCGCGCCTCCAGCACTAACGGCGCCGCTACAACACTGGAGTCTCCATGTATAAAGTGCCCCCCTTCGCCGCCACCCTTCTGTGCGCTGTCCTGCTCACCGCTTGCAATAATGACAGCGAAAGTGGAAACGCTTCCATCGAGGGAAACAGCCTGCCTGAGTCAAACCGGGTGGCCGCTGCTTCATCATCGCGGAAGGCGGCCGATCAAGACGCCGTTACCCGGGCAGATAACCCGGAATTGACTGCCGACTATGCCAAGTGGCGCAGGCAGCAAATTGCCAATGTGGACTATAAGATCTCAGTCATCCTGGACGCCGAGAGTGAGTCCTTCAGCGGCACCGTGGTCGCAGACACCAGGCTGACCGGCGATCTCCAGCAGCCGCTCACCATCGATTTTTCCGGAGGCACCGTAGAGCAGGTCAAGGTGGGCGAGGATGAGGTGCCGTTTGAGTACAACGGCTATTTCATCAGCATCGCGCCCGACCACCTGGCGAAAGGCGACAACCGCATTACCATTTTTTATCGCCATCCATACTCCACCGACGGTTCCGGCCTGCATCGATTCCAGGACCCTGAAGACGGCAGCGTTTACCTTTACACCCACTTCGAACCCTACAAGGCGAACCGCTTTTTCCCACACTTTGACCAGCCCGACCTGAAAGCGCACTACAGGGTGGATGTGAAGGCGCCAGCCGACTGGCAGGTAGTGACCACCGTCCGCGAGGACAGCATTGAAGAGCTGGACGACGATTACCGGCACTGGCATTTCCCGCAGACAAAGAAGTTCTCCTCTTACATCCTGCCCCTGCATGCCGGCCCTTACCGGGTATGGGAAGACGATGCCGATGGTATCCCGCTCCGCCTGATGGCACGCCAGACCCTGGCAGCCAACGTCAAGCCAGAGGACTGGTTTACTTTCACGAAGCAGTCCTTTGAGTTCTTTCAGGATTACTTCGCTATTGAGTACCCGTTCGGGAAGTACGACCAGGTAATCGTGCCGGACTTCACCATCGGTGCGATGGAAAACGTGGCCGCCGTTACCTTCAATGAGGCCTACGTTTCCCGCGGCGAGAAAACCCAGGCCGAGCGCCAGCGGCTCGCCAATGTAATCGCCCATGAGATGGCACACATGTGGTTCGGCGACCTGGTGACTATGGACTGGTGGAACGGCCTTTGGCTCAAGGAGAGTTTTGCCACCTACATGGCTTACCTGGCGCTGGCGGAGAACAGTGACTTCGACGATGTATGGGAGAACTTCTACCTGCGTTCGAAGCAGTCGGCTTACGACGCCGATGGACTGATGACCACCCACCCCATTGAACTTCCGGTAGCCAATACGGCCGAGGCATTCTCCAACTTCGACGGCATTACCTACGGCAAAGGCGGCTCAGTGCTAAAGCAGTTGCCCTATTACCTGGGCCGCGAGGAATTTCGCCAGGGAGTGAGAAATTACCTGCACGACTACGCCTATGGCAATGCCACGCTGCAGGACTTTATGCAGAGCCTGGGAGAGGCGGCAGACAGGAACCTGGAACAGTGGACCAGGGACTGGCTCTACCAGCCGGGGGTAAACACGATCAGGGCCAGGTTCAGCTGCAAGAACGACCAAATCAGGCGACTCACCCTTCACCAGAGTGCACCGGATGATTACCCGGTATTACGGGAGCAGCGGATACAGCTGGGCCTATACCGGATGCAGCGCGACACCATGAGCCGGGTGGAGACCCTGCCGGTGACCTACAGTGGAGCCGAGACCGAAGTGGAAGCGGCCAAAGGCCTGCCCTGCCCGCAGATCCTCAATCCCAACGAGGAGGACTGGGGATATGTGAAAGTACAGCTTGACTCCAGGACTGTGGAACAGCTGTCGCAGCACATCAACGATATCGAAAGTGCCTTTACGCGACTGATGCTGTGGCAAAACCTGTACGACAGCGTGCTGGCAGGCAGGATGTCCCTTAGTGAATGGATCAGGTTTGCGCGTGAAAATGCGGGGGCAGAACAAGACATCAACGTTATCCGCGCTATCGCCAGTCACCTCGAGTCCGCCAGTGAATACCTGTATCGCATCGACCTACCACAGGACATGCGCCTCGAGCGACTGGGGGTAATCGAAGATTTTATATGGCAGCAACTGAGCGACGCACCGAGCGGCAGTGACGAACAGAAAACGTGGTTCGACAGCTTTACCACGGTGGCCCATACCGGGGAGGCCCTCGACAGGGTCATACAGCTGCTGGGGAGCCAGCTGACCATTGAGGGACTGACCATCGACCAGGACAGACGCTGGCAACTCGTCATTCTCTTGAATCGCCACCTGTATGGCGATTACCGGCAGCTACTGGAAAAAGAGCAGGCACGGGACAGCACCGACCGTGGCCACAATAGCGCCATCACCGCCGCAGCCATCCGCCCGCGGGCCGAGTCCAAGCAAGAATGGCTGGATAATATCCTGCGCCGGGACCAGTACAAGCTCAGCCAGGTCAAGGCTGCAACCGCCGCCCTGTTCCCGGCAGAGCAGCTGGATTTATTTGACCGGTTCAGTGGGCGCGTCTTCTCGGCAGTGCCCAACGTGAATGCCCAGGCAGATACGCTATACAGCAAGGCTTTTGCAATGGTCTTCCCAATAGTATGCGGCGTAGAGGGCGTGGAGCAGTATCGCAACGCCCTGGATAAAAATTCCGGATTGATGCCAACACTGGAAAAAGCACTGAAAAACCAGCGCCAGAGAAGCCGGAGATGCCTGCGTATCAAGCCCTGAGCACGCTAGCATGGGAGCGATGCCGAGCGTCGCGCTCACCAGCTCTCGGCCTATCGAGGACTGATAGCAGAAGCAAAACAAAAAGGAAATGAACCATGATCGACTTTGATAACAAGGGGTTCTTCAAGCTCAAGCAGAATGCAGCCTATGCAGAGAAAGTAGCACCGCTGCTGCTCGATGGAGAGGAAATCCTGGACTCCTACAAATCCATTCGCGATGGCGTGGTGTTCACCAGCAAGAGAATTATTGCGGTGAATGTGCAGGGAATCACTGGCAGCAAGAAAGATTTCACCTCCTTGCCCTATAAGAACATTGTCGCTTACTCGGTTGAAACCTCCGGCACCTTTGACCTGGATTCCGAGCTGGAAATCTACTTCTCATCCGTGGGCAGGGTACGGTTCGAGTTCAGCGGCACCACCCGCATACTCGACATATCACACTATATATCCCGCTACCTGCTCTGAGTCGACGGCCGGTCAGGGTTAATGCACCCGGAGAGTGCATTTTTTGTCGGGGGCTGGTGCCCGGCTTCCAGGCTCGATAACCTTACGCCCCCTCCTGCCCGGACTTACGGCGCTTCGCCCCCGTCTGCCAGCCTCTCGGACAGCGCTGTATCGCTATTGGGCTGCCCGCCCAGGGCTGGCATGAATGTTGCTAATTTCTGAGTGGCGGGCCGTTTAGCTACGGTCTTTCAGAAAAACCAGTTTCCACAGACAACGGCGTCTTCCGCGGCAGGGTTTCCCCCGCCGTGTGAGGACGCCGTTTTTTTATGGGCCGGCGACTTTTTCCGAAGCGGCGCCGTGTGGAGACACAGACAATCCACAGACCGGGGATAACAACATGGCTTACCTATTACCCACGGAATTTGCGACCAAGATGGTCGATGCCGGTGAGGCAAAAATCTTCATGTCCACGCGGGATACCCTGATCCGAGCCTATATGGCCGGCGCCATCCTGGCGCTGGCGGCGGTATTCGCGATCACCATTACCGTCACCACCGGCAGTCCGCTGCTCGGTGCAGTGCTGTTCCCGGTGGGTTTCTGCATGCTTTACCTGATGGGCTTTGATCTGCTCACTGGCGTATTCGTGCTCACGCCCCTGGCCTGGCTCGACCGCCGCCCCGGCGTTACGGTGAACGGCATCCTGCGCAACTGGGGGCTGGTCTTCCTGGGCAACTTTGGCGGGGCGCTCACGGTAGCTTTCATGATGGCCTTCGTCTTCACCTACGGCTTCCAGGTCGAGCCGGGCGCGGTGGGCCAGAAGATCGCCGGGATCGGCGAGTCCCGTACCGTGGGATACGCGGAGTACGGTGCCGCCGGCTGGTTCACCATTTTCCTGCGCGGCATGCTGTGTAACTGGATGGTATCCATGGGCGTCGTGGGCGCGATGATTTCCACCCATGTGAGTGGCAAGGTGCTGGCCATGTGGATGCCGATCATGCTGTTTTTCTTCATGACCTTCGAGCACTCTGTGGTGAACATGTTCCTGTTCCCCTCCGCCATGATCATGGGTGGCGGCTTCTCAGTGGCAGACTACTTCCTCTGGAACGAAATCCCCACCGCGCTGGGCAACCTGGTGGGCGGCCTCGCCTTCACCGGTCTCACCCTGTACAGCACCCATGTGCGCACTGCCCCCAAGCGCAGCCTCGACAGCGCGGTCGGCGCGTCGGTCAGCGCAAGCTGATCAGTACCATCTATTAATGGCAACCATCCACGCCCGGCCAGCGGTGGCCGGGCAATCACCACATGCCTCCGCGAGCCAGTTGCGGGTCTCTATCGGCCAGTTCAGCAGCGCCGGACGGAAGCCCCACAACCAGGACTTTCACGGTGCAGTGGTGCCGCGGCTACCGCAGCTGGCGGTGAAAGGCGTGACCCTGGCTATTGCCGACGGTATCAGTAGCAGTGAGGTCAGCCAGGTCGCCAGCGAGACGGCCGTGAAGACCTTCCTCGAGGACTACTACTGCACCTCGGAGGCCTGGTCGGTGCGCAATGCGGGCACCCGCGTGATCGCGGCTATCGACTCCTGGCTGGACACCCAGACACGTGCAGGCCCTTACCGGTTCGAGCGCGACCGCGGCTACGTCTGTACATTCAGCGCCCTGGTGCTGCGGGGCCGCATGGCCCACCTGTTCCATATCGGCGACACACGCATCTACCGCCTGCAGGACGGCGCACTGGAACAGCTCACCAGCGATCACCGCCAGTGGCGCTCGGCCGGCGAGAGCTACCTGAGCCGGGCGCTGGGATCGCGCCATCGTGACGAGCCCGATTACCGCAACCTGCCCCTGCAGCAGGGGCAGTGCTACCTGCTCACCACCGATGGCGTGCACGAATATGTCCCCGCGGGCGTGATCATTGACCTGCTGGATGATCCGCAGCTGGACCTGGATACAGCCGCGAGGGCAATCGGGCGAGCCGCACTGGAGCATGGCAGTAACGACAACCTGACCGTGCAGGTCGTGCGCATCGATGAGCTGCCCGGACAGGAAACCACCGCCCTGCGGCGGGCTGCCGATCGCCTGCCCCTGCCGCCGGCGCTTCGGGCCGGCAGTGAACTGGACGGTTACCTGATCCAGAGGGAGCTTCACGCAACTGCCCGTAGCCGCGCCTACCTGGCCACCGACAGCGCAAGCGGCACCCGTGTGTTCCTCAAGGTCCCCGCCACTGAATCCGGTGGTGATGCCGCCTACCTGGAGCGATTCCTGGCGGAGGAATGGATCGCCCGACGCGTCAGCAATACGCACCTGCTGGGGGCTGCACCCATCGACCGGGAGCGGCATTATCTCTACACCACCTCCGAGTACATCGACGGGCAGCCCCTCTCCCAATGGCTCCGCGACCACCCACAACCCGACCTGGAAACAGTCCGGGATATCGTCGGCCAGGTGGGCAGGGGGCTGCAGGCCCTGCATCGCATGGAGATGCTGCACCGGGACCTGAAACCGGACAACATCATGATCGACCGGGCCGGGACGGTTAAGATCATCGACTACGGTGCGGTACGGATCGGCGGACTCGAGGAGCTGGCCGGCGCAAGTGGCGGCGACGAGCTACTGGGCACTGCGCTTTACAGCGCTCCTGAATGCCTCCTCGGACAGGCGCCATCACCCCGCTCCGACCTGTTTTCACTCGGGGTGCTGGCCTACCACCTGCTTTCCGGCGAGTTTCCCTATGGCCCCAGAATGGCGCGGGCACGCACCATCAGCGCGCAGCGCCGGCTCGGTTATCGCAGTCTGGTCCGGACAGATCGCGAACTGCCTGCATGGGTTGATGCGGCGATCCGCCGTGCCGTGCACCCGGATCCCCACCGGCGCTACGACCAGCTGTCGGAATTTCTCTACGACCTTCGCCATCCCAACCCGGCTTACCTCTCCGCTGAGCGGCCACCGCTGATCGAGCGCAACCCGGTGGCCTTCTGGCGGGGCCTGGCGCTGCTGCAATTCCTCGCCCTGATCACAATGTTCTACCTGCTTACCGACACCACTTGAGGAGAAAACCATGATCAACAGCCGTGAAGAAGTGACCCGCATGATCCAGGCAACAAGAATCCGCAAGGACATCCGCTGGAGCCAGGTGGCCGCCGCGCTCGGCCTGTCAAAGGAATGGACCACTGCCGCCTGCCTGGGACAGATGGCCATGAGTAAACAACAGGCAATGGTTGTGGCGGAGATCTTCGACCTTCCCGAAGACGCCATCGCCTGGCTCCAGGCCGTGCCCTACAAGGGTTCACTACCCACCGCCGTGCCCACCGACCCGCTGATCTATCGGTGGTACGAAGTGGTAAACGTTTACGGGAGCACCATAAAAGAACTCATCAACGAGGAGTTCGGGGATGGCATCATGAGCGCAATCGACTTCTCGCTGGATATCGAGCGGGAGGCTGACCCGAAAGGGGACCGGGTCAGGGTAGTGCTGTCCGGCAAGTTCCTGCCCTACAAGGAATACTGAAGTTTTCCTCACTGGCCATGTCGTGGCCACAATTTCACACACCTTTTCTCTATCCCACCTTGGCAGGGGTCCAGAGCGGCCCCGTTTTTTCGATGCAAAAATAGCTTCATGCCCCTGGGGCAGCAGCGACAGTGCATGTGTTGGTGCCAATACGCCGATGAACGGGGACTCGCGACGCCGGGTTTCCACCGAGCCGAAATGGTGCCAGGCGGGTTTTCTCTGCTCTCCTCCCGGGTTAAGCTCCAGGCCCCTGCCAGTTGTCCACCGTAAAGGAGGGAATCCATGCGCCTGATCCTGAGCCGCAAGGGCTTCGACTCCTCCGCCGGCGGCTGTCCCAGCCCGATCTTTCCCGATGGGTCTCTCTATCCCCTGCCCATTCCCGACGCCAGGTCCGGCATCCAATACGGGCAGCTGCATTTCCGGGACATCCCGATTGGCGAGCTGGTCCAGGACCTGACTCGTGGTCGTCACACCGCTACCGAAGGCGTGCACCTGGACCCGGACATGTACCGTGATGCGCTTTCGCGCCGGCGCGGCTGGCGGCCGCTACTGGGACAGACCGGTGCCGCCCAGGGACACCTGCGTCGACAGGGCGTGGACGAGGGTGACCTGTTCCTGTTTTTCGGGCTCTTCCGGCCGGTGGAGATGGTGGGAGGGCACTGGCGCTTTGTGAAGCAGGCCCCGGCGCGACATGTCCTGTGGGGCTGGATGGGTATCGGCCAGGTAAAGGCGGTAGACGGACTGCCCATGAACGCGCTGCCGTGGGCGCGCTATCACCCGCACTTCAATATCGGTGCGGACCCCCGTAACACTCTCTATATTTCCAGTGACGAAATCGATCTCTGTGGCCGAGCCGCTTCGCTGCCCGGCGCAGGAATTTTCCCCCGGCTGGAGGAGCGGCTGGTACTCACCCGTCCCGACTCACCCCGACCATCCGCCTGGCGACTGCCGGACTCCTTCTATCCGCAGCCGGGCCGCAGCCCGCTTAGCTACCACGCCAACCTCTGGCGCTGGGAACAGGGCCCGGGAGATATGCCCGGCTTTTGCAAACTGCAGAGCGCCGCGCGGGGGCAGGAGTTTGTGCTGGATATGGACCAGTATCCGGGCGTGACGGCCTGGCTGGCTCGATTGCTGTCCGACCTCGGCCAGCCCGCTCGCTAATGCGGGCGCTTACTGCCCGCTCTCGTTGCGCGCCACCGCCAGGTAACCCAGGTAGCGGCTGCGAATCTGCCGGACATAATTGACCGGCTCGCGGCCGCGCACGTAACCGAAGCGCGCCTTGCGGTAATACTCCGGCTGCGACAGTTTCAGCATCGCCTCTTCCACATGGCCGAACCAGCGGTCCGGATCCTTGCCGAGGGATTCCGCCAGCCGGCGTGCATCGCGCACATGCCCGTGCCCCGCATTGTATGCCGCGAGGGTAAAATAGATTTTCTGGTCGAAGTCCAGGTCGCGGGGGAAGCGCTCTTCCAGCCAGTCGAGATAAGTAACGCCGGCGCGGATATTATTCTCCGGGACAAACAGGTCAGAGATGCCCATCTGGGCCGCGGTACGCGGCAGTACTTGCATCAGGCCGCGGGCACCGGCGAAGGAACGCGCCTGCGGGTCGAACTGGCTCTCCTGGTACATCTGCGCCACGACCATGCGCCAGTCACGGTCCGAGTCCCCGGCATATTTGCGCACTAGCGGGTCGAAAGGTGACAGCTCGTCAGTATTGCGCAGGCGCTTGGCGGTGTGGCTGCGAATTCTCTTGGCCTGCCGGAAATACTTGTTGTAAGTGACATTGAAAAACAGACCGCGATAGTGCTTGTTGAGGAAACTGTTGAGGTGCTTCAGCAGTACCGGCTGGTCCGGCCGCACCGCCCAGGCAATGTCGCGCTTGCCCGGCAGCTCCCCGACCACAGCAAAATCATCCCGATAGGTGCTCTCGATATCCACCAGGTGCGAGTCCGCTACGGTGAAGTCGTATTCACCACGAACGACTGCATCAATCAGGTGCTCGGTCGCCGCGCCCTCTACCGGAACCACCTGCAGGGGTTGCTCCTGCGTTTCCTCCAGTGCGCGCAGGTTACTGTAGAAACTCGTAAGCGGGTTTACCGCAACCTCCCTGCCTGCCAAAAACTCTGCAATCGGTTGATCCGCATCGGTGTCCGGCAGTGGCCTGGCGGCGATCACCTGCTCGGTCACCTCAAGGTAAGGGCGGGTAAAGCGCAGGCCCTGCTCGTGGCGCGCATCGGTCACCGTCAGGGACGCAGCGATCACGTCCCCCAGCCCGGAGCGGAGCGCCTCACCGAGATCTACGTCAGGCCCCGGCACTACCATGCTGAGACGGAGGTTGTTTTCCCGTGCAAACTGCTGCAGCAGGTCGTAATCAAACCCCATCAGCTCACCCTGCCACATGAAATAGGATGCGGGGTGATTGCGGGTCAGTACCCGCAGGGTGCGATTCGACTGGATTTCAGCCCAGTCGCGCAGCGGCCGTTCCCTCATCTGGCTGGCAACCAGGTGCTCGGAAGTAAAAAACTCATTCAGGGCGCGCTTGAGGGCCGGGTTCTCCTTGCGCACCGCCCAGGCGATAGCGCGCTGCGAACCCAGGCTGTCGCTCGCCTCCAGCTGTGGATAGTCTGGCAGCAGGGCATCGGCCAGGTTGCTGTCCAGTACGGTGGCCTGGTAATCACCGGCGACCACTGCATCGAGCAGCGAATCGTGATCAACTGGCTCGTCCAGGTAGGCGATTGTGAATCGCCCCTCGCCTGCAGGACCCTCCTCCAGCGCGTTTTGCGCCTCGAGCGTGGCAGCAAATGCGCTGCCTCGGCGCACTGCCACCAGCATGGGTTCATCGGCGGCGACCTTACCCTCCTCGGCACTGGTCACCAGCAACTCGCGCACATACTGCAGGGGCCGGGTAAAGGAAACCCGCTCCTCACGTTCCTGTGTACGCGAGAAGTTGATCGCAATCACGTCGCCTCGACCCTCCACCAGGGCCGGGACAAGGCCGGCAAAGGATTCCACATATACCCACTGCGGCTTCAATCCCCGGCTGCGGGCGAATTTCTCCGCCAGCTCGCGCCAGGCACTGCCCGGCAGGCCGTCACGGGGTAGCGCATCCTCGGCTTCGCCGCGGGGCGCCAGCAGGCGCAGCACCCCCCGTTCGCGCAGCGCCGGCAGATCGCCGCGCTCCGAATAGTTCTGGAAGGCCGGCGGCATTGGTTCTGCGGGCACCTCCCCAGCGGCAGCTGCCGTGGCCGCCGTCGTTTCCGCCGCAGGGTTACCGCCTGCTTGCTCGCTGGCATCTTCCCCGGACCCGCAGGCCACCAGGGCAAGCAGCAGGAACAGGATGGAAACCGCTGGATAGAGTCTGGTATTCACAGGTAGGCCTTTTGCATTATTTTCGATCGCGGTGACTGGTGTTCGCTCAGACAGCCGCCATACAGGCCTACGACTATAACAAGGGTGCGGATTGAGAAACACGTCACACCGGGGTTGCCTGGCGTGAAAAAGCAGGACAATTCAGGAATGGACCATTAATGCGCCGCGTTAACGACCTCGCATTGCCAGTCTCGCGTAGTTCCGTGCGCCAAACCGCGTGGGCGAATGACCGCGGCGGGGGATCAGGAAGGGATGAATCGCAGGCGGAAGGCCGGGAGGGGCGACAGCAGCGAACCGTGGCCAGCGGCAGTTTCATGAAGGGAAGGGGCAATGCGGTTCTCCCCGCGCCTGCCGGAGAATTGCAACAGGACCAGGCCCACCACCACGGCCAGTGCCAGTAGGAATTTCCAGTAGCGGCGCCAGCAGCGCATCGACTCTTTCCCCTTCAAACAGTTGCGGGTCGTCAGGCCCCGGCCAGCACCTGCGCCGGGTATTTTGCCAGCCCGTGGCGGAGCATAAACCCCCGCAAGGCATCCAGCACTGCCTGGGGCGCTTCCAGTTGCGGGTAGTGACCAATACCCTCGAGCCCGGTTATATCTGCCTGCGGAACCAGCTCGCGGTAGCGCGCGGCCATATGCCTGCCGGAGACAGGATCGAACAGGCCAACGATCAGTTTCAAGGGCACCTCAGTCTCGCAAAGCGCGCCTACCCAGCGTTTGCGGTGTCGGCGACGCTCTGACATATAGCGTACCAGGCGGTGCAGGATTCTCCTGCCGTCGCGGTTGCAGAGCAGCTTCCAGAAATTATCGATTTCCTCCTCGCAGGGCTGGGTCTGCGGGCCGAAAATCCGCGCCATGTTGGCGGCGAGTCTTTTGCGGTTACCGATGCGCCCCACCAGCGGCCCCACCGGTGAAGACAGCAGGCGCTGGATTAGCGCCGGCCGATGGGCCTCCGGAAACAGGCCACCGTTCAGCAGGCACACACTCGCGACCCGCAGGCCGACGCCTTTATCCCCGCTTGCATCCTGTCGTTGCCGGTAGCGTGCCAGCAGCTCCTGGGCGACGGTATCACCGTAATCGTGGGCGAGGATATGGAATTCCCCCACCCCCAGGTGCAGCAGCCACGACTCGACCAGGGTCGCCTGGTCTTCGATGCGATAGGGGAAATTGCGCGGTTTGGGGGAGTCACCGAAGCCGAGCATATCGAGGGTATACAGGCTGAAATTGGCAGCCAGCGCATCCCAGACGCGGTTCCAGTCCCAGGAGGAAGTGGGAAAGCCATGCAGCAGCAACAGCGCCGGCCCGGCGGGATTACCGCCGACACGGGTGAAAACCGGGAAATCCCCGTGGGCGAAAATGCTGGCGCCGTTGCGCCACTCTTGCAAACTCATCATATTGCCAGGCCTGACGTACTACCCGGGTATCACACCCATTATTCTTCCGCAGCCAATCGGTATAGCCAGGATTCCCGCCCCGAAATTTACTGCACCAGCACCGCCATATGGTACCACTCGCCCCACGCGCTACGATGCCGCGCTGGCACCCTGCTCGCAGTTACGACTCCAGTATTGTGAGAGAGTTCTCGCGCCTCCAGTGAGGGGATCGAAACCAGTGAGGGTGTTTTCTGTCCAGCCACTGTCGACAAGCAGGAAGAAGGGCCAGCCGCAGAAGCCTGCCTGACCGTCTAAACTGTTTCAGCTTGCGCTTGTCCGGGGGCGGCCAGCCTTCGCCAGCGGCGCACACCGGAGACATAAAATGACAGCGGACACGGGAGGGAGCACCAATGCCCAAATTTGTAATCGAGAGGGAAATTCCGGAGGCCGGCCAACTCAGCCAGCAGGAACTGGCCGGTATTTCGCAGAAATCCTGTGACGTCCTGCAGCAGCTGGGCCCCCAGGTACAGTGGGTGCAGAGCTATGTAACGGACGACAAGGTTTACTGCATCTACATCGCGCCGGACCGGGAATCGATTTTGAAGCACGCCGAGATGGGGGGCTTCCCAGCCGATTCGGTGGCAGAGGTGCGCAATATTATCGACCCGACCACCGCGGAACACGGCGCGGGTTCCGGCGAATCGCCCGACGCAGCGAGCGGGGCCACCATCTGAAGGCCTAAACAAAAAACCCCGCCAGGTGGCGGGGTTTATCCGGGGAGTTATCCCTCGTTTTTTTCACTGGCCTTACTGGCCAGGGTCCTGTCGACCCGGGCTTTCACCCCGGGTTCTTCTTCGGCCTTCATCTCCGCCAGCATGAGTTTCATCTGCTGGTACTGGTCCTCGTCATTGAGTTCCATCAGCAACGGCTCGGCCACCCGGGCGAAATATTCGGCGTCCCGCTTGTCATAAAGTTCGCGGGCCATCCACTGGGCAATATGGACCTGTCGCGGTGCACGCAGGTAGGCCTGCTCGAGCATCTCCAGGTATTTTTCCCGGGGGTAATCGAGCATCTCCATGCTCATCGCCAGCCCATACCAGTGGGAAGCGGTTTCAGCATCGTTGTTCACCAGGAACACGAACTTGTCGCGCACTTTTTTCAGCTCTTCCCGATTACGCTGGTCGACGGTGGTGTTGGCCTGGCGGGTCAGCCCCAGCCAGGCGTCCACATGCTGGTAACGAAACTTGCTGCGCTCGGCCACCGGAACAGATGCCAGTAACCTTTCGGCCGCCTCGTAGTTACCCATGCGGGTTTCCGCATCGGCCTGGACGGCGACCAGTTCCGCACTCATCAGGCCATTGGCGTGCGCATACTGGAGCAGGGAATCGAGACCGCCGAGGTTATAGCCGGAGAGCACCAGGAAGTGACCCACCTCCGCGATCGCACGCTGCGGCGGGAGCTGGCGGACATCGGGTGTCACCTCGCGGAATTCAGCCGGGACTATGCCGCCCGCCATCTCGAATTCACCTTCCTGGAACAACTGCTCATAACGCTTTTCGACGTCGGCAAGTTTGACCCCGAAAGTACTCTCGAGGGATTCCACCGGGTCAGCCCCGCTGTTAAAGGCACGGACATAATCCTTGAACTCTTCTACCTTGCCGCTCTCCATGATCAGCCAGTGGGCCAGCATCCAGCCACTGGCATAGACGCGGGGCTTTTCCTCATTCGGCGTGTTCATTACGGTCGCACGCAACAGTTGCTCGATCGGCATGGGGCTGGCGTAGAGCAGGGTCATGGCCCGCTCCTCGGGAACGGCACCCAGCTTGTAGCGGCCCGGCACCGGGAAAGTCATGGTGGACATGAACTCGGCAAAGCCCTCGCTGTACCAGTAGGGGTAATGGGTGGTGTTGCCGTGGTAGCTGAGAAAGTGGGTGTATTCGTGAAACAGGAACTCGCGCGCCTGCAGCTGGCGCGTGCCGCTGCGGCCATCCAGGTTCACCAGCGCGTAGCTGCCCTGGGCCGTGGTGTCGAACAGGCCATTGGTCATCTCCGCCAGCTCGGCTCCCACCAGGCCGGCGTAGGTCTGGCGATCCGCGGTGGCGTAGATAGTGAGCTTCTGCTGTTCCTGCCGGGCCCCCTCGGCCCCCAGCAGTTTCAGCGCCACCGCACGGTAGCGCTCCAGGTCACGAGCCAGCGTCTCTACCGCCTGTGGGTCGCCATTGGTCACGATACGGAAGTTCTCGCTGTCCACCTGGTACCAGGTTTCCTCGCCCAGGTTGTGCTGCGCGCTGCAGGCGGAGAGGATCAAACCGGAAAATATTACCAACAAAGCGAGCGTGCGATGGAACATAGTTCTTGCCACTAGTGAGTTCTGCTAACGCCCTCCATGGCAGGTCGAAGAGGCTCACACACTACCGGTTTTGGCTGTACAAAAAAAGAACAATTTTAGACGAGAACCGGGCGTCCGTCGGACTTTCTGGGACCAGGAAAATCCGGGCAGTCACCTTTCCTTCCGCCTCCCGAGCCCTGCCGCCGGGAATGGCGCAGGGGTCATTTGCATGGTTGCCAGAGCCCGGCCAGCACCGGGATGGCGACGGCCGGTCGTGGGCCAATGCCTTCCCGACCCGTTACAATGATGGCTTTTGCCAAGTAACGGGAGCCTATGAAGAAGATAACCCTGCGCAGCCTGCTGGCCGTGGCGCTACTGGCACTGGCCGCCTGCGGCCCCTCTGATGAATCCCCATCCGGCTCGGGCGAGTCCACCGCTGCCGGGCCAGCGGAGGCCCCCGGCGAGGCCGCAGTCTCGCCAGCGCCCGATGGCCGCCTGCCCGAGGGCGTGCGCCCCACCGCCTACCGCCTGGACCTCCTGCTGGACCCGCGCCGGGACGATTTCTCCGGCAGCGTGGAGATCGACATCCAGCTCGACCAGCCGGCGGAGCATATCTGGATGCACGGCAAGGATCTCCGGGTCAGCGAGGCCACCGCGGTCACGCCCGCGGGTGAAAAAGTGGCCGCCGACTACGAGCAGGTACTCGACAGCGGCGTGGTGCGGGTAAGCTTTGCCCGGCCGCTGCCCGCCGGCGAGTTCACCCTGCGGCTCCAGTACAGCGCCGACTTCGACCGCAACCTCGCCGGGCTCTTTAAGGTGGAGGAGCAGGGTGAGTCCTACGCGCTGGCGAAGTCCGAATCCATCCAGGCCCGCAAGTACCTGCCCGGCTTCGATGAGCCGGGGCTGAAGGCGCCGTTCGATATCAGCCTGACCATCCCCGAGGGTTACGTCGCCATCAGTAACGGACCGGAGGCGAAACGCGAGCCCGCCGGCGATGGCCTGGAGAAAGTAACCTTTGCCACCACCCGCCCCACTCCCACCTACCTGCTGTCACTGGCAGTAGGGCCTTTCGACGTGGTGGAGCGCCCGGCAATCCCGGCCAATGAATACCGCAAGGAAGCCGTACCCCTGCGGGGTTTCGCGCGCAAGGGTCGCGGCGACGACATGGCCTATATCCTCGACGTCACACCACGCATGCTGGAGATTTTCGAGCAGGAGCTGCAGCGCCCCTACCCGTTCGAGAAGCTCGACATTATCGCCGCGCCGCAGTGGCCCAGTGGCGCTACCGAGCTGTCCGCCGCCATCACCTACCGCGAGCAACGCATCCTGGTGGAGGGTGATGAGCCGGCGCCGGGCGCGCGGCTGGCCCTGCTGGGTGTGCATGCCCACGAACTGGCCCACATGTGGTTCGGCAACCTGGTCACCCCGCCCTGGTGGGATGACCTGTGGCTCAAGGAGGGCTTCGCCACCTGGGGCACGCCGCTCAGCCTGACCATCTTCGAGCCCGAAGGCGGCCACGAGCTTAACGCCGCGGTGCGGGCCATCAGCGCCATGCAGCTCGATTCGCTCGACAGCACCCGGGCGATCCGCGAGCCCATCGATGGCAACGACGATATCCGCAATGCCTACGATTCCATCACCTATGCCAAGAGCCTGGCGGTGATCCACATGGTTGACCAGTACTTCGGGCCGGACCGCTTTCGCCCGGCGCTGGGACGCTATGTCGAGACTTTCGCCGACGGCGTGGCCGACTCAGAGGATTTCTACCGGGTAATCGGTGAGGAGACCAATACCCCGGAGCTGACCGATACCTTCCGCAGTTTTGTCGAGCAGAAAGGGGTGCCGGTATTGACCGTAAACCTGGAATGCGAGACTGCCGGCAAGCCGCAGGTAACCATCAGCCAGGACCGCTATCGCCCACTGGGCTCGCCGATCCAGCAGAGCGGCCAGCGGTGGACCATCCCACTGTGCCTGCGCACCGACCGGGGTCGCCAGTGCCTGATGCTGGCGGAAAACCAGCAGACAGTGCCGCTGGAGGGCGACCAGTGCCCGAACTGGCTGCTGCCCAACGCGGACGGCAGTGGCTATTACCGCTGGAACTTCGCCGGCGACCAGTGGCAGCCGCTGGTTGAGCATTTCGCCGATCTCACTGCCACCGAGCAACTCTCCGTCATCGACAGCGCCTTCGCCGCATTCGAGGCGGGCGAACTGCCGGTCGCGACGCTGCTCGGGGTGGTGCGTGCATCCGCCGCCGCCGAGCGCCGGCAGGTAATCACCGCAGCGCTCGGCAACCTGGCAGAGTACCGCCGCAGTATGCTGCCGGAGAAAGCGCTGCCGGACTTCTCCCGCTTCCTGCGCGAGCTCTACCAGCCGGTCCTGGACCGCACCGCCGGCAGCAGCGACGCAGAAGAGAAGCTGCTGCACAGCGAGTTGCTGGCCTTTATGGCGCTGGTTGCCGAGGACAGGCAGGCACGCGGGAAGCTTGCCGAAAAGGCCACCGCCTTCACCGGTTTCAAGGGCAAGCGCGATCCCGCCGCGCTGGATTCCGACCTGTACGAACCGGCGCTGGTAGTGGCGGTTCAGGATGCCGGCGACGAATTCCTGCCGCACCTGGTCAGGGTGCGCGGCGAACTGGACGACCCGCGTTTCGACAACGCCAGTGCCAATGCCATCGGCGCCGCCAACAAACCGGAGCAGGCCGGGGATGTACAGAAACTGGCCCTCAGCAACGAGGTTGGTCCGCGCGAGGCCTTCGGGCTGATCGCCAGCGCCATGGCCGAGCCGGCAGTGCAGGAAGAGCACTGGCAGTGGCTGCAGGAGAACTTCCCTGCCGTGATCGAGAAGATCCCCGGGCAGTGGCGCCGCCGCACGCCGGCCTTCGCGCGCACCTTCTGCAACCGCGACCGCCTGCACCAGCTGCGGGACCTGTTCGACAAGCACGGCGACCTGGCCCCGGGGCACCAGCGCAGCCTGGCGCAGACTGCCGAGGCCATCGACCTGTGTATTGCCCAGCGCGAACAGGCACCGGAATTCGTGCGCGAATTGTCGCGCTGATCCCGCCTACCCAAGTACCGGATGCCGGCGTGTGCCGGCATCCAGCCGTTTACTCCACCGCAATGCCCGCCTTGTCCAGCGCCTCAGCCAGTGGCGCCAGCTGCTCACGGTAATGTTTCCAGTGTCCCACTGAGCGCGTATAGAGCGGCTGCCGCACCTGGGCCGAACTGGCGGTCGCCACGGGGCTGCGGTTGCGGTGGAATTCCCCACACGCCGGCTCCCAATCGAGCCCGGCCGCGGCCACCAGTGCCGGCGCCTCGTCATCGAACTTTTCCACGAGCCTCTCATAGGACTGGAAACGAATCCGGTCGGCTAACCTCTCCTGCCACGTTTCCCTTAATCGATGGTAGGCAATGTAGTAGTGCCCCAGGTCCTGCAGGCTGTAGGAAAACGGATAGCCCATGCGGAACAGGGTCTTGAACATGGCAAAGCAGGCATCCAGTGGGTGGCGATCCATCCAGATCATGGTTGCGCCGGGCATGCTGCGCGCGATCAATCCGGCGTAGAGAAAGTTTTGTGGTGTCTTATCAATATGTTTGTGCGCGGCTGAATCGAACTGTGCGAGCCGCTCCAGGTAGGCAGACGCAATCTGTTTGCCCGACCATTGGGCCGTCGCCCGCACCAGTTCCTCCTTGGGGAGGCTGTGGCCGGCAGTCACCATCAGCGATAGCGGCAGGTCGGTGATTTCACCGAAGCTGTCACACTGGCTATGGCTTGAGAGAATACGGTCTACCAGTGTCGTACCGGAGCGCGGCAGGCCGAAGACAAAGACCGCCTCCTCCCCCCGTTGGTCGACATCACTTTCCGCTGCAGGCTTACTGTGCTCCGCGCCGATCAATTCGAGTACCTGTAAATCCCCCTCGACCTGGTAGCGCATGGTCGCGCGGCGTAACTGCGCGCCGCGCCCGAACTGCTCGAATGCGCGGCGAAATTCACCGATATCCTCGAATTCCTTGCCCAGCGCGTAATGCAGCTGGATGCGGTCTTTCAGCGCCAGATCACTGCGTGCGATAAGCTTCTCAAGTGTCGGGATATGGCTGGAATCGGTGGACACACGGCGTATACCACTGAGCACCTGGTGGGCCTGGCCATCGGTTGGCCATTCCTGTACCAGTCGCTCCAGAATCGACTCAGCCTCCCCGAGGTCTCCCAGGGCGACCAGGTTTGCCGCCAGGTTATAGCGCGCATTGCGATTGCCGTCCCTTGCCAGAAGGCGATAGATTGCCATCGCCTCCGCCGGCACCTGGACCTGTGAAAACAGTTCAGCACAGCACTCCAGGTGATGCCGGTCCTGTCCCGCACGGCGGCGGTACTCCGCCAGCAGTGCCCTGACATCGCGGTGCTTGCCCAGGAACAGGCGACAGCGGATATGCAGCGACAGCAAATCCAGGTTGTCGGCGAAGTCCCGGCGCAGCTGCGCGATTGCCTGGTCTGCGGCGAGGAATCGCGCCTCGCCCAGCAACCGGTTAACGTCGGCTATTCCGCCCTGGAGACTGGCCTGCTCTTCTCTGGCATTCACTTGTCTGTTCGCTTTGCAAAGATAAAAAAGGGGCGCAATGCGCCCCAATGTACCCATTCAAGGAAGAAATCAGAAGCTCAATTTTAGGTTCGCGCCAATGGTTCTCGGCTGAACCAGGAAGCTCTTGGCCCCGTTGCCGTAATACTGCTGCGAGGGATCGGTTCCCATGTATTCTTCCTTGAACAGCCCGGTGGTGCCTTCCTCATTGGTCAGGTTCTTGGCAAACAGCGTTGCCGTCCACCATTCACCGGCCACCCCGATGTGCCCATCGAGCAGCGAGAAGCCATCCAGTTCAGCGGCGTAGGTCTGGCTGTCGCTGGCGGCATTCATGGTCGATGACTGGTAGTAAGCCGCCATGCGGCCGATCATTTCCAGCCCGCCATTGCCGAGCGGCGCGCGGTAGTCCAGCGCTGCCGTCAGGGTATTTTCGGGCGTTCCCGGCAGGCGCGTCCCGGCACTGGCAAGCGGCGCGGAGCGACCGGGCGCGGTGAGATCTGAATCCAGTTCGGCGTTGACATAGGCATAGCCGAGGCTGTAGCCGAGGTCCTGGCTCAGGTCGCCACTCAGCTCAAGCTCGATACCCGAGGTGCTCGCCGCCTCTCCATTGGTGACCGCGAAGAATCCCCAGTAGGGCGTGGCCGTATTTACCTGCACGTTGTCCCACTCCACCGCAAAGGCGGCAGCGGTGTAGGTCATAGAGCCAACGCTGCCCTTGATACCGGCCTCATAGTTGACCACGGTATCTGCCTCGTACTCAGCCCAGGAGGGATCTTCACCGAAGAAACCACTGGTGGGGGCTGCGTTCGATCCCCCCCGGCGGTAACCCTCGGAGATAGTGGCGTAGGCCATCATGTCTGCGGAAATATCGTAGGCGGCGTTCGCCTTGAACAGGAGACCATCATCCTCGGTAACGCGGCTGTCGTTAAGCACCGGGAAAATTGCCCCCGAGCCATAAGCGGGGAAATCCATGTAAACCGCAGATTCATACTCATTACTGAACTGGCGCGCACCGAGTGTCAGGTGCAGGGCGTCCAGGTGCCAGGTCAGTTCACCGTAGAATGCTGTTTCGGTGAAATTGTCGTCGCGCGCATAATCCCAGTCCTGGTCGCTGGCAACGATACCTGCGCCCCAGGCGGCATCGGCCCACTGCTGGTAACCGCGCAGGTAGCTCTGCTGGGCTCCCGCCGTGTCCTGGTCGATATAGAAAGCACCCAGGATCCAGTCGAGGCTATCGGTACCGTTGGAAACCAGCCTCAGTTCCTGGATAAACGCCGAGTCTTCATACTGGCGCACGGCGGAGGCCATGGGGCGGTTGTAGTTGTAATAGAAAGCACCGATCCAGCCATTCTGGGCATAGAAGCCGGTGTTCTCTGAAACCGAATCGCCGCTGTGATCGTAATCGGAGCTGGAGGAGGTCAGCGTGGCAAAACCCAGGTCTATTTCCGCCTCCAGGCTGTTCAGCGAGGCTTCCCGGCTGGACGGTTCCAGCTGGATCGACCCGTTTTCGTAATCGTCGTAGGCATTGCCCCAGCCATCCAGGCCCTCGGTCTGCTGGCGCCGCCCGCCGATCTCGTCTTCCTGGGTCATGTGGGTGAAGAGCACCTCGAAGTCATCCGTGGGCTGCCAGAGCGCCGCGAACCTGGCATAGGTGATTTCCACGGTATCCGCATCCTCGACAGTCCGGTACTCCGCTTCCGGTGACAGGACCCCCTCGGGTGCGACCGGGATTCCACTGTTGTCGAGCCGGTAAACATTCACGTAGTCCACCACGCCCGCATTGTCGACGAGCCCGGCGGCGGCGCGGATGGCAAGGGTATCGGACAGGGCGAGGTTAACGACCGAATCGGCACTGTAATTCAGGCCATCGGAGCCGGTCGTACTGGAGACACCGGAACTGAAATCCACGGAATTGCCTTCGGTATCGGGACTGCGGGTAATATACCTGACAGTTCCGCCAAGAGAGCCGGAACCGTACAGCGTGCCCTGGGGCCCACGCAGGATTTCCACCCGTTCCAGGTCCTTCAGGATGAAGTTGGCGTATACCGGGGTGCTGTTTACATAAGTTGAGACAGTCGGGGCTGCGGCAACGGAATAATCGCCCAGCGCGGCGCTGTCTACATTGAGGCCGCGAATCATAATGCCGTTGATCACACCGGAATTCCGGCTGCCACGGTCAACCACCGCAACTCCGGGCACGTTCCGCATCAGCTCTGCCTGGTCGGTAATCTGCGCCGCACTGATATCATCGCCGGAGACCGCAGAGATGTTGTAGGGAACATCCTGCACACTGGTTTCACGGGCAGTCGCGGTGACGATGACTTCCTCTATCGCGTCGTCGGCCTGCGCGTTAACAGCCTGGCTCACTGACAGGGCATAGCCAGCCGATACCGCGGTGATGGCCAGGGCCAGGTGATGCTTGCTGAAACTCCTTTTAGCTTGGTTTTTCATGATTCCCTCGATATTTTCTCTATTGTATCGGCCTGACTGCGCCGTTTGGTGTCGTTGCCTTGAAATAAAATGACCCGGGTTGCTCCCGGCCGTTACTCCGGTACCTTCAATGGTCCCAATTGCGCATAGGCAGGAGAGACCGCATTTTCATCGTATTGGGGGTAATGCACTGGCGTATCGCGGAAGCTCTTTAGTACCTGGCCGAGGCCTTTCATGCCGCGCTCGCGGACACGGGTAACTTTCTCCAGGTCGAGCTCGAACGGGATAACCTCCTCCTCCACCGAAGCCTCGTGGACTGTCTCACCCTCGGGCCCCACGATGATCGAGCGTCCCACGCCCTGCGCCCCGGCCGAATTCACATCGACGATGTAGCACTGGTTGGTGACGGCACTGGCGCGCACAATCGCCAGCTCGTCGCGGCGATCGATAGTGTCTGTCTTGGTGGGATGGATAATGACCTCCGCTCCCAGCCAGGTCAGGGCCCGGGTCGTTTCCGGAAACCACATGTCGTAGCAGATGGAGACCCCGAAGCGGCCTACATCCGGAACATCGAAAACCAGGAACTGGCCACCGCTGGCAACGCCCCGCTCATAGGGCAGGAACGGGTAGATCTTGCGATAGCGCCCCACCACTTCACCGTCCGGGTTGATGACCGGGGTGGTGTTGAACACCGAGCTGCCGCACTTTTCGTACATGGAGCCGGGCACCAGCCAGATCCCGAGCTCGCGGGCACTTCGACAGAAGGCCTGCTCTTCCGGCGAAGGCAGCTCCCGGGCGTGCTGCACCCCCACACCGCGCAGCGCCAGTTCGCTCAGCACAATCATCTGTACCCATGGATAGCGCAGCTTGGTTTTCTGGATGCGTTGCAACAGCAGCTCCAGGTTGTCTGCCTCGTCCAGTCGCAACTGCAGCGCCGCTATCCCGAATGTCCTGTTCTTCATCACCAGATTGATTCCTGCTTGTTGCCCCGCCGCTCGGCCGGGCCTTTGATCTGGCTGTATCTTGGATAATTGGGTGGGAGGTCGATAGGTCCAGATGCGTGCTGTCGATGAGGCCAGGCGGAAAAATGCCCGGCCGCACGGTCGTAATTCTGCCGCTGGCCCCATCGCCCGGACCCAACTGGCACTATTCGTGCGGTGGCTATGCGTTAGCTTAGGGCCAGCAACGTCGGACTCGCCCGCATCACAGGAAGTCCTAAAGAAGTTATGCTGATCGAAAGCCGTTCCGGGAGAACCAATGAGCCACAACGCAGAAAGCATCACTGAACCGGGGCGGCCTGCCGCTGCCAGCGGATTATTGGGCGGGGGATTCCCGCGGGCGGCGGAAGATGGCTGGGTTGCCAGCTTGCTGCTGGCCTTCCTGTCGTCGGCGGGGCTCTATTATGTGAATATTTTCCCCGTGATCGTGGACTCGCTGATGGCCGGTGCCGGGCTCTCCGCAGCACAGGCCGGGGAAATCACTTTTGCCAACACGGTCGGCGCGGTGATCGGCGCTTTCTGTATTTCCCTCCTTGTCCGCAGGATACCCCGCTGGAAACTGGCTGCCGCCTGCCTGCTCGTGGCCTCTATCGGCATGGACCTGCTGACTATCAGCCTTGGCAATATAGAACTGCTGAAGCCCCTGCGGCTGGCACACGGCATCCTGGGCGGGGCACTTGTGGGACTCGGCTTTGCGGCCATCGCACGCAGCGGTATCGCCGGGCGCGCTTACAGCATGGTATTGCTGGTGCAGTACACGGGCGGCGCCATCGGCCTGCTGGTGCTGCCGGGGCTGGTCCAGCAGCACGGGACCTATGTGCCCTTCTATGCACTGGTTACCTTCAGCACCCTGACACTGGCGATGCTCCCGTTTGTGGCAGATTACCCCCTGCCGCGGGGAGCCGGGAAGACCCTGCTGCCGACGGATACGGAAGTAGGTGAGGCGATTGCGCAGGAGCGGCCTTCCCTAACCCCGATGGTGATCACCCTGGGGGCGCTGTTCTGCTTCCAGTTCGCGAACATGGCTCTGTTCGCCTTTATCTTCGACCTGGGCAAGTCGTTTGCCCTGCCGCTCGACTTCATCAGCCAGACCCTGTTCTGGGCCAACCTGATTGCCATCGGCGGTGCGGCGCTCGCCGCTTACACGGGACAGCGCTTCCCCCTGGCAGCCCCGCTCGGGATCGCCCTGCTGATCACCCTGTTGGGCCTGGCCATGTTCGCCTTCAGCAATATCAGGCCGGTCTTTATCCTCGCCAACATTGCCACCGGCATGACCTGGGCATTCTGTGTGCCCTACCTGCTGACCATGGCCTCCAGGTTCGACAGCGCGGGCCAGATGGGGGCGTTCGGCGGTTTTGCCTCGAAGATGGGACTGGCCTGTGGCCCGCTGGTGGCCGGATACTTTATTTCCGGCGGCGGCAGCTACACCCAGCTGGTGGGAATTGCCTGCTTCATGCTGCTGGTTTGCATGCTTGCACTGCCATCGGCAGCGCGGCTCGACCGGGCTCAATCCTGATACCCCATCGCGGATAGCCTTGCTGCCCGCTGTGGCGAGCCCGACTATTCCCGGGCGACGATCCCGGTGTCGATCAGCAGGCCCTCCTCGTTGAACCACTTGACCTGGTGCGCGTCGCGCACCACGTAAAAGGCCGCCTGGCGGCCGTAGGACCAGTTGCGCCACTGCCGCACCCACATATCACCCTGCAGCCACCAGTGCCCCGTGTCTGTCTCGTCCACGTCGACGTCGTTGCGCGCATACCCCTGCAGGGTGCCGTCCTCCAGCACCTCGATACGGTAGGACTCGCCAAGTGCATTGGTACCGAGCAGGACAGTGCCCGGAAACTCCGCGGTGATGTCTGCGGCATTGAGGCGGCGGCCCCCGGTGGTGGCCAGCGTCTCCTCATCCTGCGACAACTCGCCGTTGATCAGGCTTGCCAGGATACTCACCCCAGCCTCGATGCGGTCCGCCTCGATGGCGGAAAACCCGATCCTCAGCGCGTTGTATTCGCGCACCACCTCCAGCAGCAGCCCCTGCTGCTCAGCCTGTTTCTGCAACTGCTCGGCGCTGACCCGGTCCGGCAACTCCAGCCAGCAGGCGGTGCCGCAACTGGCACGGCGAACCAGTAGTTTGGGCAGGTGGTGCATGAGCGCCTCGCCCAGTGCCACCCAGCGCTCCCGCAGCTGGCGAGTGATGCGGAAGGTAGCGGCATCCAGGTGGCCGGCGGCGATGAATTTCGCCAGCAGGCGCTGGTTGATCGCCGGCACCCGCTCGCGCAGGGTATGACGCAGGGCCCGCAATCGCTGGACCACCGGCTTGGGCGCCACCATAACTGCGAGTTGCATCCCCGGGTCAACCGCCCTGGGCAGCTGGTAGAGGTAGATCACCGACTCACCGCCGGCAAGGCTTTTCAATGGCGGCAGGGGGCTGCCGTGATAGCAGAAGTCGTGCTCGCAATCATTCTCGATAATGACCGCCCCCTGTTCACCGGCCAGGCGCAGCAACTGGCGGCGACGTTCCAGGCTGGTGGTCACCGCGGTCGGGTTGTGGGCATTGGGCTGCAGGTACCAGCAGTCACTGTCAGTGAGCCCCGTCCCCAGCTCGGGGCCGTCGCTGTCCTGCGTAACGGCGTTAACGTTGACCCCGGTAGCGAGGAAGATCTCCTCCGTCCCGGCACAGGCCGGCCTGACCATCGCCAGCTGCCGGCCGGTTCCCATAAACAGCTCGCCCAGCAGGTAGCACGCCTGGTCGAGACCGCTGGTCACGAGCACCTGCCCGGGATCGACGTAGATACCGCGCCGCGGCAACAAGCGGGTGCAGATCTGTTCCACCAGCTGGCGGTCATCCTCATTGGCGCCGAGCGTCGCCCACTGGGCGACTTCGCGGCCGGCATATATATCCCGCGAGCACTCCCGCCACTCCGCCCCCGGGAACAGGCGCGGGTCGTATTCATTACTGATAAACGGAAAGGGGTACTGCAGCCAGTTGGCCGGACGAGAGCGCAGGGCGCGGCGGCTGACATGCACAGGGTTGCACCGCTCCCGCCAGAAGGCACGATCCGGCTCGCTGGTCGCCACACCGGTGCCGGATTCACCGGGGCTGATAACACCATGGGACTGCACGGAATCGGTGACGTAAAACCCGCTGCGCTCGCGAGTCACCAGGAAGCCGTCATCCACCAGCTGCTGGTAGGCCAATACCACGGTGTTGCGGGCAACCCCCAGTTGCCCGGCGAGCCGGCGCGAGGAAGGCATCCGGTGGCCCGCCGGGATACCGCCGGAAAGGATACCCTGGATAATTTTTTCACGAATCTGTTGCTGCAGGCCCTTGTCGGCCTGCGGCTCCAGCACGATCAGTGATTCCGCCATGTTTCTTGTTTTTTGAGGCCGCTGCCACAGGGGCCCGGAGAGGTTACGAGCAACGATAATGCCCCTGTTGGCGTGGCGCGTGCAAGCGAGCGGCTCAAGGGGCCAGCCCGGCCCTCGCTATCAGTCACTTTCACCCCACCGCGACGGGCAGCCGCTGTTACCACCTCATGGAGCGGAAACAAAAAAGGGGCGCCTCCTGAGGGGGCGCCCCTTTTCTGTATTAACCGGTTTGTATTAATCGGCTATCGGCTCGTTACTTGATTTTCGGCTCCAGTTCGCCGGCCTCGTAGCGCTGGTACATGGCCTCCAGCCCCAGCGGGCGGATCTTGCTGGCATTGCCGGCGGTGCCGAACGCCTCGTAGCGGGCCACGCAGATGTCCTTCATGGCGGTCAGGGCTGCCTTGTAGAACTTGCGCGGATCGAACTCGGACGGGTTCTCGGCCAGGAAGCGGCGGGTGGCACCGGTGGAGGCCAGGCGCAGGTCGGTATCGATATTGACCTTGCGCACGCCGTGCTTGATGCCCTCGCAGATCTGCTCGACCGGCACACCGTAGGTCTCGGGGATCTCACCGCCGAACTCGTTGATCACCGCCAGCCACTCCTGCGGCACCGAGGAGGAACCGTGCATCACCAGGTGCGTGTCCGGGATGCGCGCGTGGATCTCCTTGATCCGATCGATGGCGAGGATGTCGCCCGTGGGCGGGCGGGTAAACTTGTAGGCACCGTGGCTGGTGCCGCAGGCGATCGCCAGTGCGTCCACCTGGGTCTTCTGCACGAAGTCCGCAGCCTCTTCCGGGTCGGTCAGCAGCTGGTCGTGGGACAGCTGGCCCTCGGCGCCAACGCCGTCTTCCTCGCCGGCCATGCCAGTTTCCAGTGAGCCCAGGCAGCCCAGCTCGCCCTCCACGGACACGCCACAGGCGTGCGCCATTTCCACCGCACGCCGGGTAACGTCGACGTTGTACTCATAAGAGGCCGGGGTCTTGCCGTCTTCCTGCAGGGAGCCGTCCATCATCACCGAGCTGAAGCCCAGCTGGATGGAGCGCTGGCAGACGGCCGGGCTGGTGCCGTGGTCCTGGTGCATCACCACCGGGATCCCCGGGAATTCCTCGATCGCAGCCAGGATCAGGTGGCGCAGGAAGGGTGCGCCGGCATATTTGCGCGCACCGGCAGAGGCCTGCACGATCACCGGGGAGTCGGTCTCTTTGGCCGCCTCCATGATCGCGCGCATCTGCTCCAGGTTGTTGACGTTGAACGCCGGGACCCCGTAGCCGTGCTCGGCGGCGTGGTCCAGCAGTTGACGCAAGCTAATCAATGCCATGGAATTTACCTTTGGTTTTTTGACATCTCTCTAGATAGGTCCCCCGATCTGCGCCGGGGTGACCTGGGAAAACTCGGCCTCTAGCGGCGCGCCGTCACTCGGCGGCGCGCTCCTCCAGCATGGCCACCGCCGGCAGGGTCTTGCCCTCGACGTATTCAAGGAAGGCACCACCGCCGGTGGAAATGTAGGAGACCTTGTCGGCGATACCGTATTTGTCCACCGCCGCCAGGGTGTCACCACCCCCGGCAATGGAGAAGGCATCGCTGTCGGCGATGGCTTTCGACAGGTGCTCGGTGCCGCCGCCGAACTGGTCGAACTCGAACACCCCCACCGGACCGTTCCAGATAATGGTCTTCGCGTCCTTGAGGATCTCGGCAAGCTTCGCGGAGGATTCGGGGCCGATATCGAAAATCATGTCGTCGGCCTCGACCTCATCCACCGGCTTGGTCTCGGCCGCGGCGGTCTCACTGAACTCCTTGCCGGTCACCACATCCACCGGCAGGGGGATCTCGCACTTCTCCATCAGCGCGCTGGCAGTGTCGGTCAGTTCGTGCTCGCACAGGGACTTGCCCACCGGCTTACCGGCGGCAGCGAGGAAGGTATTCGCGATACCGCCGCCCACGATCAGCTGGTCCACCTTCGCCGACAGGGTCTCCAGTACGGTCAGCTTGGTGGACACCTTGGAGCCACCGACGATCGCCACCATCGGCCGCGCGGGCTCGGCCAGCGCCTTCTCCAGCGCGTCCAGCTCCGCCGCCAGCAGCGGCCCGGCACAGGCCACCGGGGCGAATTTGGCCACACCATGTGTGGAGGCCTGGGCCCGGTGAGCGGTGCCGAAGGCGTCCATCACGAAGATGTCACACAGGCCGGCATAGGCTTGCGCGAGCTCGGGATCATCCTTCTTCTCGCCCTTGTTGAAGCGCACATTCTCCAGCAGCGCCACCTCGCCCGCGGCCAGCTCGACCCCGTCCTGCCAGTCGCGGATCACCGGCACTTCGCGGCCCAGCAGCTTGCCCAGGTGCGCGGCCACCGGCGCCAGGGAGTACTCCTCGGCGTATTCGCCCTCGGTGGGGCGGCCCAGGTGGGACATCAGCAGCACTTTCGCCCCTGCGTCGACAGCGGCCTTGATGGTGGGGAGCGCCGCGCGGATGCGGGCATCCGAGGTCACCTCGCCTCCCTTTACCGGCACGTTCAGGTCCTCGCGAATCAGTACACGCTTGTCCGCCAGGTCCAGGTCCGTCATCAGTTTGACCGCCATCGCCAATCCCCTCTGCTGTGTTGTGAAATATTGCGTTCTGTACCCAAAGTGGGCGCGGATTATATCAACAGCGCGCCGTTACTGCCGACAGCAATGCGATTGATAACGCTGTCAATATCGTCCGACCACCCCGGAATTGGCCCTCACAGCACTGACTCCGTACTATTGTTGACCACCAATCGGGCCCATCAGGGGGAGCCAGAATGGCCAAGCGACAGCAAGTGACCTTCAGGGGGGGCAGCGAAGCCACCCTGTCGGGGATCATGGAACTACCGGATGAGGGCGAGCCGCGGGCCTGGGCGCTGTTCGCGCATTGCTTCACCTGCGGCAAGGATGTACTGGCTGCCGCCCGCATCGCCCGCCGGCTGGCGGACCTCGGCTGCGCGGTGCTGCGGTTCGATTTTACCGGGCTCGGCGACAGTGAGGGCAATTTCGCCGATACCAACTTCAGCTCCAATATCCGCGACCTCCTGAGCGCGGCGGACTTCCTGCACCGGGAGCATCACCCGGTAGACCTGCTGATCGGCCACAGCCTGGGTGGCGCCGCGGTGCTGGCTGCGGCGTCGCGGATCGAGGAGGCCCGGGCCGTTGTCACCATCGCCGCTCCCGCGGACCCCGACCACGTGATCAAGCAGTTCGCCTGCGCCCTGGACACCATCGAGTCCCGGGGCGAGGCCGAAGTCGACCTGGCCGGGCGACCGTTCACCATCAAGCGGCAGCTGGTAGAGGACCTTGAGAGCCACGATGGCGACTATATCCGCGAGCTCGGCCGGCCGCTATTGATCTACCACTCACCGGCGGACAGGACTGTTCACATCGATGAGGCGGCGGCAATCTACAGCCGCGCCAGGCACCCCAAGAGCTTTATCAGCCTCGACGACGCCGACCACCTGCTGACCCGCCGTGAGGATGCCGACTATGTGGCGGAAACCCTCGTGGCCTGGGTATCCCGCTACCTGCCGGGAGGGCGCTGATGGAACCACTGCAGGAATATACGGAAAACTGCCCCTACTGCGGCGAACCGATAACGTTGCTGGTGGACCTGTCTGCGGGCGACCAGGCCTATATCGAGGACTGCCAGGTCTGCTGTCGCCCCATCACTGTATCGGTTGAGTTACAGGCCGACGGCACCGCGGCGGTAAGCCTGCGGCACGAGGACAGCGCCAGCTAGGGCCCGCCGGCCATCCCCCTCCCATCCGACCGGCAACCGGTTTCCGAAAGCGCTCGCGACGTATAGAATCGCGCCGCCCCGCGGGCACCGCGGCTGGCAAGAGCAGTTATCAATCCCGCCACCGGCCAGGAAGGAATTACAGGATGGAAACCCCCGACAGCGATATTGTTTTCCAGAGCTATGGACGTTGCTGCAACAACCCGCAGTTCTTTGTCGATTTCTACGACCGTTTCATGGGCACGTCGACCGACGTGCGCGACATGTTTCGCGATACCGACATGAAGCAGCAGCGCCACCTGCTACGTAACGGCATCATGCAGCTGATCCTGGTGGCCCGCGGCATGCCCGACAGCAAGCTGCGCGCACTGGGCCAAAGCCACTCCCGCAGCGGCTACAACGTGCGCCCCGAGCTCTACTCCGTGTGGCTGGATGCGCTAATGGATACCGTGGCGCGCCACGATGCAGAGTTTTCCCCGGCAATCGACGGCGCCTGGCGCCGTGCCATCCAGCCGGGTATCGAGATGATCCGCAACGCCTACTGACCCCTCCTCGAGCTGCAACGGCCCCAGCGCCCGGGGCCGTTTGCCGGCACCAGCCGCCATTTTGTAACTAAATTTGGGACGTACCCCATTAATAGTGGCGGCACCACGGAACAGCAGCCGATAAAAGCCTGTGCCCCAATGCATACTAAGCAGGTTAGCGAGTCGCTATTAAAGGAGGTGCAGAAAGGACTTCCTGCCGAGGTAAGCTGGATATGAACGGCGACCACTGCATCTGCAGCAGGCAACCAGCAAAACTATCCCGACCCGGTAAGCCGTCCGGAGGGGCTTTTTTTGTGCGCACTTTTGAGGCGCGATCGGGATCCAATCTACAAAAGCCGTATCGGAGCACCGGACAAATATGAACAGGCTGACATTCGCGACTTGAGCGCCAGTTGGTACTTATAAAATTAAGCTGACAACACCACCAGGGCGACGCGTACGTCTGTACTAATTATGGCGTTGGGCTGCTCTGACCTAGACGGACCACGGCACTGATCCCCCAATAAAATTATGAGAAAACAGGCGCCAATTTCAGGTTTTGCAATGGGTTTCACATAAGCAAAATAATTCGATTGCCGCGGGTGAATGAGCTGCTAATTTTCTCCTTCTCCACCAGGGATGTGCCGGCCGGACATGAGCGAGGCAGTACAGCGGCAATGGCACCAAGGTGGTGCAATCCACGATAAGAAATACAGCAGCCCATCCGGAGCTCGATTCATGAAGAAGATCCTACCCACACTGCTCGCCAGTGCCATCGCCACAAGCGTTGCCGCACATGCGAGTGCCGCCGAAGACCGCTATATCATCAAGTTCAAGGCGGGCAAGAGTGCCGAAGTCAAGGCACAGCTCAACAAGGCCGGTGGTCGCACCGCCCTCGCCCTGGAGAAGCGCAACGCCGTGGCGGCGATGCTCTCCGACAAGGCACTGAATGCCATGCGGAACAATCCGAATGTGGAATACGTCGAGAAGGACGCCAAGCGCTGGCTCCTGGCCCAGGAAGTACCCTTTGGTATTCCCATGGTCCAGGCCGACCAGGTCAGTGACACCGTCGCCGGCAACAGCACCGTCTGTATCATCGACTCCGGCTATGACATCAGCCACGAGGACCTGTCCGGCAATATGGTGACCGGCACGAACGATTCCGGCACCGGCAACTGGTACGAAGACCAGAACGGCCACGGCACCCACGTGGCTGGCACCATTGCCGCCATCAACAACAGCACCGGCGTGGTCGGCGTGATGCCGAATGGCAACGTCAAGTTGCACATCGTCAAGGTGTTCACTGCGGAGGGTTGGGGCTACTCCTCCTCACTGGTCGCCGCGGCCGATACCTGTGCCGACAACGGCGCCAACGTCATCAACATGAGCCTCGGCGGTTCTCTGAAGTCACGCACCGAAGACGCGGCCTTCGCCGATCTTTACGCCAACCGCGGTGTGCTCTCCATCGCTGCCGCCGGTAACGATGGCAACACGCGTCACTCCTACCCGGCGTCTTACGACTCGGTCATGTCCATTGCTGCGATCGACAGCAACAAGGTGATTGCGGATTTCTCCCAGCAGACCAACCAGGTTGAACTGGCAGGCCCAGGCGTCAACGTGCTCTCCTCAGTACCTGTGGGCAGCGCTGTGGTCAGTTCGGTCACCGTGGGCGGCAGCGACGTAGCCTCCGCCGGAATGGAAGACAGCGCCATGGGCAGCGCCAGCGGATCGCTGGTGGACTGCGGCATCGGTGATTACGCCTGTACCGAGGCGGCCGGTGAAATCTGCCTGATTTCCCGCGGCAGCATCAGCTTTGCCGACAAGGTCCTCAACTGTGAGGCCGGCGGCGGCGTGGGCGCCATCATTTATAACAATGAGCCCGGCATGCTGTACGGCACCCTGGGTGGCGTAGCGACCAATATCCCGTCTGTAGGTATCTCCGATAGCGACGGCGCGGCGCTGATGAACCAGCTGGGCGCGGCTGCCACCGTGGCAGTCGAGGCGGGCGACTACGCCTACTTCAACGGCACCTCCATGGCCACCCCACACGTCGCCGGCGTAGCGGGCCTGGTGTGGAGCCACTACCCGAACTGTGCACCGGGTGAGATCCGCGCGGCCATGAATGCCACGGCGGAAGACCTGGGCGTGGCCGGACGTGATGACGCCTACGGTTACGGCCTGGTACAGGCCAAGGCAGCCTTCGACTACCTGGCAGCCAATGCCTGTACCGGCAGCAACCCCGGCTCCGGTGGCGGCACCGGTGGCGGCGGTAACGGCGGTGGCGGCAAGGGCGGTGGTCCGAAGAACCGTTAAACCGTTGAGTTAGCAGTACCAAAAGAAAGGGGGCCTCTGGCCCCCTTTTTTTTATGCCGTGCAATGGCTGACTCCCATGATATTTATTCCCGCAACGCGACCCCGCCGCTTTTTTCTACACCCTACACCTGAAGTCGTCGCCACCTCTGGCGCAGATGAATCCGCAAATCCTTTATGATTTAATCGGCCCTCAGATAATCAACGGATCTCACTTACCAGATGGAACTCGAATTTCTCACCGCCACCCTGTTCAACCTCGGCGTCAACCTGCTCTACACCCTGCTGGCACTATTTATCGGCATATTTGCTTTAATCGCCATCGACAAGAAACTGCTTAAACATGTGGATATCGAGGGAGAGCTGAAACAGGGAAATATTGCGGTGGCTATCTTTGCCTCTACCATTCTCATTTTTGTAGCCCTGATTATTTCCTTCGGCCTCAAGGGCTGATCATGCGCAGTCTGTGGCCCATCTTTTTGCTGGCGGGAATCCTCATCCTGCCGGAGCTGTTGCTGGAGGCCGAACGGCAGGCCGGTAATGAACACTTCACACCGGAGGAAGCCCGCCGGATCCTGCCGCTGGATAGCCCTACAGACAAAGACCAACAGGACTCCCAGCGGGGCCTGGTACGCGTGAGTGGCAGCAGCCGGCCCATTACCGAGGAACTGGTACAGAGGATGGTAGGGCGGCGCAGTGAAGCGGAAAGCGCCTACGTCTCCATCTGGAACTGGCAGGGCATCGCCGACGTCACCGCCTCGGCGCGCGGCCTGGACAGCAAGCACCACTTCGCCAACAGCTACCTGGTGGGCTTCCAGCCATTCGAGACCGAGGAGCTCTGGGTGCCCCTGTACAGCCTCGCCACCCGCAAGCAGTACCAGTACGACCACCTGCAGTATGCGGGACTCTCCGACATCTGGCAGACGTCGCGCCAGGCCTACTACCAGGCCCGCGGCGACTGCGAGGATCACGCCATTCTGCTGGCCGACTGGCTCATCAACCTGGGCGTCGACGCGCGGGTGGCCATGGGTACCCACAAGGGCCAGGGACATGCCTGGGTGGTGGCCATCGTCAACAACCGAGAGTACCTGCTCGAGGCAACCAGCAAGCGCCGCCAGACCACCTGGCAGGCGATGCCGCTGGCCGCGCTGGCCGAGGGCTACGAGGTGGAGTTCCAGTTCAACCGCGATTACTTCTGGGCCAGGAAAACGTCGACACCCACCCGCCGTTACCGCGGCAGCCACTGGGTGAAGAAGTCACAGTTTATTCGCGGCTAGTGAAGCCCTGCTTCGCAACAGAATTCCTCCGTAATTCCACCTTTTCAATTCTTCTTTTCCCGTTGCGGCCTCAGTCGAGCCTGGCCCAACTTCCACGACAACCGGCATCGATCCGGGAACTGGTAAGTCTGCACCACTTCTGGCTCACCGGCGTGCGTAGCGACTGACGACACGAATGCGAAGAAGATCCCAAAGCCGCTGACAGACCAACTGGTCGGCGCAATCCTGCCAACCAGTGGCTCGCCGGCCACCTAGTATCTCCGTGCTCACCGGAAAATAACGAACAACTAATTTCAGCGTGAACGGAGAAAAACCATGCACGGAGTCAGACTCTTCGCATTGATTGCACTATCAACGCTGTTGGCCAGTGGCCAGGCAATGGCGACCCCCGCCAAGGCCGTGGCCGCCGGGGACAGTATCACCATGGGCTTTGCCGCTGACTGTACCGGCAACACATTCTTTACCGGCGGCTTCTTCTGCCTCCTGGGTGGCGACCAGCCGGAGCACAGCTGGTTCGACGGCTACGATTCCGACGTCTACAGCGTGCACGACCGCTACAAACTCCTCGACCCGAATATCGCCGCGAACAAGAATGCGGCTCGCTCGGGGGCGGAAATGCGTGGCGGCGGTGACAGCTTCAGCATCCAGGCCGACCGCATCCTCTCGCAGACGGTTGTGGCTGACCATGTGGAAGTGGTACTGGGAGGCAACGATATCTGCAACCGCGACTGTGTCGACCCGGCCAATTGCAGCGACCCGCTTTACTCGGAAGGCCAGTGGCGCTCGGCAGTCCAGGCCGGCCTGGACAAGCTGGTGAATGGCCTGCCCGCAGGCTCCACCGTGTTGCTGGGCTCAGTCCCCCGCGTCCAGGACCTGTATGATGCCGGAGTGGCGAAGCAGACCAGGAACTGGCGGGTTAACTGCGAGAGCGCCTGGTCGACCTTCGGTATCTGCCGCATCGCCACCAACGATGGCACCCTGAACGGTGAGAGCTTCGCCACCCGCCTCGCGGGAGTTTCTGCCGCGCAGCGGCTCTATAACGAGGTGCTACAGCAGGAGGCCGCCGCGTACAACGGCATCAACGGTGTAGAAGTGGTGGCGGAGTACGATGGCGAGGAGCAGCAGAACGTGGGCACCTTCCGCTTCGGCAAAGACGATATCGACGGCGGCGATTGCTTCCATCCGAGCCGCCAGGGCCAGAACAAGATTGCCGGGCTGATGTGGGGTGGTAACCCGGACAAATAAGGTTTATCGGTGAGCGGGCCCCGCCGCCGGGCGGGGCTTATCTTTTATTGTCGCTCCCCAGGCGCGAGCCTGTTACTCGTCCCCGCTGCCGTCATCGTCCTCCCGCCGATTATCGCCCGAGCCATCCTCCGGCGACTCGAAGTAACCTTTTTCCTCAACCACATACTGATAGCGCTGGGGCAGCCCGTTGCGCATGAAGGTGACATCCACCACCTGCCCGCTCGTGAGCGCATCCCACAGCTGGTTCTGCTCGCTATGCACCCAAGTGTCATTGACCCGCACCACCACATCGCCTTCCTCGAGCCCCAGGGCGGCGAAGAACTCGCTGTCCTCGATCCCCTCCAGCTTGAGCAGGTTGTGCCCATCCACCTGGTGCTCCGCGGCGACGAATCGCTTTTCCAGCTCCTCCCGGTTGCGCAACTGCTCCTCCAGCCACTCCCGACCCAGGGGAAGCACGGCTGTGGGCTCCACCAGCTTCCGCTGCTCACCTTGCGGCTGCTCGATGCGCCGCATTGTTTCCTCATCCCTGGGAGCCGGGGAAGTGAGGGGTACGCGCACCCCCTCCGCCTCTTGCCCGCGCAGGGAAAGGCGCTCCAGCCGGCCGCGATTGTCCAGCAGGACATGACTTTTCCGGATAGCTCCCAGGCGCACGCCGTCGAGCAGCATATCGCCACTATAGAAGCTGCCGGCACCGGCGCCTTTCGCCGAGATCAGGGCGATGGATTCCTGCGCTTTAGTGGAGACACTGGTGCCGCTCAGGACCAGCGGCAGCGTAGTCTCGGGAGGCAGGGCGCCGCCAGGCGCAAAGCGGGCCGCTTCCGGATGGGTCCGCGCCGGATCCAGGCCCAGGCGTTCCATCTCGCGGTCGATCCAGAGGGCATAGTATTCGTAGGGCCGTGGCCCCTTGGTATAGAGGCCGTTGATAAACACCACCGGGACACTGCGCAGGCCCAGCTCCGATGCCAGGGCCCGGTCCGCCGGGAGGCCCGGAGCGGAGGCGTGATCCCGCAGGCAAGCCTTGAAAGCTTCCCTGTCGAGATCCTGCATCGCGGCGAGACGTACAAAGCCGTCTTCCACCAGCCGGTCGCCAAGGGCGTAGAGCCCGTCCGCATAGCGCCAGCCGGCTCCCTGCAAGCGGGCACAAAAGGCCGCAGCCGTCGCCGCCGGGCCCTGGCGATGGTAGCGCAGCGGCAGGTCGAAGGGCGCGAGACGCAGCCAGCCGGCATAGTTCTCTAACAGGCGCAGGAGTATGGGGTTGAGCTGCGCGCAGTGCGGTGACTGGTAAGAGCAGAAGATCGCCAGGGTGACCGGGGCCTCCGGGTTCCCCCGCAGGTCCCTGCCCTGCACGGGAATCTCCATCCGCGGTGGCGCGGGCGGCTCGAGTAGCCACTCAACCCCGTCCGCTGCACCGCTGGCGTTATTGCTGTCGATCAACTTGCGCAGCTGCCCCGAGCGCAGCCGGAATTCGGCCTCTGCCAGGTCGTGCCGCTCAAGGCGGATACCGTGATCCACCTCTGCCATGGTTATCGGCCGGTCTCCAATGCGGGCAACCACGGTTTCGGCACTCGCCTGCGCCCGCTCGGCAGAGCCATGCCCCCTGTCCGCGGAGCAACCCGCAAGGAGCACCAGCAATAACCCCAATCCGGCCCGGACCGGGCGAAATAGCCTGCATCCATTCACAGCCATCTCCCGTTATCGTCTTTATCTTCAGGGATGCCCCATTCTATCCCGCCCGCGGCAGGCCGTGGCGCTCATGCGACAGATCACCGTTACAAGACGAGTGGATACACGCCACAATTGCCATCCGCCAGCGCGACCCAGGGACGGGAATGCATTTACAGGATGAATGTCAGCTTAGTCACCATCGGACCACGGGTGATTGCTACATCTTTATCACCACTGCATCCAAAACTGTCGCTCGCCACGTCATAACGAAAAGCACTGAATTCGGGAGCACCCTTTATGTTGAAACCACTGACTTTTTTCGCCGCCCTCACCCTTGCCGGGCAGGCCTCTGCCAGTGAGGTCAACCTCAATATCTCGGGCGATGAACAGTGCAATGCTGACCTGCACTACCACGTGCAGGTAGGCCCTGACTTCTTCCAGACGTTTGCCGAACCGGGCGACGAAGAGGCCCTCCTGATCTTCCGGGCACCGGACAAGCTGCTGGTGGAAGACCAGCCGGTGAACGTCAGCGAAGAGCAGGCCCTGCTGCTCCAGCGTTACCACCGGGAACTCTACGGAGCCAGCCGGGAGCTGACCATGATTTCCCTGGAAGCGGTCGATGTCGCCCTTACCGGTGTGTCCGTAACCCTGGCCGCGCTGGCGGGACAGGACCACCCCGACTTCAATGAGCTGCAGCAGACCTCAGCCGAGATCCGCGCACGGGCGGAACAGCGCTTCGACGCGGAAGGCAATGTCTTCGTCTTTGGCGAGCATGGCGTGGGCGAGTTTATCGAGGAAACCATCGGCGAAGAGCTTGAGCCACGTATCGAGGAGATCGCCATGGACTCCGCCGGTAGCATCGTCTGGCATGCATTCAAGGCCGTGTTCACCGGTGGCCGCAGCATCGAGCGCAACGCCGAGAAGCTTGCCGAGCAAGTGGAGAAAGACGTGGAAGCGCGGGCGGAAGGGCTCGAGGCCCGCGCGGAAAAATTCTGCCAGGATGTTGCCGCCCTTGATGAAACCGAGCGCGAACTGCATGACTCCGTGCCCGCCCTCTCCGGCTACGACCTGGTGACACTGAAAGACTGAACTGACCCTGTTTGACCCCCCTGCTTCAGGCCGCGCTTGCGGCCTTTTTTATTTTCGGAAACTTCAACTCTGTATAAAAAAGTCGGGCTAAGCATTGCCTGGTTCTTTAGCTGAAATAATTACCACCACCATTTCCAGAGCCCACTGCAGGCAACAAGCCTGTGCCCTGTGCCCTGTGCCCTGTGCCCTGTGCCCTGTGCCCTGTTCCGCATGGTGACTGTCGCACTGCCGATGTAACACCGACGCTCTCAGCACCGATAAAAGAGGATCTACTGTGCGTTGCCACACATTTGTGGAGCCGATTTATAAGTGCTGGCCTGTTCGCAATCGGGGTATAATTTTCCGGTTAGCAAGAAAAATAATCCTTTTAGGGAACACCCATGATTACCTTTAGACAAACACTCTATCGCCCGATAATCATCGGGCTTAGCGTGCTACTGGTCGCTTGTGGCGGGGGCGGCGGCAGCAATGGCAGCAACGACAGCAGTGACAACCCCGTCAACCAATCGCCGGTGGTATCTGCTCCCGACACCTCTATCGCCAGCGGTTCCTCGGGGGAAATCACTGCATCGGCATCCGATCCTGACGGCTCGATAACCAAGTACAGCTGGGTACAGAAGTCCGGGGTGAGCCTTACGCTCGAAAATACCGATCAGCGAACCGTATCGATTACCGCCCCCGACGTGACAGAAAACGCCCAGGCCCTGATCTCGGTCACGGTTACCGACAACGAGGGCGCCACTGCCTCTGCAGACGTTACAGTCCAGGTCACTGCTCCGGGCCCACAGGGTGAGGGCTTTACCATTGGCGGAAAAGTAACCGACAACCCGGTAGCGAATGCCGAGGTCCGGGTTCTCATTGGTTCAGAGACTTTCCAGACTACTGCCGACGCCGCGGGTGTCTACGAACTGTTCATCGATACCAGTTCTTTCACCGGCGACGAAATTGTCCACGCAATTGCAACTGCACCGGAATCCAATCCCCAACTGAAGCTGGTATCGGTAATGAACACCGTGTCCGAGCTGGAGCAAGCGGCCGGCACAGACAAATTGCTGGTTGCACAAGAGTACTTTGGAGTCAATATCACCAACGTCTCTACTGCCTTGTCTGCCATGCTCGAAAAGGAAAATGGCGGACCAATATCCTCCGCCACCCAGTTGTTACAGGCACGAGCCTCTATACATGGCGACATAGCGCTGGAACTGGCCACAGCCATCAAACTCGTGCTGGATTATTCCGCTAATACCACCCTGGCAATGCCCGACGGATATACCGACTCCTACGCCTTTGCGAGCGATACGGACGCGGTCTCAGATTACCTTGCGAAAGCGAAACGAACAGCTTCCACAGATTACAACGCGGCACGCGAGGCCATTTTTGCCGATCCCGATCTCGTTCTGGCCGCGCCCCGGGAAACTGTCACCTCTATCGCAGACACATATTTTTTCAGCTCCCCATACGCAGTAACAGCGAGTCCCCTCCTCGGATACAAACTGGAACTCTTAACTGACGGCACCGGAAGACTTATCGGTCGTGACCATGGCACGGACCTCACGTGGACCGCCACGGCAGAGGGCGTCCTCCTGGAGGGTGCCAGCATGGTAGTGCGCAAGGATTCCGTATGGAATAGCGAACTCGGCCAACAAGTGGAGCGCCAGGAGATCATTCAGCTGAATCGAATTCGCTGGTTGGCACGCGACCTCCACAGTGATGTGCTTCTCGTGGATGTCGAAAACTACTTCACCTACCCTGGCGGGGAGGCGCCCGATTCAGAGAGTAGCGTGTCGATCGAGGCCAGCTCGACAATCAAGTCAGCGTCCCGGGTGGCCGCTGCTGATCTTCTCGAGCTGGGCATGGCTTATAGCATGCCCCACCCAACGCAGGAAGGCGAGGTCGTCGATCCAAAGGCAGGTGCAAACACAACCCTGGAGTTCCGCGCTTCCGAAATGGTTTTCTCCGGTAGCACCGCAACCGGAGGCAGCGCCACTATCTCCGTGCCGTCCATTACAGGGGCCGGCGTCCCCTTGACCACAGATATTTCGGCGGCCTGGTCAATCGGATCCTCTGGCGAGCTACTGCTCGAATACCCCGACGGGGGAACTGCCGAATACGTCTTCCTCTCCGAGCAGGCGGGCAAAGTGCCGATGGTTCATGTCGTGGCTCGTGAAGGTGGAATTCCACGCTCTATTTTTGGTCAGGCCCAACTGAAGGAGGCCCCGGCCTGGACTGCTGCCTCTGCGCCTGGCATCTACACGTTAGGGAGCAATTTTTTCGCCCCCAACGAGCACTTCTGGTTCGAAATCAACAGCGATGGGAGCGCGCTCACAGTGTCCGCGGGCGACTGGGATGAAAATGGTACGGTCGAAGACCATGAGTTCCTTCTGATGCCCGGCCTCTGGCAGATCGGCACGTCCGGCAACCTCTTAATTCGCCGTTACCGCGTCCCGGGTGGCGGAGAATACTGCGCCCCGGAAAGCTGGGATCCCGCCGACGATGCCCCCTGTGTACTACAGCATGAACGGGAATGGAGCTTGCAGCTGACCGGCGCCAATAGGTATTGGATACGCCATTACCACAGATACTTTGATGATCCATGGCGTAGCGACTTGTACGAGCCGACGGTCACAGGACACATCTCTGCCTCGAATACAATCGACAATCGACGTCTCCTGAAACTGGTGGAGCGGCCCATGGCAATACCTGCCCACCTTCTATGACCTTTCTCAAAGCCCGCATCGCGGGCTTTTTTTGAACCTCCTGTGAACCGCTGCTGGCATCCACACTAGCCACCACCTGCGATTCTCATGAACAGCAAGGCTCTCAGAGAAAGCCTTGCCTTTTTAACCCTGACTCTCTTCGCCGGCTTATATCGGCGAGCCTGGCGGCATGTTCTTCAGCTCTTCCCCCTTCAGCTCTAACTCACCGGCACTGAATGCAGCAATGCGCTGCGCCTGGAAGTAATAGTGCGCGCTGTAACCCTCGGGATCATCGCCGAACAGCTTCATGCCACCGATGGCGTGCTGGATCCGCGCCAGCTCCATGCTCGCCCGGGCACGCACAGATTCCGCGGCCTGCTTGTTGCCCGCCAGCTGCATCAGGTGATGGAAGTAGACATGGTTCACCCGCTGGTGAATGGCTGCCGCCAGGCCCTGGTAGGCGCCCGCGTCCAGGGCCCGTTCGCTCAGGCCGTCGAGGACCGCGGCGAGGCCGGGCTGGCCCGCCCGGCGGGCGGCCTGCTCCTGCAGTCGCGCGGCGCGCTCGGGATCCAGCAGGATCGACAGGGTGTGCCCCGCCGCGGCTTCCGCCATGGTCACGGCGTCGAAGGCGACCCCGGTGTACGCCGGGAAGCTCTCATCGGTGCGCCCGTAGCCATACGGCTTGGGCGGCAGCAGCTGCAGCACCCGCTCAGGCAGGGTCAGGAATTCCGGCTCCAGGGTGGACAGCAGGGCTTCCAGGGCCTGCCGTTGCCGCTCGGCGGGCACCAGCGAATAGGAGGCCTGCTCCGCATCGTTGTAGAGGTAGTCATAATCCAGCCCGCCCAACAGCTTGCCCACGGCTTCCGCCTGGTAGCGGTAGCCGTAGTAGACCGGCACCAGGGTCTCTTCCAGGGAGGCGCGCGGCGCGCCTGCAGGGTTGGCCGCCGGGGAGAAGTTCTCCAGGGCATGCTGGCGCAGCTCGGCCATGCGGACGAACTCCGCCACCGGTTCGGCGCCGTTGTCCCACAGGTGTGAATCGGCGTGGGCGTCATTGATACCGCGGGAATCCGGGTCGGAGATAAACCGCAGCCCCTGCTCTTTGGCTTCGGCAATCACGCTGGCCAGGTGCGCCTGCTCATCGACCGCCTCGCCGTAGCCGTAGCGGATCGCCAGCTTGTCCCACTCGCCGATACCGTTGTCGTAGGCCTGTGCCAGCTCCATTTCGTCGCCATTCAGGGTCACCAGCGGTGCCGGGTAATCCATCACCGAGGCGCGCTCACTGGTGCTGGCAATAAAGTTGTGGGCGAGCCCCAGGGTATGGCCCACCTCGTGGGCACTCAGCTGGCGGATGCGCGCCAGCGCCAGCTCTTTCAGCGGGGTGGTATCCGTCCCTTCGTTCCCATAGGGCTGCAGCAGGCCCTGGGCGATCAGATAGTCCTGCCGCACCCGCAGGGAACCCAGGGTGACATTGCCCTTGAGGATCTCGCCGGTGCGCGGGTCGGCTATGGCGTATCCGTAGGACCAGCCCCGGGTGGAACGATGCACCCAGTTGATCACGTTGTAGCGGATATCCAGCGGGTCCGCCCCCTCCGGCAGCAGCTTCACCTGGAAGGCGTCCTTGTAGCCGGCGGCCTCGTAGGCCTGGTTCCACCAGCTGGCGCCATCGATCAGCGCACTACGCACCGGCTCCGGGACGCCCGGGTCCACGTAGTAGACAATCGGCTCCACCACCTCGTCGCTGCCCGGCTTCTTCTCCAGCCGATGGCGGTAGATCAGGCGCTGGTCCAGTGGCTGGTCGATGGCTGTCGCATAGTCCCGGAAAATAAACGGGAAGTAGCCGCTGCGGCTGTGGAATTTCCGCGGCCGGTAGCCGTCATCGGGCAGCTCCACCAGGGAGATATGCTGGCGCAGGGACACCAGGGTCGGGGTGGGCACAACCTCCTTGAGGTACTTGCCCGGCTGGCTGCCGGCAAAGGTCAGTTGCGCCTCGAACTCGCTGTTTTTGGGGAAGTTCTTCGTGCGCGGCAGGTAGACCGCGGACTTAGACGTATCGACCGCGTAGGAGCCCTGCTCGGTTTGCTTCAGCCGGCTCACAACTCCGTGCTGGTCGCTCAGCAGGAAGGGAGTAAAGTCGATCAGCAGGGTGTCCCCGTCCCGGGCCACGGCCTCGAATCCCCACAGCACCGAAGAGGCGAAGGCCTCGCGCACCGCGCGGCGCTCGGCGGCATTCTCGGAGCCGGCGCGGTATTTCAGGTTAAGCTGGTGCAGCAACACCTTGTTGCCGACCCGCTCGAATTTCACCAGGCGATTCTCGCCACCCTGGTTGCGGTCCAGGCCCACCGGGTTGGAGCCCAGGCCCTGGGCCAGGCCGGTCAGCAGCAGGAACTCGCGGTCGAATTCGTCCACTTCCAGCAGCACCCGGCCGGTGGCGTCGTCCCAGTAGAAGTCGTGGAAGCCCGGCTGACGCTCCATGTCCTGGGTGTATTCACTGATACTGGCAGCCTGAACGGTAAACCCGGCCAGTGCCAGTATCACGGCGATCAGTCCCATGCGTAGATTCATGTCACTCCCCTATTGGTCATTATTCTGGTGCGTGGCCGGGCCCTAAACGGCGCAACAGGCCAGCATCCTGCCGGCCGAGCCACTGATGATTGGTATCTAGGTTATCAGGACCGGGGAAGATCGCGAACCTCTCCGGCGAGGAGGGGACATTCCTGAAAGCCGGGCTCCTGCAGGGCGCGTGGGGACAGGGGAAGCTCGGAGAGGTAGGGATAGGAGGCGGTTATGGGGGGCAGCGGTCGGCGCGACCCAGCAGCAGCTCTCCTTCGATGGGTACAAAGCGGGAAGCCGCGTCCTTCAGGGAGCCCGCCGTGAGCGGCGGCACACCGTATACCTCGACCGGGATGCCGAACCTCGAGCGGATCCGCTCCACCAACAGGTCGAAGTCCCCATCCCCGGAGGCCAGCACCAGAATATCGCTTTCAGCCGCACATTCGAGCGCATCGATGGTGATGCCCACATCCCAGTCGCCCTTGGCGGAGCCATCGGCGCGCTGGATAAAGGGCTTCAGCTTCACCTCAAAGCCGATCGCGCGAAGGATATTCTGGAACTGGCGCTGTCGCTCATCGCCGCGATCGATGGCGTAGGCAATTGCACTCACCACTTCCCTGCCCGAGGTCGCCTGCCGCCAGAAGGCGTTGTAGTCAAAACTGCACCCGTACACCTGGCGGGTGGTGTAATAGATATTCTGGACATCAACCAGCACTGAAACCCGATCGGCCATAGAGGACTCCTGCTACATTTTCTTGCCTGGCTTCGCCAGATTGAATCGCCTGAAGTCATTGCGCAACTGTTCAGCTACTGACTCGAACCCTTTGGCTTGCAGGATCTCAATAACGCATTCAGCCGTGCACAGCCCTCCCGGGCGCTGGTTCCTGCGCAATCCATATTCCGACGGTAACGCCGGGATCAATGCAACCTTGCAGGCACTTTTAAGGTAAGCACTCTGGTTATACATCTTGCGGGCTTCCTGCCAGGTAGCATCCAGAACAATAAAGTTCTCGAAGATCGGAAGGTCGCCACCGCTTTGATCGGCTTCAGTCACGGGATAGACAAGGGCGGCATCTCCTGCCTCTATAAGCCCGACGATTTCAGGGTCAGGGTGGCGGCGCTGCCAGACCACCCGCCGGACCAGCCCACCACAGGCGGCAGGGACGAGTGAGCCAGTGTTGGTCGGCCGGTGTAACTCGCGCTCGTGGGTAAGCAGGTAGATCTTCAAGTGGCAACGGCCGGTAACTGGTATGGAGAATGCGGCGGTAACTACATCAGGGCCTAGCGTACCATCGCACTGCCACTTTCAGCCAGATGCCGTCAGCCTGGGGCGCCCCGCTTTCAGGGGCGTGACACGGCGCTGGTACTGCTGCTCGATCTGTTGTCGGAAGCGATCATTGCCCAGCGCCAGCCCCCGGTTCGTGGTCAACGTGATTCTTTCGGCAATGGCGGGATCCATGTGTGCGGCAAAGAGCCCACGGTATCGTTCCCGGCGCTGCTTCGGGTACCGACCCAGTTTCAGGTATTCGGCGTGCGGCGTGACCAGGCCTGACTCCCTGCCGAGCCCATTGGTACCAAAGCTGGACCAGAAGTAGTCCGCCGGGGCTTGCACCATGCCCGCACGTACCGGGTTCAGCTCGATATAGCGGTAACACTGCAGCAGGTATTCCTCAACCTGTACCAGGCACGACTTGTAGCGGCCCTCCCACAAGGTCCCGGAGCGGCGGTAGGCCCGGTTGAAATAGCGCACATACATTCTCCCCAGTGCCTGCATCGTTTTCGAGACCGCCTGTTCCCGCAATGGCGTAACCAGCAGGTGTACATGATTGGTCATAAAGACCCAGGCATGCACCTCTACTCCATACTCGTCGGCGTAGTCACGCAGCCAGCCGGCGTAGGCAATGAAATCATCTTCACAGCAAAAGCAAACCTGCCGGTTGTTGCCGCGCTGAATCACATGCTGGGGGATACCGACGGGAGCGAGTCTGGGTAAGCGGGCCATGAATTCCTCCTTGAATACATGGCTTCAGGATAGATAACTGAATTGGCAGTGGGGAGATTTGAGCGTCAAAATTTTACTCTGACCCCAATTATTTCCACCAATTATTTCCAATTATTTTCGGGCGCATGGAGTGTCAGGATTGCCAGGCGATGGGCGACAGCCTAGAGCGGCTCTTGCCCACTTGACGGGGATCGGCTAATGGGTGACGGGGATCGGATAATGGGTGACCCCAATTATTTCACCATTTCGATTCGGATGCCCCTACTCAACTTTTAGACCACCCTGCACTTCCTTTATTAAATCCCGCTGTCGATTCGCATATTTTTGAAAGTCCAATCCGTTCGCAGAGACCAATCTTATCGCATCCTGATCGCCATTTATCGCAGCTAGCAGCATCGACATTTTTGAAAGCCTGAACTGACCCTCATCATTAAAAATCATCCCAAGGTTATAAAAGGCCACCCCACTTCCGAGTCGCCCCGAAAGGAAATAGTATCTCTTTGCCGCCTCCACGTCTTGGTCGACCCATTCGCCACTCGCATAAATCACACCCAAATCCTGAGCAGCTTCGGCAGACCCCAGCTCTGAAGCCGTTCGCAAAAAACCAATAGCAGAAGAGTAGTTTCCCAGATCAATTTCTACCTTACCAAGGAAGAACTGTATCATGCCAGAGCTTAGCTCAGCGCCTCGCAAATAAATTTCCTTGGCCCTCTCCAAATCTTTTTCAACGCCAAAACCAAAATGATAATGCTGCGCCAAGATAATCAGCGATACTTCTCTGGAAAAGAACAAATCGTCTTTTCCCAATATCTCATTTATTAAGTCGAAACTCTCGCGATACCTCTCTTGTTTTATGTACAGGCGTGACAAGTTTGCACCTGCAACAAAATCGCCTTTAAGATAGCTATCCATTAGAAGGCCTTCTGCCGCACTCATGAATTCCCGCGTCCCGATAAGAGTGTACAGAACTGGAAGAGCCCGCATCTTTTCAGACTCCGCCATTTCACTTTCAACAATTAAATTAACCGCATCTTCGTAGAATCTATTTAACTTATACGCCGAAACTAAACGATAGAACGACCTCAGACATTGTTCCTGCACCGGCGCACACTGCTTCAGCGTTTCAGCGGAATCTGAAGCACTACCAAATTCTCCGAAAAATTTTTCCGACACTCTAAAACGACGCTCAGAATCCAGACCTGAATTAAGAGCAGAAGCGTCAATTGCCTCGAGCCTACCGGACGAGAAACCCACGAAAAACAGAAAAGAAATAAGCGTTGGTAAAAACCTAACATAGCTTATTTTATTTACCCAAAACTTAGTAAATTTTTTCATTCCTCATAATATCCTGAATCCAAACTCCAATACTCCCATCTTTATAGATCTGGGGTGTCGTGGCCTTGTAAATATTGCCGACCGACGCTCCAATTTTCGGGCTTGCCACATTTGCGGACACTCCAACGGATCCAGTTAGTATAGGAAGCGACAAATCAAGCCTTAGATTTCCATCCACAACTTGGAACGAAACCGGGCCTAACGGAACCGCGGGGGACTTCTCCCAAGTGGGAAGGAGATCTGAACTCAAAAAAGATACCTCCCCACTTGAATCTAAAGATAGGACATCAACCACAGGCGTCGATATTAACGTCGCCTTAGATTTCACATCGCTAATGACAGTCCACTCTTTGTCTTCGAGCTCAGTGAATTCAGGTTCACTTCTACCACCCGACAACCAATTAAACACATACTGCATCCCAGCAGTAACCGCCCCGTTTGCAAACTTGCACCAGTTACTTCAGACACAGTATCACCAACAACCATGGTGACCACCAGCTGGCTGGATTCCGGCAACTTGCCTATTGCCGGCGACACTCCCTTGGTAACAAATGTAATAATTGTAATAATTGTGGTCAGAGTAAAATTACGGCGCACATATACTCCCTCTATTCCCGCGCATGGTCAGAATCAAGTATTTCAGTTGTCAGCGCCGCACCTCTAAAGGCACCAATTTTACCCTAAGCCCACTTATTTGGCTTCAAGATGAGAGGAGGGCCGGATCAGAACCGGAAATGCTTAAGCGTCAAAATTTTACTCTGACCCCAATTATTCCCAATTATTACTGACCCCAATTATTATTACAGCCCAGCAGCTCAATATTGCTTTTTGAGCGGAAAACCCTCTATTGTGACAATGTCATCGTCTGTGAGCTTTCGTAATCGTACACTTCAATATTACCGGGGGCGTCAGGTCTACGCAGCCCGTCGATTTGGTATATGAGGCCGGTCTTAGGATCAACGGCTGGGGGATCCTCCGTCGAAGCGCCTGGTGCGTTACGAATTTCTCGGGCTCCTGTCTCAAGATCCACGAATACCATAGGGAAAGTTGCTCCCACCTGTTCTAGAGAACCAATACTCTGGACAACGATTTTTCCTCTTGTGGGATCTTTAGCGAGCCAGGCAGGTCCAGAAAGGGATGGCCCCTCGGCTACATTATCACTGGAAAACTCAGTTCGCTCACCTGTACCAAGGTCGACGAGATAAATTGCATTACTTGTATTATCGCTGACAAAGGCGCGCTGACCCGCCAGATCCAGCGCGATCCCCGCTGTGTTTTCCCATGATGCACCGCTTCCAGCAACTCCCGGCTGGCTGACAATAAACCGTTCGCCATTTTCCATATTCACGGAAAAAACGGCATCCAAACCAGGATCCACGAGATATATAACCCCGGCTTTTCCATCAACAGACATTGCTGCAGGAAAATCAAATGCCGGCCCACTTCCGTATTCACCACCGGAAAGAAAGCCACGCTCACCACTGACAGGATCGATCTCGATGATTGACCGGGAAGGGAATTCCGTCGCAAACACCCGCCCAGTAATACTGTCGACAGCCAGGTGAACATTACCGGCGGGGATCTCTCCGCCACCTTTCAGCTCACTGCTCAAGACCTGACGATCGCCGGTGATGGGATCTACCGCCATCAACTCGTTCACATATTCCTGGGTAATGTGAGTAAGGACCAGGATCCTGTCGCTGCGTGAATCATAGGCCAACGCCATTGGATCGCCGAGTGGGACACCAGATCCTCTCTGGTCGACCGTCACCCTGCCTCTAGCTCCGGATTCAGTGCTTATCGATATCAACTGATCGGTAGCGCAGCCCAGGTAGATGGTTCCGGAATTACTATCGATTGCCATAGCATAGTTTTGCTCGAACGAAAGATGCTCATCCAGATATTCCAGTCGTGGAGACAGAACAGCCCTATTACCGGTACTGAGGTCCACTTCGATTACCTCGTCATAAAAATTACCAACGAAAGCCCTGGTCGCCGTCGAATCAATCGCGAATGCTTGAGGGCTACCAAGATAAGGCCCGAGACCGGTAGAGGGGTCGGAAACAACTTTGCGATCGCCCGTAGCTGGATCGATCTCCAGCAACGCAGCGGCAGGATAAAGCAGGGTGAATATCCGACCGGCCGCTGCGGCAATTTTGCTGTCCCGATCAAAAGCCAGGCCCGCACCGACCGAGGCCCCTGAAACAACTATCCGGGCACCACTTTCGATATCGACCGAGTACAAATGTCCTTCCTCTGTACTCGAATCGTAACCATAGACATAAAGCTCGCCTGATGATTCGTCAAAAGCAATTTGAAGGCTGTTCCCGAACCAGGTGTCCAATCCGTCGAATTCGATATTGTCGGTCCCCTCGGGGGAGATCATCCGATCAGAGTCGCCATTCATATCGACGACAACCACATTGCCTTTTTCGTCTACAGCAAAAACATCTCCGGTGCTACTGTCGTGGACGACATTCATATAAAAAATCGACTTCAAGATAGTATGATGCTCGGCACTGGCAACGTCTGTGATCGCCACTCGTCCATCTTCATTATGAAAGATCGAATTGGTATTTGGATCGAAGTCGACAGGGCGGCAGGGAGCCCGTGCTAACCCACAACGCGTGGATACAGTACGGACTGCAGCTTCAGGAGTTACATTGCCATATATATCTTCAGTCTCCACCCTGATCAGCTGAGCACTGCCACACGTTGGCGGCAAGGTCGCTTCCCATGACCAGAAACCCTCTTTCTCGGTCAGGGCTGCATTGATGCCGTTAACCCGGATCGCACTGACACCTGACTCATCATGGGCTGTACCCCTCACTTTTATCATGAAGGGACCGGTTATGAGTCCGTCGATGTGGGGGAAGAGTATTTTCGCGGAGGGCGCGGTGAAATCTCCAGTCTGGTCATCGCCCCCGGTACCATCACCATCACCATCAGAGTTGCCGGAGTCGACCGCATCCTCGGTGCTCGCCTGATTGCTCCCACCTGAGGATCCACCCCCACAGGCAGCGGTTAACGCGATTAAAAATCCTAAAGCTAGATATCGGATAGCATGCAATGCAAGTTTCATAAGATTTCCCCACTCCGGATTATTATTTTGTAAACAGGTTCGTCGGTATAACGGACACTATTCCCAGGACCGCTAATAAGGTATATGAAGGCGAGTAACCAGACCCCACCATGAATACTAGTCAGGTACCGCCTGTATATAGGGGAAATACTTTGATCAACCGAAAAAGAGGGGAGCGAGGCACAAGTATTGCGCGACTCAAGTCACAATATCAAAAGGAACTCTTGGGGGTAACTATTGGGGGTCAGAGTAAAGTTTTGACACCTAAATCCTCCCCCGCAAAACGCCAACTTGAGATCAACCGCTTACGCTGGAAATAGACAGCAAAACTTAACCGACAGCTGCAACTCATCCGCTGCCGAAACGCCTAGTTTTTTATGAGTTTTTTGGCCACATCCAACATCCGGTTCGCAAACCCCCACTCGTTATCAAACCAGATCAGCACCTTCACCAGCCGGCCGCCGGCCACCCGGGTCTGGCTGGCATCGACGGTGCCGGAGCGGGGATCGTGGTTGTAGTCGCAGGAGGCCAGGGGCTCCTCGGTATAGCCCAGCACGCCCGCGAAGTCGTTTAGTGCTGCATTGCGCAGAACGTCGTTCACTTCGGCCTGGGTGACATCCCCGTGCAGTTGCACGGACAGGTCGATGGCGGACACATTGACCGTGGGCACCCGCATGGCCTGGGCCTCGAAGCGGCCGGCCAGGCTTGGCAGGATACGCTCGATCCCGCGGGCGAGGCCGGTGTCCACCGGGATGATGGAGGTCACCGCCGAGCGGGTCTTGCGCAGGTCAGTATGGTGGTAGGCATCGCTCACCGGCTGGTCGTTCATGGCGGCGTGGATGGTGGTGATCACCCCGGCGTCGATGCCAAATGCTTTATCCAGCGCGGCGATCACCGGCACGCTGCAATTGGTAGTGCAGGAGGCAGCGGATACGATGGTCTCCTTGCCGGTGAGGATATGGTCGTTAACGCCGTGGACGATGGTGGCATCCACGTCGCGGCTGGCGGGCTGGGAGAACAGGACTTTCTTCGCCCCGGCCTTGAGGTGCAGCTCGGCGCGGGCGCGCTCACTGAAACTCCCGGTGCACTCCAGCACGATATCGACCTTTTCTTTCTGCCAGTCCAGGTCCTCGAGCTTTTCATGGTGGGTGACGGCGATACGGTCGCCGTTGACCACCAGCGTCTCGCCCTCCACCGCGACGTCACCACCGAAGCGGCCATGAACGGAATCGTACCTGGTCAGGTGGGCGATGGTGGCGCAGTCGGCCAGCTCATTGATGGCAACGATCTGCATGCGGTCGCGTGCGCCGGATTCATACAGCGCGCGGAGGACGGAGCGGCCGATGCGGCCGTAGCCGTTGATGGCGAGTCGGATAGTCATTGGGTGGCGGCCAGCTCCGGCATCAGATCTTAACTCAGGGGGAGGCTGGATCCCGGCCTTCGCCGGTGTGCCGGCCCAGCGGGATGACGAAGGAGTGGATTTCACTCCTTCACTCGTCATGCCGGCGCAGGCCGGCATCCAGATCGAAGGTCGAGCGTGGCGCTTTTACTTCAGCAGCTTCTCGACGGTCTGCGCAACATTGTCGACGGTGAAGCCGAAGTACTCCATCAGCTCGCCGCCGGGGGCGGACTCGCCGAAGCCCTTCATGCCGACGATGGCGCCGTCGAAGCCAACGAACTTGTACCAGTAATCCTCATGCGCAGCTTCCACCGCAACCCGGGCGCGTACACTCGAGGGCAACACCGCCTCGCGGTAGGACTCGTCCTGGGCCATGAAGGCCTCGGCACAGGGCATGGAGACCACGCGGACCTTGCGGCCGGAGAGTTGCTTCTGGGCCTCTATCGCCAGCTCCACCTCGGAACCGGTGGCGATGATGATGGCCTCCGGCGCGCCGTCGCAGTCGGACAGCACGTAGCCGCCCTTCTCGATCTGCGCCAGCTGGCCGGCGTCGCGGGACTGCGGCGCCAGGCCCTGACGGCTGAAGATCAGCGCGCTGGGGCCGTCCTTGCGGGATACGGCCATCTTCCAGCTCACCGCGGACTCGGTGGCGTCACAGGGGCGCCAGGTGTGGAGGTTGGGCGTGGCGCGCAGGGCGGTCAGCTGCTCCACCGCCTGGTGGGTGGGGCCATCCTCACCCAGGCCGATGGAGTCGTGGGTGTAGACGAAGATCACGCGCTGCTTCATCAGCGCGGCCATGCGCACGGCGTTGCGCGCGTACTCCATGAACATCAGGAAGGTGGCACCGTAGGGGACGAAACCGCCGTGCAGGGCGATGCCGTTCATCATGGCGCTCATGCCGAACTCGCGCACGCCGTAGTAGACGTAGTTGCCGGCAGCCTGGTCGGACTTCACCCCCACAGAGCCGGACCAGATGGTGAGGTTGGAACCGGCCAGGTCGGCGGAGCCGCCCAGGAATTCTGGCAGCAGCGGGCCGTAGGCATTCAGGGCGTTCTGGCTCGCCTTGCGTGACGCGACTTTCTCACCCTTGTCCTGGCATTCGCGAATGTACTCGTCCGCCTTGGCCAGGAAGTCCGCCGGCAGTTCGCCGCTCATGCGGCGCTCGAACTCGGCCGCCAGCTCCGGGAACTCTTCACGGTAGTCGGCAAAGATATCCTGCCACTCGTCTTCCTGGGCCTGGCCCTTGTCGCGGGCGCTCCAGCCGGCGTAGATCTCCTCGGGAATCTCGAAAGGCGCGTGGTTCCAGTTCAGGGTCTCGCGCACCAGGGCGATTTCGTCGTCGCCCAGCGGCGCACCGTGGCACTCCTCGCGGCCCTGCTTGTTGGGGGAGCCGAAGCCGATCACGGTCTTGCAGCAGATCAGGGTCGGTTTGCCGGTTTCGGCGCGGGCCTCCTCGATAGCCTTCTTGATCGCCGCGGAATCGTGGCCATCCACACCCGGGATCACGTGCCAGCCGTAAGCTTCGAAGCGCTTGGGCGTGTCATCGGTAAACCAGCCCTCCACTTCGCCGTCGATGGAGATGCCGTTGTCGTCGTAGAAGGCAACCAGCTTGCCCAGCCCCAGGGTGCCGGCCAGTGAGCAGGCCTCGTGGGAAATGCCCTCCATCAGGCAGCCGTCGCCCAGGAAGCAGTAGGTGTGGTGATCCACCAGCTCGTAGCCCGGGCGGTTGAACTGGGCCGCCAGCACCTTCTCCGCCAGCGCCATGCCCACCGCGTTGGTGATGCCCTGGCCCAGCGGGCCGGTGGTGGTCTCGACGCCGGGCGCGTAGCCGTACTCCGGGTGGCCCGGGGTCTTCGAGTGCAGCTGGCGGAAGTTCTTCAGCTCGTCCATCGGCAGTTCGTAGCCGGTCAGGTGCAGCAGCGAATAGAGCAGCATGGAGCCGTGGCCGTTGGACAGCACGAAGCGGTCCCGGTCAGCCCAGTCCGGGTTGGCCGGGTTGTGCTTCAGGTAGTCGTTCCACAGCACCTCGGCGATGTCCGCCATGCCCATGGGTGCGCCGGGGTGGCCACTCTTGGCCTTCTGCACGGCATCCATGGACAGGGCGCGAACGGCATTGGCCAGCTCGGTGCGGGACGGGTTGGAGGAAGTCATAGGGCTCAGCTCTCAGATCGGTTTGCGGGGCCGGGACCGCATTCACCATAGGCCACGGCGGCGAAAAAGGAGGCGTATTTTCCCGCAATCGGCGGCGCGGCGCAAAGGCCGCCGGGCAAATGGCGCCTTTTGCCAGCAACATTGTTGCGCGCTGCACCCCGGCAGTTAAAACAACCCATCTGCATCAAAATATTTTTATCGAGCTGCATCAAAATACTTTGATATAGACTGCAGCGCTGCTAGACTGCGCCCCATGCCTGAATCCCTGCAAACAGCCCAGCTCACCGACCAGCCAGTCGGTGACGAGATCCCGCAACTGGCCGCGATCCTCAAGGCCGCGGGGGACCCGCTGCGCCTGGAGATCTTGCGGCTGCTCAGCCAGGACTCCTACAGCGTGCTGGAGCTGTGCCGCATCTTCGAGCTGCGCCAGCCGGCGCTGAGCCACCATCTCAAGGTGCTGGCCCAGGCAGGGCTGGTAAGCAGGCGGCGCGAGGGCAACAACCTTTTCTACCGCCGCAGCGGCGATGGCGAGGCATTGCGGGGGCTGTTTGCCAGCCTCGACCGGCTGCCCCTGTCTCCCGCGCGCGCCGGGGCGGTGGCGGCCATCGCACGGGAGCGCGCAGAGGCCTCCCGGCGCTTTTTCGCCGACTACGGCAATCGCTTCCGTGAACAGCAGGAACTGATCGCCGGCTATGAGGTGTATGGCCCGCAGGTGGCGCAGCTGCTGCGTCCCGGTGAGGCGGCGCTGGAGGTGGGACCCGGCGAGGGCGAGTTCCTGGCAGAACTGAGCCCCCGTTACACCCGTGTCACCGCGCTGGACCTGTCCGACGCCATGCTCGAGCGCGCGCAGCAATTCGCCGCCGAGCAGGTGCTGGGAAATATCGAGTTTGTGTGCGGCGACACCCGCGAGGCCATTGCCCGGCCGCAGAGTGCCGACAGCATCGTGGTAAACATGGTGCTGCACCACACGCCGGACCCGGCACAGATCTTCCAGGACCTGGTGCAGGCCCTTAAAGACGGCGGCCAGCTGCTGGTGGCGGAGCTGCAGGAACACAACCAGGACTGGGCCCGCGAGGCCTGCGGCGACCTGTGGCTGGGCTTCGCCCCGGAACAGCTGCAGGCCTGGGCGGAAGAGGCCGGCCTGAAAAACGGGCGCAGTGTCTATAGTGCCCTGCGCAACGGCTTCCAGATCCAGATCCGCGAATTCGTGAAACCGTAATTTACCCGCGCGGCCTGCGCACAGGCCTCGCATGAAAGCAGTGTTTTTATTTTTCGTTTGCCGCAGGCAAGACATGGAGAGCTTCACATGAGTGAATACAAACTGTTTACCTCGGAGTCCGTATCGGAGGGACACCCGGACAAGATCGCCGACCAGATTTCCGACGCGGTGCTGGACGCCCTGCTGGCGCGCGACAAGCACGCCCGTGTGGCCTGCGAGACGCTGGTCAAGACCGGCGTGGCCGTGATCGCCGGCGAGATTTCCACCAGCGCCTGGGTCGACCTGGAAGACCTGGTGCGCAAGGTGATCACCGACATCGGCTACACCTCCTCCGAGGTGGGCTTCGATGGCGATACCTGTGGCGTACTCAACATGATCGGCAAGCAGTCGGTGGATATCGCCCAGGGTGTCGACCGCGCCAAGCCGGAAGACCAGGGTGCCGGCGACCAGGGCCTGATGTTCGGCTACGCCACCGACGAGACCCCCACCTTCATGCCCGCACCGGTGTACTACGCTCACCGCCTGGTGGAGCGCCAGGCCGAAGCGCGCAAGTCCGGCCTGCTGCCGTGGCTGCGCCCGGATGCCAAGAGCCAGGTGACCTTCCGCTATGACGAGCACGGCAAGCCCTGTGCCATCGACGCAGTGGTGCTGTCCACCCAGCACAACCCGGATGTCAGCCAGGAGGACCTGCGCGAGGCGGTGCTGGAGCTGATCGTGCACCACGTGCTGCCGAAGGAGTGGCTGCATGAGGGCACCAAGTACCACATCAACCCCACCGGCAAGTTCGTGATCGGCGGCCCCGTGGGCGACTGCGGCCTGACCGGGCGCAAGATCATCGTGGACACCTACGGCGGTTCCGCCCGCCATGGCGGCGGCGCCTTCTCTGGCAAGGACCCGTCCAAGGTGGACCGCTCCGCGGCCTACGCCGGCCGCTACGTGGCCAAGAACATCGTGGCAGCCGGCCTCGCCAGCCGTTGCGAGATCCAGGTGTCCTACGCCATCGGCGTGGCCGAGCCCACCTCCCTGTCGATCAATACGTTCGGCACGGGCAAGGTGAGCGAAGACAAACTGATCGAGCTGGTGCGCGAGCATTTCGACCTGCGGCCCTATGCGATTTCCCGGGCACTGGACCTGTTGCACCCGATGTACCAGCTCACCGCGGCTTACGGCCACTTCGGCCGCGAGCCGTTCGAGCACACCTATACCTGGACCGACAGCCGCGGCGAGCAGCGCACCGAAACCTTCACCGCCTTCCCGTGGGAGAAGACCGACAAGGCGGAGCTGCTGCGCGAGCAGGCCGGTCTGTAAAACAAGATAACGAAAGCCATGTAGGAGCGGCCCATGGCCGCGACCTTCCGGAGAAGCCGGCTAACAATCGCGGCCAGCGGCTGCTCCTACCACACAAAAGAAAATTTAGAGGTTGGAATGAACCAGATGAGCACCGAATTCAAGGATTTCAAAGTCGCCGATATCAGCCTGGCGGACTGGGGCCGCCGCGAGATTGAGATCGCCGAGGGCGAGATGCCCGCGCTGATGGCACTGCGCGAGAAGTACCGCGCCGAGCAGCCGCTGGCCGGCGCGCGCATCATGGGCTGTATCCACATGACCATCCAGACCGCGGTACTCATCGAGACCCTCGTCGCGCTGGGCGCAGAGGTGCGCTGGTCCTCGTGCAATATCTTCTCTACCCAGGACCACGCTGCGGCCGCCATCGCCGCCAGCGGTATCCCGGTCTTCGCCTGGAAAGGCGAAACCGAGGAAGAATACGAGTGGTGCCTGGAGCGCACCGTGGGCGACGACGTAGCCGGCTGGCAGCCGAACATGATCCTCGACGACGGCGGCGACCTGACCGAGCTGCTGCATCGCAAGTACCCGCAGATCCTCGACGACTGCCACGGCATCAGCGAGGAGACCACCACCGGCGTGCACCGCCTGCAGGACATGCTGCGCGAAGGCACCCTGAAAGTGCCGGCGATCAACGTCAATGACGCGGTCACCAAGAGCAAGAATGACAACAAGTACGGTTGTCGCCACAGCCTGAACGACGCCATCAAGCGCGCCACCGACCACCTGCTGTCCGGCAAGAAGGCGCTGGTGATCGGCTACGGCGACGTGGGCAAGGGCTCCGCCGCCTCCCTGCGCCAGGAAGGCATGATCGTGAAGATCTCCGAGGTGGACCCCATCTGCGCCATGCAGGCTTGCATGGACGGCTTCGAACTGGTGTCCCCCTACAAGGGCGGTATCAACACCGGCACCGGCGAGGGCATCAACGAGGAGCTGCTGGCTAACACCGACCTGATCGTCACCACCACCGGCAATACCAACGTGTGCGACGCGCACATGCTGAAGGCGCTGAAGAGCGGCGCGGTGGTGTGCAACATCGGCCACTTCGACAACGAGATCGACACCGCCTACATGCGCAAGCACTGGGAGTGGCAGGAAGTAAAGCCGCAGGTCCACAAGATCGTGCGCAACGCCGAGAGCAACGACCACCTGCTGCTGCTCTCCGAGGGCCGCCTGGTGAACCTGGGCAACGCCACCGGCCACCCCAGCCGCATCATGGACGGCTCCTTCGCCAACCAGGTCCTGGCACAGATCCACCTGTACCAGGAAAAATTCGCCGACCTGCCGGCCGACCAGAAAGTTTCTGCGCTGTACGTGAAAGTGCTGCCGAAGAAACTGGACGAGGAAGTGGCCCGTTACATGGTCGAGGGCTTCGGCGGTGTGATCACCCGCATGACCGAAGACCAGGCGAAATATATCGGCGTTTCCGTGGAAGGGCCGTTCAAGCCGGAAAGTTACAAGTATTAATTGACCCGAGACCGGGTGCCGGTATTGGCCGGCACCCGGTCCCTCGGGGGACAGGAAAAAGACCGCACCATGACCGACACCCCCAGAATCAGCTTCGAGTTTTTCCCGCCCAAGACTCCCGCGGGCCGGGAGAAACTCTACAAGACCCGCGAAACCCTGCAGGAATTCCAGCCGGCATTTTTCTCCGTCACTTACGGCGCCGGCGGCACCACCCGCGAAACCACCAGCAATATCGTCACCGGCCTGCGCCGCGATGGCATCTCCATCGCACCGCACCTGTCGTTCGGTGGCGATGACGAGGAAACCGTGCTGGGCCTGCTGAACAGCTACAGGGAGGCGGGCGTCGACCGCATTGTCGCCCTGCGCGGCGACATGCCGTCAGGGATGGGTACAGTGGCGCAGCTGGTATACGCCAATGAGCTGGTGGCCTTTATTCGCCGCCATACCGGCGAGCACTTCCACCTGGAAGTGGCGGCCTACCCGGAGATCCACCCGGAGGCGGAATCCTACGACGACGATATCCGCTACCTGAAGGGCAAGTTCGAGGCCGGTGCCAACAGTGCCCTGACGCAGTATTTCTACAACCCGGACGCCTATTTCTATTTCCTCGACCAGTGCGAGAAAGCCGGCATCGATGCGCCCATCTACCCGGGTATCATGCCGATCACCAATTTTGCCAACCTGGCGCGCTTCTCGCGCAATTGCGGTGCGGAGATCCCGCGCTGGCTGAAGAAGCGCATGGAGAGCTTCAGCAACCCGGACGACATCCGCAAGCTGGGCCTGGAGGTGGTGACTGACCTGTGCGAGACGCTGCTGGCCGGCGGCGCGCCGGGGCTGCACTTTTACACCATGAACCAGGTGGAGCCCACCGCAGAGATCCTGCGCGCACTGGAGATCGAGACCGGGGCCTGACGCAGGCCCGGTCGCTCCGGTTATTCGAGACCGGCGACGAATTCCGCCACGTGCCGGTAGAAACGGTCACAGGCCGCCGGCACCAGCGCGTCCATATTCAGGAAGGCATGGATCATGCTGTCGAAATGCAGGCACTGCGCCTCGACCCCGGCATCGTTGAGTCGTTTGACGTAGGCAATGCCCTCGTCCCGCAGCGGGCAGAACTCCGCCGTCGCCACCAGGGTGGGGGGCAGGTTTTCGGTGAATTCGCCATAGAGTGGTGAGCACTCACAGCGGTTCTCCGCTCCCTGGAAATAGTTGTCGAAGTACCAGGCGATCTTTTCCTTTTCCAGCAGGTAGCCGCTGCCGTTATCCACAATGGACGGCAGCTGCATGGTGTAGTCCAGGCTGGGATATAGCAGCACCTGCCCGGCAACCTGGTGGCGTTCGTGCTGCAGCAGGCGGCACGCACTGGCGGTCATGGCACCGCCACCGGAGTCGCCCATCAGGATCCAGCGGCCATTGTGCTCCACGCCTTTCTTCTCCAACGCCGTACCGGCACCGCGAATCACCGCCAGCAGGTCCTCGAGTCCCGCCGGATAGGGATTTTCCGGGGCCAGCCGGTAGTCAACGGAGATTACCGTGCGCCCGCAGGCCGCGGCGATACGGCGGCAGATGGGATCGTAGACGGAGACGCTGCCCGCCATGTGCCCGCCTCCATGGCTGTAGATGATCGCCGGGCCGGGCGAGGCAGATTCCGGTCGGTAGATACGCACCGGCACATTGAACTTGGGTCCAGGCACCAGTGTTTCGCACACCGCCATTTCCGGGCCCGGCTCCACGAATCCACGGGTCAGGTTCGCCAGCCCCTCGCGGGCACTGATGGGAGTGGGCTCAAAGCCCGCGGCTTTCAGCTGTTCCAGCTGGGCGTTAAAGCCCTGCAGCCACTCCGCCAGTTTTGCATCAAGCTGTCGCATTGTTTTCTCCACCTTTTACTTCTCCACCCTTCTGCGCTTCGTTTTGTTTTTCTTCCGCAGCACCGCTCTCAGGTAACAGGAACGAGAATACGAACAGTGACGCGGAGCAGGCCACGGCGAAATAGGCGGCCAGCGCCGGCTCGCCGCTGAGGTCTGCCAGCAGGCCGGCGGCGTAGATCAGCAGCGTGGCAACCAGGTAGGAAATGGACCAGAACATGGCGAAGGTGACCGTGATGCGCCCTGGTGTCATGCCCGGCAGCTCCTGCGGCAGCGTCACCAGTGCCGTCATCGGCAGGAACATGAAGAAACCGGCCAGCGCAGCGGCAGTGTAGGCAACCAGGGGGTTGCTGCTGGCCAGCATCAGCGCCGCAAAGGCCACCAGCGCCAGGCCGGCGTAGCGCAGTACCGGCAGCCGCAGCGGCAGGCGCTTGGTGGCGACGATGCCCGCTACGGTGCCCAGCATGCCCGCGGCAATCATCACTGCAGAGAGATGGCTGCTGGCCACGGCGAAGCCGTCGATCAGCGGGAACAGCGAAAATACCGCGATATAGCAGGTCAGCACGCCGCAGTAGGCCAGGGGCAGCCACCAGTTGAAGCCCTCCCGCGCACCTTCGCGCAGCCCGTATTTCTCCGCCGGCGCATCGCCGCGGCCGGCGCCGCCCAGCTCAAAATTCTCCGCCGCCAGCCACCACAGCAGCGCCAGTGCCGCCACCATGATGCCGTACAGGCCCACTACCGATTCCCAGCTGCCCAGCCAGGCGGTGAGCGCACCGGTGGACAGCAGGGCGAGCAGGTTGCCGGTATTGAAGGCGGCCGCGTTGATGCCGTTGACCAGCGGGCGCTCATCGGCAGCGAAGTAATGCAGCACCACCGGGTTGAAGTAGACAATAGCCAGCGCTCCCCCGAGGCCCAGCGCCAGCCGGGAAACCAGCCAGCTGCCATAGTCGCCGGCGAAGGCCCCGATGCCGCCGGCGGCGATCAGCAGCATGGCCAGCGCGAAGGCGCGCTTGGCGCCAAGCCGCACCAGCACCATGGCCGCGGCCAGGTTGCCCACGATCTTGGCCATGGTGATCATCAGGCTGCCCCAGGTGGCATTGGCAAAGCCCTGCTCGCCAAACGAGGCCTGGATCTGTGGGGTCAGCATGGCCCCCGAGACCCACGACGCGGCGAACAGCGCATAGGCGCTGAACATCAGGATTTCCAGCAGGTATTTTTTCATTATTTTCCGTACCTCGTTGTTGTCATCATCGCGCCTCTTTCATACCGGCAGTTCCTGTAGGAGGGGCCCATGGCCGCGATAGCGCTGCAGTAATGCCAACCCAGTGATCGCGGCCAACGGCCGCTCCTACAGGATTGTTATCGATAGACTGCGCGGCGGGTGCGTCCGCCGCTATACGACCTTGGTCGCAGGTGGGTCGCCGGCAGCGGTCATTTCCCGCTGGTGCGCCTGCAGCAGGGCCCGCAGGGCCGCTGGCCGCAGTGGTTTCTGCAGGAATTGCCAACCACAGGCGAGGGCGCTCGCCTTGACCGTGTCAGTATTTTCCGCCGAGATGATCACGCAGGGCACCTCCGCGCCCCAGCGCTGCATCAGCTCACGGGCCAGCTCCATACCGTCGCGGTCGTCATCCAGGTGGAAATCCATCAGCAGCAGGTCCGGGCACGGCGTGGCGAGTGCCTCCTCACGGCCCAGCGCGCACTCCAGCCGGCACCCCCAGCCACCCAGCAGGGCCTGCATCGCCTCTAGAATGGCCGGCTCGTTGTCGACACACAGCACCGACAGGTCGAGCTCGTAGCCGGCGGTCCGCGCAATGGCCGGCCGGGAGCGCGTGGCGGGTGCGGGGCTCGCGGCGGGCAGCCGGACCCGGAAGACACTGCCGCGGCCCGGTACTGACGACAGGCTGATGGGTGAATCGAGTAGCCGGCAGAGGCGCTCCACCGTGGCCAGGCCGAGGCCGTAACCGTGCTCACGCTCGACACCGCCGAGCCGGCAGAACTCGCGGAAGATATCCTGCTGGCGCGCGGGCTCGATGCCGCTGCCGGTATCCCAGACCTCCAGCGACACGCCTTTGCCGCGCCGGCGCACCCCCAACAGCACGCCGCCCGTGCGGGTATATTTCACCGCGTTGTCGAGCAGGTTCTGTACCACGCGGCGCAGCATCTTTTCGTCGGTCATCACCCAGGCCCGGGTCGGGCGATAGCGCAGGCGGATACCGCGCGCCTCGGCCCCCAGCCGCGCCCGGGCGACGGCGTCGTCGAGGATCCGGTCGAGGGATACCCGCTGGAACTTCGGGTGAATGTCGCCGGCATCCATGCGGGCGATCTGCAGCATGTCGGTGATCAGTTGCTCCGCGGCGGCGAGTGCACTGTCGGCGCGGCCCAGCAGGCGGCGACTGTCCTCATCCAGCTGGCGCGCCGAAAGGGCGTCCAGGAACAGCCGCCCGGCATTCAGCGGCTGCACCAGGTCGTGGCTGGCGGCGGCCAGGAAGCGCGTCTTGCCCGCGCTGGCCGCGTGCAGCTCGCTGTTGAGCTGCTGCAGCTCTGCAGTGCGGGCCGTCACTTTCTGCTCGAGCGAGTCCCGCACCTCGGTCAGTTCCGCCACCGCACGCTGGTAGTCAGACACATCGGTGTAAGTGGTCACGAACCCGCCACCCGGCAGCGGGTTGCCGCGGATCTCGAGCACCGCACCGTCGGTACGGTGGCGCTGTACCCGGTAGGCGGTGCCCGCACGCAGGTGCTCCACGCGCTTTTGTACGTGCATCTCCACCGCACCGGGCCCGCACTCGCCGCGACTGGCGTTGTAACGCACCAGCTCGGCCACCGGCTGGCCGACATAGATCATTTCCGCCGGGTAGTCGAACAGTTCCACGTAGCGGCGGTTCCAGGCCACCAGGTTGAGGTTGGCATCCACCACTGAGATGCCCTGGTCGATATTGTCGATGCTGCTCTGCAGCAGTCCCCGGCCAAACTGGTAGATGGCGGAGGCCTGCTCCAGTGTCTGCGCACCCACTTCACCGCCCAGCGGCTGTCGCACCAGGCGCCGCGCGCTGGTGGAGCCCACGATGCCCGCGAGGATCTTCTCCACCTTTCCCCGGTAGCTGTCCCCGCTGCCTGCACCGGCCCCGGTACCGGCGTCGATACTGTTAAAAGTGCGCTCCGCCGCGGCGTCACCCACAAACCTTGCCAGCAGCTCGCGCAGCCGGTTCCGGTCCACCGGCGCCTCGGCCTCGCCGATGCGCAGCGGCCGCCACTGGTCCAGCAATTTCGACACCAGCACCAGGGCCAGCACGTTCAGGCCGAGCCCGAACACCGCTGCAATCGACAGCGGGCTCCAGTTCAGGCCGAGGGCGCCCGCCACCAGGTCGGTACCGCCGAGAGCCGCAGGCAGGGCCGACAGCGACCAGATCACCGCCCCCACAGCGAGGCCCGACATAGCGCCACCGGCGCGCAGGCGGGCCCAGTGCCCCGGCCAGCACACCGCCGCCAGCATGGCCGGGGCCAGCTGGGCCACCAGGGCCAGCGACAGCAACCCGAAAGTACCCAGCCGGACCCCCGTGTCCATCACCTCATTGAAGGCAAAGGCCGCCAGCATGATCACCGCAATGATCCCGCGCCGCACCCGCCGCAGGTCGGAGCCCAGGGCCCCCTGGGCTCCGGGCCTCGCCTGGCCGGGCCGCACCCGGCCGGGCCGCACCTGCATGTGCTGCAGCCAGAAAGGCACCACCAGGGTGTTGGCAATCATGGTGGACAGCGCGATGGTAGCGATGATCACCATGCTGGAGCCGGCGGAGAGCCCCCCCACGAAGGCGAACAGGGCCAGCGCGCCGGAGCCGCTTTCCCGCGGGATGCCGAGCACGAATCGCTCGGGGTTGGTCTCGGCACCCGGCAACCACACCAGGCCGGCATAGCCCACCACCAGGATGGCCGCCGACAGGATGCCCAGGTAGAGCGGTATCAGTTTGCGCACCGGGCCTATGTCCCGCTCGCTGTCACTCTCGATCATCAGGAGGTGGAACTGGCGCGGCAGGCAGAACATCGCGGCCATGCCCAGCACCACCACCGCCAGGAAACCGGTGTCAGCGGGTCTCTCGCTCGCGATCCGTGACACCCGCTCGCTGGCCAGCACCTCGCGTACAAGGCCCGCAGTACCGTCAAACGCACTACCCAGCACGAACCAGGCTACCGCCACGAGCGCCCCTATCTTGACCAGCGCCTCGAATGCCACCGCCAGCAGCATACCGTTGCGGTGCACGCTGCTGTCGATGTGGCGGGTGCCGAACAGCAACGCGAAAGCTCCCAGGGTCACGCTCACGAGCCCGGTCACCAGCGAGGCATTCAGTCGCGGGTCGTCCGCCAGGAACAGGAAACTGTCCGCAACGGCCCGGAGCTGCAGCGCCAGGTATGGCAGGATCGCCACCAGGGCGAGCAGGGCAACCGCAGCCGCGAGCCACTGGGAACCGCCGTACTGGGCGCTGATGAAGTCGGCGATGGAGGTGGAGCCCTGCTGCTTGGACAGGCGCACAAAGCGGGCCAGCAGGGGAGCGCCGAATACCAGTATCAGTGTCGCGCCAACGAAGGTCGGCGGCAGCAGCCAGCCTTCCTCCACGGCCTGGGCCGGGGTACCGAAGAACATCCAGGCACTGGTATAGGTACCGGCCAGCGCCAGCATCAGGGGCTTGAACGGGCGGATACGGGCCGCCGGCAGGCGATCACCCCAGTAGGCAATGGCAAACAGCAGCAACAGGTAGGCCAGGGCCACGGCGGCGAGGGTAGTCAGGCTAAACAAAAGCGCACCTACTCGAATCTATCGGTGTTGTTTATTCTTTTCGTCCGGCGCCCCGGGCTGGGGCGGGCCGGCCGGCGCGACTTCCTGTCAGTCGCGTCCAACCTTACCCCAGGCGGTGCAGGTTGTCCTCCTCCCGTCGCTGTAATCGCGTCATACCTTGGTCTAGCAGGCAAGCGGGCCGGGAGCCGATACAGTGGCAGTATCGATAAGAACCATAAATTGGTGAATGGAGAGTGCCACGATGAGAGTAATAAAATTCCACCCCCTGGCCGCCGGCGTAATGCTGGCCTGCGGCGCCACCTTTACCCATGCCCAGCAGCCGGCACTGGAAGAGGTCACCGTAACCGCACAGAAGCGCGAGCAGTCGCTGCAGGAAGTGCCGGTGGCGGTGACCGCGTTCAGCGAAGATGCACTGGTCGAGAACGGTGTAGCCGACCTGACTGATGTACAGAAACTCACCCCCAACACCACCCTGCAGGTCAGCCGCGGCACCAACTCGACCCTGACCGCCTATATCCGCGGTATCGGGCAGCAGGATCCGCTCTGGGGCTTTGAGCCGGGTGTTGGCATTTATGTGGATGATGTCTATGTGGCTCGTCCGCAGGGCGCGGTCATGGATGTCTTCGATGTGGAGCGTATCGAAGTTTTGCGCGGTCCGCAGGGCACCCTGTATGGCAAGAACACCATCGGCGGTGCGGTTAAGTACGTGACCAAGAAACTCACTGGCGATACCGAGTTCCGCGTCCGCGGAGGAATCGGCTCCTACAACCAGCGTGACCTGGTCCTGAGCGGCCAGACCGGTCTGTCCGACACCGCCGCTGTCGGTTTCGCCGTGGCCAGCTACCAGCGCGACGGCTACGGCGAAAACATCCTGACCGGCGCAGAGAATTACAACAAGGATATCCTGAGCGGGCGCGTCTCCCTGGAATTCAATCCTTCCGAGGACCTGTTTATCCGGCTGGCAGCTGATACCACCCAGGACGACTCCAACGCGCGATTCGGCCACCTGATGTTCGACACCCCATACGGGCCCGAAACACCGCTCGACAACGTATACGACCACCGCTCGAATATGTCACCGGACAACTCTGTAGAGAGCAGTGGAATGTCCCTGACCGCGGAATGGCAGCTCTCCGACAGCGTTACCGTGAAATCGATTACCGCCAGCCGCAGCGGCCAGACCGAAACCAACATCGACTTCGATAGCACCAATCGCCCGGACTTCGATGTGCCGGCCTATTATGACGACGAACAGTTCACACAGGAATTCCAGCTGAACTGGGACGCAGACAACTTCAGTCTTGTTTCCGGTCTCTATTACTATGATGGTACAGCGGCCGGCTCCTTCGACGCCGTGCTGGATATCTATAAATACATCCTGCCCACGATCTTTCCGAATGGCCTGACCCAGAATGTGGGCGGCACCGTGGACACCCAGAGCATGGCGGTCTACGCGAACCTCGACTACGCACTGACCGAAAAATTGGGACTGATCCTCGGTGGCCGTTATACCCGCGACGAAAAATCAGCGGATGTATTCAAGGCAAATTACAGCGGGCTCTATTCCCCGATATTTGCTGACCGTTATGCTGGCACACCGGCCGCTCCGGAAACCTTTGGCCCTCCGCTGACCGATTACAGCAACAGTGATGAGTGGGGGCAATTCTCACCGAAAGTGGGTCTGAACTACCAGTTCGACGATGACACCATGGTTTACGGCAGTTTCAGTTCCGGCTTCAAGAGCGGCGGCTTCGATATGCGCGGCGATGCCAGCGTGAATCCGGAAACCGAGCAGGGTTACGATCCGGAAACCGCGAATACTTTCGAACTGGGCATCAAAACCCAGCTGCTGGATGACCGCATCCGCCTGAACGCGGCAGCGTTCAGCACCGATTACGAGGATATGCAGGTTACGGTACAGGACTTCTCGCCCTCGACCGGTGGCTTCGCCAGCTCAGTGGTCAATGCGGGTGAATCAGAAATCAGCGGCCTGGAGCTCGAGATGCTGGCCAGCATTACTGACCGCCTGACAGCTAATGTCGTTCTCGGCTATACCGACGCCGAATACATTGAGGTACTTACCAAGGTCCCAGGCGAAAATCCCGGAGAATTCGTGGTCGCCAATGTGGCCGATGACTGGGCCAACCTCCAGTACAGCCCTTCGAAGACGGCGATGGGCCAACTCAGCTATAGCATGGACATGCTGGATGGTGAGCTGGTGCTGAACAGCTCTGTTTCCTATCGTAGCGAGATCCAGATCTACGCCGCTCCCAGCGCGCTCGACGTTGGCTCTGTGACCTTGGTGGATGCCGGCGCGACTTACTTTAGTGGCGGTGGTGACTGGCAGCTTTCCCTGCAAGGCAAAAACCTCAACGACGAGGTCTACCGCAATGCAGGTTACAACGCAGCTGGCCTGACCACTGGTTACTACGGCGCACCGCGCACCATTGCCCTCACCGGCAGCTACAACTTCTAAAGCTTCCTCTAACAGGAACCATTCTCTCGGGGGAGCCGGATTGCTCCCCGCGCTCCTTGAGCAAAAGCCTTGCCGCGCTTCGCCAGAAGCGCGGTTTTTTATTTTCCACGGGCAGGACCGGGCTTCTGGTCCTGCAGCCACTGCGGCCCCGGCGCCGCTTTGCACAAATTGGCGCGCCTTTCCCCACACTGACACCTGATTCCCCTAGGCTGAGAGGGAAACATGAGTGAAAAGCTGAAAAAACGAGGTACCTGCGGTGCAGAAGCTGAGCTGTATTCTGCTTGCCGTGGCCCTGGCGACAGGAGTTGCCGGTTGTGCAAACACAGCCGCGCCCGAAGGATCCCCCCGAGCACTGAGCCTGAACGGCCAGAAATTCCACTGCGTGGAACAGGAGCTGGAAACCAAGACGCTGGTACGCTGCGTGCGCTCGTAGAGAGCAACGATGCCTGCGATTACGGCTCGGGCTCGCAATCTATGCCCACGAGAAATACCGGCAGCTGGCGCTTGCCGGCATAGCCGATGTAACCGTCGCGCTCGCGCAGGAAAAAGAACCATCCGGCGCGGTTATTACGGCAGGCGAAAACCCGCGTACCCACCAGTTTCTGCCAGTGCTCCGGCCCCGCCAGCTGCAGCACCTGTCGCGCGCGCGCCTCGCTGTCTATCTCCCGGGCAATACCGGAGCACTGGTCGAAGATGGGTTTACCGTTGAAGAGCACCTGCACGTCCTCTGTATAGAGGTTACGCAGCTGGAAGCGGCTGCCTTCCTGGAAAAACGTTGCAGCCATTTCCCGGTGGGCGGCTTCACGCGCGATGACTCCGGCAGCGGGATCGCCGATACATGACAGCGCAGGGCTGCCAGTCGATTTTACCGGGGGCGCGCCGGACGGGGCCGCGCAGCCCGTGAATAGTGTGAGCAGGGCCAGCCTGCCGGCCCGCCAGAAGTTGAGATTCAGCATTCCCACGAGGATATTTCGACTGCGACAGCGCTACTATACGTTTTTGTCATACCTATGCGAAGCGGGCTGCGAAGGGCCACCGCCAGCCAGAAGCGACCTACTCCACCTGCAGGATCCGCAGCGTGTCGGTGCTGCCGCCCACATCCTGGTGATAGCCCCGCGACACCAGCGTAAAATCCCCGCGCTGGAGGTAGCCGCGTTCTTTCAGGTGGCGGACCGCCTGCTCGTCCCGGGCCATCGCATCGAGCCCCTCCACCTCCATCTGGACCGGGTCGACACCGCGGTACAGCGCCACCCTGTTACAGGTGGACTGGTGCCGGCAGAAGGCAAAGATGGGTATATCGACACGGACGCGGGACATCAGTAGCGCGGTATTGCCAGTCTCGGTCTGGCAGATGATCGCTTTTATGTCGCGACAGTGATTGGCGATGGCCATGGCAGCCATGGCGATGCACTCGTCGCCCGCCGGGTAGTAGTCCTGCATTATCCGGGGCGGGCGGCGAAACACCCTGTGCTTCTCCGCGCCGACAATCACTTCCGCCATATGCTCGACGGTCGCCACGGGGTAATCCCCGGCCGCCGTCTCGGCAGACAGCATCACAGCGTCGGTGCCATCCAGCACGGCGTTCGCCACATCGCAGACTTCGGCTCGGGTCGGCACCGGGCTCGAGATCATGGATTCCATCATCTGGGTGGCGGTTATCACCACCCGGTTCAGGTGACGGGCGCGCTTGATCAGGTATTTCTGCACGCCCATCAATTCAGCGTCGCCGATCTCGACGGCCAGGTCCCCGCGCGCCACCATGACCGCATCGCTGGCCAGTATCAGCCGGTCCAGCCCTGCCTCATCCGCCACCGCCTCGGCGCGCTCTATCTTCGCGACAATGTGGGCATCACCACCGGCGGTGCGCAGCAACTGTCGCGCCTGCTGCACGTCGCCGGCATCGCGGGGAAAGGACACCGCCAGGTAATCCACCTTGAGTTCTGCGGCCAGCTCGATGTCGCGACGGTCCTTGTCGGTAAGTGCCGGCGCGGTGAGCCCGCCACCCAACTTGTTGATACCCTTGTTGTTCGACAGCCAACCTCCCACCTCAACGCGGGTGTGGACCACGTTATCCACCACCGACTGGACTGCCAGGCGCAGGCGGCCATCGTCCAGTAACAGGATATCCCCGGGGGAACAGTCTGCAGCGAGGCCGGCATAATCCACCGCCACGCCCTCGGCATTGCCACCATCGGCCGGCCATTGCGGATCCAGCGTGAAACTGGCGTCCCTGTCCAGGTGCGCGCGCCCCTCGCTGAATCGGCCCACGCGGATTTTTGGCCCCTGCAGGTCACCGAGTACTGCCACATGGCGGCCCTGGCGCGTGGCCTCTGTCCGCACCTGCTCGGCACGTCGCCGGTGATCCTCATTCCTGCCGTGGGAAAAGTTGAGGCGCACGGTATCGACGCCAGCGGCAACCAGCTGGGCCAGTACATCCGCCTGGTCTGTGGCGGGACCCAGTGTCGCGACAATCTTGGTTTGTCTGAACATGGCGAGGCCAGAATCCCTCCGGGGCCACTAAAGTGTTCCAAATCGTGGGGTAATCTCCTGTAAGCATAGCTTGTCGCCTGGTTCGTCCCGGAGGACGGCACATGCGCCCGCAAGCGACTACCCTTGGAGAGGGCGCAAGGGAGTCGCGCCACCTTTGTATGTGTTCGGGCAGGGAGCGAAGCTGTGATGAACAAACTGGCGCAACTCTGGCTGGCAGGCCTCGCAATCGTGGTGACGGGCTGTATCGGCATAGGTTCGGACCAGCCGCAGCTGACGCAGTACGCGGGTAACCTCGAGAGCGTCTGCGGCAGCAAGTGGGAGCTGAAACGGCTGCGGATCAACGGTGAGGGAGTCGGCATCGAGGACACGGAGCGCTTCACCTTCCTCTGCAATCGCGAAGGTAATGTCATGGGCAAGAGCGGAGTGAATACTTACCGCGGCGCCATGCAGATCACCGACAACGGCCTGATCCTGTGGGACACCTCCAGCTTCGCCTCCACCAAGATGGCGGCGCCCGAGCCGTTGTTGCAGCAGGAAAACCAGTACCTGCGTGCGCTTGCCGGTACCCGCCAGGCGTTTACCAAGTCGGGCGGCGAGCGTCTCATCCTGCGGGATCCCCCCGGCGATATCTATATTGAATACGTTAAGATAGGCATCTGATTCCCGCGATGCTTCCGGGCCGCCTTATCACGCACGCCGGAAAGGCATCAGGTGCCGACCAGCCTTGAACTACAACACAGTATCGCGGGCCAGAATTCGCTTAAATACCTAAAAAGCAACGAGTTCCCGCCATGGAGAATATCCGCCTGTCATTGCTTCCAGCCTGCCTGTTGCTGGCTGCCGCCGTCCTGCACGGCTGCGGCCACAATGGCGGAACGCAGGAAGTGACTCCGGCGGAATCACCCGGGCTCTGCGAGCAACCCTGGCTGCTGAAAAGCCTCACCATCGATGGCCGCGAGCACCGCACCGGCCTGCTGTGGCGCAAGCTGATGCGCGATCGCCCTTACTTCTCCTGTGACCCCCTCGGTTACGTGCGCGGCAATTCCGGGTCCAACCCCTACATCGGCAAGCTATTGCGCTCCGGCAGCCGGTTTTCATGGACCCGCCCCCCCACCGTAAGCCCCATGGCAGAGCGGCGCGACAGCAACGATCTCGAGCAGGATTTCCTGCGGGCACTGTCCCAGACCGACAACCTGTCGTTCGAGGGTAATTCACTGATATTGGAGAGCAGTGACAGCGCTACCCGGATTGAATTCCAGCCCGCGAAATCCTCCCCTCCCTGAGAAGTACATTCCCCGGTTTCCCGGCCCGGAAATAAGAAAGCGGCCCGATCAGGCCGCAAGCGTGATACCCGCGATCAGCGGGGAAGATGAGAGAAGATCAACGATACCCGGCGCTGCATGCCCTCCCGGGACAGCAGCACGATCATTCGTTGCAGGGGAATCATAAGGGCCGGAAGTTACAGCCAGGTTAAACCGCTGGAAAAAGTTGAACGGGAGGCCGGCGCGCCCCAGCGGACCAGCCCACCCGTTCAGCGTCGGCGCTGGTGGCGCTCCAGGTTGTCCTGTCGCTTGCGCTCACTCTTGCGCAGCAGGACATAGGTTGCCCCCAGGCCACCGTGCTGTTTCTGGGCGCTGTGGAATGCCAGCACCTCGGGCAACTGCGGCAGCCATGCATTGACGCAGCTTTTCAGCAGCGCGGGGTGTTTACGCCCCTCGCCCTTGCCGTGGGTAATCAGCGCACAGCGCACGTCCGCCTCGAGACAATCACGCACGAACTCGAACACGGCACGGCGCGCCATCTCTACAGTGTGGCGGTGCAGGTCCAGGCGCGCATCCACCTGGTACTTGCCCAACCGCAGGTTGCGATAGACCCCGTTCTGTACGCCGTCACGCTTGAACTCCAGCGGGTCCCATGGGTCCACCGGTTGCACGAACTCCCCGGCCAGGGGATTCAATTCGCTTGCGGGCTCCTCGGTGGCCGCTGCGCGCCGGGCGCGCTGGTTTACCTTCGAGCTTGCATCGCCTTTTTTCAGCGCAACCTTGCGCTCCTGCGCCAGCGGGCGCACGTCGCCCAGCTCGCCCAGGGCATCCTGAAACAGGTCGCTGTCAGTTGTCATAGTACCTCCCCCGCGAGACTGCCTACGGATCCAGGAACAGGTCCAGCGCCAGCTCGTCCGCCTTTTCCGGGTTGTGCGCGTAATCTGTGAAGTCCTTCACCCCGCGCTCGCCCAGCAGCTCCTCGTCTATCAGGTGCTGGCCATTCAGGGCCATGTTTTCAGTGATCAATATTTCATAGGCCGCATCGGCCATGACTGCCGGCTTGCGGCTTTGCTGGAACATTTCCCGGTTGCCCACGGCAAACTCGATGGCCGCCGTGGCCACCAGGGTGCGCGGCCACAGGGTGGCGACGCTGATGCCGTGTTCGTGAAGCTCCTCTGCCAGTCCCATGCTCAGGATCGTCATGCCGAATTTCGACAGCGCGTAGGGGGCAAAGGGTCCCAGCCACTTTGGCTTCAAATTGACCGGTGGCGACAGGCTGAGGATGTGGCCACAGGCCGATTTCTTCAGGTAGGGAATCGCCAGGTGTGCCGTCAGGTAAACCGCGCGGCTGTTGACCATCTGCATCAGGTCGTAGCGCTTGGGTGAGGTCGACTCGACATTGCTTAGGTTGATGGCACCCGCGTTATTCACCACCGCATCGATGCCACCGAAGGTATCCGCGGCACGCGCCATGGCATCCGCCACCTGGTCCTCCTCGCGCACGTCCACCTTGATGGCCAGCGCTTTGCCTCCCGCAGCTTCCACCTCCGAGGCCACGGAATGGATTGTGCCGGGCAGCTTGGGGTGGGGCTCGTCGGACTTGGCCGCGATCACGATATTGGCGCCGTCAGCGGCGCACTTGAGCGCGATCGCCCGCCCGATACCCCGGCTGGCCCCGGTGATAAAGATCGTCCGGCCCTTCAGCGCACCGGTGTTGTCCGTCAGGGTGACAAACTCTTCACTCATGGTCGTTCTCCACTGTTTAGCCGGTAGCGGGCAGCCATCCTTCCGGGAGCCGCCGCTGGAACGGGTCAGGAAGGACCTGCGACCACCGCCGGGGCGACGACTGCCGGAGCATAGACATCGCGGAAGGCCGCCGGCATACGCCGCGGCCTGCCACTGGACAGTTCGATGCACACCATCTGCCACTGCGCCCGCAGGACCAGCGCCCGGTCCGACGCCCTGAACCCCTGGAAGCGACGGGTGATAGTGAGCCCATCCACTTTCGTCAGCCAGGTGCCGAAGAGCAGCTCGTCACCTTCCCTCGCCGCCAGTATATAGTCGTACTCGGCGTGACGGATTGCCATGCCCCGGTCGAGTTCCTGGTAATCCGTGACATCCAGTCCCAGCTCCACGCTGTGGGCCCACCCGGCGCGCTCACACCAGCGCACATACTCTGCGTTGTTGGCGTGGCGCAAACCGTCCACCTGTTCGGCAGAGACGGTGACCGGCCAGACGAAAGGTCGCGGTAAATCCCATTCCATAATGTTTCCCCCGCCTGCTACAACCAGATTAACACTGTCCGGCGGATTGCCGGCCGCCCAACGAAAAAAGGCCCCTCTCGGGGCCTTTGCGGGTCAGGAAAGGGGGCCGATCAGGCTTCCGCCTTTTCGCTGCCCTCTTGCTCCGCCTGCTGCTGGGCCTGCTGCATGGCGGCGGCGAACAGTGCGTCGAAGTTGATCGGCGGCAGCATCAGGGCCGGGAAGGACCCCTTGGTAACCACGTTGTCGACCACTTCGCGGGCGTACGGGAAAAGAATCTGCGGGCAGGCAGTGTTCAGCGCCTGCGCCAGTTGCTGGCCTTCCAGCCCCTGGATGGCGAACAGGCCAGCCTGCTGTACTTCCACCAGGAAGGCGGTCTCTTCTTCCAGCTTGGTGGTAATGGTCAGGGTCAGCGCCACTTCATACAGACCTTCATCGATCTTGGCGGTCTTGGTGTTCAGCTCCTGGTTGACCTGGGGTTTCCACTGCTTCTTGAAAACCTCGGCCCCCATGGGGGTTTCGAAGGACAGGTCCTTCAGGTAGATGCGCTGCATCTGGAATTGTACGTTGGAAGCCTCTGCGTTGGACGCTGCGCCGTTTTGTTCTTCAGCCATGTTACTGCCTGCTCTTAATATTCAATGGTTTGTCTCTGCCTTCCCTGAGAAAGACTCCGTGTATGGATCTTTCAATGGGGCCTGCGAATGCCATTTCAAGGCCATCAGTTGACGATTTGGGTGACAATCCGGGCCATGCCCGAAGCCGCCCGCCACCGGCCTCAGCTGTGGCGGGGAAAGCGGAAGGTGCTTACCGGCCTAGCCCTGCAGCAGCCGGTCCAGCTCGCCGCTGCGCTCGGCCGCCATCAGCTCGTCGCAGCCGCCCACGTGGTGGTCGCCGACCCAGATTTGCGGGACAGTGCGCGCACCCGCCCGCGCGGTCATCTCCGCGCGCCGCTGCGGGTTGCCATCCACGGGGATCTCCCGGTAACGCACCTGCTTGCGATCCAGCAGGTACTTCGCGCGAACGCAGAAGGGACAGAACCGGGTGGTGTAAATCGTTACTTCCTGCATGTTCAGGTACCACTTCTTCACGGGTACCGCCCGCCGGGGCGGGCGGCGAGGCCACTAGCCCTTGACCAGCGGCAGGTTCTGGTTGCTCCACTCGGACATGCCGCCCTGCAGGCGACGCACCTGGAAGCCCCTGGCCTTGAGCTGGCGCCCCACGGCACCGGCGTGCTGGCCGATCTTGTCTACCACGATCAGCGGCTTGTCCTTCAGGGAGGCCAGCTCACCGACGCGGTCCGCCACTTCATTGTGGGGGATATTCAGCGCGTCGACGATATGGCCGGCGCGGAACTCGCCCTTGTCGCGCACGTCCAGCACCCGCGCATCCTCGCTGTTGATCAGCCGGGTCACCTCGTGCACCGACGCAGGCGTACCGGCCCGGTAGCGCTCGCTGAAGGCAAACGCATACAGCAGGATTACCAGCAGGCTGACCAGCAGCCACTGTTCGCTCATAAAGACGAAGAAGTCCAATTCGCCCCCCTCTCCTGTTCTTTTCTTTTTACGACCGGGCAGGCCTCCCTGACCTGGCGGGTCCAGACCGGCCACAGCCGGCGGCGGCAGATCCCTGTGCCACACAGTCACGATTCTCACGCTCCGGACCCGCGGGACCGGAGAGGGCGGCAGTATACACCATTGTGCGCAAATCTTAACCAGAAGAACGTGAGCCAGGACCTGACCACGGCCCCCCAAAAAGGTTAAAATTCGCGTCCGCCCAAACTCGATACACCAGCTAATAGGAACACGCACGCCATGTCCCCGAGCAAACGCCCACTGATCCTGCTGATCCTGGACGGCTTCGGCCACAGCGACAATACCGAGCACAACGCCATTCATGCGGCGAAGTCGCCGGTGTGGGACCGGATCTGGGCCGAGCAGCCGAAAACGCTGATCCAGACCTCGGGCATGGCGGTGGGCCTGCCGGAAGGCCAGATGGGCAACTCGGAGGTCGGCCATATGACCCTGGGGGCCGGCCGGGTCGTCTACCAGAACTTCACCCGCATCAACAAGGCCATCGAGGACGGCGAGTTTTTCCGCAACCCGGCCTATACGGCCGCAGTGGACAAGGCTGTCGCTAATGACGGCGCCGTACATATCATGGGCCTGCTTTCCGAAGGCGGTGTCCACAGCCACGAAGACCATATAGTCGCGATGGTCACCCTGGCAGCCCAGCGTGGCGCCCGGCGGATCTACCTGCACGCCTTCCTCGACGGCCGCGACACCCCGCCGCGCAGTGCTGAGCCCTCCATCGCCCGGCTGGTCCAGGTCTGCGACTCGGTGGGCAATGCCCGTATCGCCAGCCTCGCCGGTCGCTACTTCGCCATGGACCGCGACCAGCGCTGGGACCGCACCCAGTCGGTGTACGATCTGCTCACCCTCGGTGAGGCCGGGCACAGTGCGCCGGATGCCCTCGCGGGCCTGGCCGCCGCCTACGAGCGCGGCGAGAACGACGAATTCGTGTCCCCCACCCTGGTGGGCGAAGCCGCGCCCATCGCCGATGGCGACGCGCTGGTGTTCATGAACTTCCGCCCGGACCGCGCACGCCAGTTGACCCGCGCATTCACCGAGACGGATTTCGATGGCTTCAAGCGCAAGGCCCGGCCGAAGCTGGCGGACTTCGTGATGACCACCGAATACGCCGCCGACATCGATGCCAGCTGCGCCTTCCCGCCGGAGGAGCTGGTGAATTCCCTGGGCGAGTACCTGGCCAGCCAGGGCAAGTCCCAGCTGCGCATCGCCGAGACCGAAAAGTATGCCCACGTTACATTCTTCTTCAGTGGCGGCCGCGAGGAGCCCTACGAGGGCGAGACGCGGGAACTGATCAAGTCACCCAATGTGGCAACCTACGACCTGCAGCCGGAAATGAGCGCGCCGGAGGTCACCGACAAGCTGGTGGCAGCGATCGAAAGCGGCGACTACGATGCAATCATCTGCAACTACGCCAATGGCGACATGGTAGGGCACACCGGCGTGTTCGACGCCGCGGTCAAGGCTGTGGAGGCGCTGGATGGGTGCGTCGGCCGCGTGGTGGACGCGGCGCTGGCCGCCGGCGGCGAGGTACTGATCACCGCCGATCACGGCAACGTCGAGGAAATGTTTGACGCTGGCTCCGGCCAGGTGAGTACCCAGCACTCCACCCTGCCGGTACCATTCGTGTACGTGGGCAAGCGCAAGCTGAGCCTGCAAAAGGGCGGCAGCCTGGCCGATGTGGCACCGACCATGCTGGCCCTGATGGGCCTGGAGCAGCCGGAAGAGATGACAGGACACAGCCTGGTGCAATTCGAAGCATGAAACTACTGGCAATATTTCTGGCCGCCCTCCTGGCCCTGCCCGCCATTGCACAGCAGCAGGGGGAGCAGGACCAGCAGGCCCGCCTGAAAGAGATCAAGCAGCGCATCGAGTCACTGCAGGAAGAGCTCAACCAGGTCAAGAGCGAGCGCGACCAGCTCCTCAGGGAGCTGGAGAGCAACGAGCGGAACATTTCCGAACTGCACAAGCGCATCGACAAGATCAAGAACGATATGCGCAGCCGCACCGATGAGCTAAAGGAGCTCAAGCAGGAGCAGCAGCAGCTGGAAGAATCGCGACGAAGTATGCAGCGGCGGGTCGAGCAGGAAGTCGCCGCCGCTTACCGACTCGGCAAACAGGAGCAGGTCAAGCTGCTCCTCAACCAGCAAGACCCACAACAGATCGCCCGCCAGCTCCGCTACCACGAATACTTCCTCCAAGAACGCAGCCGCGTTATCGACGACTACCTCGAAACCCTCACCAGGCTGGACACCGTCAGCACCAGTATCCGCCGCGAGCGGGACACACTCGCCAGCGAGCGCCGGCAGCTGGAGCAGCGCGAACAGCAACTGGTGAGCGCGCGACGCTCGCGCCAGCAGACACTCGACAGGCTGGCGGCGCAACTGGCGGACAAGAGCAGCGAACTGAAGCAGCTCCAGGGTGACCGCAATCGCCTGCAAAGGCTGGTGGACGAGGTGGGCCGCGCGATAGCCGCACTCATCAATCCCGACGAGCAGAAGCCTTTCGCGCGCGAACGCGGCCGCATGCAGTGGCCGGTGAAGGGCCGGCGCGCTAACGCCTTCGGCCAGCGCCGCGCCAATGGCATCACCTGGAAGGGCATCACCATCCGCGCCAGTGAAGGTGTGCCGGTGCGGGCCATACACCGGGGCCGGGTAGTATTCTCCGACTACCTGCGCGGCCAGGGCATGCTGGTAATCCTCGACCACGGCGACGGTTACATGAGCCTGTATGCCCACAACCAGTCACTGACCCGGAGCCTGGGCGAGTGGGTGGAACGCGGCGAGACCATCGCGCGCGTCGGCAACAGCGGCGGTCTCGACCACAGCGGCGTCTACTTCGAAATCCGCCACCGCGGCAAGCCGCAGGATCCCACCATCTGGTGTCGGGGCTGAGTCCCCGGCCGGCCACCAGCTCCAGAAAATACTGTGCCTGATAAATAGGGCCGCCCCCTCCTCGCCCGGGCTCACACAAAAATAAATTCCCTGCGCCACACCCATCCGACACCAGGGGAAACGGAACCGGGCGTCAGTCGCGCTGATTATTTCTGCGATCCCCCTGCCTGCACCCACCGCTGGCGCGCCCGTCCCGACACTGTGGAGCCCCGCGCCAACTTGAAAACCCTGCCAGCGGCCGCGGTCTACACTTTGGCTAAAGATGCGAGAAATAAGGCAGAGGTCCCGACGATATGTTCACTCCCAAGGCGCTGACCACCTTCCTGGGCGCAGCCGCCCTCACCGCCCTGCCTCTGATGGGCCTCAGTGAGGGGGATTCCGCAGAGCGCATCATCCCCACCGCCGCCAGCCGCCTGCCCCTGGAAGACCTGCGCAGCTTTGCCAAGGTGTTCGAACAGATTCGCCAGGGCTATATCGAGGAAGTGGATGACAGCACCCTGCTGGAATACGCCATCCGCGGCATGCTGCAGGGCCTGGACCCCCATTCGTCTTATCTCGACCGCGAGTCGTTCGACGACCTGCAGGCCAACACGACCGGCGAATTCGCCGGCCTGGGTATCGAGGTCGGCATCGAGAACGACCACATTACCGTGATCACCCCCATGGACGACACCCCCGCCGCACGCGCGGGCCTCAAGGCGGGCGATGTCATTTTGCGCCTGTCGGGGAAGCCCCTGAAGGGCGTGAGCCTGGACGAGGCGGTCGAACGCATGCGCGGCCCGCGCGGCAGCTCGGTGACCCTGACCATCGCGCGCAAGGGCTACAAGCAACCGTTCGACGTCACCCTCAAGCGTGACACGGTGCGGGTACGCAGCGTGCGCAGCAAGTTACTCGAGGACGGCTACGGCTACCTGCGCATCAGCCAGTTCCAGCTGGACACTGGTTCCGATGTGGCCCGCGAAATCCGCAAGCTGCAGAACAAGGGCGAGCTAAAGGGGCTGGTGCTGGACCTGCGCAACAATCCCGGCGGCGTGCTGCAGTCATCGGTGGAGGTCGCTGACGCCTTTCTCGAGGAAGGACTGGTGGTCTATACCGAGGGCCGCACCGAATCCGCCAACCTCAGTTATTCCGCCGAGCCGGGCGACATGACCGACGGCGTACCCATGGTGGTGCTGATCAATGACGGCTCCGCCTCCGCCGCCGAAATTGTCGCCGGTGCCCTGCAGGACCACCGCCGCGCCGTGGTGATGGGCACCGACAGTTTCGGCAAGGGCTCGGTGCAGACCGTGATCCCGATCAATAACGAGCGGGCCATCAAGCTGACCACCGCGCTCTACTTCACGCCCAACGGCCGCTCCATCCAGGCCCAGGGCATCACCCCGGATATCGTGGTGGAGCGTGCCAAGGTCACGCGCATGGATGGCGGGCCTCGCTCCACTGAGGCCGACCTGGCCGGCCACCTGGGCAATGGCAATGGCGGCGAAGACCGCACCGCAGCCGACCGCAAACGCGAGAAGGCCGGGCGCGCGCTATGGTTCGCCGAGGACAACCAGATATTCGAGGCCCTGAATGTGCTCAAGGGCCTGAACCTCTACGCGGTGCGCTACCGCGAGCAGCAACCGAGGGTAGCCAAGGCCGGGCACTGAAGCGCCGGCAGCAGTACCCCAGGCAGTCTGAAAACGGCGCAGGAAGCAGCCGGTTTCCAGGAGGGTCGATATGCACCAGCAACGCGCCGGTGAGTCCGGCCGCGGCATCCCGCCGCGCTCCGAACGCTTCTACAAGCTCGACGATGACTGGTACTTCCAGGTGCGCGGCGGCAAGAGCTTCGGCCCCTTTCCCTGTCGCGCCGAGGCTGAGCGCGCCGTGCGGCACTTCTTCGGCACCGGCGGCCCTGGCGACAACCCCTATGCCCAGTGCGGCAAGAACGGCAGCGGCGCAGTGGTGCATCCCTTCGGCAGCCTGCGGGCGCGACGCTGGCATCGTTTCAACCGCCGCTGAGCAGGCTTTGCAAACTGGCGTGAAAACTGCAGCAACTCAGGCCGCGGCGCGGGCGAACTTGCGCAGGCGCAGCGCCAGCCAGATTTCCAGCCCACCCAGGAAAATGACATAGCCGGCAATTACCCACAGCAGGGCCAGCGCGCCCGCACCGGGACTGATCAGCACCGCCAGGCCAAAAATAATCGACAGCAGGCCCGAGGCAATCAACAGCCATTCATTCTGCATCTCCCGGCGCAGGCGTATGGCCCCGATCACCTCGAAGATGCCACGCAACAGCGCCCATGCACCGATAAAGATCACCAGCACCAGTCCGGTGACCTGCGGGTAAATAAAGGTGAAGATACCCACCACCACGCTCACCAGACTCAGGACAATCAGCCACCAGAGCGGCGTCGATGGATGCCGCCCCAGCACCGCAGCGACCAACCCCAGGAAGCCGTCCGCGAGTACATAGGCACCGAACAGGATCACCAGGGTCAGCAACGTGAGGCCGGGCCAGGCGAAGGCGAGAATGCCGAACAAAACCGCGCAGATACCACGCAGCATCACCAGCCACCAGTTCTCGGTCAGCACCTGCATGATGGGCCGGGTGCGGAGCGTAGTGGTTTCGTAATCCATGAATGTCTCTCCTGCTGGCACAAACATATCCCTGGATTGTAGTACCCGGGAAATTCCGCCCACAGCGGAGCCAGACAGAAATGGGGAGAGGCGGGAGAAAAGAGTGCGGCCCGGGAACCGCGGTCACCAGCCGACTCTGCAAACGCCTGGACCGCGACCACCGGGCCGCACACTTATAGTGTAGACAATGGCGACAGGCGCAAGGCCTGTCGCCGCTGGCCATCAGGCCAGGGACTTGATCACGTCCCGAAGCTTCTCGACGATGGTGTCGATCTGGTGCTCCTCGATGATCAGGGGTGGGGACATGCACAGGGCATCGCCGATGCCGCGCGCCATCACGCCCGCATCCCAGGCCGCCATGGAAGCCTTGCCACCGAACTTGCCCTTGAGCTCTGCGGGAGCGCGCAGCTCGATGGCGCCCACCAGGCCGTAGTTGCGGATATCGATGACATTGCCCAGGTCCGCCAGGCTGTGCAGCGCATTCTCCCAGTACTTGCCGATATCGCCGCCGGCGCGTGTCAGCAGGCCCTCGCGCTCGTAGATATCCAGGGTCGCCATGCCGGCCGCGCAGGCCACCGGATGGGCTGAATAGGTGTAGCCGTGGAAAAACTCCACCATGCCCTCGGGCGCGGCGTTCATCACCGTATTGTAGATATCGTCGCGCACGAATACTGCACCCAGCGGCACGGTGGCATTGGTGATGCCCTTGGCCGAGGTCATCATGTCCGGGGTCACGTCCCACTCGATGGAGGCGAAGGCCGATCCGGTACGGCCCCAGCCGGAGATCACCTCATCGAAAATCAGCAGCAGGTCGTGCTGGTCGCAGATCTCGCGGATGCGCTTGAGGTAGCCCTTGGGCGGCAGGATCACGCCGCCGGCACCGGCGAAGGGCTCGACAATCACCGCCGCGATCTGGTCGGCGCCGTGGAAGGCCACCAGGCGCTCCAGGTCTTCCGCCAGCTCGACGCCGTGTTCCGGCAGGCCGCGGCTGAAGGCGTTGCGCCCGATATCCAGGGTATGGCGCAGGTGGTTGGATTTCACCGGCTGGCCGAAGGACTGGTAATTGGGGGCGATGCCGCCGACGGAGATACCACCGAAATTCACGCCGTGGTAACCCTTCTCGCGGCCGATGAACATGGTACGGGTACCCTTGCCGCGGGCCCGCTGGTATTGCAGCGCGATCTTCAACGCGCTCTCCACCGCCTCGGAACCGGAGTTGCCGAAGAACACGTGGTTGAGGCCATCGGGGGTGTGCTTCACCAGGCGCTCGGCGTACTCGAAGCCCAGCTCGTGGCCGAAGTTGAAGATGGAGCTGTAATCCAGCTTCTTCGCCTGCTGGTGAATGGCGTCGGCAATTTCAGCGCGGCAGTGGCCCGCATTGGAACACCACAGGCCGGCAGTGGCATCGATGATCTGGCGGCCGTCCTTTTCCATCAGGTAAATGCCCTCGGCGCGCTCGACGAGGCGGGGCGCCGCCTTGAAGGAGCGGTTCGGGGTGAACGGCATCCAGAATGCGTCTTTATTCAGTTCAGGCATTGTATCTACTCCGGGTTTTCCCTTTGCATTATCTCTATTGTGCCGTGACCGTCAGTATGGACGATCATACACAAGCTGTTCATCCCTGTAGGAGCGGCCCATGGCCGCGATATTCCGGTGGCTTTTGCCGCCGCCGGTCGCGGCCAGCGGCCGCTCCTACGGGCATTTCATGTTCAAGCGCCGTAACAGCAGTACTTGGTCTCGTAGAACTCCGCCATGCCTTCCACGCCGCCCTCGCGGCCGATGCCGGACTCCTTGCTGCCGCCGAACGGCGCCACGGTAGTGGAGAAAACTCCCGCGTTACAGGCCACCATACCGTATTCCAGCGCTTCTACCACCCGGTTGGCGCGATGGATATTCTCACTCATCACATAGGCGGCCAGCCCGTAAGGGGTATCGTTGGCGCGTCGAATTACATCGGCCTCATCGCTGAACTTCTGCACCGGCGCCAGGGGCCCGAAAATCTCTTCGCGCGCGATTCGCATGTCGTCGGTCACACCGGTGAGGACCGTGGGCGCGTAGTAGCTCTCGCCCTCCGGCAGGAAGTCACCGCCCAGTTCGATCCTGGCGCCGGCCGCCGCGGCGTCCTGCACCAGCCCGGCCACCCGCTCGGCCGCACGGCGGTGGATCAGCGGGCCCACGGTAACGCCCTCGTCATAGCCGTGGCCGATCTTCAGCTCCGCCACCCTGGCGCGCAGCTTCTCCACAAACTCGTCGTGCACCGCCTCGTGGACGTAAATACGATTGGTGGAAACACAGGTCTGGCCGGCGTTGCGCATCTTGGTGGCCACGCAAGCGCTGACGGCAGTCTCCAGGTCGGCATCGTCGAACACGATAAACGGCGCGTTACCGCCCAGTTCCATCGACATCTTCTTCACGCCACTGGCGCACTGGGCCATCAGCAGCTTGCCCACGGCGGTGGAGCCGGTGAAGGTGAACTTGGCCACCCGCTCGTCCTGGGTCAGTACCCGGCCGATAGCGGGGGAATCGGAACCCACCACCATGTTGATGGTCCCCGCGGGCAGGCCCGCCTCTTCCGCCAGCTGGCACAGGGCCAGGGCCGACAGCGGCGTTTCCGAGGCCGGCTTGATCACCACCGTGCAGCCAGCGGCCAGCGCCGGAGCCGCCTTGCGGGTGATCATGGCATTGGGGAAGTTCCAGGGGGTAATACAGGTCACCACGCCCACCGGCTGGCGGATGGTGTGCAGGCGCATGGCCGGATTGTGGGTGGGGATGGTCTGGCCGTAGGCGCGGCGACACTCCTCCGCATACCACTCGATGTAGGAAGCCCCGTAGGCGATCTCGCCCTTCGCCTCGGCCAGCGGCTTGCCTTGCTCCAGGGTCAGGATGCGCGCCAGGTCGTCGACGTTTTCCATGATCAGCTGGTACCAGCGCTTTAGCACCGCGGCGCGCTCGCCGGCGGTGCGGTCCCGCCATGCAGGAAAGGCCGCGTGGGCCGCGGCCACGGCCGCCTCGGCATCCGCCGGGGAGGCATCGGCCACCCCTGCCAGCAGCTCGCCACTGGCCGGGTCGCGTACCTCGATGGTTGAGGCGCTGTCCCGCCACTGTCCATTGATATAGTTCTGTTTTCTCAACAAATCCGGATTCGCCAGCTCCACTGTCCAACTCCTTGCGTTCATGGGACTTTTGCTCAGTTACATTGATTCTGGCCGGGCTTCCGAAGCCCGCATAGTCAATTCTCTCCAACTAAAATTTACCTGTATCAAACTTTAGAATATTCTGGCGCCAGAGCCGGCTCCCGGACCGGCGTAGGCAACAGGGGGAGGGCAACAGATGGGTGGCAAGAGTGCACTGGGCGGGCGCATCACGGACATGGACCTGCGCCTGCTGCGGGTATTCCGCGAGGTGGTGCGGGCCGGCGGGCTGGCCCCGGCCGAGGTGGCGCTGAACATCAGCCGCTCCACCATCAGCCTGCACCTGACCGACCTGGAGACGCGTCTGGGCATGCAGCTGTGCCTGCGCTCCCGAGGCCGCGCCGACTTCAAGCTCACCCCGGAAGGCGAGGCCCTGTACCAGGCCATCGGCGAGCTGGACGGCCACCTGGCGTCGTTCAAGAGCCAGGTGAACGCCATCCAGTCCCAGCTGACCGGCAGCCTGCGCATCGTGCTGCCGGACGACGTGCTGGAAATCCCCCAGCTGGACCTGCCGGCGACCCTGGCCCGCCTGCGCGAGCGGGCACCGCAACTACAGCTGGATGTGCAGCTTGCCGCCCCCCAGGAACTGGAGCTGGAGATCCTCGCCGGGCGCGCGGATGTGGGCATCAACCCCCTGCACTCGAAACGGCCCGGCCTCGACTACCGGCCCCTGTTCCACCACCAGTCACTGCTCTACTGCGGCAGGAGCCACCCCCTGGCCGGCGAGCCGGAGGTAAGTGAGGAGTCGCTTACCGCACAGGAGCTGGCCGCCCCGAGCCATGCGGTACTGTCGGGAGCCGCCCACCTCTACCGGCTGTTTCCCAACAAAAGCACCGCCAACCATATGGCCGCGCGCGTGGCCATGCTCCTGTCCGGCAAGTTCATCGGCTTCCTGCCCACCTACCTGGCCCGCCGCCACGTCGACAGCGGCCAGCTGCTGGCGCTGCGCCCCGAACGCTTTCAATACGAAATCCAGAACGCCGCCACTTTCAAGCGCAGTGCTGCCGGGCATCCCGCAGTACAGCTGTTCCTGCAGGCGCTGGTCATTTCGAACTGATTCGAGCGCCAAATTACGCAGGATTACATACTGAAAGCGTGATTAAATGGATCCGTGGATATCCATACACACGAAAATATGACCACGCGGGAAAACTCATGCAGACATGCACCTGAATTTTCTTGTGGATTGAAGGCTAAAAATGAGAATTACCATGAATGATAATAATGAAACAAAGGGTCTGGGTGGCTGGCTTATCCTGGTAGGGCTTGGGGTAGTAATAGCACCGATCCGGATGTTGATAACCTATATCCCGATCTACAAGCCCATTTTTGAAGATGGCACCTGGCAAGCCCTGACCACCGTCGGGTCGGAAGCCTATCATCCCATGTGGGGCCCACTGCTGATCGGGGAAATAGCATACAACTCCATTCTGGTAGTTGCCTTAACATACCTTGTCTACCTGTTCTTTTCGAAACACTATTTATTCCCGAAAGTGTTTATTGCCATCATACTTGTGTCGCTGGTTTTCATACCGCTCGATTCATGGATGGTCACCAGAATTTTTCCAAGCGAACCGGTGTTTGATCCGGACACCACCAAGGAATTTTTACGGACGCTGATTGGCGGAGTTATCTGGATTCCCTACATGCTTGTCTCAAAGAGAGTAAAAGCAACCTTCGTTGAGAAAGCACCAGAAAAGGATACCCAGCCCACAGCTGAGAGCGTCGCCTGACCTTTTCGCCACCCATTATTGCCATCTCTTTTCTATCAGCATCGGGACTAGGCGGAAAGATAAAGAATAACCCGGGTAGCTGCGCATATTGCTGCGTTCAACTCTGCCTATCTGGGCTCGAAGGCAACGGGCCAAACCGTCGCTCCTTCACCCGTGGATAGAAATGTATAAGAAAATGAGCTGCGCGAGATACTGTCCCGCATATAGTCCCGAATACCTTTAAGCAACAACAGTTGCGCTCTTCCTGTTTCGGCAGCCGCCACCCGCAAAGAGAATACTAATATGAGAATTCACGGCACTTTGAAGAAGTGGAATGATGAGAGGGGATTCGGCTTTATCGAAAGCCCGCAAGATGCCGAAGAAATATTTGTACATATTTCCGCGTTTCCGGTAGATGGAGTTCGCCCCAGGGAAGGAGAAATAGTGTCGTTCGAGAGGCGCAAAGATTCTGAGGGCAGGGTCCGGGCCGAAAACATCATTCGCACGCGCTCCAGGCAAAGTAAGAGCGCCCGAATAGCGCCAAAGGTAAACGGTGGCTCGTTTGTCAGGTATGTGCTTACTGCAATAATAGCTATCACTGCTGGGCTTGCGCTATTCAACAGATACGTACCGCACTCCAGCTCACCTGACGACGTGTCGTCCCGCCCCGCCAACTCTGCAAAGACAACATTCCGCTGCGATAGCCGTACTCACTGTTCGCAGATGACATCTTGTGCAGAGGCCCGCTACTTTTTACGCAACTGCCCGGGCACGAAAATGGATGGGAACAATGACGGCGAGCCGTGTGAACGCCAATGGTGTAACTGAGACTACCTTGTCGGCATTGACGGACTACCTGAGCGGCCACGGCGTCTACAGCCTCATGCCTGTGACAGAAGACCGTGCTGCCAATCCCCGAGAGTGGTTTGTAAAAGTAGGCCAGTTACGCTAAAAAGCGCCCTTTATCCTGATACCCCGATCATCGAGCCCGAAGAGGTTACCCCCCGATGCGCTACCTGACCGCGATACTGGCACTGCTCGCGTCCCTGTCCGGCTTCGCCGCCGATACCGCCCGCCCGCAGTTCACCTTTACCGCCATCCCCGACCAGAACGAGGCAGAACTGGTGCGCCGCTTCCAGCAGGTGGCCGACTACCTGTCGGGTGAGCTGGGCCTGGAGGTGCGCTACGTACCCGTGAAGAGCTACCCGGCCGCGATCACCGCCTTCCGGGGCAACCAGGTACAGCTGGCCTGGTTCGGCGGCCTGTCCGGGGTACAGGCCCGCCGGGCGGTGCCCGGGTCGGAGGCCATTGCCCAGGGCTACGAGGATCAATTCTTCAAGACCTATTTCATCGCCCACGAGAGTACCGGCATCGCGCCCGGCGAGGGACTGCCGGAGGCGATCGCCGGACGCACCTTCACCTTCGGCTCCAAGGGTTCCACTTCCGGGCGCCTGATGCCCGAGTTCCATATCCGCGAAGCCTTCGGCAGGGCACCGGGCGAGGTGTTTGACCGGGTGGGCTTCAGCGGCGACCACAGCCGCACCATCGCCCTGGTACAGTCCGGCGCTTACGAGGTGGGCGCGGTGAACTACGCGGTGTGGGACAAAGCCGTGGCCAGAGGCGAGGTGGACACCGACCGGGTTTCGGTGATCTGGACCACGCCGGCCTACGCCGACTACCAGTGGACCGTGCGCGGGGATATCGACCAGCAGTTCGGCGCGGGCTTCAAGGCACGCCTGACCCGCGCGCTGCTGGAACTCGACAACGAAGAGATCCTCGGCAGCTTCCCCCGGTCCCGCTTCGTGCCCGCGGACAACAGCGTCTACAGCGCCATCGAAGAAACGGCCACCGAGATCGGCCTGCTCGACGACTTCTGATGCCGGTGCTGGTCGAGCTCAATAGCAGCCGCCTGACCTATCCCGGCGAGCGCCGGCAGGACCCGGAGCGCCTGGCGCTCGCTGTCGATCACCTCACCATTATGGAGGGGGAGCGCATCGCACTGCTGGGCAAGAGCGGCGCGGGCAAGAGTACCCTGCTGCGACATATCCGCCGGCTGCTGCCGGGCGGGGCCAGCTGGTGTCCGCAGCAGGCATCGCTGGTGCCGCAGCTCAAGGCCTTTCACAACATCTACGCCGGCTCACTGGAGCGCCACGCCGCCCTCACCAACCTTGCAAACCTGCTGTATCCGCTGCGGCGCTTCCGGACTGAAATCACTGAAGTCGCCGAGCCGCTGGGTATTGCCGGACTATTGTGGACCAAGGCCGGAGAACTCTCCGGTGGCCAGCAGCAGCGGGTCGCCATCGCGCGCGCGCTCTACCAGCAGAAACCCATCCTGCTGGCGGATGAGCCGGTGGCGGCGCTGGACCGCCGCCAGGGCGAGGCGGTACTGCGGCTGATGCTGGAGCAACACTCGACGGCGGTGGTCGCCATGCACAACGCCGGGCTGGCGCTGCAACTGTGCACCCGGGTGATCGGCCTTAAGGACCAACGGGTGGTGCTCGACTGCCCTGCAGCGGAGGCCGACGGCGCAGCCATCGAGCGGCTGTACCGGTGACCGGCTTCCTCAGCCAGACCCGCAGCCTGCGCAGGCTCACCTTCTATTTCGCACTAATCGCGGCGGCCTGCCTGGTATTCGCGGATATCGACATCACGACCCGCAGTCCCGGCCATGAGCTCTGGCTCATGGCACACGGGCTCGTTACCCCACGCATCCCTGACCCGCGCCAGTGGCTCGACGGGGTGATTTACACACTGACCTTTGCCCTGCAGGGCGTAATCCTGGCCGCCGCGCTCGGCTTCCTGTTTGCCGCCTTTTATCATCGCGCCTGGGTGCGCGTTCTTGCCGCCTGCCTGCGGTCGGTGCACGAGGTGTTCTGGGCGCTGATCTTTATCCAGCTGTTTGGCATCTCCACCCTGTCCGGCGTCCTGGCGATCCTGTTGCCATTCAGCGGCACCATGGCCAAGGTTTTTGGCGAACAGCTGGAGGAAGTGGATCCGGGGCCAGCCAACTCGGTGAAGCCTGCAGCCGGCCCCAGCCTGAGCCACTTCCTCTACACCCGGCTGCCGCTGGCGGCGCACGCCATGCGCAGCTACACCGCCTACCGCATGGAGTGCGCGATCCGTTCCTCGGTGGTGCTCGGCTTTATCGGCCTGCCGACCATCGGCTTCCACCTGGAAACGGCACTTCGCACCGGGGACTATTCCGCGGCCAGCGCCCTGCTGTACACGCTGCTGGCGATGGTCTGGTCCCTGCGCTTCTGGTTCCGGGCGCGCTGGCTCTGGCTGCTGGTGCCTGCGGCGTTCATCGCCCGACCGCTGACGGGACAGTGGTACGGCCCAAACCTGCGGCAGTTCCTCTACGACTGCATCCCCGCGCCGCTGCGCCAGGACTGGCCGCTGGAAAAGACCGGTCGCTGGCTGGCCTGGCTGGGCGAACAGGTAGCCACCGGAGTGTGGAATACGATATTGATTGCGCAGATCGTACTGGTGCTCACCGGGGCTCTCGCGCTGCTGGCCTCCACGCTCAACTCATCGCACTTCGTGTCCGGCTGGCCACGGCGGCTTGGCGACAGCCTGCTGCTGGTGATTCGCTCACTGCCCGAATACCTGCTGAACTTCCTGTTCCTGCTGGTGCTTGGTCCCTCCATGCTGCCGGCTATCACCGCCATGACCCTGCACAACGGCGCCATCATCGCCCACCTGCTGGGCAAGCACAGCGACGAACTGGCGCCGGCCGTAATGGAATCCGGGCCGGTGAGCCGATTTGCATACTATTATGTGCCCACCCTCTACCAGCGCTTCCTGGCCTACTGCTTCTACCGCTGGGAGATCATCATCCGCGAGACCGCCATGCTCGGTATACTGGGCATTCCCACGCTCGGCTTTTATATCGATTCGGCATTCGAGTTCCTGCGCTTCGACGTGGCACTATTGTTGATCGCCGTGAGTGCCGCGCTGACGCTGGCCGCGGATCATCTATCCCGGCGATTGCGGCGGCAGTTCCTGCTGCAATAGTTTATAGGCAGTGATTTGGCGCTTGGGTGACAGGCCTGTACGGCCGATGACCAAGATATTGCAACGCAGGTACCCAAGCCGCGTACCGTAACAGCGACCAATAATAAGGAAGTTAAAGGGATGACAACCGAGAGTAAGCGCTCGCTCGCGAATTTATTGCTTTCCTTGCTGGTCGTGCCCCTGGCCATCCATATCGCGTTTAGCGGAAACTCAGAGGATTTCCTGCAGGACATTTTCCTTTTCGCAGGCATCCCCCTGATCATCGGTAACCGTGCGGTCAAGAGAATTTTCCCGCTGGTGCCCCTGGATCCGGAAGCCTTCTCAATCAATGGCCTGGAAGAGAATAGAATCTACCAGCCGTGCCGTAACCTTGCACCGAAGATCATAGCCATTTTTCCTATCGCCTTCGGGCTGGTTTTCTCTATCCACGGCTACCAGGGCGGCTCGGCTATCCTGACCGTGTTCGGTACTGTTTTGCTTTTGCTGGGAATCTGGACCCTGTTTGGCAAGGTCAGCCGGTTTATCGACCTGGACAACAAGACCGTGATAAAGCGCGGACAGTGGCTCTGGTTTCGCTGGGAAGAGGAAGTGGCTCTTGCCCGGTTCGAGCGGATCACTATCGTGCGCTATTCCAGCGGCCGAAACAGCAATATACCCTCCTTTGCGGTAAATCTGGCAGAGAAAACCTCCCGTGATGGCGCCACAGGCTTTAACCTGAATATGAACCTGGCCAACTTCACCGGTGCCGGCCTTTACGAGCGTGCACGGCGTTATGGGCAGCGGTGCGCAGATCTCACCGGGGTTCCATTTGTGGACAGGGAAGAGTTTTGAGCCGGGGCCCGCAACAATCAGCCTGCGGGACTCCGCCGAATGACGACCGCCCCGTCGCCTTACCGCTTTCCGCGCTGTTGGCAATCTGTCTTTAAGCCGGGATGCATGACAGGGTGCAATAACACTCCCTGTACTAGTTACACTATCACCGGTAAATTTACCGGGCCCGACAAGAACATCCCCGGGCGCCGGGCTATCAACCCCGTCTTTCGGACTGCCGCAAGCAACACAAAGCAACACAGTCCTTCACTTGGCAAAAAAGGATTCCCATGGAAAGTTACGAAACCAACAGCAGGGAGCAGATCGCGGAGTTGCAGGCTCTCACCGCGCCATTCGCAGTATCGTTGAGGCGCCGTGTCGCCATGTGGGCAATCCGCTGGGCGATCGGCTTCGGCTTGATCGCACTCGCAGTGCAGCAATGGCCGTCAGCCACCTGGCTGTGGTGGGCAGGCGCGGCAGTAGCGGGGCTTTCCCTGGTCAGCATGCTGGCGATGCATGTGATATTGCTGCGCAGGACCGCCGGCCTGCAGGAAAAACTGGAAGGCCTGGATCGCATGGTAGAGGAAGCGGAAAACGAGACACGGCAGGAGCAGTGAGCCAGCCGGGCGCATCCATTGATGCAACTGGACACGTCCAATACTCAGTGACCCGCTGAGTATCGCCAGTTTATGACCTACCACAGACGAGGATAATGATGAAAAGAAAAACCCTGTTGCTCACCACTGCGCTTCTTGTTTCATTCAGTTTAACAGCCCGCGCCAGCAATCCCGCTCCCGAGCCGATGGATCCGCAGCCCGCTAAAGTAATGCTGTTCGGCGTATTTCACTTCGAGAATCCCGGGCTGGACCATATCAAGGCCGACAAGATCAATGTCCTTACCGAGGAAAGCCAGGCCTACCTCGAAAAGCTTACCGGACGCCTGGGAGCCCTGTCGCCCACCCACGTCCTGCTCGAATGCGAGCCGGCGGACCAGGCCCACTACGATCGTCTGTATGCCGACTATCGGGCGGGAGAGCATCAGCTGAACACCAACGAAAACCAGCAGCTGGGTTTCCGCATAGCGGCCAGTGCCGGGCTGGACCAGGTAACCTGCTACGACGAGCAGGAAGTTTCCTGGCAACCGCAGCCACTGTTCAAGTATATGGAGCAGCACGCCACCGACCGCAAGCAACGTGTCGAGAAGGAGATCAGCCGCATTACCGCGCTGATTGAGCAGCGCCACAGCACCCTCTCATTGCGGCGCCTGTTGCAGCTGACCAACGACCCCGCCGAAGACCAGGTTAATATTAATCTCTACATGGCCACCAACGACATCGGGGCCGGGGACGGTTTCGCGGGCGCTGATGCCGCCGCCAGCTGGTGGCACCGCAACCTGCGAATGTATGCCAACATCCAGGCAGTGGCGCAACCGGGGTCCCGGGTCATCGCGATCGGCGGCCAGGGACACACCGCCCTGCTGAAAACCCTCATCGCGGCGGACAGTGCGCGCGAGGCCTGGGACATCACCGAACACCTGTAATCGATTCCCGCCGCGGAGGAAGCCATGCGCCACCCAGTGACACCGGACGGACGCTATTTTGTCGTCCGGGGCCGGCTGTGGCGCATGAGCAACCCGCAACTCCCGGAAACGCAACGCGAGGAACTGACCCGCGAGCTGATGCGCCACCGCTCGGCGGTGGGTCGTGCCACCAGGGCCGGTGACAAGACCGGCGAGAAAGACGCCCGACAGGGCGTGCACAGGGCCAAGGTGGCCCTGGGCGAACGTGGCCCGGTGTGGTGGAAGGACGGTGCGCCCGACTACAACCGCCACCTGGTAAAAAATACGCCCTACGCCGACTGGTACGACAAGCTCGCCGCCGACGCCCGGAACAAAGATTAACCCACTCCATCATGCAAAATGGCCGACGCGCCTTTGTTCGCGAGTCACGTGCGGACGTTTGTAAAGCCGGCGACACTCGGCTATCTAATCTAGCGGGTATCGACACCGCGCCCCGCCCTGCTTTTCCCGGCCAGTTCCTGGCGCGACTTTCGAAAAGATCAGGCGTATATGAATTCTGCCGACATTCACATACCGGGCTACACCATCCATACCGCCATCGGCCATGGCGGTATGGCGTCTGTGTACCTCGCCACCCAGGAATCCCTGAACCGCAAGGTGGCGGTCAAAGTATTGCGCAACACCAGCGAGCCTGAGGTAGCCGAACGCTTCATCAACGAGGCGCGCTTTATTGCCGGACTGAACAGCCCTCACGTCATTACCATTTACGATATTTCAACGCTCGAGAATGGCGACTGCTACATCGCCATGGAATTTGCCGGAGGCGGGGACCTGGCTGAAACTGCTGCCCGGCCCTCAGACTCCATTGCAATCCTCCGGCTGGTGCGCCAGGTAGCGGAGGGGCTGGCGGTGGTGCACGAGAACGAAATCATTCACCGGGATGTAAAGCCGAGCAATATCCTGTTCCGCGACGACGGCACCGCGGTGCTGACTGACTTCGGAGTCGCCAAGGATGTCGCTGCAGACTCTGACCTGACCCAGTCCGGACTGAGCCTGGGAAGCCCCTCTTACAGTAGTCCGGAACAGGCACAATGCCTGCCCATCGATGGAACCACGGACATCTACAGCCTGGGTGTGGTGCTCCTGGAACTGCTGCTCGGCTACAACCCCTTCCGTGGGGACAGCCATACCAGCACGGCGCTGAACCATATCCAGCTGCCGCCGCCCCGGTTACCACCAGAAATCGACTTCCTGTCGCCACTACTCAATAGAATGCTGGCCAAACTGCCCGGCGAGAGGTACCAGTCTTGTCGCGAGCTGCTCGAGGAAATCGACCGGCTGCTGGCAAGCGAGGCTCACATTTCGTGCGCGGAGGTCCCACCGCCCGATCGCCGCAGACAAACCTCGTCTCGGCGGGCAAAGCTTATACCGACCGCACTGGCAACCGGCGGGATACTGGCAGCTGCCTATTTCGGTTTCTTTTATAAAACGGAGACAGAAAGGGAAATTGAGAGACTACTGACTCAGGCCCAGGCGAGCATGCAGTCCGGTCGCTACCTGGCGCCGGAAGACAACAACGCCCGCGACTTCTACCGCAAAGTGTTGCAGCTGGACAGCACCAACCTGGAGGCCATGCTGGGCCTGAAAACGGCAGAACAGAAGCAACTGGATGCCTATCTCGCGCAGGGTACACGGGCGCTGCAGAAGGGCAGGCTGCGCCTGCCGGAGGAGGACAATGCCTTGCACTATTTCCGCCAGGCCCTTGCTCTGGATGCCGATAATACGCGCGCCCGTACCGGTATCTCGCAAATCATCGCTGAATATATCCGCCTGGCGCGCGCCGAGATGGATGAGAGTGACTATGAGGACGCCCACCGCTATGTGCACAGCGGCCTGGGCATTGCACCGGACAACGAAGCGTTGCTGTCGCTCAGCACCCGATTGGAAGAGGAGAAGGCACGAGCCGAGCAGCTGGCCCGCATGCGGGAAGTGCGACGAGAAACACCGCGCAAGCCAAAGGAGAATCCCCCAACCGTGAGGACATATATCCGCAACGTGCTGGACAAGGTGCGCACCACGCTTACCGGGGATCGATGACAGGGTGGGGACGCCACCGCGCAGGCAACGACTTTGCTTCCTCCTGACCTGGATCAATTTCCCGAAAGCCGTCGCAGGCTATAGATACACCCGGTGTGGGCCGCTCACCAGGCCGCCCACCAACAAATCCGCAACGGACCTTTTTGGGGGTATCTCATGGAAATCCAGAAAAACGTGGGCACACTTGACCGCCTGGTACGGCTAGCGCTGGCCGCGGTAATTGCGGCGCTCTACTTCACCGGCACCATCAGCGGTATGACTGCCGCCGTACTGGGCCTGGTCGCGGTCATCTTTATCCTGACCGGTGCCCTGCGCTGGTGCCCGCTATACCGCCTGTTCGGCCTGCGCACCTGCGGGAGGTGATTTTTCCTTCCGGCTGGGAGTGGCGGCAACAAAGGTAATCGACCGCTCCCCGCAGGTTTCGGCCCCGGCCCGGCCGCGCTAAGCTTGGGACTCAGCCACCCGCTTGCGGAGGTCGCCGTGGGGCCCGGTCCCTATTCCATTCCCTCGTTCATCCCGGATATTTCCTGTTCTCACCCCCGCAAGGCGAGGGGGCAGGCATGAAGGGGATGAGCAACCTGGTGCTGCTGGTACCCGGCATCTTCGATCTCGGCTACTCCATGAAGCGCATGAAGGCGTCCCTGGATGCGGCCGGTTTTTCGGCCCACTACATTCACCTGGAGTACAACTCGGGCTGGTATGGCATGGAGTTCCTGTCGCACCAGCTGAAAAGCCAGGCCGAGGCGCTGGTGGAGCCGGAGCAGAGTTTCGCCCTGGTCGGTTTCAGCATGGGCGGCATCGTGGCGCGCCACTACCTGCAGCACCTGGGCGGGCTGGAGCACGTACACAAGTTCATCTCCATGGCCAGCCCGCACTTTGGTAGCCTGTGGGCCAACTGCCTGCCCTACCGCGGCGGCCGCCAGCTGGGCGTGGGCAGCAGTTTCCTGGCCAGGATGAACGAGGATGTGCACAGCCTCGCCGCTGTCGAGCCGGTCTCCATCTGGACCCGCTACGACATCACCATAGTGCCCCACAGCAGCGCCCTCCTGCCGCTCGGGACCAGCTACGAGGTACCGGTCGCCCTGCACCGCTGGGTGCCGCTGGACCGGCGCGTGATATCCATTGTCACCGAAGAACTCAGTCCCTTCCGCCAGCGGGAAATTTCCAGTTCGCAATAGTTTTTCCGCACCACAGTGGGACAGTAGTTCGCAACAGGCAGACTTTTAGCCGCTCTGCCCTCTCCGCCGTGCCTCGCTTGGCGAAAAACATTCCGCTGCCGGCCAATACCCGTTCCAGTTCAAATATTTTGACCACTGCCGATATTTTTTGGGCCTTGTACGGCAACTCCGGCGGGCTTTTTAATCTGCTTGACGGCCCTCCCGAGCTGGATTAAAAACGCGCCTCGTTTTTACCCCCGCCCAGGCTCCCGCCGGGCTTCCTGTAGTCGAAACAAGATGTCGTGGGTCTCTTTTAACGTTTTCCGCACCCTGGGCTTTGCCGACACGCTGCAGCTGAAACCGGACGAGGTGTTCCGGCAGCGCGATGCCATTGCCGCTGCCGACTGGGTGCTGTTTCCCGAGTACTGGCAACTGAACGCCCTGACCTATGGGCTGGGTGCGCGGGTTTTCCCGAGCGAGGCCAGCTACCGACTGGGCCATAACAAGATCGAGATGACCCGCGCCTTCGAAGTGGTGGCGCCGGCCAACGCACCCTGCACGCGCATCCTGGCCAACACACCCGAAAATGCCGCCCGGTTGTGGGAGGAGATGGATCACCCCTTCGTGGCGAAGCTGCCCAAGGCGTCCCAGGGCAACGGCGTCTGGCTGATCGACTCCCGCGAGGACTGGCGCGAGTACGTCAGCCGCACCGATGTGCTCTACGTGCAGGAACACCTGCCCATCGACAGGGATATCCGCATCGTGATTGTGGGCGACCAGGTGCTGGCCGCCTACTGGCGGTTACAGGCGGCACAGGGCTTCTACAACAATGTGGCCAAGGGGGGCTTCGTGGACCGCAGCCCGGTGCCCCAGGCAGCCATCGACCTGGCGCTACACCTGGCACGGACGCTCGGCATCAACCATGCGGGTTTTGATATCGCCATGGTGGGCGGGCACCCTTACGTAATCGAGTTCAACCGGCTGTTCGGCAACCAGGGTATCGAGGGCGGCGATGCCGCGCTGCGGGGCGCGATTGTGGATTACCTGCTGAAGCACTCCACCCCCACCGGGCCGAATTTCCCCAACCGCCCGGCGCCGACCGGCGGCAGGCTGCGGCGCGTGGCCTGAAGCGATCTCCCGGAAAAATTTTTCGGCAGCGGCGCATACTGCTATAAAGGGCACTTTCGCAAGGACGGAGGGAGTCATGCCAGCAGCGCTTACTGATACAAAATCAGGATCGGGCTTACTGGCCTACGCGCTTCTGCTCGCGGTAGCACCGGCTACCGCGAAGCCAGCTTCGATCGATCCCTTCACCTCTGACGGCTGCAGCCTGTTCCCGGACGGTACTGTGGAGAAACCGGAACTCTGGCTGGAGTGCTGTCGCACCCACGACCTGGCCTATTGGCACGGTGGCACCTACGCTGAGCGGCTGCAGGCAGACCGGGCACTTGAAGCCTGCGTCACCGATGCCGGCGAACCCGATATCGCGCTTATGATGCTGGCCGGCGTGCGCGTAGGCGGCTCCGCCTTCCTGCCTACGTCATTCCGCTGGGGCTACGGCTGGCCCTACCTGCGTGGCTACCAGCCACTCACTGATAGCGAGCGCAGGTTGGTAGAGGCCGCGCTGGCGAAACAGGCTCGTGGCAAGGGAGAAGACCAATGAGCGAGCAACCCTATATCGAGAGTCGCGGAGCGCAGAAGGATTTCCTGTATCCATTCTTCCTGTTCCACATGGGCGTCTTCGGTGGAATCGCTTTTTACCAGGCCTACTTCAGCAATGAACCATCTTTCAGCGTAATCTATGTTTTTGGCGGCTTCGGGATTTATTGTTACCTCTTGTTTTACAAGTTGATCTTCGGCCGCGATGCTGTGCGCTGGATGTTTATCAACGCGGCCCTTGGCATCTGGGGCATTTACAACGAACTCGGCCTGCTGCTGGGATTTACCGGCCGCTCACTGGCCGACTACAGCGTGGTTCACCACCTGGTCCCGTTCACCTATTACGTGCTGTATACATTTCTTTTGCGCCAGGCGGTGATAGACCTCTGCGGCGCGCGCAACGATGAAGCCCGGCGCAGGCGCGTGGAACACGCCTATATCGCCATCTCACTGCTGGTGTACACCGCACTGTACTTTTTATAAAAAACAGCCGGAAAAAGCCGGCCGCTAAAAGAAAAGGCGGCCCGCGGGCCGCCTTTCGCTGTCACTATCGGTCGCCGGGGGGCGCCCCCTCCACAGCTTCTTCCGTGTAGGGCTTGTGCAACTCCACCGGCTCGGCCCGCTTCTTGCGCAGGCGCAGGTTGAGCATCTCCACCGCCACCGAGAAGGCCATGGCAAAGTAGATATAACCCTTGGGCACATGCACCTCGAAGCCTTCCAGGATCAGGGTAAAGCCCACCAGGATGAGGAAGGACAGGGCCAGCATCTTCACGGTCGGGTGCCGATCGACAAAGTCCCCGATCGGCCTGGCCGCCACCAGCATCACGATCACTGCCAGGATAATCGCCACCGCCATAATGGAAATCTGGTCCACCAGGCCCACGGCGGTGATCACCGAGTCGAGTGAGAAGACGATATCCAGGATGGCGATCTGCACCAGCACCATGCCGAAGCTCGACACCACATGCGTATTGCCGCTGCCCTCGAGGCCCTCCAGGCTCTGGTGAATCTCATGGGTGGCCTTGAACAGCAGGAACAGGCCGCCGCCCACAAGGATGACATCCCGCCCGGAAATCTCGTGCCCAAATACGCTGAACCAGGGCTCCACCAGTCCCATGATCCAGACGATGGAAAACAACAGCGCCAGCCGCGTGATCATCGCCAGGGCCAGGCCGATAAAGCGCGCCGACTCGCGCCGGTCTTCCGGCAGGCGCCCCACGAGGATGGAGATAAAGATAATGTTGTCGATCCCGAGGACGATCTCCAGTGCCGCCAACGTTGCCAGCGCCACCCAGGCCTCGGGGCTTGCCACCCACTCAAACATGCAAAGCTTCCTTTTGCCGCAGTTTTTGTTCTGAGCGGGACATTCTACGGCAGGCCCGGCAGGGATGAAATCTGCAGCGCGAGCTGCCTGTCATTGATTGGCCGTTACTCGGCTTCGCCGGTGAGCCAGGCCATGGCGGCGTGCTCATCCTCGAAAAAGCGCGCCTCACCGCCGATAAACCAGCCACCGACCCGTGTGGCCAGCTCCTGCCAGCGCTCGTGCCCCACCATGGCAATGCGATTGAACTGGCGGCCGTGCTTCAGCCCCAGCTTGAGGTCGTCCCAGGCCGCCCGGGCCTCCCAGCCCTCCAGCTCCCTGGCGTCGAAGAACACATTGATCTTGGGGTTCCTGATACCGGCGAGCGCCGACTCGAGGATCGGCACCATGGTCTCGTAATCCTTGTGGGTCAGCTTGCCGCGCACGTGCAAGGACAGGAAGAGCTCGTCGTCGGTACGCTCGAGACCCACCGAGAGGCCGTGTCGCTGAATCGTCATAAGTACCTCCGTCAGCCGTATTGATATTTATTTCAGGTCCCCCTTTATAGACCAGGGAACGCATCGGGAGGCTAACAGACAGGGAAAGAGAAGTTGAACACAGGTAACGGGAGGGGGAGAAAAAGGGGGCCGACATAGCGGGCCCGGCAGGGCCCGCGTTACGGGATCTCAGTGGCTGAGGATTTCGACAATCTCACGGCTGTGGTGCATCAGGCGCACCAGCTCGCCCTCGATGCTGATGGTGACGATGCCGTGGCGATCCACCGGCTTCACAATTACACCGTGCTCGTAGATGTCGTGCTCGAGCACGTGGCCCACCTGCAGCTTTTTCTTCCAGCCAGGGGGAAGCTCACCGCCGTTCTCGACTTTTTTCTGGAGGCCTGGCGGGAGGTCGCCATTCGGCTTGGCGAGGGCGCCGGAAGCACCGGCGGCAACCGCGATGCCGAGCACCGCTGCAATCATGGTCTTGTACATACTGCTTTCCTCTCTGTGGAAATATTGCGCTCGCTTGCTGGCACGACCCGCACACTGCCAGCGGGTCTCCGTGCCAGCGAGCCGGTCCCTGTCGCGATCATCCTTTCCATAAGCCTTTCATCCGGACACCCAAGCTAACGAACTGCCCGGCGAACTTCTGTGCCACACGTCGCGCCCTCGCCGTGGCCTGTTCGATCATTTGCCGACACTGGGCGGTGGCTCAGGTACAAGGTTCGCGCGCGCGGGCTGAATGCGGCCTGAATCAGGCGCCGATCTCGTCGTAACCGCGCCCACGGAACTCCAGCAGGCAGAAGCCATGGCCGAAGGGGTCCGCCAGGCCCGCGATTGCGCCCCAGTTATTGACCCGGACCGGGGACTCGAGTTTCGCCCCGGCGGCGACCGCCCGTTCCACCGCAGCCTCCACGTCATCCACCACCATATCCAGGTGCACCGGCGTCCAGTGGCGCTCGTAGCTGCGTGCCTGGTCACCCGCAGTCCGCGAACCCGGCGACTTCTCCAGCAGGTAGAGGGGGGAACTGCCACCCAGCATTTCCACACCGTCGTCGCCCAGCCGGCGGCCGACGGTAAGCCCCAGACCCTCCCGGTAGAAGGCAATCGCGCGCTCAAGATCGTCCACGTCGATATTGACCAGAAACTGCAAAATCAATCCTCGCTCAGCCTGTTCACTCACTGCGCCGGCCGCGCCTAGGCCGGCCGCGCCTGCCCACAGTGCCAGCAGTAATCGAACGCGGCGCCGTTGCGCTCGCCGCAGGCGGGGCAGGGCCACTCGACGCCGTCCGCGTCATCCTCCTGCAGTAACTGGAGGGCCCGCTCGTAATCCCGGTCCCGCTCGACCCACAGCTCCGGCCACGCCTGGTGCGGCGCCAGCTCGCCGGTGGCGCCCTGGGCAAACTCGTTTTTCAGGAACACGGCTAAGCCGGCTGTCTCCAGCTTGCTTTTTGCCAGCTCCACCAGCAGGCGGTTTTCGTGGGTGTAGACAAGTTTCATAAATAAAAAAGGGCCGCTATTGCGGCCCCAAGATATGGACAAACAGGATATTTTAAAAGCGGAAAATCAGGAAATGTCGATCCATGTGGACTTCAGTTCACAGTATTTATCGAGCGCGTGCAGCGACTTGTCGCGGCCGTTGCCGGACTGCTTGAAGCCGCCGAAGGGCACGGTGATGTCGCCGCCGAAGTAGTTGTTGATCCACACGGAGCCGGCGCGCATGTCGCGGGCCACGCGGTGTGCGCGGCTGATATTCTGGGTCCAGACCGCCGCGGCCAAGCCGTAGATGGAGTCGTTGGCGATCTGCACCGCTTCCTCCTCGCTCTCGAACTCGATCGCCACCAGCACCGGGCCGAAGATCTCCTCACGGGCTACGGTCATGTCGTTGGTGACATTGCGGAATACGGTGGGCTGGTAATAGTGGCCGCCCTCGACCGCGTCCGCGGCGGCGCCGCCACAGACCACCTGGGCGCCTTCCTCTTTACCTTTCGAGACGTAGTGCTCGACGGTGTCGAACTGGTTTCTGTCGATCAGCGCACCCATGACGGTGGCCGGATCCTGCGGGTGGCCCGGCTTGAAGCGGGCACTGGCCTTCTTCACCTTCTCGATAAATTCACCGGCGATGGACTTCTCCACCAGCAGGCGGGTGCCGGCGGTGCAGGTCTCACCCTGGTTGTAGAAGACGGCGAGAGCCGCGGCCTCGGCAGCCTTGTCCAGGTCCGCATCGGCGAACACGATGTTGGGGCTCTTGCCACCCAGCTCGAGGAAAGTGCGTTTCAGGTTCGACTGGCCGGAGTACTCGGTCAGGGTCTTGCCCACCTCGGTGGAACCGGTAAAGGTCAGGCAATCGATATCCATGTGCAGGCCCAGCGCCTTGCCCAGGCTGCTGCCCGGCCCCGGCAGCACGTTCAGCACGCCGTCCGGCAGGCCGGCCTCTTTCGCCAGGCCGGCCAGTTTGATAGCGGTCAGCGGGGTGTTGGAGGCGGGCTTGAGGATCACGCTGTTGCCGGTGGCGAGCGCCGGGCCCAGTTTCCAGCAGGTGGTGGACAGGGGGAAGTTCCACGGCACGATGGCGGCCACCACCCCCAGGGGCATGCGCTGGATCAGCGCCAGGTCATTCGGGCCGGTCGGCGCCACCTCGTCGTAGATCTTGTCCACCGCCTCGCCGCTCCAGCGGATGGTGGTCACCGCGCCGGGCACGTCCACGTTGATGGTGTCGCTGATGGGCTTGCCGGCGTCCAGGCTCTCCAGCAGCGCGATCTCGTTCAGGTTCGCCTCGATCAGCTCGGCGAAGCGCACCATGATTTTCTTGCGCTCCATCGGCGGCATCTGCGACCAGATCCCGGATTCGAAGGTCTTGCGCGCCACCTTAACGGCCAGGTCGGCATCGTCCGGCCCACAGCTGGCCACCTGCACCAGCTCGCGGCCGTCCGCCGGGCTCACGGTGGGGCGGGTCTCGCCGGAGAGGGCGTCCACATACTCGCCGTTGATAAAGGCGCGGCCCTCGATGGTGAGGCTGTCGGCATAGGCCAGCCACTCTTCCCGGGTTTGCGGAGTCTTATTCTGTTCTGCCATGGCGCACCTCTCATTGGTTGGCACTGGTTGAAGCGCAATATTTGAATGATTATTCAGTTTATACTGAAAATGTGATCACAAATCAAAGGGTCTGTATTGTAACGCGCAGATGCCCCCGGTGCGAAGCCGGTGGCGAGAACAGGTTGAGTGTAGAAGGGCGCACGCTGTAGGAGCGGCCCATGGCCGCGATCAGCCGGGCCGCACAATGCGAGCTGGGAAAAGGCACAGCCCGTAGGAGCCTGCCTTGCAGGCGAACAACCACGGGCCTCGCACCACTCCTATTCGCCTGCAGGGCAGGCTCCTACGCGGAAGGAAGACTGGGGAGATGGTAGATCTCAGCCCACCGCCTCGAAGGTGCCCTCATCGCGGTTCTTGCGCACGCCGGGAACGGCAAATACCCGGTTGTGGAAGGCGATGTAGAACCCGGGCTGCAGCAGGCGGGCGGCCAGCAGGGCCTCGGTGACATTCTGGCGCGCGTCGGAGTCGATAAAGCCCATCGGCTTCATGGCGCCGGTGAATACCACCGGTACCGGCGGCGTGCCCATTTTCTTAAAGCAGAATTCGGCGGTGTCCGCCATGGTGTCGGTGCCGTGCAGGATCACGATAGGGTCGCCCTGCTGCGAGGTGCGCTCCACCGCCTCGGCGATCAGCGCCCGGTCCTTGTCATCCATGTCCAGCGAGTCCTTGTTCACCACACTCTCAAGTTCCAGGTGGGTGTAGGGCAGGCGCAGGCTGGAGATCAGGCCCTCGCGAATGATGGAGGCGCGGTTCTTGAGGGTGCCCTCCTCCTCGCTGTAACTCTTCTCGATGGTGCCGCCGGTGGTGAGGATGCGGACGGTGGTGATGGGGTTGAGGTCGGTCATCGCGCCTTTCTCTCTGCTGGTGCTATCTGCTGGTCCACAGGTGCCTTGTGGGCAATGCGGTAAGAGTAGGTGACCGGGAGGTTTCCCCGGCCGGCGGCATCATAGTGCCGCGGGTGCGCCGGGACAATATCCCCCGCATCGACGGAGTGCCCGTAGGAGCGGCCCATGGCCGCGATCGCCCCTGCCCGGCGCCAGGGCGAGGGCACAGCCCCCCGTAGGAGCCTGCTTGCAGGCGAACAACCACCGGCCTCCCCCAACCCTCCGGAGTCGCCTGCAAGCAGGCTCCTACGAAAGGAGGTAGCCTCGGTGATCCGCGGCGGCCGTGGATCAGGCGACGGAGGTCTCCACCCGCAGCCAGTCTTCCTCCAGCTGCATCTCCAGCCGGTCGCCGCTGATCAGCGCGCCCACCCCGGCCGGGGTGCCGGTGAGCACCACGTCGCCCGGCTGCAGGGTGAAATGGCTGCTGATATAGGCCACCAGGTCCAGGACCGGGGTCAGCATATGGCTGGTCTTGCCACGCTGGCGCAGCTCGCCGTTCAGCCACAGGGAGTAAGTCAGCCCGTCCCAGTCCGGCAGCCAGTCCAGCTTCACGAACGGCGACAGGGGACAGGCACCGTCGAAGGCCTTGGCCTTCTCCCACGGGTGGCCGGCCTTCTTCAGTTCTGCCTGCAGGTCGCGCAGGGTCAGGTCCAGCGCCAGGCCCAGGCCGGCGATAGCGGGCGGCACGTCAGCGGGGTTGGCGTTGGTCAGCGTGTCGCCCACCAGCAGCGCCAGCTCGCCCTCGAAGTGGCAGCTGCCGCGCCCCGGCGGCAGGTGGATGGGCGCCTCGAAGGGCACCGCCGCCGTGGCCGGCTTGATAAACAGCAACGGCTCCTCGGGCACGGCATTGTCCAGCTCGGCGGCGTGAGCGGCGTAGTTGCGCCCGACACACACTATCTTGCCGGGGCTGAGGTCGGTTCCGGTACCGCAGGTAAACCGGTGTTGATACATAACTACCCTCTATCGCTCTTATCTATAGTTAGGATGAGTATTTCGTATAAAGCTTTCCGGGCCGCTTGTGGTATGATCGCGCCCTCGCCGGACTCCCGGTTTCGCAGATTCCATCTCCTAACCCGTTGCCCATAGTCAAGAGAGTGTATATGGCTCCGCAAACATCTTTGCAAAAGGACAAGATTCGTATTCTGTTGCTTGAAGGCGTGCACCAGTCGGCCGTCGACGTGCTGGCCTCGCGCGGCTACACCAACGTGGAGTATCTCAAGACTTCGCTGCCGGAAGACGAGCTGATCGAGAAGATCGCCGATGCCCACTTTATCGGTATTCGCTCGCGCACGCAGCTGACCCGCAAGGTGCTGGAGCAGGCTCCAAAACTGATCGCCATCGGCTGTTTCTGCATCGGCACCAACCAGGTGGACCTGCAGGCCGCCACCGAGCTGGGCATCGCGGTGTTCAACGCACCCTACTCCAACACCCGCAGCGTGGCAGAGCTGATCATCGCCGAGACCATCCTGACCCTGCGCGGCATCCCGGAGAAGAACGCCGTCTGCCACCGCGGCGGCTGGCTCAAGTCGGCCAAGGGCTCCTTCGAGGCCCGCGGCAAGACCCTGGGTATCGTCGGCTACGGCGCCATCGGCTCACAGCTGTCGGTGATGGCCGAGGCACTGGGCATGCGCGTGATTTTCTTCGACGTGATCACCAAGCTGCCGCTGGGCAACGCGATGCAGGTGAACTCCCTGGACGAGCTGCTGGCCCAGGCCGACGTGGTGACCCTGCACGTGCCGGAGCTGCCGTCCACCAGGATGATGATCGGCGCCGAACAGCTTGAGCGCATGAAGCCCGGCGCCATCCTGCTGAATGCCTCCCGCGGCACGGTGGTGGATATCGATGCCCTGGCCGAGGTCCTGAAGAGCGGCCACCTGGCCGGCGCCGCCATCGATGTATTCCCGGTGGAGCCGCGCGGCAACGAGGACGAGTTCCAGTCGCCCCTGCGCGGTATCGACAACGCCCTGCTCACGCCGCATATCGGCGGCTCCACCATGGAGGCGCAGGAGAATATCGGCATCGAGGTGGCGGAAAAGCTGGCGATCTACTCCGACAACGGCACCACCACCAGCTCGGTCAACTTCCCCGAGGTGGCCCTGCCCGGGCATCCCGGCGTGCACCGCCTGCTGCATATCCACAAGAACGTGCCGGGCGTACTGGGTGCCATCAACCAGGTGTTCTCGGACAATGCCATCAACATCTCGGCGCAGTTCCTGCAGACTAACGAGACCCTGGGCTATGTGGTAATCGACGTGGATGCCGAGTACTCCGACCTGGCGCTGGAGAAGATCAAGGACATCCCCGCCACCCTGCGCTGCCGCGTACTCTTCTGAAGTGATCCGGGGGCCTGGGGCCCCCGTCCCCCGCCGGCCGGCCTTTCCCCGGGTGAAAAATGCCCCGGATGACTTCGGCGGCACAGTCCGGTTAGAATCCGCGGCACCCGGGCGGGGCGCCCTGCCTTACGCAGCCATCTCACCCCCACCCGACCCGACTCTCGCGTGACCCGGCCACAAGCCGGCTCCGCCACCCCGTGCCGGGCTGTCCCACACCAGGCGCAGCCCTGAGCCAACTGAGCAGCCCTGAGCCCATTTGAGAGAGCCACCCAGTGCCCGATAGAGATTCCGCCGCAGCCGGCCTGCTCGCCGGTGTTTCCGCCTTCCTCCTCTGGGGGATAGCCCCGCTGTACTTCAAGCTGCTGGACGGGATTTCCGCCGCGGAGATCCTCGCCCACCGCAGCATCTGGGCCCTGGCGCTGGCGCTGGTGATCCTGGCACTGATCGGCAAGCTGCCCGATTTCCGCGCCACCCTGCGCGACCGCAAGCGCATGCGCACGCTGGCGCTGTCCACCCTGCTGATCGGCAGCAACTGGCTGGTATTCATCTGGGCGGTAACCAGCAACCACCTGCTGTCCGCCAGCCTGGGCTACTACATCAACCCGCTGGTGAATGTGCTGCTGGGCGTGCTGTTCATGGGCGAGCGGCTGCGGCCGCTGCAGTGGCTGGCGGTGTCGCTGGCGGTAATCGGCATCGGCCACGAGCTGTGGCAGTTCGGGGAGCTGCCGGTAGTGGCGCTGTTCCTGGCGCTGTCATTCGGCTTCTATGGCCTGGTGCGCAAGCGCGCGCCGGTGGAGAGCCTCACCGGGCTGGCCGTGGAGACCCTGTTCATGCTCCCCATCGCCCTGGCTTTCCTCGCCTGGACCACCAGCCCCACCAGCAACCTGCTCACCAACAGCTGGGAGCTGAACGGCCTGTTGCTGCTGGCCGGCCCGGTGACCCTGATGCCGCTGCTGCTGTTCAACATCGCCGCGCGCCGCCTGAACCTGTCCACGGTCGGCTTCCTGCAGTACCTGGCACCGACGCTGATGCTGGTGATCGCCACGCAGCTGTTCGGTGAACCCTTCGACGAGACCAAGCTGGTGACCTTCGCCTTCGTGTGGTGCGGCCTTATGCTCTACTCCACCGACGCCCTGGCACAGCGCCACAAGGAGCGGGCGCTGCGGCGCGCGGCGATCTAATAGGGAGTTGTCGCGGCCATGGGCCGCTCCTACAGGGTGCCCTCGGCCTGGCCGTAAGTGGCCAGGTATTCGCCGGGGATTTTCACTTCCGCAAAGCCGCCGGCAAAGGCCGTGATGATCACCGCCGACAGCACCAGGCCGGCCACGCACATCCCGTAACCCACCCGGTCCCGCACTGCCGTATCAAGGCGGTTGCGCAACAGCCAGTGGGCGGCGCAGGCCAGGTGGGCGAAGATGGCGGCCACCGCCAGGAAGTAATAGGGCAGGAAGAACAGCGAGTAGGGAAACACGTGCATGCCCGCGGCGGCGTAGAAGAAGTTGGTATCCAGCCCCAGCAGCCCCCGCCCGAACAACACCGCGCTCACGTGCACCAGCAGGAAGAACGCCAGGTAGCAGCCCGAGATGGCCTGCAGCCGGTCGAAGAAATCGTGGCGCTCGCCGAAGCGGCGGATCACGAAGTAGAGCCCCGAGCACACCTGGAAAAGCACACAGCCGACCAGCAGTGCCTCCACCAGCGGTAACCGGTACACCCGCCGCAGGTTTTCCATCAACTGGATATGGGCTTCGACACCGGCCACGGCAGCTCCGTGGTTGGCGATATGGAAAAGCGCGAACAGGGCGATGATGACCGCAGAACTGCGGTGCAGGGTGTGCAACATGGGAACTCCTTTTCCCTCACTTCTTGAATCTTTTGCCTGGCCCGGGCCCGGCGATCAGCGCATCAACCAGTCATCCAGCGCCGACAGGATCTGGTGCCGGTAGGGCTGGGTCTCGTTGATCATCTGGTGGCGGGCGCCGCGGATAATGACCCGCTTGCTGTTGGGGAAGCGGTCGCGGATGGCGCGCATGTTGTAGCGCCAGGACACCGTCTCGTCGCCGGTGCCCTGGATCACCAGGATCCGCTTGTGGTTGACCGCGGTCCTGGGGAAGGTCTTCAGCCAGTCCACCATGGCCGCCAGCCAGCGCATGGACATCACCGGCGACTGCAGCGGGTCGCGGTGGGCCTGGCGGCGCGCGAACTCGGCGTCGTGGGTATTGATATTGAAGCCGCGGTTGGGAGCCACCATGAAGAAGCGCCCCAGGTAGAACATCCACTTGCGCACATGCCAGCGCGCCGGGCGCACCAGTGGGGCCAGCAGCATCACCTTATCGAACGGCTGCCAGCGGCTGTACTGCATATAGGCCAGCAGTGCCGCACCGCCGGTACTCTGGCCCATGGCATGCCAGGGCCCCGGCAGGCGGTCGCGGGCAATATGCAGCAGCGCGCCCAGCACCTGGCGGTACTGCAGGAAGGAGTCGATCGCCACGCGCTCCCCGCTCGACAGGCCATGGCCGGGGAAATCGAAGATCACCACGTTAAAGCCGCGCTCCAGCCCGAAGCGGATGGCCGCGCCGTAAATTCCCGTGTGGTCAAAATAGCCGTGACAGATAAACAGCGTGCCTTTCGGCTTTTCCAGCAGCCAGTACTGGGCCACCAGCTGGAACCCGGCCACATCGAAAGTGCCGACACCGGTCTTGCTCGCCTGGGGAAAATTCAGCTGGTAGAAATTGCGGTATTCCTGCAGGGCGGGCAGCAGCTCGCAGCCACTGAAGTCCAGCGGCGCCAGCTTGTTGCGCAATGCCGAGAAGTCCGGGCGAGTGAAGACCGGACTGTGCTCAACGGCGGAGAATTCCTGCAGTAGATCCATGAGTCCATGTTACTGCATTTTGGCGGCTTGGGAATCCTGGTACCCGCCGTTTCCGCCCCTCCCGTAGGAGCGGCCGTTGGCCGCGACCCGGCGCAAGCCGTCGAAAACCCAGGAGCGGCCGCTGGCCGCGACGCAATTAGTTCTAGCGAAATTGTAGGAGCGGCCCATGGCCGCGATACTGCGGTACCAGATAATGCGGACTACAACCGCATCTCAATCCCCGCGTCCTGCATATACTGCTTCGCCTCGGCGATGGTGTACTCGCCGAAATGGAAGATGCTGGCCGCCAGTACCGCGTCAGCGCCGCCCTCGAGTACGCCGTCGGCCAGGTGCTGTAAATTTCCCACGCCGCCGGACGCGATCACCGGTACCGGCACCGCGTCGGACACCGCGCGGGTGAGCGCCAGGTCGAAACCGTTCTTGGTGCCGTCGCGATCCATGCTGGTGAGCAGGATTTCCCCGGCGCCCATGTCGGCCATTTTCTTCGCCCACTCCACCGCGTCGATGCCGGTGGGCTTGCGGCCGCCGTGGGTGAAGATCTCCCACTTGCCGTCACCTACCTGCTTGGCATCGATGGCCACCACGATGCACTGGCGGCCGAAGCGCTCGGCCGCCTCGCGCACGAACTCGGGGTTTTTCACCGCGGCGGAATTGATGGCCGTCTTGTCGGCGCCGGCATTCAGCAGGTTGCGGATATCCTGCAGGGTGCGCACACCCCCACCGACGGTCAGCGGGATAAATACCTGCGCGGCCATCTGCTCCACGGTGTGCAGGGTGGTGTCGCGCTCCTCGTGGGTGGCGGTGATGTCGAGGAAGGTGATCTCGTCCGCGCCCGCCTCGTTGTAGCGCCGGGCGATCTCCACCGGGTCGCCGGCATCGCGGATATCGACAAAGTTCACGCCCTTGACCACGCGCCCGGCGTCCACGTCCAGGCAGGGGATGATGCGTTTGGCCAGCATATCTTTTTACCTTCGCCCCTTACTTGCCCCACTCGTCGCAGAGTTTCTGCGCCTCGCCCAGGTCCAGCTTGTCTTCGTAGATGGCGCGGCCGGTGATGGCCCCGTAGATATCGCCGGCCTCCAGCAGCTCGCGGATATCGTCGATGGAGCTGACCCCGCCCGAGGCGATGATGGGCACCCGCACCGCGCGCGCCAGCTCCACGGTAGCGGGCACGTTGACGCCCTGCATCATGCCGTCGCGGGCGATGTCGGTGTAGACGATGGCGCTCACACCGCAGTCCTCGAAGCGCTTGGCCATCTCGGTGGCCTGCTGGTCGGACACCTCGGCCCAGCCCTCGGTGGCCACCAGGCCGTCCTTCGCGTCCAGGCCCACGATGATGTGGCCCTCGAACTCGCGGCAGGCCTCGCGCACCAGTTCCGGGTTCTTCACCGCGGCGGTGCCGATAATGGCCCAGGTAACGCCCGCATCCAGGTAGCGCTCGATGGTCTTGAGGTCGCGGATACCGCCGCCGATTTGCACCGGCAGGTCGGGGAAGGCCTTCGCGATGGCATTCACCGCCTCGCCGTTGACCGGGTTGCCGGCAAAGGCACCGTTCAGGTCCACCAGGTGCAGGCGGCGCGCGCCCTGGTCCACCCAGTGCTGCGCGGTGGCCAGCGGGTCGTCGGAGAATACCGTGGCGTCTTCCATCTCGCCCTGGCGCAGGCGCACGCACTGGCCGTCTTTCAAGTCGATCGCGGGAATTACAATCATGTTCGGTCTTTCTGTCGGCGGTGAATCAAAATATGCGTTCGTTGTAGGAGCGGCCGCTGGCCGCGATAGCGGTTCACAGAAACCACCGGGGTGGTCGCGGCCAGCGGCCGCTCCTACGGGTAATTAAGCTTTACCGTCCCAGCCGGTGAAATTCTTCAGCAGCTGCAGGCCGTTATCGGCGCTCTTCTCCGGGTGGAACTGGGTGGCGAAGATATTGCTCCGCGCCACAGCGGCGGCCAGGGATACGCCGTATTCGGACTGCCCGGCCAGGTCCGGATTATTTTCCGCTGGTACATAGAAACTGTGGACGAAATAGAAACGGCTGCCGTCCCCGATGCCATTCCACAGCGGATGGTCCTGCTTCTGCCACACCTGGTTCCAGCCCATATGCGGGACTTTTAACCTTGAGCCGCGGGCGCCAACCGGTTCTTTCTCCATCAGGTCATTGCCGAAAAATTTTACCGGCTCCGGGAAGATGCCCAGGCAGTCGACGCCGTTGTTCTCCTCGCTGTGGCGCATCATGATCTGCATGCCCACACAGATTCCCAGCACCGGCAGGCCGGAGTCGATGGCGTCTTTCAACAGCGGCGCGAAGCCGGCGTCGGTGAAGCCGGCCATGCAGTCGCGGATGGCGCCCACGCCGGGTACCAGCAGCCGGTCGGCTCCCTCGGCCTGGGCAGGCTCGCTGGCCAGCACCACCTCGTCGCCCGACGCCACCTTCTGCAGCGCGCTGGCCACCGAGTGCAGGTTGCCCATGCCGTAGTCGAGTACTGCGATTTTCTGCACCTATCTATCCCCTGCTGCCTCTCCTGGTCCCTCTCCGGTCGCGCGCGCTCTTTACAGCACGCCCTTGGTGGACGGCATGGTGCCGGCCATGCGCGGATCTTCCGCCAGCGCCATACGCAGGGCGCGGCCGAAGGCCTTGAATACGGTCTCCACCTGGTGGTGGACGTTGTGGCCGCGCAGGCAGTCGATATGCACGGTCACCAGCGCGTGGTTCACGAAGCCCTGGAAGAACTCGTAGACCAGCTCGGTATCGAAATTGCCGACGCGCTTCTGCGTAAACGGCACGTTCATCACCAGGCCGGGGCGGCCGGAGAAGTCGATCACCACCCGGGACAGGGCCTCGTCCAGCGGCACATAGGCGTGGCCGTAGCGGGTCATGCCCTTCTTGTCGCCGATCGCCTGGGCGATGGCCTTGCCCAGGGTGATGCCGATGTCCTCCACCGTGTGGTGGTCGTCGATATGGGTGTCGCCGTCGCAGGTGATGTCCAGGTCGATCATGCCGTGGCGGGCGATCTGGTCGAGCATATGCTCGAGAAACGGCACGCCGGTATCGAAGGTGCCACTGCCCTGGCCGTCCACATCCAGGCTGACCTTGATCTTGGTTTCGAGGGTATCGCGGTTGACGCTGGCCTTGCGCATAGGCGGTGCGGTCCTTATATGGTCCGTTGCGGGAATATTTAAGCAAATGCTTCGAAATAGAGGCGCGAATTATAGAGATAAATGCCGCCGCTGTGACCGGATAGTGTCATGTGTAACTTGATTTGCGGCATTTGCCGGATATGATACCAGCCATGAACAGACACCCCCGCCATAAGTCCAACCTGTGGACCGCGCTGCTGCTCCTGATGGCCCTGCTGTCAGCGCAGCCGATTTTGGCGGAGCATGTCCATTTCGTGGATCCCTCGCACGAGCTGTGCGACCTGTCCTTCCACCAGCTGTCCACCGCCGCTGGCAACGAGTACCGCGTTGCCCTGCCCCTGGCCGTGACCGGCTACCTGCGCCAGAGCGCCCCGGTGCCCGGCGACAGCCAGCCCGAGCGCCAGACCGCCCGCGGTCCCCCCGCCCTTCTGTCCCACTGATAACTCGAAGCAGCCATTGATCCGGTAATCCGCCCGGCGCGCCTGCGCGTGCGGCCCGATGCCGATCCAGGAAATTGAGAATCCCGGCGATGCGCGTCCGCCACCCAGGCACAGAGAGGGGCGGCGCACACACCCGGTGCGACAGGAATAACAACGCATGTACAAGACCAACAAACTGGCGCTGGCCGTGGCCGGCGCGCTGACCGTATCCGCCATCAGTGCCCAGGCCCAACAGCAGGGCAGCACCGCTTCCTCGCTGGAGGAAGTGAACGTCACCGTATCGCCGCTGGACAAGCCCGCCGACGCCGTGGCCGCGCCCGTGTCGGTGCTGGCCGGCGACGAGCTGCGCGACAAGGCCGCCGCCACCCTGGGCGATACCCTGCGCGGCCAACCGGGCGTGGCCAACGCCTCCTTCGGCGGCGGCGTGGGGCTGCCGGTGATCCGTGGCCAGTCCGCCAACCGGGTGAAGGTACTGAACGACAACCTGGACGTGGCCGACGCCTCCAACACCAGCGCCGACCACGCCAGCAGCGTGGAGGCCCTGCTGGCGAAACGCATCGAGATACTGCGCGGCCCGGCCGCCCTGCGCTACGGCAGCGGCGCCATCGGCGGCGTGGTGAACGTGATCGACGGCCGCATCCCCACCCGGGTGCCCGAGAAGGTGGAGGGGGCGCTGGAGATGCGCCACGACACCGGCAACCGCCAGGACGCCGGCGTCTTCCGCATGAAAGGCGGCACCGGCCAGCTGGCCTGGTACCTGGATGGCACCTACCGTGAGAACGGCGACACCCAGATCCCCGGCCTGGCCATCCTCCACCATGAAGAGCACGGGGAAGAGGCGCACGCCGGTGAAGAGCCGGTCGCCGGCGAGGTGCATGCCGAGGAAGAGGAATTCAACACCGACGGTTACGTGGGCAACACCAGCGGCCGCGGCCACAGCTACAGCGGCGGCGCCTCCTGGATAACCGACAGCGGTTTTGTGGGCCTGTCGGTGAACAGGACCGGCAAGAACTACGGCATTCCCTTCGGCACCCACGCCCACGAGGAGGAAGTGCACGCGGGCGAGACCGCCGAGGAGCACGCGGCCCACGCGGGGGAAGAGACCCCGGAGGCCGTGCGCATCGATATGGCCCAGACCCGCTACGACCTGAAGGGCGAGCACCGCTTCGACCACACCTACTGGGACAAGCTCAGCTTCCGCCTGGGCCACAACGACTACGAGCACACCGAGATCGAGGCCGGCGAGCCGGGCACCCGCTTCACCAACGACGCCTGGGAGAGCCGCCTGGAGCTCACCCACGACGACGGCGGCCCCTGGCGCGGCGCCTACGGCCTGCAGCTGTCGGAGAAGGACTACGCCGCCATCGGCGATGAGGCCTTTATCGAGCCCTCGGTCACCCGCAGCGCCGGCGCCTTCACCATGAAGGAGCGCAGCTGGGGCGACTGGCACCTGGACCTGGGCGCGCGCCTGGAGCGGGTGGAAGTGAGCCCTGAAGTGAGCGAAGACCGCGACTTCAACCTGCTGGGCGCCAGCGCCGCGCTGCAGTACTTCCTGGCCGAACACCAGCACGTGAGCCTGGGCCTCACCAGCGCCGAGCGCGCCCCGGTGGCCGAGGAGCTCTACGCCGACGGCGCCCACCTGGCGGAGTCGCGCTATATCCTCGGCAACCCGGAACTTGATACCGAGAACTCGGTGAACTGGGAGCTGGGCTACCACCACCACAACGAGGAGGCCAGCGGCTGGCACGCCGCGCGGCTGGAGGCCAGCGTGTTCTACAACCGCGTGGCCGACTACATCTACGCCCAGAACACCGGCCTGGAAGACCTGGAGAGCGAGTTCCCCATCTACGCCTACGGCAACCGCGACGCCACCTTCTACGGCGCCGAGGCCTCGGTGAAATTCCCGCTGGCCGGCGGCCACTACCTGAGCCTGTTTGGCGACAGCGTGCGCGCCCAGTTCGACGAGGCAGTAATCGATGGCGAGAGCCGTGACGTGCCGCGCATGCCGCCGCTGCGCACCGGCCTGGCCCTGGGCGGTGACTACGGCCAGTGGAACTGGGAGTGGCGCACCACCCACGCCTTCGACCAGGACCACCCGGGCGCCTTCGAGGAGGAGACCGCGGGCTACACCCGCATGGACCTGAGTGCGCGCTACAACGTTGAGGTCGGCGGCAGCGACGCGGTGCTGTTCGCCAGCGCCCGCAACCTGCTGGACGAGGAGATCCGCAACTCTACCTCGCTGCTGCGGGACTTCGCCCCCGAACCCGGCCGCAGCGTCGAGGCCGGCGTGCGCTTCCTGTTCTGAGCCCGCCGCTCCAGCACTGACAGCACCCCGCCCGGTCGCCGCCATCGCGGCCGGGCGGAATCTTTTCCCGCCCCAACCTCACCAATCCCCGCAATCTGCCCGCCTGAGAGCCGTTTCGTATCCCGCGGAACCGTTTTTTCCTACAATTGCCCAACTAACGAAGAACCACGCGCAGGTGTGACGCCACCTGCCCAACGCGAAAATAACTTTCACGCACACAGACAACCACAGGGATCACCCACTCCATGGCCTGGATCAAGAACACACTGATTGCCCTGCTCATTATCATCCTGCTGCTGGCCGGCGCTGCCGCCTGGCTGCTGACCGGGATCGATATCAATCGCTACAAGCCGCAGCTGGAACAGGCGGCGGCGAAGCAGGGCATCGCCCTCAAGCTCGACGGCGATATCGGCTGGCAGCTGTGGCCCAGCCTGGCGCTGGAACTGGAAGGCGTGCAGCTGGCACCTCTGCCGGCGCCCGACCAGCCGCTGGTACAGGCCGACAAGATCGCCGTGGGTGTGGCGGTGATGCCGCTGCTGAAAAAGCGCGTCGAGGCGGAAGAGATAGTGCTGCTGGGCCCGCGCATCGACCTGACCGTGGACGAGTCGGGCAAGGGCAACTGGGAACTGCTGACCGATGCCATGGAGGCGCAGCGCAAGGCCGACGCCAAGGAGCCGCCGCAACTGAAAGTTGAGGAAGAGAAAGAGCCCGGCGCCGAAGAGCTGAAAATCGCGCTGGAGAAGCTGCGCATCGAGGACGGCGTAGTGAACTACAGCGACGCCAAGGCCGGCACCCAGTACACTCTGGAGAAACTGCACGTCTCCGCCGACAACCTGGTGCCCGGTGGTGACGTCGGCCAGCTGGAAGCCAGCGCCGAGGTTGCCGGCAGCTCCCTGAAGCAACCGGTGGAGCTGAAGATGGACAGCAGCCTGGCGCTGGACGAGGGCCTGAACGGCCTGCGCCTGCAGCCGTTCGAGCTGCGCGCCAAGAGTGGCGAGGCCGCGGCCCGGCTCTACCTGCGCGGCCACGTGCGCCGCACCGCCCCGGACCAGCCCTGGCAGCTGCAGCTGAGCATGAACGCCGAGGCCAACCCGCTGCGCCCGTGGCTGGACGTGACCGGTACCGAGCTGGTCACCCAGAGCGGCTCGGCGCTGCGCAAGTTCAGCATGGAAACCAATATCGAGGGCACCGAGAAGAAGATCAGCCTCACCCCGCTGCAGCTGCAGCTGGACGACACCGCCTTCGCCGGCAGCGCCCAGTTCCGCAACGAGGACATCCCCGGTATCGACCTGACCCTGCGCGGCGGCGCCCTGGTGCTGGACGACTACCTGCCGCCGCCCGCACCGCAGGAAGAAGAGCAACAGCCCGAGCAGGAGGCGCCCCCCGCCGAGCCGGTGGAACTGCCGCTCACCGCCATGCGCGGCTTCAACGCCAATATCGAGCTGGCACTGGAGCGCCTGAATGCGCTGGAGCTGCAGCTGGACGCACCGCTGCTGCGCCTGAACATCGACAACGGCCTGTACCAGCTGCAGGAACTGAGCGCCGACATCTACGACGGCGAGTTCAGCTCCAACGGCCAGTTCAACGCCCGCGGCCAGGTCGCCACCGCCAACATGACCGGCGGCCTCGTCGGGGTGGAGATCTCCAAGGTGCAGCAGGTGCTGTTCCCCAGCGACCGGGTGCAGGTATCCGGCAAGTCCACCGTCAACTGGGCCGCCCAGACCAAGGGCAAGACCGACCAGGCCCTGCAGAAGAACCTGCGCGCCGCGGTACAGGTATCCAGCCAGCAGCTGGCGCTGGCGCCGTTCAACCTGGAGAAAGGCATGTGCCAGCTGGTGAGCTTCGTCGAGAAGACCCCGCTGCCCGACCAGGACTGGCCCGCCCAGACCCGCCTGCAGGACCTGCGCGTGAACATCAAGGTTGAGGGCGACCAGGTGAAGGTGCAGGAGATCCTGGCCGGGGTAGAGAACATCGCCCTGACCGGCGACGGCGAGGTCAACATGGAGAAGGCCGACTTCGACTTCGCCCTGGGCCTGTCGCTCACCGGCGAGCGCACCTCCGACAGCGGCTGCAGCGTGCAGAACGACCGCTGGCGCAACCGCCCGCTGCCGCTGCGCTGCAAGGGCGAGTTCGAGACCGCCGGCATCGGCAGCTGCAAACCCGACACCCGCCGCACCGACGACCTGCTGCGCGAGGAACTGAAATACAAGGCCGAGAAGAAGTACGGCGAAAAGGTGGAGAAGAAAGTCGACGAACTGAAAGAGAAGTTCAAAGGCCTCTTCAAACGCGACTGACCCCTCTCCCCAAAACCACCCCGCCAAAGGCCCCCACCCGGGGGCCTTTTTCATTCCCGCATCACCCCTCCGATGTAGCCACCCTCTCCCCTGTAGGAGCGGCCCATGGCCGCGATCCCCACCAACCTCTCCGCACCCTCCGCCACGATCCTTTATCCCTCCCCGTAGGAGCGGCCGCTGGCCGCGACCCACCACCGCCATCCCTTCTGCGTCCTGTCGTCATCCCGCTGGGCTGGCCCACCGGCGAAGGCCGGCATCCAGAAACCCACTGCCATCTCTTCCCCCGTCGTCATCCCGGCGCAGGCCGGCATCCAGAAAACCCCCGAACCACCCGCCCCACAAAACCCAAACCCCTGCCCCCCACGGCCCCACCCCACCAACCCCACCACACTCTGATAAACTCCCCCAAACCCGCAGCAACCCCAAACCACCACCCGCGATGCCCCCAACCCAATTCCACCAATCCGTCCTCAAATGGTTCGACCAGCACGGCCGCAAGGACCTCCCCTGGCAGCAGGACATCAACCCCTACCGGGTGTGGGTATCGGAAATCATGCTGCAGCAGACCCAGGTCACCGCCGTCATCCCCTACTTCCAGCGCTTTATGGCCAGCTTCCCCACCCTGGCCGACCTGGCCAGCGCCTCCCAGGACCGGGTCCTGGCCCACTGGAGCGGCCTGGGCTACTACGCCCGCGCCCGCAACCTGCACAAGTGCGCCCAGACGGTGATGGAAGTACACGGAGGGGAATTCCCCCGGGACGTGGAGGCACTGGCCAGCCTGCCCGGCATCGGCCGCTCCACCGCCGGCGCCATCGCCAGCATCAGCATGGGCATCAACGCCCCCATCCTGGACGGCAACGTGAAACGGGTACTGGCCCGCTTCCACGCCGTGGACGGCTGGCCCGGCCAGACAAGGGTGGCCAACGAGCTCTGGGCCCTGGCCGAGGGCTACACACCCAGCAAGCGCTGCAACGACTACACCCAGGCCATGATGGATCTGGGCGCCACCGTCTGCACCCACAGCAAACCCCGCTGCGAGGCATGCCCCCTGGCGGAACACTGCGTCGCCCACGCCCGGGGCAACCCCCAGGACTACCCGGGCAAGAAGCCCAAGAAAGAGAAACCGGTGCGCCTGGCCACCATGCTGCTGATCGAATGCGACGGCGACCTCTACCTGGAACAGCGCCCGCCCAGCGGCATCTGGGGCGGCCTGTGGGTACCGCCGCAGCTGGAAGGCGACGATGGCGGGGAAGCCAGCGCCCAGGAATGGCTGGCCGCGCAAGATATCCAGGCGGGCCAGGTCCAGCCCCTGCCACCCATGCGCCACACCTTCACCCACTTCCACCTGGACATCAGCCCGGTGTGGATCCAGCTGGCCAACCGAGCCAGCCTCGAAGGTGGGCGGGTGGCAGAGCCCGGCGGCGACTGGTATAAACTGCGCCAGCTCAACCGCCCCCGGGCGGCACAGGACCTGGGCCTGCCGGCCCCGATCGCCAAGCTAGCGAAACAGCTGGACGCCTTCCGCGCCCCGCTGCTGGCCCAGGAGGACGCCACCGTCCTGTAGCAGCGGCCCACGGCCGCGCCCCCCCAGGTGGAGGCACTCCTCCGTAGGAGCGGCCGCTGGCCGCGAAAAACCACGGCCGCCACGGCCACGGCGAAACCAAACAACCCAACCCGGAGACCAACATGTCCAGAACCGTATTCTGTCGCAAATACCAACAGGAACTCGAAGGCCTGGACGCGCCCCCCATGCCCGGCCCCAAGGGCCAGGACATCTACGAGAACGTCTCCAAGAAGGCCTGGCAGGAGTGGATGGCCCACCAGACCATGCTCATCAACGAAAAGCGCCTCAACATGATGGAACCCTCCACCCGCACCTACCTGGCGGAGCAGCGCGACAAGTTCCTGAGCGGCGAGAGCTACGACGCCGCCGAAGGCTACGTCCCCCCGGAAGAGCAGTAAGCCGAACAAGCGGGGAGCGGCTAGACTGGAAAGCGGGCGCTCACACCCGCCGGCAAACCCCACCGGCGACCAAATAGTGAGCACTCGCTAACCGGAAAAACTATTGTGCAATCAAGGGGTTGACTCGCCCCGCCAGAGCGGGTTTAATACGCGCCTCGCGACGCAGGGGAAGCCCCGCAAACAGCGAAGCCCGGATAGCTCAGTCGGTAGAGCAGGGGATTGAAAATCCCCGTGTCGGTGGTTCGATTCCGCCTCCGGGCACCATAAAACAAAGCCCCGTCCTCACGGACGGGGCTTTTTTTATGCCTGTGCATGGTGGCCGGATGAGAACCACCGCGGTTCGACAAATTGCGAGAGCAATTTGAAACGAGCGCGCCAGCGCGAAGCCCGCAGGGTCGGAATAGCCCTTAGGCTATTCCGATTATTCCGCCCACCACCGAACTAGATGTCTCCACGAAGCCAACCACCGATGTGGTTCGATCAGACGCGACAGCGTCTAGCAACGAGCGCGCAGCGCGAAGCCCGCAGGGTCACAGCAGCCCCTAGGCTGCTGTGATTATTCCGCCATACCACCGCACTCAATGCCGCGAATGTCCCTCGGCGACGCTCTGATAGGGCCGGGTGACAAAACACCAAGAGCGTTTTGGTCTGCCGAAGGCACCCGAAAGCTCAAATGCATGGACGCATTTGAGACAGTACCACCGATGTGGTTCGACAAATTGCACCAGCAATTTGAAACGAGCGCGACAGCGCGAAGCCCGCCGGGTCACAACAGCCCTTAGGCTGTTGTGATTATTCCGCCTGGCCACTTCCCCCGCAGCCACCACTCAACCTCTACCCTAGTCATTTTCGGCTTCTACTAACTTCCGGGAAATGCCCTCGGAAAGGCGCCTCATTTCCTCCCTAAACCGTCCATCCAAGCCCCGATGGCGCACCGGTACCGGCTTAACCTCATCCAGCCTTCGGAAGACGGGGCTCTCTCTGATAATTTTTATACACAACTCCAGCTCAGCCTGCGTTTCGCGCTGCTGGCCTAATTTCTTTCTAATAGTCTCAGAAGCAGACTTTTCCTCCCGCCCTTCTTCTTCTGCCCGAAAGGCGCCAACTTCTGCCGCCAGTTGGCGATAGGACCAGCCGACTTTGACCATCAAGCGCTCAAGCTCAGCCCGAAGCTCCTCTCGATTGCTCATTTTCCGACAATACCCTTCAAATTTCCCCAGATTTCCCCAACAGCATGCCAACAATAAAAAACGTCCCAGCCGGGGCACTTTTTGAAACACAAAAGGAGATAGCTTATGGCTAAAGCTAAAAAGCCGATGACCGATAAGGCGGTTCGTCGCATCAAGTCAGCCACCGCGAAAAAAACGGGTGGAACAGTGCCCAAAGACAGTTTTCCCGCGCGGGCAGAGAGCACCGTAGCAAAGCGAAACCAAAGCAAAGACAAGCGGGAGAGCTGAAATGGACACCTCAGCTATGTCTGACGCTGAACTGGATCTCTGGTCCGACATCAACAACCCCAACAACGAGGCGGACATGGATGATTGGGCAGATGCCCATAATCCAAATAACGAGTCCTACTTAGGCCAGGAGACCTAAACTCAAACGAGAGCCCCTCTAAACCCTTAGTGGGGCTCTTCAACATGAAGCCGAATTCTGTTTAAACTGAATAAAAAATTGCATGGGCTTGCTTTTGTAGTCATCGTATGAGATATCGCTCATGGTCTCTCTCATTGAGCACAAACAGATCTCCTGCTTTCTCTCGTACGAGCTGCGTCTCAGTGGCAGATCAGAACCACTAATGCAGGAATCAATTATCGCGTATTCAATCTCCAGGGGATAACGAGTTTCGTCAATGATGTACTTGTCGACCGCAAAGAACCCGCCCGCTCCTAAAATCAGGGCCGTCGCCCCGGATATAAGCGGCCTTTTATAGTGATATTCAGAAATATCCTCTTTACAGTGGCCGCATGTAACGCCAGCGGAAACTGAAAGTTCGCTATCCTTAAAGCACTTAGGGCACTCTAACTTTATTTTTTTCATTCAATACGTTACCGAATCTATCGCTGCTCTCCCAACCCACTGCTCAGGCTAATAGGCTACCTATCCAAAATTCCCCTTAAGCTCTGCTGCATAGCAGCTTTGAACGCAGAATCCTTCGCCAACAGACTGTAAAGCTCCAATTCGTTCCGCCGCTGCTTTAACATCACTTCTTCAAATATCTTCTGGAATGCCAGATCTCGGTTATGCACGTCCTGATTGTTTTTGTACTTTGCCTCAAAGTCGGGGTGCGCCTTGATTCTATCGGCGATATTAATGAACTTTACTCGCTGCTCTTCCGGCGTGGCGCTCCAGCCCTGAAACCAGCGCTCGTTGAAATTACGGATAATCTCATCCAGCGGATCTCGCTCCTCCTCGCCTCCATGCGCGCCCCTCAGGTTGGGGTTCTGCGGCGGTAGTTCTGTTTCCTCGGCATCGAGAAAGATACTGTGACCTAGCTTTACCCGTTCCAGGCCATAGGACGACAAGTCCACCGACTCCAACAACTTATCAATCTGGTCGGCATCTGGGTCCTTGACTTTGAGCTTGGGAATCAGGAACTTCAAAAACCAGAATAGTTTCTCCCAGGCCATGACTTCACCAGGCATGATCGATGCCATCTGTCCGTAAATTTTGACAAACTGCTTGGCTTTGATCTTGAAATCTGCCTTGGCGTCATCTTCCAGCTCAAGCTCAATATTGAAGCGATCTGCGGCGGTATCAATAATAGGACTAAGTAGCTGTGCGTCGGCACCAGAGAAATAGCGATCGACAAAGTCTTCCACCTCGTGCCATTCGTAGACTGCAACCTCATCAAGGGCGTATTTCAAATCATGCAGCACATTGATGTCAGTGGCCTCCGACAGGCTGGTTGCCGTGTAGAACGGATCAAAGGCCGTCTTGATATCCTCGGTGGAATTGAAGAAGTCAAGAATGAACAAGTCTTCGGTTTTCTTTCCCAGCTTTGGGGCGGCCCTATTTAGGCGTGACAGCGCCTGGACGGCCAGCACGCCTTGCAGCTTCTTATCCACGTACATGGTGGCCAGCTTGGGCTGATCGAAGCCGGTCAGGTATTTATTAGCAACAACCAGTAAGCGATACTCGTCTTTGTCAAATTTGTCCCGGGTCTCGCTCTCCGCGAAGCCGTTCATCTCAGCCTCGCTATACTCAACACCGTCGACCTCCTTACTGCCCGAAAATGCGATCAAGGCTTTGAACGGATTACCCCTCTCCTCCAGTAACCGGGAAATCGCCTTAAAGTAGCGGATGGCGGCCTCGATATTCTGGGTGATCACCATACCCTTGGCCTTGCCCTTAAGCTTCTTGCTGTTCACCACCTGCGTAGTGAAGTGCTCTAGCATAATCTCGGCCTTGGTGTTGATGGTCTGCTGATTGCGCTCAACATAGGCGCGGAGCTTCTTTTGCGCCTTCTTGCTATCGAATAGCGGGTTCTCCTCGATGGACTTCTGGATCTCGTAATAGCTTTTATAGGTCGTATAGTTGGCCAGCACGTCGAGAATAAAACCCTCCTCGATGGCCTGCTTCATCGAATAAAGGTGAAACGGCAAGAAACTGCCATCTGCCTGCTTCGAACCAAATTTCTCCAGGGTGCTGTTCTTAGGCGTGGCGGTAAAAGCCAGATAGGAAGCATTCCCGCGCATTTTGCGTGAGCGCATGGCTTCCAGCACCCTTTCCTGAGTATCCAGGCCTTCAGCGTCGACGTCCTTGCCCATCGCCCGGTTCATATTGTCGTGCGCGGAGCCGCTCTGGGAGCTGTGGGCCTCGTCGATAATTACCGCAAAGCGTTTGTCGCTCAAATCGGCGATTCCATCGATGATAAAAGGGAACTTCTGGATCGTGGTAATTATGATCTTCTTGCCCTGTTCCAGGGCAGTTTTGAGCTCGGCAGACCGATAGGCCGGGGCGACGATATTCTTGACCTCGGAGAAGTCCTTGATATTTTCCCGCAACTGCTTGTCGAGCAGGCGCCTGTCGGTGACCACAATCACCGAGTCGAACAGCGGCTGGTCTATACCTTTGGCTCCTGGAACGCCCTCTATGGCCGGGTACGCCTCGATCAACTGGTAGGCCGCCCAGGTAATGGAGTTGGACTTCCCTGAGCCGGCGGAGTGCTGAATGAGATAGGTCTGCCCCACTCCCTGCTCGCTGGCGTGCCGAATCAGCTTTCGCACCACATCCATCTGGTGGTAGCGCGGGAAGAATAGGGTGCGCTTGTGCAGCGGGTCTTTGCTACTGCCATCCAGGCGCACGAAGTGCTGGATGATGTTGGCGATGCTCTCACGGCTGAACACCTCTTCCCACAGGTAGGCGCTCTTGTGGCCCCTTGAATTGGGTGGATTGCCGGCACCGTAGTTATGGCCCTTGTTGAACGGCAGGAAGAAGGTGCCCGCGCTGGCCAACTTGGTGGTCATATAGACCTCGTCCGTATCCACCGTCATATGCACCAGGCAGCGGCCGAAGTTGAGCAGCGGTTGAGTGATATCACGATCCTGGCGATACTGCTTCTGGCCGTGGTAGCGGGCCGTCTGCCCGGTCCAGGGGTTCTTCAGCTCCAGAGTGGCGAAGGGGATGCCGTTAATAAACAGCACCAGGTCTATCTCCTCCAGCGGGTTGGCCTGGGAGTAGCGCAACTGGCGGGTGCTGCTGAAGATATTGGCGGCGAAGTTCTGTTTGACCTGCTCTGAACTGCTGGCCAGCGGCGCTGGGTACATCAGGTGCAGGTGGGCATCCTCCACCGCCAGGCCTCTCTTCAGCAGGTGCAGCAGGCCGTGTTTCTTGATTAGCCGGTCGAAGCGCTCCAGCACCTTGCGCTGCCACTCTTCCTCGTTGGGACTGTTGCGGGCCAGCTTTTCCAGCTCCTTCGCCTGTGTCTGGCGCAGGAAGGCCCAGAAGAAGCGCTTGTCGATGGCGTAGTGCGCATCAAAGTCCTGCGGCAGGCTGAGCTTGTAGCCGTGGTGTCGCCCGAAGGGTGGCCGCTCAGTGGTGCCCCCCTTCTGCTCTTCCAGGGTGGTGCCGGTCAGGCACTGCTCGATTGCGGCTTCCAATGCCTGCTCATCGGTGCGACTGGTCATTCTTTCTTATCCTTTCTTTCTTATCCCTGCAACGTCGAAGTTGGTCTCCGTATTGTCTAGCGGAGGGTGCCGAGTTGGCAGCTTTCAATACCCCATCCCGGCCAGCTGTGACACCTTGATCTTGCCGGTTACTGCGCTGTCGATCAGCGTTCGCCTGTATTCTTCCAACTTAGATATCTGCTTTTCAAACAGTGCAACACTGTTGCTGATTTTCTTGGACTCTCGCTTTATATATTGAACTATATGTAATTGTTCAGATTGCGGAGGGACGACCAAATATCTTGCAGCCAAATTATTAAATCGAATACGTACAGCTCTCTGTCGGACAGCGTTGCATATTACCTGGATATACTTCGCTAGCGCCATCTCTCGAAGCAATAATGCAAAGTACTCCGGCACGCACTGGTCAGAAATAGGATCGCATACGACATATTCAGGGGTGCACTTGCCATCGGAGTCGGATATACCAATTGCACCCTCGAAAGCATCCATCGAGTTGAGCACCAACTGCCCCCTTCGGACGCCTTGATAACCTTGTTCGAGAAGTGCTTCTGTATACCCCGAAAGCCGCCTTTTTGAACGAAGAGTTACCTGACCATCACGGTATGATGTAACCACACCATCATCTGGTCTAACTGGTAGTCGACTTTGGGTGAACAGGTTCTTAAATCGAAGGGTTTTCCAATGCTTTGGAATTTTATCGATCCAATCCACACCAGAATCACGCATCGGCACATGAGGGTTTAGGCCACTAATTACTGCATTTTTAGTCAGTATCTGCTTGTGCTCTTTAAGAAGTTCTATTTGCCGCTGCTTTAAAGCTATAGCGCGAGCAATTTTGTCAATTTTCACATCAAGGAAATTACAAATAGCCACTTGCTCTACATAACTTGGGTTAAGTACTGGAAACTCAACAAGATCAGAAGGTCCGATAGTGGACCTTACACCCGCCCCAAGATTATTAAAGACAGCATTAACATAAAGGTTGTAATAGAAATAGTAAGCGAATTTTGGATGGCAATCCTTTCCAACTCTCAACCTGATATAGGCGGGGCTCATGATGCCACGCTTATTAACCAACCCAACCCGGCTCGTTCTTATATTCTCTAGATCAATTAGTTTAAACACTAAGTCGTCTTTTTCGAAGATTTGATAGGTTCCATAATCCCTAGGTATTAGGCCTTCTGGGTTATCTGGATCATTATCAACTACTCCACGTAAAGTTAGAGAAAGAATACTTTTACACTTGCCATCCAGATTCAATTCTTTAACAACACGATGGAATCGCTTTCCCGGACATACACTCCAGTCAACAGGAATTTGACCGATCCACTCCACACCGGAATCCTTATAGGCTTCGTACTTTCGTAGTGAAGTTAGCTCTCTAGTCATTTTCCACTCCTGAAATCTCGGCAATTTCCAGGCCCAGAATGTCGGCAATCAAGCCCTCGGCCTGCTGTTCCAGCTCGACGATATCGCGCGCAACTTCTTTCATACTACGCAGCGGTTTGTGCCGGTAGAAGTATTTGTTGAAACTGATCTCGTAGCCGATCTTGACCGAGTCCAAATTGATCCAGGCCTCCTCCACGTGAGGCTTCACTTCGCGCAGAAAGTAGTCGTGAAGCTCCTCGGCCAGAGGCACCGATTCGCTGTCGCGCAGGTCGCTGCAGGGTTCATAGGTCAGGTACTCACTGGCTTTTTCCGTCGAATAGTAACCAAAATCGTCCAAATTCTCCGCACAGCAGCCGAGGTGATTTAGCAGCTGTTGCAGCTTGGCACCACTCAGCTTTTCGCGCTTGCGGATCACCTTCTCGGCGGATTCGTCGTACCAGCTGACCGCGTTCAAGATGGCGTTCTTCTCGGTGGCGGAGAGCTTAATCTTGCGCACCCTCAGCTCTGCATCCACGCTGGCCTTGAACAAGTTGAAGTCCGAATATTCGTCGGTGCCTATGGCATCCATCAGCAGTGTGGCGGTTTCCACCAGCGCCTTGTGCTTGGCCCAGAGCTTCTCATCCAATAGCTTGTTGCGGGCCTTGGTGTTCAACGCCAGGCCGTTCTCCTCGCACCAGTCCAGTATCGGCTTCTTGTGCTTCTCCAAGGCACCGAGCTGATAAATGCTTTCGCCGTACTCGCCGTAGGCCCATTCCATCGGCTCGCGCAGGCTTTTGTCGAAGCGCAACGTCTCTATGCGCTCGGCGGTGAACTGTGCCCTGCGCCTGTCCGGCCGTTCGATAGTGACCTTGTGGTAACCGAAATCGCGATTGTCGAATACCTGCGCGGCGATACCGGCTTTCTCTGCGTCGCGCTCCACTGCTGCCATCTGCAGGTAGGTGTCGGCGATCTCGCGGATATGTTCCGGGGAGAATTCGCAGTTCTTGTTGCCCAGGTTCTTGCGCAGCTTGCGATACAGCTGACTGGCGTCGATCAGTTGCACCTTGCCCTTGCGGCTTGTCGGCTTGTTGTTGGATAGCAGCCAGATATAGGTGGTAATGCCGGTGTTATAGAAGAGGTTGTTGGGCAGCTGGATTATGGCTTCCAGCCAGTCGTTCTCGATAATGTGCCGGCGGATATTGCTCTCGCCGGAACCGGCGTCGCCGGTGAACAGGCTGGAACCATTGTGTACCGAGGCGATGCGGGAGCCCATATTTCCATCGGCCGGGGCCTTCATCTTGTTGACCATTTCCATCAGGAACAACAGTTGGCCGTCGCTGGAGCGTGGCGCCGCATCCGCGGCCTGGATGACACCCCAGTAGTCGGCCAGGTCCACCTGGAAGCGTGGATCGATAATATCGCCGCCGTCCCTAATATGTTTCTGCTCGCTGGCCCAGCTCTTGCCGTAGGGCGGATTCGAGAGCATAAAGTCGAAGCGTTTGCCGGCGAATTCGTCGGTGGACAGGGTAGAGCCGACGCGGATATTGGCCGGGTCGTTGCCCTTGATCATCATATCCGACTTGCAGATGGCATACGTCTCGTCGTTTATCTCCTTGCCGAACAGGTACACATCCCCCTGGGCGCGGATGCTGCCGGCCTCGTCCTTGATATAGTCCTGGGACTCGGTGAGCATACCGCCGGAACCGCATGCCGGATCGTAGATGGTCATCACCGGTGGCAGTTGGTCCTTAATAGGGTCAAACACCAGGTGAGTCATCAGCTGGATTACTTCGCGCGGCGTAAAGTGCTCACCGGCCTCCTCGTTGTTCTCCTCGTTGAACTTGCGGATAAGTTCCTCGAACACGTAACCCATGCCCAGGTTGGTTAACGCGGGCAGCCGGTTGCCGTCCGGGTCTTCCACATCGTGGGGGGTGAGATTGATGTAGGGGGAAGTAAACTTCTCCAGCACATCCAGCAGCACGTCCTTATTGGCCATATGGCGAACTTGCGCCTTGAGGTTAAATCGATCGACGATCTCCTGGACATTAGGGCTGAAGCCCTTCAAATACTCCTCAACATTGGCCAGCAATATCTGCTGGTTGTTTGTGGCGGTTTTGTAGAGCTTTTTCAGGGTCCACTTACTGGTGTTGTAGAAGACAAAGCCAGAGGCCTCGGTCAGGCCGCTCTCGTCCAGCTCGGTAAGATTCATCTCGCTGCGCTGAAAGGCCACCTCTTCCAGTACCTTGTCTTTAGTGGGCTCCAGCAGGGTATCCAGGCGGCGCAACACCACCATCGGCAGGATCACATCCCGGTACTTGCCGCGCACGTAGACATCGCGCAGACAGTCGTCGGCGATAGACCAGATAAAGGAAATGAGTTTGTTGTGGACTGCTTGATTCATAAAGGTTCCGTACTACTGCGGAGCGGGCAAGTCGCACGCTCCCATTGTTAGCAAAGTGACTGTGCTAGGTGAAATATGACTTGAGTGTCTATACATCACCGGGCTGTGCACTTATTGATCAAATTAAGTTGTTATTGGTTTGCCTAACCTCGGCAAGGTTTATCACTGGCTGCGAGATCAGTCTTCACGTACTCGAGTAAGCCCTCGATGGGGCAGCCAAAGTAGGCGCAGAGGCGATCCAGATTTTCTGTGCCCGTGTTGTAGCTGCGCTGATTGATCATTTTTGAGATGGTCATTCGATGGATTCCTGTCGCTTCCGCGACTTCCCCAATCGTGACCCGGCGTCCCTCGATGAACTCCTTGTCCGCAATACGTTCTTTGATCTTAAATCTCAGCATTGTTGGCTTCTTTAGGTGATTAGGCCGCCATGATACATCAACGCATCAAAAGAGGCGCAATACTATCAACAGGCTCGTGTCTGACTCTTGGTCTTTGGCGGCTGGGGCGACCGAGCCTACCATTGCCGGGCCTTCCGCAGGCTGCTTAGAGCCCGCGAAACAGCCGACAGCCGGAAAGCCTCGGTCGGTCACTCCGTAATCACTGTGATATACGTTGGCCAAGGAGCACTATTGATCATGCTCGCATGGTTTTGATAAGCCTGGATCTGCTCAAGCTGCTGGGCAACATGACCGCGGAAATTAAATCGATCATCCTTGGTTTTCTTCTTATCCCAGTAGCCCACACCCTGATCCAATAGTATTTTTGTCGTTTTCCCGGACGACCATTCCAGGATCAGGATTCGTCCGTGAGACATGGCCTTTGGACGATCTTCGATGTGGACATCCACACTCGCTTTCAAGTTGACACCGATCCATTCAGCGATCGCTTCGCGCTGGTCCTCTGGATCGCACCAGTTTGCATCGATAAAGGACTTCGAGTAGTCGGAGTTTGCCGCTAGTGTCTGTATTTCCACCGTGCACTCTTTTGATGGAAAGCTGGCTAGGAGCTTCTCCAGTAGCAACACCATCCATGGAGATTTAAGGTAGCGATCGTAGTAGGAAATCTTGACCACCTGCTCATTAGCAAATTGCTGCTTCAGAGTCGGCACCTGCTGCTGTAAAAACTGCGCAAACCGGGTGGGGAAGTTTATGACCCTTCCGTTCAGCTCGTCGCTAAATTCGATTACCCGGGCGCCCGAAAGGTTTGTCTCCCAAAAATCGCTCGGTAACGGCTTCCGCATGAAGCTAGGCAGCTGGTCGGTGGCCGCTAAGGCACCGCCTATATTGTCTCTAAGCCATCCCTCACCAGGAACTAGCGCCTGACGTTCTTGGCTCACCAAGGTGAAGACACCGTCGCTACCCCCGACCTGGATGCCCATGTAGAACTCTTGTTCAGGCACCGCCTCATCTATGTAGGCCACTTCTACACCCAATCGATGTAGGAGGTTGAGGCTATGCTTGAATTCATCAGAGACATCCATGCCAGGCTCAAGCAGGAGATTGACCGCCACCTGGTCTATTACCTTCCATCCCAATACCATGTCACGGAAGTCGCTGTGCGAGACATCCACGTTGGAGTCCGGCACCCGGATAGTGATCCTATCGGCAGAGCTCTGGAGCTTAGAGCGAATCCATTCTATTGGGCTGATTGCACAATGCTTCGCACCCGGCATAGTGGCAAAACAAGAGGGCAGAGCTAAATGCTCGATCAGGCCAATATCTTTCAACCAGGCGAGAGCGCGGGGCCTATCGAGGGATTCCTGCTCCACGCGACTATCTTGACCGGTGAGACACGCTGAGCAGACATTGTCACACTCTGCGGGGCAGTGCAGGCGCTGGTAGACACCTTTTAGTAGCTGGCCTATATCGCTTACTTCGGCGGTGCAGAATCCCCCGCCACCACTGACCTTGTCGTACACCTGGACCACGAAGCGTTCCGCCCCTTGTTCAAGGTCGCGGTCCTTGCGGAAACTAAAGCCCATCTCTGTGCTGGCGATACCCAGTCGCGAGGCGATCTCATCGCGAAGAGCCACCGCCAGAGTCGCCGCGATGGTCTGGCCCTCTTGGGTATTGGGCAACCACTCGCCCGTCTGAGGATTCTTGAGATAGACCTCAAGTACGTCAGTGGACGTCTGGTAGCCCAGATAGACATTCGGCATGACTTTCTCACCACTACAGGTCTCTGTGCGGTCAGCTCCCTTGCCACCACCGAGCGGGCGATGCATTACAGAAGGCTGGAGGGACTTTGGGATCTCCCCTGAGGCCAACATAGACTCTGCCCGACCACAGGCCATGCAGATGGCATACCCCTTTTCATGCTCTCCAGAGGAGTGGTGAAAAACAGTACCCTCGCTACCATATTCGATATATCCGAGCCGTTCATCAGGCAGTGCCACGCGTGGCCCATGTACAGTAATACGTGGTCTCTCTACGCGAATAAACTTTTGCGAGGATATATCGTTGGTGCTCTCCTGATAGAAATCCGTCAAGAAGCCCGCCGGACGCAAGACTGTCTTTTTATGTGAATGGGCCACTGCTTGGTTACAGCTTACGCAGTGAATTTCATCACTATTGCTGAAAGCATTCTCCTGAACACCGGATGCACCACAATTCTTACATTGCCATGCGATATCAAATTTTTGCGCCTCGTTGATTGCGCCTCCAGAGTGCCAGTGCAAGCTGACACCCGCACTGCGGTACACGCGACCGTCGATTACGATATCTGAACCGGGGGCATATTCACGTATGGCCACATCAAGCCCACGGCTGGGCTTTTCTTTGTAGCTGTAGATATTGTCTTCCCGAGAGGCCTTAGCCTTACTTGCGCTGCGGTTTCGAAATTCCTCGATATTGTAGGTGTTGATATTGACAACATCTGTGGGAAACCCATAGCCGGGTAAATAGGCCCGCGCGGCCAGGTCTCGAAGGAGGTACTCCTCCTCGTGACGTTTGAGCTCCAGAGATAGTGCCCGCTTATAGGCCTCATCGGTGGCTGACTCTTGCTTAGCCACAAGACTCTGGTATTCGTTGACCCAACGCTGCTGCAGTTTGCGCAGCCGAGTAGTGGACTTGGCAACCACCTTCTGTGGCGCGACGCTGGCCAGTGATGTGCCTCTCAGGAGCTCAGTCATCGCATCCTGCAATTCCTTGGGTAAGGACTCCGTCCAAGCGATAAATTTATGGCAGGGGGAATCTTTTTCACCACTAAAGAACCACTTCACATTGAGCTTTGTGTTATCCGTGAAACAAAGCTGGTTCTTGCGCAGGAACATGCCGAGAAGCAACGAATGCACATGTCGCTGGACAATTCGATCGGAACTGAGCGTAATCGATGGTGCTGGAATGGCTGTCACAAATGGCCATTTAGGATTATTGAACGCACGCTGGTTGTGAGGATCTTTTTTACACAGGGTATAGGCGATGGCACGTGCCTCACTACGGCGCCCGGCACGACCTGCTCGCTGCAGATAGTTGGCCGGGTGTGGCGGTACATTGTTCATGACCACCGCTGAGATACCACCGATATCCACACCCATCTCCATGGTGGTGGAACAGTTCAAAACGTTCACGTGACCCCGCTTGAACAAATCCTCGTACCGCTTTAGGGCCTCGGAGGACTGCTGGGCGGAATGCTCGGCTGTGCGATAGTAGTATCCACCCTCGACGACTCGGTCAGAGACGTCAGTCCACAGATTCCGAGAGCGGAGATCCGCAATTATCTCGTCTCTTTCTACAGCACTTCGAATGCTATGTAACTTGCTTGTACCGGTAGCCGCAGCCTCCAACGCAGTCCACGACGGCAACTCTACTTCAGAACAACGAAAATGACCTTCTCGGTACTTGCGTGGTAGGTAGGGAGTTAATCCAACAAAAGTGGTATCTAAAAGCCTGCCAGTTACAGGGCACTCCCAGGCCCTTTCGGGCAGGGAAAACAGCAGCTTACGAAATTTCAGTGCGTAACCGTTTGCGTGGGACTCTAATATGCGTGCGTTTATTAAGTCCTGCCAAGCTTTCTCTAGCCAGGCATTGATCACATCCAAATCGGCCTGCTGAGCGACATCTTTATCTGTTGCCAACTCCAGCAGTTTAATGAGGCGTGAGCGGTGCGGGCCCGCAGCGGCAGTTGGCCATTTACGTACACGGGGGCTTTCCACGATCTCTGATTTAGGTGACATCAATACTTTCGGTGTAAAGCGCGCACCCATCCAATTACGAAGTACATCCTCCAGTTCGAGATAAGTGTGCTCCCGCACATGGAAATCTAACGCTACTTTCAGGAAGTCTCGCCAGTCATCCAGTGTAAGCGCACGGTTCTCGCCACCCGATACACTTACTCGAGTTTCTTTCCAGAACGGCGGGGCCTGCTTGATACTGTCGAGCCCCTGATAACCCACCCGTATAAGACCCAAGGTTTCTGTGCTGTTCTGGTTTTTGGGTCGACGAGCAAACTCCCGCGCTAACAGCAGCCGCGCCATGGTTCCGGCTTCGTCGCCTGTGATAAATAGCTCCGGGCTCGTGTAGCGGTTATAGCGTACGATTCCGTTACTAACCGTTGGGCTCGCGGCCAACTCGCGGGTCAGGTCATCGAAGCTAACAATGCCTTTCGGGGCAGCCGCCTGCTGCCTTGCCGCTTCGGCTTGCTGCAGTAGAAGTTGTTTGATCGCAGGGTCTGGCACCGTTTTAGCAGCGGCTTCTAGCTCCTCAGCAGTACCTGCCGACCCCTCACCTCCAGCAATTTGCGCATCAGCCATTCGATTACGCAAGACCTGAAATACGAGCCCTCGCAGGCTGGAACGCTCTGCTTCCTGCTGCATTTTAACAGCTAATCGTGCGGTACCTTGTCGACTGTCAGTAAATGTAATGAGTCTGCGCCCACGGCCGGGCAGTTCTTCTGGCGAGTACTTGCCGAGGTCCTCTCTATCAGGATCGGGACAGTATTCCAGCACTGTGGGAACCGCATTAGTTATATAGAAGGGTGCACCGAGATAGCATTGACGGTAAAATTTACGACCATTGAACCCGCTGTTCCCACAGTGGTGGCACACAGCTTCGTCTTCACCCGCGTGCCGGAATCCGACATTTCGTTCCGCCTGGATTTTATTAATTTCAAGGCTCTCCGCGTCAACACGGGCATCTATGTAATTATTCTGCTCTTCACTTTCCGCTTCTTTGCTGGAGAGTAGCGGAGACGCAATTATCCATTGCGAATCAGAGGTGATTGTATCTTCGAGGTTATGGTGTGGATCTTCATCTCCCTCTGCTTGCTCATAGGTCAGCGCGAACTCATCTCGTACGAAAGCGCTTCGCTGATGCAAGTAGCCACTGCAGTCCTCAGCCAGCAAGTGGGGTGTTGCACAATCATGGCAGAATGCGACCTCGTAGACGGGAGCTGAACAAGTACAGCGACTGCGCTCCGTCACATAAAGATTGCCGAATGGCCAGTGTTCTAGATGCGCTGTTTTTTCCGGGCACTGGGGATCTATGCAGGACCAAAGACCGTGAAGCATTCGCTGGAGGAAGTGCGCTCGCAGCTTTAGGAATGGCTCGCCACCCGCCTCCTTCTTAGTGCCCGTCATTAGGTCTATCCAAGCGAGCAGTTCCCCCTGCTGCTCCTGCTTGCTCACCTGGGGCAAAAGTTCCTTGGCGTGGGTGAGCAGCTCATCGAGGGTTTGCGGTTCGCCATTGTCGACAATCGCATTACGTAATCGACTGGCGACGTCCGAATGCGCCAGCGCGTCATATCGTGCTGGAGAAACCTCTTCTCCAGGCTCAATCGCCAGGATTTTATCCCGCGACACCGGGCTGACGGCATCCCTTTGTTCCAGCTCTGGGATGCTACGGGAACCCCCGATTACGACCACTTGTGTCTCGTTCACCCCAGCCAAGCTGGCGAGGTAAGTCTTGAGCTTGGCTTCGGCATCCTGGTCGGCGATTGTCGCGGAAGTAGCAACAAAGCGTACATCCTTCGCCTGACGGCCAAAGGCATGCAACACACGGCGCAACAACAGCGAAAGCTCTGCCGCCTGCGACCCGATATAGGTATGCGCTTCGTCCAGTACAATCCAACGTAAGGAACCTGCTTCACGGGACTTCTCGAGAATTGGCGCATCGTCCTGTCGCACCAGCATGTATTCCAACATGGTAGAGTTGGTCAACAAGATTGGTGAGGGTTCTTTACGCAGCCGCTCACGGGACAAGACCTGGTTGGGGTGCTCACGCTGCTCCCTGCGCACTTTCGATTCCGATTGCTCCGTATTGCCGTTATACAGACAAAACCGTATTTGTTCGCCGTAGTCACGGGTCCAGGCGTCGAGGCGCTCTTGCTGCGAGTTGATTAACGCGTTCAGCGGGTAGAGAAATAGTGCCCGCACTCCAACCAAGGGGCCCGTAGCTTGCTTGCTCTCCCGAATTAGGTCATTAAGTATCGGGATCATAAAGCATTCGGTCTTACCTGAGCCGGTACCACTAGTGACTACGGCTGACTTCGGCTCCTCGTCCAGCAGTGTGCGCCATGCGTTGAGCTGGTGGGTGTAGGGATGAATATGACCAGGCAAAGCATAGCCTCCAGAAGCATCGCCCAGTGTTTTAACCAGCTCAGGTTCCAGCAAAGCGCCGGCGAGGCTTGCAAGGCTGGATTGACTCGGCTGCCAGCCGAATGTGTGCTCGAATACCGGCGGGGCGAGAAAACAGCCTTCTGCTCCAAGCTCTTCCGACATCTGCTGCGCTAGGTGCGCCCGAAGGTGTGGATCACTAATGCCGAGTATGCTCAGTGTGGACTGTTTTGCGCGACTTATGGATTGTTCGACTAGGCCCTGGAAATACTTCATCTCAATACAATCTCAATTATTATTTTGTCATTAGGTAGTTCGTCACGACGGCGTGAGCGGGCACAAACCAGCCTTGCCGATCGAAGTCAGCTACGACACGAATTGCGAATTTTAAGAAGTCGGAGTTAACACCGAGATCCTCTGGCTTGGCCTTTCCGGCTGTCACATAACCCAGGAATACTGGGAGATAGGCCACTGCGTTGGTTTCATGCGTATTCGAGTGGCTAGCCAGTTCTCGCTCGACTCCCTGCTCCATCGTCCACTGCCGCAGGGTTGAGCCAAGATAGCTGGGCCAGCTATCGAAATCAGGGTAATTCCGGCGCAGCTCCTGAAAAAAGAACGCCAGAATTCCTCCAGGAGGGATCTGTTTAAGGTCAGCGCAGTCGCCAGCTTTGACGAACGACTCCATATCTGCAAAGCCAGATATCAGCCGCTCAAGAATATAGCTCCGCTGCGTCAAAATATTGCCTACAAGGATCTGTGGAACACCACTTTTTTCCAGCCAGGCCGCATACCCCGCGTAAGCTTCATGCCAGCCAGTCAGCGTTATAAACTCCCAAATGACTGACAACTCTTCCTGGAACCGCAATGCTTTATGTTCATCGAATTCCAGACGGAAAACTGCCAGAGACAACGCTCGAGGATTTCGCGCTAGGGCCTTCCAGGCCTCGAATGTGGACAGCGGCAGATGCCTAAAATTGTCCCAAAGTTCCTGCAGATAACCCCATCCACTATGTGATAGATCATCCGCCATCCGTGAGATCTGGGCGTCGATAACCGTAGGGTTTTGAGTCGGATGGTAAGCCCGGGTTGCCGCATGCAGGGACTGAATCTCCTGCTCTCCACCTTCGATACGACCAGTAGGCACCAGCTCCGGGCGGAACTGGTCTTCAGCACCAGGCTTCGGATACAGCAACCAAGGGCCACTAGCCATCATTGATAGCGGGAGCTCGAAGGCTCCCATGCCCACACCGGCTGTTGACACCTCATCCAATTCACGCGGTTTCATGGCGGGGTCAGACAGCAGCATAACCTCTACTTTTCGTATCTCACCAAGGCTAGTTGCGCGCGCGCCCAGTAATCGGAAGGTTGTTGCATTCTCACGCTTTAGATTGGTGTTATAGCGCCGGATATTAAACCGCATGAGGGGCCGCAGCGAATCGACACTAAAACGAATAAAATTGTCCTGATCATCTGTGGCACTCAACATCTGTCGGATGTCGTCACTGAAAGCAAAGAGCGACAGTGAAACCGGTCTGTCGCTAACGACCACTGAGTAATGGCGGCGAATCTGCGCTGCTGTACCGCCCATGAGAAGCATTTGGATATTGAATACTTGGCGGCCGGGGACACCACTGCTCAGCACCAATTGGCTGCCTAGTAGCTGATCTGCCAAGATGTCTTCAGGAATAACTTCTTCACCCGTCGCATCCAGGTATCGGATCCCGTCAAAGGGAAAGTCCAATCGTAACTCTACCGGCTGCTCGCCTGGGGAGGATAAGAGTAGACGGAAAGCAGCTGGAGGCCTTCCCCCGTTATATTTCAGCGGGACCGTAATCACTCCATCGGCCAGCTGACCGGCGCAGGGCTCAATGGTTTCGCCTTCCACGCGAGCAATGAGCGCACTCGTCGTTGTCACCCGTACCCGGGCCTCCGCTCGAGCGGAGGCCGGCAATATGCTGAGCATCAGATCATCGGGCAATACACCAATCTTGCGTAGCAGCAGTGTCTCACCCTGCCGGTTAGCAACCTTATACCGAAAGGCGCCGTAGCGGTCCGGGCCGGCATCAGACGGGCCTGGCTTGCCATTGATATAGCTCACATACTGTTCGCCTCCTAAGCCTCCCGCCTCTGTCGTCAATTGAGGCCAGCCGCGGTAAACTGTTCCCGGAAGCGAGTTCTCGAGCATAGCCCGCCCTTTCATCAGCAATTTTGGGCCGGCAGTCTCTGGAGCTCCGGGAGTAAATCGATATGTTTCTTCACCGAGGCGAAGCGTGACATCGGTCGCCACCCCCAGCCATCGGCCATCAATATCTTCGTGACAGCAAACAATCTCTTCACTCTCGACTATGGCCTCTTTGGGTGCCCAGAGCAGAGCTTCGCTTGTACTGAATTTCCGTGAGCCATCGCCTGCTAGAATCCATCCCTGGTCGCCCTGCTCAAATAACAAGGGGGCTTCAGCAAAGGTTACACTGCTATCATCCAGGGATTCGGCATAGACTTCCTGGCCGCTGGCAAGGAAAGTAACCTTTAGGGGCTGTTCTTTTTGCCGTCGCTCGAGACGGAAGTGCTGACGGGGCAGGCGGACCACCATCTCTACTCCCGCTCCTTCGTCCCCACCGAGTTGGCCGTAAACCGCTCCAGCTTTTGCGAGCAAGCTACTGCCCTCATAGAAGCCGAGCTCAAGTCGTGTGCTGCGCAAAAGAAGCGGGTCAACAACGAACCGAATCTCCTTTGGCAAGGTTACTTCTGTGATCAGTGCACGCTCTTGAAAACGTTCGCTGTCCAGCCAATGTGTACATCGATTGATGGCCAGCTCTTCCACTTTTCTCGCGCGCTCACCGCGACTGCGATCTGCCCTACGTAGCCACTCGTTAACTAATGCTCTACCGTTTTCTTCCCCCAGAGGTATTGGGAATCCCTGGCGCCAGCCCTCGAGATGCTGATCGAGGTAACTGGCAGGGTCCTCCTGCTTAGTGATGGGGTATTGCTCTACTAAGAATACGAGCTGCTCGACGATGCCTGCGAGCAATTGCCGGGTTTCTACATTGCGAAAGGTTTGAGGTAAGTATGAGAGGTAGTCTTCAAGGAATTCGGCGGTGCTCCGTCCGGCATCGCGGTTTTCGTAAAATTTGTTCAGGCCAGCGCGGACCGCTCGACCGAAGCCATGGCTCTCATGCTGGACCATCTTCCATGGCAACCCACCCTCAGCAGCTAGAGAACCGAGGATATCCCGACCATTAGTCCGCATCCGGATAGGGCGATTCCAATATTTGGCTAAGCCCATATCCACAATTTCAGAACGCTGAATGGGGTTGAGATGTATCCCCAGAGCACTATCAAAACCTTTCCATGACCAGCCACCCTCGCTGGCGTCGTAGTTTCGGCGGAAAGACTCGGCAATATACAGGCAATAACAGGCCGCCCAGTAGGACCTGCGGGTAGGATTGTCCCGATCCGCGGCTCCCGACTTCAGCACCTCCTCAAGTTCCGCGTATTCACCGCTGGAAACGTGATATCCAAATAACGGGCGCCCATCAGGAATCTTGGAACCTTCCACTTGACGCGTCACTACCCGCTCAAGGCGAAACTTAGCTAGCCACTCGCGGGCCGTAACCGTGGTAATTACGGTCATTGTGCTCGAATTCCCCATTCTTTTTTCTGCCCATAAGGCGTGTTCGTCACGCTTATAGACCTGGGCCGGTCGGTAAGCCCGGCTCATATCTGCCAGCTATACCTGCCCTATAATCGTTATTATTGTTATCAGCAACTCAGCCCGATCACAGTGCGCACAATGTGTCTATTTTTTACACACCGATTGCCAATGTTCGGCCCCTTATACTGAGCCGCAAAACAGTCGATCGAGGTTAATACTGGCGCTCCAGTCATGCAAGCTGTGACAAAAGTCACACCACTGGTCAAATTATTAGTCGTAGCTGATCGGGACTCTGGCCCCCATTTATTTGCTGCCGCATGACCCCACAAAAGCGATACGTGCCAAGGGCAAAAAATACATAACCCATCGCTATTCAGCCTCGATTAAGCTTGAATTCTGCATCCTCCACCACAACAGTCTTTCTCACGGCAGCTGCACAAGCAGCTTTTAGACTGTATAGGAAATAGCCACACCAAATTCATTGTTCACTCAACCATAAGGAGCCTGACTATGAAGAAGGCACTCCCGTATCTGGTAACAAGCCTGGTTCTCTCCGCCCCGGCCCTGGCCCAGCAGCCCGAAGCTGCCGGCAGAGAGATGAAGGAAACCAAGATCCCGACAGAAGCCCAGGCCCGCATGGACGAGAAGCGCACCATGGCCGAACAGAAGCGGTTGATGGCGGAGCAGAAGCGCCTCAAAGCCGAACAGAAGCGCATGGACGCCATGGGGAAAGGCGAGATCTCGGAAGAGAAACGCGCTATGGCGGAGGAGAAACGCGCCATGGCGGAAGACAAGCACATGATGGCCGGTAAGAAGGCCGAAATGATGCACGAGGAACACATGGAGGAGGCCAAGGACAACAAGGGCATGACCAAGCAGGCCGAGAAGAAGGCCGAGCAGGAGCGCAAGGAGCTGAGCAAGGGCTCCGAGCAGGGCCAGGCGGCCCGAGAGGAGAACAGCAAGAAGTGGTGGCAGTTCTGGAAGTAAGCGCCACCTAACCCCGGGGCCGCCGTACTGGCGGCCCTCTATCGTTAGCACATCCTTCATCGCTCTAACCTGCCAGATATCCCTTCGCCTTTGATCACCTGGCGTAAGCGCGATTATACAGCCGAATAATTCAAGCTCCCGGTCTTAAATCCAGTCTTCGAGCGCGTCGAGGAATGGTCTGCATGCGACAAAGGTCTCTTTAATTGTCGCGAGTACGGCTTTGCTTTTTACCTTATTGGAACGGCTGAAGTATATCCCCGCGCCAATCTGAATCTGATAGTTTGAGCGTTTATTGATATATGCCTCGTAAACGGCATTTAACCATTGCTCCTGGGGCTTAACTTTGGCGGATTTGTTGGGTATTGCCGTCCTAAGGTCGAATTCCAGAACGGCATCATGTATCGGTACCGATCTCTGGCTCGGGTAGCGCCGCTGTACAGCAATGCACCAGGGGCTAAAGCCGGGATCGCCAGTGGCAAGTGGCACCATATTGCCAGCGACCTCAGCGACAATGTCGTAGAACTCATCGTAAGTAAGACTCTTTAAAGCACTCTTGTATTGGGCTTTTATCCTGTGGGGGATAGTAATACTCACATTCAAGCGCTGGTGGTTGATTCCAACGGTGAAATGCGGAGTTTTGGTGAAATTTTCGCCTTCAACTGCATCTTCGTGCGCCAGGAAGTCCCATACTGCACTTCCCTTAGAGCCAGTAATCGCTCCTCTCCCTGGCAGGTCGGGGTTAATTCGGGCATCCCGGCAAAACGCGAGGTCTTCACGCAGCTCATCCATAATGAGTTTAAGAATTCGCTTAGCCTCAAGGTAGTTAAAGGGCCGGTCTTCATCAAATGGAATGCCGGTAAACACGGTAAGGTTCCCCTCTTTCAAATAGCCCATCTCCGAAAACTTCTGCTCTGCAATCACGAAATACTCCGCAGCCATGCTCGCCCAAGGCGAGTCGTTGCGGCGAATCAATAGCTGGTAAATATCGCTCCAGCGTAAACGATATATATTTTCGGAACTAAATGTTTCTACCGGGACAGATTCGATTGCAAGCACGTATATCTTTTCAAACCCGCAACGCTCCGCCGTTCTTCGGTGTCTTTTTAACTGATCACTGGCCAGCCTGCTGGTGATCTTGCTCTCAATCAGCAAACACCAGTCTTCTCCGTTATGTATCCAGCCATCAGGGATGCCCTTGCGGTCGGACTCTGATTCTGCTTCCTCAGGTTGCCCAACGATCGTTTGCTCTTCAATTTCGAGCTGAGATACACGGCAGGGCGGGTTTATTCCTATCAGGGAGAAAAAGGACTTCAGCAGAATATGGTCCTGATCCAACGCGGTTAATACCGCGTGGGTAAGCCGGTTTTCCGGCTGACTGTATTGGTCAAATATATTGCGCATTATTTGTTCAATTTAGATGAGCATGTTGTGTTTAAATCGAGGCTCATGCGACTTTTGGATATAAGTTAATCTAGCTGGTTATCCTTTACAATTTTCCACGTTCCAGCTAAGCCTACTGTGTATTGGCCACCTCGCCATTCACAACGAGGTCAGCTCTTTTGAGTGATGCGTGAAACCGAGCGACTGGCAAGGTTTTAGCGATTATCTACAAGGATAAGCTATGCAACTGACTCCCTTTCACCTAGCCATCCAGGTCCGCGATATTGCCGAGGCCCGGGATTTCTACGGCCGCAAGATGGGCTTTGCCGAGGGCCGCAGTTCCGACCAGTGGGTGGACTGGAACTTCTTTGGTCACCAGCTCGTGACCCACCTTAACCCGGCCATCGGCCGCGACGGCCAGGTGCCGGCCATTGCCAACCGGGTGGACGGGCACGGGGTGCCGGTGCCGCACTTCGGCGTGGTGTTGCCGTTTGACGAGTGGCAGGCGTTTGCCGAGCGGGCGCGGGGGTTTGTAGAGGAGTTTGTGATCGAGCCCTATATCCGCTTTGCGGGGCAACCGGGGGAGCAGGGGACAATGTTCTTTATGGACCCCAGTGGGAATGCGCTGGAGTTTAAGGGGTTTCGGGATATTGAGGGGGAGTTGTTTGCGACTTGATTTGATCGGATGAGGGGTTTCGCTGGTCGCACACTGGCCTCCCATTCGCTCTCGTGTTCACTGCTAGCTCTGTGGTTGCTGGATCCCGGCCTTCGCCGGTGTGCCGGCCCAGCGGGATGACGACAGAGGAGGAGCTTGCCCTGGTCGCTGTTGCTGGATAGCTCCGTATCTTTCGTAGCAGCTCGCTGCCAATCTCCTGCCGCCCCTTCCTTTCCGCATTAGGGCCGTTCTGCCCGATCCGAAGCTTGGCCTCCTAGATATTTGTTCAAGTTCAATAAATCCCCGTGCATCAAGTCACGATCGTGACACCGGTTTACTTCTTTTACCCGCTAGTTGGTACGCCTATAGGGCAAACCTGCCGCCAAACACCCCCAAATAGCCCTTTGGGGCTATTTACGCTTTTACCACCACCCGTCAGTTTCTTATTCGTTCACCGTAACCGTGAACGGACATTGGTTTTTCGGGACACGGAGGTTCCGGGCTTTTTTGAGGTAATGGATTATCTTCCCCGTGGCGTAACGCGGCGAGCCTGTAGGGTTATATACGACTCTGCAGGCTTTCTCTTATTCGATCCATTCCCTTTCTGACCGGCCCCCTTTCCGTTAAACCGCCGCGCTCTTTCCTGTAGCCCGCGCCCCACCCTTTTGGCTGGCGTGTGCGATCGGCGCGGATCTGCAATCTCACTACGATAATAATCTGGGGAATCGAATATGCTTTTGAAAGGTATCAATACTGCACTATTGTCAGCGGCAATTCTTTTCAGCGGGGCGGCGTCTGCACTTCCCGACGCGGCTAACCGGGGTGCCGACGGCAATGGCCGCATGGCAGAACTGTATGCGACCATCGACGCGCTTTCCACGCGCGTGGCGAAGCTTGAGGCCGAGAGCGGCACCAGCGAGTCGCTCAACGATATGATGTCCGGCAGCACCTTCCGCATGTACTGGCGAGACAGTGAGGTCGGCGCGGGCTGGACTACCGTTGGCATGGGGACCGGGTATATCGTCTTGAACTCCGATGGCACCTTTGCCTATCCGCGGTTTTTGAAGGCCATGCAGAACAATGGCACGGACCTGAGCGAAGTACGCTCCTTCAGCGCCTGGGACCTGTCGGTTCAGGGCGAGTGGGTGGTAGATGAGAGTAGCTCCTCCCTCGCGCTGAATTTCCACGGTGACGACGGAATGTATACTCCGGGCGAGGACCAGCGCTTCTGGTACCAGGTGTCCCATAACGGCACGGTGCTTATGTCAGGCGTACTGGATGACAATGCCGATGCAGGATATTTCTTCACCCAGTATGTTGCCGGCGTACGGATTCACAACAGCGCCTCTCTGCACGACTCAGAGTAACTCGCCTCTGAGGATAAAGAGCCCCACCTGTAAGGGTGGGGCTTTTTTATTTTCTTTTGGGTCTATACCGGTTGCCGTTCGAATTCGGCACTTTATTTAATCGCCCACTTTCACCGCCCTTTTCTGGTGCCCGCAAAAAACTTTAACTATTTCACACTCCCTGGCACACATATCCACTTTCGTTAATTTGTCTATCTTTTTGCCTTCCCTGTCGCCGCGCTTTTGATCCGCCCCAGCGAATTGCACAGTGCTTCAACAGTTACACGCTTTCCCGGTTGCTAACTTGGTGCTCGCACCGCACCAAATGGAGGCGGAGCCTTTATAACAAAATCGAGGAAATCGAGTATGCACAGCGATAAGAGAGATAAATGCGTGCTGTTCGGCGCGGCGATGCTGGCATCGTCCCTGGCTTTCGGGCAGCAATGCCAGAGTCCCACTCCCGTATGGGAAGACAATTTCGACGGTACCGCCCTGGACACCACCAAGTGGGAGCCGATGATCGGCGACGGCTGCACTTACGGGATCTGCGGCTGGGGCAACAACGAGTTGCAGTATTACCAGGCCGAGAATGCCGTGGTGGAAAATGGCATTCTCACCATTACCGCGCGCAAGGAACGCGTGAAGAGCAAGGGCTATACCTCCGCACGCCTGCGCACCGCGAACATGCCCAACGGCGGCGAGTGGACCAACGGCCGCTTCGAGGCGCGCATCAAACTGCCGGACGGCGCCGGCATGTGGCCGGCCTTCTGGATGCTGCCCACCGATCCGGACGTGGGCTGGCCCACCAGTGGCGAGATCGACATCATGGAGTCCACCGGCCAGGCGGACGAGTATGTATCCGGCACCCTGCACTACGGCGAGCCCTACCCGGACAACTCCTGGACCGGCAACCGGCTGCTGACCCAGCCCGAGCCCTGGTCGGCCGACTTCCACACCTATGCGCTGGAGTGGGAGCCGAACGAGATGCGCTGGTATGTGGACGACCAGCTTTATGCCACGCTCACGCCCCAGGACCTGACCAACTCTTCTTACTGGACCTTCGAGGACTACCGCTACCACTTCCTGCTGAACATGGCGGTGGGCGGCAACCTGGGCGGCCCGGTGGATGACCAGGCGCTGCCGCAGACCATGCAGGTGGATTACGTGCGCGTGTACGATTACGGCCAAGCGGCCATCACCGGCGACCGCATTGTGGAGAACGGCTCCACCACCACCTATTCCGTGGCCGGCACCGTAGGCGGCAACCCCGGTTTCAGCTGGAGCCTGCCCGCCGGTGCCACCCTGGTATCCGGCGCGGGCAAGGACACCATCACCGTGCAGTGGGGCAGCAGCGGCGGCAATGTGTCCGTCAGCGTGAGCGACAGCTGCGGCAACGCCGACCTGACCCTGCCCGTGTACGTGGCACCGAAGCTGGTACAGGAGCAGGTGCTGGATGACTTCGAGGCGAACCGCCAGCTGGCCTACACCACCATCGACGGTACCTTCGTGCAGGACGCGGCCAACCCGGCCCCGGATGCCACCAACGGCTCCAGCACCGTGGCCATGTACACCCGCAACGCCTCGGCGCAGTACGACGTGATCATCGCCGACACCAACGCCATCCCGGATGCGGACCCGTTCCTGGCCGGCAACAAGGCGTTCTATATGGACGTGTACACCTCCGCCGCCGCGGGCACGCAGATCCTGGTACAGCTGGAGGACAGCTCCACGGCCACCGCCACCAACTACCCCACTGGCCGGCACTCCAAGTATGCCGCCTATGTGGGCGAGGGCAGCGGCTGGCAGCGGCTGAAGTTCGAGCTGGACGATCGCATCGACGGCGGTACACCGGCAAACGCGGTGGACAGCCTGGTGATCCTGTTCGACCCGAACACCTTCAACGGTGACACCTATTACTGGGACAACTTCGATATCTATGGCCTGGACGGCAGCACCAATCAGGCGCCCATCGCCAGCGGCACCGGCAGCTGTGACGGGCTGGCCTGCAGCTTCGATGGCAGCGCCAGTTCGGATGCCGACGGTTCCATCGCCAGCTATGCCTGGGACTTCGGTGACGGCAGCAGCGGTACCGGTGTAGCGCCCTCGCATACCTATGCGGCGGGCGGCACCTATACCGTCACCCTGACCGTGACCGACGACCAGGGCGCTACCGCCCAGGACAGCTTCGATGTCACCGCCAGCGACGGCGCGGCGGCCACCACCATGTATGTATCCAGCGTGGTGACCGGCACCCAGTCTGCCGGTCGTGGCCAGAAGTACGCCACCGCCACCGTGACGGTGCTGGATGACCTGGGCCGCGGTGTGGGCGGCGTGACGGTAACCGGTAATTTCAGCGGCACCATCACCGAGACCGGCGCCACCGCAGTGACCGATGCCAGTGGCATTGCGACGGTGGTGAGCTCCGGTACCGCCAGTGGCAATGTGCAGGTGGGCTTCTGTGTCTCCGACCTGGCCGGTGGCAACCTGAGCCACGACACCGGTGCCAGTGCGGGGCTGTGCCAGTAACGGCTGACCGATGTGGGCAGGCCCTGTGCCCGCCTGCTTTAAAACAATAGTTTCCAGTACCACAGGATGTACTGTGCAGGCCCTGCCTCCGGTGTTGCCGGGGCAGGGCTTTTTTTTATTTGGGGGGGAAAGAGGAATTATTGGTGGTGCCATCGCGGGTCCACCCACAGCGGTCGCGGCCATGGGCCGCTCCTACATGGACGCACTGTGACGCTGCGGTTGTTCGCCTGCAAGCAGGCTCCTACGCGGGGCGCTCTCTCCGTACCGGCGCCTGGTAGGCGAATAGAACTTCGGGGTTTCGCTCACCCAGGGTTGCTGGGCCCCGGCCTGCGCCGGTGTGCCGGCCCAGCGGGGTGACGATGGTGGGGGAATTTGCCTCCGTGGTTGTCGCCTGCAGGCAGGCTCCTGCATATCCTCGTGTCGGCGTATGGTTGGCGGCTGGGGCTTCGCGGCGTCGTTCACCCCCGGGTGTTCGCGGCCATGGGCCGCTCCTACAGGGGGGCGTCGGTAAGCCTGTTGTCGGTGCGATAATTTCCCAGCGATTATTCTTTTAATGAAACTTTATTTCTGTGGGATATTTTCCCGCTTTTTGCCTCCCGTTCACTGCAGAAGCGCCCTTTCTTCCCCGTCTGGTCCGTGATGGGTGTATTTTGTTCGACTGTTTGCGGTGCGCCGTTATGGGGCATAGCGGCGATTAATCACCCAGATCGAGCCACATTGCCGTGCATTTGATCCGCCCCGGCGATTTGACCCGCCGGTTCCCTGTCATCGTTTCTTCACACTGCTAACTTGCTGGGTCGCACAGCAGCGGTCGTGGGCTGTGCAGATAATAATGACTTCGAGGAAATCGAGAATGCACAGCGACAAGAGAGCGAAGAGCGCCATCTTCGGCGCGGCGATGCTGAGTTCATCCATCGCCATCGGGCAGCAATGCCAAAATCCCGCCCCCGTTTGGGAAGATAATTTCGACGGTACTGCAGTTGATACCACCAAGTGGGAAGTAATGCTCGGCGATGGCTGCAGTTACGGTATCTGCGGCTGGGGCAACAACGAATTGCAGTCCTACCAGGCCGAGAATGCCACTGTAGAGAATGGCATCCTGACCATCACTGCGCGCAAGGAGCGCGTGAAAGCCAAGAACTACACCTCGGCGCGCCTGCGCACCGCCAATATGCCCAACGGCGGCGAGTGGACCAACGGCCGCTTCGAGGCACGCATCAAGCTGCCGAACAGCTCCGGCATGTGGCCGGCGTTCTGGATGTTGCCCACCGACCCGGCCGAAGGCTGGCCGATCAGCGGTGAGATCGACATCATGGAGGCCACCGGCCAGGCGGACATGTTTGTGTTCGGTACCCTGCACTACGGCGAGCCCTACCCGAACAATTCCCACACTGGTAACAAGGTGCTGAGCCAGCCGGAACCCTGGTCGGCCGACTTCCACACCTACGCGCTGGAATGGGAACCCAACGAGATGCGTTGGTATGTGGACGACCAGCTGTACGCCACACTCACCCCGGACGACCTCACCGATGCGTCTTACTGGACCTTCGAGAATTACCAGTATCACTTCCTGCTTAATATGGCCGTGGGCGGCAGCCTGGGCGGCCCGGTAGACGATTCACAGCTGCCGCAGACCATGCAGGTGGATTACGTGCGGGTGTACGACTACGGCCAGCCGAGCGTGGTGGGCGACCGCATCGTGGACAACGGCAAATCCACCACCTACTCCGTGGCCGGCGCCATCGGCAACGGCGCCAGCTACAGCTGGTCGGTTCCGGCCGACGCCACCCTGGTGTCCGGTGCCGGCACCAACACTGTCACCGTACAGTGGGGCAGCACCGGCGGTGAGCTTGGCGTGAGTGTGACCGACGACTGCGGCAGCCGCAGCCTGTCCCTGCCGGTGCACGTATCACCGCAGATGGCGCAGGAGACGGTACTCGATGATTTCGAGGCGAACCGCAGCCTGGGCTACACCTACTTCGATGGCACCTTCATCATGGACGCGGCCAACCCGGCCCCGGACGCCACCAACGGTTCCTCTACCGTGGCGAGCTACACCCGCTCCGCGGCGGCCCTGTACGACGTGATCGCGGCTGATACCACTGCGGTTGCGGATGCGGCGCCCCTGCTGGCAGGTACCAAGGCGTTCTATATGGACGTGTTTACCACCGCCGCCCCGGGCACCGAGATCCTGGTGCAGCTGGAGGACAGCAGCGTGGCCACGCCCGACAACTACCCTACCGGACGCCATTCCAAGTACGCGGCCTATGTGGGCGAGGAAGCGGGCTGGCAGCGCCTGAAGTTCCAGCTGGCAGACCGTATCGATGGGGCCACGCCGGACAGCGCGGTTAACAGCCTGGTGGTCCTGTTCGACCCGAACAGCCTGAACGGCGACACCTACTATTTCGATAACTTCGATATCTATGGTGCCGCGAGCGGTAGCGGTGGCAACCAGGCCCCGGTGGCCAGCGCCAGCCACAGCTGTGACGCGCTGAGCTGCAGCTTCGATGGCAGCGCCAGTGCCGACAGCGACGGTTCGATTGCTTCCTACCAGTGGGACTTCGGCGACGGCGCCTCTGCGACCACCGCGACGGCTTCCCACAGCTACGCGGCGGCGGGCACCTACACCGTGACCCTGACCGTGACCGACAATGAGGGTGCGAGCGACCAGGCCAGCTTTGATGTATCCGTGAGCGACGGCGCAGCGGCCACCACCATGTATGTTTCCAGCGTGGTGAACGGTACCCAGTCGGCCGCCAAGGGCCAGAAGTATGCCACCGGCACGGTGACCGTGCTGGATGACCTGGGGCGCGGCGTGAGCGGTGTGACCGTGACCGGTAACTTCAGCGGTGACATCACCGAAACCGGCGCTACCGCGACCACCGATGCCAATGGTATCGCCACCGTGGTGAGCAGCAGCACTGCCGGCGGCAACGTGTCTGCAAGCTTCTGCGTCACCGACCTGAGCGGCGGCGGCCTGAGCCACGATACTGCGACCAGCCAGGGCCTGTGCCAGTAACAGGACTCGGTCAGTAACCAGCGACGTGCGCGGGCGGCTTCAGTCACCGCCCGCCTCGTCCTCGTAATACGCGATTTAGTTTTTATTTAATTTTGTTTTTAAGGGCCCTGTCCGGGTTTTGCCGGGACAGGGCCTTTTTTATTTGGGGGAAGAAAGCAAGCCTGGGACGGTGGAAGGATCATTGTTGGGACGGCCGGCCACTGATCGCGGCCATGGGCCGCTCCTACAGGTGACGAGAACCAACATCATAGCGAAACGGGTGGCGGCGGTGGTCGCGGCCAGCGGCCGCTCCTACGGGGAGCCCTGTAGAGCGCACACGTGAAGTGGGCCGGCGGCGGGACGGTAATAAAAAACATCGTCATGCCGGCGTAGGCCGGCATCCAGGGGCCAGGAAGCAGGAATTCACATTGGAGGTAGGGAGTGGCTCAGTAGTACCTGGACCCCGGCCTGCGCTGGGGTGACGGCGCAAGGAGGTTATGACACGGGATTTTGCCTGCATCCCGGCTAATCGCGGCCATGGGCCGCTCCTACAGGTGATGAGAACCAATAGCGTCATGCCGGCGGAGGCCGGCATCCAGGGACTGCGGAGCAGGAAGACACGTTGGTGGTTAGGTCGAACGGTAGGGCTAGCGGAGCGGGTGGCGGCGGTCGCGGCCAGCGGCCGCTCCTACAAGGGCGTGGTGAGGGGAGCGGCGGTACCGCTTCCCCGGAGATTGTGCCTTGTTACTGCACGAACACCTTGCCGCCCTTCATGACGAAGTCCACATCCAGCAGCTCTTCGATATCTGCCAGCGGCGAGCCGTCGGTGGCGATGATGTCGGCCTGTTTGCCGACTTCCAGGGTGCCGATGGAATCAGTCATCCCGAGCAGGTCGGCGGCGTTGACGGTGGCGGACTGGATGATGGACATGGTGTCCATGCCGGCCTGGTGCATCAGCACCGCCTCGCGGGCGTTGTCGCCGTGCTTGGATACGCCGGTGTCGGTGCCGAAGGCGATCTTCACGCCGGCATCGACGGCCTTGGCGAAATTGCCTTTCATGTCGTTGCCGACGCGGATGGCCTTTTCCTTCTGGGCCTCGGTGAGGATCTCGGTATTCTTCGCCATCTGCACCACCGTGTCCCCAGCCAGCAGTGTCGGTACCAGGTAGGCGCCGCTGCGCTTGAACAGCTTGTGCGAGGCGGGGCCCGCGTAGGAGCCGTGCTCGATACTGTCCACGCCCGCTTCCAGCGCGGCGATGATGCCCGCTTCCTGGTGGGCGTGGCTGGCTACCTTGCGGCCCATGCGCTTGGCCGCCTGCACTACCTCTTTGAGCTCGTCCATTTCCATCTGCTGGCCGGTGCCGGTGGCGCGGTCGGTAAGTACCCCGCCGGTGGAGGTGATCTTGATCAGGTCGGCGCCGTACTTGATGGCGTGGCGGGTGGCGCGACGGCAGTCGTAGGGGCCGTCACACACGGTCTTGTTCTTCTCGTCGTGGAAGGCCATCAGCTCGGGACTCACTCCGCTGATATCCGCGTGGCCGCCGGTAATGCCCACACCGCCGGCAGCGATGATGCGCGGGCCGTCAATCCAGCCATTGTTGATGGCATCACGCATGGCATACATTTCCTGCGGGCTGGAGCCCACGTCGCGCACGGTGGTGAAACCTGCCTTGAGGGTGCGCATGGCGTACATCTGCGAGCGCATCTGCATCAGCTGCTTGGACATCTTCAGCGCATCGGAATCGTTGGTGGGGCCCAGCTCGCCCTGCAGGTGCACGTGCATGTCCATCAGCCCCGGCATCACGAAGCTGTCCTTCAGGTCGATGACGCTGGCGCTGCCTTCCTGCACATAGCCCTCACGCACATCGGTGATGACGCCGTCCTCGATAAAGATACTGCGCTCTTTCAGCGGCTTGTCGCCGGGAACCGCGAGCAGCTGGCCGGCGTGGATGATGGTGGTCTTGGCGATGGCCGCCGAGGAGAGGAGTGAGGCCGCCACGGCGGCGAGTATGGATTTTTTCATGGATTCCCCCTGGTTATTGTTTTAAACCCGCTGCCGGGAAAGCTGCAGCGGGGTGTGCGTGAAATCATTTTCGCAAAAACACCGCGTGAGCGAATTCAGTCGCCGGCGGCAGCGCTTTCGTTGGCCGCGGCGCTGTCGAAGGGGCGGTGGCCGTAGCTCAGCGCGCGGGTGATCTTCCACTCGCCGTCGTCGGTCTTCTTCCACACCATGACGAAATCCGCCATGCCCTCACAGCGGCCGGTGGCGTTTTCGCAGAAGACGTGCACGCCCTGGGTAATGGCCCCGAAATTGTTGATGGGGTAGGCGCGGAAGGTCTGCTCCAGCAGCTTGCGGCGGTAGTTGCCGCAGGCATTCTTGCGGGTGTTCTCGATCATGCTGGCGCGGTCCCAGGTGACGCCGCCGTTGTCGTGGTAGAACTCGACATCCTCTGCAAACAGGGCCTCGTGGCGGGCCAGCTGGTCGCTGTCGGCGCAACGGTTGAAGGAGTCGAACAGGGCGGTGTCCAGCTCGCGCATTTCGGTCGCCAGGTCATTGGCGTTGGCGGCGAGCGTGTTTGCAGCGGCCAGCAGCAGGGCCGGGAGCAGGATTCGTTTTATCATCGCGGGCAATTTCCCCCAGTTATTTTTATGTTGCCTACATCATAACGGTTGGAGCGCGGTCGCCCAGAGGGATACGGTGGGCGGAGGGACTGGCGCGATTGGCGATGTGCGGGGGCTACCGGGGCCGGTCGCGGCCAGCGGCCGCTCCTACGGAATACCGGGGGGGATTCCGCAGGAGGCGCGTCGGTCAGGCTTCGGGGGGCTGCTTGCCCGGGTTATGGACAAAGTCCTCGCCGCGCGCGGCGCAGCCCTTGCCGGTCTCGGGATCGCGGGTGCATTGATAGACGCGTACGTAGTCCACTTCCATCTGCTGCGGGAAGGCGCTCTCGTCGATGCCGGTGTCGTTTTCCTTGCCGGCCCAGTTGCCGCCCACCGCGAGGTTGAGCAGCAGGTGGAAGCGCCGGTCGAAGGGCGCGTGGGGGCTGTCGGGCTCGGCGGTGGAGTACCAGCCATCACTGGTCTGGGTGGCGTAGTGGTCGCCGTCCACGTACCAGCGGATTTCGCCCTCTTCCCACTCCAGTGCGTACTCGTGGAAGCCGTCGGCGGGGTTGGCGCCGTCCGGCAGGCGGTAGGGCTCGCCGCTGTGGACGTTTTCCGGTGAGGGGCCGCCGTAGTGGAGGGTGCCGTGTACCCGGTCCTCACCGCCCACATGCAGGTTGACCGCCTCCATGATGTCGATCTCGCCGGAGCTAGCCCACCTGCCGTAGTCCCAGTCGGTGGGCAGCATCCACACCGCGGGCCAGGAACCCTGGCCGCGGGGCAGTTTCGCCCTGATCTCGAAGCGGCCATATTTCCAGTCGCCCTTGCCGGCGCTGCGCAGGCGCCCCGAGGTGTAGGTGCCGCTGCCGCTGGTGTCGGCCGGGTCGTAATCCGGGTGATCGTCCATTACTGCCGGGCCGACCGCGTCCTCGCGGATGGCCTTCAGGTGCAGCTGCCCGTCGGCGACCCAGACGTTGTCCGGGTCGTCCACATAGCACTGCGCCTCGTCATTACCGCCGCCCCAGCAGTTGCGCTCGTAGCTCCACTTGCTGGTATCCAGCTCCCGGCCGTCGAATTCGTCGCGCCATACCAGGCAGTAGCCGCTCTCCAGTGGCGTGGCCAGGCAGGCCTGCGCGCCGGGAGTTGCGGTTGCGCTCGCGGTTTCGGTCTGGGTCTCGTCGCCACCGCCGCTACAGGCGGCGATGGCGAAAACAGAGAGTACGGTAAGGACCAGGCGGCACTGCCAGCCTGTTTTCACTGCTGCCCCTCCCCGGCCGGGCCCTCTTCGGCCCGTCCATCTTCGGCATAGGTCAGGCCGAAGCCGTATGGGAACAGTGGATCGTACTCCTCGTCACCCACATTGATGGGGATCTGCTTGAGGTTCTTCGGCCAGGTGACCGGCAGCTTGCCGCTGGGCGCGTAGTCGCCAAACAGTACGTCGGCCACGCCGGCGCCCTCGGTGCCGGGCAGCCAGGCTGCCACCAATGCCTCCCACTGGGGCAGCTGGTCGGCAATCAGCAGCGGGCGGCCGGAGACCAGCACCACGGCAGTGGGTACACCGCTCGCCTCGACTTTTTCCAGTACCGCCAGCTGCTCGTCGCTCAGCGTCAGCGGCTTGCACAGCTCGCAGGGGGCCTCGCGGTAATCGCCCATGCCCTCGGCATAGGGATCCTCGCCCACCACCACGATAGCCACGTCGTGGCCCTCGGCACCGGCGCCGTCGGCACTGTAGGTCACCGGACCGCCGGCCACTTCCTTGATGCCCTCGAGGATGGTGGTGCCCTCGGTGATATCACCGGCCTTGCCCTGCCACTCGATGGTCCAGCCGCCGGACTGCAGGCCGATATCATCGGCGTGGGAGCCGGCCACGAATACCTTCTTGCCCTTCGCCAGCGGCAGCAGGCGATCGGTGTTCTTCAGCACTACCTGGGACTCGCGCACGGCCTGGCGACCCAGCTCGCGGTGGTCCTTGTGGCCCAGCAGCTCGTCCGCGTCGGGACCGTTGGCCAGCGGCGGCAGCGGGTTCTCGAACAGGCCTGCCTCAAGCTTTACCTTCAGGATGCGGCTGACGGCATCATCGATGCGCGCCATGGAGATCTCGCCGGCCTCAACGGCGGCGGTCAGGTCGGTGATGAACTGCTGCCACTTCTCGGGCTCCATCACCATGTCCACGCCGGCGTTGATGGAGCGCACCACCCGCTCGCGGTTGGTCTCGGCCGGGATTTCCTTCAGGGCCTCCCAATCGGAGATAGTGAAGCCGTCGAAGCCCAGCTCTTCCTTCAGCACGCCGGTGATCAGCTCTTTGTGCTCGTGCATCTTGGTTCCGTTGACGCTGCTGTAGGAGATCATCACGGTACCCACGCCGGCATCCAGGGCGGGCTTGTAGGGGGCGATGTGCAGCTCGCGCAGCTCCTCGTCGGAGAGCTGGGTGTCGCCGCGGTCTATCTCGTAGTTCTCGTCGCCGGTGCCGTAAGTGGTGCCGCCATCACCGACCCAGTGCTTGGCAGTGGCCACGATCTTGTTGTCGGCCAGGGTCTCGCCCTCCATGGGGCCGCCCTGGAAGCCGTATACCAGCGGGCCGGCGAACTCGGCCACCAGCTCGGGGGATTCGCCGAAGCACTCGTAGGAACGGCCCCAGCGCTCGTCGCGGGTTACGCACAGGGTGGGGGCGAAAGTCCAGGAAACGCCGGTGGCAGCCACTTCGCGAGCGGTGACATCGGCAATTTTTTGCGCGAGCTCCGGGTTCCGCGTGGCGCCCAGGCCGATGTTGTGCGGGAAGATGGTCGCGCCCACCACGTTGCTGTGGCCGTGCACGGCATCGGTGCCGTAGATGATGGGGATTCCCAGGCGCGTGGAGGTGGCCGCATCCTGGTAGTCGCGGATCATCTGCACCCAGTCCTCGCGGGTGTTTTCACCCGGGAAGGAGCCGCCGCCGTTGAGGATGGAGCCCAGGTGATATTTCTTCACGTCTTCCGGCGTGGCGTGGCGGCGCTCGGCCTGGGTCATCTGGCCGACCTTCTCCGCCAGGGTCATCTGGCTCACCAGCTCGCGCACGCGGCTGTCGATATCCTTGCTTGCCATCTGCTGTTCACCCTCGGCCGCGGGTTTATCGCCGGCCTGTTGGGAGGACTGCTGGGCGGGCTCCTCGCCGCCACAGCCGGCCAGGGCCAGCGCGAGTGCCAGCGCACCTGTACGGAAAATATTATTGCTGTTCATTTTCTCTCCTTGGCGGTGCAGGCCGCGGACGAGAAGAGTCGCGGCTCTGCCTGTGATTATTATCCGGTTCCCAATGCGCAATGCCCGGGCGATTGCCCGGGCATTGCGATCAGTCAGTACTCACTACGCTCCCAGTATCAGCCCTGGCAGCGGATCTCTGCGTCTTCCGCAGCGTTGGGCACATACTTGATATTAGCAACCGCGAGCGAGAGCTGCCCTTCGGTGCTGAGTGCCAGCGCATTGGAGACCTGGCTGAAGTCGGCTCCCTTGTCGACGAAGCACTGCAGGTCGATGGAGAGCTTTGACCACTCGCCGGTTTCCAGCGACTGCAGGGCATTCTGCAGCGGCAGTTCGGCGACACAGTCTTCGCCACAGGCGACGGCGGCACTGACCGGCTGCTCGGGCTTGCTGTCGACGCGCACATCGAAGCTGAGCGCGGCGCCTTCCTTCAGGTAACGGCTCAGATCCTGCGGTTTTTCTGCGGCGAGCGTCACGCTGCCGCCACGCAGGCCCTTCCACTGGATCTGGCGGGCATCTTCCTGGGACTCCATGTCGATGGAGGCCACGATGATGTTCTCGTCGTCACCGCTGACGGCGCGGTTGCCGGCCATCACCACCGGAGCCCGGTCGGCCTCGGCGATCTGCAGCTGCCAGGGCGCGCGCGGGCGCGACACCAGCATCCAGGCATCTTCCAGCGCGCCGTCGGTGTAGGTCTCGCCGTCCTCGGTCAGCTCGTTGCTCACCAGGGATTCCTGGCCGTACTGCAGGCCGTAACCCAGCTCGAACAGCGGCTCGTAATTCTTGTGGTAGGGGTTCAGCACGGTCTGGTGCACTTCTTCCGGCCAGCTGAACGGCAGGGTACCGGTGAACTCGTAGCGCACATTGCCGTCGGCATCGGTGAACAGTACGTCCGCCACGCCGGCGCCCTCGGAGCCCGGCAGCCAGGCGGCTACGAAGGCATCGGAGGCGTTCATCTCCTTGTTCACCCACAGTACGCGGCCGGACAGGAACACGCTCACTACCGGGATGCCCTGGGACTTGAGCTTCTTCAGCAGCGCCAGGTCTTTCTTGGTGGCCAGCTGGTATTCCAGGCTGGACAGGTCACCGTGCCACTCGGCGTAGGGCTCCTCGCCGAACACCACGATGGCCACGTCCGGCTTTTCGCCGTTGGCAAAGCTGTCGGCCGCGAACTCGCCCTGCTCACTCAGGAGCGCTTCACCACCGGCGCCCTCAACGGCTGCCTCGATGCCCTCGAAGATGGAGGTGGCCCCGGGGAAATCCTCGCGGGTGTTGCCGGTGCCCTGCCAGGAGATGGTCCAGCCACCGCTCTGCTTGGACAGGTTGTCGGCGCCATCGCCGGCGACGAGAATGTTCTGGGTCGGCTTCAGCGGCAGCAGCTGGTCGTTGTTCTTCAGCAGCACCAGCGACTTGCGCACCGCCTCGCGTGCCAGCGCACGGTGCTCGTCACTGCCGAGGATGCCGTCCTTGCCGGCCAGCGGGCGCTGGTGCTCGAACAGGCCGGCGCGAACCTTGACGCGCAGGATGCGCCGCACCGCATCGTCGATACGCGCCATGGGGATCTCGCCGCTCTGGGCCTGGGCCAGGGTGTTCTTGTACAGCTCCTTCCAGTCGGACGGCACCATGAACATGTCCAGGCCGGCATTGATGGCTGCGGCACAGCTGTCCACGGTGCAGCCGGGCACGAACTTGTGGCCGTTCCAGTCACCCACCACGAAGCCGTCGAAGCCCAGGCGCTCTTTCAGCACGTCGGTCAGCAGGTGCTTGTGCCCGTGCAGGCGGTCGCCGTTCCAGCTGTTGAAGGAGGCCATTACGGTCTGAACGCCGGCGGGCAGCGCGCCGAAGTAACCGGCCGCATGCACCTCGGCCAGCTCCTTTTCCGGCACCTGGTTGTCACCGCGGTCGATACCGCGCATGGTGCCGCCGTCGCCAATCCAGTGCTTGGCGGTGGCTACCAGGTTCTCGCCGCGCAGGAAGTCGTCGTCGTTCTTCTCGCCCTGCAGGCCCTTCACCATGGCTTCGGCATAGGCCTTCACCACGGCCGGGTCCTCGGAGTAGCTCTCGTAGGTGCGGCCCCAGCGGTCGTCGCGCACTACCGCCACGGTGGGGGCGAAGGTCCAGTCAACGCCGGTCACCGCCACTTCACGCGCGGTGGCCTCGCCGATGCGGCGGATCAGCTCCGGGTCACGGGCGGCGCCCAGGCCGATATTGTGCGGGTAGAGGGTGGCCCCAACGATATTGTTGTGGCCGTGCACGGCGTCGCTGCCCCAGATGATGGGGATGGCGGTGCCGCCGTCGGAAGTGTCCATGGAGGCCTCGAAGAACGCCTCGGACAGGGCCAGCCAGTCCTGCGGGGTGGCGAACTTGTCATTGTCCGGGTAGCTGCCACCGCCGTTCAGCACGGAGCCCAGGTGGTATTTCTTCACGTCTTCCGGGGTGACGTACTTGATCTCGGCCTGGATCATCTGGCCGACCTTTTCCTCCAGCGACATCTGCGCCATCAGCTCGTCGACACGGGCCTCGACGGCCGGGTCCTTCGGCAGCGCCGGCTCGAGTTTCGGCCAGGCGCTTACGTCGCCGCCGGCCTGGGCGGCCGTCTCGGCACCCTGTGTTTCCGCTTTCGCGTCGGTGGATGCTGCACGCTCGCCGCAGCCGGCGAGGATCGCGCTGCACAGCAACAGGCCTGTGCCCACTTGCCGGGAAAATGACATGGACTCTCTCCTCATTACGCTTTGCGTTCTTATCTGTCGTTCTGTTTTATCGGTCGTATTACTTCTGGCCGCCGAGGTAATCGGCAGCGCCGTGCAGGGCCGGGAAGGGGTGGCTCACCAGGTACACGGGCAAGTTCTCCAGGTAAGCGGACATGGGCCCCTTGGCGCGCAGGCGGCGCTCGAAATCGCTGCGCACCAGCAGCGGGCGGATTTTCGGCGGGATGCCGCCACCCAGGTAGAGGCCGCCGCGGGCGCCCATCACCAGCGCTACGTCGCCGCAGAAGCTACCCAGCAGGCCACAGAAGGTTTCCACGGCATCGCCGGCCAGCTGGCAGTCTCCCACCAGGGCGGCGGTACTGATGTCGGCCGCCGTGCGCTGCGGGGCCTGCACGTCGCGCAGGGCGACGAGCGAGCGGTAGATATTTTCCAGCCCCGGGCCGCTCAGCAGGTGCTCGGCAGAGACATGCTCGAACTCGCGGTGCAGGTAGCGGATGATGGCGAACTCTTCGTCGGTAGCCGGGGCGATGCTCGCGTGGCCGCCCTCGCCCGGGCGGGGCTCCCACCCGGTAGCGGTGCGCTGCAGGCCACAGACACCCAGGCCGGTGCCCGGGCCCACCACCGCGCGCACCGGCTCGTGCTCCGGCAGCGGGCCGGTGAGGTTGTCGATTCTCTCCAGGTGAGTCCCGTCGAGGCCCGGACAGGCCATGGCCAGGGCGGCGAAGTCGTTCAGCAGGGCGACCCGGCTGTAGCCCAGCGCACTGGCCAGGCCGGTGCCGGAGAAACGCCAGGGCAGGTTGGTAACCGCTACCCGGTCGCCGTCAATGGGGCCGGCCACGGCGATACAGGCCTCGCCGACAGCGGCGGCCATGGCAGCGGGGATGGATTCCAGGTAGGCGCGGGCGGCCTGCTCGAGGGACTCGAAGTCGGCGCAGCGCAGGGTGTGGATTTCCTCCACGGCCGCGCTGCCGTCGACCTCCCGCGCCAGGCCGAAGCGGGCGTTGGTGCCGCCTACGTCCGCCACCAGTTTCCAGGGCTGCTCTGTGACCGGAAACGCGGTCGCGGCGTTATCGGAAGGTCCCAAGTGAAGTTTTCCTGCCTGCATAGTCGAACCCTGTACTGCGGTCTTTATCTTTGTTCCTGCGCCGTGCGCACGGGACGCCCGGCAGCCTGACAAAATGCAATTACCGGCCCGCGCTGCCAAGTGCCGCGGGGCGGATAGTCGGTGACGTGGTCCGAATACCGGACAAGATGGAATCGGGGCGGACGGATCCACCCGCCCGACCGCGCGACCCTACCCGGGCGGCCAGTCTTACAGACGGTTGCGCAGCAGCGGGGAGAAAGTACCGTAGTAGACGATGTAGCAGTAGCACACCAGCGGCACCAGGAAGGACAGCTGGATGCCGATGCGGTCGGCCAGGATACCCTGCAGCAGCGGCACGAAGGCGCCGCCGACGATGGCCATGCAGAGGATCCCCGAGCCCTGGCTGGTATGGCGGCCCAGGCCCTGCAGCGCCAGGCTGAAGATGGTGGGGAACATGATGGAGTTGAACAGCCCCACCGCGATAATGGCCCACACCGCCTGCATGCCGGTGGACATCATGGCCAGCACGATCATCACGGCGGCGCCCAGGCCGCAGGTGGCCAGCATCAGCGCGGCGGACACGTAGCGCAGCAACAGGGCACCGGCGAAGCGGCCGATCATCGCCCCGCCCCAGTAGTAGGATACGTAGCGGGCGGCCTCGCCGGTGCTCATGCCGGCGACGCCGGGCTCACCGAAGAAATTCACCAGGAAACTGCCGATCGCCACCTCGGCGCCCACGTAGACGAAGATCCCCACGGCACCCAGTGAAAGGCGCGGGTGGCGCAGCAGCTGCAGCCGGTCCCCGGCGCGGGAGCGAACCTGGGAGGGCAGCTGGTGGCCGGGAATGCTGGGCAGGCGCAAATAGGAGAAGAACGCCACCATCAACAGCAGCACCAGCGCCAGCCAGAAGTACGGGGCCTCTACCAGGGCCGCCTCCTGGGCCCGGAAGGCTTGCAGGCCCTCGGCGGTGGTGCGGTCAATGCCGCTGGAAACCCCGGCAAAGATCACCAGGCCACCGAAGAAGGGCGCCAGGGTGGTGCCCAGCGAGTTGAACGCCTGGGTGAGGTTGAGCCGGCTGGGGGCGCTGACAGCGCTGCCCAGGGCAATCACGTACGGATTGGCGGATACCTGCAGGATGGTGATACCCGAGGCCAGTACGAACAGGCCCAGCAGGAATACCTCATACACCTGCATGCGCGCGGCGGGGATAAAGATCAGGCAGCCGGCGGAGGCAATGAGCAGCCCCATTACCAGTCCCAGCTGGTAACCCACGCGCCGCAACAGCATGCCGGCGGGAATGGAGACAATAAAGTAGGCGGCGAAGAAGCTGAACTGGACGAAGATCGCCTTCGTATAACTCAGCTCAAAGACGTTCTTGAGGTGCGGGACCAGGATATCGTTGAGGCTGGTGATGAAGCCCCAGATAAAGAACAGGGAGGTGAGCACCACCAGGCCGGTGCGTGTCGGGACTGTGGCGGACGCCGCGGAACTGACCGGCGCCGCAGATCCCACATGGGATCCACCTACCTCGCCCGCACCGGTAACTAGCTCTTTCATGGAAAATCCGGTCCTACCCCTGCAATCTTTTGAATCGCGGGGCGGCCGCATGCGCGAACCGCCCGCGGGCGCGAGCCGGGGATGACTCGCTGTATAAGTCCTGTGAGACTTTATTCTTTCTGCACCGCCGGGCGGTGCAGGTGTCGGCAGGGGACAGATTGTGCCCGTCCCGATGCCTAAAAACCACTCTATCACAGCCGCGCCGGGACGCCTCATCCCGGTCCGTAACCGTCACGACAAGCCGGACCGAATGTGCGCCGGGCGGGAACGATGCACCGGGCCGGCTGGTCACAAGCGACGAGGCGGGCCAAACCACCGACGAGGCGGACCGGTGGTCGCCCTTGGCGCTGGCCGCCCAATTGCGACCGGGTTAACATCTGTGCAACGGTTAACCAACCCGATGATGAGTGACATAGAGATAGAATCCCGGGCCACCATGCCACAAGTTCCCCCACAGCAGGCTGACCCATTGGTCCCGCTGCACTCCCAGCGCTGGTTCTGGAAACTGCAGTTGGTCAGCTGGCTGGGTATTCTGGTGGTTACCTTCCTGTCGCTGACTTTCTGGCACTCCTCGGTCGAGTGGCCCCGGTTCGAGCCGGCTAACACGCTGTTCCAGTGCTCTGTCGCCTTCCTGCTGTCACTGCTGCTCCGGCCGATCTTCGATATCGCCTGGGAGACGCCGGTGGCACTGCGCACCTTCATCTACCTGGTTGCGGTGGCAGTCATCGCCGGCATCTGGACCCTGGTGCGCATGGAGATGTATATCCGCCTGACCGGCGAGCACTCCCTGTGGGCGGAGTTCGGCGGCTGGTATTACGCCTCGCTGTTCGTATTCCTGTTCTGGAGTGCCCTCTACTGCGGGGTGAAATACTACCTGCTGCTGGAGCACGAGCACGAAAAGATGCTGGAGGTGGCGGCGGTGCACGAGCGCGAGCAGATCAAGCGCCTGCACGCCGAGGCGGTGGCCAAGGAGGCGCAGCTGAAGATGCTGCGCTACCAGCTGAACCCCCACTTCCTGTTCAACACGCTAAACAGCATCAATGCCCTGATCCGCTTCGACCAGGCTGGCGAGGCCCGCGATATGGTAGTGCGTCTCAGCCAGTTCCTGCGCCACTCCCTGACGGAGGACCCGGTGCAGAAGGTAAGCCTGGAGCAGGAGATAAATGCTGTCCTGCTCTACCTGGAGATCGAGAAGACCCGCTTTGCCGATCGCCTGCAGGTGGAGCTGGATATCCCCGCGGAGGTGCAGCAGGCGCGGGTACCGAGTATGCTGCTGCAGCCTCTGGCGGAGAACGCGGTAAAATACGCCATTGCCCTGAGCGAGTCCGGCGGAGTGATCAAGGTGGTCGCACGCCGGGTGGGATCACAGCTGGAGCTGTGCATCTGCGACTCGGGCAGCCATGAGGACTCTAAAGAGCGCGAGAACAATAAAGACGCGGGCGCGCAGGAACAGGCCTCCACCGGAGTGGGCCTGGCCAATGTGCGCGAACGCCTCAGCACCCTGTATTCCAATAATTACAGCCTCAGCCAGGAGCACAAGGAAGGCGGTGGCATGCTGGTACGCATCCACCTGCCGCTCGAGCTGCCCGCCACCAGAGCCGGGGCAACAACACCACAGGAGGTACCCGCATGACCCACCTGAGAGCGGTGATCGTCGATGATGAACCACTGGCCCTGCGCCTGCTGCAGGCCATGCTGGAGGAGCTGCCGGATATCGAAGTGGTGGCCAGCTGTCGCAACGGCCGCGAGGCGCTGAACGCCGTCGCGCGCCACACGCCGGACATCCTGTTCCTGGATGTGCAGATGCCGGGCATGAACGGCTTCGAGGTAGTGCGCCGCCTGCAGGGCGACACCATCCCGCTGGTGGTGTTTGCCACCGCCTACGACCAGTACGCCGTGGACGCCTTCGAGGTCCACGCGGTGGACTATGTCCTGAAGCCCCTGGAGACCGAGCGGCTGCAGACCGCGCTGTCGCGTGCCCGTGAGCGCCTGCAGGGCGATTCCGCGCACACCGGCGGCAGCGAGAAGAACCGGCTGCTGGCCTCGATGGAGGATATCGAGCAGCGCAGCCAGGGGGGTGCCAGCTCCGCACCCTCGGAGAGCCAGCCCCGGGAGGGCAAGGCCAAGCTGGCGATCAAGGATCGCGGCCGCATCACCATGATCTGCCAGGCCGATATCGAGTGGATCGATGCCGCCGGCGACTACATGTGCGTGCACGCCAGTGGCGAGACCCACGTGATGCGCAGCACCATGAAGGAGTTGCAGGAGCAGCTCTGCTCAGACAATTTCAAGCGGGTGCACCGCTCCACGCTGGTCAACCTCAATTTTATCGAGCATATCCAGGTACTCAGCAAGGGTGAGTACCTGCTGACCCTGGCCAGCGGCTCCGAGGTCAAGGTGAGCCGCAATTACCGCCAGCCGATCAAGGAATACCTGGACGCGAGCCGCGGCCAGGCGGCCATCACCTAACGCTGTCCCTCGCCTCCCGAAAGCGCCCCGCCGGCACCCGCCCCGGCGGCGGCGCGACCAATCCCACCCTTAACGTTTTTCCCGGACAAAAAAAAGCCCGGCAAGCTATCGCTGCCGGGCAAACCCTCTCTAGGGAGATGACGAAAGCCCCATCAGCTTTCCGTGGCAATACGATGTCCGCGGACACCGTAAAAGAGGATATAGAGATAACAGACGATGGGCAGGACGAAGGCCAGCTGCACACCGATCTGGTCGGCCAGGAAGCCCTGCAGCAGCGGCACTATGGCGCCGCCGACAATTGCCAGGCACAGGATGCCGGAGCCCTGGCTGGTCACCGGACCCAGCTTGGCGAGAGCCAGGCTGAAGATGGTCGGGAACATGATTGAGTTGCACAGGCCCACCGCGAGGATGGCCACCATGGCCACCTTGCCGGTGCCGCCGACGGCCAGGGCCAGCAGCACGCAGGCGCCGGTAGCGCAGGCACCGAGCACCTTGCCGGCGGAGAGGTAGCGCATGACCACCGCACCGATAAAGCGGCCCACCATCGCGCCACCCCAGTAGAAGGCCACGTAGTAGGCCGCCTTCTCTTCGGTGATACCGGCGATATGCGATTCGGACAGGAAGTTAACCAGGAAGCTGCCGATGGACACTTCGGCGCCCACGTACAGGAAGATGGCAATCGCGCCCAGCACCAGGTGCGGGTGACGCCAGGCAGAGTCACCCTTGACCCCGGATTCCATGGTGGGGGCGTGGCCCTCGATGCGCGGCAGCTTCAGCAGCGCGAAGGTGATGGCCAGGGCAGCCAGGGCACCGGCGAGGATCAGGTAGGGCAGCTCGACCGCTGCGGCACGCTCGGCAGCGGACAGCTGTCCGGCGCCGATGCCCGCTACGGACAGAATCAGGAAGGCGCCGAAGAAGGGCGCCACCGTGGTACCCAGCGAATTGAACGCCTGGGTCATGGTCAGGCGGCTGGCCGCGGTCTTCTCATCACCCAGCGCGGTCACGTACGGGTTGGCGGAGACCTGCAGGATGGTGATGCCCGCCGCCAGGACGAACAGCGCGATCAGGAACAGGGAGTAGACCTGCAGGCGCGCCGCGGGCACGAACAGCAGGCAGCCGACCACGGCTACTGACAGGCCCACCACGATACCGCGCTGGTAGCCGATCGCGCCCACCAGCTTGCCGGCCGGCAGTGAGATCATGAAGTAGGCGCCGAAGAAGCAGAACTGCACCAGCATCGCCTGGGCGTAGTTCAGGTCGAACACGCTCTTCAGGTGCGGGATCAGGATGTCATTGAGACAGGTAATGAAGCCCCACATGAAAAACAGTGAGGTCAGTGCTACCAGCGCAAACTGGTGGCTGGACTGTGAAGACGAGGACGCGCTGACCGCTCCCGTCTCCAGGTTTGTTCCCAGAGTTGCCATCTTTATTGTTCCCAATACATCATATTTTTGTGTGGGCTGTCTTGCTCGGCCGCCGCGCTCTCATCATTCGCGGCACCACATGGGTGGCAGTGGCCGGAGCTTGTCAGGGCTATTTCTATCACGCCTGCTGGCGCTGTCGGGGGGCTTTTCGATGAGAAGGATCAAATAGGGGGCAGCAGGGACCGGGCTTTGCACCAGGATTGCGCATGCCCGGTCGTGGCGGGAACGCTCCCCGCCGTGTGGTCACGGGCGGGAGCCGGCGCCGTGGCCGGCAACCCACCCGGGGAGTCACTGTCCCTGGCCTGACATGAGGCTGGCCAGGTAAGTGTTGTGGTCCTGCAGGCGTGACAGGTCGCCATCCACGCCCGCCTTGACGTGGGCGATGAAATCCCTGAGCTCCTGCTCGGGCATGGTATCCACCAGCGGGTGGTAACGCTCCGGCATCAGCCCCTGGCCGATCATCACCTGCTGCCATGAGTCCACGAACAGCTCGTTGCCCTCGCGGTATACATGGCCGGTTTCGCGGAACATATCGATCTTGGCAGCCAGGCTGTCCGGCACATCCATCTGCCGGCAGTAGCGCCAGAATTCCGTATCGTCCCGCTCGGTTACCTTGTAGTGCAGGATGATGAAATCGCGGATGCGCTCCATTTCGAAATCGGCCTGCCGGTTGTATTCATCGACCTCGATCTGGCGAATCTCCCGGTGGGGGAACAGCCGCAGGAAACGCACAATGTTCTGCTGGATCAGGTGGATACTGGTCGACTCCAGCGGCTCCAGGAACCCACTGGACAGGCCGACGGCCAGGCAGTTCTTGTGCCACTGCTTACGCCTGCGGCCGGTCTGGAACTTGATTATCCGGGGGTCGGCCAGCGGCTTGCCCTCGATATTGTCCATCAGTTGCCGTTTTGCAGACTCGTCACTCTGGTACGCTCCGGAATAGACCAGGCCATTGCCCACCCGGTGCTGCAGCGGGATGCGCCACTGCCAGGCACTCTCCCGCGCGATTGAGCGCGTGTAGGGAATTGGCGGCGCTACCGCTTCAGTCTGCACCGCAACTGCGCCGTCGCAGGGCAGCCAGTGGGACCAGGATTCGAAACCGGTGTGCAGGGTCTTCTCGATCAACAGCGCGCGCATACCTGTGCAATCGATGAAGAAGTCCCCATCCAGCTCGCGGCCGGAATCCAGCTTCAGTGCGCGGATGTGGCCGTTCTCCGGATGCAGCATCACCTGGTCGATCTTGCCTTCAACACGCTTGGCGCCATTGCTCTCGCTGAACTGGCGCAGGTACTTCGCGTAGAGGCTGGCATCAAAGTGGAAAGCGTAGTTGAGGCCATTGTTGGGGAGGTGGGTAAATTTCTCCGCCTCTGCGGCTCGCCGCTCAAGGCAGTAGTCACCGAAATCGCCGGCCAGCCCAAGCTGCTTCGCACGCAGCCAGAAATGCTGGAAACCACAGGCCCAACAGTCCTTACCGGTGACCCCAAAGGCATGAATGTAGTCCTTGCCGACATCGCGCCAGTTTTCGAAGCTGATGCCCAGCTTGTAGGTAGCCTGGGTCGCAGCGAGGAATTCCTTCTCGTCGATACCCAGCAGGCGGTGAAAGAACAGCAGTGTGGGAATGGTGGCCTCGCCCACGCCGACTGTGCCGATGGACTCCGACTCCACCAGGGTGATGTCCAGGTCCTTTCCCATCAACTTGGACAGGGCCGCGGCTGTCATCCAGCCGGCCGTGCCGCCACCGGCAATCACAATTTTCTTGATGGGTTGGGTCATAGCTACCTCATCCTTTCGTCAATTCACCAGTCCGTGGATTCAGGGCATCCGCTGCAGTTTTTCTATCAATAATTTTTTCAGCTGCACCGCCATTTCACGATCGACTTCCCCCAGGACGCCGCGCCGTTCCGGCGGTATATGTGCAACCGCTTCCTCGCGATGCACCACAAAGTGCTCGAACAGCTGGCCCCAGGCCTGGCGCTGTGCTTCCGGCAGCGTGCCGATCGACAGCAGCGCGTGCAGCATCGCATCATGGGGCAACCCGGTCCAGGTAGGGGTTGACCGCCACCAGTAGTTGACCAGCATATTGAGGTCATCCAGGCCCTCTACCTGGTGCCACCACATGCTGGGCACGAAGAGCAGGTCACCCGGCGACATCTCCGCTACCGTCGCCGCAGCGAGCGCCTCGCGATAGCGCGGGAAGCGCTCAAAATCCGGCGCATAGAAATCCACCATGCTGATTGCCTGGCCGGCCGGATTGAAATCCAGCGGTCCCGGATAAAGGTTGGCGACCTGTTCGGGCGGAAAAAGGGTAAAGCGGCGGCGGCCCGCCACCACACAGGCCAGGTTTTCGGGCAGGTCAAAATGCGCTGCTATACGCGTGCGATTGCCAAACCACATGGATACCAGCGGCTGGCGACCGGCAAGCTCCAGGTCGTTCTGTTCGCGCAGGCCCGGCAGGTGGTGATCGATCGGCGTCGAGCCCACATAGCAACAGTCTTCGCCTGGGGCCTGCGCCTCTATCTCTCTCAGCGTCGGCACCAGCTGGCCGGTGCCACGCGTGAAGTTAAACCCGTCCATGGCCTCGTTGTAGAAGATACGCCCCTGCGCTTCGGCATCGGCGCGAAATACAACCAGCGGCCGACCCTGGTCAAAGCTGGCGAGATAGTCAGCCAGCGCGCCTGATTTGGCCGCCTGTACCAGGGGCCAGTGAGCCAGGGCCCCCTTCATCAACAGGGGAGTGGTCCGGCCTTCGATAATATCGGCAACCTGCTCCGCGGGCACATCGTCCCGGGTCTCCACTGGAGGAATAAATTCGGGGTAATTCATCTGGCACCATCCCGTCCGGGTTCGCGCGCGAGCAGCTGCTCGATCAGCTGCCGATTATCCGGGAGGCCCTGGCGGAAACTGGCCAGCTGCCGCTCCAGCTCGCCCAGCAAGGAGCGGGCCCGCTCGGAATTGCGGTCGGCCCGGGGGGCGCGCGCAAAATCGCACGGGTGCCCCATACCATTCAGTACATAGCGGTAACTGGCTGGCGGAAACAGGGGCTGCGCCTCGGGAAAGTCCTGCCTGCCCGGGGGGCGGTGCCGCCACAGGGCGAGGTTTTCCCGGAGCGATTCCGGGATGGAGGAAAGCTCACGGTGCGCCTGCCAGTAATCGGAGTCGGTCCGTACAGACAGCACATAGTGGAGTTTGAGGAACTCGATAATATTGTCCCAGTGGGACAGCATCTGGCGATTGAAGCGCTTTGCGGCCATCTCCATTTCGCTGGCCTGGGCCGGCAGCAAATCGCGAATCAGGCCCGCGGACTGCTCGATCAGCGCCAGCGCCGAGGCCTCCAAGGGTTCGATAAAACCGGCCGCCATGCCGACGGCGACACAATTGCCTTGCCAGAAAATTGTCCGGTGACCCGGGGAGAAACGCAATTTGCGGACAGGAAGGTCGCTGTCCAGCGGCACCGCGGCCTCATCGGCGAGAAAACGCCGGAAATCCGCCTCGACCTCTTCCTCATTGGTGAACTCGCTCGAATAGACATATCCCATACCGCGGCGGGTCGGCAGGCCGATATCCCAGATCCAGCCGTGGGGGCGTCCCGTTGAGCGCGTGACAGAGGCTATGGGTGCCTCTGGTGACGGGTGCGGAACCTGCGCTGCCAGCGCCCGGTCGTTGAACAGTACGGAAGCCTTGCTCTCCCAGCCGACACCGAGATGCTCACCGATGATCAGTCCGGCGCTGCCGGAACAGTCTATAAACAGGTCGGCCGCCAGTCGCTGCCCGTCACGGGTAACCAGCGCAGCGACGGAGCCGTCGCTGTCACCCTCTACACGCTCGACTTCCGCCTGCAGGTGTCGCACGCCCAGTTGCTCGACACAGTGGTCACGCAGGCACTTGCCGAACTTTACCGCGTCAAAGTGGTAACCGTAGTTGAGTACCCCGGCATACTCGGGTGTGGAGAGCTGCTTGGGTGCGAGGCTGGCATCACAGATGGCTGCCTGCGGCGTCACCGTGTAGGCGTAATTGTCCTGCCCGCTGTACGCTGCCAGATCCAGCTCGAAGTAGCCGTGGGGGAGTGAAAATGGATGGTAGTAGCGATCGTCCTTGCTGTCCGAACGCCACGAGGAAAAGAGTGAGCCCTGCTTGAAGGATGCGTCACACTCTGTGAACAGTCGTAGTTCCGACAGGCCGATGCGACGGAGAGTCTCGCGCATCGAAGGCCAGGTACCCTCACCGACACCCACCGTGGGCAGGTCGGGGGACTCCACCAGGGTGATTTCACAGTCACCCCCGCGGGCGCGGCTGTGCTCCGCTGCCAGTACCGCTGCCGTTAGCCAACCGGCGGCGCCGCCGCCCAGAACTAGAATGGATAATGGAGCCTGTTGCATTGCAGATTCTTACCGCTTCAGGAAGGACCCAACATACACCAGCAGAAAACTACACGCCAATGCAGCCCTGACTGACCGGTTGACAAAAAAGGGGGGCAGCAAGCTGCCCCCCTTCCTGGAGTTACTTCCTATTGGCGGATGCCTCAGAAGCTGTAACGCACACCCAGGTTATAGCGTGCACCAGTCTGGATGGTGCCAATCATCATGTTTTCATGACGACCGTGCAGACGCTGGGTCTCGTTGGTCAGGTTGATACCTTCCACGAACACGGACAGGTTGTCCTGGATGTCGTAGCTGGCGTTGGCATCCCACTGGCCATAGGCTTCAGTGTAAACCGGGTTACGCTCGCCGTTGCCGTCGAAGGTGCCGGTCAGGAAGTTGTCGCGCCAGTTGTAGGCAATACGTGCCTGGATACCGTTCTTGTCGTAGAAACCTACGACGTTGAACGAGTCGCTCAGGCCCAGCAGTGCGAACTGGTTGTCAACGCCTTCACCCTTGTTGGTGTTGTAGTTGTCGTACGCGATATCGCCGTCGACAGTGGTAAAGTTGACGATACCACCGAAGCCGGAGTCACCGAACATGTGCTGGACAGCAACCTCGAAGCCGTCGATTGTGGCATCCTCGGCATTGACCGGCGTGATGACGGTGAAGACAGCGGCAGGATCGCCCGCTTCTGCAGAGCCAGTGAACGGCTCGCCGTACTCCGTATTGAGGTAAGTCCGCACGCTTGTCGCGTTGACTTCTTCACCCGCCGCTTCCAGCGCTGCCACCGCTGCCTGGTAGCGCGGACCATTGAATGGATGCGCCAGATCAAATGTGGTTTCCTGGTAGGAGGTCTGGCCGATGAAGTTCTTCACGTCCTTGCGGTAATAGCCGGCGGACACGTAGCTGCCTTCACCGTAGTACCACTCGGCAGACAGGTCGAAGTTGGTGGACTCGAAAGGATCCAGGTCCGGGTTGCCGAGATTGGAGGTGCCACCATTGAAGCGCAGACGCGGATTGATCGTCTGGCCACCCTGGATGTCACCGAAGCCCGGGCGAGTGATGGTTTTGCTCACGGAAGCACGGGCAACCACGTCTTCGGTCAGTGCGATATCGAAGTCGATGTTCGGCAGGAAGTTGGCGTAGGCCCCTTCACGGCGCTCGATGGTCTCACCAGTAGCATTGGCGTCGAACTCGTTATCGCCAGTCCAGGAGATCGAATCGTAGGTGGGAACCTTGGATCTCGCATCTACCAGGGTGTTCTCAAGACGCAGGCCCAGCACCAGGTTCATGGGCATGGGGACGTCTTCCCAGGCAAGATTGAACTGCGTATAGGCAGACTGCTGCTGTTCGACTACGGTGCGGTCGGTGGTGAAGTCGTCATCCACACACAGCACGGTGCCACAGGGGCTGATTGCCTCACCGGTGCCCGCAGCGATATCCCGCGCAGCAATCGCAGAGATCGCATTCAGCATGCCGTCGAAGTCAGCCGCATAGTAGTAGGGCGTCATGTCTGCACTGTCGGCGCTGCCGAACTGGTCCAGCGCACCGGCCATGCTCTTGCGCACAAAGATGCTGTCGTCGTAATCGGCCGGAGTGCCGTAGCCACCCCAGGTGCCGCGCTCGGCAACGGCGTAGGCAGAGCGGTTGGTGGACTCGGTGAAGCCAACACCAAAGTCAATGCTCTTGAACGGGCCGGCATCGACATCAAAGGTACCGGCAAACCGGGTCTGCTCGATGTCGTGCTTCATGAAGCTGTTACGGAAGCTGGTGCCGGAAGTCAGCATCTGCGCCGGATCGAAATCCTGCCCGTCGATGAACGTGAAGCTGGTGGTCGGCAGGTCCTTGCCGTAATTCACGGTGGTGGCAGCGCGGTTGAACTGCACACCGGCGATGGTGTTGTTGGTACCGCGACCGTCTTTCGCACCGTTTTCAGCAGTGGAGTTATGGTAGTCGAACTCCAGGGTCAGGTTTTCGCTGGGATCCCACACCAGGTTCAGGCCGACGGAGTTGTTCTCGTTGATGGAGCCCCAGTCACCGGCATTGAAGGTCACGTCAGCGCCGCTGCCGTCGGTGTAGACAATCGGCGCCACTACGCCGCCACTTTCAGGGCCCTCGGTAAAGGAACCGGACAGGGGAATACCGTTGAACCACGCGCCCATGGCGTTGTACTGCTGTTCAACGTCCTGCTCGGCGTAGGTGTAGTCGAGGGTCGCTTCAAAGTTGTCGCGCGGGGCCCACTGCAGGGTCACCTGAGCGTTGGTGCGCTCGCGCTGAACCTCGCCGAAGGCATAACCGATGCCACGCGGCATGGAGTAGACGTCGCCTTCCTGCGGCGGGTTTACGAAGTTGGGGTTGTCAGGAGCTACTGAACCCCAGTCACCCTGGCCGCCCGGGATGGTGTACCAGCCGGAAGGAGTCTCGGACTTGGCGTAGCCGCTGTCGCGCTTGGAGTAGGAACCGGTAACGGCCACACCGATGGTGTCGTCGGCAAACTTGGTGCTGAAGATGCCTGACAGCTCCGGCGTCAGGGAATCTCCATTGTCGCCAGCAGAGGTATCGTGGGTGGTCTTGGCGCCCAGGTTCAGGACCATGTCGTCCTGCTCCAGCGGGCGGGCAGTGCGGATATTGATCACGGAACCGATACCACCAGTGGGCAGGTCGGCGCGTCCGGTCTTGTAGATTTCCACCGCACTTACACTCTCGGCAGCCAGGTTGGCGAAGTCGAAGGAGCGGGAGGCGGAGGCGCTGGTGGCCTCAATGTTGGCCGCTGGCATCTGGCGACCGTTGAGGGTCACCACGTTGTAGTCGGGACCAAAGCCGCGAACGGTGACCCGGCTGCCCTCGCCGTTCTGGCGATCGATGGAGACACCGGTGATACGCTGCAGGGATTCTGCCAGGTTGGTATCGGGCATCTTGCCGATATCCTCGGCGGAAATCGCATCTACAACACCCTGCGCGTCGCGCTTCATGTCCATGGAACGGTCAAGACTGCCGCGGATACCGGTAACAACCACCTCTTCCAGGGCTGCGTCCTGGGCCATGGCACCGGCTGCCGGGAGCATAGTCGCCCCAAGAGCCATGGAAATAGTGACCGCGAGCCGGTCTTTTTGGAATAATTTTGTTCTCATCAGCACTTCCCCGAATTATTGGTTCTATTGACTCTCTCGATGAATACTGCACTGGCGAAGCATGTTCTCAGGATTCGCGGTCGCCGGCCCGATTTCGGCCAGCGTTCCTGCTGTCGCCCGGCGACCTCATCTCACCCCGGTGCAGTTGGCCGGGATGGATTCGGGGCGAAACAGCGCTTCTTCGCTGCCATTGAATACTGCCGGGTTTGGCGAGCACATCAATTCAGGGACGCCGGAAATAGGATATCCCGGATTAAAACTGCGGCAACCGGGATTCTCTGCCCCAATCTGGGTCGCCGGAACGCCCGTAATGCGCTGGCGCGAGCCATGATTGTGCGCCCTGGCCCGGCAAGGAGCGCCCGGTGAGGGGCGCCCGGCCGGCTGTGGCAGAGGGCTCTTTTGCGGCTAATATCTGGCTACTGGTCCCGCAGGCTCAGGACACTGGCGGTGCGGTTCCAGCAACAGCAGGAGGCAGCATGAACCAACCACCGCAGCAAAACGGGTTTAGCCTAGAGCGCTTCGTCACAGCCCAGCAATCGACCTACCAGTCGGCGCTGGCCGAGCTGGCTGCGGGCCGCAAGCGCAGTCACTGGATGTGGTTTATCTTTCCGCAGCTGGCCGGCCTGGGCCGTTCCGCCACTGCCCGGCACTACGCGATAGCGAGCCTCGCCGAGGCCCGCGCCTACCTGGCGCATCCGGTGCTGGGGCCGCGGCTGGCGGAGTGCTGTGAGCGGCTACTGCAGCTGGAGGGCTTGTCGGCCCACGACATCTTCGGCAGCCCTGACGACCTGAAGTTGAAATCGTCGATGACCCTGTTCGAGCTGGCAGCCGGTGGCGACAGCCTCTTCGGCAAGGTGCTGGAGAAGTATTACCGGGGCGATCGGGACCAGCGAACTATGGAGTTGGTGGGCACCTGACACCCTCAACCTTCACACTAAGCTTCGCACTGCAGGTCGCCCAGGCCTACCGCCGGTCCTCCCACTGCCGACCGTCACTCACCGGACCGCCTCTTTTGCGGGGCCCCCTCTGCGACCGCCTGCCGGCTGGCACACAACCTTCTCCAAGGTCTTCCGCCCGGAGCAGCTCTCACTCAGGCCGGGAGCCGGCCTCTCCTCCTGCACAGTGGAAATCTACCATTTTTGTGATATAAATCACACTTACCAAGAGAATTGCATCAACTTTGGGTGACTTGTTTCATCCTGGCCGGACAGCAGGGGACACCGGTCCACGACAGGGCCCGGCGACGCCCCGGCATTGGCTGCAAGAAAAACCAGAAGCAAGAGCAGCAAATGAAACCTGATAGTGACTTGTTGAAGGCGGTGTGGGCCTCCTCCAGGGAGCACCTGAGCCCAAGGCAGGTGGAACTGGACCGGTTCGACCTGGACCACCTGGTCTCCTCGATATTCAGTAATGGGCCCTTCTATTTCTACATCGTCGATTTCAAGACGTTCAGCCTCGATTACGTGAGCCCGTCCATCGCGGATATTCACGGCCTTGATCCTGAAACCGTGACATTCCAGGACATCCTCGACCAGGTTCACCCGGAAGACATGCCGTTTGTGGCCCGCGCCGAGCAAAAGGCAGTGGAAATCATCTACGAGCAGATACCGCCGGAAAAGCGCAAGAAGTACAAGAATTCGTATTGCTTCCGCTTCCGCACCGCCGACGGCTCTTACCAGCTATTCAACCACCAGGCGATCATGCTGACGGGCGATGGCGAAGGCCGCCTGAGCAAAAGCCTCAACATACACACGAACATCAGCCACCTGTGTGATGAGAGCAATCGCCACATGTCCGTTATCGGCATGATGGGCGAGCCGTCGTACCTGAACATCCCGGTGGACGAGGGCTCCTGCCTGCCCAAACCGTCCAATCCTGTGTTTACCGAAAGGGAAACTGAGGTAATCCGGTTTCTGTCCAGGGGAATGACCAGCCGGGAGATCGCAGAAGAGCTGTATATCGCTATCGATACGGTCAAGAATCACCGCAAGAACATCATGAAGAAAGCCGGCTGCAAGAATGCCGGGCAACTGATCGCCAGGTGCATTACCGAGGGGCTTCTTTAAGCCCATACACATGCCGGGGGCGCGAGCAAAATGACCCAAAGAGGCTATTGAGGAAAAGCCGGCCACCGGCAGAATAAGCGTGGGCCTCCCAAGAATGGATACAGAGCTCGAGGTTCAGCGGTACATGGATGTGCCGCATTTTTCCCCCGGACCATAGGTTCGCCCCATTCCGGGTTTCGCCCTGTGCAAAACGGGGTTAGGTTGCGGCCATCGGGCCGGCCACCGCCCGACGCTTATCCCCGCCGAGCAGGCAGGAGACCAGCTCCAGTGCAAACGCCATCGCCGTACCCGGCGCCTGGCTGGTGACCAGGTTGCCGTCGCGCACCACAACATCGTCGCTGACTGCCGCTGCCAGCCCCCGCAGTTCATTGCGAAAGCCACTGTGACAGGTAGCACGGCGGTCGCCGAGCAGGCCGTGGCGACCGAGCACCACCACCGGCGCGGCGCAGATCGCGCCTAGCCAGCGATCGCCAGCCAGCTGCTCGCGCACGATCCCCATCAGCAACTCGCTCCCGGCCAGGTGTTCCGCACCGGGCATGCCACCGGGAAGTGCCACCAGGTCCCAGGGCCCGTTCCCACACTCATCCAGCAGGCAGTCCGCCTCGATCACTACGCCGCGCGATGCGGTTACCTTCAGCGCCGGCATCGCGGAGGCCACCGTGACCTCGACGCCGGCGCGTCGCAGTACATCGATAATGGTAACCGCCTCGATTTCCTCGGTGCCATCCGCCACCGGCACGAGCGCCCGTCGCATTGTTCCAGCCATACCACCTCCTCGTGTCGGGAATCCAGATGCACCCCTATGGATGTAACCTGCGCATTTCCAGCAGGGGCATCTGCGCGCGAACTTCAGCCAGGCGCTCCGCTTTAAGGTCGGCCACGAGCACCGCTTCACTGGCGCCGGCCTCGGCCAGCACCTCGCCCCAGGGATCCAGTATGGCGGAGTGGCCCCAGGTGTGCCGGGTCGGGGAGTGCTCGCCGCACTGGTTGGCGGCAACCACAAAGCAGCCGTTCTCGATTGCCCGTGCCTTGAGCAGGGTAAGCCAGTGCGCCCTGCCGGTGACGCGCGTGAAGGCCGACGGCACCAGCAGGATCTCGGCGCCATCGGCGGCCAGCTGGCGATAGAGTTCGGGGAACCTGAGGTCGAAGCAGATGCTCAGGCCCAGCCGGCCCCAGGGCGTGGACACTGTCCGGGGGGCATCACCGGGCTCGATTCCGGCCGACTCGCGATAGCTGCGGGCGGCATCGTCCACCTCCACGTCGAACAGGTGCATCTTGTCGTAGCGGGCCCGCAGCACACCCTGCTCATCGTAGACCAGGCATGCCGAGCGGATTCGCTGCCCGGCCACAGCTTCGCCGTCCGGGCGCTGGGAAAGGGGCATCGCCCCGGCCACCAGCCACACCCCGCAGTCGCGCGCCCAGCCCTGCAGTGCGGCCTGGATTGGCTGGTGGCCCGGATCTGCATCGCCGGGGGCATATGCCTCGGCAACGCCGGCACTGCCACCATCCGCCAAGTGGGCGAAATACTCGGGTAACAGCACCAGCTCCGCCCCCGCATCCGCCGCCTGGCGCACCAGTGCGCCAGCCCGCTCCAGGTTGGCAGTCGGAGAGTGGCTGCTGGTCATCTGTATGGCCGCAACGCGCAGGTCTTTCATAGACTCCGTCCTCTGTCAGGAACAGCAAGCCCGGTTTCAGTTGAGGTCGGCCGCGTAACGGCGCAGCACCGTCAGCGGCACCACCTCGAGCGCCCGGATATGGGTGCGCTGCAGGTACACCCGCGGGGCCGTGCCCTCCTCGTGTGCCTCGAGCCAGCGCGCGGCACACAGGCACCAGCGATCCCCTGGCGCCAGCCCCGGGAAACCGAATTCGTCCCGGGGGGTGGTAAGGTCATTGCCCTTGCTGCGGGAAAACTCCAGGAAGTCCTCCGTCACCTCCACGCACACCGTGTGCGAGCCCTGGTCTTCAGCGCAGGTGTTGCAGTGGCCATCGCGGAAAAAGCCCGTCATGGGATCGGTACCGCAGGCCAGCAGGGGATCGCCGAAGACATTAACCGGTTCATCCATTTTCATCATTGTTGTCCGTATCGGTTTCGGGAAAACGCAGGTCCACCACGCGCCAGTGCAGCCCCTGGCGCTCCAGGATCAGACGCAGCTCGGCGGCGTCGCCGGTACCGTAGTCTGCGGCAGCGCGGTCGAAAGCGGTGAAGTGCCAGCCCTGCAGCTCCAGCTGGCTGTCGCCATCACTGGCGTCACGTCTCCGGGGTGCCCGGCCACCCGGCTCCTGGCGATAGAGCTCACGCTCGAACTGCCAGAGCTGGTCACCCCCACGCAAGAGGGCGGCCAGTCCCTCCGCGGTGACCAGCCCTTCCAGCAGCGGCCCAAGGAACAGGTTGGCACCGGCGGCAAGGAACTCGTTCAGTTCCGGCGACACTTCACTATCCACTGAATCGCGCAGCTGCTGCTGCATATGTGCCCTGAGATTGGCGCGCAGCGCCGGCAGGTCGACATAACCGCGGAAACGCTCGATTTCCTCTTGGTGCGCCGTCTCGGCAATCTGGCTGGCCGTATACCAGGGCAGGGCCACATAGGCTGCGCCCAGCAGGAGCACAACCACAATCAGTTTCTTCACCGGATTTCTCTCCTCGGGAACAGGTGCCGCAAATGTTAGCGAAAGGTAACGACCAGTGCACGAACGCCATGGCGCGGTGCCCCGGAGCACCCGCCCCAGGAGGGAAACCCATGGCGACACCTGTAACGGCGCGTCATTGTTCATTCCCGGGCGCTGTGAGATATTTATCAGCTCAAACGGCCGGCCCGTCACAAAAGCTATCCGGCCCGCGGAATAAAAAACAGCAAGAAATGGAGTTTTTAATGAGCGATATTTACCAGGCGCCAGAGGCAGAGCTCACTTCCGGCGAACATGGCGGCGAATACGGGTCGCTGGAAAAGGGCCTCGCGGGCGATTACAGCCTGCCGATCGGGGGAATCCTGTCCGAAGCCTGGCGTCGCATCAGCGGCAACAAGGGCTCTATATGGCTGGGAGTACTCCTGTACATTTTTGCCTACGTGATCGTGGACTTTATCGCGGGCATGTTTACCGGCATCAATAACTGGAGCGCCGAGGGCACTTCTGTCTCGGTTACCTCATCGATCACTGATGGCCCATCCCTGCTTCACCAGCTGATCATCACAGCGGTCACGGCCCCGCTGACCGCAGGCCTGATGATGATCGGTATCAAGATTGCCCGCGATGAGGTCGTATCCGGCAGCATCGTCTATTCCTATTTTGACAAGATCGTGCCGCTGGCAATCTGCAGTATCCTGATGGGCATCCTCATCGTAATCGGCTTCATACTACTGGTACTGCCGGGTATTTACCTGTCGATCGCTTACATGCTGGCCCTGCCGCTGATCGTCGACAAGGGCCTGGGCCCGTGGGAAGCCCTGGAGACCTCCCGCAAGGCCATCACCAAGCACTGGTTTGCCTTCTTCGGGCTGGGAATCGTGTGCATCCTCGTCTACCTGGCCGGCGCCCTGGCGCTGATGATCGGCCTGATCTGGGCAATCCCGACCGTAATGGTGGCCGGCGGTATCGCCTACCGCAATATCTTCGGCCGCGCCGAAGACTGATCCGGCCCAAGCGGTACCCACATTGCTAGATACCAGCTACACGGTTGAGACCCCCGAAGGTATCGACCTGCAGGCACAGGCCGCGGGGCCTGTGCCACGCATCCTGGCCTACGCCGTCGACCTCTTCTACCGCACCCTGATTGTGGTTGCACTGTGGGTTGGCCTGATGCTGGCCGGCCTGAATACTGCCGGCTGGGGCCTGTGGCTGGTGGGCTCCTTCCTGCTCGAGTGGTTTTACCCGGTGGTGTTCGAAGTGCTGCGCAACGGCCAGACTCCGGGCAAGCAGGCGTTTGGCCTGGCGGTGGTCAACGCTAACCTCACACCTGTCTCCTGGAGCGCCTCACTGCTCCGCAACCTGCTGCGCTTTGCCGATTTCCTGCCATTTGCCTACGGGATCGGCCTGGTCAGCATGACCCTCTCGGGACAGTTCCGGCGCCTCGGGGATATGGCGGCGGATACGGTGGTGATTTACCGCGCTGCGCAAGGTGCCCGCACGAGCCTGCCCGAATTGCCGGCCTGCGTGCCGCCGCGGGGGCTCGACGCCGAGGACCAGCGCGCGATCATCAGCCTCACCGAGCGCCACCGGGATCTCAGCGAGGCGCGCCAGCAAGAGCTGGCCGGGCTGCTTGAACCGGTGACGGGCAAGACCGGCGCGAATGCCCTGCAGTTCCTGCGTGGCATCGGCCTGTGGTTGCTGGGGGCCCGCTGAGATGAAACAGCGGGATTTCGAGGCCGGGCACGAAGCCGGCTGGCTCGAACTGGAAGCCGCGCTGCGCACCGACGGCGGCAGGGTGGCTGACCTTCCCGCGCGGTATCGCCAGGTGTGCCAGCAACTGGCGGTCGCCACAGAGCGGCAGTACACCCGCGACCTGCTGGAGCGCCTGAACCGCCTGGTAATGGCCGCACACCAGCGGATCTACCGCCGGCGACCGCTGCAAAAGAGCGCCTGGGTCGGTTACGTTCTCGCAGGGTTCCCCCGCGCGGTGCGCGCGCAGGCACGGGCGGTATGGCTGGCCACGGCCCTGTTCCTGCTCCCGGCACTGGTACTGGGCCTCGGCTGCTACCTGGATGATTCGCTCGTCTACACCCTGCTGCCGCCCGAGCAGGTGGCGACGTTCGAGTCGATGTACGATCCTGCCGGGAGAACGCCCGGCCGGGAGCGAGGGGCGGAATCCGACCTGTACATGTTCGGCTTCTATATCAAGAACAATATCGGTATCGCCTTCCGCACTTTTGCCGCCGGTCTCCTGTTCGGGATCGGCTCCATCTTTTTCCTGGTGTTCAATGGCGTCTATATCGGGGCGGTGGCCGGGCACCTTACCCGCATCGGCTTCGGCAGCACCTTCTATCCGTTTGTCATCGGCCACGGCGCCTTCGAGCTGACCGCCATCGCCCTGTCCGGCGCGGCGGGCCTGTGCCTCGGCCAGGCGCTGATCGATCCCGGCGGCCGCACGCGCACGGCTGCGCTGCGGCGTGCTGCCGCCAGCGCCATGCAGATTATGTACGGCACCTTCCTGATGCTGGTGATCGCTGCATTCCTGGAGGCCTTCTGGTCCTCCGGGCAGTCCCTGCCCGCCGGGCTCAAGCTGGCCACCGGCGCGACCTTGTGGGCCCTGGTACTCGGTTACCTCGCCTTCGCCGGGCGCGGGGAGGGTCGCAGTGAACCTTGACCAACTCGCAATCCGCGCGCGGCTGCGCACGCCCTGGGAGTCTACCGACCTGGGCGTCGCCCTCGCGCGGCGCCACTGGCCGGCCATGTTCGCTGCCTGGCTGGTCCCGGCCGCAGCCGCTTTTGCCCTGATCCTGTGGCTGTTGCCGGAATCCCCCGGCTGGGGTTTCCTGCTGGTGTGGTGGCTTAAACCGGCCTTCGACCGCCTGCCCCTGTTAATTGCGAGCCGCGCACTGTTTTCCGAGCGCATGTCGGCCGGGGCAGCGCTGAAACAGTTCTTCTCCCTCAACCGGCGGGACTGGCTGGCCTGGCTGACCTGGCGGCGGCTCAGCCCCACGCGGTCCTTCGACCTGCCGGTGACTCTCCTGGAGGGCAGTACCGGCGCCCGGCGCAAGGCGCGTATCAGCGTACTCCACCGCAAATTCGCCGGTGCAGCCTCGTGGCTCACGCTGGTGGGTTTTCACCTGGAGATGGTGCTGTGGCTCGCCCTCGCCGCGGTGGTGTACCTGCTGGTACCCGAACAGTTGCAGCTGGACTGGGGGCAGATTATTGCCGGCCACGAACAGGCAGCGCTGTGGTTTGCCAACGGGCTCTACCTGCTGACCATGGCTGCGCTGGCACCATTTTACGTGACCTGCGGTTTCTGCCTGTATATCAGCCGGCGCATCGAGCTCGAGGGCTGGGACATCGAGATCCAGTTCCGCAAGCTGCGCCAGCGCCGGCAGGTCGCCTCCCCGCGCGAATCCCGCCGGGCTGCTGTGCTGCCGCTGCTGCTTGCCCTGGTAATCACCGCGGGCCTGGGCAGCGGCCCGGCTCCGGCGTGGGCCGGGGCACCGGAGACACCGGCCGAGGCCCGCGAACAGATCGGGGAGGTCCTGCAAGGCGAGGATTTTCACCAAGTGCGCGAAGAGAGCGGCTGGCGGCTAAAGGACCGCGAGACCCAGCGGGAGCAACTGCCTGAGTGGCTGGTTGAATTCTTCTTCTGGCTGGTGGACCTGCTGGGCGGCGACGGGGACAGCGAAGAGAAATCCCGCTGGGGACCGCTTGTGGCCGGGGTCACCGAGGTGCTGCTGTGGGCAGGCGTCGTGTTCCTGTGCGGCTACCTGCTCTGGCGCCACCGGCAGCGGCTGCAGTTCCGGCTGCGCCGCCCTGCACGCAAAGATGCCCCGCAATCCCCCGGCGTGCTGTTCGGGCTGGACGTATCCCGCGAGAGCCTGCCGGACGACGTGTGCGCGGAAGTGATGGCACTGTGGCAGCGGGGGGAATCCCGCCCCGCGCTCAGCCTGCTGTACCGGGCGACGCTCTCCCACCTGATCAGCCACTACGATTTTGCTTTCGGCGACCAGCATACCGAGCACGAGTGCGCCCGCATCGTCGAGCATGAGGTCGCGCCCGGCGGCGTCAGCGAACAGCTGGTGACCTTTATGTGGAAGCTGACCGGCGACTGGCAGCTGCTGGCCTATGCCCACCGCGCACCCAGCGAAGAGCGGCTGCGCGAGCACTGCAGGCACTGGCGGGAGATCTTCAGCGATGAAGCGTAATCACCTGCTGTACGGGGCACTGGCGCTGGCACTGTTCGCGGTCGCCGCAGTGTTCCTGACCTTCTTCGAGCGCTATACCGAGGAGCGCGATAGCGGCTGGAGCACCGAGGCCTACCGCAATCCCTACCTGGCCGCGGAGCGCTTCCTAGACCACACGGGGCTGCCCGTCAGGCGGGAAGAGGACATTGCTTCGATTCGCAGCCTGCGGGAGGACGACACACTGTTGCTGGGCAGCTCCAGCTTCATCTACAACGACAATCGCCTGCAGGAGTTCATGCACTGGGTAGAGCGCGGCGGCCATGCCATTGTCATCGCGCGGCAGACAGACGGCGATGGCGGTGACGCGCTGCTGGAAGCCCTGGATGTGACGGTCACCGAGGGAGAACTGGACGATTTCCTGAAGTTCGCCCTGCCGGTGTACAGCCGCCCCGGCGGCGGGGACACCTGCGAGTTCAACCGCACCCTCGCCGAGCTACTGAAGATCGAGGACGACCTGTGCCAGCCGAAGGTCGGCGCCGAGTACCTGAGCACACTTACCGCCGGCACCGGCGATGAATTCCAGGTTTTCTTCGACCCGGCACTGCTGCTGCAGCATCCGGATATCATAGAGCGGGGGCTGGCCCCCGGCGGCCCGGTATTCTGGGCAACCATCGACAACCAGTCCGAAGGCGTGCCGCTGATACAGTTTTCGCGTGGCGCCGGGCAGATAACCCTGCTCGCCGACGACACTCTCTGGCAGTCCCAGCGAATCGGCCAGTTTGGCCACGCCTGGCTGCTCTACCAGCTGGCCGGCGCGGGTGAATTCGTGCTGTTGGCACGGCCGCGTTTCGATTCCCTCGGCCAGCTGGCCGCGCGCTATGCTGCCGAGTTTTTCCTCGCCGGGACACTGGCCCTGCTGTTGTGGCTGCTGTACCGCGCGAGCCGGTTCGGACTGGCAATACCGGAGGCGGAAACCGCGCGCCGCTCGCTGCGCGAACATATTGCCGCCTGCGGCTACTACTACTGGCATGACGACCGCTGCCGGCAATTGCTCGGGGATTACCGTTCCCGCGTGCTGCGCCGGCTCGGTGCCGGGAAGGCCAGTGCCCCCATGCGGCGCAGCCTGTGCCAGCGGCTTGCCGCGGCCAGCGGCATGGACCAGTCCACCATCGCCGCGTGCCTGTGGGGTGCGCCCGAGCCGGATAACGAGGAAGCGTTCACCCAGCAAATCCGCTGTCTGCAAAGAATAGAGGCAACCCTATGAGCGAACCCACCGCACCGACCCGGGAAGGACAGCCCGGCACCACCGACACCCCCGACCGGGACTGGGACGCGGCCATTGCGCAGATCGCCGCGCTGCGCGATACAGTGAATCGCCTGCTGATCGGCCAGCGGGAGGTGGTCGACCAGGTCATCATCGCGCTGCTCGCCTCCGGGCACGTGCTCCTCGAGGGCGTGCCCGGCCTGGGCAAGACGCTGATGGTCAGGGCCCTGGCCAGCTGTTTCGGCGGCGACTTCCGGCGTATCCAGTTCACCCCCGACCTGATGCCCGCCGACGTCACCGGCCACGCCATCTTCAATACTGGTGAAAGCCGTTTCGAGGTGCGCCGGGGCCCCGTATTCACCAACCTGCTGCTGGCCGATGAAATCAACCGGGCACCGGCCAAGACCCAGGCTGCCCTGCTGGAGGTCATGCAGGAGCAGCAGGTCACCATCGACGGCGAGGCGCTGCCGGTGCCGGCACCCTTTATGGTCCTCGCCACCCAGAACCCGATCGAGCAGGAGGGCACCTACCCGCTGCCGGAGGCCGAACTGGACCGCTTCCTGCTCAAGGTGCTGATCGACTTCCCCTCGATGGAAGCCGAGGTGCAGCTGGCAACTGCGGCGAGCAGCGGTCGTATCGAACGGCAACTGCAGGTGCAGCAGGCCCCACAACTGGGCGTGGACGGGCTGCGGCAGCTACAGGCACTGGTTCCCGAGGTCGAGCTGGACCGCCAGGTGGTGGACTACGCGGTGCGGCTGGTGCGCGCCAGCCGCGGCAACGCACAGCTGCGCCGCAGTGCCGGCCCCCGCGCCAGTATCGGCCTGCTGCAGGCCGCGCGGGCCCAGGCGCTCCTGGCCGGGCGCAACTTCGTGCTGCCGGACGACGTGAAATCCATGGCCGTGCCGGTGATGCGCCACCGGGTGGGCCTGTCGCCGGATATGGAAATAGACGGCCAGACCCCCGATTCGGTACTGGCCCAGATCATCGACACGGTGGAGGCGCCGCGCCTGTGAGACTGCCGGCGATGCGGCCCAGCGCCAGGCTGGTAAAGCTGGCGACAGGCTTGTGCGCTGCGGCACTGGCCGTGAGCGCAGGCAGGATCTGGCTGCCGGAACTCCAGCCGCCGCTGGTGATGCTCTGGTGGACGGCCGGGGCCGCACTGCTGGGTGGGATGCTGCTGGATGCCCTGACCGGCTACCGGGTCCCGGGGCTGGATGGCAACCGCCAGCTGGCCCGCAACCTGGCCCTCGGTGTGCGCAGCACGGTAACCCTGGAAATGGAAAATCTCGGGGAACGGCGCCTGCGGCTGGAGACCTGCGACCAGGTGCCCCCGCAACTCGCCGCCGCCGGACTCCCGCGCGAAGTCGAGCTGCAGCCAGGCCAGGCGGCCCGGGTGGAATACCCGGTGACACCGCAGCGCCGCGGGCAGGCCCGGTTCGGCCGTATCGAGGCGCTGGTGAGTTCGCCCTGGGGACTGTGGCAGAAAAAAGTCACCCTGGGTGAGCCCACATCGGCCAGGGTGTATCCCGACTTCCTCGGCGTTTCCTCCCTGCAGGCCCTGTCAACCGAACAGAGCCTGCGCTACCTGGGCCTGAACCAGCAACAGCGGCGCGGTGAGGGAATGGACTTTCACCAGTTGCGGGAATACCGTCGTGGCGACAGCCAGCGCCAGGTGGACTGGCGGGCCAGCGCCCGCCTGCGGAGGCTGATCAGCCGCGAGTACCAGGATGAGCGGGACCAGCAGATTATCTACCTGCTGGACTGCGGCCGGCGCATGCGCGCGCGGGACGATGGTTACAGCCATTTCGACCACGCCCTGAACGCGCTGCTGCTGTCGGCCTACGTGGCCGTGCGCCAAGGTGATGCTGTCGGCCTGCAGGCATTCGCCACCGGCAACGGGCAGCGCCGCGCCCGGCTGGCACCCACGCGCGGCGACGACAGCATCAACCTGCTGCTCAACCATGTCTACGACCTGCACACCAGCACCGCCCACAGCGACTACAGCACTGCGGCGCGAGAGCTGATGGAAAGCCAGCAAAAGCGGGCGCTCGTGGTGCTGGTCACCAACCTGCGGGACGAGGACAGCGACGAATTGCTGGCAGCCGTGGAACTGCTTTCCCGCCGGCACCTGGTGATGGTCGCCAGCCTGCGGGAGCGGGCCCTGGATGAACTGGTGCGATCACCGGTGGAGGAATTCCCGGCGGCGCTGGAGCACCTGGCCACGGTGGACCTGGTACAGCGGCGCCAGCGGCTGTTGCAGCACCTGCGCGCGCGCAACGTTATCGTCGCCGATGCCAGGCCCGAGCGAATGCACCTGGCGCTGGTGGAAAATTACTGGCGCCTCAAGCGCAGTGGCCGGCTTTGATGCCGCGACTCCCGCCGGTTACTGCGGGCCGAAAAAGCGATAGCTGAAGTTGAGCGTCAGTGACCGCAGGTGACCGAGGTCGAAGTCGACCACGTCACCGACATCGTTGTACATGTACTCCACCGAGGTGTCGAAATTGCGGGTCCAGCGGTAGCGATAGCCGACACCGGCGTGCCAGAAGTCGTCATTGCCATCTTCTTCCACCAGGAGCGTAACCTGGTTGTTGTCAATGTCGATGGTGTCGACATCGAACTCGCCGTAGGTCCACCCCGCCATCCAGTAGAGGCACTGTATGTCGCAGTCGAGGCTGAAATCGACCTTGAAATTCAGGCCGTACAGGTCCGATGACACGCCACCGTCGTCAAAGTAGGAGTAGCGCAACTCGGTCTGCCACACCCCCACTGTCGGGGTTAGTCCCACGCTGGCATAGGCGAACCCGTCGCGGTCCTTGTTGACCTGCAACTCACCGGCGCCGGCGCCGATGGTCCCGACCACTTGGTACTCTCCGGCGCAGATACCGACAAAAGGATTGTTCCACTCGATGGCCAGGGCGGGGCTGGCGCACAAGAGTGCCGCAACAAACGTGACCTTTTTCATTACAACCTTCCTTGGTGCAGAAAAGCGCTCCTCGTAAATTCAGGGCTGCGCCTTGGGTGAAAACTGCTCGTGCGCCACATCGATAATGGCCCACAGGCCATCGTCGTAGGCGGGGTTCTGGCGCAGGCTGTCTATCTCGCTGGGTTCCGGGGGCACGCCACCGGCAGCGCCCAGTTCCTCGAGTCGCTGCATGATGGTTTCGGCCATTTTCTGCAGGATGTCGTCGAGGGTTTCCGCGTGGCAGTGACAGTGGGGAAGGTCCGGTGCAATGGCACCGTAACCGGCGTATTCGATGTTGTGGATCACTACCGGGTAGCGCATCGGCCGTTACTCTTATGGCGTTAACTCACCAAGCGTAGACCCGATTGCAGGTTTTGTGCTGGCTTGGCGCGGGAGGCTATCTGCCGCACGCGGCGGCTGGTGGGCGCCCTGGTGGGCACAGGCAATTCAGCGGGGCAGGCGCCCGAGCAGAGCGCGGCGGGAAAAGATCATTTCCCGGTAGGTCTGTGCCAGGGCCAGGTCCGGGGCGCCGTCCTCTTCGTGGCCGGCTTCCAGCTGGCAGTTCAGCCAGGCAATCTCTTCCTCCAGTTGCTGGCGCAACCGGCGTATTTCTACCTCGCTGAGGGCGGCGTATGGACTGCTGTAACTGGGCATGGCTCAACCCCGGACTGCCGGTGGTGACAGACTCGCGTACCGCGCCCCGGGAGGCGGGCCTCAACGGCCCGGGTCCCGGGGAGACGCGGCAGAGAAGAGCTTAGCAGGCCGGGAGGGAACCGCCTCAGTCGGCGAGCAGGGCGCGCCAGTCGAAGGCGGGATCGCCAATCACGTAGAAATACGGGTTGAGCAGGGAATCCTTGCGGTTGTAGCGCAGCAGCTCGAAGCGGTCGTCGACCACAGTGCCGCCAGCGGCCTCCACCACGGCCTGGGCAGCGGCAGTATCCCACTCGCAGGTTGGCGCCAGGCGCGGGTAGAGATCGGCTGCGCCTTCGGCCACCAGGCACAGCTTGAGCGAGCTGCCCATGTTCTTGAGTCCCGTGTGACCCAGCTTGCCCTCGATGCGCTCCAGCAGCGCGTCAACCGCTCCGGCCCCGTGGCTGCGACTGGCCACCAGCTCCACCGGCTCGCCGGCATCGAGCCGCGCACGCACGGAACGCACGCGGATTTCCCGCTCGCCAGTGGCGGTGCGCTTGAAGGCGATATTTCCATCGGCACCCTTGCAGCCGGCGTAGGTGATGTTGAGTACCGGTACGTAAACCACCCCCAGCACCGGCTCGCCGTCCTCGATCAGCGCCACATTGACGGTGAATTCTCCGTTGCGGCGAATGAACTCCTTGGTGCCGTCCAGTGGATCGACGATCCAGTAGCGCTGCCAGCGGCTGCGCTCGTCGAACGAGGGCATTTCCTGTTCCTCGGACAGCACCGGCACCCCCTCGACCAGCGCGGCGAGCGCGGGCGCCAGTACCCGGTGCGCGGCCAGGTCGGCAGCGGTCACCGGGGAGTCGTCGGCCTTGGTATCCACCTCGAGATCGGCGCTGTCGTGGTATACCTCGAGAATCGCCTCGCCGGCACGCTCGCAGATAGCAATTACCTGTTCTAGGAGCTCTTTTCTGTCCAGTTCTTTACCCATGAATCCCCCTGGTTATCGAGGGCGGGATTATACGCGTAATCCCCCGCCGCCGATAACGCCTGCATCCCGGGCTCAGGCCGGGAACAGGTCATCGATCGAGAGATAGCGCTCGCCGGTGTCGTAGCTGAATACGAGTACGCGGCTGCCGGGATCAAAATCCTCCTGGCGCTGTTTCACCGCGGCCAGGGTGGCACCGGACGAAATGCCGACGAAGATCCCTTCCTGCGCGGCGCACTGGCGTGCCATCTCGAAACTGTCTTCTTCCGATACCTGGATGGTGCCATCGAGGGTACGGGTGTTGAGGATATCCGGCACAAATCCGGCGCCGATGCCCTGCAGCCGGTGGGGCCCCTTCTCCCCGCCGCTGATAACCGGGGACTTCTCCGGCTCCACGGCGTAAGTCTTCATGTCCGGGAAGCGCTCCTTGAGAACCTCGGAGCAACCGGTGATATGGCCACCGGTGCCGACACCCGTGATCAGGTAATCGAGGCCTTCGGGAAAGTCGGCGAGGATCTCGCGGGCACTGGTGTCGCGATGGACCTGCACGTTGGCGGGGTTGCGGAACTGCTGCGGCATCCAGCTGTTGTCGTATTCCTGCATCAGCTCGCCCGCCTTTTCGATGGCCCCCGGCATGCCGGTCTCCTTCGGGGTAAGGACTATCTCCGCGCCCATCGCCTTCATGATACGGCGCCGCTCCAGCGACATGGACTCCGGCATGGTGAGGATCAGCCGGTAACCGCGTACCGCTGCCACCATCGCCAGGCCAATACCGGTATTGCCGGAGGTGGGCTCGATGATGACCCCACCGGGCTTCAGGGCGCCGCTGCGCTCGGCCTCCTCGACCATGGCCAGCGCGATACGATCCTTGATGCTGCTGCCGGGATTGAAGCGCTCTACCTTCATCCAGACTTCGATATCGTCGCGAAACAGCCGGTTGATCCGCACGTGTGGGGTATTGCCGATTGTCTCGAGAATGTTTTCAACCTTCATAGCTACCGCTCTCCTTGTTGTTTATTTCGACTGCCCCGTGGCTGTCGCAGGACCCCGTACCATTGCACGTTGCGCGCGCGTGCCGGATACTGGCGCCGGTGACGGGGTGAACCGCGACCACTCTGGCCGGGCCCCTGCCGCCGGATTCCCGGCACGATTGCCCCGTACAGGAAAACACAATTAGAAGAAAACAGGGAACATGACCACGACCGCAACCACGGCAGCCGCAGGATCCGGCGCCGCACAGACCACGCGCGGGGATATGGGAACGCTGGGTGCCTTCCTGCTGTTCGCCGTCGCTTACATTATTTTCGATGCCATGGGATTTCGCACGCCCTGGCTGGCACTGGTGAAAGCCGCTCCCATCGCGCTGCTCCTCTGGCTGGCCCTGAGGCGCCTGGCCGGCACCGGGCGCATTCTCACCGCAACTGCGCTGGCCTTCTGCGCCCTGGGTGATGTACTGCTGGCACTCGACTTCCCCAACCAGTTCGTGGCCGGCCTGGCCGCGTTCCTGGTCGCCCAGCTGACCTACACGGCCAATTTCCTGCGCCGCGCCGATTTTCGCTCGGTGCGCTTCCTGCGCCGCGGGCTGCCGGTGCTGGGCGCGGCCCTGCTACTGGCGCAGGTGCTGCTGCCGGCGGCCGGCGATCTCACCCTCCCTGTCACCGCCTACCTGCTGGCGAGCGTGGCCATGGCTATGGCCGCCGCGGCGCACCGCGGCGAGGCCACGCTGCTCTACTGCGGTGCCCTGGCCTTCCTGCTGTCCGATACCCTGATCGGCCTCAACCGGTTCCTGGTCACGGTCCCCCTGGCCGGCACGCTGGTCATGACCTTCTACTACGGGGCGCAGCTGGCGATGCTGCAGGGCGTGCGGCGGGCCGGGGCATAATCGGGCATAATAGGTTGTACATGCCTTCGATTGGAGAGGTTTACCGACCGCATGCTGGACTGGCAAGACGTCGACACGGTGATGCTGGATATGGACGGCACCCTGCTCGACCTGCACTACGACAACCACTTCTGGCTGACCCACCTGCCCCAGCGCTACGCGCAGACCCACGGACTGAACCTGCAAGAAGCTGAAGAGCAGCTGGTCAAGCAGATTGATTCCCGCCGCGGCACCCTGGAGTGGTACTGCCTGAACTTCTGGTCGCGGGAGCTGCAGCTGGATATCCCGGCGGTCCTGCGCGAGATCGAGGACCGCATCGCCCTGCGCCCGCAGACCCAGGCCTTCCTGGAAGCCCTGCGGCAGATGGAGAAGCACGTCCTGCTGGTCACCAATGCCCACCCGGACGGGCTGGCCCACAAGCTCGAGATCACCGGCATCGACCGCTGGATGGATGGCATCATCTCCTCCCATGAGCTGAACCACGCCAAGGAGAGCACCCATTTCTGGTCGGCATTGCGCGAGTATGTGGAGTTCGAGCCAGATCGCACCCTGTTCGTGGATGATAACGAGCATGTCCTCGCCGCTGCCCGCGATTACGGCATCGGCCACCTGGTCTGTATCCGCCAGCCGGACAGCCGCGGCCCCCTGCGGGATATCACCGACTTTCCCGCCATCCACCATTTCGAAGAAATCCTTGCGCTGTAATCCCCCGATGGAAAAAGTACGTATCGACAAGTGGCTGTGGGCCGCGCGCTTCTACAAAACCCGCAGCATCGCCAAGCAGATGATCGAGGGCGGCAAGGTGCACCTGGACGGCCAGCGGGTCAAAGCCAGCCGGGAGATAACCACCGGCACCACGCTGACCCTGCGCCAGGGTTGGGACCAGCTGGAAGTCGAGGTGCTGGCCCTGTCGGACCAGCGCCGCGGCGCCGAGATTGCCCAGACCCTGTACCGCGAGACCGAGGCGAGCCGCGCGCGACGGACACGCGAGGCCGCGGAGCGCAAGGCCGCCAATGCTGGCATCCGCAGCGAACGCCCGAACAAGAAGCAGCGCCGCCAGATCCACCGCTTCCTGCGCGAGCAGGACTGAACCGGGCCCGGCGGGACCATACCGACCCGCCTGCCATACAAAGAACCCAGCAGGCGGTCCGCTGGACCGCAGCTGCTAAACTGGCCCCACAACCGGCCCCCACACCGACGGGACACCTATCGATGATGACAAGAATCCTCAGCCTCGCCGCTATCCTCCTGCTGCTGTGCCAGGCCGCCGTGGCCGATAACCGCGAGCACGAACAGCTCAAGCGCTCGATCATCAAGATCTACACCACCGCCGCCGCGCCGGACTATTTCAACCCCTGGTCGCTGCTCAATGCCAAGCAACTGTCCGGTTCCGGTGCCGTCATCGACGGCAAGCGCATCCTCACCAATGCGCACGTGGTGGCCAACGGCAGCTTTATCCAGGTACAGCGCCACGGCGACGCACAGAAGTTCCTCGCCCAGGTGGCCTTTGTTTCCCACGACGCCGACCTGGCCCTGCTGACCGTGGAGGACGAGGATTTCTTCAAGGGCACCCGGCCGCTGGACCTGGGCGAGCTGCCGGACCTGCAGGAAGAGGTATCGGTGTACGGCTACCCCATGGGCGGCAAGTCCCTGTCCATCACCCGCGGCGTGCTGTCGCGGGTAGAGCACCAGTTCTATGCCCATGCGGGCAGCTACCTGATGGCGGGCCAGATTGACGCCGCCATCAACCCGGGCAACAGCGGCGGGCCGGTCATTTCCGACGGCCGCATCGTCGGCGTGGCGATGCAGACCAACCACAGCCAGGGTGCCGAGAACCTTGGCTATTTCGTCCCGCCGAGCGTGATCGAACACGTGCTGGAAGATGCGGAAGACGGCGTACACCAGGGCTTTCCGGAGCTGGGCGCAGTCACCCAGAGCATGGAAAGCCCGTCGATGAAGCGCGCCGCGGGCCTGGGCGAGGACCAGGAGGGCGCGCTGATCGTCAAGGTGTTCAGCGATTCCCCGGCGGCCAGGGTGCTCCAGCCGGGCGATGTACTGCTGGAAGTGGACGGCTACGAAGTTGCCGCCGACCGCACCGTGGAGTGGCGCGAGAACCAGCGCACTAACTACCACTACGCGGCGGATCTCTACCATGTGGGAGACAAGCTGCCGGTGAAATTCGCCCGCGATGGGGAGATCATCGAGGCGGAAGTCGAGCTGGCCGCCCCATCCCCGTCGCGCTCGCTGGTGGTGGCAGAGAAGTTCGACCAGCGGCCGCGTTATTACATTTACGGCGGCGTGGTGTTCGTGCCGCTGAACATGAACCTGATCAAGCGCTGGGGCAACAACTGGCACTCCAAGGCGCCGGTGGAGTACCTGTACGCCCGCAACCAGTGGAGCGAGCAGGGACGGCGCGAACTGGTGGTGGCCCTGAAGGTGCTGCCGGCCGGGGTCAACCTGGGCTACCACGACTGGAAAAACTGGATTATCGATTCAGTGAATGGGCACCAGGTGACGGATTTTGACGAGTTTGCCCAGCTCATGGAGAGCAACGAGCAGCAGTTTGTCGAACTCCGCGATGAGGCAGGCTATCGCATGGTGCTGGATGCCGCCGCAGCCCGTGAGCAGGAGCCGCTGATCCTGCAGACCTACCATATCCCCAACCGCCATTCGGCGGGACTGTTCAGCACCCTGGCGGAGACTGCCGAGGCAGAACCGCCGCAGGACGCACAGTGAGCAGCCGACTCGCCGGCAGCAGCCTGCTGGCACTCCTGCTGCTGGCCCCTGCGGCCGGCGCAGACGGGCTTTACCGCTGGGTGGATGAAGAGGGCAAGGTGCACTTCGGTGACCGGCCGCCCCGGCAGGCCCAGGCAGAAGACCTGTCCGGCAAGCTGCGCCCGGTCAACGACGCCCAGGCCGTGCCCACCGGGGAATCGCGCAGCGAACGCCGCGTCACACTGGCCACTCTCGAAGACGACTACGACCGGAACCGCCGCCAGCAACAGCAGCGGGAACAGCAACAGCGCCTGCGCGCCTGCGCCCGGCTGCAACGGCAGTTGCGGATCATGCAGGGAGCAGTGGCCATCGTCGACGAGAGCGGCGACGAAGTACGCATGACCGAACGCGAGCGCCAGCAGCGCGCGGCCGCCCTCGAGCGGGAGGTATCCCGCCGGTGCGGCTGAGGGATACGCCGGACAGCTAACATTTAGGTTAGAATCCCGCGGCTTTACCCAGAGTTTCCCGAGGCCTTCGATTCATGTCCGACCAGCTGGAACGCTTCATTTTCTCCCACCACGATATCCGTGGCCAGGTTGTCACCTTGTCAGATGCCTACCGCGAAGTGCTGGAAAACAACCAGCTCCCGCAGCCGGTGGCTGAGCTGCTGGGGGAATTCCTCGCCGCCGCCTGCCTGCTGTCCACCACACTCAAGTTCGAGGGCCTGCTGAACCTGCAGGCCCGTGGCGAGGGCGACGTGCCACTGATCATGGCCGAGTGCACCCACCACAGCGACCTGCGCGGTATTGCGCGGGTGGCGGAAGAGGCGCAGATAGACGAAGGCGCCACCCTACGCCAGCTGATCGGCAAGCGCGCCGCACTCGCCATTACCGTGGAGCCCGAGGACGGCGAGCGCTACCAGGGCATAGTGCCCATGGAGAAGGAAAGCCTGGCGGAGTGCCTGGAGGACTACTTCACCCAGTCGGAACAGCTCGCCACCCGTTTCTGGATCGAATCCAGGCCCGACACCGTGGGCGGCATCATGCTGCAGGTACTGCCGGGCAACAATGCCGCCAACGCGGAGGAGAACGAGGACGCCTGGGAGACCGCCCAACACCTGGCGGAAACCGTGACCGCCGAGGAACTCCACGAGCTGCCGCACGACCAGCTGCTGACACGGCTGTTTCACCAGCTGAAACCGGCCCAGCTCGGCACCGCCAATATCCGCTTCAAGTGCAGCTGCTCCCGGGAGCGCAGCGCCCGCGCGCTGATCTCCCTGGGCCCGGAGGAGGTGTACCAGTTACTGGAAGAGCAGGGTGGCGAAATCACCGCCGACTGCCAGTTCTGCAACAACCGCTACCGCTTCGACGGGGACGATATCGAGGCCCTGTTCAACGCGCCGCCCCACACGCTGCACTGACCTCACTGCTACGGCGAGCGCCCGCTTCCAACCGGGCGCTCCCGCCCCCGGTCCCTTGCCGGTTTCGCCTCAAAAATTCACCATATCTATGTAGTAAAACTACATTATCGCAAAAACAAATAAAGCGGCACAAAATTTCACAAGACAACGCTGTCATTGGGCAAAAAACGGCCTTTATTGCTATCCCGCCAAATTGAACTTTGCCATAATTCGCCACCCGAATATTGGTGGCCCCGCTCCCTGTGGCGTGACCACACTAGATTTTATTCACGTAATTGTTTCACGTAATTTGCACGGGTATTCCACGAATGGCACAGATCGATGATACGGCGCAGGTCCTGAAGAACCTGTCGTCGGCGCAACTGGTAGAGCAGGCGCTGCTGCGCGGTGAGGGCAAACTGTCCGACACCGGCGCGCTGGTTACCGAGACCGGTGCGCGCACCGGGCGCTCCCCGGCGGACCGCTTCGTGGTTGAGGAGCCTTCCACCAGCGATAGCATCGCCTGGGGCAACGTCAACCGCGCCTTCCCCCAGGACAAGTTCGACGCCCTGTGGAGCCGTGTCGAGGAGTTCGTCGCGGGCTCCGACACCTTCGTGCAACAGCTGCACGTTGGCCAGCATGAAGACTACTACCTGCCGGTGGTGGTCACCGCCCAGACCGCGTGGCACACCCTGTTCGCCCGCAACATGTTCATCCGCCCGGAAAAGTACAACCCGAAGAGCAAGGAAGAGTGGCGCATCCTGCACGCCCCTAACTTTGTCTGCGAGCCGGAACGCGACGGCACCAACTCCGAGGGAGTGGTAATCATCAACTTTGCCCAGCGCAAGGTACTGCTGGCGGGCATGCGTTACGCCGGTGAAATGAAGAAGGCCATGTTCTCCGTGCAGAACTTCCTGCTGCCGGAAAAAGACGTGATGCCGATGCACTGTGCCGCCAACGTGGGCAAGGACGGCGATGTATGCCTGTTCTTCGGCCTGTCCGGCACCGGCAAGACCACCCTGTCCGCCGACCCGGAGCGCTACCTCATCGGTGACGACGAACATGGCTGGGCCAAGGGCGGCGTGTTCAATATCGAGGGCGGCTGCTACGCCAAGACCATCAACCTGAGCAAGGAAAACGAGCCGGTTATCTGGGACGCCATCCGCTTTGGCGCCATCGTGGAAAATGTGGTCACCGACGAGAACGGCACCGCCGACTACCACGACACCAGCCTGACCGAGAACGGCCGCTGCTCCTACCCGCTGGAGCACGTGGTGATGCGCCAGCCAGGCAACCAGGCCGGCGAGCCGAAGAACGTCATCTTCCTGACCTGCGATGTGTCCGGCGTACTGCCGCCGGTATCGATCCTGTCCAAGGAAGCCGCCGCTTACCACTTCCTGTCCGGCTACACCGCGCGCGTGGGCTCCACCGAGCTGGGCGCGGAGGCGGGCATCCACCCGACCTTCTCCACCTGCTTCGGCGCGCCGTTCATGCCGCGCGCGCCGCGCGAGTATGCCGACCTGCTGATGAAGCGCATCGAGGACTTCGGCTCCAACGTCTACCTGGTCAACACCGGCTGGACCGGTGGCTCCGGCGACAACGGCAAGCGCTTCCCGATCCCGGTCACCCGCGCCGTCATCGCCGCCATCCAGAGCGGCGCCCTGGAAGGCGTCGAGACCGAGCACCTGGAGGCCCTCAACCTGGATATCCCGCTGGAAGTACCCAGTGTGGACAAGGCCTTCCTGAACCCGCGCGAAGCCTGGAGTGACAAGGCCGCCTACGACGAGCAGGCCACCAAACTGGCACGCCTGTTCGCCGAGAACATCGAGAAGTTCGAGGTGAGCGAAACCGTCAGGTCCGCCGGCCCGCAAGGCTGAACCGACCCGCGGGTGGCCAGCTGAGCCGCCCGGTCCCAAACGCCCCCGCGGAGCGATCCCCGGGGGCGTTTTCGTTGTGGCCCACGCTTGCCGTCCGCTCCCACCCGGAGAAATGGCGCGGAAACGACTATATTGAATGATAACGCGCCGACAGATGGCGCGCCGTGCCTCACCACGACGACGACCACAGGCAGGGAGACCATGCCCGCAGGCCAGCCGTTTTCGAACTATCGCCGCCGCCCACCGGGGCAGCGCACCAACCGCCTGGTAATTGCCGGTATCGCGCTGATGCTGCTGGGCATCGTGGGCGGCCTGTGGCTGTACCTCTACCTCAAGTCACTGGAAAAGCCCTATCGCGACGTGCAGGGCTACCGCGTACCCACCAATCACACGCTGCGGAGCTTCCTGCGCCAGGGGGACAACCGCGCCCGCCTGAAGGAGCTCGAGCGATTCCTCGATTCACGGGGCGTGGGTGAAGTGGTTGAGACCGGCAGTCTCTTCCGCCAGGGGTCGGACTGGCTGGAAATCAATGAACCCCCCTTCGCCATCCCGCCCCACAGCGAATGGGAGAACATCGTCGAGACCCTCAAGGTGGTGCGCGACCAGGTGATCCCCGCCATCGGCCCGGTGGAAATACTGTCGGCCTACCGCACAGACAGCTATAACCGCCGCGGCGGCGGCGCCGGCGGCAGCAAGCACCGGCAATTCTGCGGGCTGGACCTGGTGCCCCTGTCCAATATCGGCCGTGGGGAGCTGGTGGAGGAGCTCAGGATGGTCCACGCCCAGGTGGGGCGCTCCAGCCAGGTGGGGCTCGGCATCTACAGCAGCGTGCGCTTCCATATCGATACCTGCGGCTACCGCAGCTGGTAAGCAGTCTTAATCCCGGAGCGGCTTCACCATGGACATCAAAGAGAGCGCGGACCACGAGTGGATCGACATCCATATCGAGCGACGCCGGGTCATCTGGATCAGTGTACTGGTGCTGGCAGGGGTACTGCTGCTGGCAATTTTTACCGTGAATATGGTGCAGGACCTGGCGGAACGGGTGGTGACGCCGAGGGCCTATGTGCCGGAACAGCGCGTTCCCGAGACGGCCCGCATTCCCGACGTGTCCGACATCAAGGGTTACGCTGCCGCCTCGGCCCGCGCATTCGAGCGCTTCCTCGACGAGGCCGACCGGCGCGAGATCTACACGCGCCTGCAACACTTCCTGCACATCAACAAGGTGGACGGGGTGCTCCCCTCATACCAGTTGCTGCGCCAGGGTAGCGACTGGCAGGAGATCGGCGAGCCCCCGTTTGCACTGCCTCCGGAGCAGAACTGGGAGAGTATGGTGGACACCCTGCGGGTCATCCAGGAAGAGATCATCCCGCGGATCGGGCCTGTCACGGTCCTCTCCGGCTGGCGCACCTCCAGCTACAACGCCAAGGCGGGCGGCTCGAAGCGCAGCAAGCACATGCACTTCTGCGGCGTGGACCTGGTCCCGGAGCGCGATTACTCCCGCAAGGAGCTGGTGCCCATCCTGCGGGACATCCACCGCGATGTTGGCAAGAAGTGGGACATGGGGCTCGGCATTTACAGCGGGGTGCGCTTCCACGTGGACACCTGCGGTTACCGGCGCTGGTGATTGCGAACAGCAGCTGCGCAAGTGGCTGGCAGCAGTGATAGCATAGCGCGCATCGACAACAACAAGACTGGGGGCCCCCTTGGTTCAGGCCAAACTGGAACGTCGCTCGTTTATCTTCGCCCTGCTGCTGGTTACGGTGGCGTTTGTCTTCCTGCTCAAACCCTTCTTCACGCCGATTTTCTGGGCCTGTGCCATCGCGCTGATTTTCCACCCGGTCTACCGCTTGTTGTACAACCGCTATCCGCGCTGGCCCAACGTTACGGCCCTGCTGACGCTCTTGCTGTGTACCGTGCTGGTGGTAATCCCGGTGTTGCTGGTGGCGAGTTCTTTTGTCAACGAGGTAATCGCCCTGTACCAGAAGGTCCAGAGTGGCGAGATTGACGTGGGACAACAGGTGGACCGGGTGCGTAACGCCTTCCCCGGTTTCGAGGCTCTGTTGCAACGAATGGGGATCGACTTCGACCAGCTGCGCGAGCGCCTGCTGAGCGGTTTCATGAGCGCCGGCAGTTTTATCGCCAAGAACGCGCTGGCGCTGGGGCAGAACACGCTCAACTTCTTCGTGATGCTGGGCCTGATGATCTATCTCACCTTCTTCCTGATCCGCGACGGCGAGACGCTGGTGCAGTTGCTGATCCGGGCCCTGCCCCTGGGCGACGAGCGCGAGCAGCTGCTGCTGGCCAAGTTCGCCGAGGTCACCCGGGCCACCATCAAGGGCAACCTGGTGGTGGCGGTGACCCAGGGCAGCCTGGGCGGCCTGATATTCTGGGCCCTGGGGCTGCCGGCACCACTGCTGTGGGGGGTGATGATGACCCTGCTGTCGCTGCTGCCAGCCATCGGCGCGGCGCTGATCTGGCTCCCCGCCGCCGTTTACCTCCTGGCCATCGGCTCTATGATCAAGGGCACTGTGCTGCTGGTATTCGGCATCGCCGTGATCAGCCTGGTGGACAACCTGCTACGCCCCATCCTGGTGGGAAGGGACACCAAGCTGCCGGACTACATCGTGCTGTTTTCCACCGTGGGCGGCCTGATGATGTTCGGCATCAGCGGCTTTGCCATCGGCCCGTTGCTGGCGGCACTGTTCATCGCCTTCTGGGAAATCTTCATGCGGGAATTCATCAATTCCTCGGAACTGAAGACGCTGTAGCCTGGCAACCTGCTAGCCCGCTGGCGGCGGGCGCTCCCCTTGCTGCAGCTGCTCGCTGAGCTCCTTCATCGGCGCCTGGTCCACCAGCAGGAAGCCCTCGTAACTGCGATCGAGATCGGCGATCAGCAGGATCACCAGGGAAAAGGCCACGGCCAGCGCCAGCGCCACCAGGAGCGAGCCGCCCCGGCTCACGCCCAGCTGGAAGCCGATTGCCAGCATCGACAAGGCGGTGATGGCGTAGAGCGCCACCCAGATAGGCGCGGGTATCCGGTACTCACCACCGACCAGCGTACGCCGCGTGTGGTAGTCCAGAACTTCGTTCAGGGGCTGGTAGAAGGCCCGCAGCCTTTCCGGCTCGTATCCCCGCGCCTCGTGTTGGGCCACCAGCTCCCACAGGGCCCGCTGTATCTGCTCACTGCGCTGCAGGCGCCTGCGGTAATCCTCCAGGGCGCCTGCGCGCGGGTCGAAATCCCGCACCCGGGCGTACTCAGCCAGCAGCTTGCGCGCTTTCACCGTCCCCCGCTCATCGAGGAAATCAGCCCGCAGGTAGGTGGTGGCAATGGCGTTTACCTCTTCCAGCAACAGGGCCTTGCGCTGGCCGAAGCGCTCGGCGGTCATGTTGAAGGTGAAGGCGAGCATGAAGGCCAGCAGGCCAAGGGTCGCGGCCACGACGCTGCCCATGGAAGCGTCACCGCGGCTGTCGCGCCCGCGCGCCGTCAGCCGGCCGAGCAGTGTACCCAGGCCCAACGACACCATGACTACCAGTATCGAAATGGCGCCCATTCCGAGAAGGGGGACGGTGGAAAAGAATTCACTGAAGGTCATGGGCGCCGCTCAAGTCCAGCTTTCCTTATTCTGGCCTATCGCCGGGGGAAGAGGGTGCATTCACCGCAGCCCCGTGCGGTCCGGGTCCACCAACCGGCCGGTAACCGCCCGCCCGTCGCTGCAGCAACTCCTGGGCACGGGCAGCAAAGCGCGCGCCAAGCTCGCGGTAGCCCGCGGGGGTCAGGTGCAGGTCGTTGTGTACCATTACCCCGTTTTGGTCGCGTCCGTCATTCAGGTCGTCCGTATCGACCCAGGCGCCTCGCGGCCGGGACTCAGCGAAGTGCACCTGGATCTCGCGAATTCGCCGCCAGTGGCTGCGCCCTGGGCCGTACAGGCCGTGATCACTCAGGCGGCCGATCACCACGTTGATGTCGGGCCGACCCAGGTCCGCCTCCAGCTGTGCCAGCAGGCCCGCGAGCGCACCCGCATAGGTTTCGCTCATGCCGCTGCGCGCATCCCTCTCGCCCTGCATCCACACAAAAGTGACCGACAGCAGGTTCGACCGGCCCACCGCGCGACGAACCTTTTCGAGGAGGCGTGTATATAAATCGTTGCCCGGGCGCGCTGGAGCAACTCCACTTTCTGTACGGCGATACCAGCGAGCGATCGGTTGGCCGCCCTCGGCATCCTTCACCACAATCACACGATCCCGGCCCAGCCGGGCTTCCATCAGCGGAGTGAAGTAGGCGTCCACATCGAGTCGGGCCATATTCGACTGGCCCGAGAGAATAAACAGGTGCTTGCCCGGCTCGGCGTGCGCGGCAGGGAGAACCCCCATCCATAGGGAGAAAAGCGGCACAATCATTGCCCGCATATGAGCCTCCGGTCCCTGGTGCAGTTACGGCCGCGCTATCCATGCGGCGCATCTGTATGAAAATAAGCCAGGCAGGACCCTTGTGCCAGCGCCAACACGGGAAGAGACGTATTGGCGGCCGGAGAGAACCACCGGTAACATGTGGCCGTAGAACCTGGTCGAGAACCCAAAATCCTGGAGTGAACATGAAACGCGTATTTGCCCTGCTGGTTGCCACCCTGCTCTGCGTCCCTGCCCTGGCGCTGGAAGTCGGCCAGCCGGCGCCGGATTTCACCCTGCAGGGATCCGATGGCAAGACCTATTCGCTGGCGGACTTCAAGGGGAAAAAGGCGGTGGTGATTGCCTGGTACCCCAAGGCATTTACCAAGGGCTGCACCATCGAGTGCAAGTCACTGGCGGAAAACGGCCACCTGATCCGTGAGTACGATGTGGCTTATTTCATGGCGAGCACGGATGAGCTTGAGACCAACAAGAAATTCGCCGAGTCAGAGAAGGCCGACTTCCCGCTGCTGAGTGACCCGGAAGGAGAGGTGGCAGAAGCCTACGACGTGCTGATGCCAATGCTGAATGTTGCCAGGCGCGTGACGGTGTACATCGGCAAGGACGGCAATATCCTGAAGATAGACAAGGACATCACACCGGCCACCAGCGCCGAGGATATCGCCCGCACCCTGGGGGAACTCGGGGTGGCGAAAGACTGACAGGAAAAGTAGACGCGCGACTCAGGCAACCAGCCCGGCAAAAAGCCACAGGGCCTGGCCGAGCTGGATGCCGAGTACGAACAATAGTATTCCCGTACCGATCGCCGCCAGCGTGGCAAGCGCGGTCCTCTCCGGACGGGTAAGCTCCCCCCACCAGCGTAAAAGTCGTTCGGCCATAGGAATAAACTCCCTTACTTTCCCTGTCCATTGCGCTTACCACCGCAGGCGCAGGACCTAGGCCGCGCTGCCCTGCCGCTCAGCCTGCAGGAATAGCAGCGCCGCTACTGAAAACATCGCGACAAAAAAGCCATTGAGCAAAAGGATTTCGAACGGGCCGCTCCAGGGTTGACCCAGCTTCGCCATCAGGGCAATACCGGCGGCCAGCCCCTGGGCAAGTGCCGTGGCAAACAGCGCCCAGGCCATACCTGCGGGCCTGAAGCGCGCCATCAAGGCGCCGACAATGCCCACACCCAGCACCCCGAAAAACATCAGGTTGGCGGGGTCTCCGTCCCGGCCGATCACTCCGACCCCCAGGCTAAGCCAGGCAAGCAGGAATCCGGCCGCCAGCGCCAGGCCTGCAGCCACGCGATAGGAGGCGTTGGGCGTCATCCGCACAGCCAGCTCGTAGGCGATCCCCGCGCCAAACAACAGGGCGCCAAAGACTACAAAATCGGCCACCTGCCAGTTCACCTCTTCCGTAAACTGCATGGCGATGGCGGGGAGAAGCAGCATCGTTACCGCGCCCGCCCACGCCACCAGCCTCAGCCGGCTGGCCCGGTAACCAGAACTATTCCTTGTGTTCCCTGCCATCATTTTCCCCTGTGAATCAAGTCATGTCGGGCCCTGCCCGGTTCACCAACTCTTTCAATTACCTGGCCCTGGTCGAAATATCATCCAGTTCGGGCACACTCTCTCAACACACCCATCACATGTCTCGCTGACAGGCCGATACCTGACCACACAGCGTGGATACCAGTGGCGGGCCAGGCTTACCAACAGTCCATACTGACCTCTTTACCTACCTGACGGGAGCATTCGAGAAGTCAGTTAATAGCCGCCGGAAATCTTCCCATGACCGGTCTTCATAAAAATTGATTTCTATCGGGTAGCGTGGATGACTGCCCAACGTATTATTAAGTGCTTCCAAGAATCTCTCCTGGTCGCCAATATAATAGACAAGCTCTTTGAGGTCATTTCCAGTACGACTGTATACGTGACGAAGAAAGCCATCGCTTTCTATGTGATCCTCGATTGCATCCTCCAGCGCAATCATCCCCTGGTTATCCTTTTCCAGGGGCATTCCGTTGTTGGATGAACCATCGTATTTCCAGGAGATCACCGCCAGCCAGGGCAATCCAGCCCTTATGTCGTCACCGGGCAATTCATTGACAAATTTGTAAATCACGGGGGCTCCATTTTCGTAAACCCTGCCAATGATTCCCTTTCCCTCTTCGGCATTCGCTGTCATGGTCAATACAATCCCTACAAATGTTACCAAGAATCTATTCATTCGATTAACATCAACGAAAGGGAGGGCCGATTCTGGCCCACACCATTTTTTCTTTTCAGCTACTGATGCTCGATCTACGTTCAAGCACCCAACAGCGCGGGTTATGATCAAAACCAATATGCTCATAGTACTGATTGGCGGCCGGGGCAGCGATAAGTATCAGCTTGCATTTCGGCCCGAGCTGCTCCTGGGTGAGAATTTGCAGCCGCCTCCCAATGCCGGACTTTTGGTATTCCAGGCTCACAGCCAGATCTGACAGATAGCAGGCATAATTGAAGTCCGTGACACTCCGGGCAATGCCGATAAGCTGGTTTTTATGCCAGGCAGTCACCGTAAGATTGCTGTTTGCAATCATACCTTCCATGCACTCTCTATCCTCTATAGGACGGCGATCTCCCAGAGTCGATGCCTTCAATAGCGCTACAAACTGGTCCGTGGTTACAGGTTCATTGATTTTGTATTCGAAACTCATATCTTCCCAAGGGCGGCAGACGCGCTCTCTAATAGCCTGAAAACGCCGATCTATAACTTGCCACGGCCGAAACAGAGGGAAAAATGCCTACAAGCCCTGCCAGACCGGTTATTGCTCTTCCCTACTTTAATATTTCAGGGCCTTGACGCTGCGTGCCAGACCATATTTTTTAACTTTATAGTCTTATTACCTTTTAACACGCCCGCCTCTCCGGCAAATTCAAACCCCATTTTCAGGTATAACTTAAAAGCCGGTTTATTATTGTCAGAAACCTTTAGTGTGACTCTTCCGCATCCCTCCGAAAGAGCGTGATCAAGCAGCGCCTCGACAAGCCTTGAGCCGACATTACTCCTGCGACTGGCAGGGGAAACCCACATTGAAGTGAGCTCACACTCTCCATTAGCGTAAACACCACCAATCAAACCAATGGCACATCCGCCACAGCGTGCAATTAGAAATTTCACGCTGCTCTCCTCAGATGCAATTAACTGCCATTGATCCTGGTTAAGGCTGTTGGCTTCGCCATATGTAATACCAAAGGCATCAGGTGAATCACGAAGCGATTCCAAACGAATCTTTTTTAACGACTCCCAATCATCTTCCCGGGTAGGCACGATTTCCATAGCTTGAAATCCTAACAACTAGCCAAGCGGAGTGAGGTCCAGCCCCGCAGGGGCGATGCTGCCTTTTCTTGTTAGTTTACTCTTCGACTTCATGTGGTGTTTTAGCCACTTCCCATTTGTCGCCGACTTGATTTCTCCATGCGTGGTAGCCTGGCTTTATTGTTGCCACCTCGAAGACCGTAGGATCAATTTTGGTGATTTCTTCCAAGCCAACCAACTTGGCATCATCCATTGTATATTCAATATCACTCAAAAATTGCCAGCTATCATCTTCTGCATCGTGATACACAACCTGGATTGGGCACTTTCCTTCGATAATCTGGCTGATAGTAAAAACAGCACAATTCTTGGGCTGGTCAAAAGGCCACTCTACTTCTTTTTTCTTGAAAATTCCGAACATGCTTAAGTTGCCTCCAGAAACTAACGCCCGCCGCACAGGCGAGCAACTTGTTGTGAGTCCAGCGCACGTAGTGCGCGATTGTGCCGGCGCTTGTTATGCGTGCTAATCACTAAGGCCATACTCTCCATAGATAGGGAGCGCGAGGCCAAAAAACCAAAAAGTTACCTGCTTGTAATCACAAGCACCCCAACCTGCAGCGTTAAAGGCTAGCAATGGCCCGATCGCGAAAGATCTATGACCATAAACTTCCAGAACCTCACCAGATGAAAGGGCTGATATTAGTGCTTCACCACCCCTCAAGTAAAAGTCAAACCCACTGCCCTGTGCGCAAGGATTCTCCTTAAACGCCAAGGATATTTGAGGGACACCAATCAAATACGTCAGTGCGTAGAGTACCAGGACTGTTCTTAGCCATTGCTTCCTCATTCGAGCCAATTCTTACGCATAACGCCACCGGCAGGGGCAGCTTACCTTGTGCGCGTTTTGCGCAAAAGTGGGAGCGCTGCGACCTGCGCAAAAGGTGCACAAGGTAAGCTGTCCCGCGGAGGGCCGGAGGCCCGGAGCAAATTGCCCGGCCTTGTTATGAGCGCTTACGGAGTACACCTCTTACTCTACCTAATTTAACGGGGCCAAATCTCCTGAAAATTTGATCTACCAAAAGCGGCAACGCTAACAATACAGCAGCAAGCCCTATCCAGCTAAAGCTAAACAATAGGTAGAAAAATGCAGCAGTACCAAGCGCTGACGCGATCACTGCCTCGAGCATATTCGCCCACCATGGTTGATGGAATATTGATACACACTCCGAGCAAATATAATTATTGCTTAAAACTGGTACTTTCAGTGATTTCTGAGAGCAGTTGGGGCATTTCCTTCTAAGCATGCTCGATTAGCTCATAACGCCCAGCGCAGCGGGCCAATTGTAGCGAGGAACGAGCGGAAACTGGGTCCGCCTGCCGCCGCTTGTTAGGCGCACTCCAGCGCGGAACTACGTTGATTTAATGAAACTACTAATGCAGCTCCGATAATACTATGCAGAGGCAGGGTCGCCACTAATATCACCGCATAGAATCTAAGCACCCTCAAAAACCAAGTTGGATGAAACCCTTTCTTTACCAGCAAGTGCCGACCGACTAGAAACCCAGGAATTAGCGTCAACAAAGTTACAATTTGGCCCAATGCAATGCTGCTTACAAATAGAATTATAGTTTCGAAGTCTTTTAGACCGTCTGAGCCGAGGCCTTTAGAGTAGAACGATAATTCAGCGATGAAATCATAGAAATATATGATTGAAGGGGCCAGCAAGATTACGCAGAGAGCAGACAGCACGTTTACTTTCATATTATCCCTTGGATATAGTTCGCCTAACGCCCGCAACAGGGGCGACCAATGCTATGCACCTTTTGTGCGAACCTGGGAGAGCAGCGACCCGCACAAAATGTGCATAGCATTGGACGTCCCGCGGAGGCCCGAAGGGCCGTAGCAAACTGCTTGCGCTTGTTATGGTGTATGCCTGCCATTCACAACTACTGCCCTTACCTCAACCACACACTTCATTAATTTCGCTCATTCTTTTCTTGGCGCGAGAGATAGCTGAATCGAGCATATACTTCGATAATTCGGGTGACGCTTCCTTAGCATGGATCTGGATTAGTGTATTAATCTGTTCATTTTGTATCCGCTGGATCAAACGAAGTCTGCACATTTGACTAGCAATTT
>NZ_FNFH01000005.1 GCF_900100355.1 Microbulbifer yueqingensis | reverse complement strand
GCAGACTTCGTTTGATCCAGCGGATACAAAATGAACAGATTAATACACTAATCCAGATCCATGCTAAGGAAGCGTCACCCGAATTATCGAAGTATATGCTCGATTCAGCTATCTCTCGCGCCAAGAAAAGAATGAGCGAAATTAATGAAGTGTGTGGTTGAGGTAAGGGCAGTAGTTGTGAATGGCAGGCATACACCATAACAAGCGCAAGCAGTTTGCTACGGCCCTTCGGGCCTCCGCGGGACGTCCAACGCTATGCACATTTTGTGCGGGTCGCTGCTCTCCCAGGTTCGCACAAAAGGTGCATAGCATTGGTCGCCCCTGTTGCGGGCGTTAGAGGAAAGACTTACCCACAAAAAGTAGACAATATAACTATGCATTCCGGCGCCGCTTGCCGCAGGCGTCGGCACACACGTCAATCCGGTTAATTTTTAGGGGAAGGCATGTCGGCAAAGAGGGTGGAAGAAGAGGCAGGCCAAAAAGTAACCCCTCGCCAGTGGCTCAGGCTGGTTGTGGTTTATCTCCTGATCCCGCTGACTTTATTCATATGCAGTGGGGACATCGACTGGTGGCCCGCGTGGCTTTATTCCATGCTGTTCCTGGGCGCTGGTATCGGGGGCCGTATGTGGGCGGAGCAACGGCATCCCGGGTTAACATGCGAAAGACAAAATATTGAAAATTTCGAAAATGCAAAGAACTGGGATAAAGTACTGGCACCATTGATGGCGCTAAGCGTTGGGCCCCTTATGGCCATAGCGGCCGGGTTGGACCATCGTTTCAATTGGTCATCTGAATTTCCGCTATGGCTCATGGTGATTGGCTTCACGCTTATTTCATTCGGCTACGCGCTCGCCACATGGGCTTTTGCGGAGAACCGCTTTTTCTACAGTGTTGTGCTAATTAAGCCAGATCGGGGGCATGTGGTCTGTGACAGTGGCCCCTACAGGATTGCGCGGCATCCGGGTTATTGCGGAAGTATTCTTGCTGTGTTCGGTATTCCCCTAGCCCTTGGATCGGTTTGGGCGCTGATACCTGCGGTGTTCGCGGCAGTCATCGCGTTGATTCGGACCACACTTGAAGACCAGGCTTTGCATGAGGAGTTGCCGGGTTATCGAGATTATGCACGGAGAGTGCGCTATCGCTTGATACCCGGGATATTTTGAGAGAACCGATTGGCGGATATCCCAGGTTAGGGATAGTGGCCCGACTTGGCGGCCACAAGCCTCACTTCGCTACAATGGTCCGACCTTCCCCTGCATTAGCTTCTTTGCGAGCATATAAAGGATAAAAAATATGAAGCATATGAAGGAATATCTGTTTCTGGTCGTGTTCGCCCTATCATCCACTGCAAGCGCCATTGTCATTCGTGACGACACCGAAGATGAGAAGTATCAGGTTCCCGCCTCTGCGCTACCGGCACTGGCTGATTTTCCAGGTGAAGGCCACGGCGTCCTGATTTCTCCTCAGTGGGTTGTCACAGCCGCACATGTAGCTTGTATGCAGCACCACGTCCCGGAGATCGTAATTAACGGACTGTCGCGTGAAGTTGAGTCCGTAGTCGTTCACTCTGGATACAAGACGCCACCACAGGCGCTTATCAAGGAGACCTTAGCCTCTGGCGACGGATCTGAGTTAAGGGCGTTTCTTGCGTCGTCCGATGACATTGCTCTTGTCAAGTTGAAAGCTCCTGTTAGTGATGTAAAACCAATCTCCCTTTATCGCGGCCGCGACGAAATTGGCAGTACCGTCAAGCTAATCGGGAAGGGTGCCACTGGCAGTGGCAGTGACGGGCCGGAACCCCACGCCCCACATCGCACCAGTTTGCGCAGGGCATTCAATGTCATTTCCAGTGTTGATACGCGTTGGATTTCCTATTCTTTTGATCCCCCGGAATCTGCCGTTCAGCTCGAGGGCATGTCGGGTAATGGCGACAGCGGCGGCCCCGTCCTTATCAGGGAACAAGGGCAATGGCAGCTCGCCGGCCTTGTTGCCTGGGAGACGAGTCAGCGAGATTTGCGCATGTATCACGGTGCGCGCTATGGTGATGGCGGAAATAATGTTCGTATTTCTCACTACATAGAGTGGATCGAAAGCACTATAGCTGTCGGGGCGCAAAGGCAGAGTGCGGCGTTGCCAGAAGCCTAACTCTAACTATTCGTTGCAGCCAGCCCGGCGAACCGCCCTTTGTATCCTCAATACAGCGGCCAGCCACTGCTGGCGGCGCTACATACAGCAAGGACCTTACCTTATGAAAATCATCTGGGGATTGTTGATTGCATTCATGTCAATTTCGGTAAGCGCTGATCCTACCACTCCTTCGTTGCACTCATTTGAAAAGCTTGAGGCACTTCTTGGGGATTGGAAGAAGGAGGGTGCGGATGGCGATAAGTTTTATATCTCTTTTCAAAGCACTGCAAATGGCAGTGTAATAACAGAAAACTGGATTTATAAGGGTGCATCTCACTCACTAACCGTCTATCACCGCGATGGAAAAAACCTGCTTGCAACACACTATTGCCCGCAGGGCAATCAGCCAAGGCTGAGACTGCAGAACTCCGATAAAGACAAAGGGAGTGATCTTTCTTTCGTATTCCAGGATGCTACTAACCCTGCAAGTCAAGAGGCCAGCCATCAGCACTCGCTGGCCTTTGAGTTTGTAGATGAAGATACCGTCATCAGAAGCGAGAGTTATAGTAAAGGCGGTGTGATCACCCCCTCCTCTCTCAAGCTAATCAGGAAGTAAAACGGGATATATGGCAGACAGTTTGTTCCGGCCCTGCGAACACCCAGCTTTGGTGGTGAGGCCGTGCTTCTAAGGCGATGTCTCCAGGTGGATACCTGCTTTGTCGGCTCCCGTTTCTGTTCTGCCCAGTAAAGACGCCGATTGGCGGGGCAGGGCGGCATAGTCTTAACTGGTGGGAATCGCCTAGCCACCGGAGGAGGTAAACGCCATGGATATGCGGAGATGAATTACGAGGACGCGAGTGTCCTGGAGATGCTGGCCCAGGTGTCGGTTACTCTCGCCGGCTTTATCGGTGTCGTGCTGGTCTTCCTGCATGGCGGGCGTGGGTCGTGGACGCAGGGTGAGCGGAACACCATTTTCCACCTGCTGTTTACCAGCCTCACAGCCCTGGGGTTATCCATAGCCCCCCTTGTTATACAGGCAGCGTTTGGCGAGCGCCTGGTGTGGCGCGTCTGTATGCCCATGCTTGGCCTTGTCCATATAGGGGGTGCCCTGAGAGCCTCTGTTGAATTCCTCCGCGGTGTCATCGCCATGCCTACCGCGGTGGTGCTGCTGGTGGCGGTTGGTTCGATCACTATTATTGCCCTCTCCCTCTTGGTGACCCTCGGGTATCTCAGCCATCTCGCGTTCTTTACCTACCTGCTTGGAATCAGCTGGCCGTTACTGGTTGCTGTATGCGCTTTTGTGTCGCTATTATTCCGTGGCAAACCCTGACAGATCTTTAAAGCGCCGGGCCGCGGTGCCCGGGTCCTTGGTACACGGAGATGAAGTGGGCGACAGCAGGCGGCAAAAGGCGTTGGCCGGGTGCGACTTCCCGGGGATGGTTCCGGACAATAGCCCAGGCAGGTAGCTCGCAGGCCGCCTCGCGAAATGGATTTTGAAACCCCGCAACGGAGAAGCGCATGCCGGAAGCTGATTTTTTCCAGGATCTGTTGATCTCTGATTGGAAGGGGATACTCCGGGTCCTGGTCAGCGCAATGATCACGTATGTGGTAGTTGTCTGCCTGGTGCGCCTGTCCGGGAAGCGTTCGGCTTCCCAGATGAATAACTTCGACTGGATTGTCACCGTTGCTATAGGTTCAATCGTCGGTTCGACAATCGTGATCCGGGACCTGCCGCTGGCTGAGGGACTGTCCGCGGTGTTGGCCCTGCTGGCCGCGCAATTCATGGTGACAAAAGCCACGGTCTATTTCCCCGGTTTTTCCTCCCTGTTGCGGGCAGCGCCGGTGATCGTTTTCTGGAACGGAGAGTTCGTCAGGTCCGCCATGAAGAAGCAGCGGGTGACGGAGCAGGAAGTGCTGTCGGCGATTCGCAAGCGTGGCGTCCACAGGTTGGAGCAGGTTGCTGCGGTAGTGATTGAGGCCGATGCGAGGCTGAGTGTACTCCTGAAGGAGACGGCGGAGAGCCTCGAGCGATCGGAGACACTGGAGCGGGTTAAGAACTATTCAAGCCTGGTCTCCGGCTCTCACGACGCGCCCTGACGCCGTCGATTCACGGATTTGACCCAGGGAGTCGCCCGGCCTCCCACATCGTTATAAGCAGTAGACAGGTTTAAGGAGGGATTCTGTGCCCTGGAAGAAATGGATTATTCAATTCAGCATTATGTCCGTCACCCTGATACTTGTGTTCAGCGGTGTGCAGCTGGCCAAGGGACACGGCCCCGATGAATCGCTGCTGTTTGCCGCCTTCTGGGGGCCCTGCACCGCCACGGTTTTCCTGCTGACACGAATCTACTACTTCAGGCGCAATATTCGCTGTGTGGTCTGTAACGACTTGCCGAACGGGGGCAGGCCGGACTGACCGGTAGCCGCGGGCGGGCCGGTGTGGCGCGAACTATGATTGGATATTGCCACCGGGCGCTGGGCCTATCCCCCGACCAGGCGGTGAGGCGCAATGGTGTATGCGTCTCCGGGCGCAATCCCTAAAAGGAGAAGATGGATATGGAATTTATCGTCCTGCTGATCGTGGTGGTCGCCGTGCTGGTGCTGCCCCTGAAAATGGCCGCCGTCATGCTCGGTGCGCGCAACACCGGCGCCTTTTATTGCCTGTTTGCGCTGCTGCTGGCGGTGATTATCCAGCGCTTCGTGGGCGGGATGATCCCCGGGGTGACCGAGGAGTGGGGCATGCTGATCTCCATTCCACTGGCCGCCATCGCCTACATGCTGGTGCTGGGCACAGGCTTCCTCAAGGCAATCCTGATCGCGATCGTACAGGGCCTGATCATGATCGGTGCCGTACTCTTCTTTGGCGCTTTCCTGACTGCCTGAGCGCCCCGACGCCGCTTCTGTTCAGCCTTCCACCGGGCCCAGCCCCACGCGGACCAGGTCGCTTTCGGCCAGCATCGACTTGACCCCAATCAGGCGGTCCTCTCGGGGGTGCAGGTGAAAGTGCAGCCGGAAACGATTGTGTGCCAGCAGGCGTTCTTCCCGGGTCCTGTCGTTGAGGCTGATGCGGACGATAAATGCGTCATTTCCGCGATGCTCACTAAAGTAAAGCCAGTTTCCCTTCACCTGCCACCGGTTTGTCGAGGCTGAAGCAACGCTGCCGAGAGCATCTGTTGAATATGGCCGGAGATGCTGGTCCATAACCCAGGCCCGGTTGTGTTCGTCGATCGCGATGGCCCGGCCGTCCGGGAGGAAGCGGAGGGCACTGTAGCCATCCAGTAACCTTTCGTGACGATCTTGTGCCGGCAGGTAGCGATAGATCACCTGGTTACCTCTTTCCCGCTTGGCGTACAACAGCGAGCTGCCATCGGGGGACCAGGCCGGTGAAGCGGGCAGCTCGATACCGCTGGTAAGAAAGCGCAGTTCGCCACCCCCGGCATCCAGGATAAACAGCCGTTGATCCACAATCCCCGCCAGCAGCTTCCCGTCAGGACTTGCCTGTAGGGCAGTGACCTGGCTGTCCACGGGTAGTGAAGCCAGGGTCACCCCCCGCTGCTGCGTGTCGCGGCGCTGGAGGACAAGCTGTTCCCGCCCGAGTGAAAAATAAAAGAGCCGGCGTCCGCCAGCGGCGTATTGGGGAAAGTCCTCAGCGCCGTCCAGGTCGAAGCGGTCGGCGGACATGAGCGGCGAGTCTGCGAATGGGTCCGGTTGTTCTTCCAGGTCGAGGAAATTGCCGTTATGGCGCCGCATGAAAAAGCAATTATCCCCGCACTGGAAAAAGACATCATTGATAAAGCGATCCGGCAACTCGCGTTTGACGAAGCGATCCTCTGCCAGGTGGTATTCCAGCAGGCTGCCGTTAAAGCCTGACAGGGCGATGCTAACCCCGTCGGGGTGCCACGCGAGCCGCTCCACGGGCTGTGGGAGCAGGCGGGTATGCAGCAGTGTGCCGGTGGCCAGGTCCAGTATCAGTAATTCGCGTTTCCCCTCCTCGATCCCACGCAACAGTGCCAGCCGCCGCCCATCCAGGGATTCGCGTGCCACGTAGTCGCCAGCACCATCGACGTTGGGCGCGGTAATCTGCTGCAGGGAGCCGGTGTCGAGCGCAAGTCGCCATATGCCCCGGGGGGCGCCGGGCCGGGGGGCATCCTTGAGGTATACGCTACTCCCGTCGCGGGACCATGATTGCAGGTAGCGTCGTTGGCCATCAGTCGGTGGGAAGGGCCTGGCGTCGATGATCCCGCGCTCCGGATGGTAGCCCGCCAGGTAGTGCTGCAACTCCTTGCCCTGGCTGCGCGTATAAACCAGCCGGTCGCCGGTTGGTGACCAGTGGGCGTTGGCATAGTCGGCACTGTCCCAGGTAAGTCGCTGTACCCGGCCGGACGCGCCGTCTTTGACGAACAGCTGCAAGTGGTCATCCTTGCTGGAGCGGTGGGAAAAAACCAGCCGCTTCGTGGCCGGGTTGTAGTCGGCACTCACTTCGGATCCGGGAACCCGGGTTAGCCGTTCGACCCCGGTGTGTGTCGGTTCCGCGGTGTTGTGCGGCAGGAGCCACAGCGGGACCATGGCAGTAGCGGCGGTGGCGGCGGCGCCGATGATAAGGAGAGGCCAGCGGCGCGCTCTGTTTGCGGCCCGGGCCGGGGCCACCTCAGCGATCAGTACATAGCCCTTCAGTGGCAGGGTGCGGAGGTAGCGTGGGTTGCGCGCATCATCGCCCAGTGCCTCGCGCAGTTTCTTGACCATGGCCCGCAGTGCATCATCGCTTACCACGCGGTCCGGCCAGATGGCCCGGGTGATGGTGTCGCGGCTGACGGTCACTCCGGCGTGCTCGATCAAGAGTCCCAGGAAGGCACTGACTTGCGGCTCCAGCCGGCTTGAGTCCTGCCCGCGTGAGAGCGTGCCGGTGCGGATATCGAATTCAAACTCGCCAATGCTGTGGAGGGCGGCGGGGCCCATCCCTTTTGTATTTTCTTTTTTCAAATCAACCACATACATCATGTGACCGGATGTGACCCGCGGTTGCACTCACAGCTGGTCACAAAGGTTCCTTTGCCTGCCGTCCCGGGCCGTCCGATATTTCGCCTTCATTAAATCACAGCCGTGCCGGCGGGCACCAACGGAAGGCATATGAGGGCTCCGTGCCAGGCCGGGAGCGGCATCCGAACACAATAAATGGGGGGCTCAGCATGCAGATGCTATGGAGATTGATCTCAGTATTCCTGGCCTGGTCGGCCGTGGCCACAGCACAGCCAGGCAGTGTACCTGCGCCCGCAAACCTGGCCGAGCTGGGCCAAGCGATCGAACAGGTTGCGTCGCGAACCAATACGCCCGGGCTGGCGGTGGCGCTGGTCGGGACCGGCGACGAGATGTGGCAATACAACGTGGGCATGGCGGACCTTGCCAGCGGTTCCCCGGTGACGGCTGAAACCCGGTTCCGGGTGGGATCCGTAGCGAAGATGCTGGTCAGCCTTTCGGTAATGAAGCTGGTGGAGGAGGGCCGCCTTAGCCTGGACGCGCCGCTTTCTGAGCTGGCACCCGAGATCGAGTTTCACAATCGCTGGGAAAAACAGCACCCGGTGCGACTGGTGCACCTGCTGAACCACAGCAGCGGCTGGGATGCCCCCCATTTCGCTGAGCTGGTACAGCAAGGCGCGGAGCCGATCAGTATCCGTGCGGCGCTGGCCCTGCATCCGCACTCGCGCACATCTCGCTGGGTGCCCGGCAGCCGCTCGGCATACAACAACACCGGGCCGCTGGTGGCGGCCTATATCGTCGAAAAGATATCCGGTATGCCCTTTGAAGAGTATGTGGGGCAGCATTTCCTCGCGCCGCTGGGCATGGAGGACAGCGGCTACTTCTATTCCGACCACTACCGGAGCCATGCGGCCACCCTCTATGACAAGGGCAGGCCGCAGCCATACTGGCACCTGAACAACCGCGCGGCGGGGGCGCTCAACAGCAGCCTGGAAGACATGGCGAAGCTTACTCGCTTCCTGCTTGATCGCGGCCGTGTCGGCAACCGGCAGCTATTGTCACCGGCCTCGCTCGAGCGCATGGAAACCCCGCGTGACACACTCGCGACGAACGGCGGACTGGAGGTGTCGTGGGGCCTCGGCACCACCAGCTTCAGCAATAACGGCACGGTGTTTTACGGGCATGAAGGCAGCCTGCCCGGCGCCCGCAGTATGTTGGCCTACCAGCCGGACCTTGGGCGGGGCTATGTGATCCTGTCGAACAGCAACGGGCCGGCCGTTGCCGAATTGCACCGGTTGCTGTCAGCTTACCTGGCCCGGGACCAGCAGCCCGGGAATATTGAATCACAGCGGTCCCCGGATGCCGGAGACCCGACCCTGGCCGGCCTGTACCGGGTGATCAGCCCGGTTTCTGAAACCTTCGGGTTTGCCGCGCAGTTGCTGCCCTGGAGACTGCAGGTAAACAGCGCGGGGGTGGTCATGGCGCCGCTCCTGGGCGGGCGGCCCCGCCAGCTGGTGCCGGGGCCGGAGGGCACATTCCTGCAGGCGGGAACCGGTCGGGTGTCGCTGGTGCGGGCCCGGGACCCCATTGCGGGAGAGGTTTTGCACTACGGGCCGCAGACTCTGGAAAGAACCGGCCCGCTGGCTGCCTGGGCACCGCTGCTGGTGCTGTGCCTGTGGTCGGTCTGTGCGGTTGTGGCGCTGCTGAAGGCCCTGGGATGGCTCCCCCACTTGCTGCTGGGGCGGGGTCCGCGGGGGGCCAGCCTGGCACTGCGCGCCTGGCCGGCCATGACGGTGCTGGTGCTGGGAATGGCCCTGGCAGGTGCCGTCCTGGCAGCTGGCGGCACAATACCTTTTGCCCTGGCCGGGCGGGTGTCCGTGCCATCGCTGTTGGTCTTTGTCGGCAGCGGACTTTTTCCCCTGCTGGCAGCATTGAGCGTGTGGGCCTGGTTCCGTTACCGGCATGCGGCCCCGGCGGAAGTGGGGCGGTTTACCCGCTGGCATGCAGCCGTGCTGGTGGCGCTGAACCTGCTGGTGGCCATGTATATGCTCGCCTGGGGATTGGCGGGTCTCAGGCTCTGGGCATAATCTTCGCGAGGAACGCGGGCGGCGGCCTAGGGCCGTTGCCCGCGGATGATGGTGAGCACCACCTCGCCCACATCAAAACCCCACTTGCTGAGGCGGGACTCGTTGATCAGCACCCGGTCGGAAACCAGGTACATGCGGTCGTCCACGGCCACCTCGATGGTGTCCCCCTTCCAGGGCACCTGCAGGGTGTAGCGGATGAACATGGCGTTGCCGCTGACCCTGACCCGCGCGGGGCCCACCACGTCACCGGCGTAGCCGGTAAAGTTGCGCACGCCGCGGTTGTCGGTGGCGCTGGGCACCAGCTTCCAGTCGCGGAACTGCACCTCGCCGTCGTCGAAGACGAAGCGCTCCTCCAGCAGGCCCTCGCCATCCTGCCAGCTGCCCGTCAGTTCGGCATTGAAGGTACGCGTAACCCGGCCGGAGCGGTCCTTGACGATGCCGTGCGCAGTCAGGGGACCGCGGAAAAATTCTTCTGGCACGAGGCGCGGCTGCCGCTCCTGATACTCGGTGATATCGGCCGTCGAGCAGGCGGCCAGGAAGAGGCCGGTGGCGAGAAGGAGTGCGGCTCGGGGTAAAACGGCTGCGGGCATTGGCGGGTCCTCGCTCGTGTTGCGGGTGTCTATGCCTTTGCTCTACGCAGGTTTGCAATCACCGGATCAGGCTGGCAGCGCCGCGGACTGGTCGATCGCCAGCCCGCGCTCCTGGCGCTCAGCGCCTTTTGGGGCGGCGTTCACACCCTCCCGGAAACCAGTGAGGTGTGCTCGCCCGGCAGCGGCAGCTGTGGCAGGTTGGAGACGGCCTGGATCAGCCCCTCCTTGTAGAGTTCCGCAGCCTGCTCTTTCTCCCCGAGGGCATGCAGCAGCCGGGCCAGCTCCGCGGAGGTGGCGGGGTCGGAGCGCAGGGTGAGGCTTTTCTCGAAATGCTGCCGGGCCTTGCCCCAGAGTTCATTGCGCAGGCAAAGGCGCCCGAGGCAGGTATAGAGTTCGGCGTTCTCGCCGTATTCCTTCAGCCAGCCATCGGCTACCGTCAGCTGGGCGCCGGCGTCGGCACCCGTAAGACAGCCGTACAGCCTGCCGAGCTGTGAGCGCCACTCGTGATTGAGGATCCAGCGCAGGTGCTTCTCGGCCTCCTCGTCCTCGCCGACCCGGTGCAGCTGCTCGGCGTAGAGGCCGCGCAGGTCCATGTCGCGCTGCCAGCGACCGCTGAAACTCTGCCAGGTGTCGTGGAGCTTGCCTGCATCCCGGCGTTCGCCGGCCGCGACCAGCAACTGCTGGTAGACCTCCTGCTCAAGCCGCTGCAGGTCTTCTTCGGGCATGTTGGCGTGCTTCTCAAGGTCCGGCAGCAGGTCGCGCAGGTGGTGCCAGTCCTCCAGCTGGTAGTAGGCCTGTTTCAGCATCTGCAGCACCGCCGGGTGCTTGGGTTCCACCTGCTTGGCGCGCTCCAGGCTGGCGATACACTGTTCGTATTGTCGGTCCAGCAGCTGCATTCTCGCCTGGCTCAGCGCGACCGCCAGCCGGGTATCCTCGCCGCTGGCCTCGGCCTTGGCGAGAAGTTCGTTGGCCTCATCGCGGTAGCCCAGTTCGAAGGCACAGCGGGCGGCGGCCAGGTAGTTGATCAGCGGCGCATCCGAGCGGGGCGCGCTTTTCAGTAGCTGCCGCCGGGCGCGGGCCCAGTTGCCCTCCATAAATTCGACCAGGCCGTTGGTAAGGCGCCGCCGCGCCACGCGGGTGCGGCCGAAACGGATACGGCTGACCCCGCCCTCCACACCCCGCAGCAGGCTGCGTAACAACCAGAACACCAGGAACAGCAGCAGCATCGCCAGCACCGCCGCGCCGACGGCTACCCACAGGTTCATCTCGATTCGCTTGCCGCCGACGGCCAGCAGCATGTAGCCGGGGTAGGTGCGGATCATCTCGGTCAGGAAAGCCCCGAACAGCAGGAAGGCGAGGGCGGAGAAGAGAAAGCGCTTCACTGGGTCTTCCCCCCTTCTGCAGAGGGCTGCGGGCTGGTGTTATGCAGCTGCTCGATATAATCCTGCAGCGCCCGCTGGGAGGCATTCAGGTTCGGGAGGTCGGCCTTGATGGGCTGCTTCGCCAGCTCGTCGAGTTCCCGCACCAGTGCGTCGCGCCGCTGGTTGGCAATGCCGTAATCGACGAGCAGCTGCCGCGCGCTTTTAAGGGCGTCGCGATATACCTGCGTCTCGCCGCGCAGTACTGCGAGCTGTGCCTGCTCCATGTTGAGTCGCAGGCTCTGGCGGAAGCGCGCCTCGCTCTGCGGCGAGAGCAGCACCGGGTCGATACTGCCGTCGCGGATACGCACAGAGTCCTTCAGGAACCCGGTGAAGTTTTGCCAGCTGCGCTCCCAGGCTGGCCGGGCCTCTTCCTGTCCGGCCTGGCCGGGTTCATCGGGGGCCTGCCGGGCCAGGTCGAACTCCGGCTGGATACTGGCCTGCACCATCTGCTCCTGCAGGGCACCCAGTTGCAGGTAGAGACCCTGTTCGTCGATATCGTCGGCCATTTTCAGGGCGGTAATGTCTCGCGCCAGTTGCTGGCGCACGCCGTAGAGGTCGGGCCGGTCCACGCGCCGCAGGATCTCGTCCACCTGCTCCAGCAGCCCGAGGGCCGCGCGGCTGTCACGTTCCAGCAGCAGGCGCTGGTTGGCGAGCCGTAACAGGTAGTCGGCCTCGGCCAGTTGCCAGTCGGTGCGGCTCACATTACCCAGTTCACCCAGGCGGCTCGCCTGGGAGGCCAGGTTGCGCTGCAGCTGGGCCATCTGCTGGCGCAGCTGGGCGAGTTCCGAGCGCTGCTGGCTCAGTTGCCCCTGCAGGGCTTGCACCGCCTGTGCCTGCTGGTTGCGCCCTGTGTCCGCAGTCTCGGGCGGGGTGGCGCTGCCCGAGCCCGGCTCACCGGCATCCGGGGCGGTGGGCTGGTCGGGTGCCTGCCGGGGCTGCTCTGGGACGGCTTCGCGGGATGGCGGCGTGTCACGCTCCTGGCGCGCAGTTACGGTGGCGGGCTCTCCGCGTTCTTCGCCGCCTTTGAGCAGGGCGACGGTATCTTCGACCGCCACCTTGAACTGGGGCCAGTTGTACCAGGCCCAGGCGCCCACGCCGCCGAGCACGGCCGCGAACAGGAGTATCCACACCCAGGCGTGGCTTCTGCCGCTGCGCGCCTTGCCCGAAGTGGCCTTGCCGCCCTTGCCGCTTTTCTCGGCGGCGGCCTTGGCAAAGTTGCTCTTCGATTCCGCTTTTTCCGTGACCATTGGCACTTCCTTGGAATTTTCGGTTTTTTTCGAATTGTCGTCAGTCATGGGCTGGCCGGGATCGGTGTGGAAAATGTCGTCAAATTATAGCGACTCGCGGCATGGTTTATACGATGCCTGGCGCCGATTTGAAATTTTATACCTGCCCGGCACGGTATTCTGCGACTCAGTCGGGAGAGGCGTTTTCCACTGCGGCCAGCATGGCGGCGTCGCCGGCGTTGCGCGCGACTGCGATGCGGCTGAAGCCGAGGTCGCGGGCGCGCTCGCCGACCCGGGCACTGGGACAGACGAGCAGGGCGCGGAACAGGTCGCCGCGGCCGCTCTTCTGGAGGCAGCTGGCAAGGTTATCCAGGGTCTCTCCGCTGTGCACGGTAATGATGTCCGGTGTTGCGCGATACTCCCTGAGCCGCCTGGTGGCATCTGCCGGCAGGGTGCGGCGGTAGAGTTCGCAGTATTCCACCCGCGCATTCCGCTCGCGCAGGGTGTCACCGATCAGGGTGCGCCCGCCGGCGCCGCGGAATATCAGCACCCGCTCACCATCCACCTGTTGCAGTGACGGCAGCGCCAGCAGCGCCTCGGAGTCCATGGCGCCGCCGGCACTGGTGCACTCCGGGCCGTGTGACTCCAGGTCACGGGCCGTGCCGGCGCCGATGGCGTAATAGCGGGGGCCGACAGGCAGTTGCGGCCAATAGGCATCGAGCCAGTCGAAGGCCAGGCGCACCGCGTTGCGGGACACGAAAATGGCGTGATCGACCTGGTCGAAGTCCATTACCTGGTTTTTGGTGCGCTGGTATTCGGGGCCGGATTCGATCGGCTCTATGGCCAGCAACGGGATCGTGTCGACAGTGGCGCCTTCAGCCGCCAGCAGCTCACACCAGTCGCGGGACTGGTGGGCCGGGCGGGTAGTGAGTACGCGCACACCGGACAGGCTCGATTCCATGGGGTCAGAGCGCAGCCAGGATCTTGTCGGCGCCGCCGGCCAGCAGCTCTTCCGCCAGCGAGGTACCCAGCGCCTCGCCTTCGGTGCGCGGGCCGCGGGTTTCCGCACGTACGATGTCACTGCCGTCGGGGTCACCCACCAGCCCGCGCAGCCACAGCTGGTCGCCGTCGAGTTCCGCATAACAGCCGATGGGGACCTGGCAACTGCCGTTCAGGCGTGCCACGAGCGCCCGCTCGGCAACCAGCCGCGCGTGGGTGTCGGCGTGGTGTAAGGGCTGCAGCAGCTGTTCGAGTTCGTCGTCGCGACGGCATTCGATACCCACTGCGCCCTGGCCGCCGGCGGGCAGCATGATTTCCGGGGCGATAAAGTCGCGGATGCGCTCGCGCATCTCCAGGCGCAGCAGGCCCGCGGATGCCAGGATGATCGCGTCGAACTCGCCCGCATCCATCTTGGCCAGGCGGGTGTTGACGTTGCCGCGCAGGAATTTCACCTGCAGGTCAGGCCGGTAGGCCAGCAGCTGGCACTGCCGGCGCAGGCTCGAGGTGCCCACTACAGCGCCCTGCGGCAGCTCGTCGATATGGGCGTAGTGATTGCTCACGTAGGCGTCGCGCGGGTCTTCCCGCTCGCAGATGACCGCAAGGTGCAGGCCATCCGGGAATTCCATCGGCACGTCCTTCATGGAATGCACGGCGATATCCGCACGGCCGTCCAGCATGGCTTTTTCCAGCTCTTTCACGAACAGTCCCTTGCCGCCCACCTTGGCCAGCGGAATATCCAGCAGCTGGTCACCGCGGCTGGTCAGTGGCAGCAGCTCTACCTGCAGGCCGGGATGGTGGTGTTCCAGCTGGTCCTTGACGAAATTGGCCTGCCAGAGGGCGAGGGCACTCTCGCGGGTGGCGATGCGGATGCGTTCTATAGCCATACAGCCTGCGTCGGTTGGTAAATGGGGCGGCAATTCTAGCAGACGGGGCCGTTAATCGAGAGGGGGCGCGGTCAGGCCCCGTTGCCCCGTGCGCGCAGCCAGTCCTCGAGGAAGATCCGCGCGGCGATGGAATCCACCGGGTCTTCGGCGTAGTTGCCGCGGTGGCCGCGCTCGAAGGCTTCTTCCTTGGCGGCGCGCGTACTCAGTCGCTCATCCACCAGCTCCACCGGCAGGCCGGTGCGGCCGTGCAGGCGCTGGGAGAATTTCCGAGCGCGGGCGCAGAATTCGCTCTCGCTGCCATCCATGTTCAGTGGCAGCCCCACCAGCAGGAAATGCGGCTGCCACTCGGCAATCACCCGCTGGACCCGGTCCCAGTCCGGCTGGCCGTCGCGGGCCGGCAGTGGGGCCAGCTCGCGGGCACTGCCGGTCAGGCTCTGCCCGAAGGCGAGGCCGATGGAGCGGGTGCCGAAGTCGAACGCGAGCGCAGTGACTGCCTTGCCCATCAGGCGTGGCCTGCCTGCGAGCCAATGCCGGAAAGGTCGATGCCATGGCGGGCGGCGGCGGTCTGCCAGCGCTTCTCGCAGGGGGTGGCGAAGAGGATCTCCGGCTCGGCGGGGAGGGTGAGCCAGGCGTTTTCTACCAGTTCCTCCTCAAGCTGGCCGGGACCCCAGCCGGCGTAGCCGAGTGCCACCAGCACGTCGTCAGGGCCGCGTCCCGAGGCCAGGGACTCGAGGATATCGCGCGATGCCGTGAGGCTGATGTCTTCGTTTACTTCGACGGTGGAATCGAAAGTGGTCCCGGCGCCGTGGAGGACAAAGCCCTGTTCCGGTGAGACCGGCCCGCCCAGTAACACGACTTCCTCGCCCCGCAGGCTGGCATCATCCAGCGACAGCTGGTCGAACACCTCCCGCCAGTGCACCTTGCTGGGGACGTTCAGCACGATTGCCATGGTGCCATCGGGCGTGTGTTCACAGACCAGCGCGATGGCGTGCTGGAAACGCGGGTCCTGCATGCCGGGCATGGCCAGCAGGAACTGGCCGCGCAGGCTGGAATGGGTCAGGTCGCTGTCGATGTTGTCTCGATGCATACGCTCAGTCTAGTAGTTGGGGCCCCTGGCGGCCCGGGCGCAGGCGGCTACCCGCGGGAGGGCATCTTTGTTGCTGCCGTGGAAAGGCCCGTCATCTCGAATCGCCAGGTGCGGATGATCTCCAGGCGGTCGGCCTCCTTGCGGATTTCGGCCGGGAAAGGCTCGAAAGGTGCCGCGAGGCGCACGATCTGCTGTGCCGCGTCGTCGAGGATACGCTCTCCCGAGGACTCGAGGATTACCACTTCTTCCACCGCGCCGGTGGGAAGCAGGCGGACCATCATGCGCAGGCTGCCGGTGATCTGGTGTTGGAGGGCCTCCTCCGGGAAGTTGTCATTGCCGACGGACTCCACTTTCTGGCGCCAGCCGTGGAGGTACGCCGCATCGGCCGAGGCCCGGGTGGCCACCGAGGTCAGCCGGCGCACGCGCGGCCGCTGCGCGATGGTCTGGCGAATCTTGTCCAGTCGCGCCTGCAGGCTGGCGATCTCGGGGTTGACCTGGGGCAGGTCGGTGGGAGCGTCGCCCCGTTTTTCATCCGAACGCTTGTCCTCCGCGGGCAGCTCCGGCGCCTGCCGGGTGCTGTCGCCGACGGTGGTGACCAGTTGCCGGCGCTGCTCGGCCGGCCGCGCTGCCTGCTGCTGGGGGAGCGGGTTGACCTCCTGGATGGTCGTATCGGCGATCTCGGCGCGCCGGTTGCTCGACAGCTCCCTGGGGGTGTCCGCCGTCCCGCTGGCCTGCTGGTTGTGCTGGGCGAGGTAGTCGGCATCCTCGGGGGCCTGGGAGGTGTGGTGCTGGGCCAGCGTGACCTCGAGCGTCGGCGGGGCCTGCCGCGCCTCCGGCGCCGCGAATGCCACGCCGAAAATCACCACGGCGTGGACGGCGCAGGCCAGGAACAGGGCAAAGACAAAGCGTTCGCCCTGGGCGGCCTGCGCGCTCGTAGCGGCCTGGATATTGTTGGTGCTCGCGGTCGGATTCATTGTTATTGGTTGTGTACTGCTATCTGTAATCCCGCCCGGACCGGGTGTCGGGAAACGGGCTGGCGGATATGGAGTCTATCCTTTTTGCGCCAGCAGGTCTGTGATCGCGTCCATCAGCTGCCCGCCGATGTCGGTACCATAGGCGGCATCGATCTCGCGCACACAGGTGGGGCTGGTCACGTTGATCTCCGTGAGGTAGTCACCGATCACGTCCAGGCCGACGAACAGCAGGCCCCTGGCCTTCAGGGAAGGAGCCACCTGTTCCACGATCCAGCGATCGCGGTCGCTCAGCGGGCGCGCCTCGCCGCGCCCGCCGGCAGCCAGGTTGCCGCGGGTCTCACCCGCCTCGGGGATACGAGCGAGGCAGTAGGGCACGGCCTCGCCGTTTACCACCAGGATACGCTTGTCCCCGTCCTTGATCTCGGGGATATAGCGCTGCCCCATGATCTGCTTGCGACCCTCGTCGGTCAGGGTCTCCAGGATCGCGCCGAGATTGCTGCCGTCTGGCTTGCAGTGAAAGACGCCGCTGCCGCCCATGCCGTCGAGTGGCTTGAAGATCACATCCCGGTGCGTGGCGTGGAAGTCGCGCAGCCGCTGGATGTTGCGGCTCACGATCAGCGGCGGGCAGCAATGCGGAAAGGTGGTGGCAAAAATCTTCTCGTTGCAGTCACGCAGCGCCTGGGGACGGTTCACCACCAGGGTGCCTTCGCGCTCGGCGGCCTCGAGGATATAGGTGGAGTAGACGTATTCGTTATCGAAGGGCGGGTCGACGCGCATCAGCAGCGTGTCCAGTTCGCCCAGGGCGATATCGTGGAGTTCCCCCAGCTCGAACCACCTCTCGGGATCGGCGAAAACATCCAGCGGTCGGCCCCGCCCCATGGCGCGACCGTCTTCCAGGTATAAATCCCCCTGCTCGAAATAGAACAGCTGGAAGCCGCGATGCTTGGCCGCCAGCAACAGCGCCAGGGTGGTGTCTTTCTTGAAATGGATGTTGGCGATGGGGTCCATCACCACGCCGAGAGTCTGGCTCATAGATTTGGGTTCCGTGAGGTGGTCATTATTGCCCAAGCGTAAAGTAAGGTCAGATCGGCGGGGAGGCAACCGTCCCCTCGCCAATTGGCAGCGGATGGCGACCTGGTGACAATTTGTGCAGTCCTCCCCAACCCCCGTTGGACCGGTGGATTGTGTACAGGTTCTGTGTTAAAAGTTCCCCTTGGTGTGCGTCCTTGGCGGCTAGCGCTGACACATCCGAGGCGCCCAGACCCTGCGAGTGGTTCAGACAAAGCGGCGCGGCTGCGCCTGGCCGGCGCCGAAAATAAATATTCAGGGGATACAACAATACTATGGAGCTCAACTGGGAAAGCCTCACGGTAATGGTGATCGATGATAGTAAGACGATCCGCCGGACCGCAGAGACGCTGCTACAGAAGGCGGGTTGTACCGTGGTCACCGCCACGGATGGCTTCGATGCGCTGGCAAAAATTGCCGATTCCCGGCCCGATATCATCTTCGTCGACATCATGATGCCGCGCCTGGACGGCTACCAGACCTGTGCACTCATCAAGAACAATAGCGAATTCCGCGCGACGCCCGTAGTGATGCTCTCCAGCAAGGATGGCCTGTTTGACCGGGCCAAGGGGCGCGTGGTGGGTTGTGACCAATATTTAACCAAGCCCTTCAGCAAAAGTGAGCTGATGGGGGCCATCTCGGCGCACGCGAAGCCGCATCACGCCGCCTGATGGTGGTTGCGGCCTGTGACTTTGTGCCCGGAACTGGCGTAACATAAAACAATAAGGTCCCGCTGGCCGAAAGCCCCGGCTTCTGAGCCCTACCTTTTGTGCCGGCGGGGCAAAAGCAACAATAAGAAACTTTTTAAACGGTGAGTGGATGCAGTCGTCCCGATTCGCATCCGCCAAACATGACCAGAAATACCTGCGCAGCTTCATCAACCTTTTGGGGGTAAGGCGGCTGTGCGGGCAGATAACGTCACGGGGAAAACATGGCTAAAGTATTGATTGTTGACGACTCTCCGACGGAGACGCACAAGCTTACAACCATTCTGGAAAAGAACGGTCATTCCGTTCTCTCGGCTACCAGCGGAGAAACCGGCGTGGACGTCGCGCGTGAACAGCGCCCCGACGTCATCCTGATGGATATCGTGATGCCCGGCCTCAACGGCTTCCAGGCCACGCGCCAGCTGAGCAAGGACAGCCACACCAATGGTATTCCGATCATCATGGTCACCACCAAGGACCAGGATACCGATCGTGTCTGGGGCATGCGCCAGGGTGCGCGTGCCTACCTGACCAAGCCCGTGGCCGAGAGCAAGCTGCTGGGTGTAATCGAGGAGGTGTTGGCTTAAGCCAACGGCAATTCGGTGCAATCAGATCAGTCCCCCTATCTCGCGCTGGTTGAGCTCGCCAACCGCGCCAAGGCGCAGGCCGCCGGCCTGCCCGGTCGCCAGGAAGTAAAACCTTACTGGAGCGGCATCGGCTTCTCCCTGCTGGGGCACCGGTTTGTTGCACCCATGGACGAGGTGGTGGAGCTGCTGGAGGTCCCCCCGCATACCTTCATTCCGGGGGTGCAGCCATGGGTGCGCGGCGTCGCCAACGTCCGCGGCCGCCTGCTGCCCCTGTTCGATCTCGCAATGTTCTTCGGGGGCAACCTGACGAGCAATCGCCAGCGGCGCCGCGTACTCGTCGTGGAGCACGAGAAAGTCTATGCCGGCCTGATCGTCGATGAGCTCCACGGCATGCAGCACCTGGCTGTGGAGTTCGCGCGTCGAGCGCCGGGGGATTTGCTCGAGCCGTTCGCTCCCATGATCAGCGGCCAGTTCGTACTTCAGCAGGACCGCTGGCTGGTATTCGACATGCTCGCTTTGATCAATGATTTTCAATTTATGGACGCCGCGGCTCACTGAGTGAGGCCCGCGGCTGTCTTGCAAGCCCCGTGGGGGCATGATTCCGGGGCGGTAAGGCCGGCAGTCATCGCGCACTGCCCGCCTGCCACCCGGTTGTTCGGTTCAACAGTGGTGATAAAAAGAGTAGGCCTCAACCCAGAAGGGCCCGCCAGGAGTAAACTATGAAAACAGGCTCCCAGAGTTCCTTTTCCGCGCTGCGCCGTAATCCGGCAGTGCTGTTCTTGGGTCTGCTGGTGCTCGCCGCGTTGGCGAGCCTGATCGTCAGTATGTACCTGGTGCAGACCCGGGGTGACCGGGATAAAGAATACCTGCAGCAGGTAGCCGAGCTGCGGGCCCTTGCCTACCAGGTGGTGACTTACGCCCCGGCGGCCACAGCGGGTAACGAGCAGGCCTTCGTCGAGCTGGAGAGTGTCATCAAGGAGATGACCAGTACCTGGAATGAACTCCAGGGCGCGGACGAAGCCACACGCGAGGCGCTGCGCCAGGAGCTGGCCGACTACGGCGAAATCTGGCGGCAGGTACGCGCCCAGGCGGACACCATTATCGGCAACCGCGACACCATCATCTTCCTGAACGATGTTGCCAGCACCCTGAACGACTCCCTGCCGGAACTGCAGGCTGAGCACAACAACATCGTGGAGATCCTGCTGGCCAACAACGCCCCGGCCAACCAGGTAGAGCAGGCTCAGCTGCAGGTATGGCGCGCCGAGCGGATCGGCCGGAACATCGACAAGATGCTGCAGGGCGGCACGGACGCGGAGGCCGCGGCAGACCAGTTCAACACCGACGCCAGCCTGTTCGGTAAAGTGGTCGAGGGTATGAAGACCGGCGACGTGGTAATGGGAATTTCCCGCGTTACCGACCCTGAAGCGCGGGAGTCCCTGGACGAGATTACCGAGCTGTTCCAGTTCGTGAGCTCCTCGGTGCGGGAGATCTTCGAGGCGACCCCGGCCCTGTTCGCCGCCCGCCAGGCCGCTGACGGCATCCTGTCCTCCTCGCCGGAACTGCTTGAATCCCTGAACGTGCTGAACGACCGCATCGTAAACCTGGCCGGGGAACGCCAGCCGAACAACATGACCATCGCCATCCTGGCCGGTATCTTCGTTCTGCTGATCTTCGGCATGATGATCAACGCCTTCTCCGGCACCCGCCGCAGCCTGCGCGAAGAGTCCGAAACCAACGAGCGCAACCAGCAGGCGATTATGCAGCTGCTGGATGAGCTGGCCGACCTCGCTGATGGTGACCTTACCACCTCGGCGACAGTAACCGAGGCCTTCACCGGCGCCATTGCGGACTCCATCAACTACACCATTGACCAGCTGCGGGTGCTGGTATCGCGGATTAACGGCGCTGCCCAGGAAGTATCCGGCCTGTCCGAGGAAACCCAGCAGACCGCCCTGCACCTGGCCGAGGCTTCCGAGCACCAGGCTCAGGAGATCGCCGGTGCCTCCGCGGCGGTGAACGAGATGGCGGTAACCATTGACCAGGTATCTGCCAACGCCGCCGAGTCGGCCCAGGTAGCCGAGCGCTCGGTACAGATCGCAAGTAACGGCGCCAAGGTGGTACAGAACACCATCAAGGGCATGGACAACATCCGCGAACAGATCCAGGACACCTCCAAGCGGATCAAGCGCCTGGGTGAATCCTCGCAGGAAATTGGCGATATCGTGAGCCTGATTAACGACATTGCCGACCAGACCAACATCCTGGCCCTTAACGCCGCAATCCAGGCCAGCATGGCCGGTGACGCGGGCCGCGGCTTCGCGGTGGTAGCGGACGAGGTCCAGCGCCTCGCGGAACGTTCTGCCGGCGCGACCAAGCAGATCGAAGGCCTGGTAAAAGCGATTCAGTCGGACACCAACGAGGCGGTGACCTCGATGGAACAGACCACCACCGAGGTGGTGCGCGGTGCCCGCCTGGCCCAGGACGCCGGTGTTGCCCTGGAAGAGATTGAGGGCGTATCCACCAACCTGGCGGCCCTGATCCAGAACATCTCCAACGCGGCTCGCCAGCAGGCTTCTTCTGCCGGCCACATCTCCAACACGATGAACGTGATTCAGGAGATTACCTCCCAGACCTCAGCGGGTACCCAGGCAACGGCGCAGTCGATTGGTAACCTGGCGAAAACTGCCACCGCCTTGCGTGAGTCCGTTGCCGGCTTCAAGCTGCCGGCGGAAGACACCGGTATGGACACCACTGACGAACTGTACGATGTGGACTTGCCGGAAATGGGTGATGACGACTTCCCCATGCTCGATGGCGAGGATGAAAGTGCGGCCACCCATGAAGACCGCGCACTGGCGTGATTGCCCGACCGCAGAAACCTCACCGGGCCCCAGGCGCCGCGCCCCTGGCACCAGGCGGGCGGTAGCGCGTGAGCGCTCCCGCCGTGCTGGCCGGGTACAGCTCGCGCCGGACTAACGACAGAATTATTGAGGACTTGGCGTGAGTCACGACAATCCGAATTTCGAAGCCCTCGACTGGCTGACCGGCGAGATCAACGAGACTCTGGCGCAGGCCCGCCACGCCCTGGAGAGCTACGCAAACGAAGGCGCCGCCGAACCGGACAAACTGCAGGCCTGTCTGGAACTGATCCACCAGGTCCACGGCAGCCTGCACATGGCGGAGCTCACCGGTGCCGCCATGCTCGCCGAGGAAATGGAGCAGCTGATACAGGCTCTCTCGACAGACGAGGTGGAAAACAGCGAGGAGACCCGCGAGTTCCTTATGCGGGCCCTGTTGGAGCTGCCCCTGTACCTGGACAAGGTCGCCTACCAGCGCCGTGACAACGCGGTGCTGCTGCTGCCATTGCTCAACGACCTCCGCGCCGTGCGCCGTGAGCGCCTGGTGACTGAGGGTGCGCTCTTCTCCCCGGATCTCTCCGCGCTGGGCCAGGCCCATGGCGCGCGCCAGCCGCTGGTTGCGGATAGCGCCCGGTTGCAGGAGCTGGTCAACAAGTTGCGCAAGATGTACCACGTGGCGGCAGCGGGCCTGATTCGCGACGTCAATGGTGGTGATAGCCTCAGTTACCTGCGCAAGGTCGCCGAAAAGATGCAGCTGCTCTACAGCGGCAGTGTTCGGCAACCCCTGTGGCAGATCCTCGAGGGCTTGCTAGAGGCCATTGGCGAGCAGCGCATCAATGTCCTCCCCGCCCTGCGCCAGCTGCTGCGACGGATCGATGTGGAGTTCCGCCTGTTGCAGGGGCGCGGCGCACAGGTGCTGGACGCACCCCTCGACCGCGGCCTGGTCCGCAACCTGCTCTTTTACGTCTATATGGCGGGGCCGAACAGCGCGCGCTGCAAATCCCTTTATGCAACTTTTGCCCTGGATCGCGCCGTGCCCGGCACGCCCAGGCCCGATACTGGTGAAGCCCTGGCCATGGGGCCGGAAGCCATGGGCACTGCCATCAAGGCGTTGCGCGAGGAGCTGGACGGGGTGCGTGAAGCCCTGGATCCCACCATTACCGGTGAGGAACCGGCATCGCTGAGTGATATTGCCACCGTCGCGCAGCGGATTGCCGATACGCTCGGCGTATTGGGCCTGGAAAGCCAGCGCCTGCGCGCCCGCGGGATCTATGAATCACTGCGCGATGCCTCCCGCACCGACGATCCCCAGGAGCTCCTGCTTCAGGCTGCGAGCGAAGTAGTGCAGCTGGATTCATCACTGGCGTCAGCGCTCAACCGCCAGCACCAGGGACATAGCGAGCAGCCCCTGATGGGCGATGCGACTGACTCGGTCCTGCGCGAGGCGCGCACCGGCCTGGAGTCGGTCAAGGAAGCCGTGGTTGAGTATATCGCCAGCCACTGGGACGTAAGCCACCTACACCGCGTTCCCGAGCGATTGCAGGAAGTGGGCGGCGGACTGGATATGGTGGGCTTCCAGCGTGCTGGCGATATTGTTGCCGCCTGTACCCGCTATATCCGCGAGCGCCTGATCGAGGCCGCCGAGCAGCCGGAATGGAAGGTGCTCGACACCCTCGCCGATGCCATCACCAGCGTCGAGTATTATCTCGAGCGCCGCGCCGAAGGGATCGAGGACGCGGACATGCTGTTGGCACTGGCGGAGGACAGTGTCTCCGCGCTTGGATTCGGCGTCGATAACCGGGAAGTGGCGCCGACTGGCGCGGTCCCGGCCGAACCGGCACCGCAGGAGTTCGCTGCGACTGAGGAGCCTGAAGAATTCTCCCCGGAGTCCATAGCGCCGGCACCCGCCGAGCCTGAGTCCGCGCCGGGCGAAACCGGCACACCGCAGGCGGCGGAACCCGAGCCGGCGCAGGTCGCCGACGATGACGACGAGAACCTGATTGACGAAGAGATCCTGGAGATCTTCCTCGAGGAAGCGGATGAGGTTCTGGAGACCATCCGCGAGTTCTTCCCGCGCTGGGCGGCAGATTTCAGCGACCGTGCGGCGCTGGTGGAATTCCGCCGGGGCTTCCATACCCTGAAAGGCTCCGGTCGCATGGTGGAGGCCCTGGATATCGGCGAGCTGGCCTGGGCCGTCGAGAATATGCTCAACCGGGTGATCGACGAGACGGTCAAACCCCAGCGCGGCCACGTACACCTGATCGAACACGTGTGCGCCAAGCTGCCGTCCATGATCGACGCGTTCCGCGCCCAGGCCGCCGATCCGGATCCGGAGCGTACCGAGCAGCTGCGCGCGTGGGCCGAACAGCTTGCCCACGGCGAGAGCCCGGCGGACCTGGACGCGCCGGCTGTGGCTGACAGCGGCGCGGCTGCGTCGCCAGCGGGTGGGGCTGCCACAGACGATGACAGCGACGACAATGCCCAGCTGTGGGAGATCTTTGCCCAGGAGACCGAGACCCACCTGGCGACGCTGGATGAATTCCTCGCGGACATGCGCGCTGCGGCGCCGCTCTACGGCGTGCCCTCCGATCCCCTGCACCGCGCGCTCCATACCATGAAGGGTTCCGCCCACATGGCCGACGTCACCCCGGTGGCCGAGCTGGTGACGCCGCTGGAGCGGTTCGTCAAGGAGCTTCGGACCTACCAGGTCAATATCGACGAGGATATCTACGAGCTGCTCGAGGACGGGGCCACCTATGTGCGCGAGGTCCTCGACCAGATCCGTAACCAGCAGCCGATCCACATCGCCAAGGCGGAACCGTTTCTCGCCCGCACTGCGGAATTGCAGGAGCGCGCCGTCGGGCACCTGATCCGCGAGCGTGAGTCCAGCGAGCCGCGCGAAGTGGATCCGCAGCTGCTGGCGGTCATCATGGCCGACGGCATGAAGGTGCTGCTCGATGCCGACGAGGTCCTCGGCGCATGGCGCCGCGAGCCCGCCAACACCGGCCTGCTCGAGCCTATCGCGGAAGAACTGAGGGTCCTCGAGGAGGCCGCCCAGCGGGCGCAACTGCCGACGCTGGCCGAACTGTCCCGGCTGCTGCTGGAGGTCTACGCGCGGATACTGGACAACACCCTGGAAGGTGAGCCGGCCCTGTGGGCCTCGCTGGAGCAGGGCCACAGCGAACTGCTCGACCTGGTTGACGCCGTCGCGGCGGCGCAGGACCTGCCGGATGTCAGCGACGCGGTGGGCGAGGCGCTGCGGGCGCTCGCCCAGGGCGAGAGCGCCAGCGAGGAAGAAGACTTCGATTGGGCGGAGCTCGGTATCGACCATACCGACCTGCCAATATCTTATTCCACCCCGGACGGCGCGGACGAGCGGTCCGCAGATGCCGGCGATACTGGCAGTGATGATCCCGCGGTGACCGATGACTGGGCGGCGCTGGAGCTCGACAGTACAGACCTTCCTACCACCCACCAGCAGGAAACGGGTTACGACCTGTCCGGCCAGGACCAGGCTGCCGATCTCGGCCTCGACGAGAGCCTGCTTGGCGGTGACGGCCCCGCATCCGAAGCTGGCGCTGGCGATAACCGGCAGCCCACGAGCGCCCCTGACAGCCCGGAAACTGCTGCCCGTGACAACACCCCCGTGGCGGATATCGACCCGGACGTGGTTGATGTATTTATGGAGGAAGCCGGTGACCTGGTCGATGAGCTCGAGGAGCTGATCCAGGGGTGGGAGGCCGACCCGGCTGACTACAGCCGCGCGGAGGCGCTCAAGCGCGTGCTGCACACTTTCAAGGGCGGTGCACGCATGGCTGGCCTGATGGGGCTCGGTGAGGTGGCGCACCGGTTCGAGACGGTTATCGAGGCCATGCCGTCCAGTGACCATCCCGGACCTGATTTTTTTGCCAACGCACACGGTATCTATGACCGCATTGCCGGTGGAGTGGAGACGGTTCGGGCATGGATGGCCGGGGATGAGCTGGAGGCTTTTGCCGAGCTGCTCGATACCGCGTGGGCGGACAGCCAGGTTGCGGAAACCCCTGAGGCTGCCGAGCCGGCCCCGGTGGTCGACGACGAACTGCAGCCGGACGACGGTGGCGCAGCGGCCGATGAGACAGCGCCGCAAGATGAAATAGCGCCGCAACCAGAGGGCGAGGCGGCTACGCCGGCCCTGCTCGGCGCCGTGGACACCAAGCCGGTGCCGCTGGCGCCGGCCGAGGCAGCCAGCAATGTACTGCCTTTCGTCCGCAAGAAAGACAGCCTGCACCCGAACGAGCAACGCGGCGGTAACCGCGGCCAGCCCCAGGAGATGGTGCGGGTAGCGGCTGAACTGCTCGAGGAGCTGGTGAACCTGGCCGGTGAGACCTCTATTTCCCGGAGCCGCCTCGAGGAGCAGGTGAGCGAGTTCGGCTTCGCGCTGGACGAGATGGATTCGACCATCACACGCCTGAACGAGCAGCTGCGCCGACTGGATATGGAGACCGAGGCGCAGATCCTGTTCCGCCAGGAACAGCTCGCGGAGCAGGATGACAATTTTGACCCGCTGGAAATGGACCGCTATTCCTCCATCCAGCAGCTGTCGCGCTCATTGCTGGAGTCCACCTCTGACTTGCTGGAGTTGCGCAATACCCTGGGTAACAAGGCACGCGACACCGAAACCCTCCTGCTGCAGCAGTCGCGCGTAAACACCGAATTGCAGGAAGGCCTGATGCGCAGCCGCATGGTGCCCTTCTCGCGCCTGGTGCCGCGCCTGCGCCGTATCGTGCGCCAGGTAAGTGCTGAACTCGGCAAGCAGGTGGACCTGGTGTTCTCCAACGTTGAGGGGGAGCTGGACCGTTCCATGCTGGAGCGCATGGTGGCGCCGCTCGAGCACATGCTGCGCAACGCGGTGGACCACGGCATCGAGTTGCCAGCCCGGCGGCAGGAGTCTGGCAAGCCGGAGCGGGGCCGTATTACGGTAGCGCTGGAGCGCGAGGGCAGTGAGGTGGTGCTGACCATTGGCGACGATGGTGCCGGCATCAACCTGATGAAGGTGCGCGAAAAGGCGATCGAGCGCGGACTCATGCGCGCGGATGCGGAACTCACGAATAACGAAATCCTGCAGTTCATTCTGCAGGCCGGTTTCAGTACCGCCGACCGGGTGACGCAGATTTCCGGGCGCGGCGTGGGTATGGATGTGGTATCCGCCGAGATCAAGCAGATCGGTGGTACCGTGCATATCGACTCCAAACTGGGCGCCGGTACCGAGTTCACGGTGCGCCTGCCGTTTACCGTGTCGGTAAACCGGGCGCTGATGGTGAGTGTCGGCGATGACGTCTTTGCCCTGCCGCTCAACACCATCGAGGGTATCGTGCGGCTCAGCCCCTATGAACTGGAGCATTACTACAGCTCTCCCGACGCGCGGTTCGAGTATGCGGGCGAACCCTACCAGGTGAATTATTTCGGCACCCTGCTGCAGTCCGAGGCCCGCCCCAAGCTGGAAGTCGAAGATGCCCAGCTGCCGGTGCTGCTGGTGCGCTCCGAGGGCCACGCCATGGCGCTGCAGGTAGATGCCGTACTGGGCAGCCGCGAGATCGTGGTGAAGAGCCTGGGGCCCCAGTTTGCGGCGGTCCAGGGCGTTTCCGGCGCGACGGTTACCGGTGATGGTACCGTGGTGGTGATCCTGGATGCCCACGCGCTGCTGCGCCAGCAGGCGGCCCTACTGGCACGTCCCGCAGAGCTGGCACTGCCGTCGGCGCCGCGGGTCAAGCCGGAGCCAGTGGAGACCCAGCAGCGAGTCATGGTGGTGGATGACTCGGTTACCGTGCGCAAGGTCACCACCCGCTTCCTGGAGCGGGAGGGTTACCTGGTGAATACCGCCAAGGACGGGCAGGATGCGGTAATCCAGCTGCAGGACATCCGCCCCGACGTGATCCTGCTGGATATCGAGATGCCGCGCATGGACGGCTTCGAGGTGGCACGCCATATCCGTGGCAACAGCCGCTTGCGGGATATCCCGATCATCATGATTACCTCGCGCACCGGGCAGAAACACCGCGACCACGCGCTCTCCCTGGGGGTAAACCACTATCTCGGCAAGCCCTACCAGGAAGAGGTCCTGCTGGAGGCAATTCGCGACTATACGGTTGCGCCGGCCAGCCAGTGACTGGCCGAGTGACTATCGGCATAAGGGTTGAAGTATGAACGGAACTGAAGCGCTCTCGCTGGAGACTCCCCGGGAGGTCAGCAGCCTGCTGCTGCCGCTGGCAGACGGCCAGTTGCTGGTGCCGGTGGATATCCTGTCAGAGGTGATCGCGGTACAGACGCCGGTCTCGGCCTACGATGCGCCCGACTGGTACCTGGGGGAGATCAACTGGCGCGAGCAGCGCCTGCCGGTGCTCTCGTTCGAGGTGATGCGAGGTCGCTCGCTGGCCTCCATGGACAGCGAGGGCCGCATCGCAGTGCTGGCCAGCGGCAACCCCGAAGGCCGCCTGCCATTCTTCGCCATGGTCCTGCAGGGTACGCCGCGCCTGGTCAGGGTGACGCAGGATCAACTGGCGCGGCGGGATGCGCCCTGTGCCATGGGAGAGCTGGTGCATGTCTCCCTCGCCGGCGAGGAGGCCGTGATCCCTGATTTTTCCGCCCTCGAGCGGGCCTGTCTCGAGTACCGCAATCTCTCGTAGCGGATTTTCTACCCTGCGCCGGGTATGCGGACAATAAAAAACGGGGCCAGAGGCCCCGTTTTTTATTGTCTGGTCGCCAGGCAACCCCTAGAAGAGTTCTTCCGGCAGGGATTCCTCTTCTTCTTCCTGGCTGCCCGAGCCGTTCCTGCCGGACGGGTAACCCGGGCGGTAGGAGCTATAGGACTCGTGCCCGGGAACCCGGTCGGCCCGGAATACTTCGAACATGCCGCCGCGAGAGGTGCGCAGTCCAGTTCGGGGGTTGATCCGCACAGTGACTATGTTGTCGGGTTGCGGCAAATGCCGTTCCGGCAGGCCCTCCAGCGCAGCCGACATGAAATCGATCCAGATGGGCAGGGCCGCCGAGCCGCCGTACTCGTTCTTGCCCAGCTCGCCGTTGGAGTCGAAGCCGACCCAGGCGCTGGTGGCCAGGTGCGGGCTGTAGCCCGAGAACCAGGCATCGCGGGGACCATTGGTGGTGCCGGTCTTCCCGGCGATATCACCGCGCTTCATTACCAGGGCCTTGCGCCCGGTACCCCGCTTGATGACGTCCTTGAGCATCGAATCGATGATGAACGCCGTCTCCGGGGACATGGCGCGCGGGGCGCGGGGGAGCGCCTGGGCGTTCGGGTCGGCGCTGAGCGGGTTCACCTGCAGGGTACGCAGCTCGATGGGCTCTCCTGCCGGAAGCGCCATGTCTTCTTCCACGCTGGTCCCGGCCAGGTCGATGGGCTCGGGTGCCTCCGCGCCGGCTTCGGCCATGTCGGGGCAGTCGCGGCAGACGGTAAGCGGCAGGGCCTGGTAGATGGTCTCACCATTCACGTCGAGCACGCGCTCTACCAGGTAGGGCTCGACCCGATAGCCGCCGTTGGCAAAGGCGGCGTAGCCGCGGACCATCTCCAGTGGAGTCAGCGCCGAGCTGCCCAGGGCAATGGTCAGGTTGCGAGCGAGTTTGCTCCGCTCAAAACCGAAGTTCTCGGCGAAATCCAGTGCATAGTCGATGCCGAGGGCCTGCAGGAGCCGGATTGAGACCATGTTGCGGGACTTGTACAGCGCCTTGCGCAGGCGTGTGGGGCCGAGGAAGGTGCCGGTGTCGTTTTCCGGGCGCCAGACATCCTGCATGTTGGTTTCTTCGAAGATGATCGGCGCGTCATTGATCATGCTGGCCGCGGTGTAGCCCTTCTCCAGGGCGGCGGCGTAGATGAACGGCTTGAAGCTGGAACCCGGTTGCCGTGCTGCCTGGGTGGCCCGGTTGAAGTGGCTCTGGCGGAAATCATAACCGCCCACCATGGCGCGGATGGCGCCATCGGAGGGCTCGAGTGAAATCAGGGTGCCCTGGGCGGCAGGGACCTGGGCCAGGTGCCATTCCACCCGTACCTGAGGCTCGTCCAAGATGGCCGCCGGCTCGCCCGGATCGGCAAACGGATCGGCGGTGGGCTGGCGCTCCGCGTCATCGGCGAGTTCTTCAGTCGCTTCGGTTTCCACCATTTCCTGGCCACTGGGCGATATCTCGACCCGGCGCAGGCGAATCACGTCTCCGGGAGCGAACATTTCCTCGGCGCTCTCGATGCGGGCCCCGCGCGCATTCTCGGAAATGTAGGGGCGTATCTCGCTGAGACCGTTCTCCCACGCCACCTCAACCACGCTGCGGTCGCGCAGCTGGACCTGCAGGCGGCGCGGCTCGACGGCGGTGACCACCGCCGGCTCCAGTCCGCCGAGCACGGGAATTTCATTGAGGATATCGACCATCTGGTCGTTGTCATCCAGCAGCTCCTTCTCGAGCTGCTGCTCCGGCCCCCGGTAACCATGCCTGCTGTCATAGGCTTCGAGCCCGCGCTGCAGGGCGTCCTGGGCGGCCTCCTGGAGCCGGCTGTCCACGCTGGTGATGACCTGGTATCCCTCGGTGTAGGCGCTGTCACCGAACAGCTCCACAGCCTCCTTGCGGGCCATTTCGGCGATATAGGGCGCGTGCAGGTCAAGGTCGTGCCCGTGCCAGCGCGCGGTTACCGGCGCGGTAATGGAATTCTTGTACTCGGACTGGCTGATATAACCGAGGTCCAGCATCCGCTTCAGGATCCAGTTGCGCCGCACCAGCGCCCGCGAGGGGTTGGCGATGGGGTTGTAGGTGGACGGTGCCTTGGGCAGTCCAGCCATCATGGCCCACTGGGCCACATTGAGCTCATTGATGTCGCGGCCGTAGTAAACCTGGGCGGCGGCCTGGAAACCGTAGGCCCGGTTGCCGAGGAAGATCTTGTTGATATAGAGGGCGAGGATCTCGTCCTTGGTGAGTTCGCGCTCGATCTGCAGGGAAAGCAGTATCTCGTTGAATTTCCTCACGAATCGCTGTTCGCGGCTGAGGAAGAAGTTTCGCGCTACCTGCATGGTCAGCGTGCTGCCGCCAGACTGAATGGAGCCTGTTTGCAGGATTTGTGAGGCAGCTCTCATCAGACCTTTAATGGAAACGCCGTTATGGGAGTAAAATCCGGCATCCTCCGCCGCGAGCACCGCCTTGATGAAGGTCTCCGGCGTCTGCTCGATGGTGATCGGGGTGCGGCGTTTCTCGCCGAATTCGCCAATCAGCTTCATATCCCGCGAGTAGACCCGCAGCGGGGTCTGCAGGCGGATATCGCGCAGGCTCTCCACTGAAGGCAAACCCGGTTTCAGGTATATGTAGATGCTGGAAAACCCCATGCCAGCGGCGGCAAGCCCCGCGAGGCCGAGCCAGAGCAACGAGAGGAGGCGGTTGCGGGCTTTTTCGGTCATGAAAGTACTTCTATTCAGTCTGTTCAGGTCGTAATCAGGCCAGATTACCAATTATACGAAGATTGTGCGCTAATACCTATGCAAATCCCGGTTGCAGCTTTAATTTAAAGTGCTATAACATCAAACCCTCATAACCCACGGAAAAGATAAGAAAAATGGGGATGCTCCCTTTTCTCAACAAAGGTCCCAAGGGCATGCTGGGCCTCGATATTAGCTCGACTGCAGTAAAGTTGCTGGAGCTAAGTCGCAATGGCAGCAAATACCGCGTCGAATGTTATGCGGTTGAGCCCCTGCCGCCCAACGCCGTCGTCGACAAGAATATCAACGATATCGAGGCCACAGCGGAAGCAATCCGCAAGGTAGTGCGCCGGTCCAAGACCCGCCTGCGCCGCGCTGCGGTGGCGGTATCCGGTTCCGCCGTGATTACCAAGACCCTGGAGATGGCCGCAGACCTGAACGACGATGCCCTGGAGGCGCAGATCGCGCTGGAGGCCGACCAGTACATTCCCTATCCGCTGGACGAGGTCAACCTGGATTTCGAAGTTCAGGGCCCATCGAGTCGCAGCGAGGAGCAGGTCGAGGTATTGCTGGCTGCCTGCCGCAGTGAAAACATCGACCAGCGGGTCGCAGCCCTGGAGGGCGCCGACCTCAAGGCCGTCGTGGTGGATGTCGAGGCTTACGCCACCGAGCGCGCCTACACCCTGCTCGAGCGTCAGTTCCCGCCCCAGGAGGAGCTGGTGGTGGCGGTGATTGATATCGGCGCGACCATGAGTGCGCTTTCGGTGCTGGTGGACGGCAAGACGGTCTATACGCGCGAGCAGCTGTTCGGCGGTCGCCAGCTCACCGATGAGATCCAGCGCCGTTACGGGCTCTCCGCGGAGGAAGCCGGCCTGGCCAAGCGCCAGGGCGGCAGCGGGCTGCCCGACGACTACTTTCCCGAGGTGCTTGAGCCTTTCCGCGATGCTGTGGTGCAGCAGGTAACCCGCTCACTGCAATTCTTCTATTCCTCTTCCTCGCACAGTGACGTTGACTACATCCTGCTCGCCGGTGGGGTGGCGGCAATGGACGGGCTTGCCGACCTGATCAGTGAGAAACTCGGTAAACCCGCCATAGTGGCCAATCCCTTCCACGATATGGCCGTCGCCTCGAGGGTAAACCGGCAGGCACTGGCCAGTGAGGCGCCGTCGCTTATGATCGCGGCCGGCCTGGCAATGCGCGAACGGGAGTTCTAACCATGGCAAATATCAACCTGTTGCCCTGGCGCCAGGAATACCGTGAGCAGAAACAGAACGAGTTCAACCAGGTGCTGGTGGTAGTAGTGCTGGCCGCCTGCGTGGCGTCATTCCTGTGGATGAAAACGGTCGATGGCCAGATAAGCAACCAGAATGAGCGCAACCAGATACTTCAGTCCGAGATCAATGTGCTGAACCAGCAGGTTGCGGAGATCAAGGAATTGAAGAAGCGCCGCCAGCAGCTGGAAGACCGCATGCGTGTTATCCAGGAACTGCAGGGCAACCGGCCCCTGTCGGTACGCTATTTCGATGAAATGGTTCGGGCAACGCCCGAGGGCCTCTGGCTGACGAGCCTCAAGCGCAGCGGCAAGACCGTACAGGTTTCAGGTGTCGCCGAGTCCAATCATCGAGTGTCGTCCTTTATGCGAAACCTCGACGGTTCCGACTGGTATGAGTCGCCAAACCTGACCGGCGTTACTGCGAAACCGGAGTTTGGGGAACAGGCGAGTGCCTTCCAGATGACGGTTGACGTCACAGGCCGCAAGAACAATGACGAAGACGAGCCGAGCGCGGGACAAAACGCGCAAGCGAGTAGATAAGGAATCGGTCCATGGCATCGCAAAATATGCTTGAGCAGCTGAGCGCACTCGATATCAACGATATCGATTTTTCGCGGGTCGGCGTATGGCCCCTCGCTGGGCGGGTGGCCCTGCTCGCGCTCATCTCTGCCCTGATCGTTGGCGCCGCTTATTATTTTCTGGTCAGTGATCGCTATCAGCAACTTGAGTTCGCGGAGCGGAAAGAAGTCGAGTTATTTACCGAGTTCGAGAAGAAGTCTTTTGAGGCTGCCAACCTCGAGGCGTACCGCGAGCAACTGGCGGAAATGGAGGAGACCTTCGGGGCCCTGCTGCAGCAGTTGCCGAAAGACACCGAGGTGCCGGGTCTGCTTGAGGATATTGATGAGTTCGGGCGCGGCAGTGGCCTCACGATTCAGGAGATTGCACTCGAGGACGAGCAGGTGGGGGAGTTTTACGTGGAGTTGCCCATTCGTATCGAGGTGCAGGGCGGCTACCATGAATTCGGCGCTTTCGTCAGTGGTATTGCCGGTATGCCCCGCATCGTCACCCTGCACGACTTTAATATCGAGGCTGACAAGGATGTGAGTGCCCTGCTTACCATGGTCATCAATGCCAAGACCTACCGCTACAAAGAGCAGGAGGGAGAGGGATGAACAGGCATTGGATCCCGCTTCTGGGAATATTGCTGGTAACCGGCTGCAGTCTGGATGGCGGGCATAGCGACCTGCGCCAGAAAATGGCGGATGTGAAGCGTCAGCCCAAAGGCCAGATTGACCCGATCCCGGTATTTACGCCCTACCAGCCATATGTATACAGTGCCGCTGGCGAGCGCAGCCCCTTTTCTCGACCGATGCTTGAGGCTGATCAGCGGGTGGTCGGGCGCCGGCTGGACGTGGCGCCGGACCAGGACCGTCAGAAAGAACTCCTGGAGCGCTTTAATTTCGACGCGCTGACCATGGTCGGCACCCTTTCCCGGAGCGGGCAGCTCTGGGCCCTGATCGATGATGGCGACGGCGGGATCCACCGGATTACCGTGGGGAATTACGTTGGCAAGAATCACGGCAAGGTGGTCAATGCCACTGCATCGCAGGTGGATGTACTGGAAATAGTCCCTGACGGTACCGGCGGCTGGATTGAACGGCCACGCGCTCTGACTTTGGAAGAGAAGGACAACAAATAATGACTCACAAGCAGCTCGCCAAGGTATTGGCCCCGTTGAAGGCGTTGTTGCTGGGCCTGGCGGTCTTTCCGCTTGCGCTTCAGGCCCAGACCAACCAGCTGAATGATATCCAGTTTTCCGAGCTGCCGGGCAGCCGCCTGCAGTTGCGCCTGTCTTTCAGTGACACTCCACCGGAGCCCACCGGTTACACCATTGAAGAGCCAGCGCGGATTGTTATGGACTTTGCCGGCGTGGAGAGCGCCCTGCCGCAGAAGAAGTATTCCCTGGGCGTCGGCGCTGCCCGCAGCGCGGTGATCGTGTCCAGTGATGACCGCACCCGCCTGATTGTCAACCTGGACGAACTGCCGGTGTACACCAGTGAGCGCCAGGGCAACCAGGTAGTGATGGAAATCGGCGCTGATTCCGCCACCACGGCTACCGTGGCGGCCGCACCGGCGCGCGCTGCGAGCAGCCGTTCCAGCGCGGTCGACCTGGGTGGCCAGCAGCGCTTCCGCGCGGCCTCAAGTGTGGCGATCAACAATGTGGACTTTCGCCGGGGTGAGGGCGGTGAGGGCAAGGTCATCGTGAGCCTGAGCGACCCGGCGGTGAACATCGATGTCGAGCGCACCAAGGGCAAGATCTATCTTACCTTCCTCGGTGCCGACCTGCCGGACGCACTGCGCCAGCGGCTGGATGTTACCGATTTTGCCACGCCGGTTAACTCCATATCGGTGGACTACGACGGTCGCAACACCGTAATTACTGTCGATCCCAGCGACAGCGAGTACGACTACCTGGCCTATCAGGCGGACAACGAGTACGTGCTCAGCGTGAAGCCCCTGACGGTGGCCCAGCAGCGCGAGAAAGCCCAGGAGTTCCAGTTTACCGGCGAGAAGCTGTCGCTGAACTTCCAGGATATCGAGGTCCGCTCGGTGCTGCAGCTGATTGCAGACTTCACCGACCTGAACCTGGTTGCCAGCGATACCGTCTCCGGCCGCATTACCCTGCGCCTTGACGGCGTGCCCTGGGACCAGGCGCTGGAGCTGATCCTGCGCGCCAAGGGTCTCGACAAGCGCCAGGAGGGTAATGTCATCATGGTGGCACCGGCGGCTGAAATTGCCGAGCGCGAGCGCCAGGAACTGGAGACCCGCCGACAGCTGCAGGAGCTGGCACCGCTGCGCACAGAGTACATTCAGGTCCGTTATGCCGATGCTCGCGAGCTGTTCTCCCTCTTCCAGGGAGAGATGCGCGGAGGTCAGGGCGCGGGTGGCCTTAACCAGGGCAACTTCGCCGGTGGCCGCCAGGCGGATGATGACCAACGCAGCATCCTGTCCGCCCGTGGCAGCGCAATCGTCGACGAGCGCACGAACACCATCATCCTCACCGATACCGAAGAAAAGATCGCCCAGTTCCGGGAGCTGATCGCGGCGATAGACGTACCCATCCGCCAGGTGATGATCGAGGCACGTATCGTCAATGCCAATACCGATTTCATGCATGAATTCGGTGTGCGCTGGGATTACACCGAGGACCACGATGTCAGTGACGACACCATCGGTATTGGCTCTGGCCGCCAGGCAAGCGGTTTCCGCGATGGCGACGGCACTGGCCCGGACGTCAGTGCGCCTCAGGGGGTTTTCGATCCGCTCCTGGTGGACCTGGGCGTCAGCAACCCCGCGGGTAACATCGCCTATGCGATCCTCAAGGAAGACTTCTTCCTGGGCCTTGAGCTTTCTGCCCTGGAAGACGTCGGCAAGGCCGAGATCGTCTCACAGCCCAAGGTGGTGACTGGCGACAAGCAGCAGGCGAGCATCCAGTCCGGTGTGGAAATCCCATACCTCGAGGCGACTTCCTCCGGTGCGGCATCGGTTACCTTCCGTGAGGCGGTGCTGGAGCTGAATGTGACTCCCCAGATCACGCCGGACAACAACATCATCATGGACCTGGTGATCGACCAGAACAGTGTCGGCGAGCTGTTTACTGATATCGTCAGCGGCAGCCAGATCCCGGCGATCAATATCAACTCGCTGCAGACCAAGGTGCTGGTACGCAATGGCGAGACCATCGTGCTCGGCGGGATTTTCGAGAGCCAGGTGATCGAAGGCGAGACCAAGGTGCCGTTGCTGGGCGATATTCCCTACCTTGGCAACCTGTTCAAGAAGACCACCCGCAATGACGACAAGCGCGAGCTGCTGATGTTTATCACCCCGCGCATCATGGAAGACGACCTGTTCTTTGCGAAGTAAACCCGGTGATCAACCGCACCATTTTCCTGGTCGGCCCCATGGGGGCCGGCAAGTCCACCATCGGCAAGATGCTGGCCGCTGAGCTGCAGCTGCCTTTTGCCGATTCGGACAAGGTGCTCGAGGAGCGCACTGGTGCGGACATCCCCTGGATCTTCGACGTCGAGGGGGAAGAAGGCTTCCGCCGTCGCGAGAGCGACGTGCTGCGCGACCTGTGTACCGGTCCGGTACGTGTGGTCGCCACCGGTGGAGGGATCGTGCTGGCAGCGGAGAACCGACGCCTGCTGCGCAAGCACGGCCTGGTCGTCTACCTGCAGGCAAGCATCGAGCAGTTGCTGGAGCGCACATCCAAAAATGCCAACCGGCCCCTGTTGCAGGTGCCCGACCCGCGGGCGCGCATCATCGAGCTGGTGCGCGAGCGTGATCCGCTCTATCGCGAGGTTGCCGACATCGTCTGCGACACCGACGACTGTACGCCCCGCCAGGCAGCGCACAGGGTGGCTGTACAGCTTGCCTCGGAGGACTCTCCCCCAGGCTGAGCCGCCTCCTTGCAGCTTCCCCAGCGACACTGATGTCGTGCTAGAGTCCGCTTGCAGCGGGCGGCCCTGCTCGGGCCATCACCCAATACCATCTACGTCAATCCTGCCGGAGAGCGCCTATGCGTCGCTTGAATGTTGAGCTGGGGGAACGCAGTTACCCCATCCTGATCGGCCCGGGCCTGCTGGGCCAGTCCAGGCATTTGGCGCGCTACATCCGCGGACGCCAAGTCTGCGTGGTCACCAACGAGACGGTTTCTCCCCTGTACCTGGCCCGTTTACTGGACGGCCTGCCTGAATGCGACCTCATTGATACCGTCGAGCTGCCCGACGGGGAGGCTTTCAAGACCCTGGAAACGGTCAACCGCATTTTCGATCGCCTGCTTGAGCGCCGGCACAACCGCACTACCACCCTGGTAGCGCTCGGCGGCGGGGTGGTGGGCGACATGACCGGCTTCGCGGCGGCCTGTTACCAGCGCGGGGTGGACTTTATCCAGGTGCCCACCACCCTGCTGTCACAGGTGGATTCATCGGTAGGCGGTAAGACCGGGGTAAACCACCCACTCGGGAAGAATATGATCGGCGCTTTTTACCAGCCGCGCCTGGTATTGGCCGATACGGATACCCTGGCGAGCCTGCCGGAGCGCGAACTGGCTGCCGGCATCGCCGAAGTGATCAAGTACGGCATGATCTGCGATGCGGGGTTCTTCGAGTGGCTGGAGGACAACATGGGACGCCTGCTCGACCGCGATGCCGACGCCCTGGCTTACGCCGTGGAGCGGAGTTGTCAGGACAAGGCAGCGGTGGTGGCCGAGGATGAGCGCGAGTCCGGTCGCCGCGCGATTCTGAACTTCGGCCACACCTTCGGGCACGCCATCGAGACGGTGCAGGGCTACGGCAACTGGTTACATGGCGAGGCGGTCGCCGCCGGGATGGTGATGGCTGCAGAACTGTCCCGGCTGCGCGGCGACATTGGCGCGGACGTCGTCGAGCGCCTGCGCGCGCTGCTGGGGCTGGCTGGCCTGCCGCAGGCCGCGCCGGACGGCATGACGGTACAGCAGTTTCTCGAGGTGATGGCGGTGGACAAGAAAGTTCTCGATGGCCGGCTGCGCCTGGTGCTCCTGTGCGGGCTGGGTGATGCCACCGTCTGCGCCGACACGCCCCGTGAACTGCTGGTCAGGGCGCTTGAGAACTGCGGCGCAGTATGATGGTGACGGTGCGAAAAGGGGCCGGCTGAGGACTATTTAACAAAAGGGGTTCCCAAAAGCAGATAAATCGGCTTTTGCCCTGCCAAGCAGAAGATAAGACTGCCAATTCTTGCAATTTCAGTGGGGCGCAAGTAATATTGCGCGCCCTTTGAAAAAAGCGGCCAATAAAAAGAGCGCATAATAAAAAGCCCCACCCGTGGGCTTTTTTTGTCTGCGGTCGGCCATGAAAGAATGTGAGGAGCTCTATGGGTAGCGGTCTGTATCGGTTGGATGAGTTCAAGGACAACTGCGGTTTTGGCCTGATCGCCCACTTGAAAGGCAAGGCCAGCCACAGGCTGCTGGAAACCGCGATCGAGTCCCTGACCTGCATGACGCACCGGGGCGGTATCGCCGCGGACGGCAAGACGGGTGACGGTTGCGGACTCCTGATCCAGAAGCCCGACGCCTTCCTGCGGGAAGAGGCGCGCAGCGTCATCGGTGTCGAGCTCACTGACAACTACGCGGTCGGCGCCGTCATGCTGCCGCTGGATGAGGAAACCGCCCAGGCAGGCCGGGATATCCTCGCCGCCGAAATCGAGGCGCAGGGCCTGCGGGTCGCCGGCTGGCGCCCGGTGCCCACCAACCCGGAATGCCTGGGGCCGATCGCGCGCGAGTCACTGCCGCAATTCGAGCACCTGCTGATCAATGACGCGGAAGAGCCCCTGGGCGAGGCGCGCTTTAACGCGCGGCTCTTCGTCGCCCGCCGCCTGGCGGAGCAGAAACTCGCCGAGCAGAAACTGGCCGATGTCTATGTCGCCAGCCTGTCGGCGCAGGTGGTCTCCTACAAGGGACTGATGATTCCGGCCGACCTGCCGCGTTTCTTTCCCGAGCTTGCCGACCCGCGCCTGGAGACGGCCATCTGTGTCTTCCACCAGCGCTTCTCCACCAACACCATGCCACGCTGGCCCCTGGCGCAGCCGTTCCGCCTGCTCGCCCACAATGGCGAGATCAACACGATCACCGGTAACCGTAACTGGTCCGTTGCGCGCACGCCGAAGTTCTGCAGCGAGCTGCTGCCGGAGCTGGCCGAACTCTCCCCCCTGGTGAACCGCGAGGGATCCGACTCCTCCAGCCTCGACAACATGCTGGAAATGCTGACCGCGGGTGGCATGGAACTGCATCGCGCCGTGCGCATGCTGGTGCCGCCGGCCTGGCAGAATGTCGAGCAGATGGATTCCGACCTGCGCGCCTTCTACGAATATATCTCCATGCATATGGAGCCCTGGGACGGCCCCGCGGGCCTCGTGATGACCGATGGCCGCTACGCCGTGTGTACCCTCGACCGCAATGGCCTGCGTCCGTCGCGCTGGGTGATCACCAAGGACGATGTCATTACCGTTGCGTCGGAAATCGGAACCTACGACTACAAGCCGGAGGATGTGGTGGCCAAGGGCCGGCTGGGGCCGGGCCAGATGCTGTCGGTGGATACCCGTGAGGGCAAGCTGCACCACACCGCCGATATCGACAACATGCTCAAGGAGCGCCAGCCGTACAAGCGCTGGTTGAAAGACAAGGCGCGCCGCATCCGCTCGACCCTGGTCACGGCACCGGTGGACAACAATTTCTCCTACGAGCAGTTCAAGGTCTACCAGAAGCTCTTCAGCTCCTCGCTGGAAGAGCGTGACACGGTGGTGCGCCCCATGGCCGAAGCCGGCCAGGAGGCGGTGGGCTCCATGGGCGACGATACCCCCATGGCCGTGCTGTCACGCTACAACCGCTCGCTGTACGATTACTTCCGCCAGCAGTTTGCCCAGGTCACCAACCCGCCCATCGACCCCCTGCGGGAAACCGTGGTGATGTCGCTGGAGACCTGCCTGGGCCGGGAGAAGTCCGTATTCGAGGAAACCCCGGAGCATGCGGACCGGGTGATCCTGTCGTCGCCGGTGCTCTCGCACATGAAGTACACCGCATTGCTGGATGTGGACCGGGTGGGGTTCGAGTCGAGGATCTTTGACCTGAACTACGACCCGGCCAAGCTGGACCTCAAGTCGGCGGTCGAGAAGCTGTGTGCCGACGTGGAGGCGGCGGTGCGCGACGACGGTATCGTGCTGGTGGTCCTGTCGGACCGCGAGATTGCCGAGGGCAAGCTGCCGGTCGACGCACTGCTCGCCACCGGTGCCGTCCACCACCACCTGGTGCACGCCGGCCTGCGCTGCGACTCCAATATCCTGGTGGATACCGCCAGCGCCCGCGACGCGCACCAGCTCGCCTGCCTGGTCGGTGTCGGCGCCACCGCCGTGCATCCCTACTTCTCCTACAGCATCATCAACCACCTGATCGATACCGGCGAGCTGCTGCTGGACGCGGCTGAGGCACAGAAGAATTACCGCAACGGCATCATCAAGGGCATGCTCAAGATCCTGTCCAAGATGGGTATCTCCACGGTCGCCTCATACCGCGGCGCCCTGCTGTTCGAACTGGTGGGCCTCGATCGCGAGGTGGTGGACCTGTGTTTCCCGGGCGCGGCCAGCCGCATCCAGGGGGCCGGCTTTACCGACCTGCAGGAGGATATGGCGGCGCGGGCCAGGCTCGCCTGGAAATCGCGCAAGCCGGTCTCCCCGGGCGGCCTGCACAAGTTCGTATACGGCCAGGAATACCACGCCTTTAACCCGGATGTGGTCATGTCGCTGCAGCAGGCGGTGCGCACCGGCGACTACTCGGCATGGCGCGACTATGCGGAGCTGGTGAACAAGCGCCCGGTCGCCACCCTGCGCGACCTGCTGGCCCTGCGCGAGGACGTGGACCCGGTGCCCCTGGACGAAGTGGAGCCCGTCGAGAGCATCCTGCGCCGGTTCGATTCCGCCGCCATGTCCCTGGGCGCGTTGTCACCGGAGGCGCACGAGTCGCTGGCGCAGGCCATGAACCGCCTGGGCGGCCGCTCCAACAGTGGTGAGGGTGGCGAGGACCCGGCGCGCTTCGGCACCGACAAGGTTTCCAAGATCAAGCAGGTGGCGTCCGGCCGCTTCGGTGTCACGCCGCACTACCTGGTCAACGCAGAGGTACTCCAGATCAAGGTCGCCCAGGGCGCCAAGCCCGGTGAGGGCGGCCAGCTGCCCGGTGGCAAGGTCAACGAGCTGATCGCGCGCCTGCGCTACTCGGTGCCCGGCGTGACCCTGATCTCGCCGCCGCCGCACCACGATATCTACTCCATCGAGGACCTGGCCCAGCTGATCTTCGACCTCAAGCAGGTCAACCCGGATGCGTTGGTATCGGTGAAGCTGGTGTCGCGCCCGGGTGTGGGCACCATCGCCGCCGGCGTGGCCAAGGCCTACGCCGACCTGATCACTATTTCCGGCTACGATGGCGGCACGGCGGCCAGCCCGATCACCTCGATCCGCTACGCGGGTTCACCGTGGGAGCTGGGCCTGGCCGAGACCCACCAGACCCTGCGCGCCAATGACCTGCGCGGCAACGTCCGGGTGCAGACCGATGGCGGTCTCAAGTCCGGGCTCGATGTCGTCAAGGCGGCCATGCTCGGCGCCGAGAGCTTCGGCTTCGGCACTGCGCCCATGGTCGCACTGGGCTGCAAGTACCTGCGTATCTGCCACCTGAACAACTGTGCCACCGGCGTCGCCACCCAGAACAAGGAACTGCGCGACGACCACTACATCGGCACCGTGGAAATGGCGATGAACTTCTTCAGGTTCGTGGCCGAGGAGACCCGCGAGTGGATGGCCCGCCTGGGTGTGCGCACCATGGATGAGCTGGTCGGCCGCGTGGACCTGCTGCGCGTGCTGGAAGGCGACACCGACAAGCAGAAGAAGCTTGACCTGGCGCCGTTGCTGCACACCGACGAGCTGCTGGCCAGCAAGCCGCAGACCTGCCAGATCCCGCAGAATGATCCCTGGGACAAGGGTGAGCTGGCGGAGCGTATGGTCGCCGACATGCTGCCGGCCATCGAGGGCCTCTCCGGTGGGGAGTTCAGCTACCGCGTAACCAACTGTGACCGCTCCATCGGCGCGCGCCTGTCCGGCGAGATCGCCAAACGCCACGGCAACCAGGGCATGGTGGACGCGCCGGTGAAGGTGCGCCTCGAGGGCGTTGCCGGCCAGTCGTTCGGGGTGTGGAACGCCGGCGGACTGGAGATGTACCTGGATGGCGACGCCAACGATTATGTGGGCAAGGGCATGGCCGGCGGCAAGCTGGTGATCCGCCCGCCTGCCGGCAGCAGCTTCGAGTCCCAGCAGACCAGCATCGTCGGCAATACCTGCCTGTACGGCGCCACCGGCGGCAAGCTGTTCGCCGCCGGCCGCGCCGGCGAGCGCTTCGCCGTGCGCAACTCCGGTGCCTTCGCCGTGGTCGAGGGCGCGGGTGACCACTGCTGTGAGTACATGACCGGCGGCATGGTGGCAGTGCTGGGCAAGACCGGGATCAATTTCGGTGCCGGAATGACCGGGGGCTTTGCCTATGTGCTCGATATGGAGCGCGACTTCTTTGACAAGTGCAACCACGAGCTGATCGAGCTGCGCCGTATCAGCAGTGAAACCCTCGAACCGAACCAGAGCCACCTGCGCGAGGTGATCGAGGAATACGTGGCCGAGACCGGCAGCGAGTGGGGGGCGGAGCTGCTGGACAACTTCGACGACTACCTGCACCGCTTCTGGCTGGTGAAACCCAAGGCGGCGAGCCTGGCCAGCCTGCTGGCAGACGTGCGCAAGCGCGGTGAATAAAGGGGTGATGAGAGTATGAAAGACAGACTGAGTAACGATTTCCAGTTTATCGACGTGGGTCGCAACGACCCGCCGAAGAAGGACATCATCACCCGCACCAACGAGTTCGTGGAGATCTACCAGCCGTTCAGCGAGCGGCAGGTGGCCAACCAGGCGCACCGCTGCCTCGACTGCGGCAACCCTTACTGTGAAACCGGTTGCCCGGTACACAACTACATCCCCAACTGGCTGCGGCTGGTTACCGACGGCAACATCATGGAGGCGGCCGAGCTGAGCCACCAGACCAATACCCTGCCGGAGGTGTGCGGTCGGGTGTGCCCGCAGGATCGCCTGTGCGAGGGTGCCTGCACCCTCAACGACGGTTTCGGTGCGGTGACCATCGGCAGCGCGGAAAAGTACATTACCGACACCGCCTTTGCGCTGGGCTGGCGCCCCGACCTGAGCCATGTGGTGAAAACCGACAAGCGCGTAGCGGTAATCGGTGCCGGCCCGGCCGGCCTGGGTTGCGCCGACGTGCTGGTGCGCAACGGTGTGCAGCCGGTGGTGTTCGACAAATACCCCGAGATCGGTGGCCTGCTCACCTTCGGCATTCCGGAATTCAAGCTGGAAAAATCCGTCATGCAGCGGCGCCGTGAGGTCTTTACGGAAATGGGTATCGAGTTCTGCCTCAATACCGAGATCGGCAAGGACATCAGCTTCGAGCAGCTGCTCAATGACTACGATGCGGTGTTTATGGGCATGGGCACCTACACCTATATGAAGGGCGGCTTCCCCGGCGAGGACCTCCCCGGCGTTCACGATGCGCTGCCGTTCCTGGTGGCCAACGTGAATCGCAATATGGGCTGGGAGACCAACCCCGAGGAGTTTGTCTCGGTCGAGGGCAAGCGGGTGGTGGTGCTCGGTGGTGGCGACACCGCCATGGACTGCAACCGCACCTCCATCCGGCAACAGGCACGCAGCGTGACCTGTGCCTACCGCCGCGACGAGGAAAACATGCCCGGCTCGCGCCGTGAGGTGGCGAATGCAAAGGAAGAGGGAGTGAAGTTCCTCTTTAACCGGCAGCCGGTGGAGATTGTCGGTGACGACAAGGTCAGTGGGGTCAAGGTGGTGACCACCCGGCTGGGCGAGCCGGACGAGAACGGCCGCCGGCGGCCGCAGGTAGTGCCCGGCTCCGAGGAGATCATCCCGGCGGACGTGGTGCTGGTGGCCTTCGGCTTCCGCCCCAGCCCGGCGGAGTGGTTCGGCGACCACAATATCGAGACCGCCGACTGGGGCGGTGTGGTGGCCCCGGAGCAGCAGGAGTTCAAGTTCCAGACCTCCAACGAGAAGGTGTTCGCCGGCGGCGACATGGTGCGCGGCTCCGACCTGGTGGTAACCGCCATCTGGGAGGGGCGCCAGGCTGCCGAGGGTATCCTCGACTACCTGGACGTCTGATCCCCGGCCCCGCACGCCGCGCCACCGGGTGCGGCATGCGGGGCCCTGTCCTAGTCTCGCTGTCCTCTGTACAATGGCCGCCCATTTTTCGACCGCGGCCTGTGTACCCATGTCCGACAGCAAGTTTCCCGAACTGAAGAACGACCGTTTCCTCCGTGCCCTGCTGCGCCAGCCGGTGGACCGCACCCCGGTGTGGATGATGCGCCAGGCCGGGCGTTACCTGCCGGAGTACCGCGCCACCCGCGCCGAGGCGGGCAGCTTCATGGACCTTTGTCGCAACACCGAGCTGGCCTGCGAGGTGACGCTGCAGCCGCTGGAGCGTTATCCCCTGGACGCGGCCATCCTGTTCTCGGACATTCTAACCATCCCCGACGCCATGGGGCTGGGGCTGTATTTCGAGGAGGGCGAGGGCCCCAAATTCCGCAAGCCGGTGCGCACCCAGGCGGATATCGAGGCACTCGAGGTAGTGAACAGTGCCCGCGACCTGGACTATGTAATGAATGCGGTCAGCACCATCCGGCGCGAGTTGAACGGGCGCGTGCCGCTGATCGGCTTTTCCGGCAGCCCCTGGACCCTGGCCACTTACATGGTGGAGGGCGGTTCCAGCCGCGACTTCGCCCGCTGCAAGGAGCTGCTCTACTCCCGGCCCGAGTTGATGCACCATCTGTTGACGGTGCTGGCGGACTCGGTGACGGACTACCTCAACGCCCAGATTCGCGCCGGCGCCCAGGCGGTCCAGATTTTTGATACCTGGGGTGGGGCCCTGAGCCATGGCGCCTACCGTGAATTCTCGCTGCAGTATATGGCCCGCATCCTGGGGGGGCTGATCAAGGAGTCGGGTGGCCGGCCCGTGCCCGCGATCCTGTTTACCAAGGGCGGTGGCCAGTGGCTGGAAGCCATGGCCGAGAGTGGCGCCACTGGACTGGGTCTGGACTGGACCACCGACATCGGATCCGCGCGCGCGCGCGTTGGTGACCGCGTGGCCCTGCAGGGCAACCTGGATCCGGCGGTGCTCTACGCCCCGCCGGAGAGAATCCGCGCCGAGGTTGCCGCGGTACTCCAGTCCTTCGGCCATGGCTCGGGGCATGTCTTCAACCTGGGGCATGGCATCACCCCGCGGGTTGACCCGGAGCACGCCCGGGTGATGATCGAAGCGGTGTGCGAAATGTCACCCGCGTACCATCAATAGGATGTTTTGACGGATTTGGCGCGAATTTCTGCCGGCGAAAGGCCTATTTGCTGCTGCTATTTGCGCGACGTGGTGCATGGTGGTGGATTTCCGTGCTATAAAGGCCAATTGGTACGGCTCAGGGCTGTGAGCCGCGTCAAAAAACAGCCGAATGAATAAAGAATAATTGACTGGGAGCCTCTACCCGCGTGGCGATCAAGCAGGTCAAGGTACATGTAGAACAGCTGCAGCGCGGCATGTTTGTGTCCCGGCTCGACCGGCCGTGGACCCATACGCCGTTCGCGCTGCAGGGTTTCTATATCCGTGACCTGGAGGAAATCCGGCAGCTGCAGCGCTATTGCAGCTATGTTTACGTCGACATGGCCAAGACGGTCGGGGTTGTCGGCGCGAGCCTGCGCCAACTGGCCCGCCAGAACGATCGTGATTTCACCGGTGCGGCGCCGAAATCTGCACGTGGCAAGGAGCGCTCCCCGGTCGCCATTCCATGCCGGCCGGTCAAGGTTTCGCACCAGGCCTACCCGCCACCGCAGCCTGCCCGCAAAGCGGCCCCCCGGGCGCGCAAACTCTTCCGCCAGCTGCAACACTGCATGCACCAGGTCATGGTGCAGTTGAGAAGCGGCGCGCCGCTGCCGCTCCGGCAGGTCGGCGAAGTGGTCGAGGAGCTGGTGGACAACGTGCTTCGCAGCCCCGACGCTGCGGCCTGGCTCGCCCGCGTGCGGGAGAAGGACGAGTACACATTCAGCCACTCGCTGCGCGCGGGTATCTGGGCGGTGATCTTCGGCCGCCATATAGGACTGCGCCGGCACGAGCTGGTGCAGCTGGGCACGGCGTGCCTGCTGAAAGACGTGGGCAAGATGGAAATCCCCGACGAGGTGCTGCGATCTTCCCGGCGTGACCCCGTGGCCGACGGCGCATACCGGCGCTTCGTCGAGCACAGTGTGAAAATGCTGTCGGCCGAGCCCGGCCTGGATCCGCAGGTGCTCGATATCATTCACTGCCACTGTGAGCGCCACGATGGCAGTGGTTTCCCGCGTGGCCTCAGCGGTGGGAAGATCCCGGTGCTGGCGCGCATGTGCGGCATTGTCACTTTCTACGATGAGGCCACCAATCCCCGTGGCGAGCACTTCCCGGTAGCCCCTTCACGGGCGGTTGCCCAGCTGTATGACTTGCGTGGCAGGGGGTTTCACGAGCAACTGGTGGTGGAGTTTATCCAGGCGATTGGCCTGTACCCCACCGGCACCGAGGTCGAGCTGTCCACCGGCGAGGTCGCCGTAGTGGTGGAACAGACCTATCATCATCGCCTGCGCCCGCGGGTGGCCGTGGTGCTCGATCGGGCCAGGCAGCCGCTGCCGAAGCCGCGCCTGCTGGACCTGGCAGCGGAGGACGACCGCAAGCAGCGACTGATCGATCAGGGCAAGCTCAGCCCCGCCGACAAGATCACCATCGTGCAGGACCTGGAGCCGCGCAAGTATCCCCAGGTGGACGTGGCGGCGGTACGTGACCAATACCTGCTGCAGGGCGGTGGGCTGTCCGCGGTGCTCTCGCGGTTATTTGCCAGCTAGGCTTCTTCCTTTCCTTCCTCGTAACCCCCGCGCCGCATCGGTCGCGCCAGCAGTGCCAGCAGTGCGGAACCCGCCACTGCCGCTGCCATCGAACCGGCCAGCCAGTGCACACCGATCCCTCCATCGAGCAGCAGCCCGGCAAGCAGGGGCGAGATCGCTGTAGATAGCACCATTGCTCCCTGGGATACCGCGCGGATTGCCCCCAGGTGGCGAGTGCCGTAGCGCTCGGGCCAGAGGGCGCCACCGGCGGTACCGGTGCCCGCCTGGGTGATCCCGAACAGGGTCAGGTAGGCCAGCGGTACCCAGTCGCGCTCGACCCAGGCCAGCAAGAGAAGGCCGATCAGCATGGGCAACAGCGCGAGCGGCAGGCTGCGCTGGGCCCCGAAGCGATCCACGAGGCTGCCGGCCAGGAACAGCATGAGCAGGTGACCGGCTGCATAGCCGCCGAAGGCAGCGGCCAGCAGGCCCAGCGACCATCCCCGCGCTTCACCGATGGCACCCTGGTGAAACAACACCGCAGTAACCACCATTGGTGTCATCAGCGCTGCCGGCAGCAGCAGGTAAAAACCGGGCTCGCGCAGGACCTCGGCACGGGTAAGGTCGTCGCCAGAGCCGGTTGTAGCGGCCTCACCGCTGCCTTCGGCCGAGCGGGTATCCGCGAGCCACAGCAGCCCGGGCAGCACCAGCCCCACCAGCACCAGGGATGCCACCAGCCAGGCACTGCGCCAGCCAGAAGTCTCAATCAGCCATGCGCCTCCCGTTGGCAGCAGGACTTCCGCCAGCGGGAAGCCGAGCGCCGCCACTGCGATCACCTTGCCCCGGTTGCCGCTGAAATAGCGTCCGGCGGTTGTCATCCCCAGGTGCGTCATGAAGCCCTGGCCGGCAAAGCGCAGCAGGAAGAAGGCGGGCAGCAGCATCAGCGGGTGCTGGGCACCGGCCATCAGCAGGCAGGCCAGTGCCAGCATTATCACCACCAGCGCCGTGATCCGCCGCAGCGGCCAGCGATCCGCCAGGCTGCCGCAGGCCAGCAGCGCGATGGCTGAAGCCAGCGTGGCAGCGCTGTAGCTGGCGCCATACCAGGCGTTGCTGAGCCCGAATTCCGCACGCAGGGCGCCGCCGAAAACCGAGATAAAGAAGGTCTGCCCGAAACCGGAGGCGGCGACGGCAAACAGGGCAAAAAAGACGAGATTGGCGCGTTCGCGCATGAAGGGTGGTAGCAGGGACATCGAATCTTTCAGCAGTCGGGGGTGCGTGTAAAGGGGCCCGCGCCGGGGCCCCTTTATTGTCTCAGGTCGCGGTGATATCGCCGAAGTGCTCGCCCATCCGGACCTTCTCCTCCGCATCCAGTGATTCGAGCCAGCTCACCTGGTCGGCACCAAACAGCATGATGACGGTGGAGCCCAGCTTGAAGCGACCCATTTCCTCGCCCTTGTCGAGTTCGATGGGCTTGTTGTCCTGGTAACTGACTGTCTGGATGCGGCGCTTGAGCGGTGCCACGAGGCCGGCCCAGACCGTTTCGATGCTTGCCACGATCATGGCTCCGACCAGCACCAGTGCCATGGGGCCCGCGGCAGTGTCGAAAATGCACACCACCCGTTCGTTGCGGGCGAACACCCGCGGCACATTTGCCGCGGTGACTGTGTTGACGGAAAACAGCTGGCCGGGAACATACGTCATGCTCCGCAGGGTGCCGTCTACCGGCATGTGCACGCGGTGGTAGTCCTGGGGTGACAGATAAATGGTGGCGAAGTGGCCCCCGGAAAATTGCGCGGCTACCTGGGCGTCGCCGCCCACAAGCTCAATCAGGCTGTAGTCGTGGCCCTTGGCCTGGAAAATACGGCCGTTCTGGATTTCCCCCACCTGGCTAACCGCCCCGTCCGCCGGGCAGGCGATGGTGTTTTCGCCTTCCGCGACCGGCCGCGCGCCGTCCTTGAGCGCGCGGGTGAAAAAGTCATTGAAGCTGGCATAGGCGGTGAAGTCTTCTTCCTGCGCCTCGCTCATGTTCACGTCGTACTTGTCCACGAACCAGCGTGTAAAAGGGTCCTTGATGGCCTTCACGCGCGTCTCCGCCAGCCAGCCGGCAGCGCGGGACAGCATATGTTGGGGGGCGAGGTACTGTAATGTAGTAAAGAGTTTTGGATGCATAAAAACTGCCTGTCACCAGGCTCCTAGGGACTGAATCGGAAAATTTCTGCGGTTAGCGTGAATCTTACTGCTCCACCGGCGTGTCCGGCAGGTTACCCCACTCGCTCCAGGAGCCCGGGTAGGCGCGGATATTCATGCCGAGGGACTTGCCTACCAGCCAGGTAAAGCCGGAACGGTGATGGCTCTGGCAGTGGGTAACGATTTCGCTGCTGTCATCGATGCCGAGGCCGGCGAGAAATTCGCGCGCGTCGCTGCGGATGCGCAGGTCGCGCTGCGGATCCATCAGCCGGGTCCACTCACAGTTGATGGCTCCCGGAATATGGCCGCCCCTCAGGGCCACCACTCTCTCTCCACTGTACTCTTGCGGGGAGCGCGCGTCCCAGATGCAGAATTGCGGCGAGTCGATACGCTGGAGTATCTCATCCTTGTCCATCATCGGGCCCGGATCTACCTGCACGTCTATCTCGCTGGGTGTGACTTGTGGCTCATCGGTAGTGAGGGGCAGGCCGGCACCGTGCCAGGCGCGCATGCCACCGTTGAGATAGCTGTAGTTTTTGTGCCCTATGACTTCCAGGGTCCAGAGGAAACGCCCGGCCCAGCCGCCGCCCTCGTCATCGAAAGCCACAACGTGATGTTCGGGGCGCAAGCCGATGGCGCGGAAGAGCCGGGCCAGCCTGTCGGTGCCGGGTAGCTTGCCCGGCGCCGGGGGGGTGCCCGCCAGCAGCGCCTGGAAGGGCAGGTGCAATGCGCCGGGGATATGCCCACTGGCGTAATTCTGCGGTGAACTCAGGTCCACCAGCAGGAGGTCCTCGCGCTCGAGCTGCGCGGCCAGCTGCTCCGGCTCGATAATCAGCGGCAGTGGATCGGACAAGTTGCGTCTCCTTTCAATTCTTGCCTGTCAGTTCTTGCCTGCAAGTGGCAGCGCCCGTTCCCGTTCGGTGGGTCACTCCTCCAGGCTGTTGCGCAGGTGGATAAAGCTGTTCATGCGCCGTTCGCTGATGTCGCCGCGCGCCAGTGCGTCGGTGATGGCGCAGCCGGGTTCCCCCTGGTGGCGGCAGTCGCGGAACCGGCAGTGGCCGATAAACGGCCGGAACTCCACAAAGCCCTCCAGTAGTGCACCCTCGCTCATGTGCCACAGGCCAAATTCACGGATGCCCGGGGAGTCTATCAGATCGCCGCCGGCGGGCAGATGGAACAGTTCCGCCGCGGTGGTGGTGTGGGTGCCCTTGCGGGTTGCTTCCGACAACGCGCCGGTACGGGCACCGGCTCCCGGCAGAAGCGCGTTGACCAGTGATGACTTGCCCACGCCCGACTGGCCCACGAAAACGCTGGTGCCCCGGGCGAGCGTCCCCAGCAGTTCCGGCAGGCCCTCCCCGGTCTTGGTCGACAGGCGCATCACCGGGTAACCCAGCCCCGGGTAGGGTGCCAGCAGGTCCTCGAGTGCATCGCGGTTGCTGTCATCGATCAGGTCGATTTTGTTCAGCAGCAGTACTGGCGGGATGCCGGTGCTTTCCGCGGCCACCAGGTAGCGATCGATGGCATTGGCAAAGGGCTCGGGGTAGGGCGCGATGACGATTACGATCCGGTCAATGTTCGCTGCCACCGTCTTCAGGTCGCCGTAGCGGTCCGGTCGCTGCAGTTCCGAATGGCGCGCAAGGCGCGCCCCTACCACGCCGGTGCCGCCACTTCCCTCCCGGAGTGCCGGGCGCCAGGCGACCCGGTCACCGGTGACCAGGGTATCGATATTGGCGCGCAGGTGGCAGCGCTGGCGCAATTCGGGGTCGCTCTCGCTCTCAACCAATACCTGGGTGCCGTAATTGGCGATCACCAGTCCCGTCTGCTCGGGACCCAGGTCGCCCTCCTCCAGCGCGTGCTCGGCATCCTCGGCGCGCTTCTGGGCACGCGCCTCCCGCTCCTGCTGGATCTTTTCGATGCGCCACTTCTGGCGCCGGTTCAGTCTGCGTTTGCTCATTGATGGGACCGTGGGCGATTCGCCGCGGATTATAGCCCGACAGGCATAGCCTGCGTCATTCCCGCTCCACAGTTTGCAACCCGGGCAAGTTGCGGTACCTTGCAACGAGGCAGAGGAGACCCCCCATTGGACCAGAACAACCTGATCTGGATCGACCTGGAAATGACCGGCCTCGATCCGGAGAAAGAACGCATTATCGAAATTGCCACGATCGTCACCGACTCGCGCCTGAATGTGCTCGCCGAGGGCCCGACGATGGCGGTACACCAGAGTGACGCGCTGCTCGCGGCAATGGATGAGTGGAACACCGAGCAGCACGGCGGCTCGGGACTGGTGAAGCGCGTGCGGGAATCAAATATTTCCGAGCGGGAAGCGGAGCGGGAGACCCTCGAGTTCCTGCGCCAGTGGGTGCCGGAGGGTGCCTCTCCCATGTGCGGTAACTCCATCGGCCAGGACCGCCGCTTCCTGGTGCGTTACATGCCACAGCTCGAGAGCTACTTCCACTACCGCAACCTGGACGTCAGCTCGGTGAAGGAGCTGGCGCGCCGCTGGCGGCCGGATGTGCTGGAAGGGGTCAAGAAGGAGAGCAGTCACCTGGCCCTCGACGATATCCACGATTCCATCAACGAGCTGCGTCACTACAGGGACAATTTCTTCCGCGTCTAGGCCGCCCCGCGCTTGATCTTGCGCCTGCGGCGCCGCCCGCTGCGTAGCCGCGCCAGGGCCCACTCAATATGCTCCGCCACCAGCGGCGTGGTGTCGGCCAGTCGCTGCTCCAGCGCCGTGATCACTTCCGGCGTCGCGTCGCCGTTGCCCAGTGCCACGGCCAGGTTGCGCTGCCAGCGCTCGTAACCGATGCGGCGGATCGCCGAGCCGGCCGTGCGCTCGAGAAACTCCTGCTCGCTCCAGCCGAACAGCGCCAGCAGCCCGCCGTCGTCCAGCCCGTGACGCGGGTGGAAATCGGACTCCGCGGTGGGTCTGGCGAACCTGTTCCAGGGACAGATAATCTGGCAATCATCGCAGCCGAAAACCCGGTTACCCATGGGCTCGCGGAATTCCTCCGGAATCGCGCCCTTGTTTTCGATCGTCAGGTAAGAAATACAGCGGCGCGCATCCAGCTGGTAGGGGCCGACGAAAGCGTCGGTGGGGCATACCTTCAGGCAGGCGGTACACTCGCCGCACTGGTTGGGCTCTGTGCTGGTGTCCACTGGCAGGGCCAGGTTGGTGTAGATCTCGCCGAGGAAGAACCACGAGCCGGCGCCGCTGTTAAGCACCATGCAGTTTTTGCCAATCCAGCCCAGGCCGGCCTTCTCCGCCAGCGCCCGCTCCATGACCGGTGCGCTGTCGGTAAAGGCCCGTCCCTTTGCCGCCAGGCCGTGGCGGGAACAGAACTCCTCGACCTGGGCCGCCAGTCGGGCGAGCCGCTTGCGGATAAGCTTGTGGTAGTCGCGGCCGGTGGCGTAGCGGGAGACATAGGCCTTGCTGTCGTCCTTCAGCACCCGCACCGGTTCGGTATCGGGCGGCAGGTAGTCGAGTCGCACGCTGATGGCGCGCAGGGTGCCCGGTTCCAGCAACTCGGGTCGCCAGCGCTTGTCGCCATGTGCTGCCATCCAGTCCATCTCACCCTGGTAACCGGCCGCCAGCCACTGGCGCAGGCGTTCACCATGGGCTTCCAGCCGGCAGTCGGTAATGCCCACCTGCTGGAAGCCCAGCTCGCGCCCCCAGGTCTTGATGTGCGCGGCCAGTTCGGCGAGCAGCTTGTCGGCGTCGGGTGAATCGCTCATGTGGCTCCAGTCGGGTGTCTACAGGGGGACAAATTGTACGCCCGGAAAAGGTATACTTCCGGCGTGTCCCATGCGGCCGGGAGCTGCCCGGCGGCGGCTATTCTGCCACAGATTAAAAATTAACCACACCAGGGTTGAATCAAACCAGAGTTACACAGGGAAGCGCAATGGACATCCCCCAGCCCCTCTACAGCGCCGAGTCGGTCCGGGAGCTCGACCGCCGCACCATCGCCGCTCTCAGGATACCCTCCATCAGCCTGATGAAGCGCGCGGGGCGGGCCGCTTTCACGCAGCTGCTGGCTCGCTGGCCGGAGGCCGGCCGCCTGCAGGTGTTCTGCGGGGGCGGCAACAATGGTGGGGACGGCTACGTGATAGCCGCCCTGGCGGCCGAGCGGCAGATCCCGGTGACTGTCTACGCCTGTGTCGAGCCACAAAAGCTCTCCGGTGATGCGGCTGAGGCGTTCCGCTACGCCGGGCAGGAGGGCGTCCAGGTGGTTACCTCCCTGGCGGAGCTGGACAGTGCCGACGCGAATACGGTGATCGTCGATGCGCTGTTGGGCACGGGCTTCTCCGGTGCCGTGCGCGAGCATATGGCGCAGGCGATCGAGCGTATCAACAGGGCGCCGGCCCCGGTGCTGGCCGTCGACATGCCCTCCGGCGTGGAGGCCGACAGCGGTTTCGCCGAAACCGCCGTCCAGGCGGATGTCACCGTCACCTTTATCGGGCGCAAGTTCGGCCTTTTTTGTGGCCGCGGGGCGGCGCTCAGTGGCGAGGTGGTGTTTGCCGGCCTGGGTGCCCCCGACTCTGTCTATCGCGACGAGCAGCCCCTGGCGCAGCGCTACGGTGCCGCCAGCGTGCCCCGGTTACCCCGGCGTCCCGCCGATGCCTACAAGAACCAGTTTGGCCATGTGCTGGTGGTGGGTGGCGATCGCGGTTTCGGTGGGGCGGCGATGATGGCAGCAGAGTCAGCGGCGCGCACCGGCGCCGGCTTGGTCTCCCTTGCCACCCGCCCCGAGCACCTGCCGGCGGCGTTGACCCGCTGCCCCGAAGTCATGGCCCGGCCGGTAATTTCCGGGCAGGAGCTGGAGCCGCTGCTGGATTCCCCCAGCGTGGTCGCCGTAGGCCCGGGCCTTGGCCGGGAGCCGTGGGGCGAACAGCTGCTGGCGCGCGCCGCGCGCGCAGATGTGCCGGTGGTACTCGATGCCGATGCCCTCAACATCCTTGCCGGGGGCCGCGTGCTCGCCGGCCACCGGCGCGACGACTGGGTGCTCACGCCCCATGTAGGAGAAGCGGCGCGCCTGCTGGGCTGGGAGACCAATGAGGTGCTGGCCGATCCCCGCACCGCCGCACAGGCGATTCAGCAGAAGTTCAGTGGCGTGGTGATACTAAAGGGAGCCGGCACGCTGATCGCCCACGAGGGCGGCGTCGACCTGATCAACAGCGGTAATCCGGGCATGGCCTCCGGTGGCATGGGAGACCTGCTCACGGGCATCGTGGCGGCCCTGATCGGCCAGCACATGCCATTGCCGAAAGCTGCGCGGCTGGCGGTGTGGCTGCATGGCGAAGCCGGCAACCGCGCGGCGGCAGATGGCCAGCGCGGCCTGCTGGCCACCGACCTGTTGCCCTGGGTGAGAAAACTGGTGGACTGATGGAACTGAAACGGAAGCTGGCGGACGAAGAGGCCACCGTCACCGCGGGTGCGGCGCTTGGCCGCGCCTGCCTGGCGACGGGCCTGCCCCAGGGGATGATGGTATTCCTGCACGGGCAGCTGGGCGCTGGCAAGACGACCTTCTGCCGGGGTGTGCTGCGGGCGTTCGGGCACCACGGTGCGGTCAAGAGTCCCACCTACACCCTGGTGGAACCCTACGAGCTGGGCGAGCAGCGGCTGTACCACTTCGACCTCTACCGTCTCGGGGACGCCGAGGAGCTGGAATTCATGGGGGTGCGCGACTATTTCGGGCCACACTGCCTCAGCCTGGTGGAGTGGCCGGAGCGGGGGCAGGGTGTATTGCCGGACGCGGACCTCGTGGTGGAGCTGGGAGTGCCGGACCGCGGCCGCACGCTGCGGGCCCGGGCACAGTCGGAGCAGGGTGTGCGGGTGCTCGGGGCAATGAATTCCCTGTTGGGATAAACTTCCCGGATGACCGGCGGGAATGTAAGGCAGAATAACGTTAACAGGGCTGAACCATGAAAAGATCGTGGCGGATTGGCGGCTCGGCAACGGGCCCGGCAAACAGGCTGGTAGCGGCGCTCTTCCACCTTTTCACTCCCCGTGCAATCGGCCGCACGCTGGCGACGCTGCCACTGCTGTTGTCGGTGATTGCCGAAGCGGCGGAAGTGGAGAGCGTGCGCCTGTGGCGCGCGCCGGACCACACACGCCTGGTTTTCGACCTCAGTGGGCCGGCGGAGCACAAGCTGTTTACCCTGAGTAATCCCCACCGGGTCGTGATCGATGTGAGCGATACGCGGCTCGCCGCGGCATTTGATGCTCTCGAGCTCGACGGTACACCCATCGCACAGGTGCGCCATGCCCGCCATAACAAGAGGGACCTGCGGGTAGTGCTGGACCTCAAGCAGGCGACCAGGCCGCGGAGTTTTGCCCTGCGCAGGCTGGAGGAAAAGCCGGACCGCCTGGTGATCGACCTGTACGACCGGGTCGAGCAGGAAGAGAAAACCCTGCTGGAAGTGGCCCGCGAGCGGGATATCGTGATCGCTATCGATGCCGGCCATGGCGGTGAGGACCCGGGAGCCTCCGGTCCGGGGGGACTGCGTGAGAAAGACGTGGTGCTCGCCATCAGCCGCCAGCTGCATAAAGCCATCGATCGCAAGCCCGGTTTCGCCGCCAAGCTGGTGCGCACCGGCGATTACTACATCCCGCTGCGGGACCGGGTCAACAAGGGTCGCGCGCTGCGCGCCGACCTGTTCGTGTCTATCCATGCCGATGCTTTTACCCGCAAGGATGCTCGCGGGGCTGGCGTTTACGCGGTTTCCTCGCGCGGTGCCACCAGTGAGACGGCGCGCTTCCTCGCGCAGCGGGAAAACGAGTCCGACCTGATTGGCGGCGCCGGCAGCCTAAGCCTGGGCGACAAGGACGATACCCTGGCCGGGGTGTTGCTGGACCTGTCCATGACCGCCACCATGACGGCCAGCCTGGATGTGGGCGCGAGCGTGCTGGCGCAGCTGGGCCAGGTCACCCACCTGCACAAGAAACAGGTGGAGCAGGCCAACTTTGCGGTGCTCCGTTCCCCCGACGTGCCGTCGATCCTGGTGGAAACTGGCTTTATCACCAATCCCCACGAGGCCAGGCAGCTGCGCGACCCGGCATTCCAGCGCCGACTGGCAGAAAAGCTCAGCGAGGGTATAGTGGCGCACTTCAGCAGCCGCCCGCCGGCGGGCACCTGGCTGGCGGCCAACCGCGGCAGCCGGCGCGAGTACACGATTGCCCGGGGCGACACACTGTCGGCAATCGCCTCGCGCTACAACGTATCAGTGACGGCGCTGAAGAAGGTCAACGGCATGCGCAACTCGGTCATCCGGGTGGGCCAGACCCTGACCATTCCCTCGGGCTGAGGCCCCACTGTAAGAATTTCTGAATGTAGGAGCCTGTCCGCAGGCGCAGATCCCCGTTTATGCACGACAAGATCCAGCAGCTCTCCCCCCGCCTCGCCAACCAGATCGCCGCCGGCGAGGTAGTGGAGCGCCCGGCGTCCGTGATCAAGGAATTGCTGGAGAACAGCCTGGACGCCGGCGCTACCCGCCTCGACGTGGAGATCGATAACGGCGGCATCAAGCGCATCAAGGTGCGGGATAACGGCAAGGGCATCGGCAAGGACGACCTGCCGCTGGCCCTGGCCCGCCACGCCACATCCAAGATCCATGCCCTCGAGGACCTGGAGGCAGTCGCCACGCTCGGTTTCCGCGGCGAGGCACTGGCCAGTATCTCCTCGGTGGCACGCCTGGAGCTGACCAGCAGCCGCGAGGAGAGTGGCAAGGGCTGGCAGGTCAGTGCCGAGGGGCGCGACATGCAGGCGCAGGTGGCGCCGGCGGCCCATCCCCGCGGCACCACCGTCGATGTCCGGGACCTGTTCTTCAATACGCCCGCGCGGCGCAAGTTCCTGCGCACCGAGAAGACCGAATTCAATCGGGTCGATGAGACCATCAAGCGCCTGGCCCTGTCGCGTTTCGATGTGGCCATCAGCCTGCGCCACAACGGCAAGGGTGTGCACAACCTCCGCGCCGGCAGCGGTCGGGTGGAGATGGAGCGCCGTGTGGCCCAGGTGTGCGGGCCGGCCTTCATGCAGAATGCACTGCATATCGATGTAGAGCGCAGTGGCCTGCGCCTGTGGGGGTGGGTGGCAGAGCCGGCCTTCTCGCGCTCCCAGGCCGACCTGCAGTTTTTCTATGTCAACGGCCGGGCCATCCGCGACAAAGTGGTCAGCCACGCGGTACGCCGGGCCTTTGCCGACGTGCTCTATCACGGCCGCCACCCGGCGTTCGCGCTCTACCTGGAGCTGGACCCGGCATCGGTGGACGTGAATGTGCACCCCACCAAGCACGAGGTGCGTTTTCGCGACAGTCGCCTGGTGCACGATTTCCTGTTCGGCAGCCTGCACCGCGCGCTGGCGTCCGTGCGCCCGGGCGAGCGGGAGCAGGTGGCCGCCGACACCGGCGAGGTGATACAGCCTTCCCCGGCCCCCGCGGTCTCCGGCGTGGCGGCCGGTGAGTTCGGCGGCCAGCAGCGCATGCCGCTGTCGTCATCACCCGCGCCGGAGCGGCTGCAGGGGCAGATGCAGGGGTATGGCACCCTTCACCAGCCTTATGCCGGGTCCGCCGGCGTGGCGGAAACTGCCATCGCTTCCGGGCCCGGGTCGGCGCCCCTGCCGGGCGCCGGTGTCGCCATGCCGCCTGCACCTGACGATGCGGAGGCCCCGCCGCTCGGTTACGCCCTGGCCCAGCTGCACGGCATCTATATCCTGGCGCAGAACGCCCAGGGGCTGATTGTCGTGGATATGCATGCGGCCCACGAGCGCATCGTGTATGAGCAGATGAAGGCGGCTCACGCCGCCGGCGGTATCCAGGCGCAGCCGCTGCTGGTGCCGGTGAGCCTGGCGGTGAGCCAGCGCGAAGCCGACTGTTTCGAGGAGCGCAGCGAGGTTTTCACTGCGCTCGGCTTCGTGCTCCAGCGGGCCGGCCCGGAGACGCTGCTGGTGCGCCAGGTGCCGACCATGCTGCACGGCGCCGAAGTGGAGCAGCTGGTGCGCGACGTGCTCTCTGACCTGCTGGCGCAGGGGGGCAGCGACCGCATCGGCGAGCGCATCAACGAGGTGTTGTCCACCATGGCCTGCCACGGTTCGGTGCGGGCCAACCGCAAGCTGACGGTGCCGGAAATGAATGCGCTGCTGCGGGACATGGAGCGCACCGAGCGCAGTGGCCAGTGCAACCACGGCCGTCCCACCTGGACCGAGGTTAAACTGGCTGATATGGACAAATGGTTTATGCGGGGACAGTGACTTGAGCCCGAGCGCCAGCCCCGATGATGACAAGCCGCGGGCCATCTTCCTGATGGGCCCCACCGCGTCGGGCAAGACCGACCTGGCCATGGGCATCAGTGAGCACCTGCCCGTAGAGCTGGTGAGTGTCGACTCGGCGCTGGTCTATCGCGGCCTGGACATCGGCTCCGCCAAGCCCAGCGAGCAGGAACTGGCGCGCTACCCCCACCGCCTGATCGATATCTGCGATCCCTCTGAATCCTATTCGGCCGGGGATTTCCGTCGCGATGCCCTGGCGGCGATGGCCGATATCAGTGCCGCCGGCCGTATTCCGCTGCTGGTGGGCGGAACCATGCTCTATTTCCGGGCTCTACTGCAGGGAATGGCTGAGCTGCCACAGGCGGACCCGCGGCTGCGCGCCGAGATCGAGGCCCGAGCGCAGCGCGATGGCTGGCCGGCACTGCACGCCGAGCTGGCACAAGTGGACCCGGAGCTCGCCGCCGAGCTGCACCCCAATCATTCGGTGCGCATCGAACGGGGTCTCGAGGTCTACCGCCTGACGGGGCGGCCGCTGTCGGAATTGCGCCGCGAGCAGGCGCGGGAGCCGGTAACCGATCACTACCGGGTGACGCAACTGGCATTGTTGCCGCGGGACCGCGCGCTGCTGCACGAGCGCATCGAGCGGCGCTTCCGGCAAATGCTGGAGCGTGGGTTCGTGGAAGAGGTGCGCGGGCTGCGGGCGAGGGGAGACCTGCACGAGGACCTGCCGGCGATCCGCGCAGTGGGTTACCGCCAGGTGTGGCAGTACCTGTCAGGCGAGCTCACCTACGATGAGATGGCCGAGGCGGGGATCGCTGCCACCCGGCAACTAGCCAAGCGCCAGCTCACCTGGCTGCGCCGCTGGCCGGATCTGGCGCACATTTACCTGCAGGCGCCCGATGGCACACTGCGCAAAAATGATGAAATCTTGGCGGAAGCCTTGAAATTTCTCGCCTGAGCAGCCATAACGTGAGTGTGCCGGCTCCAGGCCGGCATTGATCAGTCAGTTATTATCACAGAGTCGGGCGTTTCCGACCTATTTTGCACGCGTATTCAACCGTAACCGTCCCTTAGTTCGCGGAGTTCGCGGACGCGATTATGGCCTGCATACGGCTACCAGCTTTTGACAAGGAGAAAAAAGATGTCAAAAGGGCACAGCTTACAAGACCCTTACCTCAATGTTCTGCGCAAAGAGCGTATCCCGGTTTCTATCTATCTCGTAAACGGCATCAAGCTTCAGGGGCAAATTGAATCTTTCGACCAGTTCGTGGTGTTGCTGAAAAACACCGTGAGCCAGATGGTATACAAGCACGCCATTTCCACCGTGGTGCCATCGCGCGCGGTGCGCGTGCCGCTGCTCAACCCGGCGGCCCAGGGCGGTGCTGGTGAGGGCGCTGGTGAAGGCGGTGAGCGCGACAGCTTCGCCTGATACCGGTTCCCCCTCGATGCAGTGAGAGCCCCGGCCCCCGGGGCTTTTGCGGTTGGGCGCTGGCTGTAGCGGCGCCCGGTTCCTGTCTATTCGGCTGCGGGAGGCGACTACAATGACTCCCGCGCAACAATTGAGAAATCCCATTGTTTTTTGAACGTCCGGAATCCGGTGAGCTGGCGGTGCTGGTGCACCTTGAGCTGTCGGCCATCGACAGCCCGGAAGACCCGCGCGAATTCGAGGAGTTGGCCCTGTCCGCGGGTGCTGACCCGGTAACCTTCATCTTCGGCCAGCGCGCCAAGCCGGATCCCCGCACCTTTGTGGGCCGCGGCAAGCTGGAGGAAATCCAGCAGGCGGTGAGAGAGCACGGCGCCGAGCTGGTGATCTTCGATCACAACCTGTCACCGAGCCAGGAGCGCAATATTGAGCGCGAGCTGCGCTGCCGGGTGCTGGACCGCACCGGCCTGATCCTGGATATCTTCGCCCAGCGGGCCCGCACCCACGAGGGCAAACTGCAGGTGGAGCTGGCACAGCTGAGACACATGGCCACCCGGCTGGTGCGCGGCTGGACCCACCTGGAACGACAGAAGGGTGGTATCGGCCTGCGCGGTCCCGGTGAAACACAGCTGGAGACCGACCGGCGACTGCTGCGCGCGCGTATCGACTCGATCGAGAAACGCCTGGAGAAGGTGCGCCGCCAGCGGGACCAGGGGCGCCGCGCCCGCACCCGTGCCGAGGTGCCTACCGTGTCGCTGGTGGGCTACACCAACGCAGGCAAGTCGACCCTGTTCAACCGGCTGACGGATGCCGGCGTATATGTCCGGGACCAGTTGTTTGCGACGCTGGATCCCACCATGCGGCGGGTGGAACTGCCCAGTGTGGGGGGCATGATCCTGGCGGACACGGTGGGTTTCGTGTCGCACTTGCCGCACCGGCTGGTCGAGGCATTTCGCGCCACGCTGGAGGAGGCCGCCAGCGCCACCCTGCTGCTGCACGTGGTGGACGCCGCCTCGGACGACCGCCTGCGACTGATGGAAGAAGTGCAGCTGGTGCTGGAGGAGATCGGCGCGGCTGACCTGCCGCAGCTGGTGGTATACAACAAGATTGACCTGCTGGCGGCGAAGGAACCCACCATCGACCGCGACGCGGACGGCGTGCCGCGGGCCGTGTGGCTGTCGGCGGTTACCGGCGAGGGCTGCGAGCTGCTGGTGGACGCCATCTCGGAGCGCCTCGGCGAACAGATGGTGCGCGGCCACCTCCTGGTGGCGGCCCGCCATTCGCGCCTGCGGGCGCAGCTCTACGAGATGAATGCCGTCAAGGGAGAGGAATACCGCGACAACGGCGACTGCGAGCTGGAATTGGTGTTACCGCGCGGCGACCTGCAGCGCCTGCTGGCGCCATTCGCCGGCGCAGCAGACGGCCCGCAGTGGCGCGCGGCCGAGTGAGGCAAAAAGCGGCGGCGATCAATGGTAGAATGCCGTCACAAGTTTAAAGATCCATACAGATAAACAGTTGGAGTGAGTCGATGGCCTGGAACGAGCCGGGTGGCAACAACAAAGACCCCTGGGGCAGCGGTGGCGGCAATAACCGCAATGACGGCCCGCCGGACCTGGACGAGCTGCTGCGCAAGTTGCAGCGCAAGCTTGGTGGCCTGTTTGGCGGCGGGGGCGGTGATACCGGCGGCGAGGGGCGTTTCCCCTGGGCGCTGGTGGCCATCGTGGTGGCCGTGCTCTACGGCCTGCTGGGGTTCTACCAGGTGGACGCCAATGAGCAGGCCGTTGTCCTGCGGCTGGGCAAATATCACAGCAGCGAGACTTCAGGCCTGCACTGGAACCCACCGCTGATCGACAGTGTCACCAAGGTGAACATGACCGAGGTGCGTACCGAGCGTACCACCGGCCAGATGCTGACCGAGGATGCCAATATCGTCGAGGTGGTGCTCACGGTGCAGTGGCACATCGACGACGCCGAATCCTTCGTCCTGCGCGTGGCCGATCCGCTGAAGAGCCTGCAGGAGGCCACCGACAGCGCGCTGCGCCATGTGGTTGGATCCGCGACCCTCAACGGGGTCATTTCCCAGAGCCGGACCCAGGTTTCCGCCGAGACCCAGGAGCGCCTGCAGCAGTACCTTGACCTCTACCAGACCGGTATCCGCGTCGACGTAGTCAACCTGACCGACGCCAAGGCACCGCGCGAGGTGCAGGACGCGTTTGACGATGTGACCAAGGCCCGCGAGGACGAGGTGCGCCTGCAGAACGAGGCCCAGGCCTACGCCAACCAGGTGATCCCGGTAGCCCGTGGTAGCGCCCAGCGCATCCTCGAGGAAGCCGAGGCCTACAAGGCCCGCGTGGTCGAGCTGGCCCGCGGTGAAACGGTGCGCTTCGAGCAGCTGCTGAACGAATACCAGCAGGCACCGGAGGTCACCCGCGAGCGCCTATACCTGGATGCGGTGCAGGACGTGATGAGCAACACCTCCAAGGTCATGGTCGACGTCGAGGGTGGCAACAACGTTATGTACCTGCCGCTGGATAAACTGGCGGAACGCAGCGCCGACAACGGCGCGCAGCGCAAGGGCGTGACCACCCAGGTGGTGGACGAGGTCTACCAGCGTGTGGTGGACCGGCTCCGCACCGAGGCCGCCAACAGCCGCCGCAGCCGCGACGTACGCTAAGGGGGAGAAGCATGAACAACAGAACTCTGGTAATCATTGCCGCGCTGCTGCTGGCAATACTGGCGATTTCCTCCAGTGCCTTCGTGGTCAAGGAGACGGAAAAAGCCGTGCTGCTGCGCTTCGGTGAGCTGGTGCGGACCGACTACGGGCCGGGCCTCTACTTCAAGATCCCGCTGGTGCACGAACTGCGCAAGTTCGATGCCCGCATCCAGACCGTGGACTCCCAGCCGGTGCGGATGCTGAATGCGGAAAACAAGTTCATGATGGTGGACTCCTATGCGAAGTTCCGCATCTTTGATGTGGGCCGCTTCTACGTCGCCACCCGCGGTGACGAGCGCAATGCGGTGCGGCTGCTGTCAGAGCAGATCAACGACCGCCTGCGCAACCAGTTCGGTGTGCGCGACCTGCACGAGGTGGTGAGCGGCCAGCGCGACGAGCTGATGTCCGAGATCACCAAGAACCTCAACCAGGTTGCCCAGGGCAACCTGGGCGTGGAAGTGATCGACGTGCGGGTCAAGCGCATCGACCTGCCGCCGGAGGTATCCGAGTCGGTATTCCAGCGCATGCGCGCCGGCCGTGAGTTGGAAGCTCGTGACCACCGGGCCAAGGGCCAGGAGGCCAGTGAGCGTATCCGCGCCAACGCCGACCGCCAGGTGGTGGAGATCGAGGCCGAGGCTGAGCGCAAGGCCGAGGAGCTGCGCGGTCAGGGCGATGCCCTGGCGGCTTCCATCTACGCCCAGGCCTTCAACAAGGACCCGGAATTCTATAGCTTTACCCGCAGCCTCAAGGCGTACCGGGAGTCCTTCAGCGATCGCTCGGACATGATACTGATCGAGCCGGACAGCGAGTTCTTCCGTTACCTCAAGGACGCCGGGGGCCGCGAATAGCGTCCCGGCCCGGCCGGGACGGGTAGGGAGAAAAATGCGGTGGAGAGCCACCCCGTTACCCCTACCTTCCCCCGGCGAGTTGATGGTAAAATCACCCAAACCGGGCGTTGCCCGGTTTTTTTGTGTGGGATCCCGACCGGCCCCGGCCGGCACCCGTTGCTCTGTAATCAGCACCTGTTGCCATCATGACCCAACCTGACCGCTGGATGCTGCCCGAAGGCATCGCCGAAATCCTGCCCGCGGATGCCAAGCGGATCGAGACTCTGCGCCGCCGCTTGCTCGACCTCTACCACAATTGGGGCTATGACCTGATCATCCCGCCGATGGTGGAATTCACCGATTCCCTGCTGATCGGCATGGGGCGCGACATCGACCTGAGTACCTTCAAGGTCACCGACCAGCTCTCCGGCCGCACACTCGGTATCCGCGCTGATATCACGCCCCAGGCGGCGCGTATCGACGCGCACAGTTTTCCCCGTAGCGGCGCCAATCGCCTGTGCTACGCCGGGCAGGTGCTGCACACCCGGCCGCGCACGGCCCTGGGGTCCCGCGCACCCATCCAGATCGGTGCCGAACTCTACGGCGTGGACAGCCTGCAGGCCGATATCGAGGTCATCTCCCTGATGCTCGAGAGCCTGCTGCTGGCAGGCGTCGAGCAGATTCACCTGGACCTGGGTCACGTGGCGATTTACCGCAGTCTGGCGGCGGCCGCCGGCCTGGACGCGGAGCAGCAGGGCGAGCTGTTCCGGCTCCTGCAGAGCAAGGCCTCCGCCGATATCCAGAGCTGGGTCGCCGACAATGTGGGCGAGACCCGCACCGCCAGCTGGCTCTGCGCACTGCCGGGGCTGGCCGGCGGCAATGACTGCCTGGAGCGGGCGCAGGAACTCTTTGCCGACGCACCGCTGGCGCTGCGCGACGCGCTGGCCGACCTGCGCCAGGTGGCAGACGCCCTGGCACTGCGCTACCCGGCCGTGGAGCTCTTCTTTGACCTGAGCGAAGTGCGCGGGTACGACTACGAAACCGGGCTGGTATTCGCGGCCTACACCCCGGGCTACGGCCAGGCCCTGGCCAATGGCGGCCGCTATAACGGCATCGGCGCCGTTTTCGGGCGCGAGCGGGCCGCGACCGGGTTCAGTACTGACCTGGTATCCCTCAATACCCTCGGTCGCGAGGCCGCCGCCGAGCCGGGCGCAATATTTGCTCCGGCTGCTGACGGCGAGTCACTCTGGCAGGTGGTGAACGAGCTGCGTGGCCGGGGCGAGGTGGTGATTACCGCCATGCCGGACTGCAGCGAGCGCGAGGTGCTGGAGCGCTGCGACCGTGAACTGGTCCAGCGCAATGGTGACTGGGTGGTGCAGCCGCGGGGCTGAACCTAAGATTATTGAATTTGCGGTAGCGGCCAATGGCCCGCTGCCGCGGGAAACGTTGACGCAGAGATTTACGCACATGGGCAAAAACGTAGTAGTTCTGGGCACCCAGTGGGGCGACGAGGGCAAGGGCAAAATCGTCGACCTGCTGACCGAGAAAGTATCGCTGGTGGTCCGCTTCCAGGGCGGCCACAACGCCGGCCACACCCTGGTGATCGACGGCGAGAAGACCGTGCTGCACCTGATTCCCTCCGGCATCTTGCGCCCGTCAGTGACCTGCCTGATCGGCAACGGTGTGGTGCTTTCGCCGGAAGCGCTGCTGAAGGAAATGGGCGAACTCGAGGAGAAGAGTGTGCCGGTGCGCGAGCGCCTGCGCCTGTCGCCAGCCTGCCCACTGATCCTGCCGGTCCACGTTGCCCTGGACCAGGCGCGCGAGAAGGCGCGTGGCGAGAAGGCGATTGGCACCACCGGCCGCGGCATCGGCCCGGCGTACGAAGACAAGGTGGCCCGTCGCGGCCTGCGCCTGGGTGACCTGTGCAACTGGGACAGCTTCTGTGAGCAACTGAAAGAGTTGCTGGAATACCACAACTTCGCACTCACCCAGTACTACAAGGTGGATCCGGTCAGTTACGAGGATACGGTGGCCGAGGCGCGGGAGTGGCGCGACCAGCTGGTGCCGATGATCACTGATGTGGCCGACTGGCTGCACTGCGCGCGGGAACGCGGCGAGCACATCCTGTTCGAGGGTGCCCAGGGCTCCCTGCTGGATATCGATCACGGCACCTATCCGTTCGTGACCTCGTCCAACACCACCGCTGGCGGCACCGCCACCGGCTCCGGTTTCGGCCCGCTCTACCTGGATTATGTGCTGGGGATCACCAAGGCCTACACCACCCGCGTGGGCAGCGGACCCTTCCCGACCGAGCTGGGCTGTGACGTGGGCCGTCACCTGGGTGAAAAGGGCCACGAATTCGGTGCCACCACCGGCCGCCAGCGCCGTACCGGCTGGTTTGATGCCGTGGCGGTACGCCACGCCATCCGCATCAACAGCATCTCCGGCCTGTGCCTGACCAAGCTGGACGTGCTCGACGGGCTGGAAGAGGTGAAGATCTGTACCGGTTACCGCAACAGTGCCGGTGAGGAAGTGCCGGTGCCGTTCGATGCCGCGGGCTGGGAAGGCGTGGAGCCGGTCTACGAGAGCATGCCCGGCTGGAGCGAAACCACTTTCGGTGTGCGTCGCGAAGCGGACCTGCCGGACAGCGCGCGCGCCTACATCGCCCGCATCGAGGAGCTGGTTGGCGCGCCCATCGATATCATTTCCACCGGCCCCGATCGCAACGAGACCATCGTGCGCGAGTCCTCGGCCCTGTGCGAGATGGGCATCCACAAAGCCAGTACCTGATCTCGCCACTCGCTGACGGCGATGCGCGACCGGGCTTCAGTCCCGGTCGCGCCAATCTGTACCGGTGCGACCCTCTCCTCCCTTCCCACAGCGCAGCCTCTGCTCCCGAACCAGCGTGGACAGCCAGTCCCGTTTACCCCTTGCGTTAGCGGTCGCACATGTCGATGATTGGACTGGATTTAAACAACTGGTCACATTTTTGCCGCAGACTGGCATCGTCACACAACCGGGGAGAATGTATGTCTGAGAGTCTTGCCAACCGTTACAGCCTGGCCGAGGAAATCGCCAGCAGCGTGACACACGGAGTCGGCGCTCTGCTGGCCATCGCCGGTCTCGGCGTCCTGTGTGCCTTTGCAACACTGAACGGCGATGTCTGGCATATCGTGAGCTCCAGCATCTACGCGGCCACCCTGATCCTCTGTTTCGGCGCCTCGACTCTGTACCACAGCATTACCCATCCCCCCGCCAAGGAAGTGCTGCGCACCATCGACCACAGCTCCATCTTCCTGCTGATCGCTGGCAGCTACACGCCTTTTACCCTGGTGTCCCTGCGCGAGGCCAGTACCGGGCTGGGCTCCTGGGGCTGGTGGCTGTTCGGGATTATCTGGGGACTCGCCCTGGCGGGCCTGGTGATCCAGTTCACCCCGCTGAAGAAGATCCGCGCGCTGTCGATCACCCTCAGCGCGCTGATGGGCTGGGTAGTGGTGGTGGCGGCCAAGCCGCTGATGGACAACCTGGCTCCGGGCGGACTGTGGCTGCTGTTGCTCGGCGGGCTCTGCTATACCGGGGGCATCATCTTTTACCTGTGGCGCAGCCTGCGCTTTCACCATGCCATCTGGCACCTGTTCGTGCTGGCCGGCGGCATACTGCATTTCTTCGCGGTACTGATCTACGTTATTCCATGACGCTAGGCGGGCACGACCCGGGCGAGTGGACAGGCCCGCCTTGATCGCTGTCACGGTATCGTCGATTCGCCTTTCGGTTTGCCGTGCCTCGCTCTACCCTATGGCGAGCACCTGACTGCCGAAGGAGTTTACATGTCCAGTCTGCCCGCCCTGCACCGGGGCTTTTCCCGCCTCGCGCTGTCTCTCTGCCTGTTGTTCTCCCTGCCGTTGGCGGCTGCCGAGGTCTCCGACAAGGGCTTCCAGCAGTGGATCAAGGAGTTCCGCCAGACTGCGTTGAAGGAGGGCATCTCGCCGGAAGTCTTCGATCGCGCCTTCAAGGGCATCGATTCCCCGGACCAGTGGGTGCTCGACAAGGCCAGCTACCAGCCGGAATTCAAGGCGCCGGTATGGCAGTACTTCGACAACCGCGTGACCAAGCGGGCTATCCGCACGGGCCGCGCCAAGAAGGAGGAGCTGGCGCCCTGGCTGGACAAGATCGAGCGACGTTTCGGGGTCAACCCGAACGTCCTGTTGGCGATCTGGTCCATCGAATCGAGCTTCGGAGCCATTCTCGACAACGACAAGGTGATCCGCAATGTAGTGCGCTCTCTGGCTACCCTCGCGTACGCGGATCCCAAGCGCAGCAAGTTCGGGCGCCAGCAGTTGCTGGCGGCGCTGCAAATCCTGCAGAGCGGCGACATCGACAAGGACCACCTGGAGGGCTCCTGGGCCGGCGCCATGGGGCATACCCAGTTTATTCCCACCAGCTACCAGGCGTACGCCGTGGACATCGACGGTGACGGACGGCGTGATATCTGGAACTCGGTGCCGGATGCCCTCGCCACCGCTGCCAGCCTGCTCTCCAAAAACGGCTGGCGCCAGGGCCAGACCTGGGGTTACGAGGTAACCATCCCCGAGCGTAAGTTGCCGGCCGGCAAACTGTCACTGCGGGAGTGGGAAAAGCTGGGCGTAAAGCGCGTCAAGGGCAAGTCATTTCCCCGCCCGGGCGATATCGCCGAGCTGAAATTGCCCGCCGGGCGCGAGGGCCCCGCATTCCTGATGTTGAAGAACTTCTTTGTCATCAAGCGTTACAACAACTCCGATCGCTATGCCACCGCCGTGGGCCTGCTGGCCGACCAGATCGGCGGTGGCAAGGGCCTGGTGCAGGAATGGCCGCGGCCGTTTACGCCCCTCGATACCTCAGAGGTGGAGGAATTGCAGCAACTGCTCAAGGCGCGCGGCTTCTACGAGGGCGAGATAGATGGCAAGGCGGGTTCCGGAACCCGCAGGGCGATCCAGCAGTTCCAGAAGGAGATCGGGGTGGAAGCCGAGGGCTATCCCAGCAAGGAAGTGCTGCAGGAGCTGCGCAAGCGGCAATGAACAACGAAATGTGCTTAAGAATGCCGGGGTTCGCCCGGCATTCTTTATTGGCGCCGCCTCAGAAGTTCTCGCCCGGCAGCAGGCTGTCCTGCAGCAGCCCCAGGTTCTCTGCCACCTCATGCGGTTCGTGAAAATACGCGATATGGAACATGGCCTCGCCCTCCTGCACCAGCGGGATGTTCTGGCGGCCGATGATAATGCCGTCCGCGTTGCAGGTCACCCGATCGAGCTCCTCGCCATAGAGGTCTGAAATGGTCGCCAGGGTCTCCCCTTCGAGTACGTGGTCACCGAGTCGCTTGCGGTGATTGACGATACCGCTGTCGGTGGCGCGCAGCCAGCCGCTGCGCCGGGCAATAAACGGCTCGATATTTCCCTTCTTCTTGACCTGCGGCAGCATCTGCAGGTGGCGCATCACATTGATGATGCCCTTGTAGCCGACGCGCACGGAAAATTCATCAAAGCGCAGTGCCTCGCCGGCCTCGTATAGCAGTATGCGCACGCCCAGGTCGGCTGCAGCCTGGCGTAGCGAACCGTCGCGAAGGGTGGAATTCAGCAGTACCGGTACCCCGAAGGCCCTGGCCATATCACGGGTCGGCTGGTCGTCGAGATTGGCACGGATCTGCGGCAGGTTGCTGCGATGCAGCGCGCCGGTATGCAGGTCAATGCCGTAATCGCACTTTGACACAATCTCATCGAGGACCACGTGCGCCATGCGCGCTGCGAGCGACCCCTTGGCCGAGCCGGGGAAGGAGCGGTTGAGGTCGCGCCGGTCCGGCAGGTAACGCGACTGTTCCAGCACTCCGTAGACATTGACCACCGGTACCGCAATCAGCGTGCCCCGCAGGGACTTCAGCGAGCGGCTATTGATCAGCCTGCTGACGATCTCTATCCCGTTGAGTTCGTCACCGTGGATGGCGGCGCAGACGAACATGGTGGGTCCTGACTTTTTGCCGCGTTTGACGTACACGGGAATGGCCATATCGGTGCCGGTGTAGAGTCGCACCACGGGAAGCTCGATACGTCGTGTCTCTCCGGGGGCAACGCTGACGCCCCCTATCGTAAACTCTTCTGCCATGACGATCCGTCGCTGAGGGGTGATTGGGCATTGTAGCCGCAAAGGCGGGTGCCATGTGCGGTTATGTCATTGCACCCTGAAATGTTAACTTGGTCGGTGTAACGCAAAAAAGCGGGAGCCGCGCGTGCCGCAACTAATAAGGAACAGCAGCAATGCCGGATGAGATGACACGATTCGAGATGCCGCCGCAAACCACCGCTGAGAGCGGTGAGGTGCGGCGGGTGGGTTTTGAGCTGGAGTTTTCCGGCGTCACCCTGGAACAGGCCGGACAAGCCGTGCAGTCGGCCGCCGGGGGTGAGCTGAAGCCAGAATCCGTGGCCGAGCTGACGTTGGATGCTGACCTGGGCCGCTTCAATATCGAGGTCGACTGGGATTTCCTCAAGCGCACTGCTGCCGATGCAGGAGGTGAGGGCGGGGACGACCGTTGGCTGGAGCTGCTAAGTCGCACCGCCGCCCTGGTGGTGCCTCTCGAAGTGGTGTGCCCACCGGTGCCCCTCGATCGGCTCGAGGAACTCCACCCGTTGGTGGAAGCGCTGCGCGACGCCGGTGCCACCGGAACCGAGGAAAGCCTGATCGCCGCCTACGGTGTACATATCAATGCCGAAATCCCACGGCTCAACGCGCCTACACTGGCTGCCTACCTGCGCGCCTTTGCGCTATTGCAGTGGTGGCTACTGGAGGCCCATGAGGTGGATCCCGCCCGGCGTATAAGCCCCTACATCGACCTGTTCCCGGAGGCCTATATCCGGCAACTGCTGGCGAGGGTCGAGCCCACCATGGACCAGTTGTTCAGTGATTACCTGGAGCACAACGCCTCGCGCAACCGGGCCCTGGACCTGCTGCCACTGCTCGCCCATATCGACGAAGAGCGGGTACGGCGGGCTATCGACGACCCGCGCATCAAGCCACGGCCGGCCTTCCATTACCGGCTGCCCAACTGCCAGATAGAGAAGGCCGGCTGGTCGCTTGCCTTGAGCTGGAACATCTGGTGCGTGGTCGAGCGCCTGGCCAATCAGCCGGCCGAGCTGGAGCAGTTGGGCGACGCGTTTCTGGAACAGGCCGATGGCCTGCTGGGTATCAACCGTTTTCGTTGGACAGGATTTGTATCGGAATGGCTGCGCGACCGCGAATTGGTGTAACCGGAACCGCCAGGCGCTGGTCTCCGGGGTGGTGGAGCACGGCGCTGGCCCTGCGACTCGTCGGTGCGACGCCCGAGCGTATCAGTGTGCATCACAAACCCTCGGGTAAGCCGCTGGATGCACTGGTAATCGGCGGCGGTGACGACATCAGTCCAGAGCACTATCACGGCGACCTGCGAGAAAAGGTCAAGGCTGACCCGGAGCGCGACCTGCTGGAGATTCGCTGGATCGAGCGAGCACTGCGCGAGGGCCTGCCGCTGCTGGGAATCTGTCGTGGCGCGCAACTGATCAATGTGGTGCTGGGTGGCGACCTGCACATGGATATCGGGCCGTTGCGACGCAAGACCTACAACCGCCCGGGACTCTTGCCCACCAAGCAGGTTTTCGTCGAGTCCGGCACGCTGCTCGGAGAGCTGACCGGCAAGAGCAAGCTGCGCGTCAATAGCCTCCATCACCAGGCCATCAACCGGCTCGGCAACGGCCTGCGGGTAGTGGGGCGCGACCTCGATGACTTCGTGCAGGCGGTTGAGGGTACCAACGACCAGCAGGTGGTGGGCGTGCAGTGGCATCCCGAATACCTGCTGTACCTGCCCTCGCATCTCGCGTTATTCCGCTGGCTGGTACGGGCGGGCCGGGCATGATCGAATACCTGATCCTCTTCTCCTCGGCATTCCTGGCCGCAACCATCCTGCCGTTTTACTCTGAGGTGATATTGTTCGCGCTGCTGCGGGAAGGAGGTGATCCTGCTCTCCTGGTAGCGGTGGCAACGCTGGGTAACACGCTCGGTGCAGTGGTGAACTGGTTCCTGGGGCGTTACCTGCTGCACTTCCAGGACCGGCGCTGGTTCTACTTTTCCCACAAACAGATTGCCCGTGCCCAGGAGTGGTTCCAGCGCTATGGCTTCTGGACCCTGTTGCTGGCGTGGATGCCAATTGGCGGCGATGCCCTCACCCTGATTGCCGGGATCATGCGTGTGCGGCTGTGGTTGTTTGTGCTGCTGGTGGGTATCGGCAAGGGATTGCGGTACCTGTCGGTGGTTTACCTCCAGGGATTGTCGGCCTGGTAACGTCGCAAAGATTTTGGCCGAAAACTTTGTTTTCACTTCCCCTCTCTTCGCCGGGACAGGGCGATGCTCACCATTGTGACTTCCTGTATTGCAGCTTCCCATGCGCGGCCGGCGCTAGCGTGGCCCGGGGCGCTGAACTAGGCTGGGACTGCATACCAACTATTCTGTCAATGTACCTGAGGGCCTGCCCCGACCGACGCCGGGTCCGGGGGTACCCTCTCTTGTCGGGCTGGAAACATGGCGGCGGACAGGCAAAACGAGAAAAACGGGGGGGCCGGCAGTAAGCGGCGGGTACGCGGCTGGCTGATAATGCTGGCACTGGCGTCGCTGGCATCGCTCTACTTTTACTTCCGTTACCAGGAACAGCAGGAAGTCTTCACCAATACCTCCTACTTCCGCACCCTTCAGGAAGTCGCTGCGGAGCTGGATACACGCCTGCAGCAACTCTACAACGTACACTGGTGGGGCGAGAGCAAAGTCACCAGGATTGCTATTTTCCCGACGCTTAAACCCGCCGTTGAAGCGGATTGCCCCGGAGTCCGCGCGGCGGTACGACCGGAGAAGGAGAAGGAGATGGAGCACGATTCCGTCTTTACCCTGAAGGGGAGTCGCATCATCGGCTGTCTCGGTTCCGGCAAGGCTTACAAGGTTTCCATCAGTGATCTTCTGCCCGATCCAGGCAGCGACTTCGTTCTCTACCTGCTTGCCGATGCCAGTGGCAGGGTTCTCGGGAGCTCCGGCGGGGCCTCTGGCCTGTCGATCATCGATACCCGTGCGATCAGTCGTGAAATCCAGGCGCAGGGTGGGGAGAGCTGGCTGGGATTGGTTTCGAAGAATGAAGGCTCGGAAATCGACGAAACGAAAGAGTTACCGGGGCACAGCTATTACGTGGATATGGTGCTGAGCTCCGGCGCGTCGCGCGTATATATCCAGCCATACCGGCTGCGCTCGGGCGTCGATTTAGTGCTTCCCGGGAGCAAAGGGGAGAATGGAGAGGCGTTCGCGCCACTAGAGCACCTGTACCTGATCGGCGTGTTGCCGGACCGGCTGCTGGACCTAAAGGAAGACAAGCGCTGGAACCTCAGCCTGCTGCTGCTCTCGGTGATGTTCCTGGCTTCCTGCTGGACCGTCGCCCGGCTGGTGATGATGTCCCGCAACGAACCGCTGGGCACATTTTTTTACAGCGTCACGTTTGCCGGTACATTTGTTGTTTTCATAATGGTGGTGGCCCTGTGGCTCGCCTGGGCCGAGCGCGCCGCCGAGGTTTCCCGCAAGCAGGCCAATGCGAGGGCATTGTTGCAGGACACCTCCGCTCAGCTGGAGAGCGAACTCTACTGGCTGTTCCGCGACCTGGAGGCCTTCCACGCCTATTACGTGCGGCTGCTGTCATCCGGGGTGCACGCAGATGCAAGCGCGAATAGCGAAAGCGGGCACACGGCGGAGGATGAGCTGCGGGATCCCGGGTTACTGGTGCTGCCCGGGGGGAATGTGAATTGCCGCCAGGTCGAAGCGGTGACCATGGAAGACGGGAGTGGCCGCCAACGACCCGAGGAAGTCGAAAATGAATGGGCCCTGAGCCCTGAGGAGATGGCAGTTGCACGCAGTCTCTCCGAACGTCATGAGGGGCTGCTGCCGTTTTCCCAGGTATACCTGTTCGGTTGCGGTGCGCGACTCATCACGCCAGGCAAGGTGGGCGAGAGGTTTGAAAGCAGCCAGATGGCTGCGCAGCGCGGCCCCAAGTTGATCAACGTCTTCCTGATGAACCAGGACGGAGACCGGGTGCTGCCGACCTTCCAGTTTATCGAGAGCAACAAAAAACCCATAAGCTATGCACTTGGCCACAGGGATTATTTTCGCGAAGTGCGCGCGGGCACAGGCTGGCACGGGGTTTTCGCGCGCGGTAGGGGGCCTGCGCCGGTCAGTGGATGCTGGACCAGTTGCGCCGACCCGGAGCGCGGCACTGACGAAGGAGACACCCGCAGCGTCCGCAATTTTTATATCCAGCGCCTGTTGAACCTCGGTAGCGGAACGCGCGGCACCACGCTCGGCATGCCGTTAGTTACAGAAGAGTCGCAGACTGCCGCCTGGCCGCCCGGTGACTATATCCTCGGTTCCGATATCCTGTTGCCGTCCATGACGCTCAGTGAGTGGCACGAGCCGGAAAAATTGCAGGACCTGGTATTGATGGTGGTGGATCGCTCCACTGGCGATGTCCTGTTTCATATGGATCACCGACGGACCATGGTGGAGAACCTCTTTCACTCAGGGCAGGGCACGGTGGCAATCGGCCAGGTGATTCGCTCGGGCCTGTATCGCAACCGGTCGGTACCCGGGTTTTACCGCGGCACCTCGGGCGATTTTATTGCCGGGGAACTGCCGCTGAACCAGTGGGTGGCCGTGGCGTTTATTCCCGACGATGGCACCGACAGCCTGATGACGAATTTTTTCCTGTCGATGACGGCGGGCATGGGGCTTTCGCTGCTACTGGTGACAGCACTGTTATACACGGTGCCCGCGATTTTTCCCGGTCTCAAGACGCAGCTGGGTATTCCGCTGGCAATCACCCGCCACAATACACTGTTGTTCACCTCAATCCTGATTGCGAGTATCTATCTGGGCTTCCGCATGGGCTCGGTGATACAGCTGGAACTCGGCGAAGTCGCTATAGCAGCGACGGCACCGGTATGGGCGCCCGTGATTGCACTGTTGCTGGTGCTGGCCTGGGGGTGCTGTCGCTATTTCCATATGCGGCGCGTCTCCGGTGGTAAGGCAGGGCTGGAACCGGACCGCGGGCTGCTGGTCCTGCTGACGCTGTACTTCCTGTTTGGCCTGGCGATAATTGGCCAGCTGCAGCGCGTGGGCAACACACCGGTCTCCGCGATGCACTGGTACTTTTCCAACAAACTCTACCCGGCGCGACTCAACCAGGAGCTGGCCGAACTGGAAACGATCGCGCTGACCCGTTATCCCAATACGATCAAGCGATTTGCTGCCGATCCTCTCGACCTGTTGCCGATCAGCCCGCGCTGGCGGACCGCGCTGGCCTGCACCCGCGACGGCAAGCCTTCGAACCAGCGGCACCGGCTGCCGGCAGAAATCGGCACCTTTGGCCAGCTTACTGCGACCACCGGGGTGGCGAGCTGGATTCGACGCTATGTGCTCGGATGGACAGATGACGGCCGCTGGCGGACAGACCGCGCGCCGGACCCGTGCGACGGTGTTGGAAAACCCGACAGCACTGGCGGTGGGCAGCCAGAACTCCCCGATGCCAGCCCTGCTGGCGAGGGCGGATTATCTTTGGCCGGGCACATTGTGTTGTATGTTGTCGTGCAGGTGCTGGTGTTCCTGGTGATTTGCCGTCTGTGGCTGATGTTCTACCGACGTGTTATTACTCCCAGGATGTTTGGTACGCCGGAATTCCTTGTGCACCTGAAGCAGCTGTCAGGGCCGGGCGGCCGCCTGCGCGGCGTACGGCCGGCAGCCGGACTGGTGGTAGATTTGTGCGACGACGGGGCCTCGGGTATCGGTCTGGATATGCTGGTGCAGCAGGCTGGCCAGGACAATGGTCCCGCCTCGCCGGTACTGGACCTGCTGCTGGCCCACTGCCCGGCGCTGCGTACCACTGGTGAGGACGGCGAGCTGTTTCCCGAGGTGCGTGTCCGGCTCGATGCGATGGGTTCCCGGGGCGGGATGCCGGTCGCCGGCAAGGCGCCAGCGATCTGCCTGGAAAATATCGAGACCTGCCTCGCTGCGCCAGCGGGACGCGCGCGGTTGCTGCAGCTGGTCCGGCAACTAAAGTCCATGCAGCTGTCGGGGCGCCTGTCGGAGCTACGCCTGTGTCTTGAGAGCCAGTGCTTCGAGACCTTGTTGCTCAACGCCCATCCACCGGAGCCCGGGCGCAGCTGGCCCGATGCGCAGGAGCGGGCTGCCTGGGCAGAGTTGCTGATGGACTTTACCGTTGACCTGCCGCAGGCGCTGGTAGAACGCGCGGATCCCGGTTTTGTGATTGAGGAGTGTCGGGGCGGCCGGTTGCTGCGCTACCTGATCCCTGAACTTGCCGAGCGCGCGCGCGGGGCAAGCGGTCGCCAGCGACAGGGCTGGCGCACCCTGCTGGACCGACACAAGACCGGCCCGGAGTGGGCCTCGATTCTGTGTATCCTGCTAAAGGCCGGCGCCCGTTTCCGTTATCAGTGGGAGGTCTGCTCAAGTGAGGAGAAACTGGCCCTGTATTACCTTGCGCGCGGCAAGCGCATCAACCCCGCTAACACCCAGGTGCTGGAACAGCTGGCGATACAGGGTCTGGTGCGCATCGAAAAGGCCCGCGTGCGGATCGTGAACAACAGCTTTGCCTACTTTGTCCTGAACGCCGAGGACCAGGAATCCATGCGCCAATTACTGGAGAGCGGCCAGCAGGGCGCCTGGCTCACTTACCGGTTGCCGGTAACGCTGGTGATCCTGCTGCTGGTTGGGGCAATCGCCATCAGCTCGGGGAACTCTATTTACCTGATTGTGGCCACAGTGATGGGATTGATGGGGAGTATTGGCAGCCTGGTCGGCAGCGCGCGGATGATTCATGAGAACCTGCGCTAGCAACCATTGACGCTTCGGTCAGGACTATCTCAGCAAGGGTTGACCATGATTTTTTCTGGCAATTTCGTAAGAAGTTTTAGCGGGCGGAATGCGATTCCTTGGAGTGGCTTTGTCGAGCAATCGGGGACGGCCCCGATTATTGGCGACCCTACCCCAGTCGGCTGGCCAACAGTAACTGCCTGCTTCCGAACCGAGCCACTCCGAAAGGCTCCAGGGCGAAGTGCAGTTTGCCGGCAAGGAGGGCAGGTAGCGCCTGGAGAGATACCGGGTAAAAAGCACGCCGTCTCCGCGCGGCGCGCTGCCAGGGCCGACGTTATTGCGTCGGCCCTTTTTATTCTGGGGGCTTGTTGCGCCACTCATGCCGCCAGTGGTCCGGCTTGTCGCGCAAGCCGGCAACGAACAGGCGGAAATATGCGAACATACCGCCTCACTTTCTGCCAGGGAGACGATGTTCGTGAATCAGGACCAGAATGCCCCGTTGCGAGAAGACGTCCGCCTGCTGGGCGAGGAGCTCGGATCGGTTCTGCGGGAACAGGCCGGTGAGCCACTGTTCGAAACTGTGGAAACCATCCGCCAGGCGGCGGTGGAGAGCCGTGGCCAGGGGGAAATGCAGGTGGGCCGGTTGCGCGAACTGCTGGACCCCCTCGATGATGAAACCCTGCTGGAGGTAGCGCGTGCATTCAGCCAGTTCCTGAACCTGGCGAATATCGCCGAACAGCGTCACCGCGAGCGCCTGCACCGCCACCACCAGCGTTTTCCCGGCGACCCGGACACGGACCAGGGCCTGCGCCAGGTACTGGCGAAGCTGAAAAGGGCGGGTGTGGACCAGGACAGGATCCGCGCGGTGCTGGATGAGCTATCGGTAGAGCTGGTGCTCACCGCGCACCCCACCGAGGTCACGCGCCGCACCCTGATCCGCAAGTACGACCAGATTGCCGACCTGCTCGCCGGGCTGGACCGGCCGGACCTCACGGGGGAAGAGGTGGAGGACCTGCGCCGCCACCTGCGCGAGCAGATCCTGTCGGCGTGGAGCACCGACGAGATCCGCCGCGAGCGGCCCACGCCGGTGGACGAGGCCAAGTGGGGCTTCGCCACCATCGAGCAGTCCCTGTGGCGGGCGGTGCCCGACAGCATGCGCAAGGTCGAGGCGGAGCTGGCGCGTGCGGGCCTTGAGCCACTGCCCGCCGACTGGGTGCCGGTGCGCTTCGCTTCCTGGATGGGCGGTGACCGCGACGGCAACCCGAATGTCACCGCCGCCGTTACCCGCAACGTGCTGCTGTTGGCCCGTTGGATGGCCGCGGACCTGTACCTGCGCGACGTGGAGAACCTGCTGGCCGACCTGTCCATGCACCGGGCCAGTGATGAATTGCTCGCCCGCACCGGCCCGAGTCACGAGCCTTACCGGCTGTTGCTGCGCCAGGTGCGCGACCGCCTGAGGATCACCCGCGCGCAACTGGAGGCGCGGGTCAACGGCAACCCGGAGCCGGCGGGGGAGGGCTATACCAGCGGGGCACAGTTGTCCGGGGAGCTGGCGCTGATCGACCGCTCCCTGCGCGCAGTGGGGTTGGCGGCCATTGCCGATGGCCAGCTGAAGGATACCCTGCGCCGCCTCAACTGTTTCGGCATCACCCTGTTGCGCCTGGATATCCGCCAGGAATCCACCCGCCACAGCGATGCCCTGGATGCCATCACACGTTACCTTGGCCTGGGTAGTTATGCGCACTGGGATGAGCCAACCCGGCAGCGCTTCCTGCTTGCCGAGCTGGAGAATCGCCGGCCGCTGGTTGACGACGCCTTTTACCAGAGCGAGTTTTGCGATGACGACGTCCGCCAGGTGCTGGAAACCTGTGGGGTGATTGCCGAGCAGGGGCCGGAGGGGCTTGGCGCCTACGTGATCTCCATGGCCCGGGCGTCATCGGATGTGCTGGCGGTCATGCTGCTGCAGAAGATTGCCGGGGTGCGGGAGCCCATGCGTGTTGTGCCGTTATTCGAGACCCTCGATGACCTCAACAATGCCGGCGATATCATGCACACGCTGCTGGAAATCCCCTCCTACCGCCAGCGCGTGGCAGGGGGGCAGGAAATCATGATCGGCTACTCGGATTCCGCCAAGGATGCCGGCTTCCTGGGTGCGGCCTGGGCCCAGTTCCGCGCGCAGGAGCGGCTCACCGGCATTTTCCGCGAGCACGGTATCCCGTTGACACTCTTCCACGGCCGCGGCGGTTCCATTTCCCGCGGCGGTTCGCCCACCCGCATGGCGTTGCTGTCGCAACCGCCGGGTTCGGTGGCGGGGCGCATTCGCGTCACGGAGCAGGGGGAGATGATCCGCTTCAAGTACGGCCGGCCGTCGGTGGCGGCCTACAACCTGGAGCAGTATGTGGCGGCCACCCTGGAAGCCACACTGATGCCGCCGGCAGAGCCGCGCGCCGAGTGGCGCGCGGCAATGGACCGGCTCACCGAGGTGTCGGTAAACAGCTACCGCGAGGTGGTGCGTGACGATCCGGCCCTTGTGGGTTACCTGCGCACGGTCACGCCGGAGACCGAGCTCAGCCGCCTGGCGCTGGGCAGCCGCCCGGCGCGGCGCAAGCCGGGAGGCGGGGTAGAGACCCTGCGGGCAATCCCCTGGGTGTTTGCCTGGACACAGATCCGGCTGATGCTGCCCGCCTGGCTAGGCACGGGTGCGGCACTCGAGCGCGCGCTGGAGAACAGCGAGGACACCGCCACCCTGCATGCCATGAGCGAGGAGTGGCCCTTCTTCCAGGGCGCGGTGGATATGCTGGAGATGGTGCTGGCCAAGGCCGACACCCGGGTCGCTTCCTGGTACGAAGAGCGACTCACCGGCGAGCAGGAGTTGCTCCGCCTGGGCGAGGTCCTGCGCCAGCGGCTGGCGCGCACCGTCGACGCCCTGCACCGCCTCACCGGCCGGGACAGCCTGCTGGACAACAACCCGGTAATGCGCTGGTCCATCCGCGTGCGCGATCCCTATACGGATCCGCTGCACCTGCTGCAGGCAGAACTGATGGCGCGCCTGCGCGACCGGGAAACCGACCCGGTGCTGGAAAGCGCGCTGATGGTGACCATTGCGGGTATCGCCGCGGGGATGCGCAATACCGGCTGATGCCGGTGAGCCATCCGGTGCGGCGGGAACCGCGGAAATAAAAAAGGCCGACTCCGGGGAGTCGGCCTTTTGCAGATATGGTGCCCAGGAGAAGACTTGAACTTCCACGACCGTAAGGTCACTAGCACCTGAAGCTAGCGCGTCTACCAATTCCGCCACCTGGGCATGCCGACGGCAGCTGCCGTCGAGGGTGCGCAATATAAAGAATTTCCCGGGCGTGTCAATTGGTGGATGTGACCGGCCGGGTACTTTGTCGTTCGGGCTGGTCGTGGCTCCAGGGACGGCTGCTCGCGAGGGACTCAAGTCCGAACCGGGGCTGAAACGAAAAAAGGCCGACTCTCGCGAGTCGGCCTTCTGAAATTGGTGCCCAGGAGAGGACTTGAACCTCCACGTCCGTAAGGACACTAGCACCTGAAGCTAGCGCGTCTACCAATTCCGCCACCTGGGCAATTCAACGGGGTGATCCGTTGAGGCCGCGAACTATAGAGATTTGGCGGGGGGGTGTCAACGGTCTGGTTGCGTTAATTTCAACTTTTCCCCGGGTGGTCGGGAATCGGTTCGAAATCGCTTATACTGCGAGCATTGAGCGGCACCACAGACCGGCCGGTTCCCGGCCACATTCACCGATCCCCGCCGCCTGCAGTCACAGCCGGATGACCCCGGCGGCCGCGCATGAACCGCGGTTCTTCAGACAATGGATGATGTTTTGACGCAAGATAGACCAACTGACCATACCAACGCCGATCCCCACGCAGAGCGCGAGGCGGAGCGGTACGAGAAGCCGGTCCCCAGCCGCGAATACCTGCTGGAGCTGCTGGAGCGGCAGCACGAGCCGGTGTCCTGGGAACAGGTGGCCGACCTGCTGGAGATCCAGGATGAGGATCGCCGCGAGGGTGTGCGCCGGCGCCTGATCGCCATGTCCCGCGACGGCCAGATTGCCAGCAACCGTGCCGGCGACTTCGGGGTGCTGGACAAGATGCACCTGGTGCGCGGGCGCGTGATCGGCCACCGCGACGGCTTCGGCTTCGTGTCACCGCGCGACGGCGGCGACGACCTCTTCCTGTCCCACCGCCAGATGCGCAAGGTGTTCGACGGCGACGAGGTGCTGGTGCGCGAGACCCCCGGTGGCTTTCGTGGCAAGCGCGAGGCAGCGGTGGTGCGGGTGCTCAAGCACAATACCCGTGAGCTCGCCGGGCGGATCTTCCGCGAGAACGGCATCTGCTTCGTGCGCCCGGACAACCCGCGTATCAACCAGGACATCATGGTAGCGGCGGACAAGACCGCCGATGCGGAGCACGGCCAGTACGTGGTGGTGAATATCGTCACCCAGCCGAGCCGCGACAGCCTGCCCCAGGGCGAAGTGGCGGAGGTGCTCGGCGATCACCTGGCGCCGGGGATGGAGATCGATGTCGCCATCCGCAATTACGGTATCCCGCATACCTGGCCCGCCGCGGTCGAGGAGGAAGTGACCGCCATCCACGACGAGGTGAGAGAGGAGGACAAGAAGGCGCGCGTCGACCTGCGCCAGCTGCCGCTGGTCACCATTGACGGTGAGGATGCGCGCGACTTCGACGACGCCGTCTTCTGCGAGGTGCTGCCCGACGACAGCTGGAAGCTGCTGGTGGCCATCGCCGATGTCTCCCACTATGTGCGCCCCGGCAGCGCGCTCGACGAGGAGGCCCACAGTCGCGGCAACTCGGTGTACTTCCCGGACTTTGTCGTGCCCATGTTGCCGGAGAAGCTCTCCAACGGCCTCTGCTCGCTCAATCCCCACGTGGACCGACTGTGCATGGTCTGCGAAATGCAGATCGATCGCCAGGGACAGATCCGCGACTACCGGTTTTTCGAGGGCGTGATGCGCAGCCATGCGCGCCTGACCTACACCCAGGTGGGGCAGGTGATCGAGGAGCGCGATAGCCGCGACAGCGGACTGCGCAAGCAGCTCGCCGCGCTGACCCCGCACCTGGACAACCTGCACGACCTCTACCGGGCCCTGCGTGGCGCCCGCGACCGCCGTGGGGCGATCGACTTCGAGACCACCGAGACGCGCATCCTGTTTGACCAGCAGCGCAAGATCGAGCGCATAGTGCCGGTACAGCGCAATGACGCCCACAAGCTGATCGAGGAATGCATGCTCGCCGCCAACGTCTGCGCGGCGCAGCTGATGGAGCTGTCCGAGGTGCCGGCCCTGTACCGGGTCCACGATGCACCCAAGGAGGAGAAACTCAGCAACCTGCGCGAGTACCTGGGCGAGCTGGGACTGCGCCTGCCGGGTGGGACCGAGCCGCAGCCGATGGATTTCCAAGTGCTCATGGAGCAGGTGGAGGGCCGCGCCGACGAACACATTATCCAGATGATGGTATTGCGCTCGATGAACCAGGCGGTCTACCAGCCCGAGAACCGCGGCCACTTCGGCCTTGATTACGAGGCCTATGCCCACTTCACCTCGCCCATCCGGCGCTACCCGGACCTGCTGCTGCACCGCGCACTGCGCTGGCTGGTCAGGAACGGCAGCGCCAACGAGCGTCCGGTGGCCAAGAAGGTGCACTCGGTTCCCGGCGCCGAGGCCATTCCGCGCGAACATATTATCCCCTACGACATGCCGGCCATGGTACAGCTCGGTGAGCACTGCTCCATGACCGAGCGCCGCGCCGACGATGCCACCCGCGATGTGGTCAGCTGGCTCAAGTGTGAGTACCTGCAGGACCATGTTGGCGAAACCTATCCCGGCGTGATCAGTGCCGTTACCGGCTTCGGCCTGTTTGTGGAACTCGACGAGCTTTATGTGGAGGGGTTAATCCACGTTACCGCGCTGCCCAAGGACTACTACCATTTCGAGCAGGCCCACCAGCGCCTGGTAGGCGAGCGGAGCGGTGTGCGTTATCACCTCGGCGACGCCGTGCGGGTGCAGGTGGCGCGGGTGGACCTGGAAGAGCGCAAGGTGGATTTCGTCCTCGAGGAATTACTGCCGCGCCCGCAGCGCAAGCGGCCGCGCAAGAAAGAGGAGAACACCCACGTCAGCCCGCGCGCCATGGAAATGGCGGTAGAACACCAGCAGCAGCGCGAGCGGCGCGGCAAGGCTGCGGCGAAAAAAAGCAAGCCGGTCGGAAGTCCGTGGAAATCCCGGCCTGAGACAGAGCCCGGTGCCACGCCATTCCGCAAGCGCAAGGTAGGCTCTGCCGAGGCCGAGCCGGTGCCAGCTTCGCCTCCGTCGCCGGACACGGAAGCTGTTCCGGAGGGCGCTGAAGAAGGGCAGGAGCCGCGCCGCCGGCGCGGGCCCAGGCGTACGCCGCCGCGCAAGGGTGGCAAGCGGCCCGCCGTGGCTGCGCGCAAGGCTGCGCAGAAGGCAGCCAAGGCCCCGAACGGCAAGGGCCGGAAAAAGCCCGGCAAGAAAAAGGCTGCCACCCGCGGCAAAAAGAAAAAGTAGCGGGCAGCAACAACCGCCAGCCGAATCACTGACAGAATTTTACAGAGTATGACCACAGAGATCGTCTATGGCCTGCACGCGGTGCAGGCTCTCCTCAAGAGCTCCCCACAGCAGGTGCAGGAGCTGCTGTTATTGCGCGGGCGCCGGGACCAGAAAATACAGAAACTGATCCGCCAGGCGGAGCAGAATGATATCGCCATTCGTTTTGTCGACCGCCGCACCCTCGACGACAGGGTAGGCGACGAGGGCAACCACCAGGGGGCGGTGGCCATCTGCGCCGGCAGGCCCCGCATTTACGACGAGCGCTTCCTGCAGCAGCTGCTGCAGGAACTGGAGCAGGTTGGCGAGGCACCCTTCCTGCTGATCCTCGACGGCGTGACCGATCCCCATAACCTGGGAGCCTGCCTGCGCTCGGCAGAGGCGGCCGGTGTGCACGCGGTTATCGCGCCCAAGGACAAGTCCGCGGGCCTGACACCGACCGCGCGCAAGGTGGCATGCGGCGCCGCCGAGGTGCTGCCGTTCATTACCGTCACCAACCTGGCGCGCACCATGCAGCAACTGCAGCAGGCGGGCGTCTGGATCTATGGGGCCGCCGGTGAAGCAGGTCAGGACATTTATGCTGCCAGCCTGACCGGCGCCGTCGCGCTGGCCATGGGAGCCGAAGGTCCCGGTTTGCGCCGCCTGACCCGGGAGCACTGTGATCACCTGGTCCGCATTCCGATGGCGGGGGAGGTGAGCAGCCTCAATGTTTCCGTGGCTACCGGCGTGTGCCTGTTCGAGGCGGTGCGACAGCGCGCCGGTTGACCTTCTCGCCCATCCCTCCCGGGCCGGTTGCTTTTCTGCCTGCCGCCGCTTCCCGCCTGTAAAGCCTGTGGTGTGAGCCATGCCCGCTCCGCGGACGCAAATCACCGCCCCTCTTGAGCGGGCTTCGCCTGCCTCCCTTTCGCTCCTGCTAGATTTTTTTCGGGCAGGAATTTACGGAACCCTTTTTCCCGCCCTCTCGTGTAACACCGACAAGCCGTCCTGTAGCAACCCGCCCTCCTGGCGCGGAATGCAAAGCCGGGCCGGCAATCCAGTTCCAGCCAAGCGGGAGTAGTGGTTTGAATACCTGGCTGACGCGCGCCTTCAACAGGCGCCGGTCGCACGACGACCGGTTCGTATCCCTTGTCTGTCCCCACCTGCGCAGTATGTACCGCATGGCGTACCGATGGAGCAGGAACCGCCACGAGGCGGAAGACCTGGTCCAGGACGTATTGGTGCGGCTGTTACCCCGTGTGGCGGAGCTGGAGAAAGTGGAGCGGCTGGGCCCCTGGCTGGTGAAAGTCCTGTTCCGCCGCTACGTCGACCTCTATCGGCGACGTCGCGCCTCGCCGGTGGACCTGGATTGCGAGTTACAGCTGAATGAAGCGCGCGGCCCGCGACTCGCCGATGCTGGCAGCGAGGACTACCGCCGGGTGGAAATGCAGCGCGCGCTCGAGCGTGCACTCGCGCAACTACCTGACGAGTGGCGCGATATCGTGCTGTTGCACGACGTAGAAGGTTATACCGCCATCGAAGTGGCGGAAATACTTTCGATCCCTGTCGGCACTGCCAAGTCCCGCCTGAGTCGCGCGCACCAGCGGCTGAAAAAATCCCTCGGCAAAGGAACTCTCCGGGTCTCGGAGGCGTGTTAGGGGGTAACTGAGATTGGCGATGGCCCGACAGCAAACCATGAGAAATACACAGAGTGAACAGGCAGCGTTCGAGCACCCCCTGCACCCGGGCGGGCACCGTTGTTCCGCCTGCAGCGAATTGGAGGCTGATGTCGAACTGTTGCAAGCCTTGAGAGGCATGCCGGTACCCGCGCCCGGAGACGGGTTCGAGGCACGGATGCTGGCTGGGGCGCTGCAGGCGCGGGTGGCGCCCGGCTTCCGGCCGCTACGCTGGCCGCTGGCAGCGGCGGCAATACTGCTGCTGGGGCTTTCGTTTGCGGTATCGGTACTGACCCAGTGGGGCAGGCCTGCAGGGGAGCTGCTTGCTGACGAACAATCTCCCGGGCTTGTACCCAGGCCCATCCATATCCAGCTGGACAGCCCCCGCCAGCTGCTGGGTGCCACCATCCGGCTGCGGCTGCCCGCGAACGCGATACTGCAGGGCTACCGGGCTCGCCGGGTGCTTGAATGGCAGGCCGATATCCCGGCCGGGGGAAACCGGCTGTCGCTGCCACTCCTGGTGCCGGCTGATGCCGAAGGGACGATCCTGCTCGAGGTGGAGCACGGTGGAGCGCGCAAGGCCCTGCGGCTCCCCCTGCCATCGGCGCCCGGGAACGACAGCGTCGAAACCATCACTACAACCTGAATGTGCGTAACCCTCCATAGAGGTAAAGGAAGATGATGCGGAAAAAACTATTGGTACTGGGGCTGGCTGCCGGTTCATACCTGGCCCTGCCCGTCGCGATGGCGCAGGACACGGAAAGCCAGCAAGACCTGGATATCACCCTGTCGGTCGTGGAGGACACACAGGATGCTCAGGACCTGTTGAACAGCATCGAGCTGCCACCCGAACTGCGGGAAATGGCCGAACAGCAACTGGCGGCGGTGATGGCTGCGGTCGAGGCGGCGCGCCAGAAAGGGGGGCAGCACAGCTCTCACAGTGGCGAGACCGAGGCGATTGTCGCCGAAGCACTCGCACGCAGTCGCGACATGACCGCCAGCAATATCGAGTCGGCCAACGCGGCCGCCGCCGATGCCCAGCTTGCAGCGGAGGCCACCCGGGAAGCGATTGAGGAAGCGGTAAAGAACGGCCTTACCGGCGCCGAGGTGGAGGGGATCATCGAGCAGATGATGCAGGATATCCTCAACAGCCTCCCCGCCGATATCCGCGAGCAGATGCCTTCCGACATCGGTTCAATAATCGAGGACGCGCGCAATAGCGCCAGCGAAACCCCTGATGGCTGAAGCTGACCGGCGCCGGCCCGGTAGCCGGCGCCGCAGTCGGTTCTCGAGGATGTTCATCAAAGGGAATTACAGGGGTAGCAGAAGTGAAGAGAAACCTGAAGTGGCTGGCACTGGTGGCAGGACTGGCGGTACCGCAGGTGCTGTTCGCCGGGGAATTCGCTGGCGGTATCGAGGCCTTTCGCAGCGGAGACTATAAGCGGGCGCTGCAATTATTCGAGCAGGCGCACAGCGCCGGTAACAATAGTTCCCGCCTCAAGTACAACCTGGGGGTCACGCTGGTCAAGCTGGGCCGCTATCGCGAGGCGAGTGAGTATTTCTACCCGCTTCTCAGCCAGCCGGAATGGCGGGACCTGGCCCGCTATAACCTCGCCCTGGCCGCAGAGCGACAGGGAAGTGATTTACAGGCAGCGCGGCATTACAGGCAGGTCACAGCAAGTGCCGACTCGGAAAAGCTGCGCAAGCTGGCCGGTAAACGCCTGCGCGCGCTGGCTGTGGCCGATGCCGGGAGGCATGCGAAGAGGGGGCTGGGCCTGGTGAGCCTTTCGGCCGGCTATGACGACAATGCCTATGCCCTGCAAAACGATCTCCTGGAGGACGTCGACACCGGTGATGACAGCTTCAGCGAGGCGTTCGCCTGGGGGCAGTACCGGCTGCGAGGCACCCCGGCCGACGGCTGGCGGATATACGGTTACGGCTTCACCCGGCGCTACAGCGAGCTGGACAGCCTCAACCTGGCCAGCGTGAGCGCGGGGCTGGTGCGGGACGACCGCTGGCGCGGCTGGAACACCGAACTGGGTGCAGCCACGGAATTCATTTCTTTAGGGGGCGAAGAGGTCACCCGGCAGCTGCAGTTGCTCGGCCGGCTCAAGCGCACACTGGGGCCCGGTTTATTGTCGCTCTCCTATATACCCGCTTATTACGTTGGCGGTGACGAGTACAGCTACCTGGACGGGTGGCGCCAGCGTTTCGGTGTGAAGTGGCGCCAGCCAGCGCTCGGCGGAGAACTGCTGGCCTTCTATCTATACGACAACAACGATCGCGCCGACCTGGTCCGGCAGGCGAGTGACTATTACAGCTATTCCCCGGCCCGCCACTCCGTGGGTACAGAGGTGGAATGGGCCCCGGCGAGTCGCTGGACTGTCGCTACCGGGGTTGAATTTCGCCAGAGTGTGTATGCCGGCACCAATCTGGTGACCGCCGAGGATGGCAGCGTGTTGCGCTACCAGCGTGAATCGGATCGCATCAAGTCATGGCTGTCGACGAAATTCCGCTTCACTCCACGTTTCAGTCTGGATGGGAAGGTGGTGAATATCGATAACCAGGAAAACAGGGAGCTCTATACCTTCGATAAATCTGAGATCAGCTTTGGGGTGAGTTATATCTTCTGATGGCCGGGCAGGAATGGCTGTGAATGCAATCTGGCGCGGCACAGGTGCAGTGAGACTGTGCGCGGCAGCAACGCTTCGGGCGGCTCCGGTTTTTCCGGTTAGACCTCTCCCTTAGTCTATAAACCGGAGCCGCCTCTTTTAATTTTTCTGGCTTGCGTGCCCAAAAAGGGTAGCGTGGCAAAACACAAGAAATTTTAGGAGATGGCGCACCCGCGGTTCAGCCGGGCTGGCCATAGAGTTCGGCGGCTGGCCGATACATGACCCAGGATGTGAGCACGTATTTATCACCTGAAAGCGGCACATTGCCCCGGTGCGTGTGGGTGAAACCGCAGGGAGACAGCACCAGGCTGCCCGTGCGCGGTTTCAGGCTGATGCCCTGGTACTGGAATTCCGTTTCACCGCCTTCCTCCACATCGTTCAGGTACAGCAGCCAGAAAAGCACCCGGTGGAGCGACTTCTGTTCCGGGTCTGTGGGGTGCGGGTAGTGCTCCGAATGCCAGTGCCGAAAGCCGCCGGACGATTTCTCATAGTGCTGGAAGTTGATGCCGTCCAGGCGGAAGATTCCGGTGACCAGCATCTGCAGCTGCTCATCTGTCAGCCTGCCGATATCCTCGCTGGTCAGGTTACGTGGGGCCTGCAGGTTTTCATCATAAATGGTCGGGGACAGGGCACCGGTGAGTATGTGCGGGTAGCGCCGGCAGTATCCCATCAGTGCCCGCAACACCAGCTGGTTCACGACACTGCATTCCTCGCGCCAGCTTTCCAGGCCGGAGATAAACAGGTCGGAACTGTTCTTCTTGCTCCTGTCGATACCGGAGCCGATCCGGCCTGGCTGCTTTTCCGGTGCCTCACGGAAACGCCTGACCAGGAGATCACACATCTCCGGCGACATCGCCTCCCCAAACTGTACTACCAGTGAGTCCATGGTGAATGTTCCGCTGTCTTATATTTTTTGCCGGAGAGTCGGCTCTCACCTTCAGAGGACTGATGGTGTGCTGGTTGAATAGTGGCACGCGCTGCGGGCGAAGAAAAGTCCACCGGTTGGTGACCGATCAAACTCACGGCGATGCCGGTAGAAAATTTCACTTGTTAGTGTTTCGCCATGCAGCTGTTCCCGGATTTCCGTTAAATGCAAAACAGGGTTTCGCGTGGGGCTGCCAGGTATCCGCCGAATTTACAGCCGGGGCGCGTCTGAAGAAGAATGATCCCTCGGTGGGAACCTTTTGCCTTGCCCACACGTGTAACCTGTAACGAATAGCAATTCAGAATATCGACGGGGGATCGGGTAAGCCCGATGAAGTTGCTTCGCTGGCCAAGACCACCACAGGATCGATTCACCGCGCTGGTGCGGCCACACCTGCGTCTCATGCACCGTATGGCCTATCGCTGGACTCAGGACCGGGCAGAGGCCGAGGACCTGGTGCAGGATGTGCTCACCCGCCTGTTCCCCAGGCTCGATGAACTGGAGGCGGTGGAAAAAACCGGCCCCTGGCTGATGCGGGTTCTGTACCGCCGCTTCGTTGACCTCTATCGGCGTAACGCCAGCTCCCCTATCGACGACACCGCCGAGCCACTCGCCGACGACGACTTCTTCGCTGAGCGCATGCAGGACCAGCGCGATCATGTGGAGCAGCTGATCCTGCAGCGCGAGCTGAATCGCGCGCTGGCCACAATCGACGCCGGCTGGAGAGATGTAATCCTGCTGCACGAGGTTGAGGGCCATTCGGTGCTGGAAGTGGCTGACATCCTCGACATAAGCGTCGGTACCGTGAAGTCACGACTGCACCGCGCACGAAAAAAATTGCGGTCCGCGCTGGAGTCGGGAACCAAAACCGTTCCGGAACCGTGTTAACGACCGGAGGGAGAGATTATGGAATGCAAACTGGCACAGGCACAGCTGGAGCAGCTGAAGCCGTCGAACGAACCGGAGCTGCTCGCCCACCTGCGTAAATGCGGGGAGTGCCGGGATTTTGCCGAGGACCTGCGTATCCTGCGCCTGCTGCGCAGCCTGCCGGCTCCCGAGCCCACACCTGGGTTCGAGGAGAGGGTGCTCCGGGCGGCCTCTGCCGGGGACGAAGTTGCCCGGCGAGTGCCCAGCGCCATCGGCTGGAAGCTGGCCACCGCCGCCAGTCTACTGCTGGCCGTTATCCTGGCCCTGCCAGAGCCTGGCCCAGTAGAGCCGGTCCCCGGGTTGGCGCAGGCAGTGACCGCGGCGGTCATCCCGGTAACACTCGCGCTGAACAGCGGGCGAGACCTGGCTGGAGCGAGGATCAGGGTCGTGATGCCGGAACATTTGCAGTTACAGGGATTCGAGAACCAGCGCGACCTGCAGTGGCATACAGACCTGAAAGCCGGGGCCAATCGGCTGACCCTGCCAGTCCAGCGGCGCTCCCGCAGCGGCGTTGAGACGATCCTGATCGAAATCGAGCACAACGGGGCCCGGAGGGAGTTCCGGGTGCCTGTTCGCGGAGGAATAAATGCCCAGGGTGGGGCTGAAGAAAAAGTACAGACAATTTAAAAGTCAATTTAAGAACGATACGAGGTGGATTATGAAAGCATATAAGAATCTGGTTTTTATGGCCGTATTTCTGTCATCCCAGGCCGCGATTCCGGCCCTCGCCCAGAGCAGTGACGAGCTCGATGTGACGGTGGTTGAGGCGGACGAGAGCGCTGCCGATGTGGTAAATGAGATCGAGCTGCCCGAATCCGCCAGCGACACCGCTCGCATGGCGGTAGAAGAAGGTGGCCTGGCAGTGGCCGACGCTGCCCGCGCCGGTGAGCTGGGCCGTGATGAGGAGCTCGAGGAAGAGCTGGAAAAGGCGGCCAACGGCGTAGCGAACGCTGAAGAGGCTGCCCTGAGGGCAGAGCAAGCCCTGCTGGAAGCAACGGCCAATGCCAACGAGGCAGCCGCTGAGGCGATCAAGAATGCACTTTCTTCCGGTGCCTCCGCTGAAGAGATTCTGGAGAACATCCCGGCAGACGTGATGGAAAACCTCCCCGAGGATATCCAGGAGCAGTTGAACGAGGCACTGGATAACATTCCTGAAGTAGAGACCCCTGAGGTTGAAACGCCTGCAGGCGGTTAATCCCCCTATTGTTGGAGTGGTTCTCCTTGGCTGGGCAGCAATGCCCGGCCTTTTTGTGTATTTGTATGAGGTGTTTTGTGCGCAAGATAATAAATGCATTGGCGGCCTGCTGCCTTGCTTCCGGCACGACCATGGCAGGCGCCCAGCAGGACGTTTTTTCCCAGGGGACATCCGCATTCAAGCGCGGAGACTACCGCGCGGCCCTCGGGCACTTTGAGGCCGCCCATGCGCGCGGTAACCGCAGCGAAAACCTGTCCTACAACATGGGCGTGACACTATACAAACTGGAGCGTTACAACGAGGCCGCCGATTGGTTCGAGTCCTTGCTCGACAGTCCGGACTGGCGCGACCTGGCCCTGTTCCAGCTGGGGATGGTGGCGGAAAAGCGTGGCAATCGCGCACTGGCCCAGCGCCGCTACCAGATGGTTGCAGCCTCCGGATCGGAGAAGTTGCGCCGGCTTGCTGGCGCGCGCCTGGGTAATCTGGGTAGGTCACCCGTACTGGTCAGGGAGACAGGCCAGGATTCGGCGGACCGCGGCTCGGCTCTCCTGAAACTGGCGGCGGGCTACGACAACAATGCCTATGCCCTGCGCGATGAATTGCAGGTGGATTCGTCCGTTGGAGAGGATACCTACATGGACCTGTTCGGCTGGGGCCAGTACCGCATTGCCGGCTCTACCAGCGATGGCTGGCGGATACACGGCTACGGGTTCCAGCGCGCTTACACCGAATACAGCTCACTGGACCTCAGTAGTTTCAGCGCTGGTATCGCCCGGGACATGCACTGGGGCGCCTGGCAGCTGGAACTGGGTGGTGCTGCCGAGCAGGTGGCACTGGACGGTGAGCAGGTCTACCAGCAAATCCGCCTGGAAGCCAAGGCCAGCCAGCGAATCGGAGACGGCAAGCTGGAGCTGGCGTATATCCCCGCCCAGTTTTCCGGAGGTGATGGTTATGAGTACCTGGATGGCAGCCGCCAGCGGTTTGAGGCCGAGTGGAAGCATCCGTTGGGGGCGGCGAAACTCGAGGCCCGTTACCGGCTGGACGTGAACGATCGCCAGGACTTGCTGGTAACCGGGGATGCCGGGGATAGTTTCTACAGTTACTCCCCGGTCCGGCACTCTTTCGGTGCGGAGCTGCGCTGGCCCGTGGGTGGCAACTGGCGGTTCTCTGTGGGCTCGGAGTACCGGCTCAGCAACTATGACAGCGAGAACCGCCTTGTCGACTCGGATGGCGCCCTGCGCGAGGAGCAGCGCCAGGCAGACCGGGTCGAGTCCTGGCTGGGCTCTCAGTGGATGGTGACCCCCCGCCTCCGCCTGGCCGGCAAGGTGACCTTCACCAGTAATGAGGAGAACTTCGAGACCTACACCCACGACAAGACCGAGGCCAATCTCGGAGTCACTTACCTCTTCTGACCTGCTCCTGTCGATTCCCCGTCGGCGCGCCGGCGGGCTGTGACTTGCCTGTTTCAAGCGGGGCGCCGCCCCCCTCCGGCCAAAAGCTCGCCTCCGCGAGGGCCATTGCCCGGCCAGCTTCGCGTGACCCTGCGTCCGTGCCCGGTCCCGGCGCGCCGGGTGTAGCCAGCCTGGCTCTGCCTCACCGGAGGCTCCCGACACCGCACGCTGATCAACTTGCAACCAGCCTGGCAAGTGCATAGAATACGCCGCCCGCAATGTGCCCCCGCAAGGCCCGGCACGTTGCTCTCCTTGCCCCACCGGATGTCCGGGGGGCTGTTTAACCCGTAAGGAGCTAAAATGCGTCATTACGAAATTGTATTCCTGGTTCACCCGGACCAGAGCGAGCAGGTGCCCGGCATGGTGGAGCGTTACACCGCCACCATCAAGGACAGCGGTGGCCAGGTTCACCGTCTGGAAGACTGGGGCCGTCGCCGCCTGGCATACCCCATCAACAAGATCCACAAGGCGCACTACGTTCTGATGAACGTCGAGTGCACCGAAGAGGCCCTGGAAGAGCTCACTACCAACTTCCGTTACAACGATGCCGTGCTGCGCAACATGGTAATCCGCGAAGATGAGGCGATCACCGAAGAGAGCCCCATCATGAAGGCGGAAAAAGAGAGCCGCGAGCGCAAGGCCGCCCGCGCTGAGCGCAGCGAGCGTCGCGAGCGTGCCGACAGGGAAGACAAGTCTTCCGACGAATCCAACGCCAGGGAAGAGCAATCTTCCGACCAGGCAAGCGAAGAGTAAGGGGGTTACCAGATGGCACGTTTTTTCCGTCGTCGTAAGTTCTGCCGTTTCACCGCTGAAGGTGTAAAGCGTATCGACTACAAAGATCTCGATACCCTGAAGGCATACGTTTCTGAAACCGGCAAGATCGTACCGAGCCGTATCACCGGTACCAAAGCCCGTTACCAGCGCCAGCTGGCCACTGCGGTCAAGCGCGCGCGGTACCTGGCCCTGCTGCCGTACACGGACAGCCACGAAGCCTAAGCAGCTGTTTTGCTTAGAGAAGTTACAAGAGAAGCTATCTAAATATGCGCGCCCTGGCTGAGTTTATTATGCGCGGGCGCGTGAGGGCGGTCCTCACCGCGATGGTGGGTATTCCCCTGATCAGCCCGGCGGCGCTGGCTCTGGTGAGCCTGCGGCGCGGCAGCCGTGACGGCCTGGTAGTCCTGGTCTGGGCGCTGTTGCCGGTGGTGGCGGGTGGCATGAGCGGGGTCTTTTCCCCGCTGATGACCGGCCTCGGTACCACCCACCTGGCGGCGGTGTTCGGCGGCGCCATGGTCCTGCGGGCCAGCCGCTCCTGGGTCCCGGCGCTGGTGGCACTCACGGCCCTGGCGGCGGCGGGCATACTGCTGACTGCCCACTTCAGCGGCGGCCTGCTGGATACGCTGCTGCAGGCCGCGGAGGAGTCTGGCGGGGGCCAGGCTGACCAGCTGCGCCAGGTGTTCAACAGTGAAGTCCTGGCCACAGGTTACCTGGCGCTGGTGTCCGCGATTACCGCGACCCTGGCGCTGGTGCTGGGGCGCTGGTGGCAGGCATTGCTGTACAACCCCGGTGGCCTGCGCGAGGAGTTTCACCAGCTGCGCATGCCGTTGCCGCTGGCGGCGGTGGCCATGTTGCTGTGGGTGTACTGCCTGTTGACCCCGGGACTGGCCTTCTGGGGCGCGCTGATCGCATTTCCACTGGTGGTGGCGGGCATTGCGCTCATCCACTGGCTGGTGGCCCAGCGCGGCTGGGGCCGCGGTCCACTGGTGGCGCTGTATGTGGTACTGGTGATTGCGGCGTTGCCGCTGGCTGGCTTCCTGTGCGGGCTGGCGCTGGTAGATAGCTGGATTGATATTCGCGGCCGCTCCGCTAAATAGGTGCGGGCCGCACCAAACTGAAATTGAGGAAACCGAGATGGAAGTTATTCTGCTCGATAAAGTAGGCAAACTGGGCAACGTGGGTGACCGCGTTGAGGTAAAAGCCGGTTTCGGCCGCAACTTCCTGCTGCCCAGCGGCAAGGCGATTGCTGCCACTGCCGCCAACATCGCCGAATTCGAAGCCAAGCGTGCCGATCTGGAAGCCGCTGCCGCTGCGAAGGTGAAAACCGCTGAAGAGCGCGCTGAGAAGCTGAACGACCTGGTTGTCACCATCGCCGCCAACGCCGGTGACGAGGGCAAGCTGTTCGGCTCCATCGGTGCACGCGACATCGCCGAGGCCATCACTGCCGCCGGCGTTGAAGTGGCCAAGGCCGAGGTCAACCTGCCGCAGGGCACCCTGCGCGAGACCGGTGAGTACGAAATCGACCTGCAGCTGCACGCCGACGTCGTCGCCACCGTCAAGGTCGTGGTCGAAGCCGAATAAGCACGCCGAACCAGCGCTCCCGGAGCCGCCGCCGGCGGCCCCGGGCCGGTTCGCCTGCAAGCAGGCTCCTATAGCGTGGTAACTCGCGCTACAATCGGGCGCTGGATTCCCTGTGGGTCCAGCGCCCGATCTGTTTCTGCCAGTCAGTCATTGCAATGAACGAAGAATACGCCGTCCCGGAAGAAGAGGTACAGAGCCAGGAGTCCTCTCCGCTGCCACACTCGGTAGAGGCCGAGCAGTCGGTGCTGGGCGGCCTGATGCTGGACTCCAGCCGTATCGACAGTGTGGCCGAGCAGCTGGGCGAGCAGGACTTCTTTGTTGCCAGCCACCGCACCATATTCGGCGTGATGACCCAGCTGGCGGACGCCGAGCAGCCGCTGGACATCGTCACCCTGGCCGAAGCCCTCGCCAACCGGGACCTGCTGGCCAGCGTGGGCGGGCCCGCCTACCTGGCGGAGCTGGCCGACAACACCCCCTCCGCGGCGAATATCGTCGCCTACGCCAAGATCGTGCGCGAGCGCTCCATGCTGCGCCAGCTGATCGCTGCCGCCGGCGAAATCAGCCGTACCAGCTTCAATCCCGGCGGGCTCGCCTCGGCCGACCTGTTGCAGATGGCCGAGCGCCGCGTGGCCGAGATCGCCGAAGGGCGGGCCAAGGACGGCGGTTTCGTCGGCGTCGACACGCTGCTGAAGAAGACCGTCGAGCGCATCGACGAGCTGTTCAAGACCGAGGGCGACATCACCGGCCTCGGCACCGGCCTCACCGAGCTGGACCAGCGCACTTCAGGCTGGCAGCCCGGTGAGCTGATCGTCCTCGCGGCGCGCCCGTCCATGGGCAAGACCGCGCTGGCACTGAACTTTATCGAGCACGCCATGCTGAGCCAGGAACGGCCGACGCTGGTGTTCAGTATGGAGATGCCGTCTGATGCGCTGGTGATGCGGATGCTGTCGTCGATAGGACGCATCGACCAGGGCCGTATCCGCAACGGCAAGCTGCAGGAAGACGACTGGCCCAAGCTTTCCAGTGCGGTGCAGAAGATGAAGGGCAGGGCGCTCTATATCGACGATACCCCGGGGTTGTCGCCGAGCGAGGTACGCGCGCGCACCAAGCGCACCGTGCGTGACCACACCAACAAGCTGTTGCGCGAGAACCCGCAGATGAGCCGTGAGGATGCCGAGGCCAGGAGCCAGCCGGCGCTGATCATGCTCGACTACCTGCAGCTGATGCAGGTCAAGGGCGCCACCGAGGGCCGCACCCAGGAGATCTCGGAGATCTCCCGCTCGCTGAAGGGGCTGGCCAAGGAATATGAGTGTCCGGTCATCGCCCTGTCACAGCTGAACCGCGGCGTGGAGCAGCGCCCCAACAAGCGTCCGATGAACTCCGACCTGCGGGAATCCGGCGCCATCGAGCAGGATGCTGACGTGATCCTGTTCATCTACCGGGACGAGTACTACAACGAGGACAGCCCGGACAAGGGCATGGCCGAACTGATCATCGGCAAGCAGCGTAACGGTGAGATCGGCACCTGCCGGGCGGCCTTCGTGGGCAAGTACACCCGCTTCGACAACCTGGCCCCCGAGTACTACCAGGGCGACGACTGACAGCCACCTGACCTGCAGGTCCAATTACGAAGAAGGGCGATCCAACTGGATCGCCCTTCTTCGTCTGGCCGTGTGGCCGGGGGGGCTCAGATCTGTACGGCTACGTATACCTCGCGCCCATCCCGCTGGGCGGGCATGAAGTACTGGTCGCCGTAGCGGTAGTACTGTACCCCGTTGATCACCTCCGCCGTGTAGCCCACCGGCAGGCTGTCCAGGACCTCGCCCGGCGCGTATGCACCGCTAACCCCGGCCGGGCCGCCGCCCTTGACCGGCTCGCCGGGCTCAGGAGGGGCAGCCGGGGCTGGTGCCGGCATGGCTACCGGCACGCCAGCTGGTGGCGGCACCACCACGTAGAGCCGGCGTGCGGGGTGCCACTGGTAGTAGGCATCGGCATACTGGTAGTAGATGGCGCCGCCGATCTCCACCCGCACGGCGCTGCCGGGGAGGGACACCACCGAGGCGCCCAGCGGCGCGGATACCACCACGTAGCCGGCGGGACCGGGACGGAAGAAGTGACCGCCGTGATAGTAGTAGGGGCGGCCGCCAACCCCGAGGCTGACAAAGCCTGCCGGAAGGACCGGGAAGGCCAGTCCCAGCGAGATCCGCGGCCCATGGCGCCCGTGCCAGTGCCGGGGGCCGTGGTGCCGCTTGTAATGGTGATGGCCGTAGCCGTGGCGGTCGTAGCCGGCTCCGCGAGCATCGGCGGGTGGTGCGAATGCAAAGGCAGTCAGCACCGCGAGTCCGGCGGCGCCGAGCGCAAACCTCAATATTTTCATGGCTTCTCCGCGAAGCGAGTACTTACAAGTGGTTAAATTTTAACCGACCTGGTGCCCCTAATGCCATGCCCAGTTGTTAAGATTTGTTCTCCGGGCTGTCCCGGACTACCGGTCACCGGCGATGGCGCTGTACGATCCCCATCAATTTGTAGAGTAGCTGTGCAGCGGCGAAGTCGTAGGCGTGGAATCCCTCGATCGGCGCGAATTCCAGCAGGTCGAAACCGATGATCTCCCGCTGGCGGGCTACCGATTCGAACAGGTTGAGGGTCTGGTACCAGCCCAGGCCGCCCGGTACCGGGGTGCCGGTGGATGGGAAGACCGAAGGGTCGATACCGTCCACATCCAGGGTAAAGAATACCTTCGAGGGAAAGTCCTCCGGCAACTCGAATTCCTGCACATTGGTGGGTACCAGCTGGTGGGCGTCCAGGTAGTGCACACCGTACTTCTGCCGGGCGGCCATCTCCTCCTCGCAGTAGGCGCGTATGCCCAGCTGGTACAGCGGCACCCCGGCCTCCACCACCAGCCGCATCACACTGGCGTGGCTGTGCTTCTGGCCCTCGTAGCGGTCGCGCAGGTCCGCGTGGGCGTCGATCTGTACCACACCGAAATCCTCCACGCCCGCATCCAGCAGGCCCTTGATGACCCCCCAGGTGACCGAGTGCTCGCCGCCGATGCCCACCGGCATCTTGCCGAGGTCGAGCACCTCGCGGGTGGCGGCGGCAATATTGTCCATAACCTGCTCCGGCTCGCCGTTCACGTTCACGGGGGAGCGGGTGTAGATGCCGAGGTCACACGGAGAGGAGAAGTTGTCGAAGGTCTCCAGCTGCCAGGAGGCCTCGAGGATGGCCGCGGGCCCCTTGCCCGTGCCACCGCCATAGGACACCGTCTCCTCATAGGGGATGGGAATGATATGGAACAGGGCCTCTTCGGCGCGGGGCTGCTCGATTTCGGAGCCCAGGAAGATCGGGTAATCGTTGTCTGAGAGCATCTTTGCCTATCTCTTTCGGGATACCGCACGGATCGTGCCGCGAGCGGCTATCAAGCGCCGCTGGAACAGTTTAGTGGGCCGGGAACTCAGGAGAGTCGGCCCTTGAAATCGTCATAACCGAACTCCTTCACGACCTGCAGTGCGTCGGTTTCGGAATTCCACAGGGCGATCGAGGGCAACGGGATGCCGTTGAAGGTATTGGTCTTCACCATGGTGTAGTACGCCATCTCCTCGAACACCAGCCGGTCGCCCACCTGCAGGGGCTCGGCGAAGCTGTACTCACCGATACTGTCGCCGGCCAGGCAGCTCTGGCCGCCCAGCTTGTAGGTGTGCGGTAGCTCGCCCGGTCGCGCGGCACCGGTGATGTCCGGGCGGTAGGGCATCTCCAGCACATCCGGCATGTGGCAGGTGGCAGAGACGTCGAGGATGGCCTGGTCGACACCGTTCCAGGTCAGGTCGATCACCTCGCCCACCAGCACGCCGGCGAAGAGCGAGATGGCCTCGCCCGGCTCCAGGTATACCTGCACGTCGTGGCGCCCGGCGAAGTCCTTTACCGCCTCCACCAGCGCGTCCACCTGGTAGTCCCCGCGGGTGATGTGGTGGCCGCCGCCGAAATTGATCCACTCCATCTGCGGGATCAGGTCGCCAAACTTCTCCTCCACGGCGGCGATGGTGCGCGCCAGCGGGGCAAAGTCCTGCTCGCACAGGGTATGGAAATGCAGCCCGCTGATGCCGGCAAGGTCCTCGTTCTCGAACTGCGAGCGGATAATACCGAGGCGCGAGCAGGGGGCGCAGGGATCGTAAAGTGCCGTGGTGCCCTCGGAGTGCTCGGGATTGATGCGCAGGCCGAAACGCAGTTCCGGGCGCTGTTGCTGCGCCTCCAGGCACAGGGCGCGATAGCGTTTCCACTGGGAGAAGGAGTTGAAGATGACATGGTGGGCAAAACCCAGGATCTCGCGCAGCTCTTCCTCCTTGTAGCCGGCGCTGAATACGTGAACCTCCTTGCCTTGCTCCCGGCCGCCGTACTCCTCGAAGCCCAGGCGGGCCTCGTGCAGGCCACTGGCACAGGTACCGCTCAGGTACTCGGCCACGATATGGCCGGTGCTGAACATGGAAAAGGCTTTAAGCGCGGCGAGCACCTTGGCGCCGCTGCGCTCCTGCACGTCTGCCAGCACCGCGAGGTTGTCACGCAGTGCCGCCTCGTCCACCACGAAACAGGGCGAGGGCACGCGCGACGGATCGAAACTGCCGAAATAGTCTTTGCGGGGCGTCAGGTCCATAGAGAGTCTGCATCACTGGTTACGCACAGGGCCTGCCGGTTGGCGGACCCTGTGCCGGGAAGGGGGATCAGTTGAACGGCTTGTCCAGCCAGGTCTCGTGCCAGGGGAGCCCGTACTGGTTCAGGTCGTGCATGAAGGGATCCGGATCCAGCTGTTCCAGGTTCCATACGCCGGGCTTCATCCACTTGCCCTCCAGCATCATCTTGGCACCGATCATCGCGGGCACGCCGGTGGTATAGGAAATGGCCTGCGACTTGACCTCCTTGTAGCACTCCTGGTGGTCGCAGATGTTGTACACGTAGTACACCTTGTCCTCGCCGTCCTTGGTGCCGTGCACGATGTTGCCGATGCAGGTCTTGCCCTTGGTCAGCGGCCCCAGGCTGGCAGGGTCCGGCAGCAGCTCCTTGAGGAACTGGATGGGGACGATTTCCTGGCCCTGGAATTCCACCGGCTCGATGCTGGTCATGCCCACATTCTGCAGCACCTCCAGGTGCTTGAGGTAGTTGGCCGAGAAGGTCATCCAGAAGCGCGCACGCTCGATCTCCGGGAAGTGCTTGGAGAGGGATTCCAGCTCCTCGTGGTAGAGCAGGTAGATGTCCTTCTCGCCGATACCGGCGGGGAAATCGAACTCGCGCCTTTCCTCCAGCGGCTTGGTGGTGATCCACTCACCGTTTTCCCAGTAGCGCCCGTTGGCGGTAATCTCGCGGATGTTGATTTCCGGGTTGAAGTTGGTGGCAAACGGCAGGCCGTGGTCACCCGCGTTGCAGTCGATGATATCCAGCGTCTTGATGCGGTCGAAATGGTGCTTCTTCGCGTAGGCGGTGAAAACACTGGTGACGCCCGGATCGAAACCACTGCCGAGCAGGGCCATCAGGCCGGCCTTCTCGAATTTTTCCTGGTACGCCCACTGCCACTTGTATTCGAACTTGGCTTCTTCCGGCGGCTCGTAATTGGCGGTATCCAGGTAGTGCACCCCCGTCTCCAGGCAGGCGTCCATGATGTGCAGGTCCTGGTAGGGCAGGGCGACGTTGATCACCATGTCGGGCTTGACCTTCTCGATCAGCGCCACCATTTCCTTCACGTTGTCGGCGTCCACCTCGGCGGTGTTGATCTTGCGCGGCAGCATCGCGGCGATCTTGTCGCACTTGCTCTTGGTGCGGCTGGCCAGGGTGATGTTCTCGAAGACATCTTCCACCTGGGCACATTTGTGGGCGACAACCTGGCCGACGCCACCGGCGCCGACAATCAGTACATTAGCCATGAAAATCCTCCGTTAATTTTCTGTCGCGGCCGCTGGCCGTTATTCTTGCGGTAATGCAATGGGAGCGGGCTGCGGGTTCTGCGCTCGCCCTTTTGCGTCACTGCACTATTTTTCGAAATAGGTGTAGCCACTCATGCTGGCGGTGTAGGTGTGCAGGATCTGCTTGCGCTGCTGCGGGCTGATACGCCCGTCTTTCACCGCCCGCTCGGCCAGCTTGCGGAAGTGCTCGAACATATCCTGCGGACGGTACTCCACGTAGCTCAGCACGTCGGCGATGCTGTCGCCGTGGATCTCGCGGCTGTAGTCCACGCTGCCGTCGTCATTGATACGCACGTTCACCACGTTGGTATCGCCGAACAGGTTGTGCAGGTCCCCCAGGGTTTCCTGGTAGGCGCCCACCAGGAAGGTGCCGAGGATATAGTCTTCGCCCTCCCGCAGGGGGTGCAGTGGCAGTGTCTTCTGCTCTTCCTGGCGGCCGATAAAGCGGTCGATCTTGCCATCACAGTCGCAGGTGATATCCGCGATGATCGCCGAGCGCGTGGGTGCCTCGTCGTGCCGGTGAATGGGCACCAGGGGAAATACCTGGTCGATGGCCCACATGTCCGGCAGCGACTGGAACACACTGATGTTCGCATAATAGATGTCCGACAGGACCTCGGGCAGCGCCTGCAGGTCCACCGGGATTTCCTCGGCTTCGTCGAGGAGGGTACGGATCTTCTGCGCGGCCTGCAAAAACAGGTTCTCGGCGTTCGCGCGCTCGCGCAGGCTCACCTGCCCGTGCAGGTAGAGGGAGCGCACCTCGTCCCGATAATAGAGCGCGTCGTTGTAACTTTCCTGGAGGTTCTTGGCGGTGATGTTGCCAGCCGCATCCTGCAGGTTGCGCAGCATCGGGTGGTCATCCTCGGTGATCTTCGTATGCTCGAGTTCAACCGGTTCGAAGCGGGTGGTGTCGAGGATGTCGAACAGCAGCACCGACGAGTAGGCCACGGTGGCGCGGCCCGATTCGGTGATGATCACCGGGTGCGCCACGCCCTCGCTGTCCAGGGTGCCCATAATGGCCTCGACCACGTCCACGCAGTACTCGTCGAGGGAGTAGTTCTTGCTGTGGGTGTAATTGGTCTTGGAGCCGTCGTAATCCACCGCCAGGCCGCCGCCCAGGTCCAGGTACCCCATGGCCGCGCCTTCCTCCACCAGGTCAGCGTAATAGCGGCAGGCCTCCAGCACACCGGTACGGATGTCGCGGATGTTCGGCACCTGTGAGCCCAGGTGGTAATGCAACAGTTTCAGGCAGTCGAGCATGTCGTGGCGGCGCAGCTGGTCCACCATGGCAATCAGGTCGTTGCTGCCGAGGCCGAAAATGCTGCGGTCGCCGCTGGTGGCGTTCCAGTAGCCCCCCACTTTTGACGCCAGCTTGATGCGCACGCCGATATTGGGGCGCACCTGCTCGCGTTCGGCACAGGTGATGATGGTCTCCACTTCCGAGGGGGTTTCCACCACGAAAAATACCTGTACGCCCAGCCGCTGCGCCTGGAGGCCGAGGTTGATGAACTCCTCGTCCTTGTAGCCATTGCAGATGATCAGCGACTCGGCATTGTCGAGCGTCGACAGGGCGGCAATCAGCTCAGCCTTGCTGCCGGCCTCCAGGCCGTGATTGAAGGGGTGGCCGGCGCGGGCGATTTCCTCGATCACCTGGCACTGCTGGTTGACCTTGATGGGAAAGACGCCGCGAAAGACATTGTTATAGCCGCAGCTCTCGATCGCGCGGCCGAACGACTCGTTGATCAGCGCCACCTGCGCATCCAGCAGGTTCTCGATCCGCAGCAGCAGGGGCATGCCGAGACCGCGCTCCATGGCGCCCTGGGCGATCTCCATCATGGAGACGGCGCGGGTCTCACCGTCGCCCGCGGGGACTTTCACGGTGATTTCGCCGCTGTCGTTCAGGTCGAAGTAACCGGCACCCCAGTTGCGAATGCCGTACAGCTCGGCCGAGTCCTCACAGGTCCAGTCTTTTACTTGTTGCTGCTTCATGGCGCCTTATCAGTTGGGTTTGTTCGGGGCGCGAATCTTGGGCCCATCGCGTGCTGAAAGCAATAACTATAGATTCAAAAAACCGCCCTATTTCTGCGGGAATAATCAAATTTTACTTCGGTTTTTTATCACGGCGGCGCTCTGAGTGAAACAGCTGCCACCCTGATTCCACAGCCTACTCACTTTTGCTCGCACTGCACATCTTGTGGCGCAATTTGAGACTCCTTTCATCGGAACGGCCTGTTTCTTGGGTGGGCGGAGACCCGGCAAGTTCCGTAGCGAGAAAGTGGCGGAAGCGGTATGGGGGCAGAGGGCTGCCCCGTAGCCATAAAAAAGGCGGCCCGTGGGCCGCCAGAAGTTGGGGTTAAGGATTCGCCCGGTCTGGGCGGCTCAATAAAAGCCGGGGTTATCGACTACCCGGTAGCCGCGGTGACGGTGATCCCAGGTGTAGAAGGTGTCGTACGCCACGTAGTAGTTCAGGCCGCCGAAGCTCAGGGATACCGCTGCCCCCGGCAGGCTGTAAACAACCGCGCCGATAGGCGGCCGGGCTACTACGTAGCCGTGGTCATGGCGGCGGTAGAAGATGCCGTCGCTGTAGAAGAAGCCGATACCGCCGAGGCTGATGCGCACGAAGTTGCTCGGCAGGTGGCGCCAGCGGTAACCGTAATCATAGTGCGACGGGCGCCAGTGGTGCCGGTGCTTGCGGTAATAACGGCGGTCGTAGTCGTGGCTCGCCCAGTGCCGGCCATGGTGCTTTTTCCAGTGCTTGCGCTTGTGCTTGTTCCAGTGCTTGCCGTGGCCGCGGCCCGGGTGGCCGTCGTGGTACTTGCCGGCATACTTATAGCGGTCGCCGTGGCCGCGATGGTCCCCGTCGTAGTCGCCGCGGCCCTGGCGGTCACCCCGGTGGTGGCCGCGCTCGTCGTGCCTGCGCTTCTTGTAGTCGCCGTGCCTGTCGTGGTCGCCGCGGCGCTTGTGGTCGCCATCGCGCTCACCGCGGCGGTACTTGTTGTAGGCTTTGTCGAATGCCGAGCCGCTCAGCTGGGAATCCTTGTGGCCGCGGAAGCCGTGGCGGTCGTCCCTGTCGCCGGCGAGGGCGGGCCCGGCGAGAAGCAGGCCGGCAGCCGCGATTGCAGTGATCAGTTTGTTCATGGCAGTGTCTCCATCGGGCGATCGAGGTACCCCCGGGGCCACCTCTCGTACTGTGGAGCACAGTGTGCCGCGCCGGGACTGAATCTTTCCTGAACCACTTCAATGTTTTTTGCCCGATTTGCGGGCCGACAGCGATTTCGGTGGGAGAGAAACCGAGGGATTGTTCTGCTTTGGCGAATCTGGCGGCTTTTCCGGGTATTTTCGCCGCGATTTTGCCGGAGATCGGGCGATCTGGCCGCCTGGCTATATTGTCGCCAGTTCCGCCAGCGAGTATGATGCCGCGCTGATTGATCCCGTCTGAAGTGACTGCGATGCAAGTATTCCACCATGTGGCCAGCCTGCGCGAGGCGCTGGGCGAGGCCCGCCGGGCCGGCAAGACCATCGGCTTCGTGCCCACCATGGGCAACCTCCACGACGCACATATCCAGCTGGTGAAGACCGCCCAGCAGCAGTGCGATGTGGTGGTGGTGTCCATTTTCGTCAACCGCCTGCAGTTCGGCCTCAATGAGGACTGGGACAAGTACCCGCGGACGCTGGAAAACGACATGGCGCGCCTGCGCGAGGCCGGGTGCGATTTCCTCTTCCACCCGGAGGAGAACGAGATCTACCCCAACGGCATGGACCAGCAGACCCGCGTCGTCTGCCCGGCCATGACCGACGTTCTGTGCGGCGCCAGCCGCCCGGGGCACTTCGAGGGGGTCACCACCGTAGTGGCCAAGCTGTTCAATATCGTACAGCCCCACCAGGCGGTATTCGGTATCAAGGACTTCCAGCAGCTGGCGGTGATCCGCCGCATGGTGGAGGACCTCTGCATCCCGGTGGAAATCGTCGCCGCGGAGGTGCATCGGGAGGCAGACGGCCTCGCCATGAGTTCGCGCAACAGTTATATCACTGCCGCGGAGCGGCCCCGGGTGCCGGTGCTGAACCAGTCCCTGAACTGGGTAAAGGACCAGATCGTGTCTGGCCGGCGCGATTTCGCCGAGCTGGAAGCCGAGGCCGCGCGCCGTATCCGGGAGGCGGGCTTCAAGGTGGACTATTTCTCCATCTGTAACAGTCGCAACCTGGAACCGGCCGCACACGACGATACCGAGATCACCATACTGGGCGCCATGTACACCAGTGCCGCGCGCCTGATCGACAACGTTTCACTGGAACTTTGATGTTTCGCTGGAGCTCTGATTTTTCACCGGAGTTCCGGGGGGAGGTAACCCATGCAGATTGAAATGCTCAAGTGCAAGCTGCACATGGCCGCGGTCACCCAGGCGGAGCTCTGGTATGACGGCTCCTGCGCAATCGACCAGGACCTGGTAGAGCTGGCGGGCCTGCGCGAGTTCGAGAAGATCGATATCTACAACGTCAGTAACGGCGAGCGGTTCCACACCTACGTGATCCTGGCCGAGCGCGGTTCCGGCATCATCTCCATGAACGGCGCCGCCGCGCGGCGGGTGCAGGTGGGCGACCGTATCATCATCGCCTCCTACGCGCAGATGACCGAGGCAGAGGCTGATACCTTCAAGCCGAAGCTGGTATACCTCGACGAGCATAACCGGGTAGAGCGCAGCACCAACACCATCCCGGTGCAGCTGGCCGAGGCCTGATTCCCTCCTGTTTTCTGCCTGCAGGCGCGGCCATCGGCCGCCCCTGCAGGGATCCCCTTGGGGCCCGCCCCCTGCCGCGCTACCATCACCCTGTCGCTCGCGAACTGACAGGCGCCGTCATGCTTACTTGCCCGAAAAGCGGGGCCGGGGTGCAGTGGGGAGACCTGCTGAAATCCGGCTGCCGGATCTTTATCGGCTCCAACGCCGCCGTGCCCAATGCCCTGGTGGCAGACCTGATCGAGCACAGCCACGGCCTGCACGATATCGAGGTTACCCACATCCTCACGCTATCCGACAATGTCTGGGCGACGCCGCGCTATCGCGACCTGTTCAAGGTCAACTCGTTGTTTATCGGCGGTGCCAACGTGCGCGAGGCCATCGCCGAGGGGCGTGCCGACTATACCCCCTGCTTCCTCTCGGAAATCCCGTCGCTCTTCCGCGAAAAGATCCTGCCGCTGGACGTGGCGCTGGTGATGGTGAGCCCGCCGGACGAGTTCGGCTACTGTTCACTCGGGGTCAGCGTGGATGTGGTGTCCGCCGCGGTCCGCTTTGCCCGCAGGGTGGTGGCCCAGGTAAACCCGCGCATGCCGCGCACCAGCGGCCACAGCTTCGTGCATACCGACCAGATCGACGCCTGGCTGGAAGAAGCCGAGGAACTGCCCGAGCTGCCGCCGGCGGAGCTGGACCAGGTCACCGAGCAGATCGGCCAGTACGTCTCGCTGTTGGTGGACAATGGCGCGACCCTGCAGCTGGGCATCGGCAAGATCCCGGATGCCGTGCTGCGCTACCTGGGCAATCACCGCGACCTGGGCGTGCACAGCGAGATGATCTCGGACGGCATCATCGACCTGATGAAGAGCGGGGTGATCAACAACCGCAAGAAGACTTTCCACCGGGGCAAGGCGGTCACCACCTTCTGCATGGGCACCCGCCGGCTGTACGACTTTGTCGATGGCAACCCCCACGTGGAGTTCTATCCCGCCGAGCACACCAATTCCCCCACCAGGATCGCGCGCAACGACAAGATGGTCTCCATCAACGGTGCCATCGAGGTGGATTTGACTGGGCAGGTGGTATCGGATTCCATCGGCCGGCGCTTCTACAGCGGCATCGGCGGGCAGGTGGATTTCATCCGCGGGGCGGCACTGAGTCGGGGTGGCAAGCCGATCATCGCGCTGCCGTCCACCACTCGCGACGGCAAGCGCTCCCGCATCGTCACCACCCTCACCCCGGGCGGTGGCGTGGTGACCTCGCGCGGCCATGTGCACTATGTAGTGACGGAGTACGGTATCGCCTGGCTACACGGGAAGAGTATTCGCGAACGGGCGCTGGAACTGATTCGCATCGCGCACCCGAAATTCCGCCGCGAACTGCTGGAAGAAGTACGCAACTTCTACTGGGTGCCCGAGTACCAGGAGCAGGCACCCACCTCGGTACCCGAGCTGGGGCCGGTGGAGTCGAAAAAATTCACCTTCGATGGGATCGAGTACACCTTGCGCCCGCTGCGGCCTGCCGACGAGCGCCGCCTGCAGGAATTCTTCTACACCCACAACAAGGAAACCCTGCTGATGCGCTACAACCACCACGTCACCCAGATGTCGCGGGAGAAATCCTGCAGCCTGGTAAGCGTGGACCAGCGGCGCGACCTGGCCCTGTGCTTTACCGACCGGCAGGGGCAGGCAGAGGTGATCCAGGGTGTCGGCCGTTACTATTACAATCCCGCCGACAACAGCTGCGAGGTGGCCTTCGTGATCAAGGAGAGCCGCCGTGGCAAGGGTATCGCTACCGCGCTGCTGGAAGAGATGGAGGAAATCGCCCGCAGTCGCGGTATAGACCGCATGATGGCCTACGTGCGCCGTGACAATCGCCCCATGCTGGCGGTATTCGAGAACCGCGGCTTCAGTGCCCGGCTCGGGGAGGACGCCGAAGAACTCATCCTGGAGCTGGACCTGCAACGGGGCGAGGACAGCTAGCGCCGGGAAGTCGCCCCTTCGACCGGGCAGCGCTACACTGGTGTCCCTGCCAGTGAGCCAAATGGACCGTGCGAGGAAGCCAGACATGTCCGTCGGATTGATCACCAGCCCCGCCTGTGCCCTCCACGACATGGGGGAGGGACATCCCGAGCGCCCCGCGCGCCTCGATGCCATCCAGGACCAGCTGCTGGCCAGCGGCATGGACTTCGTGCTGCAGCACTTCGACGCGCCGCGGGCAACGCGGGCGCAACTGGAGCTGGTGCATGACCCTGACTATGTGGAGTCCATTTTCGCCCGGGCGCCGTCAGAGGGGACCGAGATCCTCGACCCGGATACCTCCATGTGTCCCGACTCGCTGGAGGCGGCCCTGCGTGCCGCCGGCGCGGCGGTCTCGGCGGTGGACCGGGTGATGGCCGGCGAGGTGCAGTCGGCCTTCTGCGCGGTGCGCCCGCCCGGCCACCACGCCGAGCGCGACCGGGCCATGGGCTTCTGCCTGTTCAACAACATTGCCATCGCGGCCGCCCACGCACGTCATCACCACGGCCTCGAGCGGGTGGCGATCGTCGATTTCGATGTGCACCACGGCAACGGCACCGAGGATTTCGTGCGCGATGAGCAGGGCTACCTGCTGTGCTCCAGCTTCCAGCACCCCTTTTATCCCTTTTCCGGCACCGGCGACCTGCCGCCTCATATCGTCAATACCCCCCTGGAACCCGGGGCCGGCGGGGCCGAGCTGCGCCGTGCGGTGGAGGAGCAGTGGCTGCCCGCCCTGGAGGCATTCCGGCCGCAGATGCTGTTTATCTCCGCCGGTTTCGACGGCCATATCGAGGACGAGATGTCCCAGCTGCGCTTCGTGGAAGAGGACTATCGCTGGGTCACGGATACCGTGCGGCAGCTGGCCGAGCGCCACGCCGGCGGGCGTATCGTTTCCACGCTGGAGGGCGGTTATGCCCTCAGTGCGCTGGGTCGCAGCGTGGTGGCGCACCTGAAGGGCCTGATGGGCGGCTGATCAGGGCGTTAACACCGGTCACCGGCCGGTGTTATAAAGGGCGGAGCCAGGATCCGGCTCCGGAAAAGGATGGGCGCTCGACGTGGCTGTGATGAAGGAGCACCCGCCCATGGGCTACCCTTGCATGCATAGTGAGGCTGAGTGAACGGCCGGATAACTCTAATAAGGGAGAAAACCATGTCTGAAGTGCACGCCCGTCCCGTACCCGAGGAATTCGCCGCCGATGCGCATATCAGCGCGGAGGACTACCGCGAGATGTACCGCCAGTCGGTGGAGGAGCCACAGGCCTTCTGGTCGCAGCAGGCCACCGATTTCCTGGACTGGGAAAAGCCCTTCACCCAGGTGGCGGAAGAGGACCTGAAAAAAGGCCACTGCGCCTGGTTCGCCGACGGCGAGCTGAATGTCACCACCAACTGTATCGATCGCCACTTAACGGAGCGTGCCGACCAGACCGCGATCATCTGGGAGGGCGACGATCCCGCCGACAGCAAACATATCACCTACCGGGAGCTGCACGAGCAGGTGGGTCGCCTGGCCAACCTGCTGAAGGCGCGTGGCGTGAACAAGGGCGACCGCGTGTGCATCTACATGCCCATGGTTCCCGAGGCGGCCTACGCCATGCTCGCCTGCGCGCGTATCGGTGCCGTCCACTCGGTGGTGTTCGGTGGCTTTTCCCCCGAGTCCCTCAAGGACCGTATCCAGGACAGCGACTGCCGCCTGGTGATCACTGCCGATGAGGGTGTGCGTGGCGGCCGCAAGATCCCCCTCAAGGCCAACGTGGACAAGGCGCTGGCCAGCTGCCCGGATGTGCATACGGCCATCGTCCTCAAGCGCACCGGTGCCACCGTGGACTGGCATGACGGGCGTGACATCTGGTACGCCGAATCCGTTGCAGAACAGGACACCGAATGTGCACCCGAGGTGATGAGCGCCGAGGACCCGCTGTTTATCCTCTATACCTCCGGCTCCACCGGCAAACCCAAGGGCGTGCTCCACACCACCGGCGGCTACCTGCTGATGGCGGCCATGACCTTCAAGTACACCTTCGACTACAAGGATGGCGATGTTTTCTGGTGCACCGCCGATGTGGGCTGGGTGACGGGGCATACTTATATCGTGTACGGCCCGCTGGCCATGGGAGCCATCACGCTCATGTTCGAGGGCGTGCCCAACTACCCGGACGCTTCCCGCTGCTGGCAGGTGGTGGACAAGCACAAGGTAAACACCTTCTACACCGCCCCCACTGCCATCCGCGCCCTGATGGGCGCCGGCGACGACTACGTGACGAAGACCGACCGCGGCTCACTGAAACTGCTGGGCACCGTGGGTGAGCCGATCAATCCCGAGGCGTGGGAGTGGTACTACGAGGTGGTGGGCGACAAGCGCTGCCCCATTGTTGACACCTGGTGGCAGACCGAGACCGGTGCCCACCTGATCACGCCGCTGCCCGGGGCAATCGACATGAAACCGGGCTCCGCCACCCAGCCATTCTTCGGTGTGCAGCCGGCGCTGCTGGACGAGCAGGGCCGTGAGATCGAGGGTGAGGGTGAGGGCGCGCTGGTGATGAAGGCCAGCTGGCCCAGCATGATCCGTTCGGTGTACGGCAACCACCAGCGCATGATCGACACCTATTTCTCCACTTTCCCCGGATACTATTTCACCGGCGACGGCGCGCGCCGCGATGCCGACGGCGACTACTGGATCACCGGCCGCATCGACGACGTGCTCAATGTCTCCGGCCACCGCCTCGGTACCGCGGAAATCGAGAGTGCCATCGTGCTGCACGACGATACTGCCGAGGCCGCCGTGGTGGGCTACCCGCACGATATCAAGGGTCAGGGCATCTACGCCTATGTCACCCTCAAGGCGGGCCATGAACCCTCGGATGAGCTGCGCCAGGAACTGATCGACCTGTGTGTGCAGGAGATCGGCCCCATCGCCAAGCCCGATATCATCCAGTGGGCCCCCAGCCTGCCCAAGACCCGCTCCGGCAAGATCATGCGTCGCATCCTGCGCAAGATCGCCTGCAATGAGCTCGATAACCTGGGCGACACATCTACCCTGGCGGATCCGTCGGTGGTGGAGGACCTGATCGAGCGGCGGGCCAATAAATAAAGTTGTGGTCGGCGCCTGCTCGCAGTGGCGCCCCAAATCCATTCAGGCGGGCCTCCGGATTCGCTTGTTTATCTGGAACACCTCCGGATTAGAGACTGAGCCAGAGAAGCTGGTAGTCTTCGTTTAAAACTAATCAAATAATCAGGAAAAAAGATGTTCAGCCACGTAATGCTCGGCGCAAACGACGTCGAGGAATCCAAGAAATTTTACGATGCCATCCTGGAGCCGCTGGGCTACAAGCCGGGAGTATTCGACGAGAAGGGACGCTGCTTTTATTTTTCCCGAAGCGGGGTGTTCGCGCTGACCAAGCCCATCGACGGCGAGGCGGCCACTCACGGCAATGGCAGTACGGTCGGCTTTGCCGCGGAAAGCCCGGAGGCGGCGGACGCCTGGCATGAAGCCGGCCTCGCCAGCGGCGGCTCGAGCTGCGAGGACCCGCCCGGCGTGCGCGAGGGTTCCGGTATTAAGCTGTACCTGGCCTACCTGCGCGACCCGTCCGGCAACAAGATCTGCGCGATGCACCGCGTGGAGTGACTCGGTCGCACTGTTCCCGGCCGGGTGCCAGCAGCCGGTGGTGCAACCTTCAGCCGGCGCGGCGGATCCGCTCGAGCAGGGCGAGGGTGTGGCGGATGCCCTCGAATTCGCTCAGCCGGTTGCCCTCGTACTCGATGCCCACCCAGCCGCGATAGCCGGCATCCTTCACAATTCCCAGCATGCGTGGGAAGTCGGTTACCAGGGCATTGCCGCTGTTATCGAAATCATAGCTCTTGGCGCTGACTGCCTTTGCCCAGGGCATCAGCTCCCGCACCCCCTGGTAGCGATCGTATTTTTCGCCACTGTCCCGGTCGATGGTGAAATTGCCGAAGTCGGGCAGGGTGCCCACGCGGGGGTGGTCAGCCAGTTCCATCACGCCCGCGAGCCACTGGCCGTTGGAGGACAGCCCGCCGTGGTTCTCCACCAGCACGTTGAGGCCCAGGTCCGCGCAGTTTTCGGCCAGCAGGCGCAGGCCGTCGGCGGCCTTCTTCATCTGCTCTGCATAACTGCCACTGCTCTGCGCGTTCACGCGGATGGAATGGCAGCCGAGTGCCTTTGCCATCTCCGCCCAGCGCCGGTGGCGGGTGACGGTGTGTTGCCGCTCCGCCTGCGTATCGGCGCCCAGCTGCCCCTCGCCATCCACCATCACCAGCAGGTTCTGCACGCCCTCGCCGTCGGCCTGGCCTTTCAGGTTTTTGATCACCCGGTCGCTGAGGCTGTCCGCGTAGAACTGGTTCACGTACTCGACCGCCTCGATGCCGAACAGCTGCCGGGCCAGGCGGGGAAAATTCTGCGGGTTGGCGACGCCGTTCTGGAAGGCGCGGTGCAGGGACCACTGGGCGAGGGAGATGCGGAACCAGGGCTCTGTTCCGCCGGACTGGCTACAGCCGAGAGGAAGCAGCGTGGCGGCACAAGTGGCGGAGGCGGCTTTCAGGAAACGCCGGCGGGATGAGTCTTGCATCGGGTTGGCTCCCGGGTTCTTTTGGTGAGGTGCAGAGGGTGTCGCGGCCAGCGGCCGCTCCTACGGGGAATTTGTAGGAGCGGCCCATGGCCGCGAACGGCGGGATGAAAATTACTTCTTGTTTTTCATCGCCGCCGCCAGCAGGTCACCCATGCTGCCGCGGCCGTTGCCGCCACCCTGTTGCTGGCGGTTGCGGTTGTTGTGGCGACTGGCCTGGCGGCTCTCGCGGTGGTCGCCCTTCTTCACGCCACCGCTGCCCTGTTCGCCGGGCTCGTCCGACAGGCGCATGGACAGGCCGATACGCTTGCGCGCCACGTCCACCTCCATGACCTTCACCTTGACGATGTCGCCAGCCTTGACCACCTCATGCGGGTCCTTGACGAATTTCTCCGACAGGGCGGAGATGTGCACCAGGCCGTCCTGGTGAACGCCGATATCCACGAAGGCACCGAAATTGGTGACGTTGGTGACGGTACCCTCCAGCACCATGGACGGGCGTAGGTCCTTGATCTCTTCCACGCCCTCCTCGAACTTCGCCGTGCGGAACTCCGGGCGCGGGTCGCGGCCGGGCTTTTCCAGCTCGGCGATGATGTCGGTCACCGTGGGCACCCCGAATTTCTCGTCGGTGTAGTCGGCCGGGTTCAGCGAGCGCAGGAAGGCGGAGTCGCCGATCAGGCTGTTGATCTCGCGACCGTTCTTCTCGGCGATACGCTTCACTACCACGTAGGACTCCGGGTGCACGCCGGACTTGTCCAGCGGGTCCTCGCCATTGTTGATACGCAGGAAGCCGGCGGCCTGCTCGAACGCCTTGGGTCCCAGGCGGGGGACTTCCTTCAGCTGGCTGCGGTTTTTGAAGGCGCCGTTCTGGTCGCGGTACATGACGATGTTGTTGGCGATGGAGGCGCTGAGGCCTGACACCCGCGCCAGCAGGGGCGCCGAGGCGGAGTTCAGTTCGGCGCCGACACCGTTCACACAGTCTTCCACCACCGCGTCGAGGGAGCGCGCCAGCTGGGTCTGGGACACATCGTGCTGGTACTGGCCCACGCCGATGGACTTGGGTTCGATCTTCACCAGCTCGGCCAGCGGGTCCTGCAGGCGGCGGGCGATGGAGATGGCGCCGCGGATGGTCACGTCCAGGTCCGGGAATTCGCGCGCGGCGAATTCGGACGCCGAGTACACCGAGGCACCGGCCTCGTTGACCATCACCTTCTGCGCGGTCAGCTTGAATTGCTTGATGGTATCGCCGACGAACTTGTCAGTCTCGCGGCTGGCGGTGCCGTTGCCGATGGCGATCAGGCCCACGTCGTACTTGGTGCAGAGCGCCGCGATTACCGCGGCGGACTCACGGGTGCGGTTCTGCGGCGGGTTGGGGAAGATGGCGGTGTGGTCCAGCAGCTTGCCGGTGGCATCCACCACCGCCACCTTGACCCCCGTGCGCAGGCCCGGGTCCAGGCCGATGGTGGCCTTCTGGCCCGCCGGCGCGGCCAGCAGCAGGTCCTTCAGGTTGCGGGAGAACACCTTGATGGCCTCTTCCTCGGCCTTCTCGCGCAGCTCGCCCATCAGGTCGGTCTCGAGGCTGGTCAGCAGCTTGATACGCCAGGTCCAGCGCACTACCTCGCCGAGCCACTTGTCCGCCGGCCGGCCCTGGTCGCGGATATCGAAATGCTTCGCCACCATGCCCTCGCAGGGATGGGCCGCGGTGGCGGGGCGCTCCTCGTCGCCGTCCAGGCCGATATTGATACTGAGGATACCCTCGTTGCGGCCGCGGAAGATGGCCAGTGCGCGGTGGGAGGGGACCCTGGCCCAGTCCTCGGCGTAGTCGAAGTAGTCGCGGAACTTGGCACCTTCCTCTTCCTTGCCCGCCAGCACCTTCGACTTCACCTGGCCATCGCGCTTGAGGAAGTCGCGCAGCCTGCCCAGCAGCTCCGCATCCTCGGCGAATCTCTCCATCAGGATGAACTTGGCCCCGTCGAGCGCCGCCTTGATGTCCTTGACGTGCAGCGAGGCATCCTCGTTGTCTGTGTTGAGGTACTTCTGCGCCTCTTCCTCAGGATTCAGTGCCGGTTCGGTGAACAGGGCGTCGGCCAGCGGCTCCAGGCCCGCCTCGATGGCGATCTGGCCCTTGGTGCGGCGCTTGGGCTTGTAGGGCAGGTAGAGGTCCTCGAGCCGGTTCTTGGTGTCGGCACCGTTGATCTGCTGTGCGAGTTCCGGCGTAAGTTTACCCTGCTCGTCGATGCTCTTGAGGATGGCGGCGCGGCGCTCCTCCAGCTCCCGCAGGTAGCGCAGGCGCTCTTCCAGGGTGCGCAGCTGGGTATCGTCCAGGGCCCCGGTGACCTCCTTCCGGTAGCGGGCGATGAAGGGCACCGTGGCCCCCTCGTCCAGCAGTCCCACGGCGGCGGCCACCTGGCGGGTATTGACGTTCAGCTCTTCGGCAATTCGGGCGTTGATATCCAGCATCTTATTTTCTTACATCCGTTCTGCGGGGTGTACTTCGTGTCCGTGGGCGGGCCCCAGTCACGCTCAAAATCGGGGTGGGGCATTATGCGGGAGGCTGGCGCCGGGAGGAAGTTTTGCGGCGAACTGCACTTCGCTGCGACGGCCTGCATCTACAGGCGCTGCCTTCCTCGTCAAACTCCAGTAGAATGCGCAACTAGTTAAATTTTGACCAGTATTGGGTCCATGCCGGGATAGAGGAACTCCGTGAAAATTTCCAGCAAGAACAAGGTGTTTGCAGTCGTTGTTATCGTCGGCGTGGTCGCGATTGGATTGGTGTCTGCCCTGGCGCCGAAACCTGAGGAAAAAGTCGCGGAGGCCTCGGCGCCGCCGATGGCCGATGTGCTCTACGCCAAGCCCGGCCGCCAGACCTTGCTGGTACCCAGCCAGGGCACCGTCCGCGCCCGCCACGAGATCGAGGTGGTGGCCCGCGTCGGTGGCGCCATCGAGAAGGTTGACGACGCCTTCGTGGCCGGCGGCTTCTTCGAGGCCGGCCAGTCGCTGTTGCAGATCGAGGATGCGGACTACGAGCACCAACTGGTGCGGGCCGAGTCCCAACTGGCCAACGCCAGGGCCACCCTGGCCCAGGAGAAGGGCCGCGCCAAGCAGGCCAAGCGCGAGTGGCGCGACCTGGGCACCAGCGAGGCCAACGCCCTGTTCCTGCGCAAGCCCCAGCTGGCCGCAGCCGAGGCGGCAGTGGCGGCGGCGCGCGCCGACCGCGACCAGGCCCGGCTCGACCTGGAGCGCACGCGGGTGCAGACACCCTTCGCCGGCCGCGTGGTGGAGACCTATGTCGACCTCGGCCAGTACGTGACGCCGGGCACCCGGCTGGCGAAAATCCACAGCACCGGTGTCGCCGAAGTGCGCCTGCCCCTTACCGACCGCCAGCTGGCCCTGCTGGAGCTGCCCCTGGGCAAGGCCATCGACAACGGCCCGGCGGTGCGCCTGAAGGCGAGGATTGCCGGCCAGGAACAAGAGTGGCGCGGCCAGCTGGTGCGCACCGAGGCCAACATCGACCCCAACAGCCGTTTCGTCTACGCCGTCGCCCAGGTGAAGGCCCCCTACGAGGGTGGGGCGCCGCTGGTGAATGGCCTGTTCGTCGAGGCGGACATCGCCGGCAAGACCTTTGATGACGTGGCTCGCCTGCCGCGCCAGGCCATCCACGAAGGCGACCACCTGCTGGTGCTGGACGCCGAGAACAAGCTGCGCTTCAAGACCGTCGAGCTGCTGCAGACCGTGGGCGATGAGGTGTGGGTGCGCGGTGATATCGAGCCGGGCGAACGCGTCATCGTTTCCAGCCTGGGCTATTCCCGCGAGGGCATGGTGATCACCGCCAACCCGCTGAACGAGAAGCCGGCCGGTCTCATCCTCGGCGATGAGGAAGCGAGTGAACAGCCCGCGGCCGAAGGCGGCGTCGCCGCCAGCGCCGGCGGTACCGTGCAGGGAGCGCGCTGAATATGCAGGGCATAATCGGATGGTTCGTACGCAACAGTAAGGCAGCCAACCTGCTGATGATCATGATCATCATCGGCGGGGTAATCGGGATGTTCAAGATTGGCCGCGAGGTATTCCCGACCCTGAACCCGGGCATCGTAACGGTGGATATCAGCTATCCCGGCGCGGGGCCCGCGGAGGTGGAACAGCAGGTCACCCAGCGGGTGGAGCAGGCCATTTCCGAGGTGAAGGGCATCAAGGAAGTAAACTCCTGGTCCCGTCGCAGCCACAGCTCCGTGCGGGTCGAGGCAGTGGACGGCTACGACCAGCTGCGCCTCCTTAACGATATCAAGGTGCAGGTGGACAGCATCAATACCTTCCCCTCGGATATCGAGCGGCCGGTGGTGGCGCTGCAGGAGTGGGAGCAGCAGATGATGATGATCGCCATCGGCGGTCCCGTCTCGCCGCACCAGCTGAAAGACACTGCCCTGGACCTGCGCGACAAGCTGATGCTGCTGCCGGGCGTGCGCCGGGTGGATGTCTGGGGTGACCGTGCCGACGAGGTGTCCATCGAGGTCTCCGAGCTGGACCTGCGCCGCTATAACCTGAGCTTCGACGACGTGGCCAACGCGGTGCGTCGCTCCTCGCTGGACCTGCCGGCCGGCATGGTGCGTTCGGACCGGGGCGATATCCAGGTACAGACGCGCGGCCAGGCATACACCGCTGACGAATTCGCACGTATCCCGCTAGTGAGCCGCGCCGACGGCACGCGCCTGCTGCTGGGCGACGTGGCCGAGATCAGGGACGGCTTCGAGGAAGAGGGCTCGGTGATCCGCTTCAACGGCAAGCCGGCCATGAACCTGCGCGTAATGCAGGGCGAACCGCTGGACGTGGTGGCCACCGCCGAGCACATCAAGAATTTCATGGCCGAGGCACGCGAGCAGCTGCCGCCCGGTATGGAATTCGAGATCTGGTTCGACTTCTCCGAGGCCTTCGAGGGGCGGATGGAACTGCTGGCCGGCAATGCGCTCGGGGGCCTGGTGCTGGTATTTATACTGCTGATGCTGTTCCTGCGCCCGGCCCTGGCCATCTGGGTGACGGTGGGGATCGCAACCGCCTTTATGGGCGCCTTCTGGTTGCTGCCGGCCACCGGCGTGACCCTGAACATGCTGTCGCTGTTCGCCTTCCTTTTAATCCTCGGTATCGTCGTGGACGATGCCATTATTGTCGGCGAGGCGGTGCACGCGGCCCACGACAGGGGCATAACCGGCCTGGAGGCGGCCGAGCAGGGGGTGAAGCAGGTATCGGCGCCGGTGATCTTTGCCGTGGTCTCCACCATGGTGTTCTTCGTGCCCATGCTGTTACTGCCCGGCGTGACCGCCCAGATGATGCTGGCCCTGCCGGTGGTGGTGCTGCTGTGCCTGTTCTTCTCGCTGGTGGAATCGCTGCTGATCCTGCCCGCACACCTGGTGGGCATGAAGCCCGAGAAGCAGGCCACTTCCGGTATCGGCAGAAAACTGCAGAACCTGCGCGGTCGCTTTGCCGGCGCCATGAAGAGCGCCGGCGACAAGTACTATATGCCGTTGCTGGAGAAGTCGCTGGGTAACAGCCGTGCCACGGTAATGATCTTCGTGATGGCGCTGTTCCTGTCGTTCGCTGTGGCCGCGGGGAACTACCTCGGCTTCTCATTTTCACCGAAAGTGCCCTCTGACCTGCTGCAGCTGCGCACCACCATGGCGCCGGGCGAATCCTTCGAGGAAACCAAGCGGGTCATGGAGCAGGTCGAGCGGGCGGGTGAAAGGCTCGCCAAGGACCCGGAGATGCTGGAGATGAATGGCGGCGAGCCGTTCGTCGAAAACACCATGGCATTCCTGTGGCGCGGCAATGTGACCGTGCTGCTGCAGCTGAAAGATGGCGAGCACCGGGATGTCACTTCCGAGACGCTATCCATGCGCTGGCGCGAGTATATCGGCGAGTTGCCCGCCAGTGTCGAGGAGATGCGTATCCAGCACACCATCAACGACGGCGGCTCGGGCATGTCCCTGAACCTGAGCACCTCGTCGGGCAACATGGACGAAATGCGTGCAGCCGCCGACGCGGTAAAAGAAGCACTCAACGGGTTTGCCGGTGTCTATGACGTGCGCGACGACCTGGTCAGCGCTCGCCAGGATATCGAGATACAGCTCAAGCCCCACGCCACCAATATGGGTATCGGCCTGGCCCAGGTGGCCAAGCAGGTACGCCAGGGCTTCTACGGCGAGGAAGTACAGCGCATTCCCCGCGGCCGCGAGGACGTGCGGGTGATGGTACGCTACCCGGAGGAGGAGCGCGCCAGCGAGGACCAGATCGATCGCATCCGCATCCGCACCAGCGAGGGCGAGGTGCCGTTCAGCGCCGTGGCCGATGCAGTCTACGTGCCCGGCTACACCACTATCCGCCGCCACGACCGCGAGCGCACGGTGCGCATCACTGCCGAGCTGACTCCCGGCGCTGCTTCGGCGCATGAAATCCTGAAAGAACTGCGGGAAAAGAAGGTGCCCGGCTGGGAGCAGAAGTTCCGCGGATTCAAGCTGCAGACCGCCGGAGAGATGCGGGAAGCCAATGAATTTCTCTGGGCGCTGCTCATGTTCTTCGGCTTTTCGCTTTTCACCATTTACGCGCTGCTGGCGATCGCCTTCCGGTCGTATTCCCAGCCGCTGCTGATCCTCACCGCGGTGCCGTTCGGCTTCTTCGGTGCCATCGTCGGTCACCTGATGTTCGGCTACGATATCAGCATGATGTCGATGCTGGGTTTCTTGGCTGCTGCGGGGGTGGTGGTGAACGACAACCTGGTATTGATGGATCGCATCAACCAGCTGCGGGCAGAAGGTATGGCGGTGATGGACGCGGTGGTCCAGGCCGGCCGCGATCGTTTCCGGCCGATTATCCTGACCTCCATCACCACTTTCGTGGGGCTGGTGCCGATCATGTTCGAGCGCTCTATCCAGGCGCAGTTCCTGATCCCGATGGTGGTGAGCCTCGCCTTCGGCGTTCTCTTCGCCACTGCGGTGACGCTGATCCTGGTGCCCAACCTCTACAAGGTGATCGAGGTGTTGCGCGACAAGGTGCATCGTCGCCGGGGCGCGAGCGGGGAATTGTCGCCCAGTCCCGAAAACACCTAAACTACCGTCCTGGAGAAAACGCCGACCCCGAGTCGGCGTTTTCGTATATACCTTTCACTGACTCGAGGATTCGCCCCCATGCGCGTGCCGCGTATCTACAGCCATGAGCCCCTGGCGGGGCAAAATGAAGTCGAGCTGGATGAGGGCGCCAGCCGCCACCTGGTCAAGGTGCTGCGGCTACAGGTCGGCCGGCCACTGGTGCTGTTCGACGGCCGCGGCGGTGAATACAGCGCGGAGCTGGTGGAGGCGGGCAAGCGGGCCCGGGTGCGGCTCGGCGACTTTCACGGCGACAACCGCGAATCCCCCCTGGCGCTGACCCTGGCCATCGGCATCTCCCGCGGCGATCGCTTCGACTGGGTGGTGCAGAAGGCCACCGAGCTGGGGGTGGCGCGTATCCAGCCCCTGTTTACCGAGCGCTGCGAAGTGAAACTGAAGGGCGAGCGGCTGGAAAAAAAGGTCGCCCACTGGCGGCAGGTGGCCGTAAGTGCCTGCGAGCAGTGCGCGCGGAACCGGGTACCAGACGTGGCCACCCCGCAAAAATTTGCCTCCTACCTGGAGCAAACCGATAGCGGAGACACCGACCTGAAACTGGTGCTTCATCACCGCACGGACAAGCACCTGCGGGAACTCGGGGCCGGGCAGGGCTGGCCGGCATCGGCACTGCTGTTGGTGGGGCCGGAGGGCGGGCTCTCCGCCGCCGAGATCGATGCGGCGCTGGCGCGCGATTTCAAGCCACTGCGCCTGGGGCCAAGGGTGCTGCGCACCGAGACGGCACCGGTGGCAGCGCTCTCCGTGCTGCAGTACCAGTGGGGCGACCTCTGAGGAATGACGGTATTTCTCAATCGCCCGCTGCCGGGTTAACCTTGGCACAAATACAGTGTCATCCATACAGGGAGAGGGTGTGATGGTTAAACTGGTTCTGTGGTTCCTGGGACTCGCTATCCTGGTGCTGTCCATCGCGGTGATTGCCAAGCCGGGGCTGGCGCGCAGCCTGAGCGAGCGCCTCAACGAGACCGGCTACGCAATCTCCGCCTGGGGGCGGCTGGTGGTGGGCCTGATCCTGCTGTTGATCGCCGACACCCGCGCGTGGAACGTATTGTTCAATGCCCTGGGGGTACTGCTGGTGCTGGCGGGGGCCTATATGCTGCATATCGGCTTCGAGCGGAGCAAGGCACTGGCTATCAGGATTGCCCACGGCAACGATACCTTCCTGAGGGTCAGTGCGGCCATCGGCATACTGCTGGGCCTGCTGCTTCTCTCCGCGAGTTGAGCGCGATAGTTTGAGTTGGGCAATACGGATGGTCCGCAACGATGTTCGCCACTGAACTGGTAATTTTCGACTGCGACGGTGTGCTGGTGGACAGCGAGACGATTGTCTGTCGCGTGCTGGCCGAGGAGATGAACAGGCTCGGCATGCAGACCACCGCCGAGGAACTCGATGAGCAGTTCAGCGGCAGGCCGGCGCGGGATTGCCTGCTGGAGATCGAGACCCGCTACGGTGGGCCCCTGCCGGACAATTACTTCGCCAACACCGAACGGCGCATCCGCGAGGCGTTTCACCGCGAGTTGCAGCCGGTGGCGGGAATCGAGGGCCTGCTCGATCACCTGCTGCAGGTGAACCTGCCCAGCTGCGTCGCCTCCTCCGGCTCCCACGAGAAAATGCAGCTCACCCTGAACAAGACTGGCCTGTTCGAGTATTTCAACGGGCGTATCTTCAGTGCGGATGACGTCAGTCGCGGCAAGCCCTGGCCGGACCTGTTCCTGCATGCCGCGCACAGCATGGGCGTGGAGCCGCAACGCTGCCTGGTGGTGGAGGACTCTATCGCCGGGGTGAAAGCGGCGGTGGCGGCGGGCATGCCGGTGGTCGGCTACAGTCGCCATCCGGTGCGGGCGCCACAGCTGGAGCACGAGGGCGCGCGCGTGGTCGACGACCTGCTGGCGGTGCTGGACCACCTTTAGGTCCCGGGTTAAGGCGTCAGGGCTCCAGATCCAGGGTCACCGTGGCGCTGCGGCGGCCACCGCGGCTGTCGGTGAAGGTGCGATGGTACTCGAGCTGGTCGATGCCGCCATCCAGCAGGTCGGCCACCAGCCACGGGGGGATACGCACCCTCTCGGTGAGCAGCCCGCTGCCATCGGTAAACAGGGGCTCGCCGGTGGTGTAAACCACCCGGTCGGCCACAGTGAAATACCCGGTCTCTGAGCTTGCGCGGACGCCACCGATATCGCCGCGCAGCTGCCACTGCACCATCATTTCCCGCGAATCTTCCGTCAGCGACTGGCGGCCCGGTATTGCCTGCAGGTCCACCAGCCGGCCGCTGGCGCCCAGGTCGATGACCACCGTGTTCGAGAGGCTGCCGGCCGGGCCGGAAAAAGTGCGGCGGTAACCGAGCCGGCGCACACCTTCGCTGTACCAGGCCTCGGCCTGGCGCGGTGACAACCGGACCGACTCGCTCAGGCGGCCGCGATCGGCACCCATTGCCAGCGATTTATCCACGCGCGCGAGTACCCGGTTGTTATCCAGGTTGACGAACTCTCCGTGGGATGAAGTGGCCCCGCCGGGACTGGCCAGGCGCCAGGTGAGGGTCTCGTGGAGCCCGCGCTTGGAATCCAGCAGGGCCTCGCCCGGGTTTACGGTGAGCAGCTGGGGCGAATCCGTCAGCGCGACAGCGGCACCCAGCAGCAGTAGTCCCAGCAATATCCTGGATACGAATGCCATCAGCCTCTCCTGCGGCAAGAGATCCTCGGGCTCCCTATCCTAGGGTGTGGGACATGCGGTCGGTAAAAAGCGCGCGTGGGTGCCGTTCGAGAGCATTGTCTACAATGAATAACACGCCTGTCAGTCCGGGAGCCGTCCTGATGACCCGAGTTACCTGTGGCCCTCTGTTCGTGCTGGTGGCCACGGTCTGCCTGGCCGCCTGCTACGATGACCCCAACCGCAAATATGCGCTCGAGCCGCTGCCCAACGTGCAGGCCGGCGCGGCGGAACAGCTGGCGCGGGAGTCGAACCCGTTCGGTGACGAGATGGTGCGCTACCTGCGCGGCAAACCCCGTGAAGATGGCAATGAGTTCACGCTGGGGGTCCGCTTTGAGCCGGGAGGGTTTGCACCGAGGATGGATACCCTGGCAGATCTCGAGGCGCTGCTGGTCATCATGCGGGATTACCCCTCGCTGCGCATCGCCATCGAGGGCCACACCGATAATGAGGGCGAACCGGACAAGAACCGCAGGCTCTCGCAGGCCCGCGCCGACTGGGTGCGGCAGTTCCTGGTGGAGCGGGGCGTCGCCGCCGAGCGGGTGACCTCAGAAGGTTTTGGGGATACCCGGCCGATTGCGGACAACACTTCCCCGGCGGGACAGAAAAAGAACCGCAGGCTCGTGATCAGGATACTGAATTTCGATTCCCGGCCGGTTCCGGTGGAGTTTCACCAGCAGCCAGGTGACGGGCGATAACTGGCAATCGGTGCCGTCAGAATTGCACCAGCACCTGTGCTTCGCGGATAAGCTGCTTGCGGTCGCGTAGCTCCAGTTTGCGCAGTATCGCAGTGACGTGACTCTTGACCGTGGGCTCGGTGATCTCCAGCTCGTAGGCGATCTGCTTGTTCAGCTGGCCCTGGGCAATCATATGGAAAATGCGCAGCTGTTGCGGTGTCAGCAGCCCGAGCCGCTGGCCAAGGCCGTCTTCCTCCGCCAGCGCTTCCTCATTGAACCACTGCTCTCCGTCCAGCACCGCGGCGATGCACTCGGCAATCTCCTGCGGCTGTGCAGTTTTGGAGAGGAAACCGCTGGCACCGAGTCCAGCCGCCTGCTGCACCACGGTATTGTTGTCACTGCCGGAAACCACCACTACCGGGATGGCCGGGAAATCATGGCGGATCTGTGCCAGCCCGTTGAACCCCTCGCTGCCGGGCATGTTCAGGTCCAGCAGCAGCAGGTCCACGTCGTGGGAATTGAGCTGGGCCAGGGTGGAGTCCAGGTCCTCACTTTGCAGCAGGGCGCTGGACTGGAAATGGCGGGTCAGCGTTGTGGCCAGGGCATCCCGGTACAGCGGATGGTCATCGGCAATCAGCAGCTGGTAACTCACTCGGCACCCTTGCTTGAATCATTATGGTGGGTGCCAAAGATACTACTGCGCGGTCCAGCCCCCGTCCACCGGCAGGGTGGCTCCCGTCAGGGTGTCGGCAAATTCCCCGCAGAGATACAGCGTCAGTGCCCCGATGGCTTCCGGGTGGGTGGTGCGCGGCATGGGTTGCTTTTCCCCCACCAGCCGGGCCCGGGCCTCGTCCCCGGTGATCCCCTCAGTGCTGGCAATGGCGTCTATCTGCGGCTGGATCAGCGGGGTTTCCACCCAGCCGGGGCAGATGGCGTTGGCGGTGATGCCGCTGTCGGCATTTTCCAGTGCCAACACTTTCGTCAGGCCGACCAGTCCGTGTTTGGCTGCACAGTAGGCGGCCTTGTTGGCGGAGGCCACCATGCCGTGTACCGAGGCGACGTTGACCACGCGGCCCCAGCCTTCGGCTCGCATATCCGGGATTACGTCGCGGGCCAGGAAAAAAGCAGCACTGAGGTTTACGGCAATAATCCTGTGCCACTGTTCGGCCGGGAATTCGTGCGCGGCGGCGGTGAACTGGATGCCGGCGTTATTCACCAGTATCGCCGTATTGCCGAGCGCTTCGCGGGTCTCCGCGACCAGCTGCTGGCAACCGCCCTCTGTGGTGATGTCGGCATCGCTGAAGCCGCAGGATACACCGTAACTGTCGGCGAACTCGCGCTGCAGCCTGGCACCGCTCTGCGGGTCGGCGAGGCCGTGCAGCATCACCGGGTGGCCGCCCCGGGCAAGGGTGTGGGCAATGGCCAGGCCGATCCCGCTGGTGGAACCGGTAACCAGGGCTGGTTTGTTGTTATTCCGCTGCACAGAAAACTCCCGCGGCTGCACTGCACCCGGGCTGGCCTGATTCGCGGCCGCGCCGGGTGGGTTTATCGACTGGGGAAATCGTAGCAGCGGTGGGAGGGGGCGGTCTGTATGACCAAGGTATGATGCGCGGGGCAGGGCGAGTGCCCGTACCCCGTCGGTGCCAGTTGTGTTGCCCGGCCTCAGCGGCGCAAGCCGTGGCTGCCGCCCCGGTAACGACTGCGGTACTGCGGACGGCTGCCCCGGTAATGGCGCCCGCCGCGATAGTGGCGCCCACCGCGATAATGGCGATCGCCCCGGTAGTAGCGATGACCGCGATAGTGCCGGTGGCCCCCATAGTAGCGGCCGGGATAACGGTAGCCGTGACGGTAGTAGTGGCGATAGCGGGGGTGATAGCGGTAGCGATAATAACGTGGCGACGAGTAATACAGGTAGACACTGCTGGAGGGATAGGTATACGGGTAGCTCGAATAGTAGCCGCCCGAGGCATAGTAGCCATCGGTCACACAGGCACCCAGGGTGAGTGCTGTGCAGACCGTGATGGCGACAAGCCCGGTTTTCAGGGTCCTGTTCATGGCATCAGTCTCCGATTGGGAAAGATCCGGTGGTTACGGCATTCCCTGCGGCATGTGATGTACCGCTCGCCGGCTCTATTCAATGCGGGCGATTCCAGGAATCGCCCGCGCTGAATTCGGGTCGATATCTGTTACAGGGGTCTCGGCTTGCGTCTGTCCTCCCGCTTCGGGAACTGCCGGTAGACTTCGCTCGACCAGTAGTCGTCGGTATGGCGCACACTGTGGCAGGCGCCGCCGCGATGGCAGTGATAATAGGGATCGCTCACGCGATAGCGGGCATTGCCGGAAGACGGGGAGCTACTGCGTACATAGCCATCGCTGGTGCAGGCTGGCAGGACGAGGCCTGCCCCGGCCAGGTACACGCAGCCAAGGCCGGATAGCAGTAGCTTCCTGGCTGGCCGTTGCATTGAGACCTCCACGCCGTGTGGCGGGTAAAACGTCTACTTTCAGCCTAGCACCGATGGCGTAGATTTCATCAAATTGACAAATCTTCATGGCGGTCCGGCGGCCCGCCAGTGGTAACGAGAAGAGAAGGGGCTTGCGAATGGTTGGCAGTGTTGCCATGTGCAAATAAAAAAGGCGCCGCTGGGTAGCCGGCGCCTTGCTGGTAGTGGGGAGACCTTACTCCGGCCGCCTGTCAGTTGCCGCTCGGCAGCATGTCCCGCTCAAGGAACGACAGGTAAGCCGCGCTGGCCAGGAGCTGCTTGGCCTCCTCGATATCGGGAGCGAAGTAGCGGTCTTTGTCATAGAAGCTGACGCGCTCGCGCAGCTTTGCCTTGGCCTGTTCCAGTTTATCGGTGGTCTTCAGCGGCGCGCGGAAGTCCAGGCCCTGGCAGGCAGCCAGTAACTCTACCGCCAGGATGCCACAGGTGTTGTCGGCCATGTCACGCAGGCGGCGCCCGGCAAAAGTTGCCATGGAGACGTGGTCCTCCTGGTTGGCACTGGTGGGCAGCGAGTCGACACAGGCCGGGTGGGCCAGCGACTTGTTCTCGCTCGCCAGTGCCGCGGAGGTCACCTGGGCGATCATGAAGCCGGAATTCACTCCGCCGTTCTCCACCAGGAAAGGCGGCAGGCCGGACAGGTTGGTGTCGATCAGCAATGCCATGCGCCGCTCGGACAGGGCACCGATTTCGGCCAGCGCCAGCGCCAGGTTGTCGGCAACCATGGCCACCGGCTCGGCATGGAAATTACCACCGGAAATGATGTCGGAATTTTCCGGGTTTTCCTCATCGGTAAAGACCAGCGGGTTGTCGGAAACGCCGTTGGCCTCGGCCAGCAGCACCTCAGCGGCAAAGCGGATCTGCTGCAGGCAGGCGCCCATGACCTGCGGCTGGCAGCGCAGGGAGTAGGGATCCTGCACTTTTTCACAGAACTCGTGCGATTCGCCGATCTGGCTGCTATCGCCCAGCAGCGCACGGTAGCTGGCAGCCACCTCGCGCTGGGCCTGCTGGCCGCGGACCATATGGATACGGTCGTCGAACGGGCGGCGCGAGCCCTTGGCCGCTTCCAGCGACAGTGCGCCGGTGACAATGCCGCCGGCAAGCAGGTCTTCGGCGGCGAACAGTCCCAGCAGCGCAAAAGCCGTGGAGGCCTGGGTGCCATTCAACAGCGCCAGGCCCTCTTTCGGGGCCAGCGTCAGTGCTTCCAGGCCGGCTTTCTTCAGTCCCTCGGTGGCCGGCCGGCGCTGGCCGTCGATAAAGCATTCGCCCTCGCCCAGCAGCACCACGCTCATATGGGCCAGGGGGGCCAGGTCGCCGGAGGCGCCCACCGAGCCCTTCTCGGGAATTGCGGGGAACACGCCGGCATTTACCAGCTTGATCAGCGCATCGATCACTGCCGGGCGCACGCCGGAAAAACCGCGGGCGAGGGAGTTGATCTTCAGTACCATCAGCAGCCGCACGGTGGATTCGTCCATAAAGTTGCCGGTGCCGGCGGCATGGGACAAAACGATGGCGCGCTGCAGGGTTTCCAGGTCGTCCTTCTCGATGCGGGTATTGGCCAGCAGGCCAAAACCGGTGTTGATGCCGTAGACGGTGCGCCCCTCGCTCAGGACCTGGGCCACGGTTTTTGCCGACGCCTCGATCGCCGGGTAGGCGTCCTCGTCCAGTGACAGCTCCACCGGCTCGCGGGCGACGCGGCGAAGCTGGGCCAGGCTCAGCTGGCCGGGATTGATTTCCAGTTTGTACATAAAATTTTACCGAAAGTATTGTTGCCTGTTGTCACGCCGGCTCTCGCCAGCATTACAGAAATCAATTTGTGTCGTCACACCGGCGCAGGCCGGTGTCCAGGAGGGATGGCACAGTGCCTTCTACATGCACCGTTGCTGGATCCCGGCCTGCGCCGGGATGACGCTGTAATAAATTGCCTGGCTCGACTCAATCTTTGAGCATCGGCAGGTCCAGGCCCTGCTCGCGTGCGCAGTCTTTTGCGATGTCGTAACCCGCATCTGCATGGCGCATCACGCCGGTGGCCGGGTCATTCCAGAGCACGCGCTCGATACGCTTGCGCGCCGCCTCGGTGCCGTCGCAGACGATGACCACGCCGGAATGCTGGCTGAAGCCCATACCCACGCCACCACCGTGGTGCAGGGAGACCCAGGTAGCACCGCTGGCAGTATTCAGCAGGGCGTTCAGCAGCGGCCAGTCGGATACGGCATCGGACCCGTCCTGCATGGCCTCGGTCTCGCGGTTGGGGCTCGCCACCGAGCCGCTGTCGAGGTGATCGCGCCCGATCACCACCGGCGCTTCCAGTTCGCCGTTGGCGACCATTTCGTTGAATGCCAGCGCCAGGCGCGCGCGGTCTTTCAGGCCCACCCAGCAGATGCGCGCCGGCAGGCCCTGGAACTGGATGCGCTCGCGGGCCATGTCCAGCCAGTTGTGCAGCTGCGGGTCGTCCGGGATCAGCTCCTTTACCTTGGCGTCGGTCTTGTAGATATCCTCGGGGTTGCCGGACAGCGCCGCCCAGCGGAACGGGCCAATGCCCTGGCAGAAGAGCGGGCGGATATAGGCGGGCACGAAGCCGGGGAAGTCGAAGGCATTCTTTACCCCTTCTTCCAGGGCCATCTGGCGGATGTTGTTGCCGTAATCCAGGGTGGCGGCACCGCGGCGCTGCAGTTCCAGCATGGCTTCCACCTGGATGGCCATGGACTGCTTGGCCGCCTTCACCACCGCTGCCTCGTCTTTCTTGCGCATCTCGGCGGCGTATTCCATGGTCCAGCCCTTCGGCAGGTAGCCATTGAGCGGATCGTGGGCAGAAGTCTGGTCAGTAACGGAATCCGGGGTGATATTGCGCTGCACCAGCTCCGGGAAAACGTCAGCGGCATTGCCGAGCAGGCCCACGGACACCGCCTCGCCTTTTTCCCTGGCCGCGTTGACGATTTCCAGCGCCTCATCGAGGGTGGTGGCCTTTTTGTCCAGGTAGCCGGTACGCAGGCGGAAGTCGATGCGGGTCTCGTCGCACTCCACGGCGATCATGCAGAAGCCGGCCATGGTGGCCGCCAGTGGCTGGGCGCCGCCCATGCCGCCGAGGCCGCCGGTGAGGATCCACTTGCCTTTCGCCTCGCCGTCAAAGTGCTGGCGGGCCACCGCGGCAAAAGTTTCATAGGTACCCTGGACGATGCCCTGGGAACCGATATAGATCCAGGAGCCGGCGGTCATCTGGCCGTACATGGCCAGCCCCTTCTTATCCAGCTCATTGAAGTGCTCCCAGGTGGCCCAGTGGGGTACCAGGTTGGAGTTGGCGATCAATACCCGCGGCGCGTCGGCATGGGTCTTGAACACGCCCACGGGCTTGCCGGATTGCACCAGCAGGGTCTCATCTTCTTCCAGGCGCTTGAGTACCTCGACGATCTTGTCGAAGCACTCCCAGTCGCGCGCCGCGCGGCCGATACCGCCGTAGACCACCAGGTCCTCGGGGCGCTCGGCCACTTCCGGGTCCAGGTTGTTCATCAGCATGCGCAGCGGCGCCTCGGTCAGCCAGCTTTTGGCAGACAGGTCGGTGCCACGCGGGGCGACGATCCTGCGGCTCGGATCATGTCGTTTGTCAGTGCTCATATCCGCTTCTCCGTAAATCATTACTTTTGTTGGGTCTTGCCGCCCGGTGACCGGCAGCCGCCGGCGGCAATCTTTTCACTAGAATCTCAGCTGGGCGCCCAGCCGGTACCGGTTACCCGGATGGACCAGCCGGGCGAAACTGACGCTGCCGGCAGCGCTCATGGTGCGTCGCCAGATCTGCAGGCAGGCGCTGCCCGCTGCCACCTGCAGTGAGCCGGCGATTTCTTCGCCCGCTGCAATCGCCTCGACGGTGGTGTCTGCCTCGGTGAGTGGCGCAACCCGGGACAGGTAGGCGTTGGGGGTGGTGCTGGAAAAGTCCTGTCGCAGGTACTCGGGCGCGAGGTCCGGGTTGGTATAGCGCTCCTCCCACTGGATCGGCAGGCCGTTGTCCCGGTGGACGATCACTGAGTGAAAAACGGGTGCTCCCTCCGCCAGGCCCAGCGCCCGCGCTACATCGGCCGGCGCCTCCGCTTCCTCGAGCAGGAGGATGGTGTTGCTGTAGCTATGGCCGCGGGCCGATACCTCGTCGGCGATATTGCGCACCTCCAGCAGTGATCCCGCCGGCACCGGCTCGGCGACAAAGGTGCCCAGCCCCTGGGAGCGCATCAGCACCCCCTCGTCGGTAAGCTCGCTGAGCGCGCGGCGGGCCGTCATGCGGCTCACACCAAACTCCTGCGCCAGCTGGTTTTCCGATGGCACCTGGTAGTGCACCGGCCAGCTGCCGGAGTCGATCTGGCTGCGAATATGCCGCTTGATGGCCGCGTAGCGGGGCTCTTGTCCTCTGGCTGAGGGCTCTCTTGCAGTATTCATGGACTCAGGTACAGTGCATCTCTTGCTTGTATATTCTTGTATATACAAGTTGTCACTATGAATCTGTCGCCGGCCCCTGTCAAGATTGCCGGCGTATCGGTCGTGCGGGTGCGGGCAGGAATGCCCTGCGCGCCAAGCGCCGGATTCGAACTATCGTTAATGGGAATTGCGGTTGAAAAAGCCGCCTAACGGAACACCTATGACTGAACGCTGCGACCTGCTGTTGACCAACCTGCACGCCGCCACCATGGACCCGTCCATTCCCGGTGGCTACGGTGCCGTGGAGGATGCCGCGGTGGCGGTGACCGGTGGCCGGATCGTCTGGATCGGCCCGCGCCGGGAGCTGCCGGAGTGTACCGCTGACCGGGTTATCGACGGCGAGGGCCAGTGGCTCACCCCGGGGCTCGTGGACTGCCATACCCACCTGGTCTACGGCGGCCACCGGGCTTCGGAGTTTGCCCGCCGCCTGGGCGGCGAGAGCTATGAGGAGGTCGCCCGCTCCGGCGGCGGCATACTGTCGACGGTGCGCGCCACCCGCGCAGCCAGCGCCGAGCAGCTCTACCACGCCGCCGAGCCCCGGCTGCGGGCGCTGCTGGCAGAGGGCGTCACCACCCTCGAAGTGAAATCCGGCTACGGCCTTGAGCTGGATACCGAACTGAAACAGCTGCGCACCGCGCGCCGGCTGGCGCAACACTACCCGGTGGATATCGTCACCACCTGCCTGGCGGCCCACGCGCTGCCGCCGGAGTACGACGGCCGCGCCGACGAGTACATCGACCTGGTGTGCGAGGAGATACTGCCGGCGGTGGCGCGGGAGCAGCTGGCGGACGCCGTCGACATGTTCTGTGAATCCATCGCTTTTTCTGTCGAGCAGTGCCAGCGGGTGATCGACTGTGCGCGGGAGCTCGACCTCCCGGTCAAGGCGCACGCGGAACAGCTGAGCAGCTCCGGCGCCACCAGCATGGCGGCACAGGCCGGGGCGCTGTCGGTTGACCATATCGAGTACATTACCGACATGGACGTCGCGGCCATGGCCGAGAACGGCACCGTCGCGGTACTGCTGCCCGGGGCCTTCTACACCCTGCGCGAGACCCGCGTGCCGCCGGTGGACAAGCTGCGCGCCTCGGGGGTCAGTATTGCGCTGTCTACCGACCTGAACCCGGGCAGCTGCCCGATCGCATCCCTGCGCCTTATGATGAACATGGGCTGCAACCTGTTCGGCCTGACCCCGGCAGAAGCGCTGGCCGGCGTTACCCGCTCTGCCGCGCGGGCCCTGGGGCTGTGCTGTTCCCGCGGCGTGCTGCGGGCTGGCCTGCGCGCCGACATGGTGCTCTGGCCCATGGAGACGCCGGACCAGCTCGCCTACGAGTACGGCGCCCTGAAACCGGCCGCGATATTTTTTGGAGGTCAAAATGTTACAGCTGGCTGATATGCGCCTGTGGAGCGGCCGCACCGATAGCGAGGACGGCCGCGCGGGTGAGCGCTGGCACCAGCGGGTTACCCCGCTGCACATCGACAGCGCGCCGGGCATTGCCATCCTGGGCTTCTCCTCCGACGAAGGTGTGCGCCGCAACAAGGGCCGGATCGGCGCGGCCAAGGGGCCGCGTATCCTGCGCCTGGCGATGGCCAACCTGCCGTCCACCTTCGATACGCCGCTATACGACGCCGGTAATGTGAGGGTGGAAAAAGAGGACCTGGAATCCGCGCAGTCGCTGCTGGGGGCGCGCATTACCGAGTTGCTTGAGGGAGGGCACTTCCCGCTGGTGCTGGGCGGCGGTCACGAGATTGCCTTTGGCAGCTACCAGGGCATTGCCCGCTGGATGCGCGAGCTGCACCGGGAGGAGACCCTCGGCATCATCAACTTCGATGCCCACCTGGACCTGCGTATACCCGCGCCCAAGGGATCGTCCGGCACGCCCTTTTACCAGATCGCAGAACAGTGCGAGATCAACGGCAAGCCGTTCAATTATCTCTGCGTGGGTGCCGCGGACAATGCCAATACACCGGCTCTGTACAATCGTGCCGACGAGCTGGGAGCCAAGGTCATCCGCGACCGGGAGATCACCAGCTGGAACCTGGACAGGGTGCGCGAGCAGATAGCGGGTTTTATCGAAAACGTGGACTTCGTCTACCTGACGGTGTGCCTGGATGTCTTCCCGGCTTCAGTGATGCCGGCAGTCAGCGCGCCGTCCGGTCGGGGCGTGCCGCTCGAATTGTTCGAGCCCCTGCTGGATACGGTGCTCGACTCCGGCAAGGTATGCCTGGCGGACATGGCCGAGTTCAATCCCTATTTCGATATCGAGGACCACGCGGCCCGCACCGCCGCGCGCATCGGTTTCCAGATTGCCAATGGAGTGGCTTCGAAATAGCTGCCCGGTTCGTGCAGGTGCTACCGGCTGTGCGCATCGCGGCAGCGAGGTAACTGCTCGAACAGGCACTTGCAGCAATGCAGGCTCACATAGTGGAATTTTTAGGGGGGCCGGCTAGTGCGCCGCGGAGAGCGCCGGCAGGGCGGTAAACAGGACCGTGGCTGCCAGCAGAAGCAGTGACGGCCACGCATTCAGCAGTTTCCTCCACGACGGTAGGGTTTTACCCGGGCTCGCTTGCATTGTTTTCCTCCTGTCGACAGGGATGTACGGCGTTTGAGCGCCCCAGCCGCCCAATGGTTTCACCTGTGTGGGAAAAATTTCCCGTTATGTGAACCGTCCCGCATGCCGGCATGCCCAGTTTTTGTCGATACCGGCAACCGTGTCCCTTCTCCCGCTCGAGCGGCTGGCGCCAGGTGCGCCAGTCTTGCAGCGGGAGCGGTTGCGCACGGATTTTGCTGAAGTCATTGTGGCCGGGGAGCGGGAATGGCGGTATCCGGATCCTGCAAGGTTATTGCGGGATTCTGCCGCTGCCGAACTTGCCGACCCCGGGTGGGACGGCCGGGATAAGCCCCGTAGAACTCTCGCAAATGTGCCTGATCGGGGCCGGGCGAGATGCGGGTGCTGCTAACCCCCTTCAGGTTTTCACATGCAGCCGCACATCCACATTGCCCCGGGTGGCGTTGGAATAAGGGCACACTTCCTCGTGGGCCCGGTTGGCAATTTTCTCTGCGGTGTCCGCGTCCATGCCCGGCAGGCTCACGTGCAGGTCGATATCCAGGCCGAAGCCCTTGTCCTTGGGACCAATCCCGACTTCCGCCCGCACCGAGGTGTCGTCGGGCACTTCCTGCTTCTCCTTGTCGGCGACGAATTTCATTGCGCCGATAAAACAGGCGGCATAACCAGCGGCAAACATCTGCTCCGGGTTGGTACCGTCGCCACCACTGCCGCCCATCTCCTCGGGTACATCCAGTTTGACTGCCAGTTTGCCGTCGGACGATTTGGCCTCGCCGTCACGGCCACCGGTGGCGGTAGCGACAGCGGTATAGAGGGTCTTCATGATAGCTTTCTCCGGTTCATCACTTGTTGCCCCAGCAGTGTAGCCAGCTGCTTCCCGGCCGGGGCGAACCGGGCTGCGTCGGGCCGGGAAAATTTCTGTAATCTTTTTGCTGCCGCCGGTACTGTAGAACCGGATGACACCAGGATGGGGTTAAGGAGCAGCCTTGAAGGCCCGCAGTGAGCAGTTTCAGCAGCTAATCAGTGATTACGGTGGGGGCATTGCCCGTGTCGCGGGCACCTATACCCGCACCCCGGAGGAGCGAGACGACCTGTTGCAGGATATCTGGCTGGCCATCTGGCGGGCCCTGCCGGGTTTTCGGGGCGAGGCCAGCGTGAAAACCTTCATCTTCCGCATTGCCCACAACCGCAGTGTCACCGAACTGGCCCGGCGGCGACCGGAAGCGGATGATGTGTTGCTGGAGGGCGTGGCGGACAGTGCGCCGGGGCCGGCCGAGAGGTTGGCGGGGCAGCGCAAGTCGGAGCGGCTTCAAGCGGCGGTACAGGCATTGCCGCTGGGGCTGCGCCAGGTTATCAGCCTGCGGCTGGAAGGGCTTGGTTACAGTGAGATCGCCGAAGTCCTGGGAATCAGTGAGTCCAATGTGGCGGTACGGCTCAACCGTGCCCGCCAGCGGCTATCGAATCGGTTGGGGAAACACAGTGAACGATGATCGCCATCAGCAGAGTGAAGACCTGGCCCGTGATCTGGCGGATGACTGGTCCGAGCTGGAGTGTCTATGGCAGGAGCAGTCCCCGGAAACACCCGCGGGGAATGAGATTATCCAGCGTGTGCGCCGGCAGGAGCGCTGGCTTCGCATCAATACGGTTCTCGAGTGGCTGGTGGCGATTGCGCTGGTGACGTTTGCCCTGGTACGGCTCTTCTCTGCAGCATCCACAGAGAACATCCTGCTTGCCACGGTAATCCTGCTGCTGGTGATATGGGCCCTGAATTTTTCGATCAGCAATCGCCGCGGGTTGCAGCAACCACAGGGCGAAACAGTGCAGGCCTATACCGAACTCGCCCTGTTGCGCCTCAAGCGCCGGCGCAGGGGCGTCCGCTTTGCCTGGTTGTTATATTTCGTGGAGGTCTCGCTTTTTATTCTCTGGGAACTGGCCGAAAGGTTCGCGGGCCTGGATACAGGCTTTAACCTGTTCTCGCCCAGTGCGCTGCTGACCGCTCTGGTAGTGACAGTGATCATGGTTGCCTGGAGCCTGGTGGTATGGCGCCAGACCGATCGCGAAAAGCGGGTGATCGAGGCTCTCGGCCATTAAATTATGAAGTTATTTGTAAGGTTTGTTTTTTCGTTGGGACTGTAGGGATACGTCTTTATCGAGGAGCAGACCATGAGAATAAATCGATCCGTTATCTGGCTGGGAATTCTGCCGGCAATGATTGTGCCGGTCGCGATGGCGGGGCTGGCGGAGCGTCCCGGGCATAATGCGCCCCATCACGGTGTGGGGTTACGGGTTGTCACCCTACAGCCGCACCAGCACATTGCACGGACCCCGAAACCAGCCGGCCGGGCCTATGTAATCCGGGGGAAGGCATGATGAATGAGATCGAAACGCTGGTACAAAACCTCTGGCAGGCCCTGCAGTCCATGGGGCTGCTCAAGGGGCTGTTGTTTGCACTATTTTTCCTGGTGGTCTGGTTCCTGCCGGCCCTGGTGGCGCTGGTAGCGAATCGCCGCCACGCGGGGAAGATATTTCTCGCCTGCATCCCGGCCATCGCTTCCTGGATTGCCTGGTTCGCCCTGCTGGCCTGGGCCGCCACCGGCCGCTACCAGCAGTGGGGGAGGAAGCCGGTGGCTGACGAGCCGCACGCCGATCCCCAGCGGTAGCAGTGCCAGGGCAAGGGGGCCGGGTCAAGGGGGTTGTCGCAATCTGGCAATTGCAGGCCTCGGGGACAGGGGGTATGTTATCGGCAATAACAATAACCAGCCGAGGTCCCCATGGCCGAATCCGGCATGATCGCCAGCAACGCCCCCAAACCCAGCCGCCTGCGCATCGGGCGGCGCTATCGCGCCAATCGTCTCGACGGTCCCTACGATGCCATCCTGGTCGGCTCCGGTATCGGCAGCCTGACCACGGCGGCGCTGCTGAGTGAGGCGGGCAAAAAAGTTCTGGTACTGGAGCAGCACTATACCGCCGGCGGCTTTACCCATGCCTATGACCGCAACGGCTACGAGTGGGATGTGGGCGTCCATTACATCGGTGATGTGGGCGACCACCCGACCATGACCCGCCGCCTGTTCGATTTCCTCTCGGCCGGCCGGCTCGAATGGGCGCCCATGGATGAGACCTACGACCGGATCTGCCTGGGCGAAGAACAGTACGACCTGCGCGCCGGCCCGGAAAACTTCCGGGCCGAACTGTTGCGGCGTTTCCCCGGCGAGGAACGGACGCTGGACGCCTACCTGGAACGGGTGATGGCCGTGGGGAAAGCCATGCCGTTTATCACCATGGAAAAACTGCTGCCCCGCTGGTGTGCGCCATTGATGGCACTGCTGAAAAAATGGCGACTGCCGGCATATCTCAACCGCACCACCTACGAGGTGTTGCGTGAGCTAACCGACAACGATGAGCTGATTGCGGTACTCACCGGGCAGTGGGGCGATAACGGAATGACGCCCGCCACCGGCAGCTTTATCATCCACGCCCTGATCGTGAAGCACTATCTCTACGGCGGTTTTTACCCCGTCGGCGGCGCCAGCCGAATTGCCGAAACCATCATTCCACAGATACAGGCCGCCGGTGGTGAGGTGTTTACCTATGCGCGCGTGGAGACAATCCTGCTCGACGGAAACCGGGCTTGTGGTGTGCGCATGGCTGACGGCACCGAAATAGAGGCGCCGCTAGTGGTGTCCGGTGCGGGTGTCTTCAATACTTTCGAGCGACTGCTGCCCCACAGCGCGACCGCGGCTGCCGGTTACGACCGTGAGCTTGCCTCCGTGCAGCCGTCGATGGCGCACCTGTGCCTGTATATCGGCCTGCGCAAGACCGCCGGGGAGCTGGGCCTGCCGAAAACCAATTACTGGGTTTACCCGAGCAGGGATTATGAGGGTGATGTCGAGAAGTTCCTTGCCGACAGCGATGCCGAAATACCCCTCGTTTATATCTCCTTCCCTTCAGCCAAGGATCCCAGTTTCAACCAGCGCTACCCCGGCCGGGCCACCATCGAGATAGTCGCCCCCGGCAAATACGAATGGTTCGAGCAGTGGAAAGACCAGCCATGGGGCAAGCGCGGTAAGGATTATGATGAGGTGAAAGAACGGTTCAGCACCCGCCTGCTGGAGCACCTCTATCGCCATTTCCCCCAGTTGCGCGGTGAGATCGATTACTGCGAACTTTCCACGCCGCTTTCCACCGCTTGGTTCTGCGACTACCCGCGCGGCGAGATCTACGGCCTCGACCACGACCCGGCACGCTTCGAGCAGGGCTGGCTGCGCCCGCGGACCCGCATCCGCGGTCTCTACCTGACCGGGCAGGACATCATGAGCTGTGGCGTGGCGGGCGCGATGTTCGGCGGGGTCGTGGCAGCCCAGAGCATACTCGGCTGGCGACGCGGCACTGCCCTGTTGCGTAAAGTATTTTCCGGGCGCGCGCCTGCACAACGCAGGGACGCCCCGGAAAGTGGGACAGCAGAGTCCGCCTAGCGGCGGGCCTGCAAAATACCCCTGCATGCTGGCAGGAAGGAAATTACTTCAGGGAGATTACAGTGCTCAGGGTGATACGGAACGGTCCGGACCGCCTCGATATCGAGATGAGCGGCAGGCTGGGGTCCCGGGACATGCAGCAGGCGCTGGATGAGCTGCTGGAAAAGTCCCACGGCATTCACGCCGGCAAGATGCTGTTTGATGTAATTGATTACCATCTGCCAACGCCGGCCGCCATCGCGATAGAGTTGTCGCGCCTGCCGTCGATGCTCCGTTTTATCGGCAAGTTCCAGCGGGCAGCGGTGCTGACAGACGAGCGCTGGCTGAAGACATTGAGTGAGCTGGAGGGAAAGCTGATGCCGGGCCTCGAAATCCGGGCATTTCCCCGCGCACAAAGAGGCGCTGCGGAAGCCTGGCTGGAGGGTAGGGAGTAACAGTGCGGCCGCGATGGCGGTTCCCGCCCCTACGCCACGCGTGTGCGCCCGGGGCAAAAATAAGGTAAAAAGGTTTCTGTTTTTTTCAGGGACCGAGCCGCCAGTAAATGGACGCACTGAACCAGCAACAGTACCTCTGCGATCACTACCGCTTTACCGCCGAGCAGCGCCTCAAGGCATTCAATTTCTTCGTGGTGCTGTCGATTTTTGCCGAGGGCGGTATTTTTACTGCGGTGGAGAAAGGATTCCACCCGCTGATTCTCACGCTGCTGGGCGGTTTTGTCCTGATCCTCTGTTGCGTCTTCTGGCTGGTGGATGCCCGCAGTCGCCAGCTGATGGCGCTCGCCAAGCCGGGACTCAAGCTGGTTGAGCAGGACCTGCCGCCGCAGGCGCGGCTGTTCACCCGTGACACGGAGGAACGCGGGACGATTGTACGTTTCACGTTCGCCATCCGTGCGCTCTTGCTGGCGCAGTTTCTCTTTGGCGCGGGAGTGGCAGCCTACGGCCTGTGGCGATGGCTGGTACTCCCCTGACGATGGTGCTGTTATGAACCCGGACCGTTTACAGTCGCGGCTCCCGACCCTGGAGGGCGACGGAGTGCAGTTACGTTGGCTCGAGGAGGCCGACCTGCCAGCGCTGCTGGCCCTGTTCGGCGACCCGGAGGTGGTTCGCTTCATGGCCATCTCCCGCCTGCGGTCGCGGACAGAGGCTGAGCTGTTCCTGCAGTCGATCGTCGAGGGATTCCAGGAGGGAAGCCTCTACCAGTGGGGCGTCGAACTGGACGGACAGCTTGTGGGGACCTGCACCCTCGCCGGGATCAACCGGGACAATCGCCATGCGGAGATAGGTTTTGCCCTGGATCCGGCGCGCCGCGGCCGGGGTGTCATGGTGCGAGCAGTGCGGCCCCTGCTGGATTTCGCATTCGGCCAACTGGACATGCACCGGATAGAAGCCGACGTCGACCCGCGCAACACCCCCTCCATCCGCCTGCTGGAGAAGCAGGGTTTCACGCGGGAGGGCCTGCTGCGGGAGCGCTACCTGGAGGAGGATGGCTTCCAGGACGCCATCATCTACGGGCTACTGCGCCGGGAGTGGTCGCATGGCGGCGGAGGTTCCTGAGGCAAATCCAGGTGTGGCCGGATCGGCTACACTTCGGGCATTTCCCTACCCGGCAGCGAGGAATCGCCCATGCTCGACCACGTTGGCATTCACGTGCACAGCTATGACCGCAGCAAGGATTTCTTTCGCCTTGCGCTGGCCCCGCTGGGCTACGAACTGATACTCGAGTACTCCGGCTGGGCGGGTTTCGGCTGGGCCGATCGCCCCAGCCTGTGGATTGTCGGGGGAACCAGCATGGCCCCGCCAGTTCACCTCGCCTTCCGCGCCGAAGACCGCGATACGGTGGGGGAATTCCACCGCGTGGCCCTGCAGGCCGGCGGCAAGGACAACGGCGCACCCGGCCTGCGGCCCGAATATCACGAGCACTATTACGCCGCCTATGTGCTCGATCCCGATGGCAACAATATCGAAGTGGTCTGCCACGTACCGGACCTGTCCGAAGGGCTCACCTGAGGCCCGCCTCTCACATCATTTGATGCCCGTTACTGTCGATTAGAGGTCGGTCGGGATTTTCCGGTATTCTGGCGGGCCAGGAAATTACAAATAAGCACAAGAAATGCAGGAAGTCTTTATTACCGGTAGTGGGAGTTTCCTGCCGGGAGCACCGGTGGGCAACCGGGAAATGGAATCACGTATCGGCCTGCTCGGTGGGCACAGTGGCAAGCTCAAATCCGCGACTTTGCGCCAGAACGGTATCCGGCAACGCCACTACGCCATCGATGCAGAAGGCAATTACCGCTTTACCAACGCCGGCATGGCGGCCCGTGCCGTGGCGGCGGCCTGTGACCAGGCCAGGCTGGAGCCCGCTGCGCTGGATTTCCTGGCGGCGAGTACCACGCAGGGCGACATGTTGGTGCCCGGGCACGCCAGTGCCGTTCACGCCGAGCTGGGTGCTGGAGCGCTGGAGCTCGCCTCATTCCAGAGCGTATGCGGCAGCAGCATGATGGCCATCAAATCCTCCTTTCAGGCCCTCCGCACGGGGGAGCAGCGGGTCGCAGCCGCTTGTGGCAGCGAGTTTTCCAGCCGCTGGTTCCAGCCAGAATTCTATCGCTCGATTGACTTCGCTCAGGCCAGTGTAGAGGAAGCATTTCAGTATGAATTCCTCCGCTGGACCCTGTCGGATGGCGCTGGTGCGCTACTGCTCGAGACCGCGCCCGAGCCATCACGGCCCTGCCTGCGAATAGACTGGATTGAACAGCGGTCTTTTGCCGATCGCTTCCCGATTTGCATGTCAGCAGGGGCCGTGGCGGGCCGCGACGGTGCGCCGGTCCCTTGGGCGCACCTCGGCTCGCCCGCGGCCGCTCTTGACCAGGGTGCTTTCCCGCTTCGCCAGGACTTTGTCCTGCTCGAACAGATGTTCCCGGTCTGGGTGGGATATTACCTCGAACTGCTGGAGAAGCATGGCCTCGAGCCCGCGCAGGTGGGTTACTTCCTGCCACACTATTCAGCGCGTTCCCTGGGGCAGCGGATGCAAAGCCTGCTCGAGAAAGCAGGTGCAATGATTCCTGCGGAACGCTGGCACAACCATCAGGACCGGGTGGGGAATGTCGGCGCCGCTTCAATATTCCTGCTGATCGACAGCCTGCTGCGTGAAAAGCCACTGCACAGCGGCGAAAAGATCCTGTGTTTTGTCCCTGAAAGCGGCCGCTGCCTGGCGGCCTTCATGTGCCTGACGGTGGTGTAATCCATGGAAACAGAAGTCACACAAGGGCAGCGCCTGATCCGCGAACTCGGCCGGATCTGGGCCGATTTCGAAAGTCGCCTGGTCCAGGTCGCGATAATTTCGCGGGCCCTGCGCGGTTCCATCCGCCTGGAGGACTACCGGCAATTACTGCACGACCATTACCAGCAGGTACTTGATGGAGCCTGCTGGATTTCACGGGCGGCGTCCTCGCTCGACCGCCAGCATCTCCGCCTGCGGTCCCAGTTCCTTCGCCATGCAGGTACCGAGCATCGCGATTACCTGATGCTCGAGCAGGACTTCCAGGCCGTGGGTGGAGACCTCCAGGCCCTGCGTAATGGCCGCAAGAACATTGGCGCCTCTGCCCTGTCTGCCTGGATGATGCAGCGTGCCACGCAACCCAATCCCGTCGACCTGCTCGGGTCCATGTTTATTATCGAGGGGCTCGGCAAGCACTTCGCCGGGATATTCGCCAGCGCACTGCAGCGGCACCTGCAGTTGCGGGAGGACCAGGTCAGTTTTTACCGCTACCATGCCGAGCATGATGAGGACCACCTGCAACAACTGCTGGACCTGTTCGAGACGGAGTTGCTGGACTCTCCGCGTGTCGCGGAGCGCATCGCAAGAACAGCGCGGGTGACCGGTCGCCTCTACCTGCTGCAACTGGAAGAGCTGGGGAACTACTGATGAGCTGGGACAGCGAATTCGACCAGGCAACGCTCAATCATTCCGACCCGAATCCATGGCTGGTGCTGAACCTGGACCGCAGCCTGCCGATCCATGATGGCGCCAAGCGGGCGTTGTTGGCCGGGCATAACACCTGGTCGCGCCGCCTGCTTCTGCCCGTGGTGCGTCCGCTGGCGAGACTCAGCATCGTCCTGGTGCAACTGCTGAGGCTGGTTATCCCGGAGCGATGGCACTCATCACGGCTGCTACATCGCACTATTTACTGGGGGCTGAAGTACCTCGTGCGGCGTGACGCAAATTACCTGATCCTGCGTCATTTCAATATTGGTACCGAATTGCTGCAGTTCATCGCCGACAATGTCGGCGGTGTCCGGATCAAGAGTACGCGGCCACTAAGGCCACGAAGCCTCGAGGATCTGCTGGATGACACCTTCCTGATCCACGATCTCAATATTTACAACTTTATCGGCGAATTGAACCAGCAATTGGCAGAGCAGGGCAGGGAAATGCAGCCCGCGCGCTCGCTGGATTTCAGTGCAATTTCAGCCGCTGAGTTTGATATCGAGCCCGGTGGCGGCCATGTCACCAATGTTCTCGACCTGCAGACGGCAATCGAACTTTACACGCCGCTGTACGCACTATTCCTTTCCGATCACGATTTCTGGCGGGCGAGTAATTCTTTGCAGCTGGACGAAACCATATCAATCTATATTGGTAAATTGCTGAACGATGGCACTGCCCTCTCGCTGGTCAGTAACCGCCACCCGATGGTGCCGCATACCACTTTGCAGGCGGGTTACCGCCTGATGCTGCACGGCCTGGATGCGGAAATCCTGCACGGCTACCTGCGTGAACAGAAGGCGGCAGCTGCGGCGCAGTATCACGGGGAGCGCGAGCAGGTCGATGCCTGAGGGCGGGCACAGGCCACCGTAAACCTAAAGACAGGGAGAGATCGATGTCGCAGGGAAGCTGGCTGGGACTGTTACGGGCACTCCTGGTGATTACGGGGCTGTTCTTCATCTTCGGTATCTACGCCATGATGATGTGGGTATGGCCCGAGGGCTGGGGCTGGACGCCGCGCCAGTATGAGTACGAGCAGATGATCATGGGCGTCTATGCGACGCTGGGGGTCTTCCTGATCCGCGCCGCCAGGGACCCGCTCGCCAACGCCAGCCTGATCTGGTTTACCGTCTGGTCGAGTGTCGTGCACGGCCTGATCATGCTGGTGCAGGCGCTTGTCGACAGTACCGAGCGGGCGAACCTGCTGGGGGATGTGCCGGCACTGCTGGTGCTGGCGCTGGTGCTGGGTTACGTGATGCGAAAAGCCGCTCCCGGCGGTAGCTGAGCGGCAGGGGCTGGCTGGCCGGCGCAGGGATAATCCCGGTGCCCGCGCCCGGGGCTTTATTGTGGCGGCAGGAAGCGATCGTCTATCACTCCCCTGAGCTCCTGCCATGGAATGGTGAGCTTCACCGGGCCCATCGCATAGGGCCCCAGTGCGTACACGTCATACAGCAAGACAAGGCCGTCATCACCGAAGCGAAAGTTCCCGGTGCGCTGGAAGGGCCATATTTCCCCCGACCCGGGATCCATCTCGCTCTGCTGCTCGAGCCACCGCCCGTGCGCCTCCCGCGCGCGTTCCCAGAATACCTGTTCCGCGCCGCCGGCTATGAGTTCCCGCAGGGGTATATGTTTGTCGGCGGCCAGGTCCCAGTTGAACCACTCCACCGACGGCATGCCGTGGGCCCCGCCGGTGTAGCGGTAACTGTTTATTTCCACGGTCAGCAGATTGCCGCGCCGGTCCAGGCGCCGGGCTTCTCCGCTGAGGAGCCAGCCGGCGCTGCTTACCTCAGCCACTTCGGCGGCCTCGGCGAGGAACTGTCTGGCAATTTCCTCCAGGTTGCCTGCCGCTCCCTCGTTCCCGCCTTCGCTTTCCCCCCGGAGCTGCACAAGCAGCCGGCGCATTACCGCCCTGTTCAGTGCTGGCCGCTGTGCGAATACCTCGCGGGTGACGGAGACGGACGCACATTCTTGGTCGCCGGTGCAGTTCTCTGCCTGCCGTTCAAATGTCTCGAGTTCGGACGTGAGCTCGCTGTTTGCAGGCGCGCTGGCCCGGCTCCCGGCGGCCTGATCCCCGGCGGAAGGTGGCTGCGCCCGGTCGCAGGCCGGCAGCGAGGCCAGGATGGAGAGCAGGGCGAGGGCGGCAACATGGCTCCTGTAGGGTCCGGTTGGCATGGCGGCTTCCTGTCAGCTTGAATTTCCCGGCCGGGGTCGGTGGGGCAAGGATGCCCGGCCGGGCGAAGTGCAGCAAGTTAGCTGTGCTGTCGCGGGCCCGGCCCGACCGCCGTTAACGGCGTCGACGCGAAAGGTGCGGCGACGTTTGTCCTCGCTGCGGGGGCCAAGTTAGCATAGGTGCCTGTCACCCAGGCGCTATCCCCTATGTCCCAGTCCCATCATCCCTACGAAGCCCTTACACCAGACGTGGTCATCGACTGCGTGGAAACCACCGGCCTGCTGTCGGACGCGCGGATCTTCCCGCTCAACAGCTATGAAAACCGTGTCTACCAGGTGGGAATCGAGGGCGGCGAACCACTCATCGCCAAGTTTTACCGCCCCGAGCGCTGGACCGACGCGCAGATCGTCGAGGAGCACACTTTCACCCTCGAACTCGCCGCCGCCGAAATCCCGGTAGTGGCCCCACTCGAATTCGACGGGCGCACCCTGATGGAGTCACAGGGTTTCCGCTTTGCGTTGTTTCCCCGCCGCGGGGGGCGCCAGGTGGAGCTGGATAATTTCGAGCATCTCGAGCAGGTGGGGACCATGCTTGGGCGCATTCACGCGGTGGGGCGGGCCAAGCCCTTCGAGCATCGTCCGGCGCTCACCCTCCAGCATTTCGCCATCGATAGTCGCGAATTCATCCTGGCGGGCGACTTCCTGCCGCGGGAAAACCGCGAGGCCTACGCCACGGTTACTGCGCACATCATCGAGCAGATCGCGCCGCTGTTCGAGCGGGACTGGACTACAATCCGGCTACATGGCGACTGCCACGCGGGCAACTTCCTGTGGCGCGACGAGACCCCCTGGTTTGTCGACCTGGACGACTGCCTTAGTGGCCCCGCAATCCAGGATATCTGGATGCTGCTGTCGGGCGGCCGCGCCGACCAGACCGCCTCCCTGGATGCGATCATCGAGGGTTACGAAACTTTTTGCCCGTTTAACCCTCAAGAGTTGCAACTGGTAGAGCCCCTGCGCTGCCTGCGGCAGATGCACCACGCGGCCTGGCTGGCACGGCGCTGGCAGGACCCGGCGTTCCCGATGGCGTTCCCCTGGTTCAACACCCCGCGCTACTGGGCGGAGCATATCCTCGGCCTGCGCCAGCAGCAGTCGGCCCTGATGGAGCCACCGCTGACCCTGGGCGCGGTCTGACCAAAACGACCAACGGTGCCCCCGGCGCCGGCAAGGAGCGATAAGAACCGATGGAAGTCCATCAACTCGATACTCATGACAAGCAGGGCGATGCCCTGTGGCAGCAGATCCGCGCCGATGTGGCCCGGCAGGCTGAGCGGGAGCCAATCCTCGCCAGCTTCCTGCACGCCACCATCCTGAATCACGTCACGCTGGAGTCGGCGCTCAGCTTTCACCTGGCCAACAAGCTCGATAGCCCGGTGGCGCAGGCATTGCTGATCCGCGAGGTGATCGACGAGGCGCTGGCTGCGGACCCGGCCATCGGCCACGCTGCCCGTGCCGATCTCCAGGCGGTCCAGCAGCGGGATTCTGCCTGTCGTTCCCTGTACGAGCCGTTTCTCTATTTCAAAGGCTTCCACGCCCTGCAGGCCTGGCGCGTGGCCCACTGGTTGTGGCAGCAGCAGCGACGCTCGCTGGCGCTGTTCCTGCAGCACCGCATCTCGGTGGTGTTCAGCGTGGACATTCACCCGGCGGCAACCCTGGGGGAGGGCATACTGCTGGATCACGCCACCGGCATCGTGATCGGCGAGACCGCAGTGGTGGAAAACAACGTGTCCATCATGCAGTCGGTCACCCTGGGCGGCACAGGCAAGGAGGGCGGTGACCGCCACCCGAAGGTGCGCGAGGGAGTCCTGATCGGCGCCGGCAGCAAGGTGCTTGGCAATATCGAGATCGGCCGGTGCGCCCAGGTGGCCTCGGGCAGTGTGGTGCTGAAGTCGGTACCGGCCAAGAAGCTGGTGGCCGGGGTGCCCGCCCGGGTAATTGGTGATGCCAGCTGTGAGGCGCCCGCCCTGTCGATGGATCACAGCGCCCTGAGCCAGGTGGACCAGCAGCTACCCTGAACATGCCTGTGACCAGTGCCCCAGTGCTGGTTCTGTTTTCAGTCGGAATCACTTACTCCGCCGCCTAAAATACCCGCAATTGCGGTCGCGCCCCGTCCGCGTCGGGTGGGCGGCCGTTACGCGGTGTGGGTCCAAAAACGCAACTATCCTTGTAGTCATGAAATACAGTCTCAGCGCCAAAAACCTCGTCTGCCGCAACCTGGAGTCGCGCGCCGGCTACTGTGCCGGGCTGATCAATCCGGACCACACCAAGGAGATCACCAGCATCGTGCGCAGCGACAGCGGGCTGCTGTCATATACCTTCAACCAGGCGGTCACGAACTCGGTGGTCCCCGCCCTGATCCTGAAGCGTTTCGTCGTGGATTACTTCGCGGAGCGGCACAGCCCATTCACGCTGTGGCACTGCGCCAGCAAGCCCATGGACGAGGCAGAGCTGGCCGAGCTGGGGCTGGTCCACCGGGATACCCTGGTGGCCATGGCGATCGAGGTCCAGCGGCTGGCCGGGGACGAAAAAGTGCCGGACGAGCTGCGCGACCGACTGGAAATTGTCGCTGTCGGCGGCGAGCAGCTGGCGGAATATGGTGAGCTGCAGGCGCGGGCCCTGGAGGGCACCCGCGAGGCCCCGCAGATCCGCAAGTTTTACCAGAAGCTGGCAGATATCCCCGAGCACAAGCGCAGCCGCCTGAAATACTACATGGCGCGACTCGATGGCGAGGCGGTGGCATCGGGGTGCCTGTTCGCTTCCGCCGATGCGCTGGGAATCTATGACCTGCAGACCGTCGAGGCACACCAGGGCAAGGGCATTGGCCTGGCGCTCTTCCACCACCTGCTGGCGCAGGCCCTGCACAGCCACCACAAATACGCAGTGGCGCTCACTCCGGAGAATCGCCAGGATGCCTACCTGGACGCCGGGTTTTTTGCCGTAGGCCAGGTGAGCCGCTATCGCTACGAGCCCTGACGGTCTTGCGCCGGCTCAGGCGCGCTCGATGGGAAAGGCAATCACTTCCTCGATTCGCCGGTAACCACCCGCCAGCATCAACAGGCGGTCAATGCCCAGTGCCACGCCCGCGCAGTCCGGCAGCCCGGCTTGCAGGGCCTCTACCAGCCGCTCCTCGAACGGGTAAACGTGCAGCTTGTGAGCGCCGCGGTAGCGGTGATCCGCCTGGAAGCGCCGCAGTTGTTCCTCCGCGTCGGTCAGTTCCCAGTAGCCGTTGGCCAGCTCCAGGCCACCCACATAGGCTTCGAAGCGGCGCGCCACCGGCCTGCCGGTCTCATCGGCCACCACCCGCGCCAGCGCCGCCTGGCTGGCCGGAAAGTTGTAGAGCAGGGTGATGCCACCACCCATACGCGGCTCCAGGTAATGGCTCATCAGCAGGTCGAGGCATTCGTCGCGGTCCGCCGGTGTGAATGAGAGGTCCAGGTGCCGCTCGGCGGTATTGCGCAGGGCTGAGTCGCTCGCGGTGTGCGGGTCCAGGTCCAGCTGGCGCCGGAAGAGTTCGCGATAACTGACGGATTCCACCGTGGAGATGCCAAGTGTCTCGCCGAGCAGGTCGCCGACCTCGCCCATCAGGCGCCGGTCATCCCAGCCACAGCGGTACCACTCCAGCATGGTGAACTCCGGGTTGTGCCGGCCGCCGGCCTCACCCTCGCGGAACGCCTTGCCCAGGTAGTAGCAGTCCCCCATGCCCGCGGCCAGCAACCTTTTCAAGCCGAACTCGGGGCTGGTGGCCAGGAATGCAGCGTCACCGTTACACAGTGCGGTAATGGAGTCGATATGCGGGTCGCTGGTGGCTCGGCGGGACAGCACCGGCACTTCCACCTCCAGCACCTGGCGCTCGGCGAAGAACCCGCGGACCCGGGACAGCAGGTCGGCACGCTGTTGCAGCGCGGCGATGGAAGCGGTGGGGCGCCAGGTGTTATCGCTCATAAGTCGTGGCGGGATTGTGCAGGAGCGGCCGGCGGCCGCCCCTGGATAGAGAGGGGTCAGTCTTCCTTGGCGCGGCCCAGGTATTCACCGGTGCGGGTGTCCACCTTGATGGTCTCGCCGATCTCGAGGAACAGCGGTACCTTGACCACGGCGCCGGTGGACAGGGTGGCCGGCTTGTTGCCACCCTGGGCGGTGTCACCGCGCAGGCCCGGGTCGGTGTCGGTGATTTCCAGGATCACGTGGTTGGGCGGGGTGACTGCCAGTGGTGCGCCGTTGTACAGGGTGACGGTGCAGGTATCCTGTTCCTTCAGCCACTTGGCGGCATCGCCGACCGCATCGGCGCTGGCCTGGTGCTGTTCGAATGTGTCGGGCTCCATGAAATGGTAGAACTCGCCATCGTTGTAGAGGTACTCCATGTCCCGGTCCATGACGTCCGCGGCCTCGAGGCTCTCGCCGGAACGGAAGGTGCGCTCCCATACCCGGCCGGTTTTCAGGTTGCGCAGTTTCACGCGGTTGAATGCCTGCCCTTTGCCGGGTTTGACGAATTCGTTCTCCACGATGGAGCAGGGGTCGCCGTCCAGCATTACCTTGAGACCGCCCTTGAATTCGTTGGTGGAATAACTAGCCATGAGTTCCTCTGATCAGTCTGTCCGGGCGGGTAAAAAGTCACCCCGGCCCTTTCAATTTTTATGTAACTGCTTAAAATTTGCGCGCTTTGCGCCACAGAATAGCCGCCTATGATACAGCACGCCCCCGCCGCCAGTGAAATAGTTGCCCGTGAACGAGCCGGGCAGGATGCCGATCGTCGCTGGCAGGAAGAGATGACCGACCTGGTGACTGACCCGGCGGAGCTGGTGGAGCTGCTGGGACTGGACCCGGCGCAACTGCCGGCCGCGCTGCGCGCGGCCGACGGCTTTGCCCTGCGGGTACCGCGACCCTTCGTGCGGCGCATGCGCCGCGGTGACCCGCAGGACCCGCTGCTGCTGCAGGTGCTGCCCGGTGCGGCGGAGTTGCAGTCGCCGGCCGGATTCAGCAGCGACCCGCTGGCGGAGGCGCAGTCCAATCCCGTACCGGGCGTGGTCCACAAATACCGCGGCCGCCTGCTGCTGATCGCCGCCGGCCAGTGCGCCGTCAATTGCCGTTACTGCTTCCGCCGGGAATTCCCGTACGGGGATAACCATCTCAACCGATCGCAGTTGCAGGCGGCGCTCGATTACATTCGTGCCCAGGGGGACCTGCACGAGGTCATCCTCAGCGGCGGCGATCCCCTGGTGCTGGGCGATCGCCAGCTGGCGCGGCTGGCTGGTGAGCTTGCGGCGATACCCCACCTCGACAAGCTGCGGGTTCACACGCGCCTGCCCATAGTGGCCCCCAGCCGTATTACCGATGAGCTGCTGTACTGGCTGGCGGAGTCACGCCTCAAGCCGGTGCTGGTGTTGCACTGCAATCACGCCAATGAAATCGACGGCGAGGTCCGTGCGGCAATGCGGAAGCTCCGGGACGCGGGGGTCACGCTGCTGAACCAGGCCGTCCTGCTGCGCGGCGTCAACGATAGCGTGGCTGCACTCGCAGAACTGGGCGAGACCCTGTTCGATTGCGGGGTTCTGCCATACTACCTCCACCAGCTGGACCGTGTTCGCGGTGCAGCACATTTCGAGGTCGATGACGATACCGCACGCTCGCTGGTCGAGGGGGTACGCGGGCTGCTGCCCGGGTACCTGGTGCCGCGGCTGGTCCGGGAAGTACCGGGAGAAGGCTCGAAAACGCCGCTCTGAGCACGGGTGTGAGGGTCAAATAGGACCGGGTTGGCCATTTTTGCGTGAGGTGTATCGCAATTTAGGCGCGAAAAGCAACTGTTCCCGCTTGTTTGGCCAATTTGGCTCTTCATATACTGCGGTAATCCAATGGATGGGTGCCAACAAAAATGAAGGAAACGACTCAGGGCGCGCCCGCCGGGCAGGCATGCGCCCCAGCCAGTTTTGCCCTCAAACTCGGCCTTCCGGGACGGGGGCTTCCTGCGCTCAGCTGCGGTTGTGCATCAGAGCGTGAGCTGGAGCGCTGGCTCAGCCAGTACGAGCTCCGGCCCTACCATCCCGCTGACCAGCAGCGGCTGGTTACCCTGCTTTCGGGCCTGGTGGAAGAGCTGGGCCAGTGGCGGGCGCCGGCGGCGACACGCCAGCCGATGCTCGAGCTACTGCGTGAGTATGTACTGGCCTGTGTGGATGCGATCGTCATGCAGCGCAGCGCCCTGCGCGGAACCCAGCTGGAAAGTTTGCGCAAGAGCATGCGGCCGGTCGTGATTCTCCTGCAGAGGCTGGCGGCGGCCTATGCCGGCATCTGGGTCCAGCTGGAAGAAACGGCAGGGGTGCCGTTCCTGCTGCGGGAGAAACGCGCACGGAGCCTGCACCGTGCCATCGATGCCGGCGGCCGCCTGTTGCGGATCACCACCCTGTTCGGCCTGTCGGCGCCCGAGAATTGCTGGCGCAACATGCACATGCTCTTGAAGCGCGGCCTGCCCCAGCAGGTTGCCCACAAACGGGTGCCCGATTCGATGCATCCGCGCGGGCGCACCAGCGCCGTCGATGCCTACAGCCATTCAGCCATGTTTATCAGCGCCAACGCGGGGCAACTCGATGCCGAGCAGCAGGACGCGCTGTGGCGTATGACGCAGGAGCTGAGCCGCTTGGCGCGGCTGGAGGAAAGCTATGCTGATCCGGCCATGTCCCTGCTGGTTTCCCTGGCGGAGGACCGGGCACCCATCCCCTCGGTGCGGCTGCAGCCGGACGACTTCGCCCCCTTTGCCACCCCGCGGGGATGGAAGATAGACCTGGCCGCGGTCATGTCCCGGCTGGAAAAACAAGTGGCGAATAGCTTCGACCCCCTTGTGGACCGGCTGTGCGAAGCGTGGCGCGACGCCACCGGCCGCGACGAGTCGCGCCGGCCCGCGGAGAGCGACTGTGTCGTCGCCATTGGCGTCGGCGCCACCTGGCATAACCTGCGTGGCCGCCAGGCTGGCGAGGACAGTGCCGAGGGGCTCCTGTCCAGCTGGGGTGACAGGGGCGGGGAGCGGGTGTGCATGGAGGCTGCCTCGGTCGACTACCGTTCCGGGCGCCCTTTAGCTGAATACGACAGCCTGCCGAGTGCCCCCAGCCTGAGAAGCGAGCGTGCCGCACCGCGGGACCGCGCTGCGCGGCATTACCGTACTGAGGTGGCGGAACTTTTCGACAGCAGCTCCCGGGGCCTGGGCCTGAAGTTGCCGCTCGAGGTGAGCGAGCGCCTTCGGGTCGGGGAGCTGGTGGGTGTACGTGTTGGGGGTGGCTGGCAGGTGGGTGTGGTTCGCTGGCGGCTGACCCGGCCGGATCATTGCCGGGCAGGGCTGGAACTTCTCGCCCGTCGCGTTGCACCGGTGGAGGTGCGCCGGCGCAGCTCCGCGGGGCGGCATTCGGATCCCATTCCCGCCCTGATGGTGGCGGCGGGGAATGGCGATGGTGTGGCGCTGATATTGCCGGTGCCCCTGTTCAAGGCTTACGACGAGGTCGAACTGATTGCGGCCGGGACGACGAGGTCCGTCACCCTGCAGCGCCAGACGGTGGCAACGCCCACGGTGGCACGCTTCGAATTTGTGTGAGTTTCTTCTCCATACCCGCGATCTGCCCAGCCGGCGCTCTTGTAAGCCACCGTTGCAGCGACCTACACTTAGCGCTCTTGCCCCTGTCCCGGCAGCGGCGCACTGACTGCCCGCAGGCCGCAGTTGTAGGTATCAAGAGCATAATAAATGAGCAGCAACGACACGATCCGCCTCCTGTTAATCCACGACACCCCCTCCGAAGCACAGCGCCTGGTGAGCATGCTGCACAATGCGGGCCGCCCGAACCGGGCCCAGCATGTGGCCAGCGAGGCCGCCCTGACAAAGCTGCTGCAGGACAGTTCCTGGGACCTGCTGATCGCGGCTGACAGCAGCAAGCAGGTCCCGCCCGCAGTGGCATTGCGGACCATCAGCAAGCTGCAGAAAGATGTGCCGGTGCTCCTGCTTACCGAGCGCGAGGGCTCCCAGGCAGTGGTCGAGGGCCTGAAGCTCGGCGCCCGCGACGTGGTCACCGTGGACGAAGACCAGCACCTGCTGCTTGTGATCCAGCGCGAAATCAACGCGCTGCGCAATCGCCGGCAGGCGCGGATGCACGACCGCCGCTACCACTCCAGCCTCGCCCGTGCCCAGGAGCTGCTGGACAGTTCCAAGGACGCCATCGCCTATATCTCCGATGGCCTGATCGTCTACGCCAACCAGTCCTTTGCCGAGCGGTTCGGCCACAAGGACAAGGACGATATCGAATACCAGCCACTGATCGACATGGTTACCGAGGGCGAGCAGGAGGACGCGCGGGCGTTCCTGAAGCAGTGCGCCATCGATAACAACGACGTCGAGGCCCAGGAGTGGAAGTTCACAGCCTGCTCTGCGTCGGGCAGGCCGGTGCCGGTGCGGGCCGAAGTGCTGAGCACGGTTTACGATGAAGAACCCTGCCTGCAGGTCCGGATTGCCGCAAAGGCCGGCAACACAGAAGAGCTGGAAGCCCAGCTCAGCGACATCAAGAGTCGGGACCCGCTGACCGGTCTGTACAACCGCCAGCATTTCCTGCGTGTGCTGGAGGCGGCAATCAAGTCTGCGGCCAGCACCCAGCGTACCGGTGGCCTGATGTATATCGAGGTGGACCGCTTCGAGGAGACGGTACAGAAAACGGTAGGTGTCGCCGGCGCCGATGCCCTGCAGAAGAAAATGGCCGAGCTGCTGCAGTCCAGCGTGCGGCGCGGCGACGTGGTGGCTCGTTACGGTGAGGAGAGTTTCTGCCTGATGATGGTGGAAACCACCCCGGACAGCGCCGAACATCGCGCGAAAGAACTCATGCAGAAAATTGCCGATACCATCTTCGATGCTGCCGGCAAGACACTGCAGGTCACTGTGTCCATCGGTGTTTCCCTGCTCAGCGAGGCCTCCGGCAGGGCGCAGAAAGTGCTCGACCAGGCCCTCCAGGCCCACGACCAGGCACTGAAGGCAAGCGGGGAGGGCAGTGGCTTTGCCCTCTACGAGCCCGACACCGACCAGGGTGGCGACGCCGACACCTACCACCGGGCGCGGGTGGTGCAGGCCCTGGAGGCCGGCAACCTGAAATTGCTCTACCAGCCGGTATTGAGCCTGCAGGGCACCGGCGAGCAGATGTACGAGGTGCTGGTACGCATGATGGACGGCAAGGAGGAGTTGTCTCCGCTCGCGTTTCTCGAGGGGCTGGGCGACGACAGCCTGGCGGTGAAGATGGATCGCTGGGTGATCCTGACCGCGATCAAGGCCGCCGCCGAGAAGCGCGCCAAGGGCAAGGACGTCTCCCTGCTGCTGCATATATCCGCCGCCTCGCTCAAGGATTCCGGCCTGCCGGCCTGGCTCAAGGTGGCCTTCAAGGCGGCCAAGGTCGCACCGAAATCGGTATCTTTCCAGGTGAGCCAGGGCGATATCAACAGCAACCTGCACGCAGCGCGGGATTTCACCAAGCTGGTACGGGAGCTTGGCTGCCGTGTGGCAGTGAGCCGCTTCGGCGCGGGCCTCAACCCGTTCAAGACCCTCGAGCACGTGACGGTGGACATGGCCAAGGTAGATCCCTCATTCGTCAAGGAAGTACAGGACGAAGGTGAGAACAGCGAGACCCTGGTCAACATGGTGCAGCAGCTGGCCGAGGCCAATACCCGCGTTATCGTCCCGCACGTGGAGCAGGCCAGCATGCTGCCTACCCTGTGGCAGAGCGGTACTGACTATATCCAGGGCTATTACGTGCAGGCGCCCGCCGAGCACATGGATTTCGACTTCAGCCTTGACTGACACGCCGCTGCGTATCCCCCGCGCAGCGCGCTGTCCATCGGCCGCAGGATTCTGTCGGTCCCCCGCGTGAATTTCCCGCCGGGGGCGCATTTGGTTATCCTGTGGCGGTTTTTCCCATCAGCAACAATAAGCAGAATTGACCTGGAGCCATCCTATGTTGCCCCGCATTCTCTGTACTACCTTACTCTGCAGTGCCCTCGCCCTGGCGGGCGGCTGCTCGGAGCCCGAGTCCGACGACACCGCCAACGGCAGCGTCGATGCGCAGGCCGAAACCGGCAAGCCGGAAACGGCCGGCGTCGGTGATTCCCAGTCCAGAAAAGCTGCCCAGGCGGCTCCGGAGTCTGGTGTGGACTACCACTCCTTTGCCAACACCGGCGACTACCGTGTCGAGCACCTTGATCTCGACCTGAAGGTGGATTTCGGGCGCAAGGTGCTCGAGGGTGAGGCGGTCCTGGATTTCAAGCGCCTGACAAAGAAGAACCCGCCGCTGGTGCTGGATACCCGCGACCTGAAGATCGAGCAGGTGCGCGCGGGCCACGGCTCTGAGCTCAAGCCGGTCAAGTTCTCCCTGGGCGAGACTGACCCGGACCTGGGTACGCCTCTGAAAATCCAGCTGCCGAAAAACGCCACCCGCGTGGCAATCCAGTATGAGACCTCGCCGGGCGCTTCCGGCGTGCAGTGGCTCGAGCCGCAGCAGACTGCCGGCGGCGAGCACCCGTTCCTGTTTACCCAGGCTCAGGCCATCCATGCGCGCAGCTTCGTGCCGCTGCAGGATTCGCCCCAGGTGCGCATGACCTACGAGGCCACCATCCGCACTCCGGAGGAGTTGCGCGCGGTAATGAGCGCCAACAACGACCCGGACGCGGAGAAGGATGGCGTCTACGAGTTTGAGATGCCCCAGCCGATCCCCTCCTACCTGCTGGCGCTGGCAGTGGGCGACCTGGAATTCAAGCCCATGGGCGAGCGCACCGGCGTCTATGCCGAACCGGAACTGCTGGACGCGGCGGCTGCAGAGTTCGAGGACACCGAGTCCATGCTCGAGGCCACCGAACAGGTCTACGGCCCCTACCGCTGGGACCGTTACGACCTGCTGATCCTGCCGCCCAGCTTCCCCTTTGGCGGTATGGAAAACCCGCGCCTGAGCTTTATCACGCCTACGGTCATCGCCGGCGACAAGAGCCTGGTGGCCCTGATCGCCCACGAACTGGCGCACTCCTGGTCCGGTAACCTGGTGACCAACGCCAGCTGGCGTGACCTGTGGCTGAACGAGGGCTTCACCACTTACCTGACCAACCGCATCATGCAGAACATCTACGGCGACCAGCGCTACCGCATGGAGATGGCGCTGGGCTATGACGACCTGCAGGCGGACCTGGAGGACAAGGAAGCCCGCGACGAGATCATGGCCATCGACCTGCGCGGCCGCGACCCGGACGAGGTGTTCTCCAATATTCCCTACGAGAAGGGCTCCCTGTTCCTGTACGAGCTGGAGCAGAAGATCGGCCGCGAGGCCTTCGACCAGTTCCTGCTGGACTACTTCAATAACTTCGCGTTTGAGAGCATCACCACCGAGGACTTCCTCGCCTACCTGCAGAAAACCCTGCTGAAGGAGTACCCGGAGAAGCTCGACGAGGAGCGCATCCGCGAATGGATCTTCGAGCCGGGCATCCCCGAGGGCGCCCCGCACCCGCAGTCTGATGCCTTCAGCAAGATCGACCCGGTGCGCCAGCAGTGGCTCGATGGCGAGATCTCCGCAGAAGAGATCGACACCAGCGAATGGACCTACCACCAGTGGAAGTATTTCCTCGATGGTATGCCCGAGCAGCTCAGCGACGAGCAGCTGAAAGAGCTGGACAGCACCTTCAACCTGACCCAGTCGAAGAACAACGAGATTGCCTTCAGCTGGCTGATGATCGCGGTGCGCAACGACTACCAGCCAGCGTTCGAACGCCTGGAGAGCTTCCTCACCGAGATCGGCCGCAACAAGTTCCTGCGCCCGCTGTACCGCAACCTGGTTGAAAGCGGCAAGCAGGAAATGGCGGCGGAGATCTTTGAAAAGGCCAGGCCCGGCTACCACCCGCTGACCGTGAAGGTGAACAGCCGTATCATTTACGGCGAGGACGCTGGCTGACGCGAGCGGCTCACGGCGCCCGCCAGGCACCGCAGTGCCCGGCGGGCAGGGACCGGCATCACGGCGACAGGGGTTTACGTTGAATCGGCCGCCATGGCCGCTGTCCCGTGAAACCGGAACTGCAGTAGAGTAGTCACACTCTGTAACTGGACCACGGTGGAGGCGCGGGGCATGCGCTGCTTGAAGATCCTGGCTGTAGCGGCATTACTGGCGTTTGCCGGTTGTAGCGAGCGCGTTTGTTTCGAGCGCGGCAAGCCGCCCTCGCTGCCCTTTCCCCACGCCGGCGTGGCGGTGAGCTGACCCGCCGGCGCGGTCCTATTCCCCCAGCAGTGCGGCAAGCTGCCGGTCGTTGAAGCCGAACAGGTAGAGCGCCGCGTCCAGGCCGAAATGCGTGATGGCCTGCGGTGCCTCGAGGCGTACCTTCGGCTTGGGGTGAATGGCGATACCCAGCGCGCCGAGATTGAGCATGGGGATATCATTGGCCCCATCCCCCACGGCGATCACCTGCCCGAGCTCCAGTTCCATTTCGTTTGCCATCTCTCCCAGCAGTTCGCGTTTGCGCTGCCCGTCCACGATCGGCTCGACTACCTCGCCGGTGAGGGCGCCGTCGGCAAATTCCAGTTCGTTGGCGTGAACAATATCGACGGCAAGCTTTTCCCGCTGCAGGTAATGGGCGAAATAGGTAAAACCGCCGGAGAGGATGGCTGACTTGCAACCCAGTGCACGCAGCGCCAGCAGCAATCGCTGCGCGCCCTCCTTGATGGGCAGCTGCGGCGCAATCTCTGCCAGCCGTCGCTCGGAAAAGCCGCGCAGCAGCGCCATGCGCCTTTTAAAGCTCTGGCGAAAATCCAGCTCCCCGCGCATGGCGGCTTCAGTGATGGCTGACACCTGCTCACCAATGCCAGTGATCTTCGCCAGCTCGTCGATCACCTCGGCATCGATCAGGGTCGAGTCCATGTCAAAGCCGGCCAGGCGCGGCGGCCGCTGCGTGTCGCCGGGCTGGAGCACCAGGTCCGCGCCGAGCCTCTCCGCCTGCTGCAGGCAGGCGTGGCGGGCGGGGGTGAATTCGAGCCGGGCGTCCAGCTGGAAGCGAATCACCGTGCAGTCGCGGTTTCGGGACAGGGTCTCCGCCGAGCGCACCTGCCACTGCTGTTCGTCGAAGAATGCAAGCAGGGCGCGCAACTGGCCCAGCCCGGCGGCAGGGGAAAGCAGGGTGACGCACCAGGGGGCGGTGACCGGAGCGGGGGACTCTGGCATGTCGGATGGTTTGCCGACGGGTCCATCGAGGGGTAGTTCCTCGCTATGCCCTGGCCCCGGTTCCAGGCCCAGCCGGGCGCTGCCCTCACGGTACTCCAGGTAGCGCAGCGGGCAGTCGATGTGGGTCTGTACCACTTGCGCCAGGGAGAGGGTAAATTCGCGATAATCCGGCGTCACGCCCATGGTTTCCTTCCGTGCTGCTTGTTGCGAGGGGCCGGCATTATAGCCCCTGCGACATTATTCGCTAAAATCCACCGCCGCAGGCAGTAGAATCGCAACCATAACCCCACCGGGAACCACAAAAGTGCAATTCGCCACCATGACCGCCCTGAAGGAAGAAATCCAACGACGCTTTGCCCGCATGCCGGCCAGGCTGCGCCAGCAGGTGCTGGCCGCCGGGATCTGGCTGGCACTGGCCTGCTTCTGTGCCGTGGCACTGAGCAACTATTATGGCAGCCAGCGGGATGCGGCGATCGCACGCGACCGGGCAACGGCGGAGGCGGCGGCGGCGGTCCTCGCCAGCCAGAGCCTCGAGAGCATTGTGGCCGGTGACCGGATCAGCATGCAGCTGCTGGCGAAGAAGGTGCTGGACATGCCTGTCATCTCCGGTGTGGCGATCGAGGATGTGGAATCCAACGCCCTCGCCCAGGCGGGCGACATTGGTGCGGGGGAGTCCGTAAGTGCCCCGGTGGTACTCCACGACAGTATCGCCGGCAATGTCACCGTGCACCTGCGCCCCGGTGAGGGCGTGCAGTATCCCTGGGCCAGCCTGCTGCTGAGTCTGGTATTCGCGCTGCCGCTGAGTGCGGCCGCCGCGCTGGCGGTGGGTAGCCTTTCGGCCCGGCGCACGCCGGTGGTGGCGACAAGGCCGGCACCGCAACCGGAGCCCGAGCAGGAGGTCAGCGCGGGTCTCTACATCCGTCCGCTGAACTGGAGCCAGCTGGGCAACCAGTTGAGCCGCTCTGCGCTGGAGAAGCTGCAGTCGGACCTGGGCGCGCGCCTGGCACTGCTGGGACGGATCTACGATGCGCGGCCCCTGAAGCACGCAGGCCCCCAGCAGGGGCTGGGGTTCTGTGGCGACGATGCCGCATTCCGCGCCGTCTGCTGCGGCCTGTTGCTGCGCCAGCTGCAGGCGGCCGGCGCCTCCGGACTGCAGCTGGCCACAGCGGTGGCACCCGCCAACCTGGCGCCCGCGGATTTCAGTGGCGAGCAGTTGCTGGGCCAGGCGCGGGACCTGGCACTGCACGAGGCCCTGGTCGAGGGGCCGGCGCTGACCGGCCGGGTGGAGCTCCACTCCGCCAGCTGGGGCATCGCCGTAACCGGCCTCAACGATACCTACCAGAAGTTACTCGACAACCAGCTGCGCCAGCTGCAGGGCGCCTGAACCTTCTGATGCCCCTATCACCGTGACCTCTGACCGCCCTTCGGTCGGTTTTACCCTTTTGCTTTACGTTTACGTTAACGTAAGCCTCTGCTAGTCTTGCTGCGTTCTGACAGGAAGACGTTATGAAGACCGAGCAGCCCCAGCCCCAGCCTGGACACGAAAGCGGTCCCGAACCGGACAGCTACAGCATTTCCGACCTGGCCAGGGAATTCGGCATCACCACCCGTGCCATCCGTTTTTACGAGGACAAGGGCCTGTTAAGCCCGGCCCGGCGCGGCCAGACCCGTATCTACAGCCCCGAGGACCGGGTGCGGCTGATGCTGATTCTGCGTGGCAAGCGACTCGGTTTCTCCCTGGATGAGAGCCGCGAAATCATCGACATGTACGACCCGGAACACGGCAATGTCGAACAGCTGCAGCGCCTGCTGCAACACATCGAACAGAAGCGCGCGCAGCTGCAGCAGCAGCTGCGCGACATCCAGAGCCTGATGGGCGAGCTGGATGAGGCGGAGGCCCGCACCCGGGCTTCCCTGGCACAGACCCAAGAACAATGACGAGAGAGATATACACGGAGTCGCTATGAATACCGCCTACCGCACCCTCAACTTCGGCCTCGGTGAAGAGATCGATATGCTCCGCGATATGGTCTACAAGTTCTGCCAGGCAGAACTGGCACCGCGGGCGGCACAAATCGACGAGGACAACCAGTTCCCCGCCGACATGTGGAAGAAATTCGGTGAACTGGGCCTGCTGGGCATGACCGTCGAAGAGGAGTTCGGCGGCTCCAACATGGGTTACCTGGCGCACGCGGTGGCGATGGAGGAAATTTCCCGCGCGTCCGCCTCGGTGGGCCTGTCGTACGGTGCGCACTCGAACCTGTGCGTCAACCAGATTCGCAAGAATGGCTCCCGCGAGCAGAAAGCCAAATACCTGCCGAAGCTCTGTTCCGGCGAGCACGTCGGCGCGCTGGCGATGAGTGAACCCAACTCGGGGTCCGACGTGGTCAGCCTGCAGCTGCGCGCGGAAAAGAAGGGCGACCGCTTCATCCTCAATGGCAACAAGATGTGGATCACCAATGGCCCCGATGCCGATACCTATGTGATCTACGCGCGCACCGAGCCGGGTATCAGTTCCGGCGGTATTACAGCGTTTATCGTCGAGCGCAGCTTTGCCGGTTTCAGCCAGGCGCAGAAACTCGACAAGCTCGGCATGCGCGGCTCGAACACCTGTGAGCTGGTATTCGAGGACTGTGAGGTGCCGGAAGAGAATATCCTCGGCGAACTGAACGGTGGCGTGCGGGTTCTGATGAGTGGCCTCGACTACGAGCGCACCATCCTGTCCGGCGGCCCGGTGGGTATCATGCAGGCCTGCCTGGACGTGGTGGTGCCTTACGTGCACGAGCGCAAGCAATTTGGCAAGGCCATCGGCGAGTTCCAGCTGATGCAGGGCAAGCTGGCCGACATGTACGCCGACCTCAACGCCAGCCGCGCCTATCTCTATGCAGTGGCGCAGGCCTGTGATCGCGGCGAGGACTCTCGCAAGGACGCCGCCGCGGTGATCCTGTTCACCGCCGAGCGCGCCACGCAGATGGCCCTGCAGGCCATCCAGACCCTGGGCGGCAACGGCTATATCAACGAGTACGCTACCGGCCGCCTGCTGCGCGATGCCAAGCTGTATGAAATCGGTGCCGGTACCTCCGAGGTGCGCCGCATGCTGATCGGCCGCGAGCTTTTCAACGAGACCCGTTGATCCCTCAAAATTGCAAAAATGGCGTAGGAGCGGCCAGCGGCCGCTCCTACAGGTCAGACAAGGTTTCCCTGCAAAGGCGAATCAGAGTTTATGAACCACCTACAGAGCAAACTGAATACCCGCGACGAGACTTTTGCTGCGAACCGCGAGCAGATGGAAAAGCTGGTCGCGGACCTGCGCGAGAAAGTGGAGACCGTCGCCAGGGGCGGCGGCGAACGCGCGCGTGAGAAACACCTGGCCCGCGGCAAGCTGCTGCCGCGGGACCGCATCGATGCGCTGCTGGACCCGGGCAGTCCCTTCCTGGAATTCTCCCAGCTGGCGGCGCACGAGGTCTACGGTGAGGAGGTGCCAGCCGCTGGCATCATCACCGGTATCGGCACTGTGTCGGGCCAGCCCTGCGTGATCGTGGCCAATGACGCAACGGTAAAGGGTGGTACCTATTACCCGCTGACGGTGAAGAAACACCTGCGCGCGCAGGCCATCGCCGAGCAGAACAACCTGCCGTGCATCTACCTGGTGGATTCCGGTGGTGCCAACCTGCCGCGCCAGGACGATGTGTTTCCTGACCGTGAACACTTCGGTCGCATCTTCTACAACCAGGCGAACCTCTCCGCAAAAAATATCCCGCAGATCGCGGTGGTGATGGGCAGCTGCACTGCCGGCGGTGCCTATGTGCCGGCCATGGCCGACGAATCGATCATGGTGAAGGAGCAGGCCACCATCTTCCTGGCCGGGCCGCCGCTGGTAAAGGCCGCCACCGGGGAGGTGGTTTCCGCCGAAGAGCTGGGTGGTGCCGAGGTGCATTGCCGCACGTCGGGGGTGTCGGACCACTATGCCAACAACGACGTGCACGCGCTGCAGCTGGCGCGCCGCTCGGTCAGCCGCCTGAACCGCCTCAAGGCGCCCGGGCTCGACGTGCAGCCACCGGTGGAACCCATCTATCCCCCCGAGGAAATTTACGGTGTGGTACCGGCGGACTCTCGTCAGCCCTATGACGTACGCGAGATCATCGCGCGCGTTGTCGACGGCTCGGAATTCGATGAGTTCAAGGCTCTTTACGGCACCACCCTGGTGACCGGTTTCGCACGGATCCACGGCTACCCGGTAGGGATCGTTGCCAATAATGGCATCCTGTTCGCCGAGAGTGCACAGAAGGGCGCCCACTTCATAGAGTTGTGCGCCCAGCGCAATATCCCGCTGGTGTTCCTGCAGAACATCACCGGTTTCATGGTGGGCAAGCAGTACGAGGCGGGCGGTATCGCCAAGCACGGTGCGAAGATGGTGACCGCGGTGGCCACCGCGAAAGTGCCCAAGATCACTATCCTGATCGGCGGTTCCTTCGGTGCCGGCAACTACGGCATGTGCGGTCGGGCCTACGACCCGAATTTCCTGTTCATGTGGCCCAATGCCCGTATTTCCGTCATGGGTGGCGAGCAGGCCGCAGGGGTGCTGGCCCAGGTCAAGCGCGACCAGATGGAGGCGCGCGGCGAAAGCTGGAGTGCGGAAGAGGAAAAGGCGTTCCGCCAGCCGATCGTCGACGACTACGAACACCAGGGGCATCCCTATTACGCCTCCGCCCGTCTGTGGGACGACGGTGTGATCGACCCGGCGGATACCCGGCGCGTGCTCGGCCTCTGTCTCGCTGCCGCCACGCACCGCGAGCCCGAGGAAACCAAATTCGGCGTATTCCGCATGTAATCACCGCGACCACTGGTATCGTAGAAGTGCGGCCGGCGCCGCAGTCGGAAAAGTTGAAACACGCCCGGAGACAAGGACCTGAATATGAGTGACAAGCTGCTGAGTGAGATCGATAGTGAAGGTGTGGCCACGGTTACCCTCAACCGCCCGGAGATCCACAACGCCTTCGACGACGACCTGATTCGCCAGCTGGGTGAGACCTTCGACCGGCTGTCACAGCAGCCGGAAGTCCGCGTACTGGTGCTGGCATCGGAAGGCAAGAGCTTTTCCGCAGGTGCCGACCTGAACTGGATGAAGCGGATGGCGAACTACTCGGAAGAGGACAACCGCAATGATGCTGCCGGGCTGGCGGCGATGCTGCACAAGCTGGATACCTTTCCCGCGCCGACCATCGCGCGGGTGCAGGGCGCGGCCTTCGGTGGCGCAGTGGGGCTGGTGAGCTGCTGTGATATGGCGGTTGCCAGCGAGCGCGCCAGCTTCTGTCTGTCCGAGGTGAAGATCGGCCTGCTCCCCGCCACCATCAGCCCCTACGTTATCAATGCCATCGGCGCGCGCCAGGCCCGGCGCTATTTCGTTACCGCCGAGCGTTTCTCCGCCGCACGCGCGCAGGAGATCGGCCTGGTGTCAGAGGTCTGTGCTGAAGGGGAACTGGACCTGACGGTACAGAAGCTGGTGAACGCGGTGACCGACAATGGCCCGCGTGCGGTGACCATGGCCAAGCAGCTGGCCATGTCCATGTCCAACCGGGTGGTGAATGAGGAGCTGCAGGGCCAGACCAGCGCCCTGATTGCCGCAGTGCGCGTCTCTCCCGAAGGGCAGGAGGGCCTGCAGGCATTTCTCGAGAAGCGTGCCCCGGCCTGGATGAAGGCCGGTGACGACTGACAGCCTGGATTCAGCAAGACCAACCGCCGGTGCCTCCCTGTGCGCCGGCCGTGACAGTGAATGAAGAGCAAAGCATGATTCGCAAACTGTTAATTGCCAATCGCGGTGAGATTGCCTGCCGCGTCATCCGCACCGCACGCCGCCTGGGCGTCGCGACCGTCGCGGTCTACTCCGATGCCGATGCCGAGGCCCTGCATGTGCAGCTGGCCGATGAGGCGGTACACCTGGGCCCTGCGCCGGCGCGCGAATCCTACCTGGATATTGACAAGGTTATCGCTGCGGCCAGGCAGACCGGCGCCGAGGCGATCCACCCGGGATACGGATTCCTGTCAGAGAACGCGGACTTCTGTCGCGCCTGCGCGGAGGCGGACATCATTTTTGTCGGCCCTCCCGCCAGCGCCATCGACGCGATGGGTTCCAAGTCCGCGGCCAAGCGCATCATGGAAGAGGCCGGGGTGCCGCTGGTTCCCGGCTATCACGGCAACGACCAGGACGCGGAGACCCTTGCGGCTCACGCGGAACGCATCGGTTACCCGGTGCTGCTGAAGGCCGCGGCCGGAGGCGGTGGCAAGGGCATGCGTCGCGTGGACGACGCCAGGGATTTCCACGAGGCGCTGGAAGCGGCCAAGCGCGAGGCCCGGAATGCTTTCGGCGACGACCTGATGCTGGTGGAGCGCTACGTGCTCAGCCCCCGTCACGTGGAAATCCAGGTGTTCTGCGATGGCCAGGGCAACGGCGTCTACCTGTTCGAGCGCGACTGCTCCGTGCAGCGCCGCCACCAGAAGGTGGTCGAGGAAGCGCCGGCACCGGGGCTGGACGAGGACCTGCGTCGCGAGATGGGCGAGGCGGGGTTGCGGGCGGCCAATGCCATCGGTTATGTGGGCGCGGGCACGGTGGAGTTCCTGCTCGACGCCAGCGGCGAGTTCTACTTCATGGAAATGAACACCCGCCTGCAGGTGGAACACCCGGTGACCGAGATGATTACCGGCCAGGACCTGGTTGCATGGCAGCTGGCGGTGGCCGCAGGTGAACCCTTGCCTGTGCAGCAGGACGACCTGCAGATCGACGGCCACGCCATGGAGGTGCGCATCTACGCCGAGGACCCGGACAGCGATTTCCTGCCGGCCACCGGGACCCTGCTGCGCCACCGCCCGCCGCGGGAGACCGGGTCGGTGCGCGTGGATACCGGCGTGCGTGACGGCGACGAGATCAGCGTGCACTACGACCCGATGATCGCCAAGCTGATCTGTCACGGCCGCAACCGCCGCGAGGCGCTGGCCAAGCTCGACCGGGCCCTGGGCGAGTACCAGATCGCCGGCGTACGCCACAATATCGAATTCCTGCGCCGGGTCATCAACCAGCCGGACTTTGCCGCCGGCCGGGTAACCACCCACTTCATCGACGATCACGCCGCAGAGGTGCTGCAGCCCCGGCGCGAGCTGACCCCGCTGAAATGCGCCGCCGTGGCAGTGGCAGCCTACCGCCGCGAGGTGCGCGAGATGCGCGAGCGCGCACCGGTGGGCGATCGGCATTCGCCCTGGCACGCCGGGGACAACTGGCGCAGCAACCTGACCAGCCAGCGCAACCACACCGTCGATTACCACGGCCTGCACGCCCAGCTCAGCTTCTCGGTCGACGGCGACCGCCTGCACTGGCAGTGCGACGTGGCCGAGCGGGAAGTCCAGGCGGGTGAAGTGCACCTGCTGGCCGGCGACGATATTTCCCTGCCGGATGGGCGACGGGTGACACTGACCAGTGTCGATACTGATGCGGGCGGCTCCGTGTTCCTTGACGGTGAGCAGGTGGACTACAAGCTGCTGCCGCCGGATATCGGCGAGGGCGGCGACCACGCCCTGGGCCTGGAAGCACCCATGAACGGCACCATCGTGTCCCTGCTGGTGGAGCCCGGCAGCGAGGTGGACAAGGACCAGCCCCTGCTGGTGATGGAGGCGATGAAGATGGAACACACCCTGCGCGCTCCCGCAGCCGGTACCGTGCAGCAGTTTTTCTGCGCCGCCGGCGAGCTGGTGGATGGCGGCAGCCTGTTGATTGATTTTGTCGCGGAGGATTGAAGGTGACCCTGCCAGCAAGAGTGAAGATGGTCGAGGTCGGCCCCCGGGATGGCCTGCAGAACGAGAAGCAGGAAATATCCGTGGCGACCAGGGTCGAGCTTATCGACCGGCTCAGTGCCGCCGGCCTGCCGGTCATCGAGGCGGGCAGCTTTGTGAGTCCCAAGTGGGTGCCGCAGATGGCCGCCAGCGAAGAGGTGCTGGCGCAGATCGAGCGCCGTCCGGGCACGGTCTACAGCGCGCTGACGCCGAACATGAAGGGCTACGAGCGCGCGCTGGAAGCCCGCGCCGACGAGGTGGCCGTCTTCGGGGCCGCGTCCGAATCCTTCACCCGCAAGAACATCAACTGCACCATCGCCGAGAGCCTGGAGCGGTTCCAGCCGCTGCTGGAGCAGGCGCGCAGGGACGGCATCCCGGTACGCGGCTATGTGTCCTGTGTGCTCGGTTGCCCCTACGAGGGCGACATTGCGCCGGAGAAGGTGGCGGAAGTGAGTGCCGCCCTGCTGGAGATGGGTTGCTACGAGATCTCGCTCGGCGACACCATCGGTGTGGGCACCCCGGAAGCCGCGCGGCGCATGATCGAGACGGTGGCCGCGCGGGTGCCGATGGAGAAGCTGGCGGTGCATTTCCACGATACCTACGGCCAGGCGCTGGCCAACATCTATGCGGCCCTGCAGGCCGGTGTGGCCGTGGTGGACTCGGCGGTCGCGGGCCTGGGCGGCTGCCCCTATGCCCGAGGGGCCTCCGGCAACGTGGCCAGCGAGGACGTGCTCTACATGCTCAACGGGCTCGGCATCGACACCGGGGTCGACCTGCAGCAACTGGCGGAAGCCGGTAACTTTATCTCGGCGCAGCTCGGCCGCGAGAGTAATTCCCGCGTGGCCCGGGCCCTTTCGGGTTGATTGCCGGGCTGGTCGCCACCTGTCCCCGGCTACCGGGGATCGCCGCCCGGCGCCGCCGGGCGCTGCCGGCCCCCGGAATCTGATAACATCGGCGCAAAGTCACTGACATTCCGCACCCGATGAAATTCCTCAAAATCTCCCTGCTCATCCTGACCTCCCTGCTGCTGCTGGTGGCACTGGCCGCGCCCGGCCTGATCGGCCCGCAGGTGGAGGAGGTCTGGCGACAGCAGTTCGCGCAGCTGCAGGGCGCCGAGAACACCGCTTACCAGCGCGGCTGGTTCGGCGCCGAGGCCGGCACCCGGCTCGCCAGCCGGGACGGCAGCACAGGCCTGCACAGTGATATCCAGCACGGACCGGTGCTGTTCACCGCCCGCGGCCCGCGTGTGGGGGTGATGTACAGCGAGACGCGGCTGGCGGTGGACCGGCTGGCGCCGGGGCTGCGCGCCCGCCTGGAGAAAATTTACGGCCCCCTGGACCACAGCCCGGTGGTACTGGAATCGCTGGTGGGCGCCGACAACAAGGTACGCAACATCGTGCGACTGGAGCCTTTCACCCGCAGCGATAACGGTGGTGAGCTCAGGTTCGAGGGGGCGCGCATCGTGCTGGAGAGCGATTACCAGGGTTCGTCGGTCGCCGGTACCCTGGCGATAGGAGCGGTGCAGCGGCGGCAGTTCGCGCTGGATAAATTCGTTTCCGAGCCGGTGCGGGGAAGCTTCCGCTTCGTACCGGGACAGTCGGGCGAACTGTCGCTGGAGCTGCCGCAGCTCAAGGCGGACTCGGATGCCGGCCCGCTGGAAATCCGCGACGCCACCCTGGAGTTGCAGGCCCGGGTACACGATAGCGGCAACCTGGACATCCGCAGCGACCTGCAGGTGCCGCAGGTACAGTCCGCGACGCCGGTGACTTCGCTGCAGCAGCAGGTGACATTGCCGGATATCTCGCTGGCCGACCTGGCCCACTTCCTCCACGCCCTGCTACTGGTTCCCGCTCCCGAGCGCGACTGGCCGGTGGTCATGCGTCGCCCGCTGCAGTTGCGCCAGCAGGCGGCGATACAGTCCTCCAACGGCCCCACGCTGGTGGACCTCGACATCGACTGGCGGGGTATGCCGGCGGGCATGCGCCCTGCGAAGCGGGCACCGGGCCAGTGGCTGCAGCCGATGGTGGGCAGCATGACCCTCACCTCTGCCGAGCAGGCGCTCATGCAGTCGCCACTGGTCGGCCAGGCGATAACGCTGCGCGAATACGGGCTGCTGTTGCAGAACGGCGATGAACTGCAGATGCATCTGGAAGTGGATCGAGGCGAGCTGCGGGTCAATGGCCAGCAGTTGCCGCCGGACCTGTTTGTGCTGGCCCTGACCGGGGGCTTCTGAGGCGGGGCGGTTCGCGGAATGGGGGCACGCGAGCGGCTGCCCGTGTACCCCTGGTTCCCCAGGCTTGATTGCGGATCAGTAGGCCGGGCGATGGTCCGCCAGGGTGAGCCAGCCGCGGATCACGCGATACACCATCCACACCCAGGTAATGCCCAGGATCAGGAAGCCGAGACCCAGGATCCACCAGGTCAGTGAACCGATCACGATCCACAGCAGGCTGAACCAGAAAGTGCGGATCTGCCAGCGGAAATGGGATTCAGCCAGGGTGCCGCGCACGTCGCCGCGCTTGGCGTAGTTGATAATCACGCCAATAAAAAAGGGCACGGCGGTGAACAGGCTGATGGCCTGGATCAGGTAGACAAGGGTGGCCAGGTCGCGCCCGGACTGCTCGCGTGCTTCCGGGCTCTTGACAGGGTATTGCTCGCTCATTGTTTTTCTCGTGAAAAATTCGAGCCATTATAGTGCGGTCGCTGCGCGTGTTTGCAAGTGCGGTCGCGGCTCCGTCCGGCGAGGCCTCCCTTCACTTCAGCGCCCAGCTGGCATGCACATTCTGGTCGCGCCAGGCTTTCAGGTGCTGGATGGATGAGCGCATCAGGTTCAGTATTTCCGTGCGCTGCTGGCGGCAGTATTCGCGCTCGCTATCGACCGCCAGAGATTCCGCCAGGGAACGCAGCCGGACAGCAATGGCCTCCAGGCCAATCTCTTCCGAGCTTGCGGCTGCAGCCCGGGCCCGCTGCTCGGCGTCCAGCCAGTGGCGCCCGGTCAGGGCGCTGGTCAGCGAGGTAACCCGTTTGGGCAGGGATGCGATACGCCCGCGCAACAGTTCGGAAAACACCGCGGTGCCAAGGGTGTCGCGCTGGCGGTTGAGCACTGCGGTATTGAGCAGGCGTGTTTGAGCCGGGGTGCCGGTACTCTGTGGCTGGCGCCGCCCCCGCCGGGCAGTCCAGTTCAGCAGCTGTTGCAGCTGGGCATCCATTACCGGTCGAGAAAGCACGCCGGTGAGCCCCTCTGCCTGGTAGCGCTCCTTCTCGCCTCCCAGCAGGGCGGTGACAATCACGAAAATCGGCAAGCCGCGGCCGTGTTCCGCGCGGATCTTGCGCGTGACGGTGACGCAGTCCAGCGGGCGCAGGTCGCAGTCGAGCAGCACCAGGTCAAACTTCTCGCGCAGCGCGGCATCGGCCCCATCGGTCCCGCTGGTGGTGCGGACCACGCGGTGCCCGCGCTGTTCCAGGGCCGGTTGCAGTGAATCCTGCTCTTCATTTTCCACCAGCAGCACCGACAGGCTGGAGACATGGCGCGCGTCACCCCTGCCGGGCTGTTCCCCGGCACCGTTAGCGGAGGCACCCGGGTTCACCTGCTTGAGCGCCTGCCTGGCCCCCTCGAGTTGCCGCTGGGCCATTTCCGCCAGCCCGGCGGTCTCAGGATCCCCTCCCCGCAACAGCAGGTTGAGCGTGCCCTGCACCGCCTCCAGCGGGCGCTGGAGCCGGTGGACGATAACCGCCTGGAGGTCGTTGCGCTGCTGGCGCAGCAGCTCAACGCTGTCGCGGCTCTCGCTCAGCTGCTGTTCGAACTTGCCGAGCTGGGTGCGGTGGGACTGCAGCTGCTGGTGCAGCTTGCGATTTTCATTCCCCAGCCGCTCGGAAGCCGATGCCAGTTCCAGCTGTTGCCGGCGAGCCTGGCTCTGTAACAGGATTGCCGTGGTCACTGCCACCAGCAGGGCGGCCAGCAGTGCCAGCGGCCAGGCCAGGGCCACACGGCTCTCAGTGAGGGCATCGATGAGCGGGGCGGCTGCAGCCGCAGCGGGAAGGCTGGTGAGAAGCGCGGCCACGGGGGCGCACACCCGGCGGCGACCGCGGTAAATGGTATTTATCATCCTTGTAACCATTCGCGTTGACAGGGACCAAATCCTGCGGTCCCGGGTTTGCCGTTGGGGGCTGCCCCAACGGCTCCTTATCTCTAACTACATAATGCAAAAAGAGTCACTATACAAGTGGAACCCGGCAATCCCCCGGTCAGATTGAGGTACGACAGTACCATTGTGGTCTGGTGTCACGCAGCCCGGGACAGGCGCTCGTTCAGCGGTTCCAGCGGGACTCGCCTCATTGCAGGTTCAGGGCCATGGGCGCAATGCTGCGGGAGCGCCTGTTGATCCACAGGCGCCGCAGCCAGTCGAGGTAGATTCCATAGGGACGGCCCAGTGCGCCGGCAATTACCATAAACGTGGCGCTGGCCGTGGCGATCTCGGCCCAGCTGGCGCCTCCGAGCAGCATGTTGCCGACATACAGCGGGCACTGGAAGCTGAGGAAAACGAAGGTATCCACCAGGTAGGCGTTGAGGTCGCCGCGGCCACCGAAACGGGCCGCCACCCAGTGGCGGTAGATGCTGAAGGGGCGCGCGATGAGGGTGTTGAACACCACCGCCAGCAGCCGTACCTGGATATGCTCCTGCAGGCTCATGCCGGCCAGCAGCAGTTCGATGGGGATGGCGATCGCCCAGGAAAAGCTGTTCATGGCGAAGATGTCCAGCAGCAGTTCCCGGCGGCGACAGAGCGGGTGCGGGCCGGGCGCTTCGGTGACCGGCATGGCGGGCGGTGTAATCGATGGTTGCATGGTACTTCTGGGGGCGGCGAGGGATGGCCGCAGTGACAGTAAGTGAAGGCTGGCGATTATATCTACAATTCTGGCGATGGCTAGCCTTTCTATATTAAAGATTTGTTTAAATTAGGCTTACCATCCCAAATAATGCTTTATTGCAGTCTATCTGTCATAAAAGGCACAGTGTGGCGCCTGGCTGTGCCGCGCCAGGGGATCGCTGTGGCGAGGGAGGGTCGGCGGGAGCTGCGGGAGGGGGGAGCTGCAAATAGCGGGAAAGCCACCGGTGAGCCGGGGCAAAGTTGCATCCCGTGCCGGCACTGCGGGCGGGGAGGCCCGCCCGCCTGTAGGGGACTCAGCCGCCGGTCTTTTCGACCACGAGGCTGCCGATCGAGTAACCGGCACCGAAAGAACAGATAACCCCGCGCTCGCCCGGCTGCAGGTCGTCCCGGTACAGGTGGAAGGCGATCACCGAACCGGCACAGCCGGTATTGGCGTAGCGGTCCAGTACCACCGGTGCGCGCTCCTCGCTGGCGCCGTCGCCCATCAGTTTCTTCGCGATCAGGTTGTTCATGTTGATATTGGCCTGGTGCAGCCAGTAGCGCGCCAGCTCTGCGGGCTCGCTGCCGGACTCGCGCACGTGGCTCTCGATATGCGCGGCCGCCATGGGGCACACCTCCTTGAATACCTTGCGGCCGTTCTGGCGGAACAGCTTGCCCTCGCCGAAGGGGTCCACGTCTGCCGCGCGCGCGGTGTAACCGAAGTTGGAGCGGATATTGTTCGAGAACACCGTTTTGGCGCGGGTGCCGAGAATCTGCCAGGTGTCATCGGCGGTGGCGGTCTCACCGCACTCCACCACGCTCGCTACCGCCACATCGCCAAAAATGAAGTGGCTGTCGCGATCGGTGAAGTCGATCTGCGGCGAGGCCAGTTCCGGGTTCACCACCAGCACGGTGGTTGCCGAACCCGAGCAGATGGCATCCACCGCCCGCTGCAGGGCAAAGGTGGCGGAAGAGCAGGCGACTTCCATATCGAAGGCGAAGCCGTCGATGCCCAGCGCACCCTGGATCTCGATGGCGATGGCGGGATAGGCGCGCTGCATGTAGGAAGCGCCCACGATTACCGCGTCGATATCTTCCGGCTGCTTGCCCGCTGCGGCCAGGGCCTGCTTCGCCGCGGCCACGCCCATTTCGGCCTGCATGCACAGCTCGTCGTCACTGCGCTCCGGCAGGTAGGGCCGCATGCGGCCGGGATCCAGGATGCCGTCGCGGCTGACGACGTAGCGGCTCTTGATGCCCGAGGCCTTCTCGATGAATTCCGCCGACGAGAGTGGCTTGGCCGCCAGCTCGCCGGCCTCGATCTGTGCCGCGTGCTCCCGGTTGTAGCGCTCGGCGTAGGCATTGTAGGCGTCGACCAGCTCCTCGTTGCTGATCGAATGGGGCGGTGTCCACAGGCCGGTACCGCTGATCACCACATTGCGCGGCAGCTTGTTGTCACTCATCACTGGGTTCCCATCTGGCGCTCGACGGCGTGCGAGCGGCTGGTCACTAAATATAACGTTAGCAGTGCTGGGATTGAGACACTGGTCCCAGTCTGCCGGGCGGCTATTCTGACGGGATCTGCCTTTTCGGTCTATTTGCCCGGGGCAGGGTCGTTCAGGGGGTTCTGGCCAGCGCGTACGCGCTTATGGACAAGGCGCCGGAGTCCAGCAGGGCCGCGGCAGCGGCATCGAGGGTGGCGCCGGTGGTGATGACATCGTCTACCAGGCCAATACGCAGCCCCTGCACCTTGCCCCGCACGCTGAAGCTGTCGCGCAGGTTGGCCAGTCGCTGCCGGCGATCGAGTGCCTGCTGGCTGGCACCGGCCCGTATCCGGCACATTACCCGCCGACCTACGGGCAGCTGCCAGGCGCGTCCGAGTGCCTCCGCCACCAGCTCGGCCTGGTTGAAGCCCCGTTGCCAGCGGCGGCGCCAGTGCAGTGGCACCGGCACCAGCAGGTCCGGCAGTGGCTCCACGGGTCGCAGCTGGCGGGCGGCAAGCAGGCCGAGACTGTGCCCCGCGGCGAGGTCGCCGTCGTGCTTGAAGCGCCGGATCAGCTGGGCCACCGGGTACGCATAGTGCCAGGCACAGCGGGCCGCGCCGATCGCGGGCGGGCGGCGCAGGCACCCGGGGCAGGCCGCAGCGGTGGGCAGTGGCAGCGCACAGCGCGGGCAGGCGCTCCCCAACACCGGCAGCTCCGCGGCACAGGCGCGGCAGATGCCGGCCTCGTTCCCGGCGGGGCCGTGGCACAGCAGGCACAGCGCCAGCCGGCGTGACAGAAAACGTGCAATCACCCTGTAAACCATTCCCTGGCTGCTTGGTTGACAGCGATGGGGTCACCGCTACACTGGCAGCTTCCGGGGTGACCCGGTCGTCCATAACAAAGCTGCATCAATAACCGATGGGAGACTAACCCCCGTGACCGCCGCCCAGCAAATGCCAGTCGCCTCCTCTGTCTATTTCCAGGAGCGCCACGACTGGACTCGCCAGCAGGTCCTGGACCTGTTCGCGCTGCCGTTCAACGACCTGCTGTTTACCGCCCAGCAGGTACACCGCACACATTTCGACCCGAACCGGGTACAGGTGAGCACCCTGTGTTCCATCAAGACCGGCGCCTGTCCCGAGGACTGCGCCTACTGCCCCCAGAGCGCCCGCTACGACACCGGGCTGGAGCGGGAGCAGCTGATGAAGGTGGAAAAGGTGGTTGAGGAGGCGCGCGCGGCCAAGGCCAGCGGTGCAACCCGTTTCTGCATGGGCGCCGCATGGCGCTCGCCCAAGAAGAAGGATATGCCCTACGTCACCCGCATGGTGCGGGAGGTGAAGGCCCTGGGGCTGGAGACCTGCATGACCCTGGGCATGCTGAAGGACGAACAGGCGAAGGAGCTGGCCGAGGCCGGGCTCGACTATTACAACCACAACCTGGATACCTCGCCGGAATATTACGGCGAGATCATCACCACCCGGACTTACCAGGATCGCCTCGAGACCCTGGACCGGGTGCGCGCCGCCGGCATGAAGGTCTGTGCCGGTGGCATTGTCGGCCTGGGTGAGGGTGAGAAGGACCGCGCCGGGCTGCTGATGCAGCTGGCCAACCTGCCGGAGCACCCGGAATCCGTGCCCATCAATATGCTGGTGAAGGTGGCCGGTACCCCGCTTGAGGATGAAAAAGACCTGGATCCGTTCGAATTTATCCGCTGCATTGCCGTGGCCCGCATCATGATGCCGAAGTCCCATGTGCGGCTGTCCGCCGGGCGCGAGGCCATGAGCGATGAGATGCAGTCGCTGGCCTTCCTGGCCGGCGCCAACTCGATCTTCTACGGAGAGAAACTGCTCACCACCGGCAACCCCGAGGCCAACGAGGATATGCAGCTGTTCGCGCGCCTGGGCATCAAGCCGGAGGAGTACCAGCAGTACGCGGACGAGGCCGAAGTGGAGGCCGAGCTTTCGGCACGTATCAGCGAACAGGAAAACGATCCTTTCTTCTACGACGCGGCAAAATGACCTCCACCGCACCGCTGGCGGAAGTACTCCGCCAGCGCCTCGCCGAGCGCCGCGAGCGCAACCTCTACCGGGAACTGAAAACCCTGGCCGCGGCGCCCGGCCCGCAGGCCGAGGTGGACGGCGTGCCGCTGGTGACCTTCAGCAGCAATGATTACCTGGGCCTTGCCACCCACCCCGCGGTGATCGCCGCGCAGCAGGCCGGTGCCGAGCTGGGGGCGGGGGCTACCGCGTCGCACCTGGTCAATGGCCACCTGGAAGTGCACGAGCAACTGCAGGACAGGATCGCCGGGCTGACAGGCCGGGAGGCAGCGCTGGTATTTTCCAGCGGTTACTTGGCCAATGTGGGCACCATCTGTGCCCTGGTGGGCCGCGGCGACAATATTATTTCCGACAGACTCAACCACGCCTCGCTGATCGACGGTGCCCGCCTGTGCCGCGCGGAGAGCCTGCGCTTTGCCCACAGTGACCTGGCCGCGCTGGAGCGGCAGCTGCAACGGGCGCAGCGGAACAGGAAAGAGCGGGGCGGCGGCAATATCCTGGTGGCGGTGGATGGCGTCTACAGCATGGACGGCGACTGTGCGCCCCTGCGTGAGATGGCACAACTGTGTCGCGAGTACGGTGCCTGGCTTATGGTGGACGAGGCCCATGGCTTCGGTGTGATGGGCAGCGCGGAGCTGCCCGCTGCCGGCAGTGCCGCCGCCGCGGGGCTGGGCCAGGACGAGGCGCCGGTGCTGATGGGCACACTGGGCAAGGCGGCCGGCAATGCCGGGGCCTTTGTCGCTGGCTCCCGCGAGCTGGTCGATTACCTGGTGCAATTCGCCCGCCCTTATATCTACACGACCGGTATGCCGCCGGCGATTGCCGCCGGCAACATCGCGGCGCTGGACATCATGCAGAGTGAGCCCGGCCATCGCGAGCGCCTGCGACAGCGCATCGGGCAGTTCCGCCGCCGCGCTGCCGAACTCGGCTTGCCGCTGATGCCCTCCGCCACCGCCATCCAGCCGCTGCTGCTGGGAGATGAGGAGACCGTGGTGCGGGTGGCCGGCCGCCTGCAGGAGCGCGGCTTCCTGGTGGGGGCCATCCGCCCGCCGACGGTGCCTGCCGGCACGGCGCGGCTGCGCATTACCCTCTCGGCCGCCCACAGCGAGAAACAGGTCGAGGACCTGCTGCTGGTCCTGGCCGGGGCCCTGGTCGAATATGGCATCAATGGCGAAAGCCCGGGGGTGTGGTCGTGAACGACTCCGTGGCACTGGTATTCCTGCATGGCTGGGGCGGCGACAGTCGTCTCTGGGAACCGCTGTGCACGGAGCTGCGCGCGCGCACGGACCTGCCGCTGGTCACCATTGACCTGCCCGGGTTCGGCGATCGCGCCGATGAACCCTGGCCCGACGACGACACCCTGCTTGCCGATATCGCCGGCCGGCTGCCGGGCCCCTGTGTCCTGGTGGGGCACTCGCTCGGCGGCATGCTGGCGCTGCGACTGGCGGAACGGGACAGGCGGCTGGGGCAAAACGTCATTCGTGGCCTGTGCACCATCGGGGCCAACGCGACCTTCGTGCGGCGCGGGGACTGGCCGGGCATGGACCCGGGTGTCTTCGAGGACTTCTGCCGCTCGTTTGCCGCCGACCCCGCTGCGACGCAGGCCCAGTTCTGCGGCCTGCAGGCGCGCGGTGACCACACCATGCGCGCGGTGATGAAACAGTTGAAGCAGTGGGCCGCGCCTGTTTCCGGAAGTGGCTGGCGGGAGGCGCTGGCAGCGCTGGGACGCTGGGACAATCGCGGCCTGGTCGCCGGGGCAGGTAATGGCGGAGTGCCGGCACTGTACCTGTTTGGCGACGGCGATGCGCTGGTACCGGCTGCAGCAGCTGATGAATTCCGCCGCCTGGGCGCCGCTACCGGGATTATTGACGGTGCGGGGCATGTGCCGCAGCTTTCGCGGCCGGAACTGGTGGCGGAAAAGCTCGGTACCTTATTGCGGGAATGTAGTGAGCCCGCCAGTGATGCAGCCCCCTTCGACAAGCGCGCCGTGGCGCGCTCCTTCGGCCGGGCAGCCGACAGTTACGACGGTGCTGCCCACTTGCAACGGGCCGTATGCCGCCAGCTGCTGGGTGGGGTGGAAACGGCGTTCGCCCCGCGGCGCATTCTCGACCTGGGCAGCGGGACCGGCTACGGCAGCGAGCTGTTGCGCCGGCGCTTTCCCGAAGCGGAGATTATCGCGCTGGACCTGGCCGAGGGCATGCTGGGGTACGCCCGCCGTGAGCGGCCGGTGGCGGACCACTACATTGCCGCCGATGCGGAGCAACTGCCGCTGGCGGACGGCAGCGTCGACCTGGTGTTTTCCAGTATGGCGCTGCAGTGGTGCTACCGGCTGCCAATGCTGTTCGGGGAGCTGCAGCGGGTACTGGCCGACCACGGCCGCTGCCTGGTGGCCACGCTGGGGCCGGGTACCCTGGCGGAGTTGCGGTGCAGCTGGGCCCAGGTGGACGGCGCGGTGCACGTGAATCGCTTCCTGCCGTCGCGGGACTGGCTCGGCGCGGCCTCTGCTGCGGGCCTCGCCGGGTCCCTGCAGGCGGAGGAGCGGGTGCTGCACTTCGATACCGCGATGCAGCTGATGCGGGAGCTGAAGACAATAGGCGCCCATAACGTCAACCGGGCCGCGGGCCGGGGGCTCACCGGTCGGGCCCGGCTGCGGGCCCTGGCCGAGGCCTACGAGCGGTGGCGGACGCCCGCGGGGCTGCCGGCGAGCTATGAGTTGCTGTACCTGGACCTGGAAGCAGGGGAAGGGCTAAACAAAACGGGCGCCGGCTGTACAGCGGGCGCCCGTGGCGTGATCTGATCGTTCCCCGGAAACCGGGGGCAGACGGGAATCAGGGATAGATGGAGATGGGAGTGGGGGTGTCCACCATGGCCCAGATTTCATCCATCTCGCGGTTGTTGACCGCGATACAGCCGTCGGTCCAGTTCATCTTCTTCAGGTAATCCTGCATACCGGTCCACTGCGGCTTGATGCCGTGGATCATGATGTCGCCGCCGGGATTGACCCCCATGCGCCGCGCGCGGGCCTTGTCTGCCCGGTTGGGGTAGGAGATATGGATCGAGCGGTAGAAACGGCTCTTGGGGTTCTTCCAGTCGAGGGTGTAGCGGCCTTCCGGCGTGCGCTCGTCCCCCTGCTGCACCTTGTGTCCGCGGGGATTGTCGCCGAACGATACCCGGTAGCTCTTGAGCACACGGCCGTTCTTTTTCAGCTGCATCAGTGACTTGGACTTGTACACCACCACTTCATCCGCCTTGGTCACGGTGGCGGAGGCGAAGAGGGGGCTGAGCATCATCAGGGCAAAGATCAGGTATCGCATAGTCTCGGTAACGTGTCTCTATGGTCAGTGTTCCGGGTTCAGGCAGCTTCCCTGCTCTCGCGCGGCCACATGGCCACGCGGCGCGACTTTTCGTGTCTCACGACTTTTCGTGTCGACATAGCGGCGTGCTGGCTGACAGCGCTGTCCCTAATCGCCGGCCCGGGCAGGAGCCCGGACATTTTTGGAGAAATTATCCTAACCCCGGGCTATATAGGGCCGTCGGTTGATCAATAATTGCTCTAAGCGTTTAATCTATCAGCAAGTAGACGGCGTTTAAAGAGCCGTCAAGAAAAAAATTGCAGTAAATCGAGGAGAATCCCGTGGCCAGAACCTATTTCGTTGCCGGGACCGATACCGAGGTGGGCAAGACCCATGTCACCGCGGCCCTGCTTGCGTGTTGCGCGGACCGCGGGCTGCAGACTGCCGCGGTCAAGCCGGTGGCGTCCGGCTGCGAGGCCACCGCTGAAGGGCTGCGCAACAGCGATGCCCTGCTGCTGCAGGAGGCGATGACCATGGAGTTGCCCTACCAGCAGGTCAATCCCATCGCGCTGGAGCCCGCCATCGCGCCCCACATTGCGGCCATCGAAGCCGGCCGGCGGCTGGACGTGAGCCGTATGGCGGGGGTGTGCCGCGGGGTGATGAATACCGGGGCGGACCTGGTGCTGATCGAAGGCGCGGGCGGCTGGCGCACGCCGCTGGGCCCGCGGTCGTTTCTCTCCGACCTGCCGCGGGAGCTGGACGTCCCGGTCATCCTGGTGGTCGGGATGCAGCTGGGCTGCATCAATCACGCCGTCCTGACCGCAGAGGCCATACGCCACGATGGCCTGCAGCTGGCAGGCTGGGTGGCCAATTTTGCCCGCGAGGGCATGGCCCGGCCGGAAGAGAACCTGGGCACCCTGCGCCAGCTGCTGCCGGCGCCCCTGCTGGGGGTGATGCCCTTCGACGAGGCGGCGGACTACCGCCGGGCGGCAGGACAGCTGGACCCGGCCCCGCTCCTTTAACGCCCCCACGCGTCCGTAGTGACACGGCGCCCGCCACTCGCGCGGGCGCTGACCATGCCTTTCCCGTACTTTCCTGCCGCTGCTGGCAGTTGACAAGTCGCGCCCGCGCCCCTAGATTCAAACAACTGTTTCAAACAACTGAATGAGGATCCGGGAGCATGGCTGAGTACAAGGCCCCACTGCGGGAAATGAACTTCCTGCTGCACGAGGTGTTTGCGGCGGATGAGCTCTGGGCAAGACTGTCGGGCCTGGCCGGCGCGGTGGACCGTGAGACCGCCGACGCGATTCTCGAGGAAATGGCCAAGCTGGCCGCCAACACGCTGGACCCGATCAACCGCAGCGGCGACGAAGAGGGCTGCCAGTGGACCGACGGGGTGGTCACCACGCCGGCGGGCTTCAGGGAGGCCTACGCCACCTTCTGCGAAGGCGGCTGGGGTGCGCTGGTGGGCAACCCTGAATACGGCGGCATGGGCATGCCGAAGATGCTGGGCGCGCAGGTCGAGGAGATGATCAACGCGGCCAATATCTCTTTTGCGCTGTACCCGGTCCTCACCGCCGGCGCCTGCCTGGCGCTGGATGCCCACGGCAGCGAGGAACTGAAGCAGAAGTACCTGCCGAAAATGTACGAGGGCACCTGGTCCGGCGCCATGGACCTGACCGAGCCCCACGCGGGCACCGACCTGGGCATTATCCGCACCAAGGCGGAGCCGCAGGAAGACGGCAGCTACAAGATCAGCGGCAGCAAGATTTTCATCACCGGTGGCGACCAGGACCTGTCCGAGAACATTATCCACCTGGTGCTGGCCAAGCTGCCCGACGCGCCCAAGGGCCCCAAGGGCATCTCGCTGTTCCTGGTGCCGAAATTCCTGGTGAACGAGGACGGCAGCCTGGGTGAGCGCAACGCGGTCAACTGCGGCTCCATCGAGCACAAGATGGGCATCAAGGCCTCGGCCACCTGCGCGATGAATTTCGACGGCGCCACCGGCTGGCTGGTGGGCGAGGTGAACAAGGGCCTCGCGGCCATGTTCACCATGATGAACTACGAGCGCCTGGGTGTGGGCATCCAGGGGCTGGGCGCTTCCGAGCGCTCCTACCAGAACGCGCTGGAATACGCCCGCGAGCGGATCCAGAGCCGCTCCCCGGCCGGCCCCCAACAGGCCGACAAGGCCGCGGACCCGATTACCGTGCACCCGGACGTGCGCCGCATGCTGCTGACCCAGAAGGCGCTGATTGGCGGCGGCCGCGCCCTGTCCACCTACGTGGCGCAGTGGCTGGACATCGCCAAGTTCGGCGAGGGTGATGAGAAGAAGAATGCCGAAGCCATGGTGGCGCTGCTCACCCCGGTAGCCAAGGCGTTCTTCACCGATATGGGCCTGGACTGCACCGTGATGGGCCAGCAGGTCTTCGGTGGCCACGGCTATATCCGCGAGTGGGGCCAGGAGCAGCTGGTGCGCGACGTGCGCATCACCCAGATCTATGAGGGTACCAACGGTATCCAGGCGCTGGACCTGGTGGGCCGCAAGACGGTCGCCAACGGCGGCGCCTTCTTCAATCTGTTTGCCGACGACGTACAGGCGTTTATCGATGCGAACATCGATCACGAGCCGCTGGCGGAGTTCGTGCAGCCGCTGGCCGAAGAGCTGCAGCGCCTGCGCGACGTGACCGCGCGGATGATCGAGGCCGCCAGGGAGGATCCCCATGCGCCGGGCGCCGCTTCGGTGGAGTACCTGCACCTGTTTGGCTATGTAGCCTACGCCTTCATGTGGGCGAAGGCGGCTGCAGCGGCCCTGCCCAAGGTGGAACAGGACAGCTTCTACAAGGGCCAGGTCAAGACCGCACGTTTCTACTACCAGCGCCTGTTGACGCGCACCCGCGCACTGGCGGCCAGCGTCGACGCCGGCAGCCACAGCCTGATGGATATCGAGGAGGAGCTGCTGTAGGCAGCCCCGCTGTAAGCGGCTCCCCCGCCCGTATCCCAAGCAGCCTTGTCAGCCCCGCCCTGCGGGGCTTTTTTTTGCCCTGCGGCCACGCCGCATCGTCGACGCTTTATCCGCCGGCGCCTTTCTCCTAAACTCGGTGCGATAACAACAACACGAATCGAGTGCCATGAGCGACAAGAAAAAACTCTCCGACGAGGACCAGGCCCGGGTCGACCAGTTCCTGCGTTCGGGTGTCAACGAAACCGAGCGCAAGCCGTTCCGCCCGCTGTTGCTGCTGGCGGTGATCGTGGCCGTGCTCACCTTCCTGTCATTGCTCAGCCTCTTTATTGCCAGCACCAAAGGGGTGGTCTGATGGCCGGGAAAGACTTTGCCCCGCTGGAGTTCGAGCCGCTGGAAGAGGCGGAAATGTGCCGCCGGGCCAGTGGGTTTTACCAGCTGATGCGCCGCCGCCGCACCGTGCGGGATTTCAGCGCCGCGCCGGTGCCGCGGGCGGTGATCGAGGATGCCATCCGCACCGCCGGCAGCGCCCCCAGCGGCGCCAACATGCAGCCGTGGCATTTCGTGGTCGCGGAGAGCGCGGAGATCAAGCACAGGATCCGCCAGGCCGCCGAAGAGGAGGAGCGCGAGTTCTACCAGCGTCGCGCCTCGGAGGAGTGGCTGGAGGCGCTGGAGCCGCTGGGTACCGACGCGCACAAGCCATTCCTGGAAACGGCGCCCTACCTGATCGTGGTGTTCCTGAAGAAATTCAGCAGCGGCGCGGAGGGCGAGCGGCGCAAGAACTATTACACGGCGGAGTCCGTCGGCATTGCCACCGGCATGCTCATCGCCGCCCTGCACAACGCCGGCGTGGCCACACTCACCCATACCCCCAGCCCGATGAAGTTCCTGAACGAAATCCTCGGCCGCCCGGCGACGGAAAAGCCCTACATGATCCTGGTGGCGGGCCTGCCTGCGGAAGGAGCCGAGGTGCCGGCGATCGACAAGAAGCCACTGGAGGAGATCGCGGACTTCGTATAGCCCGCAGCCCGGCAGGGTCAGGGGCAGGGTGAGTCCCCGAGAAGCCGGATGGCCCGCCACTCCGCGGTGGTGACCGGCTGGACCGACAGACGCCCCTGCTTCACCAGCACCATTTCCCGGAGGGCCGGGTCGGCCTTGATCTCTGCCAGCGGCACCGGCCGTGCGAATTCCTCCTGCCAGCGGATATCCACACAGAACCAGCGCGGATTTTCCGGGGTCGATCGCGGATCAAAATAGGGCGATTGCTGGTCGAACTGGGCCGGGTCCGGATAGGCGGCGCGCACCACTTCGGCGGTGCCCACCACCGCCGGCACCCGGCAGGCGCTGTGGTAGAACAGCACCCCGTCCCCCTCCTGCACCCGGTCGCGCAGGAAGTTGCGGGCCTGGTAGTTGCGGATGCCGTCCCAGCGCCCGGTGCGGCCGGGTTCCGCCGCCAGGTCGGCGAGGCTGTATTCATCGGGCTCGGACTTGAAAAGCCAGTAATTCAAGGGTGCTCCTGCGGCAGTCTGTTGCGAGGCTGCGCCCGACGGTATTTCGTCGGCGCCGCTGGCCATTTACTATTTGTCACCAGAGTTGGGATCCACCCCGCCCCCTGCCTTTGCACGGGCGACCGGCGGGTCCCCGATACGAATTCTCGCGCGGATCGCGATCGGCGCGCAATTGCGGAAGCATATGGGCAACAACGTCTTTCACTGGCTGGCCGAGAGGCTCGCCACACACCGCTGGCAGTACCGCGCGCTGCAGCTGTCCGGCTGGGGCGGCTACACCCTGCTGACCTTCGTGGGCAGCTTCTTCTGGGTGGAGAACCACTGGCTGCACACCGGCTACATCGCGGTGGCCACCGCATCCGGCGTCCTGCTGTCGGAGGTCATGCGGCGCGGGTTCCAGGGGCTCTGGAACAAGCCGCCGGCAATGCGCCTGTTTGGTTCCCTCGGCGTGGTGATGCTGGCGGCGGCGGTCTGGGCCGGTATCAAGTTTGCCGGCTCCGCCTGGCTTTACGGTACCGAGAAGGACGAGCATCCGGCGGTGCTCGCGGTCTACTGGTTTTCCTACTCCTTCCTGATCCTGATGACCTGGGCGGCGCTCTACTACGGCATCAAGTACTACCAGACCTCGCTGACCCAGCAGGCCAAGGCCCTGCGCGCCGAGTCCATGGCACACCAGGCCCAGCTGAAGATGCTGCGCTACCAGCTGAACCCCCATTTCCTGTTCAATACGCTCAATGCCATCTCCACGCTGATCCTGGACAGCCAGGGGCGCACCGCCAACGACATGGTGTCGCGCCTGTCGCAGTTCCTGCGCCATTCCCTGGATAATGACCCCATGCAGAAGGTGACGCTGGCCAAGGAGGTGGAGGCGCTGATGCTCTACCTGGATATCGAGAAAGTGCGCTTCGACGACCGGCTGGGAGTCAACGTCGACATGGAGGGGGAGGCGCCCAGCGCACTGGTACCCAGCCTGCTGCTGCAACCATTGGTGGAGAACGCCATCAAATACGGTATCTCGCAGCGCGAGTGGGGCGGCGAGATCAATATCAAGGCGCGCGTCTTCGCCGGTGAACTGCTCCTCGAAGTCAGTGACAACGGCCCGGGTGCGCCCGAAGAGGTCCTGGCCGGGCTCGGCGCGGGGCAGGGCGTGGGGATCCGCAATACCTGCGAGCGCCTGCGTGCGCTGTACGGCCCGGAACAGAAGGTACGCTTCCGCAACCGCACCGAGGGCGGGCTGGCGGTACATATAAGAATTCCATTCGAACAGGAATCCAGACATGAGTGGCAGCCAAGACAAACTGAGAGCCATCGTAGTTGACGATGAACCCCTGGCCCGCAAGGGCCTGCGCCTGCGCCTGCAGGCACTGGGCGATGTAGAGATAGTGGCCGAGTGCAGCAATGGCCGCGAGGCGCTGGAAGAGGTCCCCGCGCACAAGCCTGATGTAATGTTCGTCGACATCCAGATGCCGGGCATCGACGGGCTGCAGCTGGTGCAGCAACTCCCCCGGGAGGAAATCCCCCAGGTGGTGTTCGTCACCGCCTACGACCAGTACGCGGTGGAGGCTTTCGAAGTCAATGCCGTGGATTACGTACTGAAGCCGCTGGAGGACGAGCGCCTGCGCCAGGCACTGGAACGGGTGCGGGAAAAGCTCGCCAGCGCCGATATCGCCACCCAGCGCGAGCAGCTGCTCGAAGCGGTAGCCGACCTCACCCGCGAATCACCGGAGGTACTCGAACAGAAGCTGGCCGCCGGGGCTTTTCAGGGTGAGTTGGGCGGCAGCCGCTACCCTGAAAAAATTGCCATCAAGGACGCCGGCCGGATCACCCTGGTGCCCGCCGCCGATATCGACTGGATCGATGCGGCGGGGGATTATATGTGCGTGCACGCCAACGGTGAGACCCATGTCATGCGCATCACCATGAAAGAGCTGGAACAGCAGCTCGACCCCGGCAGGTTCCAGCGCATCCACCGTTCCACCATCGTCAACCTGGGGCGGGTGCGCGAGATCTGCGCGCATATCAATGGTGAATACCACCTGGTGCTCAACAACGGCGAGCGGCTTAAGATGAGCCGCAGCTACAAGACCAAGGTGCAGCACTTCCTCTAGGATTCCCCTCCGCGGCGGCTCCTGCCGCCGCGTCTTTTGCCGCCCATTTAATCCCTTTGTGTCCCCGCTCCCAAGCTTGATCGAGAAATGCCGGCGACTGGTCGCATCCCGGTTGCGGCCGCGCCCCCAACCGTTAGCCTTGCCGGCAGATAACAACAGCAGGTTCCCGGTATGGCCATCACTTCCGCCGCTCTGAAAAATCCCGCCGCCACCGCGGTGGCAGTGGTGCTGACCGTGCTGCTGGGTGCCTTCCTTGCCAGCCGGCTGCCGGTCCAGCTGTTTCCCGACATCGACAATCCCCAGGTGACCATCAGGGCCGGCTGGCGCGCGGCCTCGCCCGAAGAGGTGGAGGCGGAGATCGTCGAGCCGATCGAGTCGGTGCTGCAGGGGCTGACCGGCCTGAAACAGATGCAGGTCAATGCCGGGCGCGGCGGCGCTACCGTGAACCTGGAATTCTCCATGGGCACCGACATGGACTCGGTGCTGATCGATGTCATCAGCCGCATGAGCAGCCTGCCGCCGCTACCGCGCGATGCCGAGCCGCCGCGGGTAATGCTCGGCGGCTGGGGCGGGGCCACCACGCCGCTGACCTACTTCTTCCTGCAGAAGCTGCCCGGCAATCCCGGCAGCCTGCACGACTACACCGGCATGATCGATGATGTTATCCGCCCGGAGCTGGAGGCGGTGGCCGGCGTGGCTAGCGTCGAGGCGCAGCACGGTGTTGCCGGGCGCGAGGAATTGCAGGTGATCTTCGATCCCTGGAAGGCCGCCGAGCTGGGCGTCCAGCTGCCACTGGTGACCCAGCAGCTGGCGTCGGCGCGGGATATTTCCGGTGGCTTTACCGATGTGGGCCGACGCCGTTACACCCTGCGCTTTGCCGGTGAATACAGGCCCGACCGGCTGGAGGAGCTGGTACTTGAATGGCGCGATGGTCGGCCGGTGCGCCTCGGCGATATCGCCGAGGTACGGGTCGCCCCGTCGGATGGTGCCGGCCTCGCCACCCAGAACGGCAACCCGGCGATATCGCTGCGCATCAACCGGGCCAACGACGCCAATATGCTCGCCACCCTGGAGCGGGTGAAGCAGAAGGTCGAGGCGCTGAACGAGCGGCTCGGGCCGGAAAAACTTACCCTGGTGCAATCGTTCGATGCCTCGGTATTCGTCTACCGGGCCCTGAACCTGCTCGGCGGCAACCTGGTGCTGGGCATACTGCTGGCGGTGGGCATCCTCTGGTGGTTTATGCGGCGGATGCGGGCCACGCTGATCGTGGCGGCAGCCATCCCCATCTCCCTGCTGGCCACCTTCGTGGTGCTGTCGGCCGCCGGGCGCAGCCTCAATGTGATTTCCCTGGCGGGGCTGGCCTTTGCTACCGGTATGGTGCTCGACGCGGCCATCGTGGTGCTCGAGAACATCGTGCGGTTGCGGGAGCGCGGTCGCGACCCGGAGTCGGCATCCCGGGAGGGGGCCGGCCAGGTCTGGGGGGCACTGCTGGCCAGCACTGCCACCACGGTGGCGATCTTCTTGCCGGTATTTTTTCTCGACAGTATCGAGGGACAGGTATTCGGCGACCTGGCCCTGACGATTGCCGTGGCGGTGGTTTTCTCCCTTTTGGTAGCCATGGCGGTGGTGCCGGCCGCGGCACGCCAGTGGCTGCCGCCAATTTCCGCGACCGACCGGCTGGCGCCGCTGTGGGAGCGGATAACCGCGCGGGTGATGGCGCTCACCGGCAGCGCCGCACGACGCTGGCGGGTGATCCTGGCGCTGTTGCTGGTACCCGTCGCCGCCACCTGGCTGCTGCTGCCGAGACTGGACTACCTGCCGCCGGTCAAGCGCGACGCGGTGGATGTCTGGCTGAATTTCCCCGCCGCCACCAATACCGACACCATCGAGCGGGAAATCGTCGGCGAGATCGACCGGCGTATGGCGCCGTTCATGAGCGGTGAGCGCGAGCCGGCGCTGAAAAACTATTACATCCTCACCTGGCCCAGCGGCGGCACCATGGGGGTGCGGGTCAAGGATATGGGCCAGGTCCACGAGATGGAGCGCATCATGCGCGAGGAAGTGCTGGTGGACATCCCCGATTTCCGCGGCTTCGCCACCCGCGGCAACCTGTTCGGCCAGTTCGGCGGTGACCGCCGCATTGCCTTGCACCTGCAGTCGCGCGATGCCCGCGGCTTGATGCAGGCCGCGGCCGCGGGCGTCGAGATAGTGAGCGAGGTCATGCCCGGGGTACCGGTGCAGGCCAACCCGGGACTGTCCCTGTCGGAGCCGGAACTCACGGTTTACCCCGACGACCGCGCCATCCACGAGCAGGGCTGGAACCGCCGCGACCTGGGTAGCCTGGTGCGCGCGCTGGGTAACGGCCTTTACGTGGGAGAGTATTTCAATGGCGAGAAGCGCCTCGACGTTATCTTCAAGGCGCGCGAGTGGAACACCCCGGAACAGCTGGAGAATACCCCGCTGGTCACGCCGCGCGGCGAGATAGTGCCACTGTCGCAGCTGGCGGGTGTGGACCGCACCGTCGGCCCGGGCAGCCTGCGCCGGGTCGATGGCCGGCGCACCATTACGCTCAATATCGTGCCGCCCGACGATGTCTCCCTGGAGGAGGTGCGGGCGCAGATCGACGCGGATATCCTGCCGCGCATCCGCGCTGCCATGCCCGCCGACGGCAGTGTGCTGGTCGGCGGCAACGCCAGCGACCTGGACAAGGCGCTGAAATCCCTGTCGCAGAACTTCGTCCTGGCCCTGCTGATCCTGTTCCTGTTGATGAGCGCGCTGTTCCGCTCCCTACGGGATGCGGCACTGGTATTGCTCACCGTGCCGCTGGCGACCGTGGGCGGTGTGCTGGCACTGCGCCTGCTCAACCTGGTGGGCTTCCAGCCGCTCGACCTGCTGACCATGATCGGCTTCGTGATCCTGCTGGGGCTGGTGGTCAACAACGCCATCCTGCTGGTGCACCAGACCCGCAGCGCCGAAGCCGAGGGCGCCAGCCGCCGCGACGCGGTGGAGAGGGCACTGCGCCTGCGCCTGCGACCCATTTTCATGAGCACCCTGACCAGCGTGTTCGGCATGCTGCCGCTACTGGTGGCCCCGGGAGAGGGCAGCGTGATTTACCGCGGCCTGGCGGCAGTGATCGTCGGCGGCATGGCGTTCAGCACGCTGTTTACCCTGATCCTGCTGCCGGCGCTGCTGCAGACCGGCGCCTTGCCCCTGCGCCGCTTTTTCCCGGGGCGTGCGCCCACGGACCTGAGGACCGATTCATGACCACTGTTTCACTGCGCCGCACATCGCGGCTTGCGCTGCCCGCCATGCTGGTCGCCGCCCTGGCGGGCTTCCCCCTCACCGCAGCCAGCGAAGACCGCGCGGTGGCGGTGGCGACCGATGAGGCCCGGTTGCGCGAGATAGCCCCCCGCCAGTGGTCGGCGGGCAGGGTGGTCAGCCGCCGCGACCTTACGGTTTCCTCGGAGCAGGACGGCGCGCTCGAGTTTGTCGCCGAGCCGGGCACCCTGGTCAGGGCGGGTGACAGCCTGGCGCAGCTCGACGCCACCCGCTGGCGGCTGGAGCTGCGCGCTAGCGAGAGTCGGGTCCGGCGGTTACAGGCGCGGCTGAAATATATGGATGCCCAGCTGGCGCGGTTGCAAAAGTTGAGTGAGGCCAACAACACCTCCCGGGCGGCGCTGGAAGAACAGCAGGCCGAGCGCGAGGCCGTGCACCAGGACCTGGTCGCCGCCCGCGTCCAGCGCGACCGCACTGCCTACGAGCTGGACCGGACTACGCTGGTCGCACCCTTCGATGCACTGGTGGTCAGCCGGGAGCAACAGGCCGGCGAATATGTCCGCACCGGTGCGCCGCTGCTGCGCATCATCGACATGTCGCAGCTTGAGGTGGAGGCGGAAATTCCCATGCGCGCGCTACCGCTGCTGCGGGACGACAACGTCGTCAGCCTGCGCAGCGACGCCATGCCCCAGGCCGGCAGCGAACAGGATGATGCTCCCCGGCATGGAAAGGTGCGGGCGCTGGTGCCCGTCGCGGAAGCCGGCTCCCGGCGGGTGAAGCTAATGGTTTCGCTGCCCCCGTCGGCGGCTGCCGAGTGGCACTGGATTCCCGGCATGCCGGTGCAGGTGGCGGTGCCGCTGTCCGCCGCTGAAAAGGTGGTGGCCGTGCCTCGCGACGCGCTGGTCCTGCGCGATGGCAGTGCCTACGTCTTCCGGGTAAGTGCTGAGAGCACCGCCGAGCGGTTGCCGGTGTCGACCGGCAGTGGCGACGGTACCTGGATTGCCGTGCGGGGCGATGTGGCCGCCGGTGACAGGGTAGTGGTGCGCGGCGCCGAGGGGCTGCAGTCCGGGCAAAAGGTCAAGGTGCTGCCAGCAGTCGCGGGGAAAGGCCGGGGGGCCGCGGAGGCTTCTTGAGCGGGCACGGGGGATCGCTGGCGCGAAATAACTTCTAGGCCGAGGAGAGACACAGCCATTTCGAGGGCCGGCCATGCGGTTACCCGCCGTTCTGCTTTACTGCGCCCCCTGTCTTTTCCTCGCCGCTGCAGCCATAGCCCAGCAGCGGATCGACAGCCTGCCCTACGGTGCGCAGGAACTCCTGGTGCGCCCAGAGCCGCTCGTTGCGCCCGAACTACCGCGACCGCGAGTACGTGACCGGGACAGCCGCGACCGCCTTCCGGCGCGCGCGATTACCCCTGAGCCGGGCCGGCTACACTGATAACTGAGTGCGCGTGCCAGCCCGCAGGTGCACCAGATACGCATGTCTTCGTGCCCGGCCCCTTCATGGATTGAAACAAGGTTATGGTGGGTGACCCCGCTTTATCTCGCCCGTACATCCCCGGTGGCGGAGCTTCACTGGCGCCCCGGCGCACCTGTATTTTCATTCTCCTGTTGCTGTTGTTATTGGCTTGTGAGGCGCTGGCGCAGCTTCCCGGGACCAAAAAACCGAAAGAATTCGAGCCCGTCATTCCGGAATTTGATGCGCCCTCTGCCGACTGGTGGACTGGCTGGCCTGACGCCACGCGTGAGCAGCGGGAACAGTGGCTCGGGGAATTGGAGGAGGCCTGGCGCGAGCGGCGCGAGAAGCTACCTGATAGCGAGTCTGTGCGGGAGCTCGTCAAGAATATCGATACCGCGTTTGAGGATATCGACAACACCTGGCAGAGGTTCCGGGAATACCAGAAAATCCGCGTGCTTCCGGGGATCGAGTACCCCCAGAACCCCACTGTCCTGCAGTGGGCGGCCGCCGACGCGATTATCGCGCGGGCGCAACAGCAGCTGGCCAGCATGAAGCTGGAGGCCGAGAAGCTCGACGAGACCCTGGCCCGTTCACTCGAGGAGTTGCGCCAGCAGGTGGTGATAATGCGTGAACAGGGCGACGACGAAGCCGGTGCCCAGATTGTCGCGCTGAAACTTTTCCTGGCCCAGGTGCGCCACCTGGATGTGATCGAGCGCCGCGCCACCATCGGCGAGCAGGTGGATACCTGGCAGGAGAAGATCGAGCTGGCCGGGCAGCAGCTGGATCAAATGCTCGCCACCCTCACTTACAGCGCCACTGCGGGCAAGAAACTGCAGGAGGACATCGAGCAGAAAGAACAGCAGATCGGGGAGATCACCGGGCGGGAGGACAAGCTCGCCGAGACCCGTTTCCGCTCTGCCGACGCAAGCCTGCGCATGGAGCGGGAACTGAAACTAATGGAACTGCGCCTGTCGGCGATGGCGCAGCGACTGCAAATGCGCAAGCTGGAGCAGTTACAGGCAATGAACCGCGCGCTCGCGCCGGAAGATGAAGAAGCCAGGCTGGTAGCGAGCCGCGAGTTGGTCGAGGACGCACGCGAGCTGGCGGACAAGACGCTGCGGGAACTCAACGTGCGCCAGCGCCAGGTAGTGGGATGGGTGACGGAAGACAGCGACGCGATGCGCCGCTGGTGGAAGGCGTTTGAGCAGGTCAGCAGTGCAGTCACCCGTGTGGATGAACTGGTGGAAGACGTCCTGCGCTACCAGCGAGCCCAGCTGAATGTGTTCCAGCAGCGCAAGGGCTGGTGGGCCACCCTCCGCGAGCGCACCGGGCACCTGGGCAACCAGCTGGTCAGCGGCTGGCGCAACCTGGCCAATTACCAGCTGTTCAGCATCGCCGAAAATCCCGTCACCCTGAGGCTGGTCGCCAAAATCGCGCTGGTGCTGATCGGCGCCTTTATGGTTTCCGGTCTCATGCGCAGGTTCCTCAACCGGCTGGTGGCCAGGGAGAAGGCCAGCGAATCCTCCATGTACAACCTGGGGCGGGTGCTCCACTACAGCATCATCGGTATCGCGCTGCTGGCTACGCTGGTGATGCTGGGTCTGGATACCACCAAGCTGGCGCTGGTGGCCGGCGCGCTGTCGGTGGGTATCGGCTTCGGCCTGCAGGCGATATTTTCCAATTTCATCTCCGGCCTGATCCTGCTGTTCGAGCAGCCACTGCGGGTGGGGGACCTGGTGGAGCTGGAATCGGGGGTGTTCGGGCGCATCCGCGATATCAACGTGCGTTCCACCCGCATCACCACGCGAGACAATATTGACATCCTGGTACCGAACAGCGAGTTCGTCGCCGGGCGCGTGATCAACCACACCCTGGACGATCCGGTACGCCGCATCCATATTCCGTTCGGCGTGGCCTACGGCTCGGACCCGGATGCGGTGCGCGAGGCGGCGATGGAGGCCGCCGAACGGGTCAGCATCACCCACACCGACTGGCGCCGCAAGACCGAGGTCTGGCTGATGGAGTTCGGCGACAGCGCGCTGAACTTCAAGCTGGTGGTGTGGATTAACAGCAATATGGTGTCGCCCCTGGACGACCCCTACGCCCTCTACAACCTCGAACTGTTGCGCGAATTCAACCAGCGCGGTATCGAGGTGCCCTTCCCGCAGCGGGACATCCATGTGCGCAGCTGGGAGCCTCGGGTACCCCTCGAGCGGCCTGAAAAGGAATAGTGTTCCCCTCTTTGTGCCATGAATGGCATGTCCCAAGAAATAGGTGAAATATCCCAAGCGGGTTTGCTAATGTGCGAAGCAGGAATACGCGCCGCCGGGGCGGAAGCCGGGCCACTTCGTGACCTTGTCGCCCGTGCCAGTCTCGCTTTCAATTGACGCCGACGCCCCGATCCTGCAGTTTATGAGCTGGAGGCCTATGGAACTTTCCGGCCACATTTGGCCGCAAGAATGAGTAAATAGTTCCCTTCCAGACAGGGCGCGCCGCGAGGATAACCTTTTGCTGATCATTCCCGTCCAGAACAAGCCCGACTGGCGCCGGCCGCCGCTGATGTGCTTTGCCCTGATCGCGATCAACGTGCTGATGTTCGTGTTTTACCAGGGCGGGGATGAAGAGCGCTGGCAGAAGGCGGAAAACTACTATTTCTCCAGTGACCTGCCGGTACTCGAAGAGCAGCGCTTCCTGATCTATGTCAACGAGGAACACCCCGAGTGGCGCGTCCAGGTGGATGCCATGGGGGAGGATTTCGTTTACCGGGAGATGCTGTGGAATATCGAGTTCCACCACTGGCTGCTGCCCCAGCTCGCCAGTGAGGGTGAGGTGGAATGGCTGGCACAGCGCAAGCGTTTCGCAGACCTGCGCGACCGGGTCAGCACGCTGGCGCTGGGGCTGGTGCCCGCGGATCCCCACCCGGCGGGCCTGGTTGGCCATATGTTCCTTCACGGCAGCTGGGATCACCTGATCGGCAACATGCTGTTCCTGCTCCTGTTCGGCCTGTCGGTGGAGCTGGTGCTTGGCGGTGTCTGGCTCGCCGCCTTTTACCTGCTCGGCGGCCTGGCCGCCGCCGCACTCCACATGCTGGTGGACCCCGGCAGCGCCGCGCCGATGGTGGGCGCGTCGGGCGCCGTGTCGGCGGTGGTGGGCATGTTCGTGGCGGTGTACGGGGTCCGGCGTTTGCGGCTTTTCTACACCCTGGGGTTCATGTTCGGGGAGTTCAGTTTCCCCGCGTTGCTGGTCCTGCCGCTGTGGCTGGGCAAGGAGCTCTTCGGGTACCTCTACGGCGATGCGGGTATTGCCTACTGGGCCCACCTCGGTGGCCTGGTGGCCGGTTTTGTCGCGGCACTGGTGTATGTCACCCGCCGCGGCGGCATCCATACGCTGCCGGTCGAGAGCAGAGACGGGGAGGCTGGCCTGCCCTCCGGCGAGAGCCACGCGTTGCAGCGCATCGATCACCTGCGCGAGGAAGGGCGCCCGGAGGAGGCCGCGCGCGCGGCCATGGCGGCGCTGCGCCAGTTCCCCCATTCAGTGGCACTGATCGAGCTGGCTATCGACCTCAATGCGGTGAATCCCGACAGCGAGGCCTATCATCGTGCCAACCTGTCCCTGTTCGGGCTGGCGGAAGAGGCCGGCGTGGACGGGCGCAGTATCGCCACTGCTTACTACCGTTACCTCGAGGCGACCAGCCGTCCCCGGGCGCTGACCGACCGGGCCTGCCTGTTGCTGGCCCGTCGTGCCGCGCGGGAAAAAAACTGGGACTGGCTGGAGGACCTGCTGCACCGGCTCAACCGGCAGCAGGTCGAGCACCCGCTGCTGCCCCGGCTGGGGATGGCCCTGGTGGAGCATTACCGACGATTGGGCGAGGAAGTCCGCGCACGCGAAATACTGCGGCTGACCCAGCCGGCCGGCGCCGCGGACTGACCTGCCAGAAAGCTTGCGGGCGCCCGCTGAAGGCCTTGTCCGTTCGCGAAAGGTTCGCTATCGGCTCTTCATCCCCCAGCTACTCAGGGCTCTTTTCATCCGGGCCCAGGGCAGTCTTTCTCCCGCGTGCTGAAAGTTCTTTTTGTCCCCCACTTGGAAGCCTTTAACCCGGCCCCTGGTTCATCCGGGCTGCCGGGAGTTCACCAAGCGCTGCTGTAGGGCCTGGACCTGCCGGGCCAGCGGGCTCTGCGGAAAATGCCGGTGCAGGAATTGCAGCAGGCGGGCGGCGTCGCCGGGCCTTTTCAGTCCCTCCAGATACACCCGCGCCAGCAGCAGGTAGGCGGCGTCTAGGCGCCGGTAATGCTTGTCCTCCCGGTGGAGGTTTTTCAGCAGCTGCGCGGCCTCGCGGAACTTGCGCTGGCGGAACAGCGCCTCCGCCAGCGCGTGCCGCAGGTGGGACCTGTCGATGGCCGGCCGCGGATTGGTGGCGAGGTAAAATTTGGCGGCCTTGTGGGCGCGGTCCAGGCGCACCAGTTTCTCCAGCAGGTGCGGTGCCAGCTCGCGCAGCGACCGGGTGTCTTTCGCGGCCAGCAGCAGCCGGTAGTAACGCTCATTCACCTCCGGGTCGTTGGGGTACTGGCGCAGCGCGTCCATCAGCACCCGCCGGGCGCCGTTGTAATCGCCCTCTATGGTCAGGATTTTTACCCGGGACAGTGCGTCGTCGCGGTCGGTATCCCCTGCCACTGCCGTGCGTCCACGCGGTGCCTTGCGCGGCACCGGGGACGCTGCCGCCGGCGCAGCCCGGCGCCGGAGCAGTGGGAACAGGCCGGCCAGCAGCAGGGCCGTGGTGCAGAGAGGCCACAGCAGCCACCGGTGCGGTTGCGGCAGGAGCAGGCCGGTTGCCACTGCCAGGCCCAGTAACAGCAGGGGAACCGGGTGGATCAGGCTGCGCAGCAATTTCCCCAGCCGCTCCCACAGAACCCGGGCCAACGGCGTTGGACCGCACTCGGCCAGGGGGCGCCGACAGATGGGACAGCGCAGCGTCCGCTCGCGCCACTGCGCGGGGTTAGCCGCCGCGCCGGGGAAACAGGTCAGGCAGAAATGCCGCTGGCAGCGATCGCACTTGTGCGTCGCCCGGGTGCCGGGGTGGTAGTTGCAGACGACTGCCATACTGGTTTCCTGGATTCGATCACGGAGGTGGGAACCCGATGCCCGGCGTTGTCCGCCACCGAGGGGCAGGCCTCCGTCAGCGGTGCGCTCACCTGTTAGAATGTTGCGCAAAATTGATGGAACTTACTGTAAGCCAATTCACAACAAGGTGTTCTATGACGAAAGTAATGCAGGTCAAGCTGGAACAGGGCGCCGCGGCGGAGGCATGGGGAGAGAAGGCCCTGCTCAGTTTCTCCGGTGCCACCGCCACGGTGCACGCCACTGAGGCAAACGGTGGCGTGGTAGTGGCCGCCCAGCGGGCGGCGCGTCGCCTCGACGGCATGGGCGTGCCGGCAGTGGCCCTGGCCGGTGACGGCTGGGACCTGGAGAGCCGCTGGGCATTCTGGGCCGGCTACTACAATCCCCTGCGCGACAACCGCCTCGACTGGGGCCTGGCCGCGGGCAAGCAGCTGAAGGAACTGGAGGCCCGCGAGGCCGCCGCGCGCTGGGTGCGCGAAATCACCAACGGCACCCCGGAGGATGTATCCCCCCGGGTGCTGGCCGAGAGCGCCGCCACCATGCTGCAGAAGCTGGCGCCGGACGCGGTCACTTACAAGATCATCGCCGGCGATACCCTGCTGCAGGAAGGCTTTGCCGGTATCCACACTGTGGGGCGCGGCAGTGTGCGCGAGCCCGCCATGCTACAGCTGGACTACAACCCCACCGGTAACCCCGATGCGCCGGTGGACGCCTGCCTGGTAGGCAAGGGCATCACCTTCGACTCCGGCGGCTACAGCATCAAGCCATCCAGCAACATGGCGACAATGAAGTCCGACATGGGTGGCGCGGCGATGGTCAGTGGCGGCTTGGCCCTGGCGATCGCCCGCGGCCTCGACAAGCGCATCAAGCTGTACCTGTGCTGCGCGGAGAACCTGATCTCCGGTCACGCCTTCAAGCTGGGGGATATCATCCGCTACAAGAATGGCGTGACTGCGGAAATCCTCAACACCGACGCCGAGGGCCGGCTGGTGCTGGCGGACGGCCTGATCGCGGCATCCGAGCAGGAACCGCGCTGGATTCTCGACGCGGCCACCCTGACCGGCGCCGCCAAGATGGCGGTGGGGCGCGACTTCAACTCCGTCATGAGTTTCGAGGACGAGACCGCCCAGCGGGTTCTGGACGCCGCCGCCGCCGAGCACGAGAAGGCCTGGCGCCTGCCGCTGGAGCGCTTCCACCTGGAACAGATCCCCTCCGGCTTTGCCGAGATCGCCAACGTGGGTATCGACGGCAGTCCCGGCGCCTCCACCGCGGCGGCTTTCCTGGCGCGCTTCGTGCGCGACACCGGCCGGAACTGGGTGCATATTGACCTGTCCGGCTCCTACCTGCCGTCTGCCAACGACCAGTGGGCCCAGGGCGCCAAGGGCCACGGCCTGCGGACCATAGCGCGCTTCCTGCAGGATTGCTGAAGTGCTGTAATAAGATTGCCGTAACAGGCGCATGCCCGGGCCTTCCGGGTGTGCGCCGGCTGGCACGCGATATACCTGACTGACAATAAGTAAAAGAGACAGATGGAAACCGAAGTACTCCCGAACTCCACCGGCGAAGAGGCTGCTGAAAGCCACAGCCCGCCCGTCCCTGCGGAGCAGCCGCCCGCGTGTGCCAACTGCGGCACGCCTTTACTGGGGCCGCACTGCTACCAATGCGGCCAGTCACGGGACAGCCTGGTGCGTCACCTGCCCGGTATCCTGAGTGATTTCTTCAGTACCCTGCTGGCACTCGATTCCAGGGTGTGGCGCACCCTTGGGCCCCTGTTCGCGAAACCGGGCTTCCTGTCGCGGGAGTATTTCGCCGGTCGCCGGGCGCGCTACGTCAGCCCGGTGCGCCTGTTCATCTTCCTGTCCCTGGCGGCGGTGTTCCTGATGCGAGTGGCAATCAGTGTCGATGGCGCCCAGCTGCAGGAGAGCCGTTTCGACGATGCCGCCACGGTGGCGGAGGTGGAACGAATGCGAACGGAAATGCTGGCCCAGCTGGACCGGACGCGCCAGGATGCCGGGAATGAATTGGCCATCGGCGCTCTCGACGCCGTCAGCGACAAGCTCAATTCCGCTGCTGACGCGCGCATCGCAGAGTTGACCGGCGAGCCGTTGCCCGAGGGGGCCGCACCGGTGGCGCAGCCCGAGCCCAAGGCCCTGCTGCTCGGGACCTGTGAAGCAGAAGACGACTGCACGCCGAGGGTGGTGGCCGACGTCGATTTCGAGGGCTGGCCCGCAAAGGAATGGCTGGAGGAAAAGTCCGACTCCATCAATGCCAACCTCAAGGTGGCAATGGAGAACCCCGACCGCTTCAAGGACACCTTCTTCCGCAATATCCCCACGTTGCTGATTTTGTTGCTGCCGGTGTTCGCGCTGCTGCTATGGCTGTTCTACCTGTACCGCGGCTGGCTGTACATGGAGCACGTCATCGTTGCGCTGCACAGCCACGCCTTCCTGTTCCTGGGGCTGGTCCTGCTGACCCTGCTGTCTTCGCTGGAGGAATGGCTGGAGGGGAGCCTGCCGCTGGCGGCGAGCCTGGCCGGATGGCTATTCGTTGCCCTGTCGGTGTGGATACCGCTCTACCTGCTGCTGATGCAGAAGCGGGTGTACGGGCAGGGCTGGCCGGTCACCATCATTAAATTCTCGCTGTTCGGCCTTATCTACAGCTACCTGCTGGTGGTCGCGGTGGTGTTCACCGTGCTGGCGAGTCTCGCCTCTCTCTGATCCCGTACCAGTCATATAAGGCTACGTGTGATAAGAATACCGCGCAGGAGGGAACAGGCCAGGCGGCCTGCAATAAGCTTGTGAATAATGATAAGTAAAAGCGAAAAATGGAAACCGAAGTAATCCCGAACTCAAGCAGCGAAGAGACCGTCGAGAGGCACAGGCTTCCCATGGCCGCCGAGCAATCACCGGCCTGCGCAAACTGCAGCACCCCCCTGCTGGGCGCGCACTGCTATCATTGCGGCCAGTCCCGTGACGGACTGGCCCGCCATCTGCCGGGTATCCTCAGTGATTTCTTCAGCACCCTGCTCGCCCTTGATTCCAGGGTGTGGCGGACCGTAGGGCCGTTGCTCATACGGCCTGGCTTTCTGTCGCGGGAGTATTTTGCCGGCCGCCGGGTGCGTTACGTCAGCCCGGTGCGCCTGTTTATTTTCCTGTCCCTTGCAGCCGTATTTCTTATGCGGCTGGCCATTAATACCGATGGCAACATCAAGATCGCCGAACTTAGCGAAGAGCGCTTCAGCAAGGCCGCCACCGTGACGGAAGTAGAGAACCTGCGCGCGGAAATGCTGGCAGAGCTGGACAAGGCGAGCGAAAAGGCCCCGGCGGACCCGTTGGCCGCCAGTGGCCTGGTCGCCAGCAGTTTTGATACCGCCCGCGAGAGTATCAGTGCGGCGGCCGCCTATCGCATTGCGGAATTGAACGGCGAGCCGCCGCCCAAGAACACGCCGGTGAAATGGACGAGCCTTGAGCCAGCCCTGCAGCCAACCTGCGACCGGGACGGAAGTTGTGACAAAGAGGTTCACTCCGATGTGACCTTCGAGGGATGGCCCGCGCAGGAATGGCTGGAACAAAAAGTGGACCGGATGAATGCAAATTTCAAGGTGGCGCTGGAGCGTCCCGACCGGTTGAAGGATGCCTTCTTACGCAATATCCCACCAGTGTTGATCGTGCTGCTGCCGGTTTTCTCGCTACTGCTGTGGCTGCTCTACATATACCGACGCTGGCTGTATATGGAACACGTCATCGTAGCACTTCACAGTCACGCGTTCCTGTTTCTGGGATTGATACTTTTGACCTTGCTGTCCTCTCTCGAGGTCTCGCTGGCGGCGAGTGTCCCTCTGGCATCGAATACGGCCGGATGGCTGTCAACCGCGCTGGTACTCTGGATGCCGGTTTACCTGCTGCTGATGCAGAAGCGGGTCTACGGCCAGGGCTGGCCGCTCACGGTGTGCAAATATGTGGTAATCGGCGTGCTCTACAGCGGCCTGCTGGGCGCCGGGGTGCTACTCACGCTACTGGCAAGCCTCGCCACCCTCTGAGGCAAACCACCATGCACAGCGCATATTGGGCCGAAAACACCGAGCTGCCACCGGGGCAGCCGCTGCGGGTGTTGCGCTGCCAGCGGGGCGCGGATGAGCTGCTGTCAGTCGGGCCGAATGTTCATGGCCTGCTGGAGGTGCTGGTGTTCCTGCGCGGCTGCGGCCGTGCCCTGCTTGACGGCGAGCCGCTGGATATCGGCGACGGCAGCGTGCTGTTCCTGCCGCCGTTGACGGTGCATGAGCTGCACCTGGAAGGCGCGGCACAGGATTTCTTCCTGCTGCAACTGGACCCGCTGCAGCTGGACGCACAGGACGCGCGCGCCCTGCGGGCGGAGGGACCTTTCCTGCAGCGGCCTGACAACCGCAGTATGGAGCGCCTGGCCATGTTGCTGGACTGGTGCTGCGACCTCGGGCGGGAGCCGGGCCAGCTGCACCCGGGCGATCGCTTGGTGCAGTTGCTGCTGCACAACCTGGCCCAGCTAGTGGCGGGGGCAGGCGCGCCTGCGGTGCCCGCGCCTGCCATCACGCGGCTGCGGCCATTGCTCGAGCACTTTCGCGACAGCCGCCAGCTGACGCTGCCGCTGGATGATGCCGCCGCCCTCTGCGGTATCTCCCGCAGCCACTTCTCGCGGTTGTTCCACCGCACGCTGAACCTGCGCTACCAGGACTTCCTGCTGGACCGGAAGCTGCAACACGCCGCGCACCTGCTGGCGTACACGGAATTGCGTATCGCGGATATTGCCCACCGCTGCGAGTTCACCGACAGCGCCCACCTGTGCAGCAAGTTCAAGCGGCGCTTCGGCGCGACGCCACAGCAGTTCCGCCGCTCCTCCCGGGAAGGGCCGGAATTACCGGACCGGGGCTAGAGAGAGCCCTCAGCGGGATTAAAGAGAGCCTTCGGCGGGACTGGAGAAAGCCCTTAGCGGGACTAAAGAGAGCCCTCAGCGGGACTAGAGAGAATCCTCCAGCGGGTTTTTCGGGTGGGGCCCGAACTCGTTGGTGCCGCGCTCGCTATCCAGCACCATGAAAAACAGCAGCACCAGGGCGCCGAGCACCGGCACCAGCACGATCAGGAACCACCAGCCGGTGCGACCGGTATCGTGCAGCCGCCGCACGGTGACGGCAATGGAGGGGATGAGCACAAACAGGGCGTAGATTCCGCTGAGCACGCCGATGCCGGCCTCGGCGTTGTAGAAATCCAGCGAGATATCGATCGCGGTCAGTATCAGGGTGAACAGCAGGTTGAAGAGGAAAAAAAACCAGTATTCGCTGCGCCGCGCCCGGCCGCTGAACACGGCATATTTTCTCAGGACCTTGAAGTACCAGTTCATCCGGGAAACCTCCAGCAGCCATCGCCGGGCACAAACACCGGGCACAAAAAATCGCGCCAACTATCCTGACTCTAGACCAGCTTCGCGCATCCTGCCCGTGCAGGCGGAACGGGATGCCGTGCTGTGCGTGGCCGCCCTGCCGGGGAACCTGCGCCAGCCGGCATCGATCAGAGTGAAGACAACAGTAGTTCGGGGAATCGCAATGAAACAGTTACCGGCCACCGGCCTGATCCTGTCCCTGTTGCTGGCCGGCGCAATCGCCGCCGCACCCGCTGCGGCGGGCCCCGCCGCTTCCGGGGCAACCCATCCGGGCCTGTGCCTGGAGGGCGACAGCTGCCCGGCGGTGCGCCTGCACAACCAGGTCCGCCAGCGGCTGAACCGCGGCAAGCTGCCCAACAGCCCCAAACCCCTGCCACCGGTGGACATGCTGGTGCACGACCGGGCGCTCGCGGTTACCGCCTTCAACTGGGCCAGGCACATGTGCGAGCGGGATGCCATGCAGCACAACCGCAATCGCGTGCGCGACTACCACGCCAACGGCGGCAACAGGAATTACACCCATGTCGGCGAGAACCTGGCCGTCTTCTCCCACACTGCGTCGACCGGGTTCCCTCCGGGCAGGGACGCGATCGCCCGGGCCGTGGACCTGTGGGTGTCGGAGGCGGCTGACTATCGATACCGGCGATTCCGCACCCGCGGGCCAATGGTCGGCCACTACACCCAGGTGATCTGGAACTCGACCGAGGTCTTCGACAGCGCCGGCAACCGGCTGCCGAAGGCGGTGGGCTGCGGCTCCTACCAGTGCCGGGCCGGCCGGTGGTACAAGACCTACGTCGCCTGCAATTACGCGCCGGTGGGAAATTTCATCAACCAGTATCCCTACCGGGCGGAGTGATGCTGCCGAAGGCATGCACGAAAACGCCGGCCGCTTGATTTATAATCGCGGTTCCCCAGCCCGGCGGGGACACGCCAGGCATAACCTCTCACCGACTATCGAGCAGCCATCCGCGTATGAGAATCCAGTACCTTCGCCTTTTCCTCCTCTCCTGCATCGCCGCCCTGCTGTCGGCCTGTTCGGGGCCGGAAACCCCCCAGGAGGTAACCACGGCCTTCTGGGAGGCGGTCATCGATGACGACCGCCGCGATGTCGCCCGGTACTCGACGCTGGCCGACCCGGATGGCTACGACGGCTTCGGCAGCAAGTGGGCGGGCTACCAGCTGGCCTGGGGCAGGGTGGTCATCGACGGCGACGAGGCCATCGTAGAGACGGAACTCGCCCGCCAGCAGGGGGCGCGCGAGCGCAGCCGCTCCCTTGTCACCTACCTGGTGCGCCGCGACGGCGCGTGGCTGGTTGACTATAAACGCACCACCCGGAGTTTCAGTGGCGGTGCGATCGGCGACCTGTTCAACGAGCTCGAGCGGCTCGGCGAAGAGTTTTCCAGCCAGTTCAATGACTCGGCTGACGAAGTGAATACACAGATGGAGCGCATGCTGGAGGAGCTGGGACAGGCACAGCAGGAACTGGGCGAGCGGGCGTCCGAGGCCATGGAACAATCCGCCGAGGAACTGCGCCGCGCACTGCAGGAACTGGATGCAGCCATCCAGCGCTCGCTGGAGGAAGATCGCCGGCAGCCGCCCCCGGAGGACGACCGCCCCCTGCACTCCGCCTAGGCGCGGCCGGGCCTGGCAGGGAGGCAACACTGGCACCAGCCGCGAATCGGGAGCGGCCCGGACAGGGAATGCTATGGACGACATCCTGGTACAGGCGCGGGATCTCAACCGCTCCTACCGCAACGGCCGCGAACAGGTCAGCGTGCTGCGCGGACTGTCGCTGGAACTGCGGCGCGGCGAGGCGGTGGCCGTGGTCGGGCCCTCGGGCTCGGGCAAGAGCACGCTGCTGAACCTGCTGAACGGCCTGCTGCCACCGGACAGCGGTGAGCTGCGCGTATTCGGCATGGACCAGGCGCAGCTGGGCGAGGCCCGCTGGGCCGAGCTGCGCCGAACGCGCATCGCCACCCTGTTCCAGGACGGCAACCTGATTCCCACCCTCACCGTCGCCCGCAACATTGCCTTTCGCGCCGGGCTCGCCGGCCTGCAGGAGCACGCCGGCCAGGCGTTGCTCGAGCGCCTGGATATCACCGCCACCGCCAACCGCTATCCCGACCAGCTTTCCGGCGGCCAGCGCCAGCGGGCGGCGCTGGCTTGCGCCTTCGCCATGGAGCCCGAGCTGATTCTCGCCGACGAACCCACCGGCAGCCTCGACCAGGCCACCGCCGCCCGGGTGGCGCCTCTGTTCTTCGACGCCATCCGCGAGCGGGCGCTGGGCGCCCTTATCGTCACCCACAACACCGAGCTGGCCCGGCGCTGCGACCGGGTGCTGGAGCTGCGGCAGGGAGCCCTGGAGCCATGGGACTCGGCACTGTCTTCCTGAGCCACTACCGTCGCCACCCGGGGCAGCTGGCGGGCCTGCTGCTGATCCTGGTGTGCGCCGCCATGCTCTGGAGCGGCGTGCGCTCGCTGACCGGCCGCGCCGAGGAGGCCGTTGCCCAGTCCCGCGCCGCACTGGAGCCGCGCCTGGTCGTGGTGCGTGTCGACGGCCGGGCGGTCGACGTGGACGATTTTGCCCGCCTGCGCCGGGCGGGGCTCTGCGCCTCGCCCCGGCTACAGGTGTACTTCCCGGCCCCTGAGGCACCGGAACTCGTGGGGATCGACCCTTTCACCGCCGCTTGCCTGCGCCAGTACAGTGGCGGGGCGCCACTGCTGGAGGAAGCGATCGATGAACTGATGGCCGACCTCGACCGGCCGCTGCTGCTCGGTAGTGCCGCGGACCTGGCCCGCTGGCGCGAGCTGTCGCTGCCGGGTGCCGCTGACTACCGGCTCGAACAGGCCGGCGGGGTCCCGCCGGGAACCCTGCTGGCCGATATCGCCGTGGCCGCTGAACTGGCCCCGGCCGGGCGCGCGCAGCTCGAGATACTGCTGCCGGCAGCAGAACTGGAAACACGGTCGCTGCCGCCCGGCTACCGTACGCGGGTAGAAGACTATGGTGTCGAGCCGGATTCCCTGGTCGAGGCCTTCCTGCTGAACCTCGATGCGCTGGGCGCGCTGGCGCTGCTGGTGGCTGCGCTGCTGGTGCGCAGCATCTACCGTTTTGCGCTGGAGCAGCGGCGCCGCACCCTGGAGATCCTGGTGCGTCTCGGCGTGCAGGTATCGCGGCTGCGGCTGGTACTGGCCACGGAGGTACTTTTACTGGCCCTGGTGGGCGGCAGCGTCGGTGTCTGGCTGGGAGGGATGCTGGCATCGGCCATGGCCGGGGGCTTCCGCTGGACCCTGAGCGGTCTTTTCAGTGTGGAGGCCCTGGCGCAGCGCCCGCCCGCGGCGGAGACCTGGCTCGGCATGGTACTGATCCTGGCAATAGTGGTGGGCTGGGCCTCGCTCGACCTGCTGATGCTGCGTCGCAATGGTCGCAATGGAGAGAAGCGCGCGGCGCGGATGGGCGGGCGGCGCCGGCCGTGGGCGGGCTCACTGGTGCCCCTGCTGCTGATAGCGGTTTCCCTGGCTGCGCTGCTGGCAGCGGAGAAACTCTGGCTGATATTCGTCGCCACCACCGGCTGCCTGGCCGGCGCCGGCCTGTTGTTGCCGGGCCTGCTGGACCGCCTGTTGGCCCGGGCAGAACGCCACAGCCGCCGGCCGCTGCTGGAATGGTCGTGCGCGGAAATGCGCGCGCTCTGCCGGTTGCTGCAACTTCCGCTGGTGGCGCTGGCATTTGCGATCGCCGCGGCCGTCGGCGTGCAGGCCATGGTCACCGGGTTCGAGTCCACCTTTGCCCGCTGGCTGGACCAGCGCCTGCAGGGCGACCTGTACCTGGACCCCGGCCGCCCGGTGGACCCCGCGGACTGGAGCGGGCGGCTGCGCGACCTGCCCGGGGTGAACACGGTGCTGCCCATGGTGCGCGGCCGCGGCCTGCTCGGCGCCAGGTCGGTGGATGTACTGGCGGTGGATCCGGCCTCGCCGCTGCTGCGGGACTGGCCTTTCCTGGATGCCGTGCCCCGGCCCTGGGCCGCCCTGTCGCAACAGGGCGTGCTGGTGAACGAGCAGCTGGCCCGCCGGCAGTCGCTGGGCGTCGGTGACGAGATCCGCTTTGTCCTCGGGGCGCAGCCGCTGACGCGCTCGGTGATCGGTATCTACGCCGACTACGGTCGCCCCGAGGGCGAGCTGCTGCTGCCGGTCGGCGCGGTGCCCGACGCGCTGCCCGGGCGCTATACGACTTTTGTACTGGGTGTGGCGGACGCGGATTCCGGCTGGCGCGACTGGCCGGCGCAATACCCCTGGCTGGCCGGGAGCCGCCTGCGGGACCAGGCGGGCCTGAAGCAGGCCGCCAACACCGCCTTCGCCCGCACCTTCCAGATGACCAGGCTGCTAAACGGCCTGACCCTGGCACTGGCCGGTACGGCGCTGGCGCTGATGGGGGTGGTGATATTCCGGCTGCGCCAGCGCAGCTATACGTTGCTGCACGTTTACGGGGTGCCGCGGCGGCAGCTGCGACACCGGTTGATTGTGCACAGCATGCTGGTCACCGGCCTGCAGGGAATACTGGCGACGCCGCTGGGAATTTTCCTCAGCTGGGTGCTGGTGGCCGGCGTGAACCCCGCTGCCTTTGGCTGGGCGCTGCCGCTGTATCTTTACCCGGGTTTCTGGCTGCAGGTGTGGCTGGCCTGCCTGCTGATCGGCGCCGTGGTGGGCGCGCTGATGCGGGACCCGGTGCGACTGGAGACCCTCAAGAATGAATAGGGCGGGGCCAATACTGCTGCTGGTGTTATTGCTGGCCGGCTGCGGTGAGCCGGCCGGGCGCGACGCGTCCATCGGCGCCATGAGTGAGCCGCCCGCGGGCTTTCACCAGGCGACGCCGGGCACCACCGTGAAACTGCCACGGGACCTGGGCCCGCACCGGCGCTACCGCCTGGAGTGGTGGTACCTCACCGCCAACCTGCATAGCGAGAATGATGAGAGCGACGAGCGCTTCGGCGTGCAGTGGACCCTGTTTCGCATGGGTGTGAAGCCCGGCCCGTTCGAAACGAATGAGCCGGGCTGGCGCCGCGAGGAAATCTGGCTGGCCCACGCCGCCCTGAGCCGGCCGGGCGAACACCGCTTCGAATCCCGCAGCGCCCGCGGCGGAACCGGCCAGGCCGGCGTGAAGGCCGAGCCATTTACCGCCTGGATCGATCACTGGCAGCTGGGCAGCGCCGGGGCTAATCGGTGGGCCCTGGCGGTAGAGAGCGACGACTTCGCCTATCGCCTGCAGCTGGAGCCACAACTGCCCGCCGTGCTGCACGGCGAGCGCGGTTTCAGCGCCAAGTCCGCCGGTGGCGGCGGCTCCATGTACTTCAGCTACCCGCTACGCGTGAGCGAGGGCGAGGTGACGCTGGCTGGCAAGAAATTCCGGGTGAAGGGGCGGGGCTGGTTCGACCGGGAATGGAGCAGCCAGTACCTGCAGCCGGACCAGCAGGGGTGGGACTGGCTGGCGCTGCACCTGCAGGACGGTCGCCACCTGATGCTGTTCCGCATCCGCGGCACCGAAGACTTTTTCGCCGGCACCCTGGTAGCCGCCGACGGCAGCGCCCGCACGCTGGATCCCAATGAATTCAGCCTCGCGCCGCTCGCATACCGGGACACCCGCTACGGCAGGGTGCCGGTGGAATGGCGCCTACAGGTGCCCGGCGCCGGGCTAGAGCTGGAGGTGCGCTCCTGGGACGGCGATTACTGGAACCCCGGCAGCTTCCGCTACTGGGAGGGTCCGGTGACTGTCGGCGGCAGCCACAGGGGTGAGGGCTACCTGGAGATGACCGGCTACTGAGCTCGGGTGCTGCGCCGCCCGGCGGTAAAGCCGCCACGAGCGGGTAGGGGGTATTCCGTCTTCTACAATACTCTGGCCCGTGCTGCCCCACATGGGGAGAGTGGGTGGGAACCTGTCCGAGGGAACCGTGGACACGGTTTCCAGCAATTGATCCGCCGACAGGTTTCTACCGCTTACCGCGAGAGGGCTGGTTGCAACATGAGCCGGGGAAAACTTTCAAAGCCAAGGGACAGGGAATATGAGTAGCAGATCGACACCGCCGCTGCCGGGAGCAAAAGCACCGGATTTGTCTGTCAGCACCACAGATGGTGGCAGCTGGGAACTGGCCAAACAAACGCCGGAGAATTTCACCCTGCTGATTTTCTACCGGGGGCTGCATTGCCCCATTTGCAAGAGCATCCTGCAAGAACTCAACAAGAATGTGGGTAAGTTTGAGGACAAGGGCACCCAGGTTTTTGTGGTGAGCATGGACAGCCAGGACCGCGCCTCACGCAGCAAAGAAGAGTGGGATATCGACAAGCTGGCGGTGGGTTACGGCCTGACCGAAGACCAGGCCAGGGACTGGGGACTGTTCTTCTCGGAAAGCATCAAGGAAGAGGAGCCGCAGATGTTCAGCGAGCCCGCCGTCTTTATCATCAAGCCGGACCAGACCCTGTTTGCGGCGTATGTACAGTCCGCCCCGTTCGCGCGGCCACGCATCGAGGACCTCCTGGGGGCAGTCGACTTCGTGCTGGAAAATGACTACCCGCCCCGCGGAACCCTGGATCGGTAAGCGGAGGCGCCTTGCTAGCGCGTTTCAGGCATTACTCTGGTCGCAGAAAGGGTCGCAAAGAGGGGGTTGAGCGCCCGGCGCCAACCGCCTCTGTACGACCGAACAATAAGTGCGCGCCCTACTGCGGGCTCTACTGCAAGTGCGGTTTCAGGCACAACACTCAGGTGCACAGCAGCTACTGGTGCCGGAGTCCCGCAGTTTATTTATGGGGGGCTGCTTTTGGAGTAAGCGAGGCGAAAACTGCGTATGGCAAACACCGGTTTCAGGTAGCACCAATTCGACCTGCTTTGCGGCCTGCCAGTCACCCGCAATAGCCGCTACCACAGAGCGGACCTGTTCATACCCGGTCAGCATCAGGAAGGTGGGCGCGCGGCCATAACTTTTCATGCCCACGATATAAAAATTCTCATCCGGGTGCTTCAGTTCGTCGGCGCCGTGAGGCCTTACCGTACCGCAGCTATGTTCGTTAGGATCGATCAGGGGAGCCAGTGCAACCGGGCTCTGTGTTGCGGGGTCCAGTGCAAGCCTGATTTCATCGCAGAGCGACAGGTCTGGCCGGAAGCCGGTCACCGCGACAATTTGGTCGACCGCAGGTAAGCTCACATTGTCAGAGTGAGCAACAAGGCCTTGGTCGCCGCGAGTAATACGCCCAACGCGAACCCCCAGATGTAGGTGAATTGTTCCCTGGGCAACCAGTTTCTTGATAACCAAGCCTAATTTCCCGCGTTCTTTCAGCTGGTCATTTTCGCCACCGCCAAATATCCTGTCGAGAGAAGCGCCTCTAATCGCCCAATGTATCTCCGTCTGCGGCTCCGACTCGGCCATTTTCACCAGATCTTGCAGCACATTAAAAGCCGAATGCCCCGCGCCTATAACCAGAACGCGGCGGTTTGCATAGTGCTCGCGCTGTTTGTTGAGAATGTCGGGTATACCGTAAAAAATCGATCCAGCATTTGATTTCTCGCCAATTGCTGCAACACCATCGGCTCCCACTACGTTCGGGGTCAAGTAGGTCCCGGAGGCATCGATCACCGCCTGAGCGAGAATTTCCTCCTCCTGCCCGCCCCGCTCAATCCGAACCACATAGGGAGCCCCATGCCGGCCCGCGCTGGATAACAGGTCAAACCCTTTCCGGGTTATAGAAATGGCCCTGTTCTTTAAAAGCAGGCGCGATGCAATGTCGGGATGCTCGGCCAACGGCCGCAAGTATTGTTTTACCAATTGTGTCCCGGTCGGAAATTCATCGGGACAAGGCTCCTGCCATTCGCGTTCAGCCAGGAGTCGCCGGCTCGCCTGGTCAATGTTGTATCGCCAGGGGGAAAAGAGCCGTACATGCCCCCACTTCAGAATGGAGTGGCCGACCTCATTGCCCTGCTCCAAAACCAGCGGTTCTATACCGCGTTCCAGAAGGTGTGCTGCCGCCGCGAGCCCAACGGGGCCTGCGCCAATGATGGCCACGGGCAAACGGGTGTGGTTGGTAGGAGAGAATACTGGAGTGCTCATGATGCCTTTCCTTGTGTGAAAACCCGAATCAGGTTTGGTTCTCTAAAAACAGTTTTTCGACGATGACGACATCAAGCCAGCGCCCGTCGAGATTTGCGTGATTTTGATAGGTTCCCACCTGCCGAAACCCGCAGGCTTTACACAGCGCCAGGCTGGCATTATTGAATGTGAAAATTCTGGACAAGACCTTCCAGAAGCCTTTGGACCTCGCCGTAACCAGCAGCTGATCCAGCAGGGGCTTGCCCAGTCCTTTGCCTTGATGGCATTCATCCACATAAATAGAAAATTCAGCTATACCGGCGTAGCATTGGCGCGAGCGATACTCTTTGAGTGCCGCCCAGCCAACCACCTCGCCATTCAACTGAGAGACAAGTACCGGCCAGCGGTGGGAATGAGCCAGCCATTCCTCGATTTCTTCTACTCTCCGCGCCCTTGTTTCAAAGGTTGCGGTACGGTTAGCGATCCCCTGATTGTAAATAGCAGTAATCGCCTTGGCGTCGTCCGGTTCGGCAGAGCGAACCAGGTGGCTAGTGTTCGCGTTCATATGTTTACCATCTAATTTAGGAGGTCACCTTCTAGATAACTATAGGTGGTAGTGACAACTATAGTGTCAAAATTTTTTAGCCGCAGCAGGAGGTCCGCTTCTGGGCGGCCTTGGCGAGCCTGATCAATAACCCCGGTGCCTCATCCTGGACCGACTTTGGCAGGTCTCGCAGTATTGCCATCTCTTCCTCAATCAATTCATCCCTGATTTTCAGCACCAGCTCGCGCCCGTTCTCGGTCAAGTCGATCAGCTGGGCCCGGCCATCGGTCGGGTCCGGGGTACGCGCGACGTAATTCTTTTTTACCAGCGTCTCTGCGACCCGGCTGGTAGTGCTCTTGTCTAGCATCAGGTGCTGGGCCAGATTGAGCGGACGCATTGCGCCGTGGTCCAGCAGCACCTCAAGGAGGTTACATTGGGTGATGGAAATGTCATAACAGCAGATGTGCTCCCTGTCTCTCGACTGATACACGCGCACCAGGTGTGACAAAGCGTGGTAGAGGGCCGTGCCCTGCTTGCGTAGTCGATCTTTAGACATGAGGAATCGATGCCATCATTAAAATAGGTGGTACTTGCAACTATAGTATTGGAAGATATGGTTCGTCAACAAGAGTTTGCACAAGAGTAATTGGTGTCAGGGAACCACGACGAATCCGGCTGGCCGGCTGGCTACCTTCAGTCGAGCTTGAGGTCCGGTATGCGAATGCTCTGCATCGCCAGGTGAACCTCGCGTAGAAAGAATGCCAGGCCGGCGATAAGCGCCAGCATCGCAGCAGCAAACAGGGCGCCGACGACGCTGCCCAGTGGTGCATCAATCATCACACCGAGAAACAGCATGGCGATTACCAGGCATAGTAACAGGGCTGCAATCGTGGAGGCTGTAATTGCCACGCTGGAATAGTGTCTCCGGCGATCAAGGGCTCGAAGCTCGTCATCAATCGAACCTGGTTTAATCATCGAGGGGTCAATCTCACCTTCGGCCAGGGCCCTGCCGCGATCAATGATCCGGGCCAGGCGGCCGGTCATTACGGCGAGCATGCCGGCAATCCCGGTCAGCAGGAAAGCGGGAGCCAGTGCAAGCTGGATCGCGCTGGCGCTGGCATTGAGGATTTCAGGTGTTGAAGCCATATTGCTTGCTCGTAATGAGGCACATATTTGCTGGCACTAAGATGCTTACCTTTAACGCGCAGACCAGGTCGCGTTTTTTACCTGCGGTCTGGACTCTCAAGGTACTGTGTAATTGGCGCGGATATTAGCGCTAGCGTACCGGACTTTTCCGCAGGCCTCCACTGGCTCGGTCCCCGCATTATCAGATACGAGAACCAGCCGCGCTCCGGGAAAGAGAAGGTAAAGATGAGTGAGGGTGCGGTCAGTCGCCTCGACTATACCCGCGCCGAAGATATCGGGCGGGCCGCCAGCTATGAGAGACCAGGTGCAGGCGACAGCGGCTATTCGTTGCAGCGATGGCCGAACTGCTCGAGCCCCTTCTCAAGGTAATTGGCCAGCAGCGGGTGGCCGACCAGGTATTCTGCGGTTTCCGGTGTCCAGTCATCGGCAGCCTGCGCCAGCGCATCTTGCCACTCCCCCAGGCTGTAATCCTCGCGGCCTAACCACAGGAGCGCAACCAGCTCCTGCTGCTGGTCTGGCTCCAGGTCCTCCACGATGGACTTGAACTCCTGGAAAGTCTTGTCGCCCCCGTGGCTGGCCACGATCTGCCGTGCCCAGTCGCCACTGGCATTATCCGGCTCGTCGGGAAAGCTCACCCCCTCCTGGGCATGAAATTCCTTCGCCAGGTCGATGAGGCGGCAGGTTGTTTCGACATTAAGAGTGAGCATAGTGTTCTCCTTCCGACGAGATTGGGAGCGTGATAGCAGCTAACATGTCGGCTGCCAGGCGGCATGGGTCTGTAAAGCTTAGGTGCTTTTTGCCGAATTTTGAATGTGGCTGGAGGCGGTCATATCAACCTCGTGCGAAAATGGGAGTGCAGCGATCTGCGCAACATATGCACAAGGTAAGCTGTCCCGCGAAGGGCCGCAGGCCTGTAGCAAATTGTCCGGCCTTCTTATACACTGCCTTCGCTCTCAACTACGAGTACGCGCACTTCACCTCTTGGGTGGGCCACATGCTCCGTACCAACAGAAGCGAAGAATATATCTCCCACCTCCAGAACGGCTATTTCTTCAGCACCATTTAAGCGATAGTGCATATCTACTACACCATCTAAAACTGCGAAGACTTCTTCCCCATCGTTTACGTGCCATTTATATGGCTTATCCGTCCAGTGGAGCTTTGTGGTTATTCCTTGCATGTTGGCGATTTGCTTTGATCCCCAGGCCCGATCTGCAATGAATTCTTTACTTTTTATAACTTCCATTTTTTAGATACTTATTATTTCAGAGCTAAATTTTCGTATAACCCCCGCAGAGGCCCCGCGAGGGGCCGGCGAAAATTGCCTGTGATTGCTATGTTTGTGCTTACTCAGGACTGAGGCTCATCGCTCTTTGATGATTTTTTACTTTGTCGTGAGACTGAACACAATTCCTTTTTCTCAAGCCTCAAGCCTCAAGCCTTGACAGTGCATCCTAACCACTAACCTCAACGCATACTAAAAATGCCAAGTGTTTTGAATCGATCTTAAACGATTTTGTTGTGAAAATGTTCACCTCGTGCTCGAATCACTATGTAACAAGCCACTGTAATATCAAATGAAATACACATTATTGCATACCAGTCGGGGGCAAAGCTGGAGCCTACACCAAACAAATGGAGAGCAACGTCCCATATAGGATGAAGAAGCCAGCCTAAGGCCAATAAGTTGACGCCACGACTTTTGGATAGGACGAAAAAAGCACCGTAAATCAGCACACCTGCGGATTCAATTCCAACCCAAATTAAATTCGAAGCTAGAACAGAAAAGCCCAAGTATACGAAGGAAGCAATGATCAACGCGCAGCCTAAAATATTTAGGCGTGATTCAGGAGATTTGTTGTGCGCAAATTTGACTAATACTGCGCTTCCAATTACCCCAGCTACTAACCAGAAAACTACTTCCACTATCGTCTTTTCCTCTAATTGCATAACGCCCGCATTTGTGGCTGGTTTGGAACGCCGCGGAAAACCAGTCCGACAACTTGCGTTTGTTAAATGCCTTTACTTGTAACGCTTACCCACTTGGATCGGAGGGCACTTGACCGTGCCAAAACTGCAATACACACAACAATCGCCTTTCTTGGGGCGAAGGGCTCACTATTTCTTTCGCTACTATTTCTAGGGGCGATCGGGCCCTTAGGCTAGGAATTCTCTTAATTTCAATTAGTCACACGCTAATGAACAAATATCGAGCAGGGATAAATAGCCAGTGGCTCGATTCGCCTAGAGCACCGTGTAGCTCTTGAGCATATTTCAGTTACGCTGAAAATCAAGGACTTAGGTGATCGTGCCAGTTAGATATGAGCGCTGGCTCTTTATTTCGGGGTCAGGGTGACCGGATCACTGGTGTAAGGGTAAAACCTTGAGGGCAGATATGCTTCCCCTATCATGGCAGGCAAGCTGCTAATACTCGAGCAAGATCGGGATTCAGTTGGCGCTACCGTGAGAGGTTATTCATGCTGGCGGGGAAGTGCTGTGCAGGGGAGAAAATGGTGGGCCCTCCGTCAACTGAACTACGTCTTTAAGGTATTGATATTGTATGCATCATTTCATGTGAATTTATCAGGGGCCCCCAAAAGGGCCCCCTGTGGTAATGTGTTGGGAGGGTTGCGGGTTGCATTTGAATGGGTTATTTGGGAGTGAGCTTTAACAAGTCGGCTATTCCTCCTGGCATAGTAGGACTAGAGTCGGACGATAGGAGCCCTGTGTCAGACCTGCTAAATAAAGACTGCAGAACTATTTGGAGCGAATTTTCGTTGAGCTTGCCGTCGTTAATAAGCGCAAGGTATAGGTAGGTTAACTGCTCTCTTTCTTCGCAGTCACGCATAAGGTGGAATGAGCTGAAAGAGAGTTTTGCTAAGGTCTTTATGAGAAATGCATAGGCTGCAAGGATTGATCCGAAAAGTACAACCCCCTGTACGGTGTTGAACTGTATCCCAATCTGGACGCCGGAAAGCCAGGAAATGAAGAATACTGTAAATGACCCAATTCCGATGATTGCTGAGGCGACTAGCCAGGTAGTCCACTTTTCTGCTTGGTCTCGATGACGTCTCGCTGCTTTGTTCCAATACTCTGCTGGTTTTTCAAGTCGGAGCTTATTTTGGTATGTCTGCTCCAGCTCTGATTGGCGTTTTTCAGCTTTGTCCCTCTGCCCGATAATGTCGGAAATCAGGTTTTCAAAGAAGCCCTCATGCCTTTTTATCATTTTCCTTTCCAGTCTGGCGGATCTAAGGCTTATTCGCCAAGCAAGACTGGAGGCGCTAGCTTTCCACTCCTCAAAATTGTCAATTGCTTCCCTGGAGTTGTTAATAAATTTCTTGGTGGCTCGATCTAATGATTGTTGAATTTGAGCAATTGACTGTCTCTCTAAGATTCCCCTGGACGTGGTCTCTGATCCTTGAGCGAGATATTCATAGGCTAGATTTTTTCCAATTTCCTTGAGTTTGTTCGCATCATTACCATTGTACCCAATAAGGAAATGGATGAATTCGTTGGCGGCGATTTTTCCATAGGTTTCATGGCATTCTAAAAATTTAGGTGTGAAAGAATGCCCGCTCCATAACCAATGTTGTCTGAGCTGAGAGATTTGATTGTTCAGCTGACTTAAATATTTTTGTGCCCTCGCGGCGTCCCAGTCTTTCGTTTCATCTTCGTCTAGGGATTCGAGGTGATGTAATATAACTCGAAAATAATTAACTGACTGAAAGTATGGGTGTAGGTCATCGCCCGCTTGCGTCAGGTTGCTTTTTGACTCTTCCCAGTACTTAAGCTCTAGTTGGAAGAAATCTAGTATTTCTTGGTAGCTTTCAAAGCTCTTACTCCAGCTAGTGACATCATTTACCCTAAATATTACAGGATTAGTCATTCTTTATGCTCTTTGTGAGGAGAGAGGGGTAGGGCTGCATGTGTATAGCCTCGCCCATTGTGCTCATGAAATTTTTAGTTGAATGCAGATAAACTTCGATACTTATTAGCCTGCAGTTTGCTCGGGTAAGTAGCAGTGCGCATATCCAAGCATGCCGATTTCAATCTGCGGACAATAGCCGTGGAGCATCATTCAGGCACTGCCTTCTTTTGCCGAGTTCGCTTTGCCGGTGTATTTGTGGTCTGCTCAGCCTGAATACGCTCCAGTAGCGCTTTTGCGCTATTGTCGCCGCTGATCAGGTCCGGGTTCTCCTTGCGCCACTGCTCGGTGAGCTCGCCGCGGAAAGCTTTGGACAAGACGGACTGGGTGAGGTGCTCGACCCGCGCCCGCGCTTCTTTGACCTGTTTCTCGATAATGTCGGCGTTGGAGAAAAGTTGCTTTACTCGTTGGACAATTTCGGCCTGCTCTTCAATTGGTGGGCAAGAAATCGGGTATGCGCTGAGCTTTTTGGCATTAATATTGGACTGACTTACACCATCCGATTTTACTGCCTTACAGTAATCTTTTGCAGAAGGGCTATTTAAGTGATAGTTGAGAAATTCTGGATTTAGTTTATCTGAGCATTTGATCTTAATTAGGTATCCAGCGTAAATCGCCTCTTTTTCTCCGCGATATATGGAGGTCTTGCCTACTAGCTCTGGGCTATTCGTACGATTGAATAGGATGTCACCAGGCTCGAGCCGATATTTCTCTATTTCCTCTAAGTCTGATGAATATGCCAAGTCGGACCAGTCTAGTTTCCCATCTTGCAGATTTCCCATGCGCAGTACGGGTATGAGCCCTTCTTTCTGAGATTTTGCAGAGGTCCCATATTTTGGCTTTTCTATAAATTCCCCAAGTGTGCCGGAGACCCATTTACCCGAGCGATTACTTTTGCGCCAAATTTTTGTTAATTCTCCGCTTATCGCTTCCGCCAGAACAGCTTGTCGGAAACGCTTGAGGATCTGAGAGGTGTTCTTGAGGCGGATTTTGGTTTTTTCCACCTGGGCCAGCAGGGTGTCGAGCTTGTCGGCGATGACTTTTTGTTCGGCTGCGGGGGGGAGTAGGAAATCAAAGCCATCCAAATCTCCCTTGTTGAAGCCGTTCTGAGCAGAACGCGAGAGCAACCGAAGAGGCGCCTGGAATACTTCGGATTCGAGATACCTTCTCAGGAAGTCGGACTCGATATTGGCTGGGGCAAGAACTTTGGCAAGTGCAACGTTATAAGCACCTTCCATGCCCGTGCAGATGCGCCCCAGTGAGGCTCCGTATCGACCAATCAGGACATCGGTCTCTTCACACTTCTTCAGTTTTAGAGTGTCAGGGATGTAAGTGGGGACGGGTTTTTTTCCAAAGTCGCGGATCTGTAATAGGCGAATGTAGCCTTCTTTAGGGGCATCAATAAATTGAGACTTGGGTGGCTGTGTTCCGCCCTGAATATCGAGTACTTCGGTAAATTTTGTACTGGCCCAATTGGAAGGTAAGCTCGGTTTTTCCATCATTTGACCTCGCCAAACATTTCAGCTAGCAAAGTTTTCTGAGCATCAGCTTCCGTTTCGGCACCCAGCTCCCGCATCAAGCCGTCCAGCTCGCCCACTGCCTGCACCAGCTCACCCATCGCCGCACCCGCCAATACGCTAGGTTCCGGCAGATTGGCCGCACTCACGCTGTCGGCATCTTTAAGCCAGCTGATATCCAGCGAGTCGCCCTTGTGTTCGGCGATCCAGTCGCGGCTGAAGCAGCGCCAGCGGCTGTGGGCCAGGCGCTCGTCTACATCTTGGTTCTCGTCGGCTTTTTGCGCTTCGGGTGCTAAGTCGATTTCCTCTGCGCCGAAGCTCCATTCGCCCTCTTTGCGTTTACTGGTCCCGCCGGCCTTTTTGCCATAGACCTTTTCGAACGGCTTCAGATGCTGCTCGCCAAAGGGAGTGCGTTTGCCGAAGCTGGGCATATTGGTGCGCAGGTCGTATACCCATACATGCTGGGTACAGTTTTCTTCCTGCAGCTTGTCCTTGACGCTTCCCTTGGTGAAGAACAGCACATTGGTCTTTACCCCCTGGGCGTAGAAGATTCCGGTGGGCAGGCGCAGGATGGTGTGCAGGTTGCACTTGTGCATCAGGTCGCGGCGCACTTCGGTGCCCACTCCGGCCTCGAACAGCACGTTATCCGGCAGTACCACCGCGGCGCGACCGCCGGGCTTAAGATTGCGGTAGATATGCTGCAGGAAGGCTAGCTGTTTGTTACTGGTCTTGTAGGTGAGGTCGTCACGGGTGATGCTAGCCTCGCCGCCCTTGGCGGTACCGAATGGGGGATTAGCGAGAATGATATCGGCCTTCGGCAGGCTGGCGCCTGCCTGACCGAGGGCGTTGCCCAAGTGCACCACGCCCTCGTCGTCGCCCTCCATGCCGTGTAGCAAGCAGTTCATCAGCGCCAGGCGGCGGGTGCCGGGTACCAGTTCGATTCCGACAAAGGCCCGATTCTTCTGGAACGCCTGCTGTTTGGCCGTTAAGTCAAACAGGTCGTCGGTCTGCTCCTTGATGTACTGGTCGGCAGCAATCAGGAAGCCGGCGGTACCGGCGGCTGGGTCCTGGATCACCTCGCCCGGCTGGGGCTGGATACAGCGCACCATGGAGTTGATCAGAGCGCGCGGAGTGAAGTACTGGCCTGCGCCAGATTTGGTCTCGTTGGCGTTCTTCTGCAGCAAGCCCTCGTAGAGGTCGCCGAGCCCGTCTTTCTGCGCGCTGAACCAGTCGATCTGATCCAGGGTCTTGACCATCTGCTCCAGGTGGCGCGGCTCGCGCAGGCGGGTCTGCGCGTCTGCATAGACGGCACTGATCAGCGGGTCCTCGTGCACAATGTTGCCGTCGCCATCCTTGCCCGTGGAGAGTGTCAGCAGGATTCGCTTGTAGTCGTCCAGCAGGTTGATGCCGGACTTACCGTTGAGGTCGGTCCAGCGACAGCCCTCGGGTAGCGGGTGCTTCTGCAGGGTGCCAGCCTCGGTGTTCTCGTGCACCATCTTGATAAACAGCAGCAGCACCAGCTCGGTGACATAGTCCGAGTAGTTGATGCCGTCGTCGCGAAGCACGTCGCAGAGGTTCCAGAGTTTCTGGACGATATCGTTGTTGGTCATGGTACTTCCCGTTACATCTATTTAGTTATGCGGTCTCAGCGGTAGGCCAGAGGGCCGCTTTGAATTCTTCCAGCACGGTATCCAGCTGGTCATTCAGCACCTTATTCAGCCGGCGGGCGCCACCCTCGAAGGCGGGCATCTGGTTGATGGTCTCGCGGTCAATGACGACTTCATGGGTCAGCTGCTTGGCGAGTCGCTGTAGCCACTTGCGCTGTGCCACGGTCCAGTTGTGCTGAGTGAAGATTCTGTCCATGGCTTTTGCCACTCGCTGCTCGAAGGGTACCAGGGCTTCCCCCAGGGCCGCGCGGCGGATATGGCCAATGATGCTGGCGGCGATGTCCTGGTTGGTCTGGTTGCGCACTGCGCTTTGCAGGTTGGCTTCCGAGTAGCCGTGGTTGTCCAGCAGCAGCTTCACTTCCTTCAGTTGCTCCCGCGTGAGGTCGCGGGGGCGGTTCACAACCACCGCGAGGGCCGCGGACTGGTTGAGCTGTTCCTTTATGAACTGGTTGAAGCTATCCAGGTAGTCATCGGGTCGCTTGTGCGCGCCGTAGCTCTGGGTCCGCTCGCGGATCTCGTCTTCGTGTTCCGAGATCAGCGGCATCTTCTCACTGCCAAGGAGGGCCTTTACTTCGGTGAGCTGCTGCAGCAGGCCACTGTGCTGGCGGATGAACTCGGCTGCCTGGGTGGGGCCCAAGTCGTGTAGGTGCTTGTGCAGTGACTTGGGCGCGATACCCCACTGTTGCTCCAGCTCGCCCAGCTTCTGCTTGAGCGCAGGCTTGCTGTCCGCCTTGTTGTCGGCCTTGCGCAATACCCGCATCAGTTTCTGGCTGAGCTGGCTCAGTACGGCGTCGGCATGGGTTTCACCTTCCTGTTCACCCGGGCTGTTCAGTGCCCGCTCCAGCTGCTCGGGGGTGGTGAGTTCGTCCACCAGCTGCTCGAGACTGATGTTGGGGTCCTTCACCAGCGGCTTCATGGTGTTCACTTCCTGCAGTGCCGCGTAGATATCCACCGGGTCGTAGATGCGGAACACAGTTTTGCCGATTTCATCACAGCGGCGGGTGGCGCGGCCGATCATCTGCTCGTACAGGATGCGCGACCGCACGCGGCGCAGGAACACCAGGTTGCAGATTTTGGGTACGTCGATGCCGGTGGTAAGCAGATCCACGGTAATGGCGATATTGGGGTAGCGCTCGTTCTTGTACTCGCGGATTAGCTGGTTCACCTTGTCGCTCTGGCCGGTGATCTTGGCCACGGCGGCTTGGTTGTACTCGCCGTTGTAGAGGTCCTTGAAGGCGCCATCCAGAAGGCGCTTGACCATGTCCGCGTGCAGATCGGTAGCGCAGAAGATCATGGTCTTCTCGTCACCGAAAGGGTCCAGCTCCTGCACGAGCTGCTCGCAGATCACCCGATTGAAATTCTCGTTAATCACCCGGCGGTTGAAGGCCTCGACGTCGAAGTTCAGCTCGTCCTCAAGCTCGGCGGTTTCCACAGCGCCGGTCTGGGTGTTGATGGCTTGGACCGCGGCACCTTTCTCGAACTGGATGCCTTTCTGGGTCAGGAGGGTCTCGTAGCGAATCGGCGGCTCGTGATCGATTAGCCAGTCGTCGGCCACGGCTTCCCGATATGAGTAGGTGTACACGGGCTTGCCGAAGATTTCGCTGGTGTGCTTGGCCGGCGTCGCGGTGAGGCCGACCTTGACCGCATCGAAGTAGTCGAGCACGCGGCGGTAACTGGACAGATACTGACTGGTATCGCGGGTGGCCAGTTCGCCCTCGGTCATTTCCTGGTCGAGCGTATAGCCGCGGTGGGCTTCATCGATGATGATGCAGTCGAATTGATCCACCGGCGGTGGGTTATCGCTCATGAATACCCGCTTAACCATGGCTTGCACGGTGGCCACCTGTACACGGGTTTCCGCCTCGGCAGCCATATCGCCAAGCTCGGCCACGTTGTAGATCTTGGACAGGGTCTGGTTCTGCTCCAGCGGCGCCTCGTTGAAGGCGTCTATGGCCTGCTGGCCCAGGGCGGTACGATCCACCAGGAACAGGATGCGCTTGAAGCGCTCTGCTTTCAGAAAGCGGTACATCAGACCGATGATCGTGCGGGTCTTGCCGGTGCCCGTGGCCATTGCCAGCAGCGCCTGGCGGACGCCCGCGGCCAGCGCGTTCTCGGTGGCGACGATGGCTTTCTGTTGGTAGTCGCGCAGCTTGAGATAGCCGAAAGGCTCCTGTTGTAGCTTCTGCTCTGCTTGTTCCTTGCTGCGCTTGAGCAGGTCGAGCAGACCATCCGGGGTATGGAATTTAGGGAGCGCACGGCGGGTATTGCTCGGCTCGCGCACATCCCGGAACCAAGTGCCGGACTGCTCCGCCAGCTGGGGTATAAAGGGGCGCCCATTACAGGAGTAGACGAAGGGCACCTTGAAGTGTCCATCTGCCTCATCTGGCCAAGCAACGGTGCGACCGGCCAGCTCCCAGGCGCTGTCTAGTGGGGCGGCAATCTGGAGGCCACGGCTGTAACGCTCAGCCTGACGGATCTTGCCGGCGACATTGGTGTTCTCTTTCTTGGCTTCAACCACGGCAATTGGGGTGAGCCCGGCAAACAGCACATAGTCTGCGGGGCCTCTCTGGGTGGGCCACTCCGCAATCGCCCGGCTGACCCCTTTCTCAGGCCGCGCCCCTTTCTGGTAGGTCAGCTCCTGGCTGTCCGCCTCCCAGCCGTTCTCAGCCAGTTGCTGGTCGATCAGGATGCGGGTCAGCTCCTCGTTCAGCACGATGTGCTGGCTGGCGGCTTGGGTTTGCTTGGCGACCTTCTGGCGCTCGGCTGTAACTGTCTTGTCGCCTTGCTCAGCCAGTTGCTGTTGTAGGGCCTTGATCTTCTGTTCGTATTCTTGCCGCTGCGCAGCCAGTGCCTGCTCGTGTGTCGCGGCTTCCTCGGCTTTGGACCGAGATTCCTCGTCCATCGCCACCGCCAAAGCCTCGTATTCGGCTTTCTCCTTGGCGATTAGGTCATTGAGCTGCTGGCTGGAGTCCAGCTGGACGTTGGCCTCCTGCAGATCGTGCCTGAGCTTCTCGATCTCGGTCTGGAGCTGTCGCAGGTGTTGGCTGGGGTCTGCAGGCGGAGCGAAGGGGCCGGGCTTGAACTTGGTCCCCGAGCTGCTGAAGGACTGATGGAACCAAATAGCCAGGGCCCGGGCGACTTTCAGTCCGTCCAGGGCTTCCCGGTGCTGGGTTCTGAATTCGTGGGTAGCCTTGTTGCCCTCGATGCGCAGGGTGTGGAACAGCTCCCGCACCGTTGGCTCCAGGCGCAGTTCTCGATTTAGGCGGTAGAGGAGATCAGCTTGGCTAGTCTGCTCGTCAATCTCCACCCCTACCCGGGCGGCAATGTGCTGAGCCAGGGCCTCGCCCAGCTGGCGCAGTTTGATCAGGGTGGTGTTGGGGTCGCTCGAGAACGCTCGCTCGGCGGAAGCGGCAAGCTGAAGGAATATCTGGTCATGCTCAGCGAGGAAGCCGAAATTCGCCGACTGTATGGTATCAGTGACCTCCACAACTCCCCCTTTCTTATTCTTGCTGGATGCCGAGCGATCTGAACTGTTAGCACTCACTAACTAGCCGCAGCGCACCCATGCTAGTCAGTAAAACCCAGAAGCCCCATTTGCTGGGTGTCAGAGCACTTTGTCGGGTTAACTCAGACAATCCGGTTGATTCTACCTAGGAACGTGAGGGAGTTCACGCCACGAGAGCTGGCAGCAGAGCTCGATGTAAGGTTTTGTATAGTCGCGTACCGGAAAATCTCCAATAGTTGTGCGGTTGTGTCATGGAGCAACCTCTTTCGCTTAAATTTTGAGCATCAATTGAGGGGTGTGAAACTTAAGTTGGCACCTAAAGTTTTATATAGTTTTGTTTGTTTTTTGAGCGCCTCTGCGCTAGCGGCTTGTATCGCGAATACCCTCTCTTCAAGAGTTGGTTTCATTGGTAGCGTGCGCCTTCAGGAGGGGGTCAGGGTCTCAAAGCTAGGGCTGATAAAGGCATGGTAGATATCTATAAAGGGGGCCCAGATTCCCCCCAAGCAGTAGCTGGATATTGGTATTCATGGGGGCTCTCTGCCCCCAATAGGATGGGGAGCGCCGAATTTATGGGGGCGGTGGGTCCCCTTAATTCTGATCTTTGGGCCGAATTTGGGCCCAAAGAAATAGATTCTCACTTAGCTTAGCTCTTGTTGCTTAAGGATCGGCGTTTTGCTCGATAAGCCTCCGGCTCCAGGAATGGCTTTCCCTCCCAGCGGTCTACGTCAAGCCAAGCCAGGCGATAGAGGGTTGGCTCCTTCTTGGCCTGAGGATAGCGCGTGACGGAAATCCAGCCCTTTTGCTCTAGTTCTTTTCGGCAGCGAAGGGCAGTCTTCTTTTCCCAGCCGTACTTTTCCATGATCGCTGGTGCTGCGCTCAAATTCCCATTGTTGTAGCCGTTGTACTGCCGGGCAAAGTCCCATAGGAAGGCTCTTGCTGTTTTGGTGAGTGCTATGTAGTCGGGGTGGTCAAATATGGCATGCAAGGCGCGGACAAAGCGCATCTTGCCTTTGCCCCGCCCATTGGGCTTCATGCCTCGACTATTGATCCCTTTCCTGCCCATCATTCCTCCAATGGCTTTACCCGTTGAAGTTGGGGAGGTTGAGGGCGTGGGTCGCCATCAGGTTGCAGGAATAGCGGGTTGCTTGATCCACCCTCTTCGATCAGCTTGCGGAGCTCCGCTTCGCTTTCGGCGTCTACCGTGAACGGAGTAACGGTTGTAAAAGCGAGCTCTACTAAAAATCTCATTGCTCCTCCGCCCTGCCTTCAACCAGCTTGCGCTGTAGATCACGGATATACCCAGCTCTCCATACAGAGACCCTGGGGCTTAGCTTTATGGGCGGGGCGATCTTTCCCTGTTGAACCCATAGCCAGAAGGTGCTCAACCCGATGCCCAAGTGATGGGCAGACACTTTGGCGCGGCAGAATGCGTCGGGGTCCTGAGGGAGGGGGCGTGGGGTGTAGTCAGCCATTGATCATGTTCCTTACGTTGTCTAATCAACGCAAGGAAAGATATGGATGTCTAAGGAAACGGCATACACGCAGAAATTCGAAAAATATGGAGCCGAAGAATTATTGAAAAATTTGGGGGCATAAAAAATAGACAGATTAGTCCGGCGTAAATAAAGTGCCTATAAAGCTGGCTTGGATGGCTTCTTCCGCCCAAGGCGCTAAGGTTTCGCGGACGAATCGGCCGCCCTGTAGGGAGTCGGGGAATAGTACTTTGGCGATCACTTCAGAATGAATCTGTATGCCCCATAGGTAGGCCCAGTGAGTTAGGTCGAGGTATGGCAATACCTTATATTGTCGTAGTCGTTGAATGCTTTTGTCAGACCCTCTTTTAGTGGACGAATTGTACTCTCGCAGTTTTCTATATTTTTTGATGACGTCTAAAAACTTTTCTTGAAGAGCAGAGTCAGATGCGTCTAAATTGATCTCAAGATGAGCTCGATTTGGTGGGTATGACGAAACTACTTCGTCGTAAGCTAAAAACATATCTACTGGCTCGCGATGATCATGGCTAAAAAGTTTGCCGAGAATCGCGGGTCTGACACAGCCGTGAAAATCCATGCCGCCCTGGTCGGGGGAAAAGTATATGGATTCTTGTTCAGCTGTCGCTTGATCGTCGCTTCTTGGTTCACGAACACAGTTGGACTCTATGGGGCGTGAAAACTTAATCCTGAAGTGTTTTAGGTAGAGGCTGTCAGGCCCTTTTTTTCACAAACCGCTTGAGCGCGCCTGGCCCAGGCAAGATCTTCTCGGCGGATTATTAGCTGCTTCGCCCATTCCCTTTTTGAGAAGCTGTCGCAGATATCATAAGCGCTTAGATCAAACCATTTGGGTAAATCCGAAACGGATTTTATTATCGACTTCATCTTTCCTCTCGTGTCTATTTCAGTCTGGTTAAAGCAGGATCATTAGGATTTTTGTTTTCCTCGCTCCTTTTTGCTAACCATGAGCGTGGAGTTTGGTGGTCAACACGCTATTTTCAGATGCTTGTATTTTTAGGTCCTGAAGATAATCTGCCCATCGTTGCATCATGGCAGTGCGCTGGGGTAGATGCTTAGTACGGTTGTAGGCGGTTCCATTGGCATCTTTCACAGAGTGAGCTAATTGGTGCTCGATCCATTCCACTCGCTCATTTAGCACTTCATCCAGCAGTGTGCGGGCCATTGCACGGAAGCCATGCGGTGTGATGGTGTCATTTCCATAACCCATATTTCGCAGGGCGGTCCGTACCGCGTTCTCTGACATGCAACGGCTGGCACCTTTGGGCGAAGGGAATACAAAGCGAAATCGGCCTGTCAGTGGTTCAAGCTCGCGGAGGATCGCCACGGCCTGATGCGCCAGGGGGATGATGTGCGGGTGGCGCATCTTCATCTTGGCGGCGGGCAGCTCTATCCGCTGGTCTTCCCAGTTGATCTCGGCCCACTCGAGCGCGCGCAGTTCGCCAGGGCGGCAGAACAGCATGGGGGACAGCTTCAGGGCCGCGCGCACAGTGGGAGTGCCTTGGTAGCCGTCGATCGCGGCCAGAAGTCTCCCGACCTCTGCGGGGTTAGTGATGGTTGGAAAGTGCTGCGGCTGGGTAGGCTTTAACTGGTCGCCCACCACGGCTGCAGGGTCGTTAGTGGCCCGTCCTCCGGCGATGGCAAAGCGGAAGACCATGCTTGAGGTCTGTTTGGCGCGTTTCGCGGTTTCCACTGCGCCGCGGTCCTCGATGCGCTTGAGTACTGTAAGCAGCTCAGGTGGCGTGATGTCTGCAATCGGGCGGGAGCCCAGATAGGGAAAAAGGTCGCGCTCCAGCAGGCGCATGGTGCGCTTGCGATGGCTCTCCGACTTGTCGCCCATCCGGGTCGCAAACCATTCGCGGGCCAGAGCTTCAAAGGTATTAGTCGCGGAGTCGTATCGTTCTGCTCGCGTCGCTTTCCGGTGATCACTGGGGTCGATGCTATCAAGCAACAGCTGGCGCGCTTCGTCACGGAGCTTGCGGGCTCGCTTGAGACTGGTTTCAGGGTATACACCGAGGGCGAGCTTGCGCTCTTTTTTGGTGTGAGGGTGGCGATACTTGAGCCGCCAATAGCGGCCGCCACCCTTGGTCACGAGCAGGAACATGCCTTTCTCGTCAGACAGCTTGTAATCCTTGTCCTTCGACTTTGCCTGCTTAACCTGAAGTTCCGTCAACGGCATGGCTCTATCCCTTTAGCAATGCGGGCTGCGGCGAAGTTTGGGGGCCTCTATTGGCGCGAATTACTTAGGGGCCCCCAGATCTGCCCCCGTGTGCCCCCAGCTTTAGTGGCACAAATTAGACTTCTTGAGACAAAGAATAACGCGGAAAGCTAGGCGTGTCGCGGGGTGTTGGATTAACTGAGATTTGCGGGGACGGGAGAATGGTGGGCCCTCCGGGACTTGAACCCAGGACCTGCCGATTATGAGTCGGATGCTCTAACCAACTGAGCTAAGGGCCCCCATAAGGTGCCTGCAGGGCGCTGCAGGCGGTCGGGAAAAGTACTCGATTTTTCCCGTCAAATCAACGGCTTTCGCCTGTCGGGCAATGCTACCAGGCCCAGCTGAAACCCACGCCGGCGCTCAGGCCCTGCCAGTCGTGGTCGTCCGCGGAGGTGCGGTAGCGCAGGTCGAAGGAGATGTCGGCGTACGGCAGTTCCAGCAGGCGCGAGCCCAGCCCCAGCTCCAGCCAGCGGGCGCCGCGCTGGTGGCGGTGAGAGTTGGAGAGCTCGTCGTCGCCGTCGAGCACCTCCCATAAATTTGCGAATACGAAGTGGGGGCCGTCACTGCGGTAGGCACGCAAGCCGGCCCTTAGGGCCAGCTCCGGGGTCACATCCAAATCCAGCCCGAAGCGCTCCGTCTGGAAGTAGGTGAAGTTTGTGTAATTGGCCACCAGCTGCAGCTGCGGTTCCACACCGTAGTACTCAGTCAGCGCGAGGGCGTACCCGCCCTCGGCCGATAGCGCCAGCTGTATGCCGTAGGCGTCGCTTCTGGCGCCGCGGTAGGTACTGTTATCCACTTGCAGATAGGCGACCTTGGCCTGCAGGTCCAGATAGCGGCCGGTGTTGCGGAAGTCGCTGAAGTAGGCCCCGACGAAGTGGCTCTGCAGGTCGTTATTGCCTACATAGCCGATCTCTCCGTCGAGCCGACGGGCGAAGCTGTCGCCGCTGGCGAAGCTGCTGCCGGCGCTGATACCAGCCTGCTGGCTGCCGTGGCAGGTGGGACCGGCGAAGAAGTCGCGGCTTACACTGAAGCCGGTCAGGGTGCTCTCGGAGCGGCTGGGAATCTCCCCCTGCCAGTCCAAGTCCAGGCCGCCGTGCTGCAGCTGCAGGCGACTGTTGTTGCGTCCTACCGGTCCGCTGCGCCACTCATCGCGGCGTTGCTGAAGCCCTTGCAGCTGATCGATGGAGGCCAGCTGGGCCAGTCGCTTTATCTGGGTATAGACGGCTAGCTCACCAGCGTCCGGGTGCTGCGCGAGGGTGGGTGAGGGCGCCGCGGCGCACAGCAGTGCGAAAGCCCCGCCGGCAAGTGCTGACTTGGGTGCCATAAACCTTCCGTGGTCGATGGGTGATGAGCAGTGGTTGAAGTTTAGACGGCTGTACTAGTTTTTCGGGTCTTCCTGGCCCGATGGCGGATAATTCCCTGTGGGCTCAGCCGAGCCAGCGCGGCAGCAGGATGCAGCCCCAGGTGAAGAGCCATAGCAGCAGCGAGAGTGACACGGCCGCTGAGCCAGTGTCCTTGGCGACCTTGGACAGCGGGTGCCGCTCCGGGCCGATACGGTCGACGGTGGCCTCCACTGCGCTGTTCAGCAGTTCCACGATCATCACCAGCAGGGTGGCGCCGACCAGTAGCGCGCGCTCGATACCGCTCGCGCCCAGCCACAGGGCGGCGGGGATCAGGAAGATGGCCAGGCTCACCTCCTGGCGGAAGGCGGCCTCGTTGCGCCAGGTTGTGAGCAGGCCCTGCCAGGAGTAGTTGGTGGCATCAATCAGGCGGGGAATGCCGGTCTTGCCCGGCTTGTTGACGAACTCTTCCTGCATGGCGGTTTTCCTCCGGCTTCTCACAGGGCTGTCTTGGCGCGGTCACAACGGCCGGGCCCGGATGCCCGACTGTAACCTGTTGGTAAAAGAAAGCCCGGCGGTGCCGGGCTTTGGGGGGCTTATCCTTCGTCGAGGAAGCTCCGGAGGTGCTCCGAGCGCGACGGGTGTCGCAGCTTGCGCAGCGCCTTGGCCTCGATCTGGCGGATCCGCTCGCGGGTGACATCGAACTGCTTGCCCACTTCCTCGAGGGTGTGGTCGGTGTTCATGTCGATACCGAAACGCATACGCAGCACCTTGGCCTCACGCGCGGTCAGGCCGCCGAGCACGGAGCGGGTGGCGTCGTGCAGGCCGGTCTGGGTGGCGGTGTCCACCGGGGACGCCTGGTTCTGGTCCTCGATGAAGTCTCCCAGGTGGGAATCTTCGTCGTCGCCGATGGGCGTCTCCATGGAGATTGGCTCCTTGGCGATCTTCAGCACCTTGCGCACCTTGTCTTCCGGCATGTCCATGCGCTCGCCCAGCTCTTCCGGGGTCGGCTCACGGCCCATCTCCTGCAGCATCTGGCGGCTGATACGATTGAGCTTGTTGATGGTCTCAATCATGTGCACCGGGATGCGGATGGTACGCGCCTGGTCCGCGATGGAGCGGGTGATGGCCTGCCGGATCCACCAGGTGGCGTAGGTGGAGAACTTGTAACCGCGACGGTACTCGAACTTGTCCACCGCCTTCATCAGGCCGATATTGCCCTCCTGGATCAGGTCCAGGAACTGCAGGCCACGGTTGGTGTACTTCTTGGCGATGGAGATCACCAGGCGCAGGTTGGCCTCGACCATTTCCTTCTTGGCGCGGCGTGAACGGGCCTCGCCGATGGACATACGGCGGTTGATCTCCTTGATCTGGCCGATATCCAGGCCGGCGCGCTCCTGGCACTGGGCCAGCTTGCGCTGGCTGCGGATGATGTCGTCCGCCAGGTGGCGCAGGTTGTCGGAGTAGTCGCGCTTCTTCTTGACGATACCGGGGATCCAGTCCTCGTTGGTCTCGTTGCCCGGGAACTCCTTGATGAAGGTCTTGCGCGGCATCCGGGCTTTCTTGATGCACAGGTTCATGATGGTGCGTTCCTGCTCGCGCACCTCGTCGAGGATGCTGCGCACCTCGTTGTACAGCGGGTCGAACTGGCGCGGGGCCAGCTTGAAGTAGCGGAACACCTCGCCCACCGCTTCGAGAGCCTCGCCGGCCTGCTTGGAGTCGCGGCCGTGCTTCTTGATGGCGGCGTCGGCCTTCTTCTGCGCGGCAATGAGCTTCTTCATGCGCTCGGCCAACTCTTCCGGGTCGATACCGCCGACGTTCTCTTCCTCTTCCTCGGAGGAGTCCTCGTCGTCATCGTCGGAGTCGCTGTCATCGTCGCTGGAGTCGTCGCTGCTCGGCGCGGGCGTGGTGGCCTGGCCCGTCTGGGCGCCCGGCGGGACCTCGTCGGCGGGGTCGAGCCAGCCGGCGATCACGTCGGGGATGCGGCGCTCGCCTTCCTCGATCAGCTTGTACTCGTCGATCACCTGCTGCACGGCACCGGGCCAGTAGGCCAGGGCAGCCATCAGCTCGCGCAGGCCTTCCTCGATGCGCTTGGCAATGGCGATCTCGCCTTCGCGGGTGAGCAGCTCCACGGTACCCATCTCGCGCATGTACATGCGCACCGGGTCGGTGGTGCGGCCCACGTCGGATTCCACCGCGGCCAGGGCGGCGGCGGCTTCGGCGGCGGCGATCTCATCGGCGGAGCTGTCGCCCTCGGCCATCAACAGTTCTTCGGCATCGGGTGCGCTTTCGAACACCTTGATGCCCATGTCGTTGATCATGCCGATGATGTCTTCCACCTGGTCCGGATCAGAGATGTCCTCGGGCAGGTGGTCATTTACTTCTGCGTAGGTCAGATAGCCCTGTTCTTTACCACGGGCGATCAGTTCCTTGATGCGGGAAGTCTGCTGTTGGGTTTTGTCGGTCATGCACAACCCTGAAATCTGGGGAGTTAAAAATACGGGACAAAGACGCGGGATTATAGCGTATTTGCGATAGCAATAACCACTCTGGCTGTCAAGGGACGCGTTGGTGCGAAATCTGTTGTGCTCGGTTCCCGATCCCGTCCGGGGTGAATCTATATGGCGGTGGCCCGAAGTATTTCAAGGCCTGCGCCACGGTTAATCCTGCTTGCGCTGCCAGTTGGCCAGCAGCGCACGCTGTTCATCGCTCAGTTGCCCGCCGCCGTCGCCACCGCGCAGCTGCTCCAGCAGGGCACGCTTGTGCTCGCGGGCGTCGGCCCGCTCCAGCTGCTGCAGGCAGTCGCTGAATTCCGCCTGCGGGTCATATTCAAGGCCGGCGTCGCCGCGGGCGAGCTGGCGCACGCCGCTCACCAGCTGGGAGGCGGCCAGCTGTGCCAGGGTGTCGCAGGACTCGGCGCCGTGGTGGGCGCGCCAGTAGCCCAGTAACTGGTTCAGATTGTAGTCCGGGCGCCGCTTGAGCAGCTCCACCAGTTCCGCGAACAGGTCCAGGTCGGCCAGCCCGCGGTTGCGGAACCGGTTGCTGTCGTCGATCTGGCCGGCCAGCTCCGGGTGGTGCAGCAGCAGGGCGATCAGCATGCGTTCCGGTGGTAGCCGGTACTGGCCGCTGCGCCGGCGCGGCGCGGGGCCGGGGGCCGGTGCCTCCACGGGCTCGTCCGGCGGCAGCGCCTGCTCCGCGTAGGCATAATCGGGGTAGTCGCCGGCCGGCGGCAGTTCCGCCGGCGGCATGCCCTCCGGGGCGGGTGCGGCTTGGCGCGGGTCGGCAGCAGGCGCGGGCTCCGCGCGCGTTGCCGCCGGCGGCTCGGGTGCGCGGCTCGCTTTGCGGGCCTGCTCGGCCTCGATGATCTCCTCGAGCATCTCCCGGTCGAGGCCGGTGCGCGCCGCCAGTTGCTGGAACATCAGCTGGCGGTAGACCCCCGCCGGCAGGCGGTCGAGCAGTGGCGCGGCCAGCTTGGACAGCCGCGCGCGGCCGTCCATGGTCTGCAGGTTGATACCCTCGCCCACCAGGTCGAACAGGAAGTCCTCCAGCGGGCGCGCCTGCTCGTCCAGCAACTGGGTGAAGCGCTCGCCGCCCAGCTGGCGCACCAGGGTATCCGGGTCCTCGCCCTCGGGCAGCAGCAGGAAGCGCACGCTGCGCCCGTCCTGCATGTGGGGCAGGGCGGCTTCCAGGGCACGCTGGGCCGCGCTGCGCCCGGCGCGGTCGCCGTCGAAACAGAACACCAGCTCGCCGGTGTGGCGGAATGCCAGCTGGATATGGTCTTCGCCGCAGGCTGTGCCCAGGGTGGCCACAGCGCAGCGGATGCCGAACTGGGCCAGCGCCACCACGTCCATATACCCCTCCACCACCACCAGCCGCTTGAGTTCACGGTTGGCCTGGCGCGCCTCCCACAGGCCGTAGAGCTCGCGGCCCTTGTGGAAGATGGGGGTCTCGGGCGAATTCAGGTATTTGGGCTTCTCGTCCCCGAGCACCCGCCCGCCGAAGGCGATGGTGCGCCCGCGCTGGTCGCGGATCGGGAACATGATGCGGTTGCGGAAGCGGTCGTAATGGTGGCGCCGCCCGGGCTCGGTGCGGCCGTCACTGTCCTGGCGGCGAATGGCCAGGCCGGCGTGCTCCAGCTGGTCGGCCTTCTCCGCCGTGTCCGCCAGGTGGTTCAGCAGGTTGTCCCAGCCCGGCGGGGCCAGGCCGATGCCGAAGTCGCGGGCGACCTCGCCCGACAGGCCGCGCTGTTTCAGGTAAGTGATCGCTCGCCCCGCGGCGGGGTGCGCGCGCAGCTGGGCGCGGTAGAAATCGGCCGCTTTCTCGGTCAGCTGGTAGAGCGACTGGCTCTCCCGCTGGCGCCGCTCGACGCCGGGGGCGAGCTGCTCGCGGGGCACTTCCAGCCCCTGGCTGCCGGCCAGCTTCTCCACCGCCTCGGGGAAGCCCATGCGGTCGTACTCCATCAGGAAGCCGATGGCGTTGCCATTGGCCCCGCAGCCGAAGCAGTAGTAGAACTGCTTGTCGGGGCTTACGGTAAAGGATGGAGTCTTTTCATCGTGGAACGGGCAGCAGGCAGAATAATTTTTCCCCGTCTTGCGCAGCTTCACGCGGCTGTCGATCACCTCAACGATATCGGCCCGCGCAAGCAGGTCGTCGATAAAGTGCTGGGGAATCTTGCCGGCCATTCAGGGGTTCCGAGAGGTGTCTGCTGTTGCTGCGTAAGGGGCGCTGCCGGCGGCCTGCGGGGGCCGCGGCAGTCGCGGGGTATTGTCTGTCAGCCGAGCCGGGCCTTGACCAGCTTGCTGACCGTGCCCATGTCGGCGCGGCCCTGCACCTGCGGTTTCACCTGGGCCATTACCTTGCCCATGTCCGCCATGCCGCTGGCGCCGGTGTCCTGCACCGCCTTGTCCACGATCCCGGCGATCTCGGCCTCGTCCAGCTGCTCCGGCAGGAATTCCTTGATGACATCGATCTCGGCCTGCTCCACCGCCGCCAGCTCAGGGCGGCCGGCCTTCTCGTACTGGGCGATGGAGTCGCGACGCTGCTTGGTCATCTTGTCGAGCAGGGCCAGGATGCGCGCGTCGTCCAGTTCGATCCGCTCATCCACCTCGACGCGCTTGATCTCGGCGTTGATCAGTCGCAGTGTCGCCAGGCGGTCCTTGTCACGGGCCTTCATGGCGTCCTTGGTGGCCTGGGCGAGGGTTTCCTTGAGGGTGCTCATGGCTTTCCGTCCGGTTCTTTAAAGTTGTTGTTGCGGGTCTCCGGCCAAGCATAGCGCTTCCGCTCCGGCGGGAGAATCGTTGCAGGCAGCCGTTTTGGGCTCCCGAACAACGCAAAACGGCGTGCGAGTCGGGCTCGCACGCCGTTTGTCGATTGCCGCCCCGGGCGGTTCGCCCGGCCGGCCTCCGTAAGGCAGCCCCGGAGGCTGCTGCTTAGTAGAGGCGCTGGAACTTGCGGTTTTCGCGCTGCAGCTTCTTGGCGTGACGCTTCACGGCCGCGGCAGCTTTACGCTTGCGAACGGCAGTCGGCTTCTCGTAGAACTCGCGACGACGTACTTCAGACAGTACACCGGCTTTCTCACAGGAGCGCTTGAAGCGGCGCAGGGCGATATCGAAGGGTTCGTTGTCTTTGATTCGTACAGAGGGCATAAGTTACCTGTAAAATTCGTTTCTCTCGGCCTTCCGGCAATTGCTCTCGCAGTTGCAATCCGGGGGCCGGTTCACAGCGAGGGCGCAAATTCTAAACACTTGGATCGGTGATCGCAAGCCTCTTCGGCCCTTCATTTCGTGTCCCGGGCGGGGACAGGGAGTCGGGTGAAACCGCGCGCCACGCCACGGTTTCGGGCTCTCCGGGCACCTGCCGGGAGGCGCCTGCACCCCGACTACCCTTATCGAGTATGATAGGCGCCCTTTGATTCATTCACGAGTGTGAGACCAAGTGCGGATTCTGGGTATCGAGACCTCCTGCGACGAGACCGGCGTTGCGCTCTATGACAGCGAGCGTGGCCTGCTGGAGCACGCGCTATTCAGCCAGGTGGACCTGCACGCCGACTACGGCGGCGTGGTGCCGGAACTGGCCAGTCGCGACCATGTGCGCAAGCTGTTGCCGCTGGTGCGCCAGGTAATGGAACGTTCCGGCACCGCGCCGGCTGACCTGGACGGCATTGCCTATACCGCCGGCCCGGGCCTGGTGGGCGCTTTGATGGTGGGCGCCTGCGCCGGGCGCGCGCTGGCCTATGGCTGGGATGTCCCGGCGGTGGAGATCCACCATATGGAGGGCCACCTGCTGGCGCCAATGCTGGAGGAGAACCCGCCGGCCTTTCCTTTTGTCGCCCTGCTGGTCTCCGGCGGCCACACCCAGCTGGTGGATGTGCGCGGCCTGGGCGAGTACGAACTGCTGGGCGAGTCCCTGGACGACGCCGCCGGCGAGGCCTTCGACAAGGCCGCCAAGATGCTGGACCTGGACTACCCCGGCGGCCCGCGCCTGGCGGCCCTGGCGGAGAAGGGCGACCCTTCCCGCTTCACCTTTCCGCGGCCGATGACCGACCGGCCGGGGCTGGACTTCAGTTTCTCGGGGCTCAAGACCTATACCCTCACCACGGTGCGCGATAACGCGCTGGAAGACGGCCTGCCGGACGAGCAGACCTGCGCGGATATCGCCGCGGCCTTCCAGGAGGCGGTGGTGGATACCCTGGTGATCAAGTGCCGTCGGGCGCTGAAGGCCACGGGGCGCAAGACGCTGGTGGTGGCGGGTGGCGTGTCCGCCAATAAACTGCTGCGCGAGCGGCTGGAGGCGGCGCTGGCGAAAGAGGGCGCCACAGCCTGTTACCCGCGCCACGAATTCTGCACCGACAACGGCGCCATGATCGCCTATGCCGGCTACCTGCGCCTGAAAGCTGGCCAGCGCGCCGACCTGGGGGTGGAAGTGCGGCCGCGCTGGCCGATGACAGAATTGCAAGGAGGCCTGGCCGGCTGATGGATATCGTTTATATACGCGACCTGAAGGTGAACACCATCATCGGGATCTACGACTGGGAGCGTGAGGTGCGCCAGACCGTGAGCCTGGACCTGGAGATGGCCTTCGATATCTCCGAGGCTGCCCGCACCGACAATATCGACCACACCCTCAACTACAAGGCCGTGGCCAAGCGGCTGATCTCCTTTATAGAGGGCAGCGAGTTCCTGCTGGTGGAGACCATGGCCGAGCAGGCGGCTGCGATCGTGCGCGATGAATTCGGAGTGTCCTGGCTGCGCCTGCGCCTGTCGAAGCCCGGCGCGGTGCGCGGCTCGCGCGACGTGGGCGTGATTATCGAGCGCGGCGAGCGCCCGGCCAGCGGTGCGGCGGCGGGGGTGTGAGCATGGCGCAGGTATACCTCAGTCTCGGCAGCAACATCGATCGCGAAAGGCATATCCGCGCCGGCCTGGATGCGCTGGCGCGGGAATTCGGCAACCTGAGTGTCTCGCGGGTATTCGAGAGCGAGGCCGTGGGCTTCGACGGCGACAACTTCTATAACCTGGTGGTGGGCCTGCACACCGACCTGCCGGTGGGCCAGCTGGCGGCGCGCCTGCGGGAGATCGAGGATGCCAACGGCCGGGTCCGCGGCGGAGCCAAGTTCAGCGCCCGCACCCTGGATATCGATGTCCTCACCTACGATGACCTGGTGGGCGAGTTCGACGGGGTGAAGCTGCCCCGCGGCGAAATCGTGAAGAACGCCTTCGTGCTGCAGCCGCTGGCCGAACTGGCCCCGCAGCACCGCCACCCGCTTACCGGCAAGACCTTCGCCAAGATGTGGGATGACTACGACAAGGATAGGCAGAAGCTCTGGCCGGTACATTTTCCCTGGCCCTGACTATGTTTGTGCTGCGCCCGGGGCCCAGTGCCAATACCGGGTCGCAGGGCCGCGGGCCCACCCGCAAGGACCAACGGCTGCGCTGCCTTACAGCCAGCTCCCCACCTCGGCTATGTAGTTAGCCGGGAGTATGTGACCTCCCTCAAAAACCTGGTGCCTCTTGTCCTGGCTTGCAATCGCCTCGTACAGGTGCAGGTTATCTTCTCTCGACGCATACTCATCATCATCTGCAGTGATTAGCAGAACCTTCGGCCTTTTAATCAGGCTGGCGAGATTCTTGGGCGCCACGATTGCCGTCTTATCATCTATATGTGGGGGCACCATGGCGATAACCCTGTTTACGCGCGGGTCGAGGGCTGAGGCCAGCAGGGCGACCTGCGCTCCCATGCTGTAACCCGCCAGGGTGAGGTTGCCACCGTCCAGGTCCCGCTGCTGTGCAATCCAGTCCATCAGGACCCGGTAATCCAGGACGGTGTTACGGATCATTGCTTCGTAGTCCCGTTTGTCCCCGAAGTAATGCAGGTCATTCATGATCGACCCCAGGGTACGGTTGGGGTCTTTCCGGGTGCCGTGAAAGCGGGCATCGATGGCGACCACCACATAACCCTTGGCGCTGGCGCGCTCGGTAATCTCATTCACCCTCGTCACCGTGGGGCGCCCCTTGAAGGAGTCCACCCACCAGCGCTGGTAGCCTCTCCCCATGGCTGCGACACCGACCAGCACGGGGTATTTTTCCTGTTTTGCGGGCGGGTAGCTGATGCGGCCGTTGACCTGCGCCCCGTCAAAGCTCCGGTACGAAAACTCGAACAGGCCCTCTCCGATTTCATTCACCGACATTCCGATATCAGCCGGCGCCCGGTAAGCGTAGGACGCCACGATTTCATCCCGGGGTACCGGCTCCTCTTTCAGCGCAACAAAGGTATACCAGAGTGCGGTAAGGCAGCCGATGGCCAGCCCTGCTAAAAGGATCATTCGGGTGGTAAAGCTCAGTTTGCTACTCATGATGTGGTTCTCCTGATTGATAGGAGAAGTCTGCAGGTGGCCCGGTAAAATTTGGGTGAAAATTCCGGCCGAAGCGTGTGCGATGCAGGATTGCCATGCCGGGCGGATGCCTGGTCCACAGGCGGTGGGCTCTATGAGCCCACCGGGGCTGGCAGGGAGGCAGTGAAGGTTGCGGACCGGCTGCGCTGGCTGGTTGCGGCCTGGCTCACATGAAAATACGAAGCCGGGGCGATGGTCCTTGTTCCACCTGTTTCTCCTGTTGTCACTTTTTTGCGGTGGACAGCAGCCGCACGATATCCACTGCCTTGCCGACCCGTCCCTGCATCACCGCGACGATGCCGTGCATCGCTAGCAATCGCCGGTTGATTGCTTCCCCCTCACCGTTGGCAGCCTGCTGGAATGTTTCCAGCCTGGCCCTGGCGCCGGCGTGGCCATCGGCTTCATAGGCCAGTAACAGCTCCACGGTTCTTTCTTCACTGGTAACTTTTCGCGGGACCGGTTGATATCCCAGTGTCTTCACCATTTCCTCGGCGAGCGCCCATACCGACCAGGGGTTCTGCCCGGTGAGAAGCCTGCCATCGACACTGACCTGGCGCAGGTAGGGCGGACCCGCCTCGAACACGGCGCCATTTTTCCGCAGCCGGGATTCGAGCAGGAAGGGGAATACCTGCTCCGCCTCCGGGATCAGGAACAGTTCCTCTTCGTTGGTAAAGCTGCTGATGCGTCGCCCCTGCAACAGCGGCACTCCCGGCTCCAGTTCCATGTCGGCAAGCGCTGCCGGTCCGTGGCAGACCGCGCCGACGACCCCGCCGTCATCATAGATGGATAGAACCAGGTTGTGGATGTCGGCATTGCCGGGGAAATCGAACATGGCGCCCTTGCCACCGACAAAGAAGATGCCGCGGTAATCGTCTGCATTGACCCGTGCCACCGGGATGCTGTCGTGCAGCCTTGCCATCGCCTGCCGGTCGTTCAGGAACGCGTATTCAATCGGCCCCATATCGTCCCGGTCGATCACCGCGGGCGGTTCCCCGCCCCGGGGGCTGGCGATATCCACGGTGAAGCCATTGGCAATGAATACGTAGTAGGACCGTGCAAGCTCAGTCAGTTCGTATCCGGTGTCCTTGCCGTGCTCACCCATGGTAGAGGCGCTGGTCACCACCATCAGGATTCGGCCGCGGTCATCGGACGGCCGGGATTGCTGGAGGTAAGGGATATCCTCGGGCTGTGTCTGCGCCAGGGCGTGGTGATCCGGCGGTGGGGGGATCAACCCCTTTAGCCAGAAGCCGGTGCCGGCGAGCAGTGCCACAGTGAAGAATATTGTTGCGAGAATTTTCCTGGCCATGATTGGTCTCCTTTCTGTATCAGGAGCATCGTGGGACAGTGCACGTGAAGCGCGGGTGAAATCCCCGGGAAATGTTGTGGGGATTGGGGGCGGGCCCGGCCGTCGCGGTGTTGGAAAATGGCGCGGGCCAGGCGGGATGTCAGGCGGGATAGATGGATATTGAAAACAGCTGCTTCTCGCAGTTGGCCCCATAGCCCCATCCCTGCGCATTGAGAATGCGGCTCGCCAGATACAGGCCCTGGCCGAGACCGTCACTGCCCGGCCTGCGGGTGCCTGGGAGGAAGATTTCTTCTGTATTGGTGCTGTCTTCCACCGGGTTCACGAAGCTCAACCCGCTGCCGTTGGTGTGAATCTGCAGGACGGGCCCTGCGGCATGGCGGATGGCGTTGTCCAGCAGGATATCCAGCAGCAGTTCGGTAAGTCGGGGATTGCCACTGACCGGCAGCCTCTCCGGTAGCGCGAGATCCAGTTGGAAACCCTGGCCGGTTGCGATCTCGCGCCGGGCCAGCAGCCTTTTCTCCAGCAGTGGACGCAGGTCAAAAGCGCAGCGCTCGATCGACTCGGCGCGGGCCAGGGCCAGCAGCGTAGCGACGGTTCTCTCCATCGCCGTCAGCGTTGACCAGAGTTCCTGTTTTTCGCTGTGCTGCAGTTCACGCTCGCGGGACAGGGCGAGGGTGTTGGTGGCTATGGCCAGTCCGGTGCGCAGTTCGTGGCTGACATCGCGGGTAAACTCGGCTTCCCGCTTTTGGGCCTGTTGCAGTTCGTTGATGCTGCGCTCCAGCGTCCGCGCCAGGAAACCGATCTCGTCCTGGTTATTGGTGGCGGAGAGTGCGACCGGTTTGAGGTCATTGTGCCCGGCCTGCACTTCCCGGGCGAGACCCAGCAGGGGGCGGATGGTGCGGGCGACCAGGCGGTGGGCCAGCCACAGGGCGAGGGCGGTAGTGGCCAGCAGTGCTGCCAGCAGGAGCCACAGCAGGCGGCCGGACTGGTGTGTCACCGTGAGCAGGTTACCCACGTCGGCTGCGAGTATGGGCCTGTCCCCGATTTGCAGCCGGCGCAGGTGGTAATGCTGTTCCCCGGCAACGAACAGCTCGGCGCTTTTCCGGCCGCCTGCCAAAGCGGCCTGGAATGTATTGGGAGCGTCACCGCTCGAGGGGTACAGGTGGAAGTTGGGGAGTCGCGGTGCCGGCAGGGTGCCACGGGCATGGAATTGCCGCTCGATATAGCGGACCTCGTCCGATATCAGGTTGTCCAGCAGCTGGTCCTCGATGACATACGCCGCCAGTATCCCGATTCCGGTGTAAACCAGGCAGAGCACCAGGGTGAAACTGCCAAATACCGTAAAAACCCGTCGTTGCAGGCTCCCCTGCGGTTGCTCAGCTTTCACCGGGTTGCTCCAGCCGGTAGCCGATATTGCTGATCGTGCGCAGCATGGGGGCCGGGAACGGCCGATCAAGCTGGCGGCGCAGGCTGTAGATATGGGATTTCAATGCGTCGCTGTCCGGTGGGTCGTCCCCCCAGATGCGGTGGCAGAGTTCCGCGCGGCTCAGGGGCTCGGGGTAGGCGCAGGCCAGTTCCCAGAGAATATTGAAGGTAATCGCGGTGAGCCTGAGGGGTTGGCCGTCGCGCACCGCCTCGCGCCCGCGCCCCCGGACCAGCAACGCGCCGATTTGGATTTCGTCATTGCGGTGCAGCTCGCGGCGCCGTGCCAGGGCGCTGCAGCGCAATGCCAGTTCGCGCGGGTCGAAGGGCTTGCAGAGGTAGTCATCGGCACCGGAATGGAAGCCAAGCGCCTTGTCGGTGAAGGCGTCGCGGGCTGTGAGCATCAGCACCGGCGCCGTGACCGTCGCGCGCTGGCGGAACTGGCGGCACAGTTCAACGCCGTCCATGTCGGGCAAATTCAGGTCCAGCAGGATGAGGTCGTAAACCTCTTCAAGCGCCAGCTTCAGGCCGTGCCGCCCGTTACCGGCAAAATCCACATGCCAGCCATGTCCCTCGAGGAATTCGCCGGTCTGGCGGGCGAGGGTGGGATTGTCTTCGATCAGGAGAATCTTGAGGCTGTTCACCGGGGCTTTCCGATTGCCGACTTGGAAGGGCATTGTGGCAACTTCCCGGTGAAATTGCAGTGAAATCGCGCCGCGCAGGTCTGGCCGCGCAGGTCGGCCTCAGATATTCAGGCTGCGCCCGCCGTCCACCGCCAGCACCTGTCCGGTGATGTAATCCTGGCCACTGACCAGGAAGCGCACGGTCCGGGCAATGTCTGCCTCACGGCCGGTGCGGCCCATGGGGATGCGGGCCAGGATCCCTGCCTGGGTGTCGCTGTCTACGGCCTCGTCCTCTTTCTCCGGCCAGAGGATGGCACCGGGGGCCACGGCGTTCACGCGTACCCTGGGCGACAGCTCCAGGGCCAGGCTCTTCGTCAGCATCACCAGCCCGGCCTTGGCGGCGCAGTAGATGGTGTGCTGCGGCATGGGGCGCTCGGCGTGGATATCGGCCATGTTGACGATGCAGCCGTTGTCGCGCGACAGGCTGGGTGCCAGCGCCTGGCTGAGGAAGAAGGGCGCTTTCAGGTTGCTGCCCACCAGTTCGTCCCAGGCGGCTTCGTCGGCGCTGCCGATGGGGGTGGGATGGAAGGCGGAGGCGTTGTTCACCAGTACGTCGATACCGCCCCATTGCGCGGTTGCCTCACTCGCCAGCGCCTCGCAGTCGGCTTTGTTGCCGAGCGTGCTCTGGACGGCGGCGGCGGAATCGGCGCGGATGGCATTCAGCTCTTCCACCAGTGCCCGCGCGGCATTGGCGGAACTGCGGTAGTGGATTATCACCCGGTGGTCGCGGTGCAGTTCGCGGGCGATGGCGCGGCCCAGGCGGGCAGCGGCACCGGTCACCAGTACGTTACGCATCGGGTTCCCTCTTTTCGCGGGCTTCCTTGACGGCGGTGATGGCCTCGATCCGCGCGCGGTCCAGTGCCTTGCCCAGCTCCGCGCCCTCGTAGCCCTGCTCGATCAGGGGCTCGACCCCAACGGCGGCGGCGGCGGCGCGTACCTGGCGAAGGAAGTCTGGTTGCGGGTAATCGCGGTCGGCGAGGCCCTCGCGCCCGCGGGCGTCTGCCTCACAGGCCTGCAGGAAGTCCTCGAACCGCTCCGGGCGGCGCAGCGCGTCCAGGGCGCGCAGCATCTTCATAAGTGTCTGCGGGCGCAGCTCGAAGGCGCGGTGGCAGTGCAGGTGGTACTCGCACACCCCGGCAGCCAGCGCAGTAAGCTGCTTCGGCACCCGCCACCGCTTGCACACATCGCGCACCAGCGGCAGGCCGGCGCGCTCGTGCCCGCGGTGACTGGGCAATATCTCCTCCGGGGTGATGCCCTTGCCCAGGTCGTGTACCAATACGGCAAAACGCACCGGTAGGCGGGCCGGGGCCGCGCGCAGGGCCATCAGCACATGCTCGCCGGTATCCACCTCGGGATGGTGCTTCGGCGGCTGGGGTACGCCGAACAGGCGGTCCACCTCCGGCAGCAGCACCGCCAGGGCGCCGCACTCGCGCAGCACGCGTACAAATATATCGGGGTCCGGCTCGGTGAGAGCCCTGCTGATTTCCTTCCATACCCGTTCTGCCACCAGGTGCTCCGCCTCCCCGACAGCCACCATCTCCCGCATCAGTGCCATGGTGTCGTCCGCGATGCGGAAGCCCAGGTGGTGGTAGCGGGCGGCGAAGCGGGCGACCCGCAGGATGCGCAGCGGGTCCTCGGCAAAGGCAGGGGAGACGTGGCGCAGCAGCCGCGCTTCCAGGTCGGCAAGGCCGCCGTAGGGGTCGATTAGCTCGCCGCTGTCGCTCTCGGCCATGGCATTGATAGTCAGGTCGCGGCGCAGCAGGTCCTGTTCCAGGGTGACGTCGGGTGCAGCGTGGACGGTGAACCCGCCATAGCCGTGGCCGCTCTTGCGCTCGGTACGGGCCAGGGCGTACTCCTCGCTGGTCTCCGGGTGCAGGAAGACGGGGAAGTCGCGCCCCACGGGGGTATAGCCCAGTGCGCGCATGTCGTTCTCGGTGCCGCCAACGACCACCCAGTCGCGCTCATGGATGGGGCGCCCGAGCAGCCTGTCGCGGACTGCGCCACCTACCAGGTAGATCTTCACCGCGGGAACCTCGCGGTCGGAATGAGTATGTGCCGGGGTCGGCTCTGTACCACTTTGAATCCTTGCGTCCGGCGCCGTGGAGAGCGTTGTGAAAGGGGGGATAAGGCTTCCGCAAGATAAAAAAAAGGCCCCGAAAAAACAAGGGGGCCCAGGGTCTTAGGGTATACGCGCCGGCGCGGGGCCGGAAAAGACTGTGCCCGGGGAAGGGCGGGCAGCCGGGCTTACCGGCCCGGTCACCAGGGTGAGCGTATGATGGTGACAATTCTATTAAACCTGTCTTACCTGTCAACAATTCATTTCGGGATTTTATTGAGGGACTTTGGATTACATTCGTTAATACATTAGACGGCCGAGTTAACGGCTGATTTTGCAAGAGCGAGCAGCATAAATTATAAGGCTCGGCTGGTATTGCAGCATAAATGAGCGCGGGGAGAGTCCGTTCTCGTGGGTTGCGGCACCTGCATCGACGGGCCGGTCAGTAACCGCAGATGTTTGGGGGAACAAGAACGATGAACGAACTGCATGTGCTCACCACCGGTGAGGCAGCGCGCTACTGTGGGGTGAACTTTCGCACCGTGATCCGCTGGATCGAGCGCGGCCAGCTGAAGGCCTACAAATTGCCCGGGCGCGGCGACCACCGGATCTGCGTTGAGGACTTCGTGGGCTTCCTGCAGGACAATGCAATGCCGGTGCCGACGGAGCTTGCCGCCGCAAGCCGCAAGGTGCTGGTGCTGGCACAGAGGCCCGAATTGATTGCAACCGGGCGCCAGGCACTCCAGCAGGGCGGCTTTGAGGTGGAGGTCGCCGGCAACAGCTTCGTGGCCGGGACCATGCTTGCGGCGGCGAAGCCGGCGCTGCTGGTCATCGATGCCGGCCTGGAGCAGGCCAATGCGTTCGCCATCATCGACCACCTGCGTTCGCGCGGCGAGTTTGCCAACGTGCGGGTATTGGTAGTGACCGAGGCCGGGGACAATGACTCGCAGCGCTGGCTGGAAGGCGGCGCGGACGCAGTGATCCAGGGGCCCGCTGACCGCGCCGAGCTGGTGGCAAAGGTAAAGCTGCTGCTGGATATGTAAGTCTGGCGGCGGCCAGCCCGGTCGGTATTAGATGGGTTTGGGGACCAGCATTGGCTCTTCCTCCCGCTCCGCCCGGTCGCGTCCCTCATCGGGACAGTGGTAGCTGGCGGTGAGTTCGTCGCCATTGAAGCTGTGCAGGTGCACATCAAATCCCCACAGGCGGTGGATATGCCGCATGACTTCCTTGGTCTCCTTGCCGAGGGGGCGCCGACGGTGCTGGGTGTGGTGCAGGGTAAGCGAGCGGTCACCGCGATTGGCCACCGAGAATACCTGGATGTTTGGCTCGCGATTTCCCAGGTTATATTGCCCGGCGAGATTAGCCCGCAACTGGCGATAACCGTCCTCATCGTGAATGGCATTTACCACGATCTCACTGTCGCGGTCGTCGTCACTGACGCAGAACAGTTTCATGTCCCGCATCACTTTCGGTGACAGGAACTGCAGGATAAAGCTCTCATCCTTGAAGTCACGCATGGCGAACTGGAGCGTCTCTTTCCAGTTGCTGCCGGCGATATCCGGAAACCACTCGCGATCCTCTGCCGTGGGCTCCTCGCAGATTCGCCGCAGGTCGCTGAAGATACTGAACCCCAGTGTGTAGGGGTTGATACCGCTGTAATAGGGGCTGTCGAACGCCGGCTGGTAGATGACGTTGGTGTGGCTCTGCAGGAACTCGATCATGAATCCCTCGGTCACCCGGCCACGCCGGTATAGCTCGGTCAGCAACGTATAGTGCCAGAAACTGGCCCAGCCCTCATTCATGACCTGGGTCTGGCGCTGTGGGTAGAAGTACTGCGCCAGCTTGCGCACAATCCGCACCAGCTCCCGCTGCCAGTTCTCCAGCAGGGGCGCGTTCTTCTCGATGAAGTAGAGGATGTTTTCCTGTGGCTCTTCGGGGAAGCGGCGCGGTTCGACACCATCGCCCTCTTCTCCCAGCTTGGGAATGGTGCGCCAGAGGTCGTTGAGTTGCCGCTGGCGATATTCTTCCCGCTCCTTCTGGCGTCGCTCTTCCTCCACTGCCGAAATAGGATACGGGCGCTTGTAGCGGTCCACGCCGTAGTTCATCAGTGAGTGGCAGGAATCCAGGACTGATTCCACTTCGTCCAGGCCGTGGCGCTGCTCACATTCGCGGATATAGTTTTTGGCGAATATCAGGTAGTCGATGATGCTGCTGGCATCCGTCCAGGAACGGAACAGGTAATTGCCCTTGAAGAAAGAATTGTGGCCGTAGCAGGCGTGCGCGATGACCAGCGCCTGCATGGTCATGGTGTTCTCTTCCATCAGGTAGGCGATACAGGGATTGGAATTGATCACAATCTCGTATGCCAGCCCCATCAGCCCGCGCTGGTAGTTGTTCTCCACGCTGATGAACTGCTTCCCGAAGGACCAGTGGTTGTAACCTACCGGCATGCCTACCGAAGAGTAGGCGTCCATCATCTGTTCGGAACTGATGACTTCGATCTGGTTGGGATAGGTGTCGAGCCCGAATTCTCCGGCGAGTTCGCCGATAGCCTCGTCGTATTCCCGGATCAGCTCGAAGGTCCACTCGGAAGAGGTGGAGATAGGCCCTTCGGGCTTGGTATCCGGCGCAGAACTGTACTGGTCGAACATTACGCGCTCACCTTCTGGCTGAACAACTGGCGGAATACCGGGTAGATGTCCTGGACATCCACAATCTGTTCCATGGCGAAGTGCTCGGGGAAGAGGGCCTTTACACTTTCGTACTCCTCCCACAGCGCCTGGTGGTCGCGTGGGGTGATCTCCACGTAGGAGTAGTACTGCACGTGCGGCATGATGTCGTCGATCAGGATCTTGTGGCAGGTGCTGGAGTCATCATTCCAGTTGTCGCCATCCGATGCCTGGGCGCCATAGATATTCCACTCGCTGGCGGGGTATCGCTCGCGGATAATGGTCCGCATGAGCTTGAGTGCACTGGATACGATGGTGCCGCCGGTCTCGCGGGAGTAAAAAAATTCCTCCTCGTCCACTTCCTTGGCGCTTGTATGGTGGCGTATGAATACCACCTCGGTATATTCATAGCTGCGCTGCAGGAAAAGATACAGCAGCAGGAAGAATCTCTTGGCCATGTCCTTGGTGGCCTGGTTCATGGAGCCGGACACATCCATCAGGCAGAACATGACCGCCCGTGAACGGGGGCGCGGCTGGCGCACGAGCAGGTTGTACTTGAGGTCGAAGTCGTCGAGGAAGGGAACGCGTTTCACCCGGGCCTGGATATCCTCGATCCTGTGCCGCAGGAACTCGATGCGTCGCTGGTCGCGAAGCGCCGGGTCTTTCTGCTCTTCCTGCTCCAGCTCTTCTGCGAGCAGCTTTATATTGCGTCGCTTGCTACTGGTAAGTGCGATCCGGCGGGCGTTGGCAGCGCGCAGGGAGCGGACGACATTGATGCGGCCGGGCGTGCCTTCGTTGCTGATACCGGCGCGGACCACCTGGAACGACTCATTGCCAGCGAGACGGCGCTTGATCATGTTCGGCAGCTGCAGGCCCTCGAACATGAAGTCGAGGAACTCCTCCTGGGAAATCTGGAAGACGAAGTCATCCACCCCTTCGCCGCTGTCGCTGGCATTCCCGCCGCCACCCCCGCCGCCGCCCTGCTGGCCCTGGCGTGGAATGCGGTCGCCGGTGGAGAACTGCTTGTTGCCGGGCAGGACGCGCTCCACATGTCCGCCGGGGCCGTGGCTGAACGCAGGCTCACTGATATCCCGGGTGGGAATGCTGATCTGCTCGCCCTTCTCCATATCGGTGATCGAGCGACTGTTCATCGCCTCGCCGACAGCCTTCTTGATATGCGCCTTGTAGCGCCGCAAGAAGCGCTGCCGGTTCACCGTGCTCTTGTTTTTGCCGTTGAGCCGACGGTCGATGATGTAGCTCATACTCGCCTACTGCCGGTTACTGCGATTTACGCACGCGCAAGTACCATTCCGAAAGCAGCCGAACCTGTTTCTCGGTGTAGCCACGCTCCACCATGCGGGCGACAAAATCGGCATGCTTTTTCTTGTCGTCTGCTGATGCTTTGGTGTTGAAGGAGATTACAGGCAGCAGGTCCTCGGTATTGGAGAACATCTTCTTCTCGATGACCGCGCGCAATTTCTCGTAAGAGCGCCAATCCGGGTTCTTGCCCTGGTTGTTGGCGCGTGCGCGCAGCACGAAATTGACGATTTCGTTGCGGAAGTCCTTCGGGTTGGAAATGCCGGCGGGCTTCTCGGTCTTCTCCAGTTCCTCGTTGAGTGCACCACGGTCGAGGATCTCCCCGGTCTCGGGATCACGGTACTCCTGGTCCTGGATCCAGAAGTCGGCATAAGTCACGTAGCGGTCAAACAGGTTCTGACCGTATTCCGCGTACGACTCCAGGTAGGCCGTCTGGATTTCCTTGCCGATAAACTCCACGTAGCGCGGGGCGAGATATTCCTTTATAAAGCCGAGGTATTTCTCCTGGTTTTCCGGTGGGAACTGCTCCTGCTCTATCTGCTGCTCAAGCACATACAGGAGGTGCACCGGGTTGGCAGCCACTTCGGTGGCATCGAAGTTGAAGACCTTCGACAGAATCTTGAATGCGAATCGTGTGGACAGGCCATTCATGCCCTCATCCACACCCGCGTTGTCGCGGTACTCCTGCATGGTCTTCGCCTTGGGGTCCGTATCCTTGAGGTTCTCACCATCGTAGATGCGCATCTTGGAATAGATGCTGGAATTCTCGGGGTTCTTGATCCGCGACAGCACAGAAAACTGTGCCAGCATGCGCAGTGTATCCGGCGCACACGGTGCCTTGGACAGAGAGCTGTTCTCTAGTAGTTTCTGGTAGATCTTGATCTCTTCCAGCACCCGCACGCAGTAGGGAACCTTGACGATATATATCCGGTCCAGGAACGCCTCGTTGTTCCGGTTATTGCGGAAAGACTGCCACTCCGACTCATTGGAGTGGGCGAGAATTACGCCGTTGAAGGGAATGGAACCCAGGCCCTCGGTGCTGTTGTAGTTACCCTCCTGGGTGGCAGTGAGCAGCGGGTGCAGTACCTTGATGGGCGCCTTGAACATCTCGACGAATTCCATCAGTCCCTGGTTCGCGCGGCAGAGGCTGCCCGAGAAACTGTAGGCATCTGGGTCATTCTGCGGGTAGTCCTCCAGCTTGCGGATATCCACCTTGCCCACCAGCGACGAGATATCCTGGTTGTTCTCGTCACCTGGCTCCGTCTTGGAGATGGCGATCTGGTCCAGAATCGAGGGACGGACCTTGACCACGCGGAACTTGCTGATGTCTCCCTCGAATTCATGCAGACGCTTCATGGCCCAGGGGGACATGATGGTGTTCACATAGCGGCGCGGAATGCCGTAATCCTCCTCCAGGATTTGGCCGTCTTCCTCGGGGGAGAACAGGCTGAGCGGGGACTCGAATACGGGCGAGCCCTTGATCGCGTAGATGGGGATTTTCTCCATCAACGCCTTGAGGCGTTCGGCTAGCGAGGATTTACCGCCACCGACCGGACCCAGCAGATAGAGGATCTGCTTCTTCTCCTCCAACCCCTGGGCCGCATGGCGGAAGAACGAGACGATCTGTTCGATAGCTTCCTCCATGCCGTAGAATTCACTGAAGGCCGCGTAGCGCTTGATGACCTTGTTGGAGAAAATTCGCGACAGGCGTGGGTCGCGGGAGGTGTCAATCAACTCGGCCTCGCCGATGGCCATCAGCATCCTTTCCGCGGGTGTGGCATAGGCACTCGGGTCGGCCTTACACAGCTCCAGGTACTCCTGGATACTGAGTTCCTCTTCCTGAATGGATTCATACCTTTCCAGGTAATGACTGAAGATCGTGTTCATTAACAACTCCCTGTAGCGTGTCGGGCGGCCATCGTTTTCCAGTCGGGGCTCGGGCTCGCGGGATACTGCGCCGGGTGGCAGCCTTGCCATGGACTGTCGGGGGATGGTGGCGCCCCGGGGGCGACACTGGTGCTGGATGCGCCACTGCGCACAAAACCAAAAACTATCTTTATGTCCGGCTCTAATGTGACCGGGTGGCGCCACCTGGGCGCGCCTGGCGAGGAAAATTCACTTTTTGCACTCGCCTCTCCAGCATAGCCTCCCCTTCAACTACGGCGCCTCGTTAGCGCCAATAGGCGTTGAAAAAGGCGGCAGTTTTGCGATGTGCTATGGGCTCAGGCCGACGTGAAAATTGCAGGAGCGCGGCGGATTGCAATACTCGTGAGTGGTGGAACCGGCAGATTCTCAGTCCCAGCTCAGTGGCGCGGATCAACGCCGGGTGCCAGCAGCGGAGGATCCCAGTAATAGCAGTGAGACGGCGCTCCAGTGCAACCGGACAGGAGGACTACATTTCTCGCGCCGAAATCGTTGAGGGAAATCAGAAATCACCTGACGGAAAGATATTCCCGTATAAGGCGTTGGCGACAATCCAGTTTGCGGGGCTGAAAGCCGCGGGTGATCTTTGGCCCCGCCACTACACTGTTACCGGAATAAGGTTGCATTAGCCTTAACCACATTCGCACGCACATTTAGGGTGCGCACGGGGGGCGCCGACCTTTAGCTCCTATACCTCCGCCTAAAGCGACCCGGCCAGCGCCCCGACCCGGCAAGAATTCCCTGCCGGCACCACCAATCCATATGGCGCCAGCAAGCTGGTGGTCGAGGATATCCGGCGGGACCTGTGCCTGGCATTGGTAATCACGGAAGTCGCAGGGATATCAGGGCTGATCGCAACTGAAAGGGGGCGCCCAAGTCTGGATAGGTCGTGGGCATTGCCGCTACCACTCCAGGAAGAAGCTGATATCCGCCGTTCCTGAGCGAAGATGCCCCCCGAATAGGCCGCATTCGCTGTCAAGCTTCTGCCTGAGCCACCGTCGGTTTTTCTCAGGCGCCTGTTCCAGTTGCAGCCGCCGGGACTGGAATGGGATCAATTCCAGCGACTGGAGTCCCCCATCTTTACTGAGCTCTACGCAGTAGAGTACCCGCAGGTCTGACCGGAACTGCTCCTGGCCACCGATACCCTCATAGTCATTGATCAGGTCGCCGCAGCCGTAAAGGATCGGCCTGTCGCGGTAGATCTCTATCGCCTTTGAGTGATGGGAAGAGTGCCCACATACGATATCAACGCCGGCCTCTACCAGCCGGCGGGCAAAGCGCTGCTGGTCGGTGGGGACGGCGTAGCCCCAGTTACCGCCCCAGTGTATGGACAGCATGGTGATGTCTCCGGGCTGCCGCGCAGCATTTATCCTGTGAGCAATATCGTCAGCCGTCTCGTTGGATAGATTGGCAACCCGGCACACCCCGGCCCGACCGGGCGTTGCCCCCCATACCGGTGGGATACCGCTACTGCCATGACCGCAGGCGAACATCACCAATCGGGCATTGCCGCAGTGCGCAGTAATGGCAGTACAGGCCTCCGCACTTTCCAAGCCCGCACCCGCAGTTCTAATGCCTGTCTTGTGCAAGCTTGTCAATGTTTCTCCAAGCCCTGGGTAGCCCCAGTCGAGTACATGATTGTTGGCAAGGCTACAGATATCAATTTCTGCAACTGTGAGGCAATCCAGGTTGGCCGGATGCATCCGGTATTGAATTCCCTTGCCCGGCCAGCAGTCATTACTGGTGGTAACTGCTGTTTCCAGGTTGATGACCCGAAAGTCAGGCAGGCGGGCCTGCATGACTTCAAGAGCGTCACCCCAAATGTAGCCCGGAGAAACTGGCAGGGGAATTGGTCCGTTGCGACGCTCCGCAAGGACTACATAGTCGTAGGCTGATTTTAGCCAGGACTCGTAGATCCGTGAACTACCCGCATTCGGAAGTATCTGGTCGATACCCCGTCCGGTCATGACATCGCCGGCAAGGATTAGCCGCATGCTTTCCGTTGTCTCTACTAAATAAAAATATTAGATCAATGATAGATAAAAGCCTTCTGGTCTAGAAGAAGCGTTCACAAATAGATATGTAATCACTAAGGCGTAGCGGCTGAAGGTTTTTAAGAACCGATAGAATTTTATCTATAAATCACAGAACATTTTTTAGGTCTATTGGAAAAAATTTCGACATATCAGTTGTCCGAATAAAGCTAGACATCCTGTAATTGATTGTAATGAATCAACTTTGAAATTAAATTCCTCTCCGTGTAAAACAACGCTCCTTGTCTAGTCATTGCAGAGGGATGAGCGCAGTGTCAGGGTTGTTCCGAGAAAAAGTATTGCAGCGTCAAGCGGATCGCCTGCATGGAGATATCCTGCTATTACCACGTCTCTCGCACAGCACAATTTTGCTCTTCTTTTTACTGTGGTTGGTATTGCTGGTTATTTGGCTTGTTACCAGCAGTTACGCACGCAAAGAAACTGTGCAGGGATGGCTGGAGCCTGCATCAGGCGTGCTGCGCGTCTATGCAGATGGGCCAGGTGTGATCAAGCAGGTGTTGGTAGAGGAGGGGGAAAAAGTCATCAGGGATCAGCCGTTAATCGTGGTTAATGGTGATCGAGTCCTGCCAGACGGAAAAAACCTGGAGACTCTTCTGTTGGCTGAGTACGAAAGTCAGCGCAATCTGCTCAGTGAGCAGTTGGCCCGCAGCGAGAAGTTAAAGCAGCAAAAGCAACAGAATATACAGCAGAATATTGCCGCTGCCAGGAGAGATCTATCCTTGCTAGACCAGCAGATCATAGCTCAGGCCCGCCGCTACAAAATAATTTCAGAACAAGCAGAACGTTACCGAATTCTAAATGAGCGAGGTCATATTTCCTCCGTAGAGCTTGAGGGGATGTTGGCGCAGGAGCTGGAAATGGGTGCCGAGCGCCAGAGCCTGCAACGTAATCGAGTGAGGTTGCAGAGCCAAATACAGCAACTGAAGAATGAAATGCTTTTGTTGCCTGAGGAGTACGCCAATACTGCCGGCCAGCTGCGAGCTCGACTTTCCGATTTGGCGCAGAAGGTTGCTCAGCTCCATGGCCAGAGAGCTTATATAGTCAGGGCTTCGAGGGCGGGAATAGTTAGCAATCTCCAGGCCGAGGAGGGGCAGCAGGCGCAATCTGGTATCCCTGTTCTGTCTCTAGTCCCTGATGGGGAGGTGCTGGCAGCACAGTTACTGGTGCCCGTCCGGTCAGCTGGTTTTCTCGATGTGGGTCAATCTCTAAAGATTCGTTACGATGCCTTCCCTTTTCAGAAATTCGGCCTTTACGGTGGTAGCGTGCTAGAGGTTTCAGATACTGTCATGCTGCCAGATGAATTGCTAAATACGCCAATATCAGTGCGTGAGCCCGTCTTCAAGGTTTCAGCTGAGCTTGCTCAGTCATCAGTGAGGGCCTATGGAAAGGATTTTCCTCTCAAACCAGGAATGACTCTGTCTGCCGATGTGCAGCTCGCCGAACGCAGTCTGTTGCAATGGCTACTAGAGCCTATCTATAGCCTGAAGGGACGCCTGTAATGGAAGCTGCAACACAGCAAACGGCTGGCAAGACGCGTCCAGATCAATTACTGCATTTCGCAACAGGCCGGCGCCTGCCGGTGATTCAGCAAACAGAAGCCGCGGAGTGCGGCCTGGTATGTCTTGCGATGATTGCAAGCTATTACGGCTACGACACGGATCTGGCTGCGCTGCGCCGGCGCTTTAGTATTTCCAATCATGGTACCAATCTCAAAACCCTGATGGATATGGCTGGCCGCTTGAACCTGTCTGCTCGTGCTTTGCGGCTGGAGTTGGAGCATCTGGGGGATCTTCAGGTTCCATGTGTGCTGCACTGGGATATGAACCACTTTGTGGTGCTCCAGTCCGTGCAACGCAATAAGGTGGTTATCCACGACCCTGCGATGGGTGAGAGGGTTCTGACCCATGAAGAGTTCGGTCAGCACTTTACTGGCATTGCACTGGAACTCACGCCCACAGAAGAATTCCAGCCCGGTGAAGACCGCCAGCACCTCAGGCTTCGTCATTTCTGGTCACGCATTACCGGGCTAAAACGCAGCCTCGCCCAGGTATTGGTATTATCTCTACTGCTGCAGATTTTTGCTGTGGTAACACCGTTCTATATGCAGACGGTAGTGGATGACGTCATCCTTCGAAATGACGAAAACCTGCTGCTGGTGCTGGCGATCGGCTTCGGCCTTTTGCTCATGATACAGACGGGAACCAGTGCCCTGCGCCAATGGGTGATTGTGCATATTTCCAGTAGGCTAAATATGCAAATGGCCGCCAACCTTTTTCGCCACATGATCCGGTTGCCTATGAGTTATTTCTCCACGCGGCATATGGGCGACGTGGTGTCACGTTTCGGTTCGTTGAGTCAAGTTCGCGATCTCCTTACCACCGGATTGGTGGCGGCATTGGTGGATGGCGTAATGGCAATGATTACCCTGGCTGCCATGTTCTTCTATGACATGAAGCTCACCCTTATCGTGCTTCTTGTAGTGATCCTCTACGCGGTGCTGCGCTTGCTTCTCTTCCGACCGTTGAAAATGCTAACTGAGGAGAAAATTGTGGCCAAGGCCAAGCACGATTCGCACTTTATGGAGTCAGTGCGGGCTATTCAGACGATCAAGTTGTTTCAGCGAGAAAATGATCGTCAGGGACAGTGGCACAATCGATTGGCGGATACCATTAACAAAGATATTCGCATTACGCGCTGGAATATCCGTTACGACACCATTAACCGATTACTATTCGGATGTGAAAATATTCTTGTGATCTATTTTGCTGCAGACGCAGTGATGAAAAATCTGTTCACTGTGGGTATGCTCTTTGCCTTCATCAGCTATAAAACCCGTTTTGTCGAGTCCATGGATGCGCTGATAGCCAAATGGATCGAGATAAAGATGCTCGGTCTTCACCTGGATCGCTTGTCCGATATGGTATTTACGAAGACAGAAAATGCTGACCAGGAAAGTGCGTTGGGAATAATCTCAGGCCACGTGGCACAGCCTCTGGCCGGTCGTATCGAGGTACGTAACCTGGGATTTCGTTATGGTGAGGCAGAAGCGCCCGCATTTGAGAACCTGAGCTTCACGATTGAGGCGGGGGAAACGGTGGCTATTGTTGGCCCCAGTGGGTGTGGAAAAACTACATTGCTCAAATGCCTGATGGGCTTGCTCATCCCCACCGACGGGGAAATACTGATCGACGGAAAACCGCTGACACAGGTGGCGGGCTACCGAGGCCAAATTGCCGGCGTTATGCAGGACGACCAGCTTCTCGCCGGGACTATCGCAGAGAACATAGCCTGTTTCGAACCGCAGCCCGATATCCAGAGAATCGCTCATTGCGCCCAGATGGCTTGCGTGAACCAGGAAATCCTCGCAATGCCCATGCAGTACAACACTCTGGTGGGCGATATGGGCACCAGCTTGAGTGGTGGCCAGAAGCAGAGAATCATACTGGCGCGGGCCCTCTACCGTGCGCCGCGCATACTGTTCATGGATGAAGCTACCAGTCACCTGGATGTGGCGAATGAGTCTTTGGTCAATGATCATATCAAGCAGCTCGCTGTTACCCGGGTTTTGGTGGCTCATAGGCCGGAGACGGTCGAATCTGCAGGGAGGCAGATAAATATAGCTGCTATATAAGCGGCAACCAATTAAAACTAAGGAGATATACAAATGACAGAACTCACTGTGAAAGAAATTGAGCATGTGAATGGCGGATTGGCACCTCTCGCAGCTGCAGCCGCTGTAAAGTATTTTATGGCGGGCGCCTCTTTTGGTGCTGGTGCCGTATTTGCAGCGTATAAGCTTGTTTAATAGGAGGCGGAAACATGAAAGAGCTTAAATCGCATGAGCTTGTGCATGTCCAGGGCGGCATCGCCCCAGCGGTAGCTGCGATAGGTTACTTTGTCGGTGGTACTGCATTTGGGGGTGCCGTCGCTGCTGGCGCGCTTTGGGTTGCCAAGCAAATTAAATGATAATCAATTGACTCGATTGAGGGTGGCATTTATATGAGCGAATCTACAAAAGTATTGTTGTTTATTGCAGGTAGTATACTGGGCGCAATAGTAATATTTATGTTAAACGCCCCTTAAATGCCCCTGATGCTAGCTTCTTAATTCCCGCGCTTGCAGTGGACGTATATTGCTGCGAGCGTGTGGAACGAAAGTCCTGAGGGGTCATTTCTGGTTCGAAAGTCGTGCACCTGGATGGGGTGCTTCCTGAGCGCTATAGAGGCCTACCTTGGATCCTATGATAGGCAGGCAAAGGATCATACTGGCGAGGGCTCTCTACCGTGCGCCGCGAATGCTGCTGTGGTTGCGGGACGAAGTCATTGGGGTCTTGGGTTAAGATGTCCGCGGAAATGTTAAGAGGTTTTACGTCTGTCAGATAATTTATGAAGTCGCTGCCTTCTCTGCCCTAATAATGAAGTTGATAATATGAATAGAAAAAGAAAGTTTACTGAAGCTATTTTGCAGAAAAACATTCAATCCTACAAATTATTTATTTCTGTATCTACTGTTTCGGCAATGCGTGGATCGGTTTTGCTGCTGGCTTTTTCCTACTAACTTATAACCTTTTTAGTTTAGGCGTGATCAGTATAGAGGCTGATTATGACCTGGATATGGCTGATGCATTTCGGTTTATCATTGTGGCGCCTCTTATTGAGGCCATGCTTCTGGCTCTCTTATTAAACATTTTGGTTAAGTTCGGGCTTGATCACTGGTTGGCATGCATGGTTTCTGCAGTGGTCTGGGGGTTTGTCCATGGGCTTATAGAACCTGTTAAGTTTGTAGGAACCATTTGGAGCTTTTTCATTTTTAGCTTCAGCTATTTATGGTGGCTAGAGGTTTCAAAGAAAAAAGCATTTATTGCCGGCTTGCTTCCTCATGTGGCCATCAATATCGTCGTAGTGCTCATGCTTAGTATTTATTGAGCGTAGAGGGTGAAATGGATAGAGAGAGTATATGCAAAGAAGATCAGATAAAGAAAATAAAAGTATTAGCCGAATAGGCCCTCGGGTCATCTGGTAAAGAAGGGTGCAGGTATGATCCGCTGTTGGCTGTATACCTGGAGTAAAAAATATAGAAAAAGTTGAGGTTATTGTGGAGTCCGTAGTCGAAAATAATTCCGGGTCAATCGAAGGTAATGGTCAAAGTGCGGTGCCGAGACGTCAGCCGATGCCGAATCCCTGGTGCGCCATTGGATGGCTTGTCAGTTTTGCTATTCTGCATTTTGCCGGTGTTTTTCTTTATATCGCAGGTTATGGCGGTTACCTGGGTGCGCAGCTGGGGGCGCAGGGGGGTGTTGTCGAGCCAGCCTCGATCCAGCAGGCCGTGGAGGTGCATATCCAGACGACCGCGGCGTTGGCAGGGATGTACCTGACCCAGTTCTGCCTGATATTGCCGGCGCTGTTATTAGCATCCAAGTTCGAGAGCCAAACCCGGCGGGAAACGCTGGCCATTTCCGGTTTCGGGTTGGGCTCACTATGGCGCTGGCTGTCGCTACTGGTGGTCTTCATGATCGCGCAGGTGCTGACGGTGAAGTCTCTCGGTATCGAGCAGGGCGAATTTATGCAGATGCTGGCGGGCAGTCGCCATTTTCCGCTGGCTCTGGTGGTCGTACTCGCCGCGCCGTTGCTGGAGGAATTGCTATTTCGGGGGTACCTGTTTAGCGCGTGGCGACAGACGCGACTCGGTTTCAGTGGAACGCTGTTGCTAACTTCTGCCTTGTTTACCTTGATTCACTGGGGGCAATATCACTGGGTGCAGTTGAGTTTCGTTTTTGTACTGGCGCTATTGTTGGGGCTGGCACGGGAGAGGAGCGGTTCGGTGTTGCTGCCGATGCTGCTGCATTTGCTGAATAACCTTGTCAGTGCAATTGTGGTGATATATCTGGGTATCTTGTGAGGTGGCCTGTAAGCCGGTATCCAGTGTGGGATGCTGGCTTGCTTTATCAGCCACAATCCGCGCAAAAAAATTTCTCATCACTGAGTCGCATCGCAGTCAGATACCCACCCCAGACACAGCCGGTATCCAGCGCATAGACATTCTCTGTATCAGCCCTTCCTTCCAGCGCCGCCCAGTGGCCAAAGATAATTTTCTCCTTCCTGGTTTTGCGCTCGGGAAAACTAAACCACGGCTTGTAGTCGTTATGCTCTGCCTCGGGTCCCCGCTTGGTCACCAGGTCGAGGGTGCCGTCAGCCTTGCAGAACCGCATTCGGGTAAAGTAGTTGGTGATCGACCTCAGGCGTTCGATGCCCACCAGGTGGTCGCTCCAGCAGTGGGGTTCATTGCCATACATTCCGTAAAAAAACGCCTTGGCCATGGCCTCATCGGCGAGCGCGCGGTGGACTTCCCGGGAGAGTTCCAGCGCCCTGGTCACGCTCCATATTGGCGGTATGCCCGCGTGGACCATGGTGAAACCTTTTTTGTGTACTACCAGGGGCAGGCTTTGCAGCCAGCCCAGTAGCCTGTCGGCATCTTTCGCCCGCAGTATTTTGGCAAGGTCGTGTTCCCTGTCTGTCAGGCGCTTGGCGCCGTGGGCCAGTGCCAGCAGGTGCAAGTCGTGGTTGCCCAGTACCGCAGTGACCTGGGAACGGTGTTCGTAAAGGAAGCGCAGGGTGCTGAGGCTGTCATGGCCGCGGTGCACCATGTCGCCGGCAAGCCAGAGCTTGTCCCGGTCGGGCCGAAAGTGGATCTTGTCGAGCAGGCGCATGAAGGGGTCGAAGCACCCCTGGATGTCGCCGATTGCATATGTCGCCAAAATGCTATCCCTGTGTCCCTTCCACTCTGTTTCAGGTTTTGAGTGTCGCGCAGTAGTTTGCCAGGTCGACAAACTCTTTCACACTCAGTGTCTCTGGCCGACGGCCGGCGTCCACTGGAAGCTTTGAGGCATCCAGTTCCGGGTACAACGGCTTGAGGGCATTGCGCAGGGTCTTGCGACGCTGCTGGAAGGCGACATTGACGATACGCTCCAGCAGCGCTTCATCCGTGGCCGGGTAGGGCGGGTTCGGGTGGGGCACCAGCCGCACAATGGCGGATTCTACCTTCGGCGCGGGCCGGAAGGCCTGTGGCGGTACGGGGAAGAGGCCCTGTACCCGGCAGTGGTATTGCACCATCACGCTCAGCCGCCCGTATGCCTTGGTGCCTGGTGTGGCGCCGAGACGGTCAACCACCTCTTTCTGCAGCATGAAGTGCATGTCCTCGATCTTGCCGCGGAAAGTGAGCAGGTGAAACAGCAGGGGCGTGGAGATGTTGTACGGCAGGTTGCCGACGATCCGCAACGGCTTTTCCTCAGCCAGGGCGCCGAAGTCCAGTTTGAGCGCATCCTGTTCAATGATCTCGAACTCGGGATAGTCGCGGAACTTGAACTGCAGCATGGGGATCAGGTCCCGGTCCAGCTCGACGGCCGTCAGCGACGGGCAGCGCTGTAGCAGCAGGGCGGTGATGGCGCCCTGGCCGGGGCCGATTTCAATCAGTCGGTCGGTTTCGCTCGGGCCGATGGCGCGCACGATGCGCTCAATGATGTTGTCGTCGACCAGGAAATTCTGGCCAAAGCGCTTGCGCGCCTTATGCTGGAAAAAGTTATCCATAAAAAATCTGCAATTCAGAGGTTGCGCAGTTTGGCCATCTGGACCGCCTGTGCCAGCGCGGCGCGCAGGCTGCCGCAGTCGGCCTCATTGTGTCCGGCGATGTTCAGTGCGGTGCCGTGATCCACGGAAGTGCGTATGAAGGGCAGCCCCAGGGTGATATTGACGGCGTGGCCGAACCCCTTGAATTTTAACACCGGCAGGCCCTGGTCGTGGTACATGGCCAGGACCGCGTCACACCGGGCCAGCTGCGGCGGGGTGAAAAGGGTATCGGCGGGGAGGGGGCCCAGCAGGCGCAGGCCGAGTGCACGCAGCTTGTCCAGCGCCGGCTCTATGACCTCGATTTCCTCGCGGCCGAGGTGGCCGCCCTCGCCGGCATGGGGGTTGAGGCCGCATACACCAATGCGAGGGTTCGGGATGCGAAACTGGTCTCGCAGGCTGCGATGAAGGATCGTGATCACCTGTTCCAGTAGCTCGGCGGTGATGGCGTCGCTCACCTCCTTGAGTGGCAGGTGAGTGGTCGCCAGGGCGACCCGGAGCTCACCGGCAGCGAGCATCATTACGACCCGCTCGATGCCGGCAATCTCGGCGAAGAGCTCCGTATGGCCACTGAAGGGAAAGCCGGCGTCGTTGATTATTCCCTTGTGGACCGGGCCGGTCACCAGTGCGTCGAAGGTACGATTCAGGCAGCCTTGTGCCGCGAAACGCAGGGTCTCCAGGACGTAGCCCGCATTGGCGGGGTTGAGCCGGCCTGCCACAGCAGGTTGCGCGAGAGAAATCGGGTGGACATGCAGGCTGGCGGGAGGGGTCTCGCCGGGAGGCTGTGCGGGATCAAACGGGATCAGCCGGAGCGGCAGGCCCAGCTGGGCGGCGGTAGTGCGCAGCAGCTCCGGGTCGGCGATGGCGACTACCTGCGCTGGGCCGTGGGCGAGACCGTTGCCAGCCGCGTGGTTGTTGTTGCCCCGCTCATGCCCGAGACTGGCCAGCTTGACCGCCAGCTCCGGGCCAATACCCCCGGGTTCCCCGGGGGTGAGGGCGATGCGTGGAATCATTCCTGGGTCTGTTCCCCGCTGTCGGAGTCCTTGTCTGCGCCGGGCAGCTTGATATCTACAAAGGCCTGGTCGCGTATCTCGCGACGCCAGTTTTGTACTTCCTCCTCGTAGCGGCGGTTACGCAGCAGGTTTTCCGCCTGCTTGCGAATGTACTGGTCGGTCATGTCCTGGTTGCGGCGACCGTCCACCCGCAGGATGTGCCAGCCGAACTGTGACTTGAACGGCATGGAGATTTCTCCGACCGGGGTATTGTCCATGGCCTGGGTGAACTCCGGTACGAATTGCCCTGGCATGGACCAACCCAGGTCCCCACCGGCCAGCATGGTGCCGATGTCCTCGGAGTGCTCGCGGGCGAGTTCCTCGAAGCTGGCACCGTCCTCAAGCTGGTTGCGCAGGTCGATCAGCAGGTTATAGGCGTCGTCGTCATCGCGAATGGCGCTGGTCTTGACCAGGATGTGTCGCGCCTTGGTCTGCTCCACGACCTGCTCGTTGGAACCGCGCTGGGCGTGGATTTTCAGCAGGTGGAAGCCGGCGTCACTGCGGAAGGGTTCGCTGACGTCGCCCACGCCCAGCCCCTCCAGGGCATTGGCAAACAGGCTCGGCAGCTCTACTGTCTTGCGCCAGCCAAGGTCGCCGCCGGACAGGGCATTCTGGCCGCCGGAGTTGGCTATCGCCAGTTCGCGGAAGTCGGCGCCGTCGGCAACCCGCTGGGCCAGGCGCTCTGCCTTTTCGCGTGCCTGCCGGACCTCGTCGGCGGGGGCGCTGGAACTTACCGGGATCAGGATGTGGCCAAGCTCATACTGCGGCGATTTCCAGAACTCGCCCTCCTTGGAGCGCAGGAAGTTATCGATGTCCTGGTCGGTGACCTGGATGCGGCGATTGACGCTTCCCTGTTCGACGCGACGGATCAGGATTTCCCGACGGATCTGCTCGCGGAACTCTCGCATGGAGATGCCGTCTGCGGCCAGGCGCTGGCGGAACTGCTCCGGGCTCGCGCCGGCGTTCTGCTGTACCCTGGCGACAGCCTGTTCGAGTTCCGCGTCTGAGACGGTTACCCCCGCGCGCTGCGCCATCTGCAGCTGCAGGCGTTCGACGATCAGCTGCTCGAGCACCTGCCGGCGCAGGACATCCATGGGAGGCGCCTGAACCTGTTGGGACTCGATCTGGTTCATGATGGTGTTGAGGCGTTGCTGGAGCTCACTGGCCATTACGACGTCGTCATCCACCACTGCGACCACCCGGTCGAGAGTCTGTACCTGCGCCATGGCGGCGCCGGTGAACAGGGCGCAGGCAGACACGAGAGCCAGCAGGCCGCGTTTCAAGGTGCACTTTCTCATTATGCTCTTCACTGTCTCAACATTTCTCTCTGTTCAAAGTTGGGGATCCCCTCGGTGAGCATCCGCGTAACGGTGGTGCCCAGGCCGGCGAGCCCTTTCAGCTGGAAGTCGAGGTATATGCCCTCCTCGTATTCCAGTTCCTCGGGAGTTAACACGTCTGCGAGGTCATTGTCCAACGTGCGGCGCCAGGCGAGTCGTGCCTGGTAACAGCAGCTGTCATATTCGACGCCGGCAAGGTATTCCAGTTCCCGCTCAAACGTGACGTCATAATTGGCCCGCGCCAACAGTGAGGTGCCGCCGCCGATTGGGAGTACCATTGAGGCGTCCACCTGGCGGACCGGCTGGTCAGCGGGGTTGCCAGTGATTTCGAAATCCTCGTCTTGGCGCAAATAGCGATAGCTGAAATTGAACAGCCGCAAGTCCTCGTCCAGGTAGCGCAGTGTGACGTTTCCCCGGTTGAGCTCGGTATCCTTGTCGTCATAGATCAGCTCGCTGCTGATGCGCAGGGACTGGAGTGGCCGGCTTTCCAGGCGCGCCGCAAACTCCGAGCGGGGTTGGTCCAGGATGGGTTCCCGCAGGCCAATCTGCACATCTTCGCCATAGAACACCTGCCCCACACTGGCGGCCAGAAGGTCGCGCCCGCTCACTGGATCGATAAAACGGGTGGTCAGGCCCAGCGCGACACGGTCCGCATCATCGATGCGATCGTTACCGTTGAAGCGACTGTCGCGAAAGAGCTGGTCGTAACTGAAGGTGAACAACGACGTGTCAAACAGTAGGTCGTCACCGCCATCCCGGGGCATGATGGCAATATTATTGAAGTCCTGCTGATCCGCATCCGAGCTGACCAGGGCAAATAGGCGCGGCTCGAGAGTCTGGATATAGTCGAAATTCCAGGCGCGGCCGTCGCGCTCGAAAAACAGGCCCGTATCCAGGGTCAGCTGCGCTGCCGATGCCTCGGGGGAGCTGCTGCTTTCAGGGCGCAGAAACTGGTCGTCCAGTTGGTAGCTCAGGTAGCGCAGTGCCACCCCTGGGGTAAAATAGCCCCACAGCCACTGCCGCTCCCAGCCAAATTCATAGTCCAGCCTTGCGCGATCGGCGGTGATGAAGTTCCGGGATGCCGTCCTTACGCTGTCGGGATCGAGCGGATCAGCAATAAAACGGATGGTCTGGGTGTCATCGTGGTCAAAACTGGTCAGCTGGTGATCCAGGCTAAGTGCCCAGTCGCCCCAGCGGTAGTTCCCGTCCACATCGAGCCGGGGTAGCTGGCTGTAGGTATCGAAGCGATCCTTCACCAGCTGTTGGTATTCCTGCAGCCGCAAGCTGGCTCTCCAGTGCCGGCCAAGAAGTCCGAAGGAGGCCGCTTGGCTAAGCGCTGTTTCGGCGGAGACGCTCAGGTTAGCCGTATCCAGGTCGCGAAAGTAATCCGGGTCGCTCACCTTGGTGTAATCGATCTTGGTAAACCAGGCTCCGCCGCTACTGCCCTGCTGTTCCACATTGGCCAGCCAGCGGTCCTCCCCCTTGGCGGGAAGTACCAGTTCTTCCGGGAAGCCGCGATCAATCAACTTGCGGGCGTCCTCGTCATCTCCCCCCTTGTCATTCGGCAGGCCCGCAGCCCGGATTTCGGTATTGAACCACGGGCTGAGGTGTCGTACCTCCACTTCCGCACCGGTGCCGCGATATTGGATATAGCGCGGTACGATGGTGGCGTCCATTTGCGGCGCGATATTCCAGTAATAGGGAATGGCGACGTCCCAACCGTTTTCATCGCTGTTACTGACACTGGGGAAAAGCAGGCCGGACAGGCGGGCACTACCCACGGGAAAGCGGAGGTAAGGGAAGTAGAATACCGGCACGTCGAGGATTTCCAGCCGCACGTTACGTGCCACGCCCTGGCGTTCGACATTATCGATATTGATCTCGCCACCATTGATCTGCCACACCACGTGGCCCGGTTCGCAGCGCGTGTAGCTCCCGCCGACCAGGTTCAGCTCGCCGCTGGCTTCCCGTGAGGCATAGGTGGCACTTCCGTGAATGAACTCGTCATGGATGACGTAAGTGGCATCCTCTATCTTTGCGGCGCGGCTGTCGGTATGGATCTCGGCCGCACGTCCGCGCACGAGCAGGTTGGGCTCACGGATTTCGATGGCTCCGCGGAGGTAGGCGGTATTGTCTCCGGGCTCGACATCCACCTGGTCGGCGAACAGCTGTCGGTAGCCCTGGGTGATATGGACGTTGCCGCGCAGCTGGGCGCTGCCATCGTCAAGCCATTGCGAGGCATCCGCGGTGGCGCGTAGAGACGCTTCGTCCGGCCGCAAATGCGCGTCGCGATAATTGCGCGGGGGGGGGAGGAAGGCACCGCTACAGGCCGGCGGCAGGCCGGCGCGCATTTCGGCCGGCAATTGCCATGCTGGAAGCCAGTCGAGATATAGGTAAGGGTTGTCAGCCGGGCCGGATACCGGATCGGTTGGTGCCGCAGGATCCTGCGCCCACGCAGGTTGCGCGGCTGCAAGGCCGATTGCCAGTACGTGCGGACGGTATATCTGGGCAATCGCCAGTGTCAGGCGTCGCCACCGGGGGGCTTCCAGCATCAGGGGGTCAGTTCCGACTATCTTTAGAGTCTCTTCCGTAGGGGGCGCGGGGTGGCGCGCAAAAATCAGCGGGTGATTCTACTTGAATGTGGGCATGGTTAACACTGATAGCATGCCGGCCGCCGGGCGGCTGGCGGGGAAATTTGCCGGGGTTGCTGGACGGCGCCGGTTGCACCGTTACAATGCGGGCCGGGAATAGTGGAGTAGCAACGGCGCATGAACGAGCGTTCGATACAAAAGACAGACACCCGGCGCACCGAACTGGGCGAATGGGCCGGCCGGACCCTGCCCACGGGCACGCCGCAGCTGCTGCCGCTGGCGGGCGACGCGGGATTTCGGCGTTATTTTCGCACCGACACTACCCCGAGCCTGATCGCGGTGGACTCGCCGCCCGAACGGACCAATCCGGCCCGCTTCGTCGCGCTGGCAGACTATTTCCGCCGCCACGGCGTCCATACCCCCATGGTGGTCGCAGCGGATGTGTCCCGGGGCTTCATGCTGCTCGAGGATCTCGGCGACCGGCAATTATTGGGGCTGCTGGACGAGGATAGCGTAGAGGGCCTGTACGGCGAGATGCTGACTGAGCTCCTTTGCCTGCAACAGATTCCGAGGTCGCCGGACCTTTTACCCCCTTATAGCCGCGAGCTGCTGCAGACGGAGATGCGCATCCTGCCCGAGTGGCTGGTGGGAAAACTCCTCGGATACTCCCTGGGGGACGAGGAAAAACGCCTGCTGGAGGACACCTTCGACCTGCTGCTGGGCTCTGCCGCCGAGCAGCCACAGGTTCTGGTGCACCGGGATTTCCACAGCCGCAACCTGATGGTGCGCGAGGGGGAGCGACCGGGCGTGGTGGACTTCCAGGATGCGGTCTGGGGGCCGGTCACCTACGACCTGGCCTCACTCCTGCGCGACTGCTATATCCGCTGGCCGAGGGAGCAGGTGGAGAAGTGGGCGCTCTGTTATGCGGCCACCGCCGAGTCCGCCGGTATACTGCCGTCGGTGGAGCCGCGCACCTTCCTGCGCTGGTTCGACTGGATGGGGCTACAGCGCCATATCAAGGTTCTGGGACTCTTCCCGCGCCTTTACCTGCGCGACGGCAAGCAGGGTTATCTGCCGGACCTGCCGCTGGTGATCCGCTATACCCTGGAGGTCGCGGGGCGTTACCCTGAGCTGAAACCCTTCGCGGACTGGTTCAGCGCCGAACTTTTGCCCCTGGCTGAGCGTCAGAGCTGGTACCGTGATTACCGGACCGCGGGCGAGCGTCGCCGGTGAACCCAAGCTGTGAAACCGCACGAATAACCTAATGAAGCAAGCAAACGACAATCAGGCTCCCGCCGCTATGGTACTGGCGGCGGGCTTTGGCAAGCGCATGCGGCCCCTGACCGACGATACTCCCAAGCCCCTGCTCGAGGTGGCCGGCAAGCCCCTCATCGAGCACGCGCTGGAGCGCCTGGCCGCCGTGGGCGTGCGCAGGGTAGTGATCAACCTGGGGTACCTCGGCGAGAAGATCCGCGCGCACATCGGTTCCGGTGAACGCTGGGGTCTGGAGGTCTGTTATTCCGTCGAGGGCGAGCCGGTGGAAACCGCCGGTGGCATCCTCAAGGCCCTGCCACTGCTTGGCGATGCCCCTTTCTTCGTGGTCAACGGTGACGTGTGGTGTGACTTCGATCTGTCCGGCTGGCTGCAGAGCCCCCTGCCAGGGAACTGTCCCGGGCGACTGCTGATGGTGCCCAACCCGCCGCACAATCCTGAAGGGGACTTCGGCATCGACGACGGGCTGCTGTCCGGTAGCACGACGCCGCGTTACACCTTCTCGGGCATCAGCTGGCTGCGCCCGGAGATTCTTACCGATTATCCGCGCCGGCGTACCTGTTTCGGCCTCGGCGAGGTGTTCGTCCACAACGAGGACCGGTTACAGGCCGAGCTGTATGAAGGTGACTGGTGCGATGTGGGCACTCCCGAGCGCCTGCAGCGCCTCGACGCACGCCTGTGCGGAAAAAGCAGTGGAAACAACTGAGCACTACCAGGAAATCCCTATGCCCGACTTCAAGATCGCCCCGTCCATCCTCTCCGCCGATTTCGCCCGCCTCGGGGAGGAGGTCGACGCCGTGCTGGCGGCCGGCGCCGACTGGGTGCATTTCGATGTGATGGACAACCACTATGTGCCCAACCTGACCATCGGCCCGATGGTCTGCCAGGCCCTGCGCAAGCACGGCGTTGAGGCGCCGATCGACGTACACCTGATGGTGGAGCCGGTGGACGACATGATCCGGATGTTCGCGGATGCGGGTGCCACCTATATCACTTTCCATCCCGAGGCCAGCCGGCACGTGGACCGCTCGCTGCAGCTGATCCGCAGCCTGGGCTGCAAGGCCGGGCTGGTGCTGAACCCGGCTACCGGGCTGGATCCGGTGAAGTATGTGGTGGACAAGCTGGACATGCTCCTGCTGATGTCGGTGAATCCGGGCTTTGGGGGGCAGAAGTTTATCCCCGCCGCCCTCGGCAAACTGCGCGAAGCTCGCAGGCTCATCGATGAATCCGGCCTCGATATCCGGCTGGAAATTGACGGTGGGGTCACCCGGGACAACATCGCCGAGATTGCCGCCGCAGGTGCGGATACCTTTGTCGCCGGCTCCGCGATCTTCAATGCCGATGACTACGCAGAAGCCATCGCGGCGATGCGTCGCGAGCTGTCCGCCTGATGCCGCCCGGCGCGGCGCCGGCAGGGCCTTGCCCAGCCGGCGGCGGGTTTGTAAACTAACTACCTCGAGAAACGAGGCCACCCGTGAAGACTACTGCTTCCCACTTCCACAGCTGGCGATGGCGCCACTGACCCGCTGACCCGCGTACACTGACCAGTTTGCGCCGGGGCTCTCCCTGCGGGCGGAGTTTGTCCAATCCGCTCGGGCAATAATCCAGATCAACACGATTGGTTTATAAACCTACTCCGGAGTCGCCATGACCCCCAGTGAATACACCCAGCTTGCGTCTGCGGGATACAACCGCATTCCGCTGGTCCGCCGCGTGCTGGCGGACATCGAGACCCCGCTCTCCACCTATCTCAAGTTGGCCGCAGGTCGCTACAGTTACCTGTTTGAGTCGGTGCAGGGCGGTGAGAAGTGGGGGCGTTATTCGATTATCGGCCTGCCGGCGCGCACGGTGCTGCGGGCAGCTGGTCCCCGCGTCACGGTTGAGCGCGACGGCGAGGTGGTGGAAGAGCACCAGGCCGGGGACCCGCTGGCGTTCGTCGAGGAATTCCAGCAGCGCTACCGCGCTCCCCAGTTGGAGGGGCTGCCGCGCTTCAACGGGGGGCTGGTCGGCTACTTCGGTTACGACTGCGTGCGCTATATCGAGCCACGCCTTGCCGGCGGCGCCCCCCCGGACACCCTCGGCAACCCGGATATCCTCCTGATGGTGAGCGACGAGCTGGTGGTGTTTGACAATCTCGCCGGAACGGTGATCTTCATCGTCCACGCCGACCCGTCGGTGGACGGGGATTACCAGCGGGCAGAGCGGCGCCTGGAGGAACTGGTGGCGCAGCTGGCGCGGCCGCTGCCGGGTGCCGCGCCGCTGGACCTCGACGGCCAGGGTATCGAGGAGGAGGCATTCCGCTCCCACTACGGCGAGGAGGCCTTCAAGCGCAGCGTCCAGCGGGTCAAGGAGTACATCCTCGCCGGTGACGTAATGCAGGTAGTGCCTTCCCAGCGCCTGTCGGCGCCCTACGCGGCTCCGCCACTGAACCTGTACCGGGCATTGCGCAGCCTGAACCCCTCCCCCTATATGTACTTCCTCGACCTCGGCGACCACCAGGTGGTGGGTTCAAGCCCGGAAATCCTGGTGCACCTGGAAGATGGAGACATGACCGTGCGCCCGATTGCGGGCACACGCAGGCGTGGCGCAACTGAGGCAGAGGATGAGGCCCTTGAGCGCGACCTGCTGGCAGATCCCAAGGAGATCGCCGAGCACCTGATGCTGATCGACCTGGGTCGCAACGACGTGGGCCGGGTCGCCGAAACCGGCAGTGTCCGGGTCACCGAGCAGATGGTGGTGGAGCGCTATTCCCACGTAATGCACATCGTCTCCAATGTCAGCGGGCGGATCCAGCCCGGGGTGTCGGCGATAGATGCGCTGAGGGCGGCGCTGCCGGCGGGAACCCTGTCGGGCGCACCGAAAATCCGTGCTATGGAAATCATCGACGAGCTCGAGCCGGAAAAGCGCGGCATCTACGGCGGGGCCGTGGGCTATCTGGCCTGGAACGGCAACATGGACACCGCCATTGCCATACGCACGGCGGTAATCAAGGATGGCCAGGTGTATATCCAGGCCGGCGCAGGGCTGGTGGCGGATTCCGATCCCCAGTCAGAGTGGGACGAAACCATGAACAAGGCGCGGGCACTGTTCCGCGCGGTGGCAATTGCCGTGGCCGGCGAGTCGGAGCCGGTCCCGGGTGGCAGTAACGAGACAGTCAACCATGAATGAGGTCACAGCGCCGGCCAGGGCCGGCCTTGCAGAAACCTGTGCACGCCTGGCGGCGGCACCGCTGTTCAACCAGGTAATCATCGGGCTGATCCTGCTCAACGCCGTCGCCGTCGGCCTCGAGACCTCCGCCTGGATCACCGAGCGGTTCGGTGGCGCGCTGCACTGGGTAAACCAGCTGGTACTGCTCTCGTTCGTACTGGAAGCCGCGGTCAAGATGGCGGCGCACGGCAACCGTCCCTGGCGCTACTTTGCCAGCGGCTGGAACTGCTTCGACTTTGCCATCATCGTGCTCAGCCTGGTGCCGGCGGCTGGCCCCATGGCCACCCTGGCGCGCCTGGTGCGCGTATTGAGAGTATTGCGGCTGGTATCCGCATTCCCCGAACTGCGCCTGCTCGTCGACACACTGCTGCGCAGCCTGCCGAGCATGTTCCATATTGCGCTGCTGATGGGGATCATCTTTTATATATATGGAGTGGCCGGCTATTTCCTCTTCTCGGATATCGACCCGACACACTGGCGCAGCCTGCCGATCGCCCTGCTGAGCCTGTTCCGGATCGTCACTTTCGAGGACTGGACCGACATCATGTACACCGCCATGGAGGCGATGCCCTGGGCCTGGCTGTATTTCGTCAGCTTCGTGGTGATGGGGGCGTTTGTGATGATCAACCTGTTCATCGGCGTGGTACTGAACAACCTGGAAGAGGCCAAGTTGCGCCGCCTCGATGAACTGCAGTTGCCACCCAGCCAGACCGAGATCCTGCGCGAGCTGCGCGCTACCCAGGAGGCGCTGGCTCGCCTGCAGAAGCGCATGGAGTCACCCCCCTTAAGGCCCACAGGAGAGGAACCCGCACAATGATTCTGATGATCGACAATTACGATTCCTTTACCTGGAATGTGGTGCAGTACATGGCCGAGCTGGGGGCGGCTGTCGAGGTGCGGCGCAACGACGAGATCGCAGTGAAAGATATCGAGCGTCTGGCGCCAGATAAAATTGTGATTTCTCCTGGCCCCTGTACGCCGAATGAGGCCGGGATTTCCCTGGAGACAATCCGGCGGTTTGCCGGCGAGATACCCATCCTGGGTATCTGCCTCGGCCACCAGAGCATCGGACAGGTATTTGGGGGTAGGGTAGTGCGCGCCGGCCAGGTAATGCACGGCAAGACTTCTGCAATTGTGCACAACAATCGTGGGGTTTTTAACAATCTTTCGAACCCGTTTGAGGCCACCCGTTATCATTCCCTGGTGGTTGAGAAAGGCAGCCTGCCCGAATGCCTCGAGGTTACTGCATGGACTGAAACTGAGGACGGCGAGATTGACGAGATCATGGGCTTGCGCCACCGGGAAATGGCGGTAGAGGGGGTGCAGTTCCACCCTGAGTCGATCCTTACCCAGCACGGCCACGACCTGCTGCGGAACTTTCTGGATTCCTGAACAATCTTCCTGGGGGGAACAGCTATGGACATCAAGCAGGCCATTGCCCGGTTAGTGGAGGGCGAGGATCTAACCCGTGCAGAGATGCGCGGGGCCATGGGGCAGATCATGCGCGGTGAGGCAGAGGAGGCGCAGATCGGTGCCCTGCTGGTCGCACTGCGAATACGCGGAGAGACGGTGGAAGAAATCACCGGGGCAGTAGAGGTCATGCGGGAGCTGGCCACCCCCGTCGATATAGATCTTACCCATGCGGTCGATATCGTCGGTACCGGCGGCGACGGCGCCAACCTGTTCAATGTCTCCAGTGCCGCGAGTTTTGTGGCCGCCGCCGCCGGTGCCCGGGTGGCGAAACACGGCAATCGCTCGGTTTCCTCCAGCACCGGCGCCGCCGACCTGCTGGAGCAGGCGGGCATCTACCTGCCGCTGTCACCGGAACAGGTGGCACGCTGTATCGAAACCATCGGTGTCGGCTTCATGTTCGCGCCGAGTTTCCACAGTGCCATGCGCCACGCGGTGGGCCCGCGCCGGGCCCTGGGGCTGCGCACCATCTTTAATGTGCTCGGCCCCCTGACCAACCCTGCCGGGGTGCGCCGGCAGGTTATCGGCGTCTATGAGCGTCGCTATTGCCGGATACTGGCCGAGGTACTGCAGAATCTTGGTGCGGAGCACGTGCTGGTCATGCACAGTGATGACGGCCTGGATGAAGCGAGTATCGCTGCGGACACCCATGCGGTCGAACTCAGGGGTGGCGAGCTGCGTGAGCTGGTATTGCGACCGGAGAGTTTTGGTATCGAGCGGCGCAACCTGGAAGGGCTGGGTGTATCCGGCGCTGCTGAGTCCCTCGCCCTGATCCGCGATGCCCTTGGCAAGCGCGAGACCGAGGCGGGTGAGAAGGCAGCCGATATGCTGGCCCTGAATGCAGGCCTGGCAATTTATGTCAGCGGGGTCGCCGCCTCTGCCGCGGAGGGGGTGGCGATGGCGCAGGATGCGATCGCCAGCGGCCTTGCTGGAGAGAAGATCAACGACCTGGCAGCCTTCACCAGCGCCTTTCGTCCGGAGGACGTAAAATCATGAGCACACCGACCATCCTGAAAACCATTGTCGAGCGCAAGTGGCAGGAGGTTGCCGAGCGCCGGGGACGTGTGCCCGAGGCCGAACTGCGTGCGCAGGCGGAGGCGATGCCGCCTTGCCGCGGTTTTGTCGCTGCCATTGAAGCCCGTATCAGCGCCGGTGAAGCTGCGGTGATCGCGGAAATCAAGAAGGCGTCGCCCAGCAAGGGGGTGATCCGGCCGGACTTCATTCCGGCGGAGATCGCCAGCAGTTATGCCCGTGGCGGTGCCGCCTGCCTGTCGGTGCTGACCGACGTGGATTTTTTCCAGGGCGCGGACGAATACCTGCAGCAGGCGCGCAATGCCGTGCGCCTGCCGGTGCTGCGCAAGGACTTCACTGTCGATCCCTACCAGGTATATGAGGCGCGGGCCCTGGGCGCCGACTGTATCCTGCTGATAGCCGCCTGCCTGGACGATGCGCAGCTGCGCGACCTGAATACGCTGGCCCGGGACCTCGGCCTGGACGTGCTGGTGGAAGTGCACAACCGCGAAGAGCTGGAGCGGGCCCTGGTGCTGCCCAACCGGCTGGTGGGGATCAATAACCGCAACCTGCATACATTTGACGTGCAGCTGGAAACCACCTTCCAGTTGCTGGAGCAGATCCCGGATGATCGCATCGTGGTTACCGAGAGCGGCATCCACACCACTGACGATGTAGCGGCAATGCGGGGACACGATGTCCACGCCTTCCTGGTGGGGGAAGCCTTTATGCGCGAGCCGGAGCCGGGACGCAAGCTGCTGGAAATGTTCAACTGATCGCGACGCGCGATCGACAAAAAAAAGGGCGATCCCGGAAGGGATCGCCCTTTTTTGTCTTACTCGGCTGCTGCCGGTCAGCGGGTACCGTAGACCACCATGGTTTTCCCCTTGACCGAGACCAGTCCCTGTTCCTCGAGTGTCTTCAGGACCCGGCCTACCATTTCGCGCGAGCAGCCGACGATGCGGCCGATCTCCTGGCGCGTGATCTTGATCTGCATCCCCTCGGGGTGGGTCATGGCATCGGGCTCGTTGCACAGGTCGAGCAGCGTGCGCGCCACCCGGCCGGTGACGTCCAGGAATGCCAGGTCGCCCACCTTGCGGGTGGTGTTGCGCAGGCGGCTGGCCATCTGCGTGGCCAGGGAGAACAAGAATTCGGGGTGCTGGCGGGTCAGTTCCTGGAACTTGCTGTAGGAGATCTCCGCGACCTCACACTCGGTCTTGGTGCGCACCCAGGCGCTGCGGGTATCCTGGTCGAACAGGCCCATCTCGCCGAAGAAGTCGCCATCGTTCAGGTAGGCGACAATCATCTCGCGCCCTTCGTCATCCTCGATCAGGACAGTCACCGAACCGCGCATAATGAAGTACAGCGACTCGCAGCGATCGCCGGCATAGATAATGGTGCTCTTGGCCGGGTAGCGACGCCGGTGGCAATGCGCGAGGAAATCTTCAATATTGCCTGTGGTCATGGAATCTTCGGTAGCAACCGTCACGGATCTACTCCTTATTCTTAAATTTGTGCCTGATCCCCACCGGGAGCGCAGTCATAGCGATGCCGGCGAATTATCGCTGTAAAAGCCGGCCTGCGACAGTGGCCCCACGCAGTAATCGCCCGCGTTGTGACCTGAACCACCGTACCGGTGCCAACTGCTTTTGCAGCAGGTGACTGGTGGCTCACAACGGAGCTCGAGCGAGGGCGGTCAGTACAGTTGCCTACTATACCGCATTAAGGGGCCACGAAAAGGCTGGAAACATAATTCATAGTGACTCCCGGGACGCCCTGGAGTTCCCCTGTGATAAGCTTTGCTCCCGATTTTTTCAGAAGGAGCAGGCAATGCAGGCCAGAGTAACCTGGGTCGATGGTGTCACGTTTGTCGGTGAGGCTGGCAGTGGCAATTCGGTGGTCATGGAGGGTGGCCAGAAGAACAACGGCATCCGCCCGATGGAGATGATGCTCCTGGGCGCCGGCGGTTGCGCCTCCTACGATGTTGTGACCATCCTGCAGAAAGCCCGCCAGGACATTGTCTCCTGCCACTGTGAACTGACCGGCGAGCGCCCCGACGCGACACCAGCCCCTTTCACCCGCATCGAGATGGAATTCGTGGTTCGCGGCAGGGGCGTCAAGGAGACCCAGGTGGCCCGGGCCGTGGAGCTGTCGGCGGACAAGTACTGCTCCGCCTCCATCATGCTGAAGAACGCCGGTGTGGAAATCGTGCACCGCTACCGGATTGAGGAGGTCTGAGCCTCCCGGGGTCCGGCCTTCCGGGATCCGTGTAACAGCTACAGCCGGTAGCTGGCGGAGGTCATGAGCCTGGAGACCAGCGACATCAGTCCCTTTACGGGGGCGGGGAAGCGGGCGCCGCCCGCGGCGAGCGCTGCGTGCTGGTGCTCGGCCTCGTCCTCGCGCATCTGCTCGACAATGGCCCGGCTCCTGGCATCCTGCTCCGGCAGCCGGGTGAGGTGGCTGTCCAGGTGCTTACAGACCTGTTCCTCGGTGGCGGCGACAAACCCCAGGCTGACCCGGTCGCTGACCTTGCCGGCCGCGGCGCCGAGGCCGAAAGACAGGCCGTACCAGAGGGGATTGAGCAGGCTCGGCCGGCTGTCCAGCTCGCGCAGTCGCTGCTCGCACCAGGCCAGGTGATCCACCTCTTCCTCGGCAGCACGTTCCATTTCCTCGCGCACGTCGGGGAGTTTCGCGGTCAGGCCCTGTCCCTGGTACAGGGCCTGCGCGCATACCTCACCGCTGTGATTCACCCGCATCAGGCCGGCGGCGTGGCGACGCTCGCGATCACTGAGCTCGGCCTCTTCCACTCCCCGTGCCGGACTGGGGCGCGGATGGGAGGGTGCACCCGGGCTGAGGGTGCGCAGGGCACGATCCGCCTGCAGCAGCAGGCGGTCAAGGCCGGACAGTTGGCGCTCTCTGGGCATGGCGGTCACTCCCCTCAGGCTTCGGTCTGTTGTTCCCGTTCTACCGCCCGGTAGCCGATGTCCTTGCGGTAGAAGGCACCGTCCCAGTGGATGGCGCGGGCGGCAGTGTAGGCATTGGCCTGGGCCTCGGCCACGGTATCCCCCAGTGCGGTGGCGCACAGTACCCGGCCCCCGCTGGTGACCACCCGCTCCCCGTCCAGCGCGGTGCCGGCGTGGAATACCTTGGCGTTTTCGCTGTCAGCACGCTCCAGGCCCGAGATGGCGTCGCCACGGCGGTAGCTGCCGGGGTAGCCGTGTGCGGCCAGTACCACGCCCAGGGCCGGACGCGGGTCCCATTCAACGCTCACCTGGTCAAGGCGCTTTTCTACTGCTGCCCGGCAGAGTTCCACCAGGTCTGACTTCAGCCTCATCATGATAGGCTGGGTTTCCGGGTCGCCGAAACGACAGTTGTACTCGATGACCTTGGGGGTGCCGTCGGCGCTGATCATCAGCCCGGCATACAGGAATCCCGTGTAGGGCATGCCTTCTTCAGCCAGGCCGCGTACGGTGGGCTCGATCACTTCGCGCATGATGCGCTGGTAGACCGCGTCGGTCACCACCGGCGCCGGGGAGTAGGCGCCCATGCCACCGGTATTGGGACCGGTATCGCCATCACCCACCCGCTTGTGGTCCTGGCTGGTGGCCATCGGCAGGATATGTTCGCCATCCACCATGACGATAAAGCTGGCTTCTTCGCCGTCAAGGAATTCCTCGATCACCACCCGGCAGCCGGCCTCACCGAAGGCATTGCCTGACAGCATGTCGCGTACCGCCAGTTCCGCCTGCTCCTCGGTCTCGGCCACGATCACGCCCTTGCCCGCGGCCAGGCCGTCCGCCTTGACCACGATCGGGGCACCCTGCTCGCGGATATAGTTAACTGCCGGCTCGATCTCGGTAAAGTTGCGGTACGCGGCGGTGGGAATCTGGTGGCGCTCGAGGAAGTCCTTGGTGAAGGCCTTCGAGCCCTCCAGCTGGGCTGCAGCCCTGGTGGGGCCGAAGATGGCCAGGCCGCGGCTATTAAACAGGTCGACGATACCGTCCACCAGCGGCGCCTCGGGGCCGACAATGGTCATCTCCACATTGTTGGCCTCGGCGAACTCTGCCAGGGCGGAGAAGTTGTCAACGCCAATAGCCACGTTCTGCAGGCCGGGCTCGCGGGCGGTGCCGGCGTTGCCCGGCGCCACGAAAACGGTATCGACCGCGGGATTCTGGGCGGCCTTCCAGGCCAGGGCGTGCTCGCGGCCACCGGCGCCAATTACCAATACATTCATCCTAAAGTTCCCCTGTGTCGGCCGGTTGAATAGGATCGGAGTCAGTGCGCTATTCTAGCGCGGATTCGCTCCGGGGTCGTGACGGGCCGGGAGAACCCGGCCCGGGGCTTCAGTGCCGGAAGTGGCGCATGCCTGTAAAGACCATGGCCATATCGTGCTCATCGGCGGCGGCGATCACCTCGTCGTCGCGAATTGAGCCGCCCGGCTGGATCACACAGCTGACGCCGACGCCGGCAGCGTTATCGATGCCGTCGCGGAAGGGGAAGAAGGCGTCGGAGGCCATTACGGAGCCCTCTACCTCGAGGCCGGCATGTTCGGCCTTGATGGCCGCAATCCGCGCTGAATTGACGCGGCTCATCTGTCCGGCACCGACGCCGATGGTGCGACCGTCGCGGCCGTAGACGATGGCGTTGGACTTGACGAACTTCGCCACCTTCCAGGTGAACAGCAGGTCGCGGATTTCCGCCTCGGTAGGCTGGCGTTTGCTGACCACTTTCAGGTCAGCGACCGTGACGATGCCGTCGTCGCGCTCCTGCACCAGCAGGCCGCCATTGACGCGCTTGTAGTCCAGGGCCGGGGCGCGCTCGCCGCTCCACTCGCCACAGGCCAGCAGGCGCACGTTCTTCTTCTCGGCTACGGCGGCGCGCGCCTCTGCGGAAATGCTCGGGGCGATGATTACCTCGACAAACTGGCGCTCGACGATCGCCTTCGCAGTTTCGCCGTCCAGCTCGCGGTTGAAAGCGATAATGCCGCCGAAGGCGGATTCCTTGTCAGTTGCGAAGGCCATGTCGTAGGCCTTGTGGATGCTGTCGGCGATGGCCACGCCGCAGGGATTGGCGTGCTTGACGATCACACAGGCCGGCTCGTCGAAGGCCTTGACGCATTCGAGCGCCGCGTCGGTATCAGCGATGTTGTTGTAGCTGAGTTCCTTGCCCTGCAGCTGCTCGGCAGTGGCAATGCTGGCCTCGGCCGGCTCGGCCTCCACGTAAAAGGCCGATTTCTGGTGCGGGTTCTCGCCGTAGCGGAGGTCCATTGTCTTGATGAACTGGCTGTTGAAGGTACGCGGGAAGGGCTCTTTCTCGCCATCCTTGATGGAGCCCAGGTAATTGGCGATGGCGCCGTCATAGCCTGCCGTGTGCTCGAAGGCCTTGACCGCAAGGTCGAAGCGGTGCGCCTGGTCCAGGGCTCCGTCATTGGCTTTCATTTCAGTGATGATGCTGTCGTAGTCAGCGGCGTTGACCACGATCGCGACGTCCCGGTGGTTCTTGGCCGCAGCGCGCACCATCGTCGGTCCGCCAATATCGATATTCTCGATGGCGTCGGGCAGGGTGCAGTCGGGCCTCGCCACTGTCTGGGCAAAGGGATAGAGGTTTACTACCACCATGTCGATGGGGGTGATGCCGTGCTCGGACATGACCTGGTCATCGGTGCCCCGGCGACCGAGGATGCCACCGTGGACCTTGGGGTGCAGGGTCTTGACGCGTCCGTCCATCATTTCCGGAAAGCCGGTGTAGTCGGAAACTTCCACTACCGCGATGCCGGCATCCTTGAGCTGGCGGTGTGTGCCCCCGGTGGAGAGGATCTCGACGCCCATAGCGTCCAGCTCGCGGGCAAATTCCACGATTCCGGTCTTGTCCGACACGCTGATCAGCGCGCGGCGAATCGCAACCTTGTCAGTCATAACATTGGGTCCGTTTGCTTTCTGAAAAGGAGTTGGTGCCCCTGGCACCGTCAATGGCCGGGCACCGGTGAATCCGGTACCGCTAAAACAGGATTACAGTAAATAGTGAGGGGGGATGAGTGTCCCCATCCCCCCTCGCGGTATCTGGTGCGCCGGGCGCCGCTGCTCAGAGCAGGCCGTAACGCTTCAGCTTCTTGCGCAACGTGCCGCGGTTCAGGCCGAGCAGCTGTGCCGCGCGGGTCTGGTTGTGGCGGGTGTACTTCATCACCACTTCCAGCATAGGCGCTTCAATCTCGGACAGCACCATGTCGTAGACATCGGTGACCATCTGGCCGTCGAGGTGGCGGAAGTAGTTCTCCATCGCGTGCTCAACCGCATCGCGCAGGGATTGTTGCTGCGGCTGCTGGAGTTGCGTCTGCCCCCCCGCAGACACCTCTTCATCGTTGCCTGTGTCCGGAATGATTGCTTCATTGTTCATGCCGCTTGTGCCCCTCTCGTTATTCGGCGTTCAAACCACTCGTGAACGCTGGCATGTTGTGCTTCTGCGCTTTCAATTTGGAAAAAGGTCTTACGAAAGGACTCGCTGTCCGCGAGTGTCTTCAGGTACCAGCCCACGTGCTTGCGGGCGATACGGACCCCCATCACTTCACCGTAGAAACGGTGTAATTCACCCAAATGGGCGAGCAAAATGTCCCTGACTTCTTCCGCTGAGGGCTCGGGCAGCCGCTCGCCGGTGGCGAGGTAGTGGGCTGTCTCCCGAAAAATCCATGGCCGTCCCTGCGCTGCCCGGCCAATCATTACTGCAGCGGCTCCGGTGTAGTCGAGCACCTCGCGGGCCCGCTCTGCGCCGGTTATGTCCCCATTGGCGAAAACCGGGATTCCCACCCTGGATACAATTTCGGCAATGGTATCGAATTCGGCCTGTCCGTGGTAGCCACAGGCGCGGGTCCTTCCGTGTACGGCGAGGGCCGAGATACCGATATCCTCGGCCATTCTGGCCACCCGCACTCCGTTGCGGGACTCCGTGCACCAGCCGGTGCGGATTTTCAGGGTCACCGGCACAGACACTGCGCCGACTACCGCCTCGAGAATCTCCCGGACCAGCTTCTCATCCCGCAGCAGCGCGGACCCCGCTGCCTTCTTGCACACCTTCTTCGCCGGGCAGCCCATGTTGATATCAATGATCTGGGCGCCGCGGCGCACATTCTCCCGCGCTGCATCGGCCATCATCCCGGGGTCGCCCCCGGCGATCTGCACGGAAACCGGGGCAGCCTCCCCGGTGTGATCCAGGCGCAGGCGCGATTTGCGGCTGTTCCACAGGCGCGTGTCCGAGGTCACCATCTCCGAGACCACCAGGCCCGCGCCCATCCGCCGGCACAGCTGGCGGAACGGGCGGTCGGTAACGCCCGCCATTGGCGCCAGGATTACCGGGTTGCCGATAACGTAGGGGCCGATGGCGATCTGGCTCGACAAGACATGCTCCGCGGGATCAGGCGTCAAAAGAGCCGCCTATGATAGCCGCTGCCCCGCGATTGGAAAAGCGAAAAACCGTGCAAATTGGTCGCGGGCTATGCATTTAGGTCGATGATTGCGCAATTAATGTGGTTCCAGGAGCCAATGCGGCCGCTCGATAAGCGCTCCCGGGGTCAACGGGTGGTGAGCAGCTCATAGTTGATGGCCTCGCGGCCGGGATCCACGATCTCAATGGCGATATGCACCGGGCTGCCGGGGGGCATCTGGCTTCGGCCTGCCAGTTCGCCCTGGAGGTATTCCCGCGGCTCGAACTTCCGGCTCGCGACCGGCTGGTTCTTCAGGTCGCTGAAGCGCAGCAGCAGGTCCGGGAACGGCTGGGGGAAGTCCGCCGTGTTGAGCAGCACCGCGTCCACCACCAGGGCGCCCTCGATATCCGGATGGCTGCGCACCACAAGATTGGAGGTGCGGATGGCGCGCAGGTCTTCGAGCTGGGGGAGCTCACAGTCCAGCAGCGGGCACAACTGCGCATAGAGGCTGCGCCAGGGCTGCTGCCGCGCGAAGGTGTCAAACCGGTAGTAGCCCAGCTGTACCACCAGGGCCAGTGCCAGTACCAGCGCCAGCAGTCCCCACAGCCAGCCCGGTACGCGGCGACGCCCGTTTGGGGGCCAGCCCACTTCCAGCGGGGCCGGCTCGATGGCGGAAATCAGCCTCTCCCGCTCCGGGATGTGGTCGGGCGTAATTCGCCCCGGACCGCTGGCGGCCACATCCTCGTGGTGAGCCGCGGTTCCAGCCGCAGGCACTCCCCGTGGCGGGGTCTCGTGCCCGTGCCCGGGGAAGTCGCTATCCGGTCCGCTGGATTCCTCTTCCTGGTCGGGCCGGTCGGGAAAGGCAGAGGTATCTTCATCTTCGGGTTGGATGCCTGCTGCGGCGGCATCAGGCGTACCGTCCAATTCTTCCCACTGGGTCTCCCCGAAGGCATCGCCGATCAGTGGCTGCTCTTCGTCATCGCGGTAAGTTCCTGCTTCCGGGCCGGGAGTGGCCACGGTCGGTGGTGTGGGTTGCTCGTCCTCATCGAGGAGGATGTCGTCGTGGATGAGGAAATCGTCGTCTTCGAGCAGCGCTTCGAGGTCCTTGTCCGAGTCCACCTCGCTCTCGGCAAAAACGATATTCTCATCCGCGCGGAACACCTGCAGGCAGGAGCCGCAGCGCACCGCGCCGCGCGCGGCGCGCAGCTGTTGTTCACTGACATGGAAGGATGTGCTGCAGTGGGGGCAGCGGGTAACGAGTTGCGACATTCGACTCTGGCAGAAATTATTCGGTCGCCAAGTTTAGGCGCGGGGCGACTTCCGTAGCAAGGCCGTGTAACCGCCGGTAAGCGGGCGCTTGCTAGCGTACGCGGGTGCCGCTGAGGCGCACCCACTCCTCACGCCGGCCGTCCGGCTCGAATTCCACCCAGGCGCTGTAGGCCTCGCGGACCTTCTCCGCCTGGGAGGCGAGGATGCCTGACAGGCACAGCCGACCCCCAACGCGCGTCAGCTCAACCAGTTCGGGTGCCAGCTCCACCAGGGGACCGGCGAGGATATTGGCCAGCACCAGGTCTGCGGGCTCGCGCGGCATCTTCTGCGGCAGGTAAACAGGGAAGCGCTCCGGCTCCAGCCCGTTGCGGATGGCATTGTCGCGGCTGGCCCGCAGTGCCTGCGGGTCGATATCGGTCCCCCGGGCACTGGCCGCGCCCAGCAGCAGGGCGGCGATGCCGAGAATCCCGGAGCCGCAGCCGAAGTCGACCACCGTGGTGCCTTCGAGTTGCTCGCGGGCGAGCCACTGCAGGCAGAGGAAGGTGGTGGGGTGGGTGCCCGTGCCGAAAGCCAGGCCGGGATCGAGCATCAGGTTGACTGCCTGTGGCGCAGGGGGTTCGCACCAGCTGGGACAGATCCACAGGTTGTCACCGCACTGGATAGGGCTGTAGTGGGCCATCCACTCCCGCTCCCAGTCCTTGTCCTCCAGCTGTTCCCAGCGCGCGTTGGGCAGGGGCTCGCCGAGACTCGAAGCCGCTTTCGCCTCCGCCACGCCCGTGTCCACCTCGGCATCGAAGAGCCCTGTAACGCGGGTCTCATCCCACAGGGGGACTTCGCCCAGGCCGGGCTCCAGGATCGGCTGGTCGGCATTGTCCTGCAGGGTGACCGAGACCGCACCCGCGAACAGCAGGGCATCCTCTATCTGTTCAGCCTGATCGCGGCTGGTGTCTACGCGGAGTTGGAGCCAGGGCATAGTCTTCCGGTGGGTGTTGGTTGGGGAGGATAAAGTGTAGGGGCGAACCGGCCGGATTGCCGGCAAGGCTCGCGGGGCCAGGGGCCCCGCGAGTCCGGCTTACAGGCCGAGCTTCTTCTCAAGATAGTGAATATTTACCCCGCCAGCGGCGAAGGCGCCGTCGCGCACCAGGTCCTCCTGCAGGGGGATATTGGTCTTGATGCCGTCGACGATCAGCTCAGACAGGGCAACACGCATACGCGCCAGCGCTGACTCGCGGTCCTCAGCGTGGGTGATGACCTTGGCGATCATGGAGTCGTAGTTGGCCGGCACCGTGTAGCCCGAGTAGAGGTGCGAGTCCACCCGCACGCCGAGTCCGCCGGGGGTGTGGAAATTGTTCACCTTGCCGGGGCAGGGGAAGAAGGTCCTGGGATCCTCGGCGTTGATACGGCACTCGAAAGCGTGCCCGCGGATTACCACGTCCTCCTGGCGGATGGACAGCTTCTCTCCGGCGCAGACCCGGATCTGCTCCTTGATCAGGTCGATGCCGGTGACCATCTCGGTGACCGGGTGCTCTACCTGGATGCGAGTGTTCATCTCGATGAAATAGAAGCGTTCGTCCTCGTAGAGGAATTCGAAGGTGCCCGCACCACGGTAACCGATGTCGATGCACGCCTGGACGCAGGATTGCTGCACATCGCGGCGCACATCATCGGGAATGCCCGGCGCCGGAGCTTCCTCCAGAACCTTCTGGTGGCGGCGCTGCAGTGAGCAATCGCGGTCGCCCAGGTGAATGGCGTTGCCCTGGCCGTCGGACATCACCTGGATTTCCACGTGGCGCGGGTTCTGCAGGAATTTTTCCATGTACACCGTGCTGTCACCGAAAGCGGCGCCAGCCTCGGACTTGGTTACCGAAATCGCGTTCAGCAGGGCCGCTTCGGTATGCACAACGCGCATGCCGCGACCGCCGCCGCCGGCAGCTGCCTTGATGATCACGGGGTAGCCGACCTCGCGGGCAATCTCCAGGCAGCGCTCCCCGTTCTCCGGCAGCGGGCCGTTGGAGCCCGGGACCGTGGGAACCCCGGCTTTCTTCATGGCCGCGATCGCGGATACCTTGTCGCCCATCAGGCGGATCACGTCCGGGTCCGGGCCAATAAAGGTGAAGCCGCTCTTCTGCACCTGTTCGGCGAAATCCGCATTCTCAGCCAGGAAGCCGTAGCCAGGGTGTACCGCCACAGCGTCGGTAATTTCCATGGCCGAGACGATCGCGGGGATATTCAGGTAGCTTTGCGGCGAGGGGTTGGGGCCGATGCACACTGCCTCGTCAGCCAGGCGCACGTGCTTGAGGTCGCGGTCCACCTGGGAGTGAACGGCAACGGTGGAAATGCCCATTTCCTTGCACGCGCGCAGGATGCGCAGCGCGATCTCCCCCCGGTTGGCAATCAGTACTTTATCAAACATGCTGGCTTATCCCGGTCAGACGATGGTGACGAGCGGCTGGTCGAACTCTACCGGCTGGCCGTCCTCAACCAGGATGCTCTCGATGGTGCCGGCCTTGTCCGCCTCGATCTGGTTCATCATTTTCATCGCTTCGATAATGCAGACCACATCGCCCACCTTGACCTGCTGGCCAACTTTAACGAACGGCTCGGCGCCGGGGCTGGAGGCTGCGTAGTAGGTGCCTACCATCGGCGACTTGATGGCGTGGCCAGTCAGCGCCGGTACGGCTTCCTCGGGCTCCTCCGCACTGGAAGTCGGCACCTGAGCCGGTGCCGGGGCGGCGGGCGCTGCGGCCACCGGTGCGGGCATAGGCTGTGCTGCATGCACAGGGCCGCTGACACCGCGGCTGATGCGCACCGATTCCTCGCCTTCCTTGATTTCGAGCTCGCCGATATCGGATTCCTCTAGCAGCTCAATCAGTTTTTTTATCTTGCGGATATCCATAGTTCTGTTCTCACTCGCAGTCGTGGGTGAAAGAGTTGTCTGGTCGGTTAAAGGTCTTGCAGCGCCGCCTCCAGCGCCAGGGTGTAGCTCTTCGGGCCGAAGCCACAGATGACTCCCCGGGCCAGGTCGGAAAAATATGAGAGGCGGCGGAATTCTTCTCGCGCGTGAACATTTGACAGGTGCACCTCGATGAAGGGGATGCCCACTGCCGCCAGCGCGTCGCGGAGGGCCACGCTGGTATGGGTGAAAGCGGCGGGATTGAAAACGATGCAGGCGACGCCCTGGCGGCCCGCGGCGTGAATCCGCTCGATCAGCTCCGCTTCGCTATTGCTTTGCAATGTCTCCAGTTGATGGCCGGCAGCCGCACACTGCTCGCGCGCCGCGCGGTCGATCTCCTCCAGGGTGGTCGCCCCGTAAACCGCCGGTTCCCGCGTGCCCAGCAGGTTGAGGTTGGGTCCGTGCAACAGAAGGAGGTGTGCCATAGCCTGTCCTGAAGAAAAAGCGTGAAACGGTCACAAAACAATAGCGAAAATTGGCTAACTTGCCGGCAAACGTCACGTTTTCGCACCGATTGCCCATATTCGCGGCGAGTGTGCAATAAAAATGACCCTCTGTCCATGCTCTGGGCCACAGTTTATTGACGTTGGGTGCAGATCGCCGAAATTTACCGGTAAATCAGCTTGGAAAGGCGTGTGAGTGGCGGGATTCCCGGTCTCTATGGCCATAGAGACCGGGCGGTCATGACTGATTGGTGGGGGCGACGCCCGCGGCGGTGTTGAGTGCCTCGAGCACACCCTGCCGGGTGAGAACCTGGGGCAGGATGCGGGCCTCGCCGCCGTCGGCGGGGTAGATGAGGTAGAGGGGCACGCTGGTGCGGCCATAGCGGGCGAGCAGTGCGCTGATCTGGGGATCCTGGTTGGTCCAGTCCCCCTTCAGCGCAACGACCCCCAGGTCCTCGATGGCGCGACTGATGTCATCGCTGGAGAGTACTACTTTTTCGTTGGCGAGGCAGGTGATGCACCACGCCGCCGTCATGTTGGCCAGTACCGGCTTGCCCTGGGCGCGGGCGCTCTCGAGCAGCTCCGCCGAATAGGTCTGCCAATAACCGGACTTGGTGGTGGTGGCTGTTACGGTATCCAGGCGCGGCAGCAGCGCGATCGCGAGGGCAGCCGCTGCCAGTGCCACGCTGCCCTTGCCCCACTGCCACTGGGGGCGCGGCCAAAGCCAGAGGGCAAAAGCGATTGCCACCGCGCCGGCGAGTACCAGTGCCACGCCGTCGCTGCCACTCTGGCGCCCAAGTACCCACAGCAGCCAGACCGCGGTCAGGTACATGGGGAAGGCCAGCAGCTGCTTGAATTTGTCCATCCAGGGCCCGGGCGGTGGCAGGAGCCTGGCCAGCCTGGGAGCGTAGGTGAGCGCCAGGAAGGGGGCGGCCATCCCGGCGCCCAGGGCGCCAAATACCGACAGTGCCACAGCGGCGGGCTGGGTCACGGCGAAGCCCAGGGCAGATCCCATGAGCGGCGCGGTGCACGGGCTGGCCACTACAGTGGCCAGCGCACCGGTGGCGACGGAACCGCGCAGGTTCTGGTTGTCGCCGAGGCTGTGGCCGAGCCCCATAAGCCGGGTGCCAAACTCGGTGACCCCTGAAAGGCTGAGGCCCATGGCAAAGAACAGGTAGACGAGGGCTGCTACCAGTACCGGTGACTGCAACTGGAAGCCCCAGCCAATCGCTTCGCCGCCGGCCCGCAGCGCCAGCATCAGCGCCGCAATGCCGACGAAACTGGCGATGACGCCCGCACTGTATGCCCAGCCGTGGGCATGACGCTGCGAGGGGGCATGCGCTGCCTCCCCGATCGCCAGCAGCTTGATCGACAGGACCGGGAAAACGCAGGGCATGAGGTTGAGGATCATCCCGCCGATGAACGCCGCCAGCAGCGCGAATCCGAGCGAGATCCCGGAGTCGTCGCCGTCCGCCGCTGGCCCGGCGGGGGGCGAAAAGCTTGTGTTGTTTACCGGTACTACCGATCCGCTGCCATAATCCACGTCGAACACGCGGGTCTGAGGCGGGTAGCAGAGGCCGGCATCTGCGCATCCCTGGTAATGCAGCTCGATGCGTGCGGTGCCGCTCGCCTGCGGAAGCGGAATCTCCAGCTGCTGGCGATAGACCTCGGTCTCCTTCTCGAAATAGTCGTCCCAGATCACCTCGCCGTCGGTAAGGTCGAGCGGCAGTTCGCTGCGCTCTTCTCCCTCGACACGGTAGAGCGCCAGCTTGTCACGGTAGAGGTAGTAGCCGGGCGCGATCTGGAAAATGATGCTGGCGTCGGAGCTGCCGAACAGGAAGTCCTGCCGGTAAGCCTCGTCCACGGGCAGGAACTCACTGTCCAGGCTGGCGCCCGGGGCGGGACCGGCAAAAGGTGACTGTGAAGTCTGGGCATTCGCTGCACCAGCTGTCACCAGCAGGGCGACCAGCATCACAAGGTTGAGGAAATTTTTGGGGAACCCGTTGGTCATCACAGTCATCACAGTTCACATTGGTTACAGTCAGCATTAATCTGACCGGGCGGGCCGGTTCCGGTTCGTTGCGGAACCGCCGGCGGAAGCAGTATAACGGTCACTGCGGTGCAAAAAAACGGTACAAAAAAGACACAGAGGGAGATCGGCTTGTCGAGGTCAAGAGGGATTCGCTTATTGGGTGTGAGTCTTCTCGCCAGCTGGCTGGCTGGTTGTGTATCCACGCCCGCGGTCCCGCCGGCGAGGGCGGTGCCGCTGCCCGAGGCCGCAAAGCCGGCCGGCCCAACGCCGGAGGAGATCCGCCAGCGGAATGTCGAGTTCTTCCTCGCCCGGGCCGATGCCGCCCAGAGGCAGGGGTTTCTCACCCAGCCTGCCGGTGCCAGCGCCTATGACTATTACCTGCGGGTGCGCCAGCTGGACCCGGACAACCGCCGCGCCGCGAGCGGTATCCAGACTATTGTGATCGAATTCGTGGAGCGGGCACGGGATGCCCTGCGGCGGCGGTCCTTCGGCGAAGTGACTACTTACCTGCGCCGGGCCGATGAGCTGGCACCGGATAACCCCCTGGTGGCAGAAGTGCGCGCGCAGCTGGCCCGGGAGCGCCGGCAGGCCAGCGCCGGCCTGCCTGAGGGAGAGACCATTGCGCTGTCCCCGGCGGCATTGTCCGCGAAGTCCCCCGAGCTGGTAAGCCAGCTACAGGAGCTGGCCCGGCGTATTCGCAGCGAGAACCAGCGCATCATTATCGTGGCGCGCCAGGATGCAGAGGGGCGCTGGATCTACCAGCAGCTGCGCGAGGCGGTCCCCGGCTATCGGGTGCGCGGGGATATCAGGCTGGGGGGAGCTCCCCAGGTAATTCTGACCGGCGCCATGGGGAACTGAGGGCATGAGAGGTGGCTTCGTGAAAACAGCACTGCGCGGCCTGCTGCTGGCTGCGATGTCCGTGCCTGCCCTGGCGTCGGCCGGACTGGATGTCGAGGGGTACGCGCGCGAGACGCTACCGGGCGCCAGCATGTCCGCGGCCTACCTGACATTGCGCAACACCGGCAACAGCGCCCGTAGCCTGCAGCGGTTAGAGCTACCCCTGCACGGAGGCGCGCGGGTGCAGATACACAGTACGGTTACCGAGGGGGGAATCAGTCGTATGAGGCCCCTGGCGGCGCTGGAACTGCCACCGGGAGGCGAGATCACCATGGCCCCCGGGGGTATCCACCTGATGCTGAGCGGGGCTGAACTGCGGGCGGGAAGGAAAGTCCAACTTCGGCTGTATTTCGCTGACGGAGAGGTGCTTGAAGTGGGGCTGCCGGTACGGGCAATCACTGATGGCGTTCACCACGACCACGGCTGACCCTGCCGGGCCCGGATTCCGTTGCGCCAAAGGCAAAATATTCACAAAACCGGAGGTATCGATGAAAAAACTATTGATCAGTCTGCTGGCCGTCACCCTGGTCGCCTGTGCCCATAGTCCCGTACAGGTACAGGTGCGCCCCCAGGTCGAGGTGGCACCGGAGGCGTTTGGCACCGGCTTTACCGTCAGCGTGCAGGGACAGAACAAGCTCCCGGGCGGCGGACTGGGTTCGCTGGGTGGCATCTATGCCGACCAGTCCCAGGTGCAGCTGGCTAACAATGTCGAAGACGCGCTCGCAGACACCGTTAAGGAGGGTTTCCGCGCCTGGTCCTTCGAGCCGGTCTTCAGCGGTGCCGATGTACAGGTGGTGGCCAGTCTCACCAGCCTGAAATACACCAGCCCGAACAAGCTGCTGACCAGTAAGGTGGACTCCTCTGCCGAGGTGCAGTTGGCGGTGACAATCGGTGGGGCGACTTACTATGGCAACTATCGTTCCAGTGGCAAGGACCGCAACCTGATCAAGCCGGCCAAGGAGGAGGTCGAGGGCCGTATCAATGGCCTTCTCAGCGCGACCTTGCAGCGGGCCTTCGAGGATGAAAAACTCAAGGCATTCTTGCGCGCCAACCTCTGACCGAGGCGGCCGCAGGCTCGGCCTGTTGCACAGGGAAGCCGGACATGAAAATGAGCCCGTAGCTTTGAGTGATTTCGACCGCAAATCCGTGACCGACCTGGGGGCCTTGCCCCTGGTGGAAGACCCGTTCGCGCCTGGCTCCAGTTTCAGCCTGTCGGCAGCGGAGAGGGCGCTGGGAGAGGTCGCAGACGGGGTGTTGATCACTGATGGGGCGGGCCGTATTACCTACTGCAATCCACTGGTGGGCGAGCTGACCGGCGATCCTTCGGGGTTGGTCCCCGGCCAGCCACTGGATGAGCAACTTCCGCTCTGGAATGGTCGCGGCGAGCGGCTTCCGCCGCTCCTGTCGGCAACCCCCGGCCGGGACCCTGCCGGCGCCCTGGAGCTGACCGCGTACCTGCAGCGTCCCGGCGGCAGCGAGGCCCCGGCGCCTGTCAGTGTGCGGGTCGGCGCGGTGCAGGACGGCCCAGCGGTGGAGAGTTACGTCATCATCCTTCGCGACACGTCGGCCGCGCGCCGGATCTCGTCGCGACTCAGCTGGCAGAATACCCACGATGCACTGACCCGCCTTCCCAACCGCCAGCTGTTTGAATCTGAATTGCAGGCGACCCTTTCCCGCTGCCTGGACAAGCGTCACCATCATGTACTGCTCTACCTGGATGTCTACCAGTTCAAGGTGGTAAACGACACCCTCGGTTACCGCGCCGGCGACCAGTTGCTGGTGCAGCTGGTGGAATTGCTGGGTCGTTGCCTGTCCGGTGGGGACCTGTTTGCGCGGGTGGGAAGCGATGAATTCGCCATCCTCCTGCGAGACTGCTCCATCGAGGAGGCTCGCCGGGTCGTGCTGCGGTTGCGCGAGGCGGTGAAGGGATTCTCTTTCCAGTGGGAGGGCAGCGACAGCCGGGTGGCCCTGTCCATCGGCGCGGTCACCGTCGACAGCCACGCGTCCTCTGCCAGCGAATTGCTCGCTTCAGCCAACGACGCCTGTTCGGCGGCCCGTGACCAGGGGCGCAATCGGGTGAAACTTTTCAGCGATTCGCGCAAGGTGCTCGAAAAGCGCCGGCAAACCATCTGGGTACAGGAAATCCACGCGGCTTTAAGGGACGACCGCCTGTTGTTGCACCGACAGCCGGTGGTCAGCCTCGCGGGTGAGCAGGCCGTGCATCACTACGAGGTGCTGGTGCGGATGCGCGGGCGCGATGGCGATGTGATACCCCCGGGCATGTTCCTGCCGGCGGCCGAGCGCTACGGTTTGATCGAGGAGGTGGACCGCTGGGTGATCCGCCGCGTATTCCGGCAAATGGCAAGTGAGCAGGCTGCCGGCAAAGAGGCGGCGAGTTACGCCGTCAATATTTCCGGGCTCAGCCTCGGCGATGAGTCATTTGCCGATTACGTGCTGGCCGAACTGGCTGACGCGGGGGTGGCGCCGTCGCTCGTGCAATTTGAAATTACCGAGACCAGTGCCATCAATAATCTCCAGCGCGCCCTGATCTTTATTCACAGGTTGCGGGCGGCTGGCTGCAGTTTCGCTCTCGACGACTTTGGCCAGGGCGCCTCTTCGCTCGCGTACCTGCGACAGTTGCCGGTGGACTACCTCAAGATCGATGGCAGCTTCGTGCGCAACATGCTCGAAGACGAGATCGACAGCGCCATGGTAAGCACCATCGATCACCTGGCCAAGCGGATGGGCATCAGCACGATTGCAGAATACGTGGAGACCCCGGAACTTATGGCAAAACTGCAGCAGATGGGGGTCGATTACGCCCAGGGCTTCGGAATTGCTCCCGCCGCGCCCTTTCCCCCGCAGGCGTCTGATTCCTGACCGGCTCAGCCCGCTGTCCCGCCATTGCCCTCTGCCAGTTCCGGTTGTTGCTGCAGGTCGCCGTACTGGCCGGCGCGCAGGCGGGGTCCATACTGGCTCACTACCCGCGCCGCCGCGCGGCAGGCAAGTTTACCCGCTTCCGGAAAAGTCATGCCCCGGTTAAGGCCGTAGAGGAATGCGCCGGCAAAGGTGTCGCCGGCGCCATTGGTGTCTATGGCGTGCACTGCGGGAGCGGCCACGCGGTACTGGTGTTCGCCGTCCCAGAGCAGTGCGCCATCCCCGCCCAGGGTGATGGCGAAGCTGCGGCAGTATCGGGCCAGCGCCCTGGTAGCGGCTTCCAGGGAGTCCTCCCCGGTGAACCCCAGGGCCTCGTCACGGTTGCAGAACAGCAGCTCCACGCGCTCGCCGATCATTTCCTGCAGGCCATCGCGGAACAGCTGGACCATGGCGGGGTCGGATAGGCTGAGCGCGGTTTTTACGCCAGCATCCTCGGCCTCCTCGCGCAGTGCCACGGCGGCCCTGCGACCGGTTTCCGAGGAAACCAGGTAGCCCTCTATGTAACTCCAGCGGGAGGCGCGCAGGGCCTCCCGGTCCAGTTCGGCCACTGACAGTTCACCGCTGATACCGAGGAAGGTATTCATGCTGCGCTCCGCGTCCGGTGTGATCAGCACCAGGCACTTGCCGGTGGTGCCGGCCTCCGCCTGGTCCAGGGTGGCCGGGTAGGCTACACCCGCGCTGGCGAGATCGGCGAGATAGAAGTCGCCGTTGTCGTCATCCGCTACCTTGCAGGAGTAGAAGGTGCGCAATCCCAGGTAACTGGAAGTGATGATGGTATTGGCTGCCGAGCCGCCACAGGCCCGCTTGGCGGTCACGAGGTGATCCTTCAGCTCGCCGACCAGCTGCGCCTGGCGCCGGTCATCCACCAGGGTCATCACGCCCTTGTCGACACCGAGAGACTGCAGGTCACCATCGCTGACCTCGATTTCGGTGTCCAGGAGGGCGGCGCCAATGCCGTAGAGATCGTACTGGTGCATGGTGTTCCTTGTCTGTGGATGGATCTGGCAGTCATTCAGGGGGCATTATGGCCGCCGCCGGGGCAAGTGCAAGCCGGGCGGGTTTGACAAGCGTGGCGGAGCGCTTATAAAGGCCCACGCAGGTCGGGTGCTGCGCTCCCGGTTGGTCTGGCGGGAACAGCAGGTCGCTTACCCTATCTATAGTTTACGTATTGGATTGGTACTTCATCTCTATGGCATCGAAGAAGCGCGGGCACGCGAAGTCGTCAAACCCGGGAAGGCTCCACCGCTGGATGGTCCGGCTGGGCCTGCTGGCCCTGGTCGGGGTGTTGGCCCTGGCCGCGTATATGGTCTATCTCGATGTGCAGCTTCGTGAGCGACTGGACAGTCGCCAGTACCAGCTGCCGGCGCGCGTTTTTGCCCGCCCGCTGGTTTTGCGTGAGGGTATGGCCCTGCGCCCGGACGAGTTGATGGCGGAATTCGACGCCCTCAGTTACCGGGAGAAGAAGCCCCTTACCGAACCGGGGCAGTGGCACCGCGAAGGCATGGAGTTCCGTGTCTGGCGCCGGGACTTTGCCCACGCCGACGGGCGGGAGCCCGCCGCCCAGGTGACCTTCCGCCTGCGCAATGACGAGTTGAGTAACCTGCGCGACGAGGCCGGCAACAAGATCCGCGAATTCCGCCTCGATGCGGCGCCGATCGGCACATTGCTCGGCGGTGGCGACGACCGCAACCCGGTGCGTTTCGCCGACATCCCGCCGCTGCTGGCCAATACCCTGATCGCCGTCGAGGACCAGGACTTCCTCCACCACTTCGGTGTCTCTCCCCGGGGCATAGCCCGGGCCATGATCGCCAATATCAAGGCCGGCGCCGTGGTGCAGGGGGGATCCACGATCACCCAGCAGCTGGTCAAGAACATCTTTTTCGACCACAAGCCCAGCCTGCAGCGCAAGATCAACGAAGCGTTGATGGCCATCCTCATGGAGCTCCACTACGAGAAGCCCTATATCCTGCAGGAGTACATCAACGAGGTGTGGCTGGGCCAGCAGGGCAGCCGGGCGATCTACGGCTTCGGCCTGGCATCCGAGTTCTACTTCCAGAAGCCCCTCGATACCCTCGAGCCCCACGAGATGGCCCTGCTGGTCGGCCTGGCCAAGGGTGCCTCCTACTACAATCCCTGGCGCCACCCCAAGCGGGCGCTCGAACGCCGCAATACGGTTCTCGAGGTGATGAAGGAGCAGGGGTTGATCACGGCCGAGCAGTATGAGGACTACCGCGCGCGCCCACTGGATGTGGCCAGCGCCGGCGCGGCCGCCCAGAACCCCTATCCGGCATTTACCGAGCGACTGCTGGAGGAGCTGCGGCCCTACTACTCCTATGAAGAGCTGCGCACGGCCGGCCTGCGGATCTACACCACCCTGTCGCCGTCGGTACAGAAACTTGCCGAGGATGCCGTAAGTGAGCGCGCGGAGCAGATCGAGAAGGACCGGGGCATCCAGGCGGATTCCCTGCAGGCGGCCACCGTCCTGCTGGACAACAACAGCGGCAATGTACTGGCGATGGTGGGCGACCGTCGCCCCAACTATCCCGGCTTCAACCGTGCCCTGGAAGCACGTCGCCAGGTGGGTTCACTGATCAAGCCGGCGGTCTTCCTCACCGCCCTGGAGCGCCCGGACCAGTACAGCCTGGCGACGCCCATCGAGGATGCGCCCATCCGCGTCGAAGGCGACAACGGCCAGGTGTGGATGCCGTCGAATTTCGGCAACCGGAGCCACGGCCCGACGCCCCTCTACCTGGCCCTGGCCAAGTCGTACAACCAGGCCACGGCACGCCTGGGGCTCGACCTGGGTCTCGAGAACGTACGCCAGACCATCCGGCGGCTGGGGGTGCAGGCCGACCTGCCGCGGGTGCCGGCGATGCTGCTCGGGGCGGTGGAGTTGACCCCGTTCGAAGTGGCCGGCATGTACCAGACCATGGCCAATGGGGGCGAGCACGTGGAGCCGCGCACGCTGCTGGCGGTGGCGAATGCGGATGGGGAGCAGGTGCAGCGTTTCCGTCGCCGGAGCAACCGGGGAGTGGATGCCGTGCCGGCCTACCTGTTGCGCTTCGCGCTGGAAGAGGTAATGCGTGAGGGTACCGGCAAGAGCGCCATGCGCCGCCTGCCCAGCAGCGTCGCCTTCGCCGGCAAGACCGGGACCACCAACGATTACCGCGACAGCTGGTTCGCCGGCTTCTCGCCGGATGTGACCGCCGTGGTATGGCTGGGCCGGGACGACAACGAGCGCACCAGCCTTACCGGCGCCACCGGTGCCCTGACCATCTGGGCGGAGATCATGCGCAAGCTGCCCCATCGCCACGGTCGGGTCGAGCCGCCGCGCGGGGTGGAATACAAGCCGGTGAACGAGCGCGGCCAGTATATGAACCCCGAATACTGTGAAGGTGGGACCGAGCTCCCGTTCTCCTACGAGACGAAGCTGGAGCCGGCGCCCGAATGTCGCGGACGCGAGCGCTTCCGCTGGTTCCGCGACCTGTTCGGCGATGACCGCGACAGCCAGGACGAGACCGCGCCCCGCCAGGAAATGACCCCCGGCTGGGGCGTCGACCCGGAGGAGGAACAGCGCCAGCGCGAACGCGAGCGCCAGTTGCAGGAACAGCTGCGGCGCGACGACGAGCTGCAGCAGCCCGGCTGGGAGGACGAGCCACTGCAGTTGCCACCCGATGAGGAAGAAGAGATCCGCCAGGAAGACCTCTGGCAGCAGGAGGAGCGCCGCGCCGAGGAAGAGCGGCGGCTGCTGCAGGAGCGCCTGGAAGAGGAGGAGCGCCGGCGCGAGGAACTGCGGCGCCGCGACGAAGGCGATGTTCCTGTAGAGGAGGCCGAGCCCTGGCCGGGCGGTGAGGACCAGTGGCCCTGAGCCGTAGGCCGTTCGATGGCTCTATTGCGCCGGGAATCCTCCGTTCCGTGCGTTCGCGCGGACACTGAGATCACGGTAATCAACTAGTGCGCCTCACGCTGGGCGTATCTCAGCTCATTTGCCCCGGGGGTTGCTGTCAAGGTGTCCCCGGAGAGTTCCCCCTGCCAGAGCTTCACAGACCCCAGCCTGTAATCGTTCTCAGCCTGCAGTGAAAAACCCACCGCAGTTCACACCTTCCCCCTGGACAACCTGACGCGATTTTCGCGGTCGCGGACTGCCTTACGGCATCCCTTTTGTCCGGACTTGCAAGCAAGTTGACTAGTGGGATTCCTATGCTAAGGGTTAACGAACGTCCTCTGGAATATCCGTTCACCTACCGCTGGAAAAAAATAATGAAAAATACGAAAGGGGTGCCCCTTATCGTCTTCATTCTCTTATTGCTAATTCAAAGTCTGGGAGCCTGTGGGGGTGGCGGTGGGGGCGACGGCGGGAGTGGAGCTGGCGCCGAGGATGCCGTCGCAACCAGTCGCCTTAGCGGCACAATATCTTTTGAGCGCGTACCCCACGATCCTGTGAGTTTTGGCCTCGATTACGAGAATACCTATATCTCGCCTGGCCGAGGACTTGTGGTTTCAGCGGTCTATGTCGGCGAAGGCAGCCAGGCGGACACTGGCGTTACCGATGAAAACGGTTTCTATGAGTTGGTGGTCGAAGAGGGAAGCGAAGTTCGGGTGCGGGTACAGGCCCGAATGGTGGGGGACGGGCAACCGGGTTGGGATATAAGAGTTGCCGACAATACCGCGGGAAATGCTCTCTACGCGATGGAAAGCGAGCCAGTCACTGTCTCAGGGGACACCGAGCTGAACCTCATCGCCACCTCCGGCTGGGACGGGCAGGAATATAGCGGGGCTCGCGTGGCAGCCCCTTTCGCGATCCTTGATACGATTTACGGCGCTGTCGAATTTCTCATCGAAAGCGGGCAGGAAGACAGGCTGCCGGATTTGCGGGTGTACTGGAGCCCGAACAATAGAAGAAGCGAAACCACCAATCGCTCCGCGGGAGAGCTTTGGTCGTCCCACTACAGGCCCCGAAATGGGAGTATCTATCTCTTGGGTATGGCGGGAGAGGATACCGAAGAATTTGACCAGCATGTGATTCTGCACGAATTCGCGCACTACTATGAGCACAGGCTGTCGCGATGGGACTCGATCGGCGGTCCGCATAGTGTGGCACAGTGGCTCGATCACCGCCTGGCATTTAATGAAGGCTTTGCCACCGCCTTTGCCGTCATAGTGACAGGGGACCCGGTTTACAGGGATTCCCTGGGAGAGGGACAGGCCGGTGGGTGGGGTTATGATGTCAGGACCAATCCCTGGGGCGTGGTGGGTTGGTATGGCGAAGCTTCCATGATCCAGTTGATTTACGGGCTCGCCGGCCTGATGGGAGATGGCGATGAGCGGCGGGGCTTTCCTGCGATTCACCAAGTGCTTACCGGCGAGTTAAGTACTGGCGAGGCGCCGGTCAGCATCTTTCCCTTTGTGCATCAGCTGAAGCAGCAGTACCCAGCCGCCTTCCAGGATATATCCGCCCTGGTGCAGGCACAGCAGATCGCGGAAGTCGTGGACGGGTGGGCGACGCTGGAGACCAACAATGCCGGTGCAGAGGACGTGCTGCCACTGTATCGCGACCTGGTGGTTGGGGGTTCACCGGTGACCCTGTGTGCAAACAGCCAGTTCGATTCCGCCGGTGATGGAAACAAGCTTTCCGTACGACAGTTTTTGCGATTGGAGGTGGCCGAGCAGAGAAGTTTTAGCTTGCTGGTCGAGGGCGACGAAGCGGCGAAGCCGAAGTTTTACCTGCTAGAAAACGGTCAACGCCACCATTATTCGGTGGCGAGTGAAGACGGGAGGAGCGCATCCCTGGAGGCTACGCTTGAGCCCGGAACTTATGTCCTGGAAGTGACGGACGGGGACATGATCAAGGGAGAGAAAACGGGGCGCATCTGTATGGAGGTAAGCATCTCATGAAAGTAACAGCAATCTTCAGGCGCTTGGCTGTGGGCTGTTTAATCATCCTCTTTGCTGGAGCATCGCAGGCCAGTGGCTGTGCGAGTAACCCGAAATTAGCAAAGGCATCTGGGCCAGTGAATAATGATGAATCGGGTGACCGTCATGCTTCGGCAAAGCCAGGTATTCCCGTTTCGGTGGCATATGAACTGGAAGGCAGCCCGGCGGTGGGGAAGCCCCTGCGCCTAACAGTAAAACTGGCTAGTGGGATCGACTCTGATTCGCTGCGGGTCCGGGTTTTGCCGGAACCGGGGTTACTGTTGCTCGATGCCTCGGATTCTGCCAATTTCGGTCCGGTGAAAAGAAGGGAACGCCGGGAATTCAGGGTGAGCTTTATACCCCAACGGGAGGGCGCATTCAGGATTCGCCTGGCGTTCGCCCTGGATCAGCAGGGTGTCGGGCAGAGTGGTATGTTTACCATCCCTGTTTCTATCGGGCCCGACGCTGCCCGGGGCTCGCCGGAACTACCGCAGGGCGCGAAAATGGGCGCCGATGAGGAAGGCCGCCCCCTGATCGTGTTCCCTGCCGAGTCCCGTTGAAGGGACTGAAACTGAAGAGCTGGGTCCCCATACGGGTCCGCCGGGCCCTGCCGATCCGGGGCTAACCGTTGAGCAACCGCGCCGCCTCCTCGGCAAAGTAAGTAAGGATCCCGTCCGCGCCCGCCCGCTTGAACGCCAACAGAGACTCGAGGATCACCGCCTCCCGCGAAAGCCAGCCGTTATCAAATGCCGCGCAGTGCATGGCGTACTCACCGCTGACCTGGTAGGCGAAGGTCGGTACCCGCAGCTCATCCTTCACCCGGCGCACCACGTCCAGGTACGGCATGCCCGGCTTCACCATGATCATGTCCGCCCCCTCGCGGATATCCAGGGCGCATTCGTGCAGCGCCTCGTCACCGTTGGCTGGATCCATCTGGTAGCTGGCCTTGCTGCCGCCTTTCAGGTTGCCGGCGGATCCCACCGCATCGCGGAACGGGCCATAGTAAGCCGAAGCGTACTTTGCTGCGTATGACATGATCAGGGTGTTCACATGTCCCTCGCGCTCGAGTGCGGAACGGATGGCGCCGATACGGCCGTCCATCATGTCCGAGGGCGCGACCACGTCGGCACCGGCCGCGGCGTGGGAGAGAGCCTGCTTCACCAGGACCTCGACGGTGTCGTCGTTGGTGATATACCCGCTGTCGTCCATCAGCCCGTCCTGGCCATGACTGGTAAACGGGTCCAGGGCCACGTCGGTGATCACGCCCAGTTCCGGCGCGGCGTCCTTCAGCTCGCGCACCGCGCGCTGGGCGAGGCCATCGCTGTCGAAGGCGGCGCGGGCATCTTCGGACTTTGCCGAAGGATCGACCACCGGGAACAGGGCCACGGCCGGTATGCCGAGGCTGGTGAGGGTTCGGGCCTTGTCTGCCAGCAGGTCGACACTGAGGCGCTCCACGCCAGGCATTGAGGCCACCTGCTGGACCTCGTCGCGCCCCTCGATGACAAACAGGGGCAGGATCAGGTCATCCGGGATCAGGTGCTGCTCGCGCACCAGGCGGCGGGAGAAGTCGCGCGCACGCAGGCGGCGCATGCGTGTGTTGGGGAAGGCGCCGCGCTCAAGGCTGATACTCATGGGGCTGGACTCCCGTTGAAGACTGTTTGAAGGATAGATCGCCCGCGCCGCCGGCCCGGGTACTGCCACCGTGCTGCCGGCTCGACTATGCTGGCGGCAATCATAACAAAAGGAGAATCATCGATGTCCGTTGCACTCTGGTGCCTGTTGGTAGCCGTGCTGATGCCCTACCTGTTTACCGTCATCGCCAAGGCCAGTGGCCAGGGGCGTTATGACAACCGTGCGCCCCGTCGCTACCTGGAGGCACAGGAGGGCCTGGCGCAGCGGGCGGACTGGGCCCAGCGCAACAGCTTCGAGGCGCTGCCGGTATTTGCCGCGGCGGTGCTGGCGGCCATGGTCGCGGGCGTGGCCGAGCAGTGGCTGGCGGGCCTGTCGCTGGCCTTTATCGGCCTGCGCGTGATCTATGGCGCCTGTTACCTGTGCGACTGGCACGCGGCGCGCTCTACCTTCTGGTTTGCGAGCTACGGCTGCTGCCTGGCGCTGCTGGTGATGGCGGCCCTGGCCGCCTGAGGGGCGGCGCCCCGTCAGGCCATGGTTGCGAACACGCGACGCGCGGCGGCGATGGTCTGCTCGATATCCTCGTCGCTGTGGGCTGCCGACATGAAGCCGGCCTCGTAGGATGCGGGCGCCAGGTAGACACCCTCGTCCAGCATGCCGTGGAAGAAGCGGTTGAACTGTTTGCCGTTGCAGGCCATCACCTGCTTGTAGTTGGTCACGCGGGGCTCGTCGGTGAAGAAGAAGCCGAACATGCTGCCGGCGCGGTTGGCGGTCAGGGGAATGCCCGCCTCCTTTGCGGCATCCAGAACGCCATTGACGAGTTTTTCAGTCCTGGCATTCAGCTGGTCGTAGAGGCCGGGTTCCTGCACCAGGCGCAGGGTCTCGAGGCCCGCCACCATGCCCACCGGGTTCCCCGAAAGTGTTCCGGCCTGGTAGATGGGCCCCAGCGGCGCGATCTGTTCCATTATTTCGCGCTTGCCGCCGAAGGCGCCCACTGGCATGCCACCGCCGATAACCTTGCCCAGGGTAGTGATGTCGGCCTCGATGCCGAAATGGCCCTGGGCACCGGTCAGGCTGACACGGAAGCCGGTCATCACCTCGTCGAGGATCAGCAGGGCGCCGTACTGGTCACACACTTCGCGCAGGGTTTCCAGGAACCCGGGTTCCGGCGGAATGCAGTTCATGTTGCCCGCCACCGGCTCGACGATGATGCAGGCGATCTGATCCCCCAGCTGCGCAAAGCACTCGCGCACCGACTCGGGGTCGTTGTAGGTGAGGGTGATGGTGTGGTCGGCCACGGAGGCGGGCACCCCCGGAGAGGAGGGTACGCCCATGGTCAGCGCGCCCGAGCCGGCTTTCACCAGCAGGGAATCGGAATGGCCGTGGTAGCAGCCTTCGAATTTGACGATCTTGTCACGGCCGGTAAAGCCGCGGGCCAGGCGGATGGCGCTCATGGTGGCTTCGGTGCCGGAATTGACGAAGCGCACCAGGTCCATGTTCGGCCACAGGCGGCACAGCTCCTCGGCCAGCTCGGTTTCCAGTTCAGTGGGCGCCCCGAAGCTGAGGCCCGACTGGGCCTGTTCCACCACTGCCTCGATGACTTCCGGGTGCGCGTGGCCCAGCACCATCGGGCCCCACGACTGCACATAGTCGATGTAGCGCTTGCCGTCGGCGTCGAACAGGTAGGCGCCCTCGGCCCGGGCGATAAACAGCGGGGTTCCGCCCACCGCCCGGAAGGCGCGCACCGGTGAGTTGACGCCGCCGGGGATGTACTGCTGGGCTTCGGCAAACAGTTGCTCGGATTTACTCATATCGACTCGCGGCCTTGCTGGTTGGCTGAAATTTGGCGGGTATTATCCGGATGGCCGCCGGCGGGGGCAAATGCCCCGCGGCAGGCTGTCGCCGCGGCAAATATCACGGGGAAACAGAAATTTCTCAGGTCGGCAGCAGATTCCTGAGGGACCCTGCTTCAGCGCTTGGTCCAGAAGAGCCGGTTGGGTACCGGCCGGCCCATGCCCAGCCGGCGGCTGTCGGCAATGGCACTCCAGGTGAACTGCTGGCTGCGGCTCACGGCCTCGATCATGGTGAGGCCGTGGGCGATATGGCAGGCGATGGCGGTGGCCAGGGTCCCACAGGTGCCGTAGGCGGCCGGCGGCAGTTGCTGCCAGAGAAACTGGCGCACGAGCCCGCGTTCGTCGTAAAGGCGGTTTTCCAGCTTCTGTTCGGCGGCGGGTACCCCGGTCAACAGCAGGTAGCGACAGCCGCTTTCCAGTAACTCCTGGGCCTGGGCGTCGAGCACGTCCGCCTCCACCGCCATTGCGCGAGCCTCGCGGCGATTGGGGCAGACCATGGTGGCAAAGGGAAGCAACAGGGAGCTCATCGCTGCCCACAAGGGCGGCGCCAGCATGCTGTCCTTGTCGGCCAGGGTAGCGTCGGGGTCGATTACCAGCGGAATGTCGGGATAGTCGCTCAGCACACTGTGCAGGGCCTGCACGTTCTCCACCGAGCCCAGGTAACCGATCTTGATCGCTGCCACCGGCATGTCTTCAAGCACTGCCCGCGCCTGTTCCACCAGCAGGGTATCTTCCACCGGCGCGACGCCATGCAGCTCTCCGGTGTCGCAGACACTGATCGCTGACACTACGGAGGTACAGTGGCAGCCAAGGCTGACGGCTGTCTCTGTGTCGGCGGTGATTCCTGCGCTGCCGCTCGGGTCGTGATGGGTGATGGTCAGTATGACGGGTTGACGAGTATCCATTGTGATCGCATGCGGTGGCCGGTGACTTTGCGGTTAATTCTAGTTGTTCTGTGGCGCGGGGCCTGTGTGATCCCGCGCCTAAGCGGCGCGGCCGGGCCCGTGGCTACTGTCCAGGCCCCCGCCCAAGTTGGCACAGGGGCCCCGGGCGAGATCAGAACGGCTTTACCACGGCCAGGATCACGATCGACACCAGTGCGAGTACCGGCAGCTCGTTGAACACCCGGAAGTAACGCCCGCTCCGGGTGACGGTGCCGGCGGCAAACTGGCGCACGTAGGCCCCACACACATGGTGATAGCCGATCAGCAGCACCACGATGAATAGCTTGGCGTGCAGCCAGCCGGCACTCTTGTAATAGTCGACATTGAAAGAGATGAGCCAGATGCCCAGGGCAATAGTGGCGAGCATCGAGGGCAGGGCGATGCCGCGGTAGAGACGGCGTTCCATGATGCAGAAACGGTCGCGGCTGGTGGCGTCGGTGGCGTCGCGGTGGTAGACGAAGAGTCGCGGCAGGTAGAAGAGGGCGGCGAACCAGGTGACCATGGCCATCAGGTGAAAGGCTTTGACCCAGAGCATTGCGTATTCCTTGTGATTATGATCCCGGGCGGATTGCCCGGCGCAAGGGTCACTTGCGGTAAAAGTTATCGATATCCGCTGGCAGGATAATGCCCGAGGCGTCCTTGTCCAGTGCGCCGGCATATCCGCGGGAAATGTACAGCGCGTCGGCACCACTGGCCTCCAGCTTCTGCTGCGCCTCGAGCAGGGTACTGCGCCAGTTCAGAGCTGCCAGCACGTAGCGCTCGCCGGGCAACTGCAGCAGGTCGACCGGGGGGAGCTCGCCGTTTTCGCCGGGTTCACTGCCGCCTGTCTCTGCCTCCTCTTCCTGTCGTTCTTTCACCCGCTGCAGGAAGGTCGCGAGGTCTGCCGCCCGGAGTAACTGGTGGGCCGGTTCGTCCGGCAGCTCTACCAGGATCCACTGTGGATGGCGCTGGATCAGACGTTCTGCCTGGTCCTTTCCCACTTTCTGCGGCGCGACGACGAAGCGCCGTTCCATCACGCTGGCCACGCCCACCCGGCTGAGCATCTGCGCTCGCCAGCTCGGCGTGCCGCTCTTGTCCAGGGCGCGCAGGGTCTCCTGGAAGATACCCTCGGCGGAAAAGAAATAGCGGCTGACCAGGCAGGCCACCACAATCATCATCATGCCGGGAAACAGGACATTCGGGTTGTAGGTGAGCTCGAGGATGGCCAGTAGCGCTGCCAGCGGCGCGTCCAGCAGGGCCGCCATCATGGCTGCCATACCCACCATGGCGTAGAACCCCGGGCTGGCGGTGTACTCCCCCAGCCACAGGTTGGTCAGGCTGCCGGCGATACCGCCGAGGCAGGCGCCGAGGAACAGGCTGGGGCCGATCACCCCACCCGGGATGCCGAGCCCGGAGGCGAAAGCCGTCGCCACCAGCTTTGCTGCCACGATCACTATCAGGGTGCCCAGGGCAATGTCGCCGAGCATCGCCAGCTCGAGCGTATCGTAGCCGGCTCCCAGGATTTCGGGTACCCAGATCCCCAGAGTGCCGGTCACCAGGCCCACGGCGAGGAAGCGCAGCGCCGGGGACCGTCGTTGCAGCGGCGCCAGGCGGCGCTGGGCGCGGATGAACAGCGCCGCGAGGGTGCCGATCACGATGGCGCAGAGCAGGAGTATCGGCAACTCGGCCAGGGAGCTCAGCTGGATGGCAGGGACATTGAAAGCCGGCTCGTTGCCGAAGGCCAGCTGCGTGACGGCACTGCCCGCCACTGCAGCGAGGATGACCGGGAGGAAGCCGGCCACCGAATACTCGAGCATCACCACCTCCATCGCAAATACCACGCCGGCCAGGGGGGTGTTGAACGAGGCGGCAATCGCGGCGGCCACACCGCACCCCAGCAGGCTGCGGACGGAATTATTGGGCAGGCGTAGTTTGCGCGCCATCCAGCTGCCGCTGGCAGCACCGAGGTGTACGGCCGGCCCCTCCCGTCCCACGGATTGTCCGCTCACGAGGGCAATGGCACCTGCGAAAAACTGCAACAGGGCGTTGCCCAATGGCATATGGGCCTGGTGGTTGTGCAGCCGGTCGATGACGTGCACCACGCCAACATGGCGGATCCCGGAGCGCAGCAGATGGTAGACCGCGGCGAGCACGAGCGCGCCGGCGAGGGGCAGGGCGAAACGCCACAGGGGCGGGAGAGTCTCGTAGCGCTCGGGTACCGCCAGGAACAGTTCTGCCGGTATCTCGCTGAAGAGCCGGAAGGCCACGGTGACCATGCCGGCCAGGATGCCGGTGAGCAGTGCCATGGCCAGCAGGGGGGCAAGAGCGTCCTGTGAGGAGAGCTGCAGGCGCCACTTTTCCAGCCCGCGCTCCCGCGGCGGCCATGTCTGCAGTTTCTTCTTGCTGGTGGGACGTGATTTCTGCGGCACCTTGCGTCCTTTGCTGGTGTTGGCTTGTGGTAGAGTGCAGCATCCATTATACAGACGGCGCCAGCAGAACTCCTGGCGCCCGTGCAGGATACGCGAGTAAGGAGTCAGTTGGTGATCAAGGTAGCGATTGTCGGGGGTACGGGTTACACGGGAGTGGAATTGCTGCGCCTGCTGGTGCCGCACCCTGAGGTGGAACTCACTGCGATCACTTCCCGGGCCCTGGCGGGCAAGCCGGTGGCGGAACTTTTCCCCAGCCTGAGAGGTCACTGTAACCTGGCTTTTTGCGAGCCGGATACCGAACAGCTCGCCGGTTGTGACCTGGTCTTTTTTGCCACCCCGCACGGGGTGGCCCAGGCCCAGGTGCCGGAGCTCATGCGGCGCGGCGTGAGGGTCATAGACCTGTCTGCGGATTTCCGCCTACAGGACATCGCCGCGTGGGAGCGCTGGTATGGCCAGTCACACACCGCCCCGGAGCTGGCGGCACAGGCAGTCTACGGGCTACCAGAAGTCAATCGTGACCAGATCGCCGGGGCGCAACTGATAGCGTGCCCGGGTTGTTATCCGACGGCTATCCAGTTGGGCTGGATCCCGCTGCTGGAGGCCGGTGCGGTGGAGGCGGGCCAGCTGATTGCCAGTGCCGCCAGTGGCGCCAGCGGCGCGGGCCGGCAGGGCAAGACCGAGCTGCTGCTGGCGGAGAACAGCGATAATTTCCGCGCATACGCGGCGGCGGGTCACCGACACCTGCCGGAAATTGAACAGGGACTGCGCCGGGTGCAGGCCGAGGGCAGCACTCCCGCCTCGGTCACCTTCGTTCCGCACCTGTTGCCCATGATCCGTGGTATCCACGCGACTTTGTATGCGCGCCTGCAGTCGGACCTGGAACTCCAGGCCCTGCAGGAACTGTTTGAGCGCCGCTACGCGGATGAGCCGTTTGTGGATGTGATGCCTCCGGGCAGCCACCCGCAGACGAGAAGTGTCCGCGGCAGCAACATGTGCCGGATCGCCCTGGCCAGGCCCGATAACCGGGATACCGTGGTAGTCATGTCGGTGATCGACAACCTGGCCAAGGGCGCCTCGGCCCAGGCAATACAGAATATGAACATCATGTTTGGGCTGAATGAGAAGCTCGGACTGGAGAGCCCGGCGCTGCTGCCTTAGAATCGGCTAATTCAACAGGGTCGTCAGATTAACGAGATTGAGAATCCACCGGGTGTCATGGCAAAAAAAGTAAAACGCAGCAAGAACTACCGCATGAAAGTGGTGCCGCACCGGCCGTATTTTGGCGTACTGTCGGTACTCGGCGTGGCATTGCTGGTTCTGGTGACCTCTGCGTCGGCCTACTACGCCGGGCAGTACAACCTGCGTAAGGGGTTCGACCGGAAAACCCTGGCCCATGCGACGGCCGTCGAAACTCTCGAGTCACTGCGTAAAGAGAACGAAGCCCTGCGCCTGCGGGTTGCCACTGCGGAGCAGTCGCTGGCGATAGGCGAGCAGGCGGGCGAAAAGGTCCGGGCCGAGCTGGTGGAGAAAGAGAACCGTATCGCCGAGCTCAAGCAGGAAATTTCCTTTTACCGCGGGCTGATGGCTCCCGACGAGGACAGTGACGGTGTATCCATCGGCCGTTTCAGTCTTTCGCAGACGGACGAGGAGCGCCGCTACCAGTTCAAGTTGCTGGTGCAGCAGTCCGCGACGAGACACACCGTGGTGAAGGGACACGCTACCTTCACCGTGGTGGGCAGTCAGGATGGACAGCCCAAACGCTATCCCCTGAGCGAACTGTCGCAGCAGGTGGAGGGCGAGAAGATCCCCTTGCGCTTCAAATATTTCCAGAATATTGAGGGCGAGCTACAGTTGCCTCATGGCTTCGAGCCGGAGGGAGTCGAGCTGTCACTCAAGTCCGGGGCGCGCAAGGGGTTCAATATCGAGCAGCGTTATGGCTGGCTGGTTCAGAAGAGCTGACAGCGGGCGCTGATTGCACGAGGTTTTGACCGATATGTTCAGAAAACAAGAGAAAGAGAAGACGACGACTATGGCTAGCTCTGGAAGTAACCACACGACCCTGATCGCCCGCCAGACCGAAGTGAGCGGCGACCTGCATTTCCGCGGCAATCTCGTCATCGAGGGCACGGTAAAGGGCAATGTCAGCGCCCACAGCGACAGCGATGCCCGCCTGCAGGTTGTCGATGGCGGCAAAGTGGAGGGCGAGATCCGCGTACCCCACGTGGTGATCAATGGCAATGTCACTGGCGACGTCTACGCGGCCCGCCACCTGGAGCTGTCCGCCAAGGCGATGGTTGAGGGTAATGTCCATTACAAGCTGATCGAGATGGTGAAAGGCGCCCAGGTAAACGGTTCCCTGGTTTCCAACGTGGAGATGGATAGCGCCAGTGAGCCCCGTATGCTCGAGTACTCTGAAGAGGCCTCCGTCGACGGGGAGTAACTGTAGCGCGGAAGTGCCGGCCGGGTTGCAGTGCGCCCGGCCGGCCGCAACCTGCGGAATACTTGACTGATTTCGTTGGTTTTTGCAATATGGCCGCCACCCGGCCCGATTCAGTACAATTCCTGTACATTCACTGCGGGCCCCTGTCTGTCGAGAGAAACTTATGTCAGAAGCTGTTTCCTTTTCCCCTGATCCCGTTGTCGTGAGCGACAAGGCCGTGGCCAAGGTGAAGAGCCTGCTGGAGGAGGAAGGGAACCCGGAGCTGAAACTGCGGGTTTTCGTGACCGGCGGCGGCTGTTCCGGTTTTCAATACGGGTTCACCTTTGACGAGCTGGTGGCTGAGGACGATGCGCTGGTCGAGAAAGGCGGCATAGAGATTGTCGTCGATGCGATGAGCTATCCATACCTGGTAGGGGCGACGGTCGACTACGAGGAGGGCCTGTCCGGTTCACGCTTCGTGGTGCAGAACCCGAACGCGTCTTCCACCTGCGGCTGCGGCTCCTCCTTCTCGATCTGAAACCGGCCTCAGGCCGGATATATGCCGCCCAGCACCGTTTCCCTCGCTGCCCCGGTCACGCCGGGGCAGTTCCCCGGTAGTCCCCGCATGGTCTGGCGCGCCAGCCAGGCGAAGCCCACGGCCTCCAGCCAGTCCGCCTCGATGCCGTAGTCCCCGGTTGAGGCGATAGACCAGGTGGGCAGGCGGCGCTGCAGGCGCTGCATGAGATCCGAGTTCCTCGCTCCCCCGCCACAGATCAACAGCTCGCCACCGTTGGCGAAGCTCCTTACTGCATCGGCGATACTGGCCGCGGTCACCTCGGCGAGGGTGGCCTGCACGTCCGCCGGCGCCAGCTCCAGGCCCTCGCAGGCCCGTTCCAGCCAGGTGGCATTGAAGGCCTCGCGCCCGGTGCTCTTGGGCGGCGGGGCGGAAAAATAGGGGTCGGCCATGAGCCGGTTTAACAGCTCGGGGTTCGCCCTGCCACTGGCTGCCCAGGCGCCGTCACGGTCGAAGGGCTGGCTGCGGTGCAGCCCGATCCAGTAGTCCAGCAGGGCGTTACCGGGGCCGGTATCGTATCCGCGGATTCCGCCATCCGCGCGCAGCTCGGTGATATTGGCCATGCCGCCGATATTCACCACGGCGCGGTCGTTCTCGGCGGTGGCAAAGGCTGCCCGGTGGAAGGCCGGCATCAGCGGGGCTCCCTGGCCGCCGAGGGCCATGTCCCGGCGCCGGAAGTCCGCTACGGTTGCGATTCCGCTGAGTGTGGCAATGGTGTTGGGGTCGCCGAGCTGCATGGTGAAGGGGTGGGCCACGGTTCCGGGCGGGCGGTGCCGCACGGTCTGCCCATGGCTGCCGATCGCAGTGACCTGCTCCGGAGTGATACCGGCGCGCTCGAGCAGGGCGAGGGTCGCTTCCGCAAACAGCCGGCCCAGCTGGCTGTCGAGTTGCCCGGCGCGGTCAAGCTCCGATGGGCCCGGCGCGCAGAGTGCCAGGATGGCATCCCGCAATGCGCCGGGAATCGGGTGCCCCAGCGTCGCCAGGATATGGGGCCTGGGCGAGTTCTCCTCACTGAAATCCACCAGCACCGCATCGATACAATCGACGCTGGTGCCGGACATCAGGCCGACATAAAGCTCGCCCATGCTGTCAGTTGACGCTTTGTTGGTTTTGCTCTTCGCCGCGTTGTGCCAGCGCCGGTTGTTCGTAATTTTCCAGTTTTGCCAGCAGTGGCTGGGTCTGGGCGCGGAAGCGACCCATCTCAGCCTCCGGGATGGATTTCGCCTTGGGCAGCTTGCGCACAATGGTAGCCGGGTTGCGGTGGCGGCCATCCACAAGGAATTCATAGTGCAGGTGCGGGCCGGTGGCGTAACCGGTGGAGCCGACGGTGCCGATGACCTGGCGCTGCTTCACACGCTGGCCGGTCTTCACCTTGCGCTTGGTCAGGTGCAGGTAGCGGGTCACGTAACGATCGCCGTGTTTGATAAACACGTAGTTGCCGTTGGCCTTGCTGTAGCCCGCCTTGACCACGCGGCCACTGCCGGCCGCGTAGACCGGCGTACCCCTCGGCGCCGCATAGTCGGTGCCGTTGTGCGGGCGACGGGTCTTGAAAATCGGGTGCAGGCGGCGCGGATTGAAGTGCGAGCTGATACGGGCAAAGTCCACCGGTGTGCGGATGAACGCCTTGCGCATGCTTTTGCCTTCCGGTGTGTAGTAATTGGCGTCGCCGTTGCTGTCTACGTACCGTACTGCGCTGAATGTCTTGCCCTGGTTGACGAAGGTCACTGCCTGGATCGGGCCGTTACCAATCTTCTCTCCATCGAGGAATTCTTCCTCATACAGGACGCTGAAGCGGTCTCCTTTCCTGATATCCAGCGCGAAATCGATATCGGAGCTGAAAACCTGGGCCATTTCCATGATGAGGTTGTTGCTCAGCCCGGCCTCGTTTCCGGCCATGAACAGTGAGCTCTCGATCTCGGCCTGGCGATACGCGGGATAGCTGTCGGCTTCACGCTGATGCAGGGCGTAGGTGAAGTCTCCGGCATCGCCGCGCTTGAATTCCAGGCGACTCAGGCGATCGCGGTGAAGTTCAAGGCTCTCCAGCGAGCCGTCGTCTGCGATATGGAAGGTGAGTTCCTCACCCGGGCTCAGCCTGGCGAGACCGCGAGCTTCCTTGCCGCTTTCCAGCAGTTCATACATGTGCCGGGTGTCGACCCCGGCGCGCTCGAACAGGTCGGACAGCGTGTCACCGTTTCGCACTTCCACGCGCTTGGTGCTTACCTGTGCGGGTGCCGCCTGCGCGGGTGCAGGAGCCGTCAATGCCACATCGGGGGCCGCCGCTCCGGTCTCCTCGACCGCGGACAGGGTCACGGGTAGCGAAAGACGCTTCGCCTCGACCTCCGGGGTGGAGACAAACATGGCGAGTGCCAGGGCGCAGCTTGCGGCGCCGGCCGCCAGGGCGTGGGTGCGCGGGAAATGCTGGCGCAGGGCGCCCAGCAGGCGCGGATTGGGGGTGCGTTGATTCTGCATGGTCTTAACAGGGGGCGCTGTTTGTACTTGTATTGAATGCTTGCTGGTGCCTAAAAAACGAACACCGAGAGTGTGTTATATCAAAAATCTCATCCTGATTCACGGAGTAATTGACCTGTCTGTCCATGACCTAGTTCCTTTGCGTTTGCAGCCTTTTCGGTCGGGGCGCGGCGGCCTGCTTGTATTTGGCTCCATATCGGGTAATGTTGCTGCCCGTTTTGCCGCCAGCAGCGGCTTCTGTAGCAGTCAATTCATGAGGGGAAACGATGGCTGGGGTCGACACCACACTGCTGAAAGACTTGGACCGCCGCGGGCTGATCAATCAGGCCACCGGGGATGGGGAGCTTACCGAGCACCTGGCGCATTCCCGCACCCTCTATTGCGGTTTCGATCCCACCGCTGATTCCCTGCATATAGGCAGTCTAGTACCGCTGCTGACATTGAAGAGGTTTCAGGCGGCAGGTCACAGGCCTATCGCCCTGGTTGGCGGCGCAACCGGCCTGATTGGCGACCCATCCTTTAAGGCGCAGGAGCGAAGCCTCAATACACCCGAGGTGGTTTCTGGCTGGGTGGAGAAGATTCGCGCCCAGGTGTCCCAGTTCATCGATTTCGACTGCGGTGAGAATAGCGCCGCAGTGGTCAACAATCTCGACTGGACCCAGGGCTTGAGCGTGCTCGATTTCCTGCGGGACGTGGGCAAGCACTTCTCCGTCAACAATATGATCAACAAGGAATCGGTCAAGCAGCGGATCCAGCGCGAGGGCGAGGGGATATCATTCACCGAGTTCTCTTACATGCTGCTGCAGTCCATGGATTTCGCTGAGCTGTATCACCGGGAGAGCTGCACCCTGCAGATCGGCGGATCCGACCAGTGGGGCAATATTACCGGTGGGGTAGACCTGACCCGGCGCCAGCACCGCGGGAAGGTCTTCGGGCTGACCCTGCCGCTGGTCACCAAGGCGGATGGCACCAAGTTCGGCAAGACCGAGAGTGGCACGGTATGGCTGGATCCGGCGCGTACCTCGCCTTACGCCTTCTACCAGTTCTGGCTTAACACCGCCGATGCGGACGTATATAAGTTCCTGCGCTACTTTACGTTCCTCAGTGTCGACGAGATCGATGCGATCGAGCGAGCTGACGCCGAGCGTGCCGGCAAGCCGGAAGCCCAGGGGATACTGGCTCGTGAAGTCACCCGGGAAGTGCATGGTGAGGCTGGGCTGGCCGCGGCCGAGAGGATCTCCCGGGCCATGTTTTCTGGTGAGATTGGCGAGCTGTCGGCGAGTGACCTGGAGCAATTGCGCCAGGATGGTCTCCCCAGCTCGGTATTGCCGCGGGATTTTGCTGAGCAGAGCCTGATCCAGGTATTGGTGGACGCGGGAATGGCCGCCTCCGGCAAGCCGGTGAAGGATGCGCTGGGCCGCAATGCCGTGCTGGTGAACAGTGAGCCTGTGGGGATCGACCGCAACGGCGACCCCGCCGGCGTGTTCGCCCGCGACAGGGCGCTGAGTGAGCGTTTCTTTATCGTGCGCCTGGGCAAGAAGAAGTACCACCTTTTTACCCTGGAAGATTGACCAGTTTTCGGGCGCCTCGGGTCGCGAAAAAACTTTTTTACAGTTTTGTCACAAAAGCGCTTGCAAGCCCCCGGGGCAGTCCGTATAGTTCGCGCCCTCGCTGCTTGAGAAGTGGCGGGGAGGCAGCTCCAAGTGATTGATTTTCTTAGGAAAATTTATTGAAAAAAGAGCTTGCCAGGATCGAAGGGCTCGCTATAATGCGCGCCCCTTCGGAAGGGGCCAGGCGCTCCTTCAGGGTCGGGAAAAGACGCCTTCGGGCATCGCCTCCGGCACTGAAAAAAGCCTTCAAAAAAGGCTTGCCAAGCACGAAGAGGTCGATATAATGCGCGCCCCTTCGACGGTCACCGGAAGCGGTGGTCGGGGTTCCCGGAAAGGCCCGAGCGGTCGGTCAGGGAGCCGGAAAAAGCTGCTAAAAAGCACTTGCTTCAGCAGCCCGGATGTGTAGAATA
>NZ_FNFH01000007.1 GCF_900100355.1 Microbulbifer yueqingensis | reverse complement strand
CAGGTGTATCGATTCATCGCTCCGTAAGCACCCACACGCATTGCTTGATCGTCTTTTTAAACAACTCAGCCGGGCGCCAGGCCCTGACTGCGGGACGCGTATTCTACACATCCGGGCTGCTGAAGCAAGTGCTTTTTAGCAGCTTTTTCCGGCTCCCTGACCGACCGCTCGGGCCTTTCCGGGAACCCCGACCACCGTTTCCGGTGACCGTCGAAGGGGCGCGCATTATATCGACCTCTTCGTGCTTGGCAAGCCTTTTTTGAAGGCTTTTTTCAGCGCCGGAGGCGATGCCCGAAGGCGTCTTTTCCCGACCCTGAAGGAGCGCCCGGCCCCTTCCGAAGTGGCGCGCATTATAGCGAGCCCTTCGATCCTGGCAAGCTCTTTTTCAAAGCTTTTTCGCCACTGGCAGAAAGATCGAAAACCTCACTTCCTGTCATCGCGAAGGGCTACCAGCACCCTTTGAAGCGGCGCGCATTATAGCGCCCATTTCTGCCTCGACAAGGGCTTGTCCAGAGAAATTTCCCGAACCAGGCCAACAGGTCGAAGGCAAAAAAAACACCCTCTCGCGAGAGGGTGTTTTCTGTATGGCGATGAGAGAGATTAGCTTCGCTTTGCTCGCTGCTCTCCGGCGACAAGCGCCTACGAGTCGAACCAGCGCGCTCTTACCCTCTCAGACCATCCTCAATCAAAGGGCCCTGCAAGCAGGGCTCTTTGATTGATCGATATGGCGGTGAGAGAGGGATTCGAACCCTCGATGAGTGTTAACCCATACGCCCTTAGCAGGGGCGCGCCTTCAGCCACTCGGCCATCTCACCGTAAATCTGTTTGTCAGGTAACCCCCAGGTTACCGCCCCGCCTCCCAGCGGGAGTCCGGGAGGGGCGATCGGACTTGGCCGGTGCCCCTGAAAGAGGACGGCATCATACCAACGGGAGGGCAAAAATCAATGGGGAATCAATAACTTTTTTGGCGTCAGGGGCCCGACTGTGCAGTTTATGGCCAACCGGTATTGCGAGCGAGGCGGGAAGCTAGTCAGCCGAAGCTTTATCGGGAAAGGAGGGCGGGAGAAACAAAAAAGGCCGGGCAAACCGGCCTCTCTCTGCTCAGGCGGGACTACTCCTGCTCAGCGTCGCCCGGCGACTGCTTTTCTCTCTGGATGCGCTGGTAGATCTCTTCCCTGTGTACGGCTACTTCCTTGGGCGCATTCACACCAATTCTCACCTGGTTTCCCTTTACGCCGAGTACAGTGACAGTCACGTTGTCACCGACCATCAGCGTCTCGCCAATCCGGCGGGTTAAAATCAGCATTACCTACTTCTCCTTGATCATCCTGTGATTGAGAGAACCCAAAATCATTCGAGTTTCTCACGGTCATCATAACCGGATGGCGGCACGTTTTGGGAGGTTTTTGCCCATCACTACTGTCAGTATTGACCACTCGATCAAATTCTCAACAGGTCGGACTCTACGCCACATGACGAAATTGCTATGAAAACTTAGCCGCCGCCTTGCGACTGGTTATAGCTTCAGGTGACTCACCGGGGCTCTGACAGTTCGAATTCGCTGTGAAGGGCCCGCACCGCCAGTTCCAGGTAGCGCTCATCGATGATGACCGAAATCTTGATCTCGGAAGTGGTGATCATCTGGATATTGATATTGTCCTCGCCCAGCGCACTGAACATCCGGCTGGCCACATTGGCATGGGAGCGCATCCCTACTCCCACAATCGACACCTTGGCGATCTTGTCGTCAGCTACCACTTCCCTGGCGCCAAGTTCGTCGGCAACCCGCTGCAGCACTTCCCGCGCCTTTGCCAGGTCATTGCGATGCACCGTGAAGGTAAAGTCAGTGGTGCCATCCACGGAGCTGATGTTCTGCACGATCACATCAACTTCGATGTTTTCCGCGCCGACCGGCGCCAGGATCCGGCAGGCCACACCGGGGTTGTCCGGAACCCCGCGTATGGTGAGCTTTGCCTCGTCGCGGTTGAATGCGATGCCGGATACTACGGGATGTTCCATTTCGGTCTCTTCCTCATCAAGACTGATCAGCGTGCCGTTACCCTCCTCGAAGGTGGACAGGACACGCAGGGGTACCTTGTACTTGCCGGCAAATTCGACCGCTCGAATCTGCAGCACCTTGGAGCCGAGACTGGCCATCTCGAGCATTTCCTCGAAGGTGATCCGGTCGAGCCGGCGGGCACTGTCGACCACCCGCGGGTCGGTGGTATACACCCCGTCCACGTCGGTATAGATCTGGCACTCGGTGGCATCCAGTGCCGCCGCCAGTGCCACGCCGGTGGTGTCGGAGCCACCGCGCCCGAGGGTAGTGATATTGCCCTCCTCGTCGACCCCCTGGAAACCGGCCACTACCACCACCCGGCCACTGTCCAGGTCGCGCCGCATCCGCTCGACGTCAATGCGCTGGATCCGCGCCTTGGTGTGCGAGTTGTCCGTGAGGATCTTCACCTGGCCACCAGTGTATGAGCAGGCGTCGTAGCCACGCTTTTTCAATGCCATGCTCAGCAGGGCAATAGTGACCTGCTCGCCGGTGGAGACCAGGACATCCAGTTCGCGGGGGTCCGGCTTTTCCTGCACCTGGTAGGCGAGATCGATAAGGCGGTTGGTCTCGCCACTCATGGCCGACAGCACCACCACCATATCGTGGCCCTGCGCCCGGAATGACGCCACCTTGTCGGCGACAGCCTCGATACGCTCAATCGAGCCCACCGAGGTGCCACCGTATTTCTGCACGAACAAACTCATGGGTATCAGTATTTCCTTACTGCCGGCTTCCCCCGGCCTGCCCGGGCACCATCGCCACGGGACAGCCAGGGGGCAGAATTCTGCGAGTCGCGCACTAAATCACTAATTTTTAACAAAATCAACTCAATTATTGCGCCAGGAGGGCAAATGGCCAGGCTCAGGAGAGCTGTTCTTCTACCCAGCCCTGCACATCCTTCAGCATGCCCGGCAACGCAGCCACATCAGTGCCCCCGCCCTGGGCCATATCCGGGCGACCGCCGCCCTTGCCACCGAGCTTGCCGGCGGCAAAACGCATCAGGTCACCGGCAGCCACCTGGCCGGTCAGGTCCTTGGTGACCGCTGCCACCAACGCCACCTTGTCCTCGCCGGGCGCGGCCAGCAGGACAACGCCGCTGCCCAGTTTGTTCTTCATCTGGTCGGCCAGGTCGCGCAGAGACTTGGGATCCGCGCCGTCAATCGACGCTGCCAGCAGCTTGTGCCCGGCAATGTCCACCGCCTGCGATGAGAGGTCGCCGCCGGCGCCACTGGCGAGCCTGGTCTTCAGCTGCGCCAGCTCCTTCTCCAGCTTGCGGTTGTTGGCCAGCAGCTGCTCCACCTTGTCCGCCAGCGTATCCGGCCGGGTCTTCAGCAGTGCCGCCGTGTGCTCCAGGCGTTGCTGGGCCTGGTCAAACAGCGCCAGCGCATGGGCGCCGGTCACTGCCTCGATACGGCGCTGGCCGGAGGCGATACCGCTCTCCCCCACGATCCGCAGCAGGCCGATATCGCCCGTGCGCTGCACATGTGTACCACCGCAGAGCTCAACCGAGAAAGCACTGCCGTCCTCGATCTCGCCCATGGACAGCACCCGCACTGTGTCGCCGTACTTTTCACCGAAGAGCGCCATGGCGCCCTTCTTCCTGGCGGTCTCGATATCGGTTTCCTCGGTGTGCACCGGGGTGTTGGCCCGGATCTGCGCGTTCACCAGGGCCTCGATTGCGTGGAGCTGCTTGGTGGTCACCGCTTCCGGGTGCGAGAAATCGAAGCGCAGGCGCTCCGAGTCCACCAACGAGCCTTTCTGGGTCACATGATCACCCAGCACCTTGCGCAGGGCCGCGTGCAGCAGGTGGGTGGCCGAGTGATTCAATGCCGTGGACTGGCGCACTTCGGACGAAACCTCGGCCTCCACCTCATCGCCCACGGACAGGCTGCCGCGCAGCAACTTGCCGGTATGCAGGTGATGCCCACCCTGCCTGGTGCAGTCCTGTACCTCGAAGCGGCCACCGGCCGCCTGCAGGTAGCCGCTGTCCCCCACCTGGCCGCCAGACTCGGCGTAGAACGGCGTGCGGTCCAGTACCACCGCGCCGTGCTGGCCCTCGGCCAGGGTATCTACCTGCTCGCCCTCGCTGACGATGGCAACCACCTTGCCCTTCGCTACCGTATTCTCGTAGCCCAGGAACTCGGTGGCCCCCTCCAGGTCGAGAGTGGCGGTGTAGTCGTGCTTGAATTTGCCGGCGGCCCGGGCGCGCTCGCGCTGGGCTTCCATCGCCGCTTCGTACCCGGCCATATCCAGGGTGAGGCTCCGCTCACGGGCGATGTCCTGGGTCAGGTCGACCGGGAAACCATAGGTGTCGTACAGGGTGAATACCACCTCACCCGGGATCTCCGAGCCCTCCAGCCCGGACAGGGCTTCCTCGAGCACCGCCATCCCCTTGTCCAGGGTCTTGGCGAACTGCTCTTCTTCCTTGCGCAGCGTGTCCTCGATCAGTTTCTGCTTCGCGCGCAGTTCCGGGTAGGCGTCGCCCATCTGTTCGGCGAGGGCATCCACCAGCCGGTAAAAGAAGATATTCTCCTGGCCCAGCTTGTGGCCGTGGCGCACCGCGCGGCGGATGATACGGCGCAGCACGTAGCCGCGCCCCTCGTTGGAGGGCAGCACCCCGTCGGCGATCAGGAAAGAGCAGGAGCGGATATGGTCCGCAATCACGCGCAGGGATTTCTCCTCCAGGTTCGCGCACCCGACAATGTCCGCCGCCGCCTTCAGCAGCGCCTGGAACAGGTCGATCTCGTAGTTGGAGTGCACGCCCTGCATCACCGCGGCAATACGCTCCAGGCCCATCCCCGTATCCACCGAGGGCTTGGGAAGCGGGTGCAGCTCACCGTCGGCCGAGCGCTCGAATTGCATGAACACCAGGTTCCAGATCTCGATATAGCGATCCAGGTCGTCGTTATCGGACCCCGGCGGGCCACCGGGCACGTCCGCGCCGTGGTCGTAGAAGATCTCCGAGCTGGGGCCGCAGGGACCGGTATCGCCCATCTGCCAGAAGTTGTCCTCGTCGAGACGGGAGAAGCGCTCGGCGCTCACACCCACTTCCTTCAGCCAGATGTCCGCCGCCTCGTCATCGCTGATATGCACGGTCACCCACAGGCGCTCCTCGGGCAGGCCGAGCACCTTGGTGAGGAAGTCCCAGGCAAAGCGGATGGCCTCACGCTTGAAGTAGTCGCCGAAGCTGAAGTTGCCCAGCATTTCGAAAAAGGTGTGGTGGCGGGCGGTATAGCCGACGTTCTCCAGGTCGTTGTGCTTGCCGCCGGCGCGCACGCAGCGCTGGGAACTGACCGCGCGCGTGTAAGGGCGCGGCTCGTGACCCAGGAAAGTGTCCTTGAACTGCACCATGCCCGCATTGGTAAACATCAGCGTCGGGTCGTTACCCGGCACCAGGGAGCTGGAGGGCACCACGGTATGGCCCTGCTCGGCAAAGTAATTCAGGAAGGCGTCGCGAATCTGTGCGCTTTTCATCCAGCGTAATTCCACTTCGTTGGTAAAAAAGATTTGGTTGATCGATGCGGCTGACTGCGCCCGGTCAGTTACCGGGGTGGTCCGCCAGGTCCTGCTCGCGCATCTCGCGCTCGGCCAGCAGGTGGATGTGCAGGTGAAAGACCGTCTGCCCGGCGCTGCGGCCGTTGTTCACCACCAGGCGAAAGCCATCCAGCCCCAGCCTGCGGCCCAGCTCGCCGGCCACCCACACCAGGTGTCCCAGCAGGGGACGGTCGCCCTCTTCCGCATCCAGGACACTGACCAGCGGTTTGCGCGGGATGATCAGGAGATGGGTCGGCGCCTTGGGCGCGCGATCGCGGATCACGATGCACTGATCGTCTTCATACACGCGCTCGGCGGGGATCTCCCCGGCGATGATACGGCTGAAAACGCTCGGCTCGCTCATGGCTACTATTTTTCCAGCTTTTCCTCGGCAGTGAGCTGGCGCGCTTCGGACTCGAGCATGACCGGGATGCCATCGCGCACCGGGTAAGCGAGGCCACTGGCCTTGCAGACCAGCTCCTGCTTGTCTTCATCGTATTCGAGCGGAGCCTTGCTCACCGGGCAGACCAGCAGACTCAGTAGTTTCTTATCCATATCTCACCCACTACGGGCCCTAACGGCCAAAATCGACCGCGTATGGTACAACGGAAACCGGTCATTTTCACGAACTAAGCCACCATCCCCCGGCCCGGGAAGCCTTTCATGCGGGAGTGGCGACCTCTCTCGCGGGCGAATGTGCTTTCAGGTGCCCCAGCAGCAGCTCCAGGGCCTGAGGCCCCTCTTCCGGCTCATTGAATACCTCGTGGAACGCATCGGGGAATACCTGCACCTGCCGGTCCTCACTGCCGATGCGGTCAAACCAGGCCAGGGTGGTGGCGCTGTCCACCATGCGGTCGGCTCGCGGCAACAGTAGCAGGCAGGGCACGGTGATCTGCTTGAGATGCCGGAACAGGAAGTCGCGTTCACGCATGAAGGCAGCGAACCAGCGCGGGGTCACCCTGTCGTGCACCAGGTCATCCTGCCGGTAGTCCTCCACCACGGCGGCATCCCGGCTCAGGTGAACGGGGTCGAGCCGGTTGGAGAGCCCCAGTCTCGGCACTGCAACTGCCAGCGCTTTTATCAGCCCCCGCTCGATGGTCCCCGGCTCGACGGCACCCCGGAACCCGGGCGCGGAGAGCACCAGGCTATCGACGCCGCCGAAGCGCACGACTGAGCCACAGGCGATCACGCCGCCCATGCTGTGGCCCAGCAGGTGGATCGGCCGCCCGGGATTATCGCGTTGCACGATCCGGATGAAGTCGTGCAGGTGCTCGCTGTAACGGGCGAAGTCGGCGATATGGCCCCGGGGCCCATCGGACTGCCCGTGGCCGTAATGATCTGGCGCATAGACGCTGTAACCGGCCCGGTTCAGGTGCTGCGCCAGGCCGCGGTAACGACCGCTGTGCTCGCCGAGCCCGTGCGAGATCACCACCACTCCCAGGGCCCCCTCGACCCACCAGCGCCGGTAATGCAGCCGGTCCCCCTGTGACACAAATTGCATCTCTCTCTCCTCGCTGCCTTATTGTTATTGTGCAAATGATCGCTGTATCACTTCCCTTGCCCGCCGCTATGACTCCTCTTCCTGGGATTCCCGGTATTCACCGAGCATGGCGAGATGATTGAGCCGCGCCCGCTTGAGCAGGGCCGCCTGGGCCTTTTCGGCATTGCCGCTGTCACCTTCCCAGGCCTTCAGTGCCGGCTCCTGCAGGGCCCGGCCATAGGAGAAGCTCAGCTGCCAGGGCGCCTGCCACATCTGGTTCAGCGCATTCAGGTTGGCAGTGGCCTCTTCCGGCCCCTGCCCCCCCGACAGGAAATTGATACTGGGCACCGCGGCCGGCACCGAGCGACGCAGGCTGCGCATGGTGTACTCAGCCACCTGCTTCGGGGGCGCCTTGGCGCACTCCTTCCCGGGCGTGATCATGCTGGGCTTCAGGATCATCAGCTCCAGTATCACCCCGTGCTCGTGCAGGGCATGGAAGACCTCATGCCAGACCATCTCGTTGACCTCGGCACTGCGCTCGATGCTGTGGTCACCGTCGATCAGCACTTCCGGCTCGACGATCGGCACCACCCCGCAGCACTGGCACACCGCCGCATAGCGCGCCAGCATCTCGGCATTGGCGGTCAGCCCCAGCCGGGTGGGGTTGCGCGGGCTTATCGGGTACACCTCGCGCCACTTGGCGAAACGGGCGCCCTGCTCGCGATAGCCCTGCAGGCGCTCCTCCAGGCCATCGAGGCCAAAGGTGATCAGGTCACCGGGCGCACCGGCCAGGGGGCCCTTGCCCTTGTCCACCTTGATGCCGGGGACTATCCCCTGCTCCGCCGCCACCTGCGGGAGGGGGCGGCCCTGACCGTTTTTCTGCCCCAGGGTCTCCTCGAACAGGATCACACCGCTGACATACTGCCCCAGCCCCTCGGTATCCAGCAGCAGGGAGCGGTAAAATCGGCGATGCTCTTCCGTCGACTCCACACCCACCGAGTCAAATCGTTTGGCGATGGTTCCCGAGCTCTCGTCCGCGGCGAGGATACCCCTGCGCCCGTCCACCATATCCGCGATTGTCGACTGCAGGTCGTCACTGATACCCACGCTGAATACCTCCCGCCTCCGGTTCATCACAGACTTGAGGATAGGCATTTTCGGCGGGAGCTGCGGCAGCTTGCCGCCGCTCCCGTTCGACAGCCCGTCAGAAAGTGCGGCAGGCAGACACCGCCCGGCGCCAGCCCTCCAGCAGCTCCTCCCGCTTTGATGCTGTCATCTGTGGCACGAAGTCCCGCTCGATTTCCAACAGCGACTTCGGCAGCTTGCCGGCTTCCCAGATGCCCGCGCCGATGCCCGCCAGCAGTGCCGCACCCACTGCCGTGGACTCGATCTGGCGCGGTCTTTCCACGCGGGCGTTGGAGATATCGGACTGGAACTGCATCAGGAAATCATTGGCCGCAGCACCCCCATCCACTCGCAACCGGGTGATCTGCACTCCCAGCGCATCGGCCATCAACCGCGCCAGGTCATCGCTCTGGTAGGCGATGGACTCCAGGGTGGCACGCACCAGTTCATCCCGGCCGGTACCACGACTGAGGCCGCAGATCATGCCCCGCGCGGAAGGGTCCCAGTGCGGCGCACCGAGCCCGCTGAAGGCCGGCACCAGGTATACGCCGCGGGTGTCGGGCACCTGGCGCGCGATGCTCTCGGTGTCCGCCGCCTGCTGGATAAGCCCCATGTCATCCCGCAACCACTGCACCGCAGCGCCCGCATTGAATACGGCGCCTTCAAGCGCATACGCCGGGCCGCCACCCGCATCGCAGGCAATGGTGGTGAGCAGGCCGGTGGGAGCCGGGGGCCTGTCCTCACCCGCGTAGGCGAGCATGAAGCACCCGGTGCCGTAGGTATTCTTGATCTCCCCCGCCACGGTACAGCCGTGGCCGAACAGGGAGGCCTGCTGGTCACCGGCCACACCGGTGATGGGCACCTCGGCACCCAGGAACGATTTTGCGTCAGTGTTGGCGAAGTGGCCGGCGGACGGCCTGATTTCGGGCAGGATGGCGGCCGGGCAGCCGAACAGCTCCAGCAGCTCCGGATCCCAGTCGCGCCGCTCCAGGCTGTAAAGGAGGGTTCGGCTGGCATTGGTATGGTCTGTGAGGTGGGCGCGGCCGCCGGTCATTTTCCAGATCAGCCAGCTGTCGATCGTGCCAAAGGCCAGTTCCCCGGCCCGGGCCCGTTCCAGCAACCCGGGATCGTCGCGGAACAGCCATTGCAGCTTGCTGGCGGAGAAATAGGCATCCAGCACCAGGCCGGTCTTGTCGCGCAGCCAGTCTGCCCTGCCCGCCTGCTCCAGCTCCCGGCAGATATCGGCGGAACGGCGGCACTGCCACACGATGGCCGGGCAGACAGGCTCGCCACTCTCCCGATCCCACAGTACCGTGGTCTCGCGCTGGTTGGTGATGCCGACGGCGGACAGCTGCGAGGGCTCGAGACCCGCGCGCTCCAGGGCCGCCACGCACACGCGGAGGGTCACCTGCCAGATCTCGCTGGCGTTGTGCTCTACCCAGCCGGGACGGGGGTAATACTGGGGGAATTCGGAATAGCTGCGGCCGAGCAGGCGGCCCTGGGAATCGAAGACAAAGGCAGTGGTTCCGGTGGTGCCCTGATCGACTGACAGAATCACGGGGGCTCCTTACTCTTATCTTTTCCCGCAGTATACAGGCTCAGGAAAAAAGTTCCGCCTCCAGGGCATACTGGATGGCATCCGCCGGAAAGCCACGGTAGGCAAGGTAGCGCTGGCGCCGTGCGCGCTCTTTCAGCTGCTGGTCGCGCGGCAAGGCATCGCTGATGGGGAGGCGGAACTTGCGCTGCAGGGTCTCGACCGCCAGCTGGTACCAGTCCGCCTCGAGCTGGTCGATGGCAGAGCCGGCCAGGGCGCTGCCGATCCCCCGCTGCTGCAGTTCGCGGCGGATGCGCAGGGGCCCCTGGCCGCGCTGCACGCGCGAGCGGGCAAACACCTCGGCAAAGCGCTGGTCGGACTGGTAGTTGAGTTCATGCAGGCGCCCGAACAGCGCCTCGAAATCTGCGGAGGGGAAGCGCACCGAAAGCTTCTGCCGCAGTTCGTGGCAGGAGTGCTCCCGGCGCGCCAGCAGCTCAAGCGCGGCGCCAAACAGCGCCTGAGCCGTATCGTCAGAGGAGAACACGGGCGGCCGGAATTACTCTTCGGGCGCTTCTGCAGTCTCGGGTTCCGGCTTGGCCGGCACCAGGTCGCCCAGCAGCTGGGCGCGGAGCTGGCCCTCGATCTCGTCGCGGATATCCTGGTTCTCTTTCAGGAACTTGACCGCGTTGGCCTTGCCCTGGCCGATCTTGTCGCCCTTGTAGCTGTACCAGGCACCGGCCTTGTCGATCAGGCCGAGCTTCACGCCGTAATCGATGATCTCGCCCAGCAGGTTGATCCCCTGGCCATACATGATCTGGAACTCGGTCTGCTTGAACGGCGGCGCCACCTTGTTCTTGACCACCTTCACCCGGGTCTCGTTGCCGACCACCTCGTCGCCTTCCTTCACGGAGCCGATGCGGCGGATATCCAGGCGCACAGAGGAGTAGAACTTCAGCGCGTTACCGCCGGTGGTGGTTTCCGGGGAGCCGAACATCACGCCGATCTTCATGCGGATCTGGTTAATGAAGACGCACAGGGTATTGGTGTTCTTGATGTTGCCGGTCAGCTTCCGCAGTGCCTGGGACATCAGGCGCGCCTGCAGGCCCACGTGGGAATCGCCCATCTCGCCCTCGATCTCGGCGCGCGGGGTCAGGGCCGCTACCGAGTCGACCACCAGGACATCGACCGCACCGGAGCGCACCAGCATGTCGGCCACTTCCAGGGCCTGTTCGCCGGTATCCGGCTGGGAGACGATAAGTTCGTCGACGTTTACGCCCAGCTTCTCGGCGTAGATGGGGTCCAGCGCGTGCTCGGCGTCCACGAAGGCACAGGTGCCGCCCTTGCGCTGCGCCTCGGCGATGACCTGCAGGGTCAGGGTGGTCTTACCGGAAGACTCCGGACCGTAGATTTCCACGATGCGGCCGCGGGGCAGGCCGCCAATGCCGAGGGCCACGTCCAGGCCCAGGGAACCGGTGGAGATCGCGGGAATCTGCACACGCTCCTTGTCCCCCATACGCATAACGGTACCCTTGCCGAACTGGCGCTCGATCTGAGACAGCGCCGCCTGCAATGCCTTGTCTTTATTGGAATCCATGACCTTTCCCATGTACTGAAGCGTTGTTGATTGTGGGCAAGCTTATCGAAGGATTACTGTATAAGCAACCAGTAATCATTTCTCGGGGTGTTCGCGCACCAGGGCCAGCATCCGGCGCAGGGCCTCGGCCACCGTCTGCTCCTGCACGGCTGCCCGGTCGCCGTCGAAATGGCAGCACTCGGCATCGATGGTGACGGGCTCCTGGCCTTCGGAGTGGGCCACCGCTATCCATACCGTGCCCACCGGCTTGTCCTCCGTGCCGCCGTCCGGGCCGGCGATCCCGCTGACCGCCACGGCCACGTTGGCATCCACCAGCCCCAGGACGCCGGACGCCATCTGGCGGACCACCTCCTCACTGACCGCCCCCAGCTCCTCCAGGTCGTCACCGGAGACCGAGAGCAGCTCGCGCTTGACCCAGTTGGCGTAACTGACCACTGAGCCCTCGAACCAGTCGGAAGCCCCCGCAATTGAAGTGATGGCCGCGGCGATACCGCCGCCGGTGCAGGACTCTGCAGCAGTTACCTTCCAGCCGCGCTTGTGCAATTCTTCGCCAAGTTCCTGCGCAAGTACTGAAATATCCGTCATCTGTTTATTCCTTGCTTCCCGACTCGGTAGAATACCGCCTTCCCCCGGACCCCGGCAAAATCCAAACCAAGAACGGAAACGAAGTATTGCCCATGCCGCAAGCCGCGCCCGCAAATAAAAACGCCCAGCACACCCCCATGATGCAGCAGTACCTGCGCATCAAGGCCCAGCACCCCCAGGAGCTGGTGTTCTACCGCATGGGGGACTTCTACGAGCTGTTCTACGACGACGCCAGGAAAGCGGCGGAGCTGCTGGACGTCACCCTGACCGCCCGCGGCAAGTCGGGCGGCGAACCGATCCCGATGGCGGGCATCCCCTACCATTCGGCAGACGGCTACCTGGCAAGGCTGATCAAGCAGGGCGTATCCGTGGCCATCTGCGAGCAGATCGGCGATCCGGCCACCAGCAAGGGCCCGGTGGAGCGCAAGGTGGTGCGCATCGTCACCCCGGGCACGGTCACCGACGAGGCCCTGCTGAATGAGCGCCGGGACAACCTGCTGGCCGCCCTGTCCCGGCTGGGGGACAGCTACGGCCTCGCCCTGCTGGACCTGGCCACCGGGCGCTTCGTAGTGCAGGAGGTAGATACGGTCGAGGCACTTGCGGAACAGGTACAGCGCCACGCCCCGGCCGAGCTGCTGGCGCCGGAGGACCTGGCGCTGCCGGCGGAAATCGAGCGCCTGCCGGGCCTGCGCCGGCGCGCGCCCTGGGAGTTTGATCACGAGAGCGCCCTGCGCCTGCTCAACCAGCAGTTCGGCACCATGGACCTGGAGGCATTCGGCTGCAGCCATATGCTGGCTGCCGTCACCGCCGCCGGCTGCCTGCTGCAGTATGCCCGGGACACCCAGCGCACCGAACTGCCCCATATCCGCAGCCTGCAGACCGAGACCAGCGACGACACAGTGGCGCTGGACGGTGCCAGCCGCCGCAACCTGGAAATCGACCTGAACCTGTCGGGCGGTGACGACAACACCCTGTTGTCGGTCTTCGACACCTGCAAGACCGCCATGGGCAGCCGACTGCTGCGCCGCTGGCTGAACAACCCCCTGCGCCAGCTGACCACCCTGAACAACCGCCAGGACGCCATCGGTGCCATGCTGGAGAATTACGGCTTCGAGCCCCTGCGGGACGCCCTCAAGCCGGTGGGGGATATGGAGCGCATCCTGGGTCGCCTGGCGCTGCGCTCGGCGCGCCCACGCGACCTGGCCCGGCTGGGCCAGTCGCTGGCGCAGTTTCCGGAGATACAGCGCCAGCTGGGGGAGATGGACACCGCCCTACTGCGCGAGCTTGGCCGCGAGATCGGCGAGTGGCCGGAAACCGTGGCGCTACTGGAGCGCGCCATCATCGAGAACCCGCCGGTGGTGATTCGCGATGGCGGTGTGATCGCCGAGGGGTATGACGATGAACTGGACGAGCTGCGCTCCATTAGCGAGAACGCCGGCGACTTCCTCGTCCAGCTGGAGCAGCGCGAGAAGGAGCGCACCGGTATCCCCACCCTGAAAGTGGGCTACAACCGGGTGCACGGCTACTTTATCGAAATCAGTCGCGGCCAGAGCGACAAGGCGCCGGCCGAATACATCCGCCGCCAGACCCTCAAGAATGCCGAGCGCTTCATTACTCCGGAGTTAAAGGAATTCGAGGACAAGGCCCTGTCGGCCAAGAGCCGCGCGCTGGCACGGGAGAAGGCGCTCTACGAGGAGCTGATCGTCAAGCTCAATGAGTCCCTGGCCGAGCTGCAGGCGGCTGCCGCCGGCGTGTCGCAGCTGGACGTGCTGGCCTGCCTGGCCGAGCGCGCCGACAACCTGCGCCTGTGCCGCCCTGCCCTCGGCACCGAACCGGGCCTGGATATCAGCGCCGGCCGCCACCCGGTGGTGGAGCAGGTGCTGGACGAGCCCTTCGTGGCCAACGATATCGACCTGCGCGACGACCGCCGCATGCTGGTGATTACCGGCCCCAACATGGGCGGTAAGTCCACTTACATGCGCCAGACCGCACTGATTGCCCTGCTGGCCCACTGCGGCAGCTACGTCCCGGCTGACTCCGCCCGCATCGGCATGCTGGACCGCATCTTTACCCGCATCGGCAGCGCCGATGACCTGGCCGGGGGCCGCTCCACCTTTATGGTGGAGATGACCGAGACCGCCAATATCCTGCGCAATGCCAGCGAAAACAGCCTGGTGCTGATGGACGAGATCGGGCGCGGCACCAGTACCTACGATGGCCTGTCACTGGCCTGGGCCTGCGCCCACTTCCTGGCCGAGCGCGTGCGTGCCTTCACCCTGTTTGCCACCCACTATTTTGAGCTGACCGACCTGCCCGCCCGCTGCCCCGAGGCGGCCAACATCCACCTGAATGCCACCGAGCACGGCGACAGCATCGTCTTCCTGCACCGCATCCAGGAGGGGCCGGCATCCAAGAGTTACGGCCTGCAGGTGGCGAAGCTGGCCGGTATCCCGGGAGAGGTCTTGAATGAGGCGCGCCTGCGCCTGCAGGCACTGGAAGCCGGCGAGCGCCCGGAAATGGCTGAGCCCACACCAGAGCCCTTCACAACTCCGGCTCCCGATGCCGCACCCAGCGCGGCCGGCGCCCCGGTGGCCGGCACCCCGGTGGCCGGCGCGCCGGCGGCGGTATCCCCGATGCAGGCGGAGCTGTTCGGCGCCCCCAGCCACCCGGCCGTGGACGCACTGGCAGAGCTGGACCCGGACGGCCTGACCCCGCGCCAGGCGCTGGAGCAGCTGTACGAGCTGCGCAAACTGTTATAAGCACCCAACCAATTTGACTGAAAAGCCACTACAATTCGCGCCAGTTGTTGCTAAAATCCGCAACTCACAAAATTCCACCGGGGCCGGCGCCCCGGGATCCTGGCGCATGATCGAGGGAAAAGCATGACATTCGTAATTGGGGAAAACTGCATCAAGTGCAAATACACCGACTGTGTGGAAGTCTGCCCGGTGGACTGCTTCTATGAGGGCCCCAACTTCCTGGTGATTCACCCGGACGAATGCATCGACTGTGCCCTGTGCGAGCCGGAGTGCCCGGCCAACGCCATCTTCTCCGAAGACGAGGTGCCGGACGACCAGCAGGAGTTCATCGAGCTGAACGCCGAGCTGGCGGAAGTCTGGCCAAATATTACTGAGAAGAAAGACCCACTCCCCGACGCCGAGGAATGGGACGGGAAGAAAGGCAAGCTGGAACTCCTGGAGCGCTGAGCCGGCCCCACCACGACCAGCATTCCACCTAAACGGGTCGCCTGAGCGGCCCGTTTTCATTTCCAGCCTCGCTACCGGGACAAAAATTCTGGTGAGCGCGCCCAATTAAACCTATAACTATTCCCTGAGGCCTGTCCGGTAGCATCCTGTACCGACAAAGTACCGGCCAGCACCATAGCGCTTTTCTCTCCCTCCATCAGAGGAGATCGATTATGTTGAAATGGGCGATTATCTTCTTCGTCATTGCCATCATCGCCGCCTTTTTCGGATTTGGCGGTGTGGCGGGTGTAGCTGCCGACGCGGCGAAAGTGCTGTTCTTTATCTTCCTGATACTCTTTGTACTGGCACTGATCTTCGGAAGGAAAAGACCTCCCAAATAGCGCCTCCAGTAACAGGCCACCCCGGCTCGAGCGGCGGGGCCTGAACGAAAAAGGCCGCTTGCGCGGCCTTTTTCACGTTCGCTTTCACGCTTCCCACCACTTTTCATCAATCAGTCCCGAGGTACATCGAGAATCTCTGTGATCCGGTTCATTCCGGATACATACTCCATGATGCCGAGAGCTTCCATTATCTCCATATCGGAGGCGCCCTCCCGCCTCGCCGCATCGATAAACTTCTCTCCCTGGTCAAAGGGCGAGATATTGGCATGGTGAGCCAATTCCAGCAGCGCGTGTTCCTTGGTGCTCAGGTGTGCGTGATCCGGGTCCAGGCGGATTTTCAGGATTTCCTCCGGTTTAACATTTCTCTGGCGCAAGAGCTCGGTATAACGTGCGATACCGTAATCGTTGTGATTGTCAGTGGAGATCACCAGGGCAATACTTTCAGTTAGGCGCACCGACAGGCACCCGTGGATCATCAGCACCTTGAACTTTTCCCATTTGACCCTGAGCAGCTCGGGGTGATGTGCGTAGACCCGGAACATATTGGGGACGGAGCCCAGTTCACTCTCGATCTCGGCATATACCGCCTCGACCTCATCGTCTTCGGGCATCTCCACCAGTGGTATACGGCTCATAATCGTCTTCCTTTATCCTTCTGTCCCTTGCGTATCCCATACACCTGGATTGGGGGGGTAGAGCTGGCGGCTCTTCCCGCCCGGGCCGGCCACTGAATATAATCCCAGCATGAGAAAGATCATCCACTGCGATTGTGACTGTTTCTATGCTTCAGTCGAAATGCGCGACGACCCCAACCTGCGCGGCAGGCCGATCGCCGTCGGGGGCGCCAGCGATCGCCGTGGGGTGATTTCCACATGCAACTACGAGGCCCGGAGTTACGGGGTACGCTCCGCCATGCCAAGTTCGCAGGCCAAAAAGCTGTGCCCTGACCTCATTGTAGTACCCGGCGATATGAAAAAATATCGGGAGGTGAGCGGCCAGATCAGGGATATTTTCCGCGACTACAGCGATGAGATAGAACCGCTGTCTCTGGATGAGGCATACCTGGACGTGACTGACAGTGCCCACTGCCAGGGCAGCGCCACCCTGATTGCCCGGGAGATCCGCCAGCGGGTCGAGTCCTCACTAGGTATCACCATTTCCGCCGGGGTGGCGCCAAACAAGTTCCTGGCCAAAATCGCCAGCGACTGGCAAAAACCCAACGGCCTCACCGTGATTACCCCCGACCAGGTGGATGAGTTCGTCCTCCGGCTGCCTGTAGCCAGGATCCATGGGGTTGGGCGGGTCACGGCGGAAAAAATGCACCGCCGCGGCATCCATACCTGCGCGGACCTGCGCAATTTCACGAAAATCGAACTCAGCCAACTGTTCGGCAAGTTTGGCAGCCGCCTCTTCGACCTGTGCCGGGGAATCGATGAGAGGCCCGTCAGTGGGGACGGTTCCCGGAAAAGCGCCAGCGTCGAGCGGACCTTCAGCGAAGACCTGCCGAGCCTGGAGGAATGGCTGCAACAGCTCACCGAACTCTATATGCGCCTGCTGGAGCGCCTCGAGAAACTGGACGAACGCTACGAAATCAGCGGCGCGTCGATCAAGGTCAAGTTCAGCGATTTCTCCACCATGACCCAGGAACGCACCAGCCAGAGTGCCCGCATCTCCGAGTTCCGCCACCTGCTACAGCAATGCTGGGACAAGCGGGCGGAGCCCATCCGGTTGCTGGGTATCGGGGTCAAGTTGAGGGACTTGCGCGCCGAGCTGGGGCCCGAGCAGCTGCCGCTGCCCCTCAGGTATTCAGGCCGCCTGGCACAGAATCACTGATTTCAGCGCCTGAACTGATAGGTACGTACCAGTCAATAAATATGGCGTTGGCCGGCTCCACCAAACCATAGCTTTTCGGCTACCGATCTATACTCTCCGGAGACAGGAGGCGGGAACGCCCCATGAAAAAAGTGCTCCCGAGTGCCCTCGTCGGCTGGTTCCTCAACCATGCACGCGGCCTGAAACACCCACAGCTGTTCAAGTGGATTTGCGCTATTTTCCTCGTGGACCTCTTTGTTCCAGATCTCCTGCCTTTCGTGGATGAACTTTTACTGGGGCTTGCCGCGCTCTACCTCGGCAGTCGCAGGAAAACCCAGTCCAGTGAATTACCCCGCAGCGGCACCGACGGGGATAAAAGCCATAAAGGTCGGCGTTCTTTCGCAAAGAAATCATCGCGAGGAGACGACGAGCGCAGTTGAAGGCGGTCGGCCCGGATCAAAGCGGCCGGCACTGCTCGCACAACAGTATTTCGAGCAGGTTTTGAGAAGCGCACGGAGGCGCGATAACTTGTCCAGGAAGGATTTTCAGCACCTTGACGACGAGGCGCTACTGGATTTCTATCATTCCACCCGCAATATCAAGGCATTCCGGCTCCTGTACGGGCGCTACAAGGATTGCCTCTACCGATATTGCGCGCAGATGAATCATACCCACGCGAACCCGATCCTGGAGGAACTCTGGTTCAGTGTCCTCGAGCACCCCCCGGTTCTAAACGGCCGCGTGTTCCGTAGCTGGCTCTTCATCAAGCTCGACAAAATGCTCCGCCAGCACGCCGCTTTCGACGGGGAGCAGCACGGCGAGCCGGCAACCCGGGAGGAAGCCCCCGGTCCCCTGCTGGGCGCGATACAAAAACTGTCCCGGCGGCAGCGCAATATTCTCCTGTTGCATATGGAATGCCAGCTTCCGCTTGCAACCGTTGCGGATATCGAGTGCCTTTCCCTGAAAGCCTGCCGTGAACAGTACATTGCGGGCAAGGAACAGCTTCGGGAATTATTGTATGGGCCGCGGCGCCAGCCATGGCGTGTCGAGGAGGTAACTGCATGAGCACCTGGGAAGAGAATTATCGGCAGGCAGCCAGCATCATGGTATCGCCGGAAGCACTGGATGAGAGAATCCTGCAGCAGGCCCGGACGTTCAGGCCACCGCCCGGCCACAGCCGCATCGTATCCGGCACGGCCGGCAGCTTCGCGGCCATCGCGGTGCTCGTCCTGCTGATCCATCCTGCCCAGTACCTGGGTGCCCTCACACCGGGCGGGGCCGCGGATGCACGGCACGACCCGCTGAACGACTGGCAACTGAAACGGGAAAAGCCAATTACGGTGACCAGGGATCCCTGGGTGCGGCTTCGCAGTGAGATTCGGTCAGGCAATTATGTCAGCCTCTGCGAGCAGTGGCGGAAGGAGCAACGCGGCCACGCCGAAAAGTCGCTCCCACGCGATCTGGCTAAAGAGGCGCGCGCCCATTGCCGGTTGCTGCCGCAACCCTGAGCGGGCGCGCCCCTGCCACACAGCGAGTCAGGAAATGGTCAGTATTACCTTGCCCCGGGCGCGGCGCTCGGTAATCGCCGCAAAGGCATCGCGGAACTCATCCAGCCGGTAGATCTCTGTCGCCATGGGGTTGAGGCGCCCCTCTGCCACCATGCGCAGCAGGTCAGCAAAATTCTGCAGGTTTGCTTCCGGGTCGCGCTGGGCCCAGCTGCCCCAGAAAATGCCCATGATGTCCCCTGCCTTGAGGAGTGGCAGGTTGAGTGGCAGGTGCGGGATATCCCCTGAAGCGAACCCGATTACCAGGTACCGGCCGCTCCAGGCTATGGAGCGGTATGCCTGCTCTGTATAGTCGCCACCGACCGGATCCAGGATGACGTCCGCCCCCTTCCCCCCGGTCAACTCCTTGATCCGCTCCTTGAGATTTTCGTGACTGTAATCGATAACCTCGTCGGCACCAGCCTCCCGGCAGAAGTCCAGCTTCTCACGACTGGAGGCACAGGCGATCACACGGGCTCCAAGTGCCTTGCCCAGTTGGATGGCGGTCACCCCGACACCGCCCGCCGCGCCGAGCACCACCAGGGTCTCCCCCGCCGAAAGCGCAGCCCGCTGCTTCAGTGCGTAGTAGGAAGTCGCATAGGTGATACAGAACCCGGCCGCCTGTTCGAAACTGAGGTTGTCAGGCATGGGCACCAGGAGATCCTGGCTGACACTCACCTGCTCGGCGAATGCTGACATACCGGGCATGGCAATTACCTTGTCACCTACGGCGAATCGTGAAACTTCACTGCCCACCGCGCTGACCACCCCCGCACACTCACCACCGGGAATAAACGGCAGTGGCGGCTTTACCTGGTATTTACCGGCAATCACCAGCACGTCGGGAAAGTTGATTCCTGCCGCCCGCACGTCCACCATCACTTCATTGTCCCGCAGCGCCGGGGGCTCGTGGTCTTCTATGACCAGGGACTCAACGGGGCCATATTCCCGGCAAATCAACGCTCGCATGCTATCAGTCTCTCCGCCCTATATTTACTTTGACATTCAGGTATTGCGCCGGTTCTCATCCCGACTCGTCCCGGCTAACCGGTCCCACTGACCATTCCAACGGGCGCTGCCCGAAGCGAGAGAGGACCTTACTGGTAGAGACACGACGAAAACCGATCATGGGGTCGCCAGTGACTGCGCCAGGTAACCTGGCCATCAGGAAAATTGCAGGACCAGCCACTCGGCAACCAGCGCCGGCTTTTCCTCTCCCTCCACTTCCATGGTCATCTCCAGCGTGACCTGGAATTGCCCCGGCTCTTTCTCCTTAATCTCCAGGACTTTTGCATGAGCCCTGACCCTGCTGTTCACCCTGACCGGGTTGATAAAGCGCACCCTGTTCAACCCGTAATTGACTGCCATCCGTATACCGGCGATGGTGATCGGCAGCTGCTCGGCGAAGTGCGAAAGCAGTGACAGCGTCAGGAAGCCGTGAGCAATGGTGCTGCCGAAGGGCGTCTGGCGGGCAGTCTCCGGGTCTACGTGAATAAACTGCCGATCCAGGGTGCAATCGGCAAACGCATCGATACGCCCCTGGTCGATGGTAAGCCAGTCAGTAGGGCCCGCGATGTACCCGATGTAATCATCCAGTTCACCGGGAGCTATTTGGCTGCGCATGCCTGCCTCCTCTGTTTTCCTTTCAGGGCTTTCCCTTCGCGGCCGGCGAGGTGAGTGTCAGAACGCCGATACACCACCATCCACCGCCAGGGCCTGGCCGGTGACATAGGTCAGTTTTGGTGAAAGCAGCATAAGCATGGCGCTCACGACTTCTTCCGGCTCCGCAAGGCGCTTCATGGGGCAGCCCGCCGCCAGGAATGCCTGGAAGTCACTTGCACTGATCCCCTCGGGGGTCTCGATTCCCGTGACCATGGGCGTGAGGGTGAAGAAGGGGCAAATGGCATTGACACGGATACCGTGCTTGGCGTTTTCGATCGCGGCGGTCTTCGTCAGGCCGATAACAGCATGCTTGGCGGCAGCATAGGAGGAGACCTTGGGTGCACCCCCGAGGCCCGCCATCGAGGAGACATTGAGCACGATACCCGACTGGCGCTTTTTCATCAGGGGCAGCTGGTGCTTCATGCCGAAAAAGACCCCCTTCTGGTTGACGCTGTACTGGCGATCCATCTCCTCTTCGGGAGTATGCTCGACCGACATCATCGGTGGTGCAATACCGGCATTATTGACCGCGATATCCAGCTGGCCGAATTCTCGCTCAGCGCTTGCCGCCAGTTCTGCGCAATCGCTCTCCAGCGAAACATCACAGCACGCTGCCCGGACATCAATTCCCGCATTCCCCAGCTCGTCGGCCAGGGCCATCAATTGTGGTTCATTGATATCCCCCAGAACCAGCCTGGCGCCCCGGATTCCCAGCTCCCGTGCCAGCAGCGAGCCAAAGCCACTGGCAGCACCGGTTATCAGCGCCACCTGCCCATCGAAATTGAGTATCGGGTCCCTGGCCATTTCAGATACCCCCACAGGATGTCATGCCGCCGTCGACCACCACGCACTCGCCAGTAGTGTAGCTGGAGGCATCCGATACCAGGTAAAGCACGGTTCCGGCCATCTCCTCGGGTTCGGCGTGGCGATGCATGGGGATATGCCCGATGGCCGTCTTGTAGATATCCTCATGGGAAAAGAGGGCACCGGCGAACTTGGTTTTGGTCAGCCCCGGCAACAGGGCATTCACCCGGATATTGAACTGGGCACACTCCTTGGCAAAGGCTTTGGTCATGTTTACCACTGCAGCCTTGGTAATGGAGTAAATGCCCTGGCCCACACCGGGTTGCAGCGCATTGATCGAGGCGGTATTTACGATGACGCCGCCACCCTGCTCCCGCATCATCTTGCCTGCCTCCACCGACATGAAGAAGTACCCGCGAATGTTTACATCCACGGTCTTCTGGAACGCACCCAGGTCGGTATCGAGAATATGGCCGAAATAAGGATTGGTGGCGGCATTGTTGACGAGTATGTCCAGTCGCCCAAATTTATCCCGGATCTCGCCGAACACCCGCTCGATATCCTCCATATTGCCAATATGACACGGCATTGCCTCAGCCTTGCCGCCAGCATCGACGATGGCATCTGCAACCGCCTTGCAGCCCTCCAGCTTGCGGCTGGAAACCAGTACATGGGCACCCTGCTCCGCCAGCAATTTTGCAATCGACTCGCCGATGCCGCGGCTGGCACCGGTCACCAGCGCGATTTTCCCGCTCAGGTCAAAAAGGTTCGTGGACATGATCAAGCCTCTCTATTCTTTTCTTTCCGGTCAGTATTCTTTCTCAATTACATCCAGCGCGAACCGGGCCACCGGGTCTACCAGGGCCCCCAGGCGTGCGGCATTCCTGCTGGAGGCGTTACCCTGCTGGGCCCGCTTGGCCACCCCCTGGATAATCGCAGCGAGCCGGAAGAAGCTGAACGCCAGGTAAAAAGCCCAGTTGTCGATTTTGTCTATTCCCATTCGTTCACAATAACGGGCCACATATTCCTCCTCGGAGGGAATCCCCAGCGCTGCCCGGTCCACGCCCATCAGTCCCGACATCTTGTCGCCACTGGCAGGCATCCGCAGCTGCATGCACTGGTATGCGAGGTCCGCGAACGGGTGGCCCAGGGTCGATAGCTCCCAGTCCAGTACGGCGATGGCCCGCGACTGCTCACGGTGGAATACCATGTTGTCGAGCCGGTAATCGCCGTGCACCAGCGCCACGCGGCCGTCGTCCCCGGGCAGGTGCCCGCCCAGCCACTCGATCAGCTGGTCCATAACGGGAATCGGGTCAATCTCCGATGCCCGGTACTGGCTGCTCCAGCGCTCGAACTGCCGCTGGTAATAGTTGCCGGGCTTGCCGTAATCCGCCAGTCCCACCGCCCGGGGGTCGACCCTGTGCAGGGCTGCGAGGACCCGATTCATCTCCTCGTAAATACCCGACCGTTGGCTATTGTCGACCTCCGGCAGGGCCGCATCCCAGAATATGCGTCCGTCGCAATATTCCATCACATAAAACATGGAGCCGATCAGCTCGCGGTCCTCGCACAGGTGCAGCACTTGCGGGACTGGCACCGCCGAATCTGCCAGTGCCCGCATGACCCGGAACTCCCGGTCCACCGCGTGGGCGGACTTGAGGAGTTTGCCCGGCGGCTGGCGCCTCAGGACATAGGTACCAGAGGGGGCGTCCAGCCTGAATGTCGGGTTCGACTGGCCACCGGAAAACTTGGTTGCCCTGATGGGGCCGGAGAAGCCCGGAATCCGCGCCGCCAGGTATTTTTCCAGTACATCGAGCGGTAGCTGATCTACACTCGACTGCTGCTCCAACGTTTTGCTCTCTGCCAATTCATTCTCCCCGGGCGTTGTCACGCCGCCTTATTGTTCAGCCTGCCCCGCGAGGGCACCGTAATGGGCAGCGAGGTTGCGCCCCAGCTGCATCATATGTACCTGGTCGGGTCCGTCGGCGAGCCGGATAGTGCGGGCGTAGGCATAGGCATGGGCCAGCACCAGGTCCTGGCCAAGGCCCGCGGCACCATGAATCTGGATCGCGCGATCGATCACGTTACAGGCCATCTGTGGCGCCACAATCTTGATCATGGCAATCAGGTCCCTGGCCGCCTTGTTGCCGTGACGGTCCATCTGGTCCGCGGCCTTCAGCGTGAGCAGCCGCGCCTGCTCGATTTCACAGGCAGAGCGCGCGATATCCTCCCTTACAGACCCCTGCTTGCTCATCGGCCGGCCAAACACCACGCGCTGTTCGGCCCGCTGCGACATCATTTCCAGCGCCCGTTGGGCCAGCCCGACAAGGCGCATGCAGTGATGAATGCGTCCCGGGCCCAGGCGCCCCTGGGCGATCTCAAAACCACGCCCTTCTCCCAGGATCAGGTTGGACGCTGGCACGCGCACATTCTCGAACAGCACCTCCGCGTGCCCCTCGGGCGCGTCGTCATAACCGAAGACTTTCATCGGTCGCACGATTCGCACGCCGGGGGTGTCAGTGGGCACCAGGATCTGGGACTGCTGTCGATGGCGGTTCGGGTTATCCGGATCCGTCTTGCCCATCACGATCATGATCTTGCAACGTTTATTCATCAGGCCGCTGATATAGAACTTATGGCCGTTGATAACGTAGTCGTCACCATCGCGTACGATCGAGGTCTCGATATTGGTGGCATCTGACGAAGCCACCGCCGGCTCGGTCATGGCAAACGCCGAGCGGATCTCACCATCCAGCAACGGCTGCAACCACTGCTCCTGCTGCTGCGGGCTGCCGTACTGGGCCAGCACTTCCATATTGCCGGTATCCGGTGCGCTGCAATTGAACACCTCGGAAGCGAACAGGACCCTCCCCATTTCCTCGGCAAGTGGCGCATATTCCAGGTTGGAGAGACCCGCCCCGAAACGGGCGTCCGGCAGGAACAGGTTCCACAGTTCCTCTTTCCGTGCCCGGGCCTTGAGCTCTTCCAGCACGGGGGGCTGTCCCCAGCGGTCCGCCTGCAGCTGCTCCTGGAATACCGGCTCGCTGGGGTACACATGGGTGTGCATAAACGTGCGCAGGCGCTGGAGAAGAGATTGGACCCTGTCGGAATATTCGAAATGCATGATCGATTCCCTTGCCTCATCGGGGCCGACCGGGAAGTGGTCAGCTGTAGGTTATGAATTGGCGCCGGTCGTGGCGCTCCAGATGCGGGATATGGTTGAAGCTGTGCAGGCTGGTATTCCCGGGACTGGAGAAGAAGTGACTTACCGCCGTATTGCGTATCTGCATATTCAGTTTGATCACCGCTTCCGGCCCCGCCTCCATCGCCGACCGCACCATCATGGCGATGGCACCGCCTGAGCTTACCACCAGCGTGCGGCTTCCCCGGGGACTGTCCGCAAGGATCGCCAGGGCCTCGCCAATACGCTGCTCAAACGCGGTCCAGCTCTCCCCGGCTCCGATTTCATCGCGGATCCAGGCTCCCATGGCCTTCTTGAGAAAGCGGTAATAGTCACTCCGGCCGGCGCCGCGCGCAGGCACCGCGGCGGGATCAAGCTCCCCGTATGCACGCATCACCGACTGGAAATCGAACTCATTCAGTTGGGGCAACAGCTCGACCCGGGAGTGATCCAGTCCGGCCCCCTCGCAGATACCCCGGGCGGTTTCCCGGTGGCGCAGCAGGTCGCCGCACAGTATCCGGTCGAAGCCGGCACCCTCAGACTGCCAGTGCTCACCCAGCCAGCGTGCCTGGCGCCAGCCCAGTTCTGACAGCTTGTCGTAGTCGGCGGCGCCGAACGAGGCCTGCCCATGGCGCACGGTAACGAATTCGGCCAATCTGCTTCTCCCGTTCAATCAGGGTTTCACCGTAGCGCCCCCTGTTGAATCATTAAAGTTTATTATGCGAATATCCAATCATTCACCACCGTGATCACAGCACCGGGTACCAGCAGGCCGCACCATGCAACTTAAACAGATGGACATGAACCTCTTCCTGGTGCTGGACGCAATCTACAGCCAGCGCAACCTGACCCGGGCTGCAGAGCAGCTGCATATCACCCAGCCCGCGGTCAGTAACGCACTGGCGCGATTGCGCCGGAGCCTGGATGACCCACTGTTCACCCGTACGCCCAGCGGCATGAACCCCACCCCGCTGACCGAGCGCATCATGCCCCAGGTCCAGCAGGCACTGGCGCTGCTCGGTGGCAGTCTCAACCAGCAGGCCCGCTTCGACCCCGCCACCGCCAGCATGACCCTGCGATTGTCCATGAACGACATGGCCGAGACCCTGCTCCTGCCGAGACTGCTGGAGCGCCTGCAGGAGCGGGCACCGGGCATTTCAGTGGAGTCCTACTATGTGCCGCGGGACCAGCTGGTAAAGGAACTGGCGGCCAACACCCTGGATTTCGGGGTGGACGTCCCGCTGGTTTCGGCGCCGCAGCTATACCAGCAGCGCCTGAGCAATGACCGCTACCTGTGCATGCTGCGCAGTGACCACCCACTGGCAGGGCAGGACGGCCTGACGCTGGAACAGTACCTCCAGCTCCAGCACATCCACGTCTCCAGCCGGCGCAGTGGCCCCGGCCTCGTGGATATCGCCCTGAACAAGCTGGGGCGCCGGCGCAATATCTGCCTGCGGGTCCAGCATTACCGGGTGGCTCCGGCGGTGGTCATGCGCACCGACCTGGCCCTGACGGTGCCAGCCATCCTCGCCCACCAGTATCCGGTGCGCCTGTTCGAATTGCCGTTCCAGGTACCCCAGATGGACTGGCACCTGCTGTGGCACAAGAACCAGCATGACGATCCCGCCAGCCGCTGGCTGCGCCAGGAGCTGGTGGACCTGTTCCAGACCTGATCCACCCCGATCCGCGCGCAGGCGTGCGCGTTTTAAGCATCACAATGCCCCCATTCCGGCCAAAGATTTCGGCCGAATCGGTCACTGCCGGTCCAGATAAGCGCTGTTATTCTGCTGGGCAAAGTGGGCAAAGCGTATCCGCATGGATATCCGACCTGCCGTTCAGAAGAAGAGTAACGAGAGAGATTTGCCATGTCACAGACCTACCCTCACCTGCTCGCCCCGCTGGACCTGGGCTTCACGCAACTGAAGAATCGTGTGCTGATGGGTTCCATGCATACCAACCTGGAAGAGCACCCGGGTGGCTTTGACAGGCTGGCCGCCTTCTACGCCGAACGCGCCCGCGGCGGCGTTGGCCTGATCGTGACCGGGGGCATCGGTCCCAACGAGGAGGGCTGTGTCTTCCAGGGCGCCGCCAAGATGACCACCGCCGAAGAAGCCCAGCAGCACCAGCAAATCACCGCTGCCGTGCACGGTCAAGGCGGCAAGATCTGCATGCAGATACTCCATACCGGGCGCTACGCCTACAACCCCAACCTGGTCGCCCCGTCGCCGGTACAGGCCCCGATCAACCCCTTCACGCCCCGCGAGTTGAGCGACGAGGAAATCGAGGACCAGATCGATGACTACGTGCGCTGCGCCACCCTTGCGCGCGAGGCGGGCTACGATGGTGTGGAGGTGATGGGTTCCGAGGGCTACTTCATCAACCAGTTCATCGTCACCCGCACCAACAAGCGGACCGATCGCTGGGGTGGCAGCTTTGAGAACCGTATCCGGCTGCCACTGGAAATCGTGCGCCGTATCCGTGCGGCGGTAGGTGAGGACTTCATAATCATCTACCGGCTGTCCATGCTGGACCTGGTCGAGGACGGCAGCAGCTTCGAGGAAGTCGTGGCACTGGGCCAGGCCATCGAGAAGGCTGGGGCCAACATCATCAATACCGGCATCGGCTGGCATGAGGCACGCGTGCCCACCATCGCCACCAGTGTCCCCCGGGCCGCATTCACCGGCATAACGGCACGCGTCAAGAAGCACCTGAGCGTGCCGGTAATCACCAGCAACCGCATCAACATGCCGGGCGTAGCGGAATCGGTGCTGGCAGACGGCCACGCGGACATGGTGTCCATGGCCCGGCCGTTCCTCGCCGATCCGGAGTTCGTGAACAAGGCCGCAGAGGGTCGCGCCGACGAAATCAATACCTGTATCGGCTGTAACCAGGCCTGCCTGGACCACACCTTCGAAATGAAGCTGACCTCGTGCCTGGTCAACCCCCGGGCCTGCCACGAAACCGAACTGAATTACCTGCCTGCCGAAGCGGTGAAAACAGTCGCCGTGGTCGGTGCGGGCCCCGCGGGCCTGGCCGCAGCCACAGTGGCCGCGGAGCGCGGTCACCGGGTGACCCTGTTCGAGGCTGATAACCGCATCGGCGGCCAGTTCAATGTGGCCAAGCGCATTCCCGGCAAGGCCGAGTTTGAGGAAACCCTGCGCTACTTTGGTCGCAAGCTGGAGCTCACCGGGGTAGAGGTGCAACTCAATCGCCGTGTCAACGCCACTGACCTGCAGGGTTTCGACGAGGTGATCATCGCCACCGGCATCGAACCGCGCACGCCGCCGATCCCGGGCATCGAGAGCGACAAGGTACTGGGCTACCTGGACGTGCTAAAGCACCGCAAACCGGTGGGTGAAAAAGTCGCGATTATCGGCGCCGGCGGTATCGGCTTCGACGTGGCGGAGTACCTGACTCACGATGTGAGCGAGGATGAGGAGCTCATTGCCAGCGACACAGAGGAATTCTTCGCCGAATGGGGCGTGGACATCAACCTGGAGCAGCGGGCCGGGCTGAAACCCGCGACCGGCGTCTCGTCACCGCGCAAGGTTTACCTTCTGCAGCGCAAGGCCTCCAAGGTGGGCAAGGGGCTCGGCAAGACCACTGGCTGGATACACCGCACCAGCCTCAAGCACCGCCAGGTGGAAATGCTGCCCGGTGTCACTTACGAGAAAATTGACGACCGCGGCCTGCATATCCGCATGGGAGAGGAAACCAGCCTTCTCGAAGTGGACAATATCATTGTCTGCGCGGGCCAGGAGCCGGCGCGCGGGCTGCACGATGCCCTCGGCAAACTGGGGATCAGTGCCCACCTGATCGGCGGCGCCGACGAGGCGGCCGAGCTGGATGCCAAGCGCGCTATCGACCAGGGCTCGCGACTGGCAGCACAGCTCTAAATATTCAATACCCACTATTGATAGGCCCGGATTCAGGGGTCAAAAAAAACCAATGCCGCTCGCGCGGCATTGGTTTTTTCGTTGGCATTATCAACCGCAGTGACTATTCCACGGTTGGATAAACCACGACGCGAGAAGCAGCGGCGGTGGTATCCATACCTGGAATGGCGGCGTCGCGATAGATATTCACACGGGGCTTCACTCGCACGGCCCCCCCATCGAACTCTCGCTCCATCACGATGATCTCGCCTTCTGAAGCCTGCAAACCCAGCCATTCACGCTGAAAGCAGGATTGCGAGCCATCTCCCCATACTACACAGCGTTCGATATCCAGGACCCCATCAGCCCGCAGGTTCCAACTAGCAGGGTTGCTATTAACCAGGACCTCTGTGGTATTGCCGTCACCGTCGTTATCGAAAACGTCATAGCTGTACCAAAGGTTGTTCGCTGTAGAGTCCGCATTGAACTCCCAACCGAAACCGGAACAATTTATAAGATCGTAGACCCCGTTCTCCCAACACCCTGCGTACCAGCCGTTTACGAAGGTAGCCCAGTGGCGGCCCTGCTCAGTCACGATCCCTGCCGCTGATAGTGCATCGGCATCGTCTTGCCAGGTGCCGAAATCGTAGGTGAAGGCAACAAGGCTACCCTGGTCATCGAGCGTCCGCATGGCGAAAGCACTCAGTTCCCCAACACCATCAATCTTTTGAATCGATTGAACGCTACCGTCACTGAATTTCAGTGTCACGGTATTGTTTTCAAGGGTCCAGGCAAAGTCCCTGCCAGAAATCAAAGCGCTGCCGGCACCTCCGGTTGAGAACTCGAAGATATCCCCCGCGAAACTGCTGACAGTCCCGCTATAAGCCGTTTCAAACTGATAGAAGCTGTAAGTGGCCCACTGGTCCGCGAGATCTGCTTCCTCGATGGCCATCGGCTCAGATGCATCTGCATCCCGGAAGAGGGACTCCCCTCTCTGGGTAGCGTCTACCTGGTTGGGAGCGGGGATTCCAGTATCGCCCATATTATACGTGGCATCATAGGTAGAGAGGTGAGACACAGTGTCAATAAGGCCACCGTCTACCAGAAGAGTGAGCTCCAGGCTTTTCTCGGAGCGGGTTTCTTCTATTTGGGCAGATCCGGTCAACGCTACCCATTCGTCTGCCTGCTGTACATCGAGCACGTCATAGGCACTGGGGTAATTGGTATCGATCAGCGGTTCATCAAATACGATACTTACCTTGCCGTTTCCGATGCTCCACGTAAATGTGGCAGCAGATTGCTCATTAACAATCTGGCCAGTGCCGTCCGGGTTCAGCTCAAGCAGTTCCCCTCCGCGTGAGATAAACCCAGGAGCGGCGGGATCCACAGTGTAGTAAGCACTGGCAAGACTCTCCTGACTGAACGCCTGAGTGAGCGCGGGATCGCTGACGATCTGTTCCATGGCCTCAGTCAGGGCATTATTTTCAGGGTCAGCACTGGTTACTTCTGCTACAAAATTATTGTAAGCATCGGTGTCCGTCACCAACTCCAGTACCGAAGTAGAGCCTTCGGGCAGATCGTAATCCGGGTTATCGAGAACCACCTTGATCACTGCGGCAATTTCAAGAAGCTTGTCCGCATCAATGGACTTCTCGGAGGCCGCCATCTCCTCATCAGACGTAATCTCCGCACCCTCATTGGCTTCAACGGCCAGTACATAGCGAGCAGTCGAAACGTTGGTTACATTCGTGGACGTATCGCCTGCGCCGCCCAGCTCCCGGTCTTCCCCGGCTGCTTCCAGCACACTACCAATTTCGCCCAATAAACTTACCAGCTCGACACCTGCGCCCTCTTCCCCAGTAGCTGTGACCTTGATATAGCTGTCGAGGTCAGAGGATTCAATATCCAAAGTGTAATGACCTTCCGAATCAGCGGTTGCCTCGAATATTTGACCACCGATCTCTACTTTCACATTGGCATTTGGAATCGGATCATCAACCACCTGACCGGAGAGACTCACCCCCTGATATGACGTGAAAGTGATGGAGCCAGATACATCATCAGTTCCATCTGTCAGTGTCACGTTAAGCACTTCGATACCGGCAAAAGAGTCCTCAGGGTCGTAAGTCACAACCAGGCCAGCCTGGGAAACCGAGCCGTTCTCTGGCTCACTAAGGCTCTTGATGGAGATACTATCCCCATCTGGGTCACTGGCATATTCAGAGAGATCTACGGATACAGGCTCACCGTTAGAAGTTTCAGCACTCGGAGAAGTGAGAACAGGAGGCTGGTTGACCGACACTACCGGATCTTCTACGCCTCTCCCACTATTTCCTCCATCACCCCCGCATCCAGCAAGGACCCCAGCCATAACAACTGAAATCAGTCTAAGCTTCATTTTATTCCCCATAGTAAAATCAAAAATGCCACCCACCGAAGATCCATCCAAAAGGAAATCCGGATATTTCGAGCCTACAGCCGTTGTATGCATATTTATTTGCGTAGACGATAATAGCTCTACCTAATTATTTTTATATGACCCATAGGGGCTATTTGCCGGCCTTTGTACAACCCGGCGCGTACCAATTAGAGATATTTTCGCCTCACAAAGGACGCAACCTTCTGCACCAGAATTTACTCGTAAATAATTAATGCCCAACTAAAGACGTATATCGAGTGCAATAATTTTCTATCCTCATCCAACTCTCAGCCATCACGCGCCTCTCATAAAAACCACCAGCTGTTGAGGTCAGACATCAAAGATCAGATCGATGGAATGAGAACCAGGCAGTGACTATCTGCCAACACCAATCCCATTTGAAGCGGAAATTTTTGTGACAAGTCATCTTGGGGAAACTTCAAGCCCGTCTATACTGAGAGTCGCATAAAGATATCTTCGCCGACCTTTCAAAATGCAATTATTGACGCCAACGCCGGCGGCGATACGACTTGCAGCAACATCGCAACAAGAAACTCACGCCAAACGATCTACTCTGGCTCCCTCGAGAAGTAATTGGCTCCTGAATCCCAAATCCTGTCACCACAAGAGCAGCAAATGACACTCTCTGACCTATTACTGAAAGCAAAGCCTCTGGTAGAGCGGAAGCTGGAAGAGCTGCCACCGCCCTACCTGCTGTTTGTTTCTGTATGTGACGGCAAACAGCGCGCGGTCACCCTTCATGCCCGCTCCAACGACCTGAACGGCCTGTGGAAGGCAATTGCCGCCCAGGCGCGCAAGGCCACCAAATCGGGAAAGATGAGCCCTCGCTGGCTGAGGCTGGACTGGGTCACCCGCGTGGACGAGATGTCATGGGGCGAACTCAAGGAAAATTTACGTGCCACCAAGCGGTCCTACTTTCGCTATGGCATTGCCCTGGACGCGGATTTCAAGTTCGTTTTCCTGGAACAGGAACTGAACGGTAACGCCATGCTGTACGGCGGGAACCAGATCGGTCATGCAGTCGTTAACGAGAAGAACTTCCAGCTCTACTGCAAGACCCGCTACGGGAACCGGCTGGTGCCCGACTTTTCCAATGACAAGACCGTGTACCGCCTCTGGACAGAAGGTGTTTTCTGTGACGAGACTGACGCACCCGTTTATCTGTATGGTCCCGGTCGCAACGCAGGTCGCCGCATCATCGATGACCTGGATGAAGCCACCACCACAAAACTGGTTGAGACCAGCAGCAACTACCTCGCAGGCCAGGTGAAGAAGAGTGGTCGATTTGAGTATGGCTGGCATGCCTGCTTCGACAAGCCGATCGGCACCTACAATACACTCCGCCACGCAAGCAGCACCTACGCCATGGCCGAGGCCTGGGAGGTCACCCGTGAAAAGCGCCTCAAGGCAGCCATCGAACGTTCACTGACCTACCTCGACGAAAACCTTATCCAGCGCACAGCCCTGCCCTCTGGAGAGAAAGCAGCTTTCCTGGTGGAAGCCAATGGCGAGATAAAGCTTGGAGGTAATGCGGTCTGCCTGCTGGCCTACGTGAAGTGGACCGAGCTCACCGGTAGCGACCGATACCGGGACCTGATGGAACAACTGGCACTGGGCATCCGCTTCATGCAGGACGACAAGTCAGGCAAGTTCGTGCATGTACTGCAGTTCCCGGATCTTTCCGTGAAAGAAGAGTTCCGCATCATCTATTACGACGGCGAAGCAGCCTTCGGCCTGATGCGCCTCTATGGCTTAACCGGCGATGAACGCTGGTTAACACTGGTGGAGAAGGCGTTCGAATATTTCATCGCGGCAGACCACTGGCAGGCCCACGACCACTGGCTCAGTTACTGTGTAAACGAGCTCACACTCTACCGCCCCGCAGAAAAATATTATCGCTTTGGCATCCAGAACGTGGCCGGCTACCTGGACTTCATCGAGAACCGGATTACTACTTTCCCGACGCTGCTCGAATTGATGATGGCCGCCGAAAAGATGGTGACACGGCTTTCCCAGGACGCCGAGTACCGGCACTTGCTGCAGATGCTGGATCTCGACTGGTTCTACCGGGCGCTACACAAGCGAGCCAACTACCTGCTCAATGGCTACTTCTGGCCTGAGTTCGCGATGTTCTACCGCAATCCACAGAGAATCGTGGGCAGCTTCTTTATCCGCCACCATGCGTTTCGGGTGCGGATCGACGATGTGGAACATTACCTTTCCGGTTTCGTGGCCTATCGCAACTACCTGCGCAAGGGCAAAGTTGACCCCACAGTTCAAAAAGGCGTGCATTTAGAGCTGGAGCCTGCGCCGGAGCCCGACGGGCGGCCGGTGCTGGCCTGGGGCGGCGATGTAAACCTCGCGCGTCGGCAGCATTACCGAACCGCCGAGCTCGGCACGGCCGAGGTACTCGGGAAGATACCCGCGCTCAGTAGTGCGGACCTCACTGCGGTCAACCTGGAATGCGTGGTGGCCACCTGCGGCGAACAGGGAGCTGACAAGGGTGAGCTTTCGCCGTATTACTACCGCGCCAGGCCCGGCATGCTGCGCCTGCTCGTGGACGCCCGGGTTGATGTCGTCACCACCGCCAACAACCACAGCGGCGACTACGGTACCGATGCGCTGCTGGAGCAGTGCGGGTGGCTGGACCGGGTCGGTATCGGCCACACAGGCTCGGGCGCCAGCCTGGAGCAGGCTCTCACACCGGTAATCCGCCCGGCAGGCGAGCTCAATGTGGCGATTTTCTCGATCGATGCCACGCAAAAGGAATTCGCGGCCACGGCTCACAGGGCGGGAAGTGCCTTCCTCCCCCTGGAGCAACCGGAAGCCTGGACCAACCTATTGGAGCCGCGCATCCGCGCCGCACGCCAGCTCGCACAGGTGGTGATGGTAGCCGTTCACTGGGGGCCCAACCGGGAAGAAGCTCCGGGCCAGCAGGAAATTGCCACCGGTCACGCGATTATTGACGCTGGTGCGGACGCAGTCCTTGGCACCAGTGCACACGTCCTGCAGGGAACGGAGATTTACCGGGAGCGCCCGATTATCCACGACGCCGGGGACCTGCTGTTCGATTCGGTCCGCAATACCCTGGCCGACAGCGGTGTGTTCCGCCTGGCACTGAGCGAACGCGGTGTGGAGCGCCTGACCTTCGTGCCTGCGGGTTGCGGTTTCGGCTTCAGCCGGCAGCTGAAAGAGCGCAAGGCTATCGATGCGAGCCGTCGCTACGCCGCGCTATCCGCGGCTCTCGGCACCGCTTATTCCCTGACCGAGGACGGCACCGCCACACTGGCATTGTCGCCACCGGAGAGAGCGACGCCGAGCGGGCTCCCGCCGGCAGCCCCGACTGCCTATCGGCTGGCACCGCTTCACGCCGCTGGGACGATCAGGCGGCCCGAGTGGCAGGTCCCGGTGGTGCCGGAGGATGCCCGCATCGACCCCGTCCGTATCGGGCCCCTGCTCCTGGTCGGCATTCGGCTGTGGCCGCGCGAGATCAAGTATCGCCAGATGCTCTGGGTCGAATCATTCTGGGCCTGCGAAGCGGAGATGGACACCGATTACCGGCTGGATTTCCGTGCAGTCCCGATAGAGGAGACCACCATGCCCGAGTGGGGCAAATCCATGGACCACGACCCATGTGACTGGCAACTCCCCACCAGCCGCTGGGAAAAAGGGGTTATATACCGAGATTTCTATGGGCTGAGGCCGCCGCATTCGAACTCCCTCGAAAATGTCGACCTGCAGCTGCAGGTGGGCCTGGTCTCGGCGGGGCACCGTTCGGAGCAGGTCGCGCTGGACGACTCAAGGGTGCACCTGGACCTCGGCAAGGCCTCCCCACCTACTGGAAAGGCGCCCATCTATCGGACCCAGTACCCCCCTTCACTCCTCAACCACGACCACGGGCTGACATGGGATGCTGAACAGCTGGAGGTGATCACGGGAGGACGCTGGCTGGTCCCGCCCCCGGCGGGCTGGGCCGTCAGGAGCGTGCTCTCCGGAATCAGCTTTGTCGAACAATCACCGGGACCGGCGTTGTTTGTCGCCCACACCAGCCTGGACCGGGCTTACCATGAACAGAGCTCATCCTCGCCGAAACTCTGGGACATGCACGACCGGCTGCTGCAACTGGCTCGCCGCATCGCCGGGGCAATTGTGGCCAGGCCGGTGCCGGGCCTCCCCCCGGACCTGCCACTGCTACTGGTGGACGACCCGATCCGGGCCATTATCGAACTCGGGCTTGCCGCACGGGCGCGATACGACAAGGATGTTATCGCCATAACCGGCACAGCCGGTAAATCCACTACCCTGAAAATGATCGGGCATTTACTCGGCGGCAGGGAAAAGGTACTGACCAGCCTCGGCAACTACAACTCCCGGGTGGGTGCGCCGTCCATGTTGGCCAGCCTCTCGCCGGACGACGAAGCCGCCGTGATCGAGGTTGCGCAGAGTGCGCTGTGGATGAAGCGCGGGCCGATCACACGTTTGATCCGGCCCACCATCGCCCTGATCACGGAAATCGGCATTTCACAATCGCGCAGCCATGTAAGGTCCACCCGTGACACCGCGCGCTGGAAATCCAGAATTTTCGACGGGCTGACCGGACCCGCAATTGCAATCATCGGCGATCACCTGAAGCATTTCCAATACCTGAAATACGAGGCCGAAAAACATGCGCGGCGTGTGATTGTATTCGGCCCCAGCACAGAAGCCGAGGTAAGGATCCGTGACATTCAGGGTGATGATGACGGAAGCTGGGTAACCCTTGAGGCAGATTCCCAGACCATAAGATTCAGGGTTCCAGCTCCCAGCCAGGGCATGGTCATGAATGCGGTAGCCTCCCTGTGCGTCCTCTACGCAATGGGCCGCGAGCTGCAGGCCGCGGCCGAGACTCTCGCCAGCATCGAGCTGGACGATGCCCACCTCAGCCGGTCCCGCCTGACACTGGCTGGCAAGACGGTAAGCCTCATCGACGACAGCTGGAATGCCACTGTCAGCTCGATGCTGAACGCTTTCTCGGTACTCGCCCAGTCAAGGGCCGAGGGCAACGGACGGAAGATTGCGGTGCTTGGGAGAATTGTCCACCTGGGGGACAAGGCCCGCGAGCTGCATGAAAGCCTCGCCGGCCCCCTGGCAGCCAGTGGTGCCGACAGAGTCATTACCCACGGCGACGAGATGAAGCACCTGCGCGGCGTGCTGCCGGAGTCCCTCCTTGGCCCTCACTTCTCGACCGCCAGGGAGCTGTCCCAACACCTCGTGGAGTACGTGCAACCGGGAGATCTGCTGCTGCTAAAGGGATCGCGGCGGGATTCAGATTTCGGCGCTGTGGCGGGTCTGCTCGCCGAGGAGTCCACGACAAGCGCCAGCCCTGCCTGACGCGGCCCGATCGGCCGGGGGAACAGCGCTCGCTGTCAGGCCTGTTCCCGCGACACGGTCGACACCAGTGCCCGCATGCCTTCCAGACGCCGTTTGGAAGATAGTGGCTCCAGCTTGACGTTGAAGGCGATGCAGATCCTGAGGGAATTGTCCTCAACCGGATTTACGTAGTGATAAAGCCAGTTCGGGAACAACACCATTCGCCCCGCCTGCGGGGTCAGCCGGCTCCGGCCACCGAAACTGCTGTTCGGCAGCTCAGTGGAAATACATAGCATACGTGGATCCAGGAATTCGATGTTCCCGCTGTTCTTGCTCCGCTCTTTCACCAGCTGCGATTTGACATAGTACACTCCCGACCAGGTACAGGATTCGTGGTTATGGATCTTGCGGTAGCTGTCGGCGCGGGATACGTTAGCCCAGGCATGCGCTAGCATACTCTCAGGACGCGGGTCATATTTTCCCTTGGTAACTGCCAGGGTCAATTCCTTTACACAAGAAACAATACGCTTTCTGAGAACACCAATCTCTTCGAAAGGCCATTCAAGTAGGTCCTTTTCGGAGTCCCAGCTACCTATGTTCGAGCGCTGGAAGCGCGGGGCGACATTTTCCCTGTCCAGTATGATTTCCGCTAACCTGGCATTTAGTAACTCCGAGTCACTCCAGTCCTTGACCAGAATCGGCGTGGCGAATGCATATTTGATCGTATCCATGACCTGTGCCGGGGTCGCCCCCTCTCTTACCCTTAGTTCTTAATGCCAAATCCATAATGATTCGTCCCCGGCTGATCGCGGACAGAGATGCGGGATACCTGTGCCCGGGAATGGCCGGTCCGCGCCCGTACCAGCATGGCGTCGACTGCCCGGGGTGGCCCCTCGAGTAACATCTCCACCCGGCCATCATCTAGATTGCGGACCCAGCCGCCGAGACCGTAACAGATCGCCTGACGCTGTACCCAGTTCAGGTATCCAACGCCCTGAAGCTCGCCGGATATCAGCGCATGGACACAACGGGGCTTGCACTCCCCGCTCACGACTTGGGGAAACAACGACCTGATCAGTGATCCCGCCACGTCGCGCCCCACCCCCTGACCGGGAAAATGGTGCAGCTCGAGACTGGGATTACAGTAGATGTCTATTACCAGCCAGCGTTGCCGTTCGGGCGAGACCGATATGTCGGCAGCCAGGATATCAACCCCGGCCAGGTAAGGATTGAACACCGACTCTACCGAGCGACAGGCCAATTTCACGAATGCCGGATGCACCATGTCGGTAACATCGTGCCGTACCTTGTCGTAATGGCAGCGCTCGTCCACATTCCCACTGTGTGCGCCGCCATACAAGCAAGCGACAACGCGGCCATGGATCACCAGCGTCCTGTACTGGTAAAGCCCTGTCAGCTGCCCGGGCTCACCGCTACCCCGCAGACCCGCTTCCTGTAGAACCCTTGCCACCAGCTCGCGGTCACGACTGATCTTCAGGGAAACAACATTGGTTCGTTCCGGCATCCCCTTGTAGAACATGACACTGTGATTCTGCCCGACCACGGAAAAGACCTGGCCATCGACCTCATCAATTTCAAGGTTCTGCTTGTAGGCCGCCTGGAACAGTAGTTCCTGCTGGCTGTGGACATCCCGGGGAAATCTCCTCGATCCGACGCCCAGCACATACGGCCTGGCCGGGGCAAGCACCGGACTTCGCTTTTCCGGCTGCGCCCGAGATTCATCAAAGACAAACTCCAACAGGGCTCGAGGAACATTGACGGGCCTGCCGTAGCTCGGGAAAACGGAGCTCGAGATGGTGGGATTTGCATTTATTTCGATCACCTGTGCACTCACACAGGAATCCTGTTCATGGACTATCAGGTCAACACCCACCTGCGCCAATCCCGGAAAGCACCTGGCGGCCTTCAGCGCTGTCTCCAGTACCCCTGCATCAATATGATCGATAACCTGTACGGCATCCCCGCCGGCAGAAACGTTCGCCACACTGGCGAGCTGGACATATTCTCCCCGACCGGGAACTTCATCCAATGATCGACCGGTTCTAAGCAAGAAGTCGAATCGCCTGATAGGGGAAAGCCGAGCAGAGGGATTGCGCAGACGCTGCCTGTTTTTCTGCTCAACAAGTTCGAAAATCGTCTGCTTCCCGTCGCCTACCACACTGGCAGGCAAGCGGGCGTAGGCTGATACAGCCCGGCCACCTATGACGATCACACGGAGGTCGTAACCACAGAGGAAACGTTCCACGATGACTTTATTATCGAATTTTATTGCTTCTTCCCAGGCATGGTCGAAGTGTTCGTGTGTCTCTACGCCGGTAGTCACACCCGTCCCGTGAGAACGGTCGGTTGGTTTAAGCACCACTGGCCAGCCACAGGATTCAAAATAATCGCGTGCACCCTGTCGATCAGAAAAGATGGCGCCTTCGGGAACAGGGACTCCACCCTGTTGCAAAATCAGCTTGGCGAGATCCTTTTTCTTGGCACAATAGCTGTATACCGCAGAATTATCCGGGCTGTTCTGCAGGAAGCCAACTCGCCTTTCATCTTTAAGGACTTCGAAAACAAGGCCCTTATATACCTTTACTTGAAGCCCCAGGCGTTCGGCCTCAGAGCAGATCAGTGAGACGGCAATATTGGACTTCCTGTGGTGCGCGGGAGAGTCCGAAAAATCGTTCTCCACTTCGAACAACCGGTCCGCGGCAGCCGGCATTTTTACAAGCATCTAACTCCTCCAGAGATTGGCCCCGGAGCTTTGTCGCCGACAATCATGAAAATCTTGGCCTCCAGCCCGCATTGCCTAAATGAGCGTTCCGTCTTTCCCAGTAAAGCTTCTGTTGAGGAGTAACGCTGCCCCAAGAAGCAGAAAGTGCTGACTATCTACCGCCCTTAGTTTTACTCCCACTGAGTGAATGTCGAATCATGGTGGGAAACTGAATACGACCCTGGATCGCTAGCTGGTAATATTACCGGGCCCCTGTGACCGCCAGTTGCAGTTATTCAGGCTCTTGCTGTGAGGCTTGTCCGGGACCACCAGGACACCCCTGCTCCGGCGCCCTTTGTGGAGCATCAGCGGTAGACCAGGAATGCCCGTTGTTCAGTTAGCGGACAGTCCCTTGCTGTCACCGCAGCCACCCTGGCCCGCGGTGGCCCCTGCTCTGCAAGCGCCAGTAGTTCGTCGATTGCCTTTACGTGGCCCTCCAGGAAAATTTCAACATCCCCATGAGGCAGATTGCGGACCCAGCCCGATACTCCGTGACGAACCGCCAGGCACTGTATCCAGTCCCGGTAACCCACTCCCTGAACCCTCCCGCTTACGATTGCATAAATACAGCGAACAGGAGTGCCTCCCCGGTCTGCGTTGGGGAAGAGCGACCTCAGCAGAGCGCTTGCAATATCTCTACCCACGCCCTCTGTGGGGAAATGGTGTATCGAGAGATTCGGGTTACACATGACATCAGACACCTGCCAGGACTGCTGCCCGGGCGCAGATTCTATATCCTCGGCAAGTATGTCGACGCCGGCAAAATATGGTTTGAAGGCGGCTCCTACGGCACGAATCGCCGCGCCCACAAATTCCGGATGGATGGATTCAGTAATGTCGCGGCGCTGCTCCAGGTAACGACTGACACCGCCCTTTCCTCCCGTGTAAAGGCCGCCATCGATACCGGCCACCACACGTCCATCGATAACGATCAAGCGGTACTGACAGAGCTCGGTAGGGCCATCTGTCACCGCCGGGTCATAAAGCCCAGCCTGCGCAAGTAGTTCATGCAACCACTTACGGTCCCGGCTGACCTTCCGGGATATAACATTGGTACGATCGGGCATCCCCTGATAAAACATTACCGATTCATCGCCACTTCCCACGCGGTATATGTACGGCGATATGTGTTCAACTGAAAGATTTGCCGTATATGCAGCCTGGGTGATATACCCGGCCTGCTCGCTCTCTTCTCGGCTGGGAGCACGAACCCGTGGCGCGAACGCATAGGGATCAGCCGGGACCAACCGGTCGCCACTGTCATCGCGAGTTTCCGGCTCGGCACGGTTGAATACGAACCTGAGCAGTTCTTCCGGAACGTTTACTGGGCGACCGTAGCTGGGAAAGACTGCATCCGAAATGCCGGGGTTCGAGTTGATTTCAATTACTCTGGCCTCCACTTCCGGTCCCCGGTCGTTGACCATCAGGTCAACGCCCACCTGCGCCAGTCCCGGGAAGCAGGATGCAGCCCTTTCTGCAATTTCCAGGACTTTAGCGGGGACCAGGTCGATGAGCTGCACCGCGTCGCCACCGGCTGACACATTGGCCACACTCGTGAGCTGTATATGCTCCCCTGCGGCCGGGACATCCGTTAAGAGGCGACCACTTTTCTCCAACAAGTCGAACCTCTTGATCATGTCGGTCTGGAGAGAGGGGTTTCTCTCGCGTTGCAGGTTTTTTTGCTCTACCAGTTCCTGTATGGTGCTCTGACCATCTCCAACGACGTTTGCGGGAATCCGTGCACAGGCCGCCACGGCCTTTTCTCCGACAACGATTACCCTCAAGTCATAGCCGGGTATGAAGCGCTCGACAAGGACCTCTTTGCTGTATCCGCTTGCGTAGTCCCAGGCTGACTCGAAATGCTCCCTACCTCTCACGTCTGTAGTAACACCCGTACCATACGCCCGGTCTACTGGCTTTATCACAACCGCAGAATTGAGTGCCTCAACATACTCCCAGGCTGTTTCAATATCAGTGAATACACCGCCCTCAGGTACAGCCACGCCCTTCCTCGCCATAATTTCCTTGGCGATATGCTTCTGCTTTGCGCAGTAGCTGTATACAGCTGAATTCTCGGGGCTGTTCTGTAAGAAAGTTACCCTTCGGTGTTTGTTAAGAACTTCAAATACCAGTTTCTTGTAGCGCTTTACTTCCAGCTCTTGCTGCTGGGCTTCAGCACTGATCAGCGCAGTCGCTATATCTCCTTCCCTGTCAACCAGGGGCGAGTGCGAAAAGTCGTTTTCGACCGCAAATAGCTTGTCCGCACCGACAGGAATGTGTTCCATCATCTGTCTATCCTCGGTAGATCACCTGACGCTCCAGCGAATATCAACTTCGACCTTGTCCCTATTTCCCCTGAGCTCCCGGGGCCATAGGTTGGACCACACCCAGGTAAAATCCCGGTTGAGGACAATTTTGTCCCTGCCGCCGATACCAAAGCCGTAACCGAAGCCAGGATCCAGGGCGAGATTGGGGTCCACTGGCACCCATCGGTCACCAATATATACTTCTGCAGCATGGTGGTTGGGCTGGCTGAAGTCCTTTCTTGAGGTAAGGAGGAACTCCGAAGTCGTCCTGGCGGGGTAACCCATCGCTCTCGCGAGGGCAACAAAGAGCGCAGCGTATTCTGTGCAGTCTCCTGTTCCCTCGGTTACTGCATAAAGCGCCCCCTTTGTAGATTGGACATCATAATCAAGGAGTTGCTGCGGGGTAAGGTAGGCCGCGCGAAGCCTGTCTTCGTCTGAGTCAAATGCCTGGCGGATATGGGCAGCAAGCTTTCGAATCGGCTCTGCATCTGACTCGATAAATTTCCTCGGTTTCAGGTATTCCTCGGGGGGGAGAGACTGGCTAACCGCGGCGTCTCGATGGAAATCATATTTGTTGAGCTCAAGATCAAATTCAACTTTACGACTGGACTTTTCCCCGGCCGGGATATCCCACTCGATCTCCACATACTCGCCGTTATCGAGCTTATGGCGCCTGCGCTTCAGTTTCTCCGGATATTCATAGCGGATAGCCAGCAATCTTTGCTGCATATGGTCACCGAGTGGTACGGAAATGCGGTGCGTATATCCCTTGATGTCGATCTCAGACCTATTATCAACAATTACCTCCGCAGTAAGAGTCACCTTCCTGGTCTGTCCCCATGATGTATTGACGACAAACCACATCAGGAGGAGAAAGACTACCGCGAGAATTGCAAACTTCATTTCCATCCTTACACAACCTTGCACACCACTCACCCTAAAGACTAACCCCCTCAAGATTCTATCCTTCACCTTTCACGCAAGGCTTCACTTGCCTTATTTATTGGCTTCAGCAGGTAGTCAAATATTGTTTTAGATCCGGTTCTTACATCCACTGAAGCAACCATGCCGGGAACTATCGGAAAACGATTACCATTCTGATTAACCAGGGCGTCGGATTTGGTCAGGATGTAGACACGGTAGTAATATTCGGTCGGATTCATTTCATCCTGGATAGTATCTGGGGAAATGGTGGTAACCTTTCCCTCCAGCCCGCCATAAATGGAGTAATCGTAGGCCGTAATTTTTACCTTGGCTGATTGGCCGGGGTGAATGAAGGCAATATCCCGAGGCGAGATCCGGGCTTCTATAAGAAGCTTGTCATCCAGTGGCACGATCTCCATCAGGCGCCCATTTGGTGGAAGCACACCACCAATTGTGGTCACCGCGATATCCTTTACGATCCCCCGCACCGGCGATCTCAATGTGAGTCGAGTGAGTGAATCAGAACGCCCCTCTATCACAGAAGAAAGGGCCTCCGCCTCGGCGCTTACGGTCGCAAGCTCCTCACGAGCCCTTACCATATACTCAGAGCGTATTTCGCGCATCTTCAGCTCGAGCTCGGATTTCTGCCTGCTTAACCTCAGGACTTCAACATTGCTGGCAGCTCCAGAACTGACCAACGAGCGAGTGATAGACAATTCTTTATTGATGAGGTCCAGTGAATCGCGAACGCCGCGCATGGACTCTTCAAGGCTGTTCTGCCGGGTATTGAATAGCTTTCTCTCTTTCGCCTTCAGTTCCCCATAGGCGTCCAGTTCTTCGGGGAAGACCAGCTTGGTGTCATTAACTTCGGCTGTCAGTCGGGCTACACGCGCAATTGCGGCCCGATAGCGGGCCATGCTCTCTTCAACGTTTGAACGCACCTTCGTGGGATCCAGCTGTGCGAGGACCTGGCCTCGCTCCACGATATCACCCTCGCTGACTTTCAGGTCGGCCAGGATCCCTCCTTCGAGGGACTGTATGACCTGCTCGCGCGAGGTCGGCACCACCTTACCGGTGCCAGATGAAACCTCGTCGACCTGGGCAAAATATGACCAGCCGATCAGCGCTGCCAGCAAAACAAAAAATACCCATACCACTCGCGTCGAGTGTATGAGTGTGGATTCATCCTGCTCGTCATACTGGTTTTCACCGGCCTGATAGTCAGCATCCAATAACGGTATGGACTTAACCCTTCCTGCACCGTCCCGCCCATCGAGATTCATGAGGTTCGATTCCCGCGTTTCAGTCTCCATCACGTCACCTGCTCGCGATCCTTTTCAACATTACGCTCCGGACCTGAAAGCCTCGCCATTACTTCATCCTTACTGCCATCCATAACAATCCGGCCCCGGTCAACAACCAGGATCCTGTCTACCAGCTTTAGTGTGCTGCTCCTGTGTGTGGCCAGGACAACGGTCCTTTTGCCTGACCAGGTCAACAGGTTGTTAATGAACCTTCGCTCGGTGGCCTCGTCCAGTGATGCTGTCGGTTCGTCCAGAAGTAAGATTGAAGGTTGGCGAAGTAACAGGCGCGATAACAATAGTGACTGTTTTTGGCCTCCGGAGAGACCGGATCCGCCCTCCAGCACCATGTGGTCCATACCTTTCGGCATGTTGCGCACCATCTCCAGGGCACCAGTCATTTCCAAGGCCCAGAAGATTTCATCATCGGTGGCATTAGGCGCGCCCAGGGTAAGATTCTCCCGTAACGTCCCGTGGAAAAGCCCGGAATTCTGGCTAAGCAGGCCAACATCCCGCCGGATATCGGCTGGGTCAATATGCGTGATAGCCACGCCATCCAGGTTTGCTGTACCGGACGCCGCCTCCAGCATGCCGGATAGAGCCTGGAGCAATGTGGATTTTCCGGCACCATTTTTACCAAGTACCGCTATTTTCTCTCCGGGTACAATCCTGAGCTCTTTCAAATAGAGAGCGGGTTCCCTTGGCTCCCCACTGTACTTGAATTCCGCCTCCTGGAATTCATATTCACCTCGAACAAATGCTTTATGTACGCGCTTGCTTCCCTCCGGCTGGTCTACGGGGAGCTGCATAATATTGTCGATACCATCGAGAGCGAATTTGGCCATCTGCCAGCGACTCAGTACCTGGGTAATGTTCGCCATTGGCGACATCATCCGTGAGCTGAGTATTGATGCAGCAACCAGCGCACCTGTAGTCATGTCACCGGACATGACCATCGGTGCACCAAACAGCACTGTTAGCGCAAACACTGACGACTGCACATTGTGTGTCCAGGTCACAAGCTTACTCGTTAAATAACGTAGCTTGAGGTTCGACTCAGCTGTAACCGCGTTAAAGTGATTCCATTGGCGCTGAAACCGATGCTCGGCCTGGAGAGTCTTTATGTCTTCCATACCCTGCACCGTCTCAACAAGCATCGCATTGCGGAGGGATGACTCCCGCATTGCTTCTCCAGACAGACGTGCAAGTTTCTTCTGCGCGAGCAGTCCCGGGATGATAAGTAGCACTATGGCCAGCAAGGGTATTAGGACCAGGGGACCCGCGATCACCCACAGGACAAGGAGGAACAGGAAGAAAAAAGGCATATCCGCGATTGCCAGGACAGTGGTCGAGGTGACCATATCCCGGACTCGCTCAAGTTCACGGAGCTGGGAGATGAATGTACCAGTGGATTTTGGCTTAGCCGAGTTTCTGAGTCTCACCGCATGGCCAAACACCAGGTCGGAAACCCGTATGTCTGCGCGCTTACCTAACAGGTCAGTGATCCTCACTCGCATGAGGCGCATAACAAAGTCAAAGACAACGGCAAGCAGGACGCCACTGAACAGGACGTACAGGGTAGCCATGGACTCAGCGGGAATTACCCTGTCATACACCTGCTTTGCGAACAGGATGCCAGACAAGGCCAGCGTATTGGCCACCGTCGTGGCCAACATGACATGTCCGTAGGGCTTCAAGTCGCGAAGGATTATCTTCCTGAACCAGTGCCGGTTGTCCGGCTTGATATAGTCATCAACCCTGACGTCACTGAGTGTTTTTCTGGGACGCAGCACAACCAGGCGGTGGACCCTTGCCGCGAGCTTTGCTTTATCAATACAAGTTTCGAGTCCCTGGTCGCCACTCCACAGGATACCCAGTTTCCCATTTTTACCAATGGTTTCAATGACACCAACCTGGCCGTCATCTAGCTGAACAACCACCGGCAGCCGCCATGGTGTTAGATCCATCTGGTCAAAGCGAGTAAATTTTATCGTCAGGCCTGCCTGGCGGGCCATTTGTCTAAGAACCAGCTCTGTGCTTTCCTGCCCGCCCCAATCTGCGGCAATGCGTATATTTTCCTCTGAGAAGTCCAGCCGGTAATGTCGGGAGACAGCGACGATCGCTTCCAGCCATGGAGTGTAATCTACCTCATGCTTTCTGCTGTCTGACAAGGCCGGGCCTTGCACGGCCTCATGCTCGACCTTCACGGCAATACCTCCACGCCCTGCACTGCTCGCCCCTCGATGCCAAATGCTTGACGAATGTCTCCAGTATTGTAGAGACACTCGATCTCTAGCTTCTTGAGGTCGAACCGGGTTTCTATCCGCTCCTGCCTCGCCTGCTGCAGTTCTTCTTCGGCGTTTAAAAGGTCCAGTAGGGTTCGAGTCCCGAGCGAAGAGTACTGCTTTCTATACAGGTCTCTCGTCTCCCGAATCGCCTTTTCCCTGGCATCCAATATAGTCATGCTCCGTTCCAGCCCATGTGCTTGTGCCTGGGCAGCCTGGTATTCGCGCGCGACAGATTCTCGCGCGGCATCCTTTGCGGCCTCGGCAGCCCGTACTGCATAAGAAGCCGACTCCTTACTGGCGGAGAGGCGCCCCCCCTGGTATATCGGCATGGAAAGATTGAGGAAGACAGCCGATTCATTCTCATCAAGCACGTTGGTGTCCACATATGTCTGGTCGAGATAGCGGTTGTAGCTAGCATCAAGAGACAACGTGGGCCAGACGTCTGCCCTGGACTCTGAAAGGCGGGCCATGGCTTCTGCTCGAGAGGCTTCCGCTATGAGAATTCTTGGCGAAGCGAAGATCTCCCCCGGAGGTCCCTGGCACGCATTCTTCATCGACTCCGGCGTACCCATCGTCACCTGGACCGGGCCACTGGCATTTACAAGATTCTGCAGTGTGCTTCGCCAGCGTGCGAGCCCTGCAATTACTTGCTGCTTCGCGGCACGAGCTGCTTCGATCCGAGCCTGTGCTTGCAGCACATCTGAACGTGAACTGGCGCCCCGTTCGCTACGCATACGCACAAGAGAGGCGATGGCTGACACACTATCTATCTGCTCCTGCGAGGTTTCCAGCAGAGCCTGGTATCGCTGTACTTCCACAGCTGCATCCGCAGTATCTCTTGCAATTCGGTCTATTGATTGGAGGACTTCGGCCCTGGAGCGACTGACCTCTGCATTTGCCAGGTCCACCCCACTGGAAATTTTCCCAAAATCGTATATCACCTGGGAGACATAAAGCTGTACGGCATGGCCATCGCCACCACCATTATTTTCGCTGTCATGGCCTGCAACCACCCCTGCGCTGAGCTGGGGAAAGTAGCCTGAGCGCGCAACTCTAATGCCCTCCTGGCGCCGATAAAGCTCCCCGACAGACTCTGCGATCACGGGATGCCAGTCGATGGCCTGGTGAACTGCTTCAGTAATGCTTAGTTGACGGGGAGTGTACTGGGAGTGGGTAATGGCCGAGGAAGGTGATGACACTTCTCGCTGTACGGCGGATTCACTGATTTGGGCGGATCGCCCAGTGGGTTCGCTTGCACCCTGGGTCCAGGCCTGCTGCGCCCACGCAATGGCAGTAGCAGCCAGCGTGACCATCCTTAGTCGCTGCGTCAAATACACTATTTTCACTTGCCTGGCAGTAGCGATATCCGGCATTGACATCTTATGGCCGGCACCACTGGTTGATATTTTCCTCTTCCGATTCTAGTCGAAAAAAGAAACACCGGGCCGAATGGCCCGGTGTTTCTCAGTTGCTAGAGCTCCTTGGGATCAGACGTCGTCTGGTCCGTTTTGTTGCCACAGATCCTGGACGGGGTCGGTCTCCTGGGCGTGCATGGTGGTATCCATGCCGTCCTGGAGGGCACAACCGCCACCCGAGAGATCAGCACCAGAGCCGGAATCCTCCACCGAGAAGAGTGGAATCTCGCCCGACCCGCTCTCGCTGACGAGATCCTCAAGGTCAAGGTCCGGCCCCATTTCATCGTTGAAGGACGCCCCTGGCCCGCTCTCAGCCGACTGCGCAGGGCCGCTGCTTGTCGCGGCACTCTCGTCCTGCATCGGGATCACGTCGGTGAGTAACGCATCTTCATCGGCGTCTCCGTCGGCATCACCGTCGGCATCTCCGTCGGCATCTCCGTCGGCATCTCCGTCGGCATCTCCGTCGGCGTCTCCGTCGGCATCCGCATCCGCGTCCGCATCCGCATCCGCATCCGCATCCGCATCAGCATCCGCATCCGCATCCGCGTCCGCATCCGCATCCGCATCCGCATCCGCATCCGCATCCGCATCCGCATCCGCATCCGCATCCGCATCGGCATCAGCATCCGCATCGGCATCCGCATCCGCGTCCGCATCGGCATCCGCATCCGCATCCGCGTCCGCATCCGCATCCGCATCGGCATCAGCATCCGCATCGGCGTCAGCGTCCGCATCGGCGTCAGCGTCCGCGTCCGCGTCGGCGTCAGCGTCCGCGTCGGCGTCGGCGTCGGCGTCGGCGTCGGCGTCAGCGTCCGCGTCCGCATCCGCATCCGCATCCGCATCCGCATCAGCATCCGCATCCGCATCCGCATCCGCATCGGCATCAGCATCCGCATCGGCGTCAGCGTCTGCATCCGCATCGGCATCGGCATCGGCGTCCGCATCCGCGTCGGCGTCCGCATCGGCATCCGCGTCCGCATCGGCGTCTGCGTCTGCATCCGCATCCGCATCGGCATCGGCGTCCGCATCCGCGTCGGCGTCCGCATCGGCGTCCGCATCGGCATCCGCGTCGGCATCCGCATCGGCATCCGCATCGGCATCGGCATCGGAGTCGGCATCGGCATCGCATTCGATATCTATGTCTATATCGATATCTATATTGACGTCACAGCCGTCTCTTTCGATATCCACGTCAACATCGACGTCAACGTCTTTTACCGTGCAATCCGAGTCACAGAGCCCTGCGAACTGACCGAGGCCTGCATCGGCATCTGCATCCGCGTCGGCATCCGCATCTGAATCGGCATCCGCGTCGCAGTCACAATCGATATCGATATCGATATCGATGTCGACATTCACATCACAGTCCGCATCGGCGTCGGCGTCGGCGTCGGCGTCGGCGTCGGCATCAGCGTCAGCATCCGCATCCGCATCGGCGTCCGCATCCGCGTCGGCATCTGCGTCGGCATCTGCGTCAGCATCCGCATCCGCATCCGCATCCGCATCCGCATCCGCATCGGCGTCGGCGTCCGCATCGGCATCCGCGTCGGCATCCGCGTCGGCATCGGCATCTGCATCGGCATCTGCGTCGGCATCTGCATCGGCATCGGCATCGGCATCGGCATCCGCGTCGGCATCTGCATCTGCATCGGCATCTGCATCGGCATCGGCATCCGCATCGGCATCCGCATCCGCATCCGCATCCGCATCCGCATCAGCGTCGGCGTCCGCATCGGCATCCGCGTCGGCATCTGCGTCAGCATCTGCATCGGCATCCGCGTCGGCATCGGCATCGGCATCGGCATCAGCGTCCGCATCCGCGTCAGCATCTGCATCGGCATCCGCATCGGCATCTGCATCGGCATCCGCATCCGCATCCGCATCAGCATCAGCGTCCGCATCCGCGTCGGCATCCGCGTCAGCATCGGCATCCGCGTCGGCATCCGCGTCAGCATCCGCGTCGGCATCCGCATCCGCATCCGCGTCAGCGTCGGCATCGGCGTCCGCATCCGCATCTGTATCCGCGTCGGCATCTGCGTCTGCATCCGTGTCGGCATCCGCATCGGCATCGGAATCCGCATCGGCGTCACTATCCGGCGGAGGTCCCGGAGGCGAAGGGGGGATTGGGCGACCAGAGGGAGTGAGGTTACCGGTTTGGCTGAATCCCTCCCGGTCGTCGTCGTCATCCAGGGCAATAGCAATAGCTCCCAGACCGACCAAAGCCGGAACCACCCAGGAACTGACACCGGTTGCCGCAGCCGCGACCGGCGCCGCTGCCGGCACCGGGAATCCAGCGCCGCCAAGCATTGCGAGCATTACCGGTTCATCACCGCCTTCGAGCACTATCTGGCTCTGCTCGCCGTCTTCGTCGACCATGTAAAAGTTCGCAATGACGATCTGCTCACCCGATTCAAGGATGATGATCAAGTCATTGCCCTCGCGGGCGTAGGATGCCACCTCTTCCAGCCCCACTGGGAGACTGACAAGCCCGATAGACGATAACTGCAAGTCGTCCAGTGGCATTTCCTTCACCGACCCGGTTTCCCTGTCGTAAATTTTTCCGATCATGCTGTCACCTGACTACAACCATTGTGAGTTCCTTCCACACATACAGCGGAGTGATGCCCTGGAGCATTTAGGTGTCTTATGTCGCTATGACAGGCGCCCATTCCCTGAACAACCCCATAATTGCTCAAACCGCATCCAATGCGGATAAATTTTGAGCAGTCATTTGTTTATGGACAGAAGTCAGTCACAATTCAAGAGCAAATCGGGCGCCGCCTATAATCAGCGGATTGCCGGAATCAGGTCGTGGCGGACAGGGGAACAGGAAGGCTAATTAAACGCAGGGACATGGCCGACAGCAGGGGCAAGCGTGGCGTATTGCTGGTTTAAAGATACGCCACGCACACTATGTAACAGGCACGCCGGGGCATAACGCGACCCAAAGCGCTGTCTCCTCGAGTCTCTTGAAGGAAGCATGCCCCTGGCCTTCCGGCAAAGACCACTGGAGGGATATGTACTGTGACCTCACTCGACGCGAAGATAGCCTGGATAAATACTGGCATTACAGACGGGAAATAAAGTGACGAAGATTTTGTTAATAAGGCACGGGGAGGCCGCCAAGGCACCAGGCGTTGCTGATCCGCCACTGACCGAACGGGGTCTCGAGCAAGCCGAAGCGCTGGCGCATGTGCTGGGAAGCGGGCCAAGGTTTCACCTGGTCAGCAGCCCAAAGAGCCGCGCACGGCAAACTGCCGAGCCCCTGGCCCAGCTGTGGCAGCGGGAAATAGCTATCACAGGCGACGTCACCGAAATCCCATCGCCGCCAGATTTGCCGCTCACAGAACGCGGGCAGTGGATACGCTCTCTTCTCGTTGCCCAATGGAGCCAGCTTCAGCCTCACCAGCTTCTGTGGCGCGAGGGCGTGATTGATTACCTCTCAGGACTGCAGCAGGACACTGCAGTATTCTGCCATTTCATGGTCATCAATTCCGTGGTTGCCCATATCCGCGGTGCCAGCGATATCTGCCAATTCCGGCCTGACTACACCTCGATCACCGAACTGGAACTGCGAAAAGGGCGCCTGCTCCTGACGAGGCTTGGCAGGGAAAAGGACAGTCGCATATTCTGATTAAAGGGGTAACGAGGGCAGGGTTTTTCACGCCCGCCCTCTTTAACTGCCCGTTACACCAGGCTCTTGCTGACCACCTCATAAAGATCCCGCGACAACTCGCCGCTTTCCATCACCATCTGCAGCGCCGCATGCATCTTCTCGCTCAGTTCAGCACGATATCTCTTCCATCGTGTCAGGGGAGTAACCAGGCGAGCCGCTACCTGTGGGTTAAGGCGGTCCAGGGCGACGACCTGTTCCGCCAGGAATTCGAAGCCTTTGCCGTCTGCCCGGTGAAACTGGGTAAAGTTGCGGTTGGCGAAACCACCAATTACCGACCGGACCTTATTCGGGTTTTTCAATTCAAATGCCGGATGCTGCATCAGGGCGCGGACCCGGTCCAGGGAACCACGTTGGGAGCTACTCGCCTGCAGGGCAAACCAGAGCTCTACTACCTGGGTATCCGCGTGCCAGCACCGATAGAATTCCTGCAGGGCTGATTCGGCCTGCTCATCGGAACCGCGGTCGACCAGGGTAGCCAGTGCGGCTGCACTGTCGGTCATGTTGCCAGCGCTGTCGAACTGCGCCTGGGCCAGGTCCAGGTATTCCGGTTTTTCCGTGACACAAAGATACGCAAGGCAGGTATTCTTGAGGCGTCGCTCCGCTATATCCCCCGCTTCCGGTCGGTAGGGGCGGTCATTCGAAAACGCGTGGTACCCGGCCAACAGGTCTTCCTCAAGCTCCCGGGCCAGCTCGGCCTCGGCAAAATTTCGTGCGGCCACAATGGCTTCGGCATCGATTTCGTCTGTCTGCTCGGCAAGGACCTGGGCGGTGGGCAGGGAGAGCATTTCCGCTACGAGGGAAGGATCCAGCTCGCGGTTCTGCAGCACGCTCCGGTAGGCTGATAGCAGTTCCGGCGAAAGCCGCATATCACGGCCTGCACGGTAGTCCTGTTGAAGAGCCTCCATAGCCATAAATGCCAACCGCTGGCAGGCATCCCAGCGATTGAAGTCATCGGATTCAAAGCGCATCAGGAACAGTAGTTGCTCCTTGCTATAGCCATAGCGCACCTTTACTGGCGATGAGAATCCGCGCGATATGGATGGCAGTGGCTTTTCGGACACCCCCTCAAAGCGAAAAGTCTGCTCGGCCTCGGTAACTTCCAGCACCTGCTCGGTCGCACCGGACGTATCCAGGGGGAGGTTCTTCCCTGCACTGTCCAGGAGCGCAATCTTTAGCGGAATATGGAATGGCTCTTTTTCCACCTGCCCAGGGCTGGGGGGGCAACTCTGCCGCACTGTCAGCGAATATTCGCCACTGGCGGCATCGAAATCGTCGGAGATATCCAATACCGGGGTTCCCGCCTGGCTGTACCAACGCCGGAACTGGCTCAGGTCGACGCCATTAGCGTCCTCCATCGCCTTGACGAAATCTTCACAGGTAACAGCCTGTCCGTCATGTCGTTCGAAGTAGAGATCGCTGCCCCGGCGGAATGCCTCCTCACCCAGCAGGGTGTGGATCATTCGCACAACTTCTGCGCCCTTCTCGTAGATAGTGAGAGTGTAGAAATTCGAGATTTCCATATAGCTGTCAGGACGTACCGGGTGCGCCATAGGGCCCGCGTCCTCCGCAAACTGGGCGGTGCGCAGCATGGAAACGTCCTCGATGCGCTTCACTGCACGCGAATTCATATCTGCAGAGAACTCCGCATCGCGAAAAACAGTAAATCCCTCTTTCAGGCTGAGCTGAAACCAGTCGCGACAGGTTACCCGGTTACCTGACCAGTTGTGGAAGTATTCGTGGGCAACAATGGCTTCAATGCGCTGAAATGCAGTATCAGTAGCAGTCTCGGGGCTGGCCAGCACACAGGCTGAATTGAAAATGTTAAGTCCTTTATTCTCCATGGCCCCCATATTGAAATGATCAACTGCGACGATCATGAAAATATCCAGGTCGTATTCCCGTCCATACACTTCCTCATCCCACCGCATGGCTTTCTTCAGGGAGCGCATTGCGTGGTCGCACTTGCCGATATTCCTGGCCTCGGTGAATATCTGCAATTTGACTTCGCGGCCACTGGCAGTGGTAAAACTGTCCTCAACATGTTCCAGGTCGCCCGCTACCAGTGCGAAAAGGTAGGCCGGCTTGGCAAAGGGATCCTCCCAGGTAACGAAATGCCGGCCGTCTTCCATATCGCCGCGATCGATCTCATTGCCGTTGGACAGCAGCACCGGGTAGTCCCGTGAAGCGACAATAGTAGTGGTAAAGCGCGACATGACGTCGGGGCGATCCGGATAATAGGTAATCTTGCGGAAGCCCTCTGCCTCGCACTGGGTACAATACATACCATTGGACAGATAGAGTCCTTCGAGCGACGTGTTGTCCTGCGGATGGATGCGGTTCGCGATCTCCAGCACAAACTCCGGCCGGTCGACATCAATCGACAGCCCTTCCGGCGATACCCGAAACTGCTGATCGTCGACTTCCCGCCCATCGATCGCCACCGACAACAGCTCCAGCTCTACGCCATCCAGCGCCAGTGGCGGGAGGCCTTCCCCTGCGGCAGGGTTACGACGGATATGTAATTCCGAGCGAACCAGGGTGCCGGAAGGCTGCAGTTCAAAATGCAGGCGAGTCTGGTCAACCAGGTAATCCGGTACCCGATAATCCTTCAGGTAGATGGTGCGGGGCTGGGCGTCTTTCATTAATAGGCTCCCTTGACTGGCAGAGACACTTCGGTTCCAGCCCATCGTGACACAGGCCGGTATCAGGCCCGAGACTATACCCTCCGTGGTGACTGTGAGGCTAGCACTGCCTCCGGGGCCACCTCCAGCCGCGCCCCGCAGGCCAGGAGTGATGTCCTGCAGGCAGTGGCGTTTGCAGCCACGCCAGAGCACGGCGTGACAACGACGCTCGAATTCCGCCATCTGTGGGTATGTCATTATTTTTTGCTTCCCGGCCGGTTACACTGTCAACTGCCGGTGACTGCAACTGGCACCCCCTGCAAGCCTGAATCCAGAGGTCGAATGTGCCCAGGTCGCGCCTGATCATACCGATTGTCACCTGCTTCCTGCTGGCGATGGCAATCGGCTGGGCCTGGGTGAAACGTGACACTTTAGCGACCCTGATAGCCAGAGGCCTGGTCAGCGAGGTGGAGATCGAGCGGATCCAGGGCTTCAAGGTGTCGCCGGGCCAGGTCAGGATGACTCAACTAAGCGTCACGCTTCCCTCGGGGACGCCGGTAGAGTTGCGGGGCGTGGTCATCTCCCGGCCACTCGACCTGGTCTTACGGAAGCAGGAGGGACGCACCCGCGTTGCCATCGAGGCCGCTCGCCTTGGCGACCGGCCTGCCCCCACCACCCCTGATCGGCCGGCTCCGGATATTATCCTCAGCGATTTACTCCAGGCAGTGAGGTTTCTGCCACCGCGGATAGAGATCGCCGAACTGGTCGATATCCGCAGCGGAGGACTTCCAGTGCGGATCAAGCTGCAATGGGACAGGCCTGCCGACACCGCAAGCATCATGGTTCAGGGAGTGGGCTTCGAACTCAGGGGCGAGGCTAGCCTGCCGGATATTTCCGCGGCTACACAACGGCCGGTCCGGCTGGACCTCCGGCTCGCGGATGGCGAAGGCGAGGATGCCTTCAACCTGAGCGCTACTCTGCGCCCCGGATTTACCGCCACCACGACGGGCGCCTCCCCCGGGCACTGGGGAGCCGCCCTCAGAATGACGGGCGACGTCGAACGTCTCGCCAATACGATCACACTGCTGCCCCTTCCTGGCGCAATCTCCAGCCCAGTCATGCGTGCTGGCCAGAACGGGAACAAAACCCAATCTACTGGCACCTTCCAGCTCAACGTCACCGGACGTATCCCGGATAACCTTTCCCACACGGAATATTATGAAAGCCTGGCTGCGAGAGTTGAAAGTGATGAGCTGTCGCTGAGCCTGGCGCGCTTACCCGGCAAGCTTCCCCTTCGAATCACACTTGCTACCGATGGGCCGGTCGAGTTCAACCTTGACAGCCTCCACCCCCTCCGCGTGGCGGCGGCGACAGGTAGTGCTAATGTCCTGATTACCCGCCTGCAAACCAGTGACCAGGAACTGTTTTCCGGCGAGATCCAGGCCCGGGGCGGGGGAAAGGACAGTGAAATCACAGCCAGTGGCACACTCAGCCTCGACACCGCAGCATTGCTCCTCGAGGACCCCGGCACAGCGCTTACGGCCCTGAGGGCTCTCACAGGAAGGGGAATTACCGACATTGGGGGCCGGGTCGAATTGCGGGGCTCAGCCACGCTCCCGTCCCTCGGTCGCCTCGGCAGCGACAGGCTGATGACAGGACTTTCGCTGGAAATCCTCCCGGGCAGTCGACCAGAGGCGACCCTGGTAAAGAAGGAAAACTCACCACCCGCGCTGGCCAGCGTTCTGGACGCACTGGGACCCGGGGAGGCAAGACTGCAAGCCACGTTTACGAAGCCGTTGATTATTCGTGCCAGGCAGTGGCCCGGGCCACTCGAGGTTGAAGCTTCCGGTCTGAAGCTGAACCTGGCGGACCGAAAAGGCACGCAGAGGCTTTCATCAACTCTTGAATCCTTGAGCTGCCAGCTGCAGCAGGAAACAGCCTGTCTTGTCACCGTGAGCGCCCGGGCTCCTTCAATAGTACTGGACAAAAACGCATCAGCTGCAGACAACCAGTTGGTATTTGCGGGCAGCATCGCTACCAGCAATGGCGAATACAGGCTGGCAAGCGAGCGATTTCAGGCAAGCACCGAAGCTCTCACAAAAAACGGGCTAAAGGCCAAAGGTATCCGACTGGAATCATCAGGTCTTTCCTGCTCCGCTCCCGGTAAGCTCCATTGCGAAGGAGATTTTAATGTCACTGTTATCTCCTTCAGTGCGCCTGGCCTGTCGGGTGGCGGCTCGGCCGCTATGCAAGGTTTCGAGCTCCGACGAGAAGGGGGCCAGACGCTGGCTTCCGGCGGTTATGCCACCGATGATTGGACCACCAGGATCAACGATAAATACATGATCATTACCGAGGCCCAGGGGGACTTCACCTTTCGCGACCTGGTATTGCGCGGCCAAAGCCAGGTAAAGGCCGGCCATGTTACTGGAGAAAGCAACTGGACCCACGACTTCGGAAAGGCCCGGGGAAGCGCAGAAATCAGTGTGGCAAAAGCCGGGTTCAGCCAGATGAAGCCGCTCAGTGATGTGATCTCGGGCCTTCCTGTAGAGCTGGTTTCCGGCACATTGAGGGGCAAGGGCACATTTTCATGGCCTGCACGCAACAGTGACCGCCTGCAGGCACAACTGCGGGACGTCGCGGCTATTTACGAAAACACTTTTGCCGTGGGCATTACCGGCGAAGCCGTACTCCAGCGGAAAGGCGACAGCTGGTACACCCCAAAACCACAGGCCTTCAGTGCAAAACGTGTGGACGTCGGGGTACCTGTAGAGAACATCCGCTTTCTCCTGTCGGTGGAGCAATCCGGTGATGTGATATTCGCAGGCCTTGATGCGGAGCTCCTGGGAGGCAGTGTGCACTCCGATGCATTGACCTGGAATCTCGCCGGGGAGGAGCGACGCAGCCAGCTCTCTTTCTCCGGGCTTTCGCTCCGTGCATTGAGCGACCAGATGGAGGCGGGTAACTTCAATGCCAGCGGTGCAATTGATATGACCATTCCGTTGATCACCGATGAGGAAGGCGTCACAGTCAAGAGCGGGAAAGTGACAGCGCGTCCGCCGGGAGGCCGGTTGAGGTATTATGGCGCCTTCTCCCCCGAAATGCTGGCCGGCAATCCCCAGTTGAAAATGCTGGCCGGCGCGCTGGAAGACTACAGTTACCGCACCCTGAGTGGCACACTCGAGTATCCGCCCAGCGGCGATATGCAAATGCAGCTCAAGCTGGTGGGTCGCAGCGCTTCTTTGGACCAGAAGCGGGACTTGGTCATTAACCTGAATCTCGAAAACAATATTCCTGCCATGCTGCAATCCCTGCAGGCAAGCCGTGACCTTGCCGATGCGCTGGAAAAGCAACTCGGCAATCAGTGAAAACAAGGGCAACCCTGGGGTTCAGCCTGCGTTAAGCTAAACCAGTTAGAATAGAATGGCGTTAAATCCGAGGAGTGCCAGATGAACACCCGCCACCTGCCACCATTGCTGCTTGCCGCCGCGCTGATCACTGCCGGCTGCACACCGACCGTCGCTGTCCAGGCACCCAGCGAGCCGATTACGGTAAACCTGAATGTAAAAATTGAGCACGAAATTCGTGTCAAGGTGGACCGGGAGCTGGAGAACGTTTTCGAGGACAAGGAAGGTATTTTCTAAGGAGCTAATGATGAATACGCTGAAGCATATCCTGGTGATTCTGGCACTGGCCGTAGCCCTTCCTGCCGCGGCAATCACACTTGATGCGGCCCGTAACCAGGGGCTGGTTGGGGAGGCCAACAGTGGCTATATCGCCATCGTCAGTGAGAGCTCACCTGAGCTGGAACAGCTGGTGGCAGAGGTTAACAGTAAGCGCAAGCGGGAATATGCGGCCATTGCCAAGCGCAACGGTATCTCCATCGCCCAGGTAGCTGCCCGGGCTGCCGAGAAGCTGGAAGCGCGGCTGCCGGCCGGCGCTTATTACCAGGACAGTCGGGGTCGCTGGGCGCAGAAGTGAACCCGTAGATACAAAAAAGCCCGTATCGGAGCACCGATACGGGCTATCACTTTCCTGAACTGCCGCGTCAGAGGTTACCGAACAGCGACATTCCGTCCAGTCCCTGTTTTTCCATGACTTCCCTGAGACGCTTCAGTGCATCCACCTGGATCTGCCGCACACGCTCGCGTGTGAGGCCAATCTCGCGCCCCACTTCTTCAAGCGTGCTGGCCTCGTAACCGCGGAGCCCAAAGCGGCGTGAAACCACCTCGCACTGTTTATCGGGAAGTTCTCCCAGCCAGCGGTTAATGCTGTCAAAAAGATCGCTGTCCTGCAGGAGCTCGGCCGGATCAGACTCCTGCTGGTCCGGAATTGTGTCGACCAGGGTTTTTTCAGAAGAAGGACCGATGGGTGTATCGACCGACGTAACCCGTTCGTTGAGTCCCAGCATGCGCTCGACGTCTTCGACAGGCTTTTCAAGCAGCGACGCAATTTCCTCAGCCGAGGGCTCGTGATCCAGTTTCTGTGCCAGTTCCCGGGACGCCCGGAGGTAGACATTAAGCTCCTTGACCACATGAATCGGAAGCCGGATCGTGCGAGTCTGGTTCATGATGGCCCGCTCGATAGTCTGCCGTATCCACCAGGTGGCATAGGTGGAGAACCGGAAGCCCCGCTCCGGATCGAACTTCTCCACCGCGCGGATCAGGCCCAGGTTGCCCTCCTCGATCAGGTCGAGAAGCGCAAGGCCCCGGCTCACATAGCGCCGGGCGATCTTGACCACCAGACGCAAATTACTCTCGATCATCCGCTTGCGTGCGGCCGCGTCGCCGCGCAATGCCTTGCGTGCGTAGTAAACTTCCTCTTCCGCGGTCAGCAGCGGCGAGAAACCGATTTCATTGAGATAAAGCTGGGTCGCGTCGAGATTCTTGTGAAGATAACTGTCGTTATCAGCCAGCCGCCGCGCCCTGGGCTTGAGGGGGGTAGGTTCGGGACTCGATTTTGCCGCTTTCTTCCTGGTGCGGCGGCCAGGTTCCTTTTTTGTCTCTTGTTGCTGTTTACCCTGAACGTTCTGTTCTGCCTGATCTGCTGCCAACTCTGGAGGAAGATCTGCGTCGCCGGTCACAGACCGGTGTTGCCGTTGTGCATCCATTTCCCCAACTCCTTGTACTATGCCAATATCAGCCGTGCCCTTGGCTGGCAGGGGCTAGACCCTGCCGCTTCTGGCACGACAGCCACCGTATTGGGACGACCGCTGGGGAAGGCGCGGACCTTGCAGCCGTCACATTCCGGTGACTACCTCAAGTGGTACAAACAAAATCCATTTTTATTTACAGAGCCTCAGGACCACTTGGACTATGGCAAATAGGCCATCGGATCAACTGGCTGACCGTTGCGACGGATCTCAAAGTGGAGCTTGTTGCGGCTGGTACCACTTGAACCCAGTTCCGCTATCCTCTGCCCCGCTTTCACCGTGCTGCCCTCTTTCACAAGCAACTTGTGGTTGTGGGCGTAAGCACTCAGGAACTCCTCGCTGTGCTTTACGATCAGCAGCTTGCCGTAACCTCTCAGTGCGCTACCCGCGTAGATCACAGTGCCATCGGCTGCTGCAACTACAGAGTCCCCCTTTTCCCCGGCGATATCAACTCCCTTGCGGAGGGGGTCCTTTGCAGCGAAGCGGCTGATCACCTTGCCACGGGCCGGCCACTGCCAGCGAATGGAGGCGGCGGTGCGCGTTGTCGTCGGCTTCTTCACGGGTCTCGGCGTTAAGGATTTTGAGCGAACGGGCTGTTTCTCTACCACTGTCTCGGGGCGCCGCACGGGTGCCCTGGCCACAGTCTTCGTAGCTGGTTTCGGCGCCGGCCTCGCGGCCGGTCGGGGCGCCCTGCCCTCCAGCTTCAGGCGCTGGCCAGGATAAATACTATAGGGCTCTTTTATGCCATTTAAGGCGGCAAGTTCGCGAAAATCACGTCCGTAGCGCCACGCTATCGAATAGAGAGTTTCACCCTTGCTGACGGTGTGGTGAGCGATCCGAATGCTCGGCGGCTGGGCCAGGGAACTGGTTGGCGCAGGCAGGCTGGTGCAGCCCAAAAGCATACCTACGGTGAAGGCAGGGATTAATATTTTTAACGCCCGAAGGACGAATTGACTCCATCCCCGGCAAACGTCACGCCAGTCGGGGTGGCCAACCTGTTTAAAATGACGACATTCCATTATTCTCTTTTTACATCACCCGGAGCCATTTATGGGAAAAGTGTATAAAAAATTATTCCGGAAAGACGCCTGAATTCCACAGAATGCGCTGCCATTCCGACCTGCCGCAGGTAATAGGCAGTGCAGGAAGATTTTCACGCCTTTCCCTGTTCTCGGGGGTCCCGTACCCTGCCCACATGGTCGACCAGCAGGACTAACGCTACCGCTGCTGCTGCCGCCACCAGGGCCGGCACTACAAATGGCTCGGCCCCGGTCTCCCCCGCAAAACGGGCCGGGAGCACATTGGACAACAATGGCGCCAGCTTGTCCCCTCCCGCTGTCCCGGCATCAGGAAGTTTCCACGGCCAGACAATTTTCAGGCTACCGAGCAATACGCCTGCGAGAAACGCCAGGGTGCGAGCCGGGTAATGGTGCATCAGCCAGGACAGGAGCCGGCTGAACAGCATGAGCCCGGTAACTGCCCCGCCGGCGAAGAACAGCAGGTTCTCCCACTGGAGTTCATGCACCGCTTCCAGGACCCGGGGATAGATTCCAATCATGAGCAGGATGAACGAGCCTGAGATCCCGGGCAGGATCATCGCGCAGATTGCCAGTGCCCCGGAAAGGAACAGGGTCAGGGGAGTAGCCGGGACCTGCCCCGGGCGGATCTCGCTGACGCCCACCGCGAGCAGCACACCCAGTAACAGGCAAACCGGCACCGACCAGGTCCACCTTGGCACCTGTCGAAGGATGGGCACGGTCGATGCCAGGATCAGGCCGAAAAAGAACGACCAGACCACGATCGGATACTTGTCCAGCAGGAAGCCGATCAGGTTGGCGAGGCTGAACACGCTCAACAGAATGCCGCAGAACAGCGCCAGCAGGAAGTTGCCGTTGATGTAGCGCCACGCCACCAGTGGACCATGCCTCCGCAGGATCGTCACGCAGTGGGGGCCGATACGGCTCAGGGAGTCCAGCAGCTCGCCGTAGATCCCCGTGATAAACGCAATGGTGCCCCCGGAAACTCCCGGCACCACATCCGCGGCACCCATGCCCATGCCGCGCAACAAAATGCCCCAGTAACGGCCGCCCAGGAACCGACTACGGCTCACCGCACAACTCCCGAAAGCAGGGGCACAAAGCGTACGGGTTCGAGCCGCTCTACTTCGAAACGGTCGCTGTCCTCGCAGCGGGTAACCACGGTGAGAAACTGGCGCTCGGTGCCGATGGGGATTACCAGCACGCCGTTGGGAGCCAACTGCTCCTTGAGCTCGGCGGGGACGGAAGCCGGCGCCGCTGCAGCGAGAATGGCATCGAAGGGGGCCATCTCGGGCCAGCCAAAACCACCACTGCTGACCTTCGTTTCGACGTTATAGATATTGAGTTCACGCAGCCGCCTGCGGGCCTGGTCCAGCAGGGGCGCGATGCGTTCCACGGAATAGAGTTGGTCAACCAGCCGCGCAAGAATCGCGGTCTGGTACCCGGAGCCGGTCCCCACCTCCAGCACCCTGTGCAGGGATGTCGCCCGGTTTAGCAGGAGCTCGGTCATCCGCGCGACTATGTAAGGTTGCGAGATGGTCTGCCCGTAACCGATCGGGAGCGACGTATCTTCATAGGCCCGAATGGCCAGGGCCTCGTCAAGAAACAGGTGGCGAGGCGTGGATGCCATCACATCCAGCACTTCTTCGTTCTGAATCCCCCCATCCCGCAATCGTTGTATCAGGCGATTGCGGGTGCGCTGGGAGGTCATCCCCAGCCCTTCGCGTTTCAAGCGGTCCATAGTGTCCCTTCCAACTGGCGGCCGGGTATCGTCCCCGCCGCGACCCGGCCTCAGAGCCGGTTATCATTGTTAGTTTTCGTCTATTTTATGGCGCCAGCCGCGGCATTTGCCAGCTCTGCGAGCTCCCGGAGCACGGCTGTGGCAAAGGTGCCTACCGGTAGGCTGAAAGCCAGTTGCAGGTCGTCGCCATGCCATTCATGCTCCAGGTCCCCTGGTTGCAGTACCAGGGCACGGCGCTCCTGTTTCAGGCCGCAGTGCTCCAGCCAGTCGCACCAGGGTTGCCAGGGGGCTACCGCGGCAGCCTCGAGCCCGGCCTGCACCCTGGTCGCCGGGTTCCTGCCCCGCCCCCACAGTGGTGCAGATGGATATGGTTGCGGTTCCCCATCGAGCAGCTCACGCCAGCTTCCGTCTTTCACGCGCTGGCCCAACACCTGGTTGAATAGCCAGCTGCGGGCGGCAGACATGGCGAAAGTTCGCTCGCTGCGGCGGGCACGGCCGCCTTCCTCTGCCAGGCGGCGCGCCAGTGTCAGGTTGCCACCGTCACGACCGAAACGCTGCTCACCGAAATAATTTGGCACGCCGCCAGCCAGGCTCGCCAGTAACTGCTCCGCCCTGTCCCGGTCCCCGCGCGTGTCACGCAGCCTGATTTGAAAGCGATTGCCGGTATGTTCGCCGCGACGGAGCTTGCGCTGGCCACGACTGCAGCGAAGTATTTCCACCTCTTCACTGACAATCGCTGTCCAGTCGGGTTCGGGCCGCTGGGCAAGCCAGACGCTGAACCACTGGGTGGTTACCGCATGGCGATCCTTCAGGCCGAAAAAGCCTACGTCCCTGGGTGAGACGCCAGCCACGCGCGCCAACTGCTGGGCAACCCAGCTGGTGTTGGCGCCGCGTTTGCGAACCTGCAGGTACACATGTTCTCCGGTATCCGTCAGTACGGGATCACCCTGCTCCTCGACGACAAAATCCTCGGGTTCGCGCCGGAACTCCGCGGTGATGGCGGTTCCCCCGTGGGCGCGTGGCCAGTCCAGGTCCCAGTACTCAGTCATCGGCACGCTCGAGCAGTACTGACGCAAGGGCGGCGATCCCCTCCCCTCGTCCGGTGAAGCCAAGCCGCTCGCTTGTAGTCGCCTTGACGCTGACAGCCCCTTCATCGACGGTACAGTCGGCCGCGATATTGGTACGCATCGCCCCGATATGTGGTGCCATTTTGGGTTGCTGCGCCACCAGGGTGCAGTCTGCATTTACCAGCCGATAGCCGCGCCGGTGAATTTCGGCCACCACGCGGCGCAACAGCTCCCGGCTGTCCGCGCCGGCGTACTGGCTGTCGGTATCGGGGAAGTGATGGCCGATATCGCCCAGCGCCAGCGCCCCCAGCAGAGCATCTGAGAGCGCGTGCAGCAGGACATCGCCATCACTATGGGCGACGAGTCCGTGGCTGTGGGGAATACTGACCCCACCCAGGATAACCCGGTCACCGGGGCCGAAGGCATGGACATCAAGGCCCTGGCCTATGCGAAAACTCATGCGCGTTGCATTCCTTCTGCTGACTGCCTGTAACAATTGAATCGTGATTAGCGTTTTTCTTCCGTCGCCGCATACCGGAGGCGCAGGATGGACTCCACCAGCGGGATATCCCCTGGCAGCGTCACCTTGATATTGTCCCGCTGGCCCTCAACAAGCTGGGGCTGGTGGCCAGCCAGCTCCAGCGCACTGGCTTCATCGGTAATCCCCGCGCCGCGCTCCAGGCCCTCACGCAGGCAGCGCTGCAGTTCGCCGAGCGGGGCCCGCTGGGGGGTCTGCGCCTGCCAGATCCGCGACCGGTCGAGGGTCTTTTCCACTACCTGGCGATTGCCGTCGCTGGCACCCAGTTTCAGCGTATCGCTGGCCGGCTGGGCAAGCAGAGCCATGGGGCTGACATCATCCGCAAGCAGTGACTGGATATCGTCGAGGGATACACAGGGACGCGCAGCATCGTGGACCAGTACCGTGGTCTCAGGAGGCACGCGGCCGGCGAGGTAATTGAGCGCTGACAACACCGAGTCGGCTCGTTCGGCCCCACCGGTAACCCGGTGAACATGAGGGTGCCCGGCCTCGGCGATGTGCGCAAAATAGGGATCATCTTCAGATACTGCCACTACGATACCGGCGAGTCCCGGCCAGGCAAGAATATTGCGCAGTGTCAGTGACAGGAGCGGCCGGCCCAGCAGCGGCAGGTATTGTTTGGGGCGATCCGCCCCCATGCGCTTGCCGACCCCGGCGGCCGGCACCACTACCCAGAAACCGGAAATCACTGGTTGTCGGCCTCCTCGGGGTTGAGAAAGATAAACAGCGTTTCCCCTTCCTTGATCAGGCCCAGGTCATAGCGTGCCTTGGCCTCGACCCCGTCAGTACCCTCCTTGACGCTGCGCACCTCCCGCAACAGCTGACGGTTCTCCCGTGCCAGGGCGGCGTTTTTCATTCGCTGCTGTTCCAGCTCCCGCTGCAAGCGGGTCACCTCTGCCATGCTGCCCTCGCCTATCCAGAGGCGATACTGCATAACGAGCAGGGTAACGACGAGGAATGCCAGCAGCCATTTCATAGCGGTTTCAATCTTTCACCCATCGGCGGGAGCGGAACCTGCGCCCGCAATCCCACCGATGGCTGCAGAGGCCTGCCCCCTTACTTGAATTCCGCACGGCCGCGGTAAGGTGCATTGCCGTCGAGCTCAGCCTCGATACGCAGCAGGCGGTTATACTTGGCCACGCGGTCAGAGCGACACAGGGAACCGGTCTTGATCTGGCCGGCAGCAGTCGCAACTGCCAGATCGGCGATGGTGGTGTCCTCGGTCTCACCGGACCGGTGGGAAATCACCGCAGTGTAGCCCGCGTCCTTGGCCATCTTGATTGCGTCCAGGGTCTCGCTCAGGGAACCGATCTGGTTGAACTTGATCAGGATGGAGTTACCGACACCCTTCTCGATGCCCTCCTTGAGGATCTTGGTGTTGGTTACGAACAGGTCGTCACCAACCAGCTGGACCTTGTCACCGATCTTGTCGGTAAGGACTTTCCAGCCATCCCAGTCACTCTCGTCCATACCGTCCTCGATCGACAGGATGGGGTAGTTGGCGGAGAGGTCAGCCAGGTAATCGGCAAAGCCGCTGCTGTCGAACTGCTTGCCCTCGCCGGAGAGGTCGTACTTGCCGTCCTTGTAGAATTCGGATGAAGCACAGTCCAGGGCCAGGGTGATGTCGTCACCCAGCTTGTAACCGGCCTTTTCAACCGCCTCGGCAATCACCTTCAGGGCCGCTTCATTGGAGGGCAGGTTGGGGGCGAAACCGCCTTCATCACCCACCGCGGTATTCAGCCCCTGGGCTGAGAGTACCTTCTTCAGGGTGTGGAAAATCTCGGCACCCTGGCGCAGGGCTTCAGCGAAAGTGGCTGCCTTCACCGGCTGGATCATGAACTCCTGGATATCCACGTTATTGTCAGCGTGCTCTCCGCCGTTGAGGATATTCATCATCGGGACCGGCATGCTGTACTCGCCGGCAGTGCCGTTGATCTCGGCGATGTGCTGGTACAGCGGGACCTTCTTGGAGACTGCTGCCGCCTTCGCTGCGGCGAGGGACACCGCCAGGATGGCGTTGGCGCCCAGTTTGGACTTGTTCTCGGTGCCGTCCGCGTCGAGCATCGCCTTGTCCAGCGCGCGCTGGTCAGTGGCATCCATTCCCTTGAGCAGGTCGGCGATGGTGGTATTGATGTTCTCCACCGCCTTCTGTACGCCCTTGCCCAGGTAGCGTCCCTTGTCGCCGTCACGCAGTTCCAGCGCCTCGCGGGAACCGGTGGATGCTCCGGAGGGCGCGCAGGCAGAGCCTACGGAACCGTCTTCCAGGATAACGTCTGCCTCGACGGTGGGGTTACCGCGGGAATCCAGCACTTCAAAAGCTTTGACAGCGGCGATCTTGCTCATTAACAGGCTCCATGTTGAAAGGTGGTTAGTTGGATTCTTCTGATGCAGGAGCGGCCTCGGCCCACTCCCGGACATGATTCTGTTTTCCCGGATGCGTCTCCGGGCCGGCCCTACTTGGTATCCAGCGGCTCAAAGCCCTTCACCAGGTCATCCACGGCCTTCATCTGCGCCAGGAACGGTTCCAGCTTTTCCAGCGGTAGTGCGCTCGGGCCATCACAGAGTGCCTTGTCCGGGTCCGGGTGGGCCTCGAGGAACAGTCCTGCAATGCCGATGGCCAGGCCTGCGCGGCCGAGCTCGGTGACCTGCGCACGCCGCCCGCCGGAAGCTGCGCCGGACGGGTCGCGCATCTGCAGGGAATGCGTTACATCAAAGATCAGGGGCGCTCCGCCGGTGGAATCGATCATGGTACGGAAACCCAGCATGTCCACTACCAGGTTGTCGTAACCGAAACAGGCTCCGCGCTCGCACAGGATAACTTTCTCGTTGCCGCCCTCGGCAAACTTTTCCACCACATTCTTTACCTGCGGCGGGCTCATAAACTGGGGCTTCTTGATATTGATCACTGCGCCGGTCGCGGCCATTGCCTTCACCAGGTCGGTCTGGCGCGCCAGGAAGGCCGGTAGCTGGATCACGTCGACAACTTCCGCGACAGGTGCTGCCTGGTGTGGCTCATGCACGTCGGTAATCAGCGGCACACCGAAGGTCTGCTTGATCTCCTGGAAAATCTTCAGGCCCTCTTCCATTCCCGGTCCCCGGTAGGAGTGAATGGAAGACCGGTTGGCCTTATCGAAAGAGGCCTTGAACACATACGGGATTCCGAGCTTCTCGGTGACTTTCACATAGTGCTCGGCCACTTGCATGGCCAGGTCGCGGGACTCCAGCACATTCATGCCGCCGAACAACACGAAGGGCCTGTCATTGGCGACCTGAACTTTACCGACTTCAATGGTTTTCATCTTTTCCGTCTCCCCAGCCATCCCCCTACAGGAGGATGGCGTATTCCGTCGAGCCTGAATCCGGGCCCAGAATATTATTTACCCTGCTTGTCGTGCTGTTGCATCGCCGCTGCGATAAAGCTCTCAAACAGCGGATGGCCGTCGCGCGGTGTGGAGGTAAACTCCGGGTGGAACTGGCATGCCACAAACCACTGGTGTTCCGGCAGCTCCACCATTTCGACCAGCGTGTCATCGGCGGACCAGCCACCGATCTTGAGGCCGGCTTTCTGCAGGCGGTCGACGTAATTGTTGTTGACCTCATAACGGTGGCGATGGCGTTCGACGATCACATCAGCCCCGTAGATTTCGCGAGCCTTACTGTCCTTGGCCAGGCGGCACTCCTGCCCACCCAGCCGCATGGTGCCACCCAGGTCGGACTGCTCATCGCGTTTTTCAATCTTGCCCTCGCTGTCGATCCATTCGGTGATCAGGCCGATGACCGGGTGCTTGGTATTCGCATCGAACTCGGTGCTGTTGGCTTCCTTGAGCCCCAGCACGTTGCGGGCATACTCAATCACCACGGACTGCAGGCCGAGGCAAATACCCAGGAAGGGGATATTGTTCTCGCGCGCATAGCGCACGGACTCGAGCTTGCCCTCCAGGCCGCGCTCGCCAAAGCCTCCCGGCACCAGGATGGCATCGGCATCCTTGATCAGTTCCAGGCCACCCTCGGATTCGACGTCCTCGGCATTGATGAAGTCGATATCCACCTTGCAGCGGTGCTTGATGCCAGCGTGGGTGAGAGACTCGATCAGGGACTTGTAGGCATCGAGCAGCTCCATGTACTTGCCGACCATGGCAATCTTGATTTCGTGGTCGGGATTGAGCTTGCCATCAACCACGGCATCCCACTCGGACAGGTCGGGGGCGGCGCACTCGAGCTGCAGTTTCTCCACCACGATATCGTCCAGGCCGTAGGTATGCAGGAGTCGCGGTACACCGTAGATGGTCTTGGCATCCGGGAGCGGCACCACCGCGCGCTCCTCGACGTTGGTGAACAGCGCGATCTTGCGGCGCGAGTCCTCGTCGATCTCGCGCTCGGAGCGGCACAGGAGTATATCCGGCTGCAGGCCGATGGAGCGCAGCTCCTTGACGGAGTGCTGGGTCGGCTTGGTCTTGGTCTCACCGGCGGTGGCAAGAAAGGGAACGTAACTCAGGTGGATGAGCAGGGCGCGGTTCAGCCCCAGCTCCACGCGCAACTGGCGCACGGATTCCAGGAACGGCTGGGATTCGATATCACCAACGGTACCGCCGATCTCGACGATAGCCACGTCCACGTCGCGCCCGCCCTCGAGCACGCGGCGCTTGATCTCATCGGTAATGTGCGGAATCACCTGCACAGTGCCGCCCAGGTAATCCCCGCGGCGCTCCTTGCGCAGCACGGTTTCATATACCCGGCCGGTGGTGAAGTTGTTGCGCTTGGACATGCGCGTACGGATGAAGCGCTCGTAGTGACCCAGGTCCAGGTCTGTCTCGGCGCCATCTTCGGTCACGTAGACCTCGCCGTGCTGGAAGGGGCTCATGGTGCCCGGGTCCACGTTGATGTAGGGATCAAGCTTGAGAATGGTAACCTTCAAGCCGCGGGCTTCGAGGATAGCGGCCAGGGAGGCGGAAGCGATGCCTTTCCCCAACGAGGAAACCACGCCACCGGTTACAAATATATAGCGCGTCATGCAAAACCTTGGTCAATCTGAATGCCCGATGGAATCGGGTTGCGGGGCTGGCACAGGCCGCGCCGGCTGGCGCATTCCTCTGCCTCGAGATGGGACGCCAGACTACCAGAATGCGGGTTGCCGCTCAATCAGAAAACGCTCCCGGCCGCCACTCGGGAGGGGCGGGCGGGCGCCCCTTCCAATCACCATGGCAGACAAACAGGCCGCCGACCGCCAGCAAGCGCGTCCCCTCAAAGATTAGCGGAACCCGGTCCCGCAGCCACGGTTCCAGTTGCCACTCCTGCAGCAGGCGCTTGAGGGTCTGGGAATGGCTGCGGCCGAGCGGGCGTGCACGCTCGCCCCCCTGCCGGAAACTCACCCTGTAGCTACCGGCAGGCCAGTCACTCGAAGGCACCAGCGTACCTCCCCCCGGGAGTGCCAGCGATTCGCTGCCTGACCATAACAACTCCTGAGGCGGGTCCAATGTTGCCAGGGCCGGCAAAAGGTAAAGCCGCTCCCCCCAGCGTCGCCCAACCAGCTCTCCCATGGCGATCTCCGGCTGTCGGTCGCCTCCGGCCGCCCACAGTTGGCGCAGCAGCTCCTCAAGCACCGTGGCCGGCGGGGACTCGCCGCCCCTGAGAGACAGCCAGCGTCGCAACAAGTTCTTCCTGCGCGCGGGACTGAGCGACTGGAGCCCGGCAATGCTGATGCTCTGTCCCAGGCGTTCACTGCGGAGCCCCACCGCCACCAGGTCCCCATCGCCGACCTCCGCCAGCAGGGCCGCCGCCTCCCGCAGGTTCTCCGCAGCCCGCCCGACCCGCTCCCGCAGCGGCCAGCGCTCCCGCAGTCCCGGCAGGACTCCGCGGCGCAGGTAATTGCGGTCGAACCGACTGTCCCTGTTACTCTCATCCTCGATCCAGTCGAGGCCGGAAGCCCGGGCGTACCTCTCCAGTGCATTCCGCCCAAACCCCAGCAGGGGCCTGACCAGCTGCCCCCTGCCCAGGGGGCGGCAGCCAGGCATGGCCGCGAGCCCCTGTACACCGGCGCCGCGCAACAGACGCAGGAAGAAGGTCTCCACCTGGTCGTCACCATGGTGGGCAGCCAGTAACTGGTCGCCCTCCCCCAGCAACTCTTCGAATACGACATAGCGGGCATGCCGGGCAGCCTCTTCCAGCCCGCCGCCCCGCTCGGTTACGACTACATTCCGGGTCACCAGCGGCACCTGCAGGGCATCCACCAGGCGCCGGCAATGGGCCTGCCACGCATCGGCATTGGGAGAAAGCGCGTGATTCACGTGAACAGCAGTGAAAGGCTCCCCGAGCGAGGCCAGCAGGTGCGCGAGCACGGTGGAGTCAAGCCCGCCGCTGAGGGCGAGCCAGCGGCGGCCCCGACAGGGATACCCGGCCAGTGCTGCCGCAACTCCTTTCCGCAATGCCCCAGTCTGGTCGTGCATTTTCCGCGCCCGGTGAAACATCGAATAGACAGATAAGAAAAAGGCGCCCGCAACTCTCGCCCGGCGCCTGCCCGGGCCTAGTGTACACCAATCCCCTGGCAGGTCCCCCAGACCGCAGAAGCCGGCTCCATAGCGGAATCTGCCCGTCCCTTCTGCGCCAGGCCGCTACCGGACCGCTTGCGGCCAGCCGGGCCGGGACCGGGGCAAAGCGGCCTCCCACCGCAACTCTTTACAATAACTGCCCGACCCGGCCCGCTACAATCCGGGCAAACCCGACAATCATTTTCAAGATCACAATAAACAGACGGGATACCTTATGGAAGCGATAGAGAGCCAGCTGAATCACGCCGGGACAAAAACACAGGAGTCCCCGCCACTCGCCTTTATTCTGGTCATATGCAGCGTCGCCACCATTGGCGGCTTCCTGTTCGGCTTTGACAGCGGGGTCATCAACGGCACCGTTGATGGCCTGCAGCGGGCATTCAGCTCCAATAGTGCCGGCACCGGCTTTAACGTCGCCTCCATGCTGCTTGGCTGTGCCGTCGGCGCCTTCGGAGCCGGGCGACTGGCCGATTTCTGGGGGCGCAAGCGGCTCCTGCTTGTGGCCGCTGCCCTCTTCCTGCTGAGTGCCTGGGGCTCCGGCGTCGCGACCAGCTCACTGGAATTCGTTTTCTATCGCATCCTCGGCGGCCTGGCAGTGGGTGCCGCCAGCGTACTGTCTCCCGCCTATATCAGTGAAGTGGCACCCGCGGCCTGGCGCGGTCGTCTGTCCACCATCCAGCAGGTGGCGATCATATTCGGCCTCTTTGCCGCCTTCCTGAGCAATTACCTGCTTGCGCAGGTGGCCGGTTCCGCGACCACCGAGTGGTGGTACGGATTTGAAGCCTGGCGCTGGATGTTCTGGGTCGAGATGCTGCCCGCCACCATATTCCTGGTAGCCCTGCTGTGGATCCCGGAGAGCCCACGCTACCTGGTGATTTCCCGCCAGATAGACCGCGCGCGCCAGGAACTGCAACGCCTCTACCCCGGTGAGGGCGCCGCGGAAACCAAGCTGCGCGAGGTCCGGGATTCCGTGGCGGCAGACCATCGCCCGCGGCTCGCCGACCTCCTCGATGGCACCGGCAAAATCCGCTCTGTGGTCTGGGTGGGCATAGGCCTTGCCACCTTCCAGCAACTGGTGGGCATCAATGTGGTGTTCTATTACGGTGCGGTGCTGTGGCAGTCGGTCGGTTTCTCCGAGTCAGACGCACTGATGATCAATGTCATCTCCGGCGCAGTGAGCATTGGCGCCTGCCTGATTGCCCTGGGGCTGATCGACCGCATCGGGCGCAAGCCCCTGCTGTTCGCCGGCTCCGCCGGCATGGCTGTCACCCTGGCAATGCTGGTGGGGGCATTCACCACTGCCAGCCTCGACGCAGGGGGCAAACTGGTATTGTCTGACCAGATGGGACTGGTGGCGCTGGTTGCCGCCAATGCCTATGTGTTTTTCTTCAATTTCTCCTGGGGCCCAGTGATGTGGGTGATGCTGGGAGAAATGTTCCCGAACCAGATGCGGGGCTCGGGCCTGGCGGTGGCAGGACTCTGCCAGTGGGGTTCCAACTTCGCCATTACCCTGACCTTCCCCCTGCTCCTCGCAGGTATCGGCCTGGCTGGCGCCTATTCGCTGTACATGATATGCGCCGCGCTGTCGGTAGTGTTCGTGGTGCGGATGGTGCGTGAAACTGCCGGCCTCGAACTGGAAGAGATGCCGGGCTGACCCGGCAACGGGCGACCCACCGGGTCGCCCACCCCCTTTCCCCTCTCGTTTATAACTTTTTCCCGTAAATTTCGCCCACCCCCGCAACAGCAGACCAATTCTTCCGTTTTTCGTGCCCAAATAGTACAGCCGTACCCAATTTGCTGGGCATGCCCACCTGCAGATGATAAATTTGCTCACGCAACGCCATCACCACACAATTCGAACAAGAGTTATTCATGGTCCAGCTAGTTGTAGATTCCGGGTGCGATCTGCCGGATGAGTTTCTGCGCAAGTTTTCCATTCCGGTACTGCCGCACACGGTAAGCGTCGGCAAAGACGTATTCGGTGACCAGCGTAACCCCGCGCAAATGGCCCACTTCTACACCCTGTCACTGGTGGACAGGTCTCACCAGATTGTCACGGGGCCCGCACCCACTCCGGAAATCGAGGGCATCCTTCAGGAGCTGGTCCGCAAGGGCCAGACGGACATCGTGGTGCAAACCATCAACGCCACCAACAGCCCCACCTATGCCAATGCGCTGGCCGCTGCGGAAAACCTTGCCGCGGGCGCCAGGGGGCAGTCGATCCGCGTCCATACTGTCGACACCCATTCACTGTTTGCCGGGCAGGGCTTGCTTGCGCTTTACAGCCTGTCGCTGATCCGCCGCGGGCTGGACGGCAGCCAGGTGGCCACCAGGACGGAAGAGTTCCGCCGCAAGGTACACGGGTATGCCGCGATCAAGGATGTCTACTACGTCCGCGCGCGGGCGCGCAGCAAAAACGAGAACAGTATCAGCTGGCTTAAAGCCATGGCCGCGCGCCTGCTCAAGCTCAACCCCATCCTGTCCATGCACCACGAGGGCAGTACCGTCACCGATACCGTGCGGGGCTACGATCGCTGCACGGAAAGGCTGTTCAGGCTGGCGGCGGACAAGATCCGTGGCGGAGAACTGCTGATGCCGTCAGTGATGGTGAGTATTGCCGGGAAGATTACCGACCTGGACAAGGTCCCCGGCTTTGAGGCTTTGCAGAAGGCAGCAGACGAACACGATGTGAAAATCTACAAGTCGGTAATGAGCCTGTCAGGCGGCATCAACCTGGGCCCCGGCACCGTGAGCCTGGCGCTGGCCTCTGACCAGCCCTGATTCCTGCCCGACCGGCAACGAAAAAGGCCACCGGGGAGTGCACTCCCGGTGGCCTTTTTTATGGCCGTCTTTTTTGGCCGTGCCCGGCCTGGCCTCTCCGGCCGCTCGCCTTCCTCGAGCCGGCAGTCTCGAGCCGGCATGAGGCATGAGGCATGAGGGTTAGCCGGTGATGTTGCCGTAGCTCATCAGGCGCTGGTAGCGCTTCTCCAGCAGCTCGTCGATAGGCATACCGCGCAGCTGGTCGAGCTGCTCGACCAGGCGCTCCTGCAGGCGGGATGCCATGGCGTCCGGGTCCCGGTGGGCGCCGCCCAGGGGCTCTTCGATGGTCTCGTCGACAATGCCCAGCTCCTCCAGCACGCTGGAGGTCACCCCCATGGCCTCCGCCGCCAGCGGGGCCTTCTCCACGGTCTTCCAGATGATGTTCGCGCAACCCTCTGGCGAGATTACGAAATAGGTGGAGTACTGCAGCATGTTCAGCTGGTCGCCCACACCGATGGCCAGCGCCCCGCCGGAGGACCCCTCGCCAATCACGGTGCAGATAATCGGTGTCCGCAGGCGTGACATCACCGCCAGGTTCTGGGCAATGGCCTCACTGATACCGCGCTCTTCACTGTCGATGCCGGGATAGGCCCCGGGGGTGTCGATCAGGGTAAGGACCGGCAGCTTGAAGCGTTCGGCCATCTCCATGATACGCAGAGCCTTGCGGTAACCTTCCGGCTTGGGCATGCCAAAATTGCGCGCGACCTTGTCGTTCACCGAGCGGCCCTTTTCCTCACCGATTACCGCCACCGGCTTGCCGTCGAGGCGTGCGATACCGGAAATGATGGCCCTGTCGTCGCCAAAATGGCGATCGCCGTGCAGCTCATCCCAGTCGGTGAACATACGCTCGATGTAGTCCTTCGAGTAGGGCCGCTGCGGGTGGCGGGCCACCTGCACCACCTGCCATGGGGTCAGGTCGGCGTATATGGTCTCGGTAAGACTGCGACTCTTTTCACGCAGGCGGGCCACTTCGTCGGCGATGTTCAGCTCGTTGTCGTCGCCGACATGCTGCAGCTCTTTGATCTTGCTTTCGAGCTCAGCGATCGGCTGTTCAAACTCGAGGAAATTGAAATTCATGCAATCCGCGCCTTTACACTATCTAAATTGCCACCGGACGATAATGGCGGCATAGCTTACCCCCATAGAACCGGGCAGTCGAGCCACGTTGCCAGTATGGCCACTGTGGCGTCCGTTCTCTCCCCCTACCGGCAAGCCCATTAACCTCGCTCGCCCCGGGTCAACCGCGCTCGACATAGTCGAGCACCACCCGATCGCGCCCCAGCAGCTCCCGGAGGGACTGGACCAGCTGGTCATTGGGTTCGACATTCCACTCCGCCGGGAGCCGGAAGGTTCCGCGGGCATCGCTGCGCTCCACTTCCATCAGCACCCCGCAGCTGCCGCCGACATAGGGCCGCAGGCAGGCGGACAGGCGCTTCGCCAGCCCCGGCTGCGCGACATCACTGTTGAGCTTGACCCGCACGCCGGCAACACTGCCCTGGCGCAGGTCATCCAGCGTGGCCACACCGTTGACCGTCATTTTCAGCCCACCGCTGTAATCATCGTGGGCGACCGGGCCGTCCAGTACCAGCAGGGAATCCTTCACCAGCTTCTCCCGGTGCTCACCGAAGGCCTCGCTGAACACCGCCGCCTCGATCCGGCCACTGCGGTCGTCCAGTGTCACGATGGCCATGGAATCGCCGCGCTTGGTTTTCATCACGCGCATGGCCACCACCAGGCCGGCCACCTTCTGCGACTCCCGCCCCGGCTTGAGGTCGGCAATGCGGTGTTTCACCAGGTGCTGCAGTTCGTCTTCGTACTCGTCGATGGGGTGGCCGGTCAGGTACAGGCCAAGAGTGTTCTTCTCACCCTCGAGCCGCTCGCGGATTCCCCAGGGGCGCGCGCGACGAAACTCCGCGTAAACATCCCCCTCGGCAGCGGTGGGGACCACCTCGCCGAAGAGGTCCATCATACCGGCACTGGCATTCCGGGACTGCTGTTCGGCGGCCTTCACGGCCTCGTCGACCGCGCTGAACAGCACCGCGCGGGAGTAGTTGAGGCCATCGCTGCCCTCCCCGCCCGGGCCGATACTGTCCAGTGCCCCGGAACGCACCAGCGCCTCCAGGGCCCGCTTGTTCACCTTGCGCGGGTCGATACGCGAGCAGAAATCAAACAGGTCTGTGAAGGGGCCGCCCTCGCTGCGCACCTTGATGATGTTCTCGATAGGCCCCTCGCCGAGCCCCTTGATCGCCCCCAGGCCGTAGATGATGCGGTTGTCGACATCCACCGAGAACTGGTAGCTGCCCAGGTTCACATCCGGCGGCACCAGCTCCAGGCCCATGGCCCGGCACTCCTCGATAAAGGTCACAACCTTGTCGGTCTTGTCCATGTCCGAGGACATGGTGGCGGCCATGAACTGGGCCGGGTAGTGGGCCTTGAGCCACGCCGTCTGGTAGGAGACCAGGGCATAGGCGGCGGAGTGGGACTTGTTGAAGCCGTAACCCGCAAACTTTTCCACCAGGTCGAAGATCTTCATTGCCAGGTCCGGGTCGACGCCCTGCTCCCTGGCACCGCTGGCGAAGATCTCCCGCTGCTTCGCCATTTCCTCGGGTTTCTTCTTGCCCATGGCACGGCGCAGCATGTCGGCGCCGCCGAGGGTATAACCCGCCAGTTCCTGGGCAATCTGCATCACCTGTTCCTGGTAGACGATCACCCCGTAAGTGGGCTCCAGGATCGGCTTGAGCTTCTCGTGCTGGTACTTGGCATCCGGGTAAGCCACCTGTGCGCGGCCGTGCTTCCGGTTGATGAAGTCATCCACCATGCCCGACTGCAGGGGGCCGGGGCGGAACAGTGCCACCAGGGCGATCATATCCTCGAGGTTGTCGGGCTGCAGGCGCTTGATCAGGTCCTTCATACCACGGGATTCCAGCTGGAATACCGCCGTGGTCTCGGCCCGCTTGATCATCTTGTAGGTCTCGGCATCGTCCAGCGGCAACGCCTCGATGACCAGCGGCTCCTTGCCCTCGCGGGCGCGCTGCTCGTCGACCATGGCCTTGGCCCAGTCGATGATGGTCAGCGTGCGCAGGCCGAGGAAGTCGAACTTCACCAGGCCGGCGTCTTCCACATCGTTCTTGTCGAACTGGGTTACCAGTCCCGCGCCGGTCTCGTCACAGTACAGCGGCGCGAAGTCGGTCAGCTTGGTAGGGGCAATCACCACGCCGCCGGCATGCTTGCCCACGTTTCGCGCCACGCCCTCGAGCTGCAGGGCCATTTCCCAGATCTCCTGGCCCTCTTCATCGCCCTCGAGGAATTCCCGCAGGATCTCCTCCTGCTCATGGGCCTTCTCCAGGGTCATGCCCGGGTCGGGCGGGATCATCTTGGACAGTTTATCGGCCAGGCCGTACGACTTGCCCTGCACCCGCGCCACGTCCCGCACCACCGCCTTCGCCGCCATGGTGCCGAAGGTAATGATCTGGCTCACCGCATTGCGGCCGTAGTTGTCGGCAACGTAACCGATCACCCGGTCGCGCTTCTCCATGCAGAAATCCACGTCGAAGTCGGGCATGGACACCCGCTCCGGGTTGAGGAATCGCTCGAACAGCAGGTCGTACTGCAGGGGGTCCAGGTCAGTGATCTTCAGTGCGTAAGCCACCAGTGAGCCCGCACCGGAGCCCCGCCCGGGCCCTACCGGGATATCGTGGTCCTTGGCCCACTGGATGAAGTCCATCACGATGAGGAAGTAGCCCGGGAAACCCATCTGGATGATGATGTCGAGTTCGAACCGCAGCCGCTTCTCGTAGGCGGCACAGCGCTCGGCATAATCCGGGGCGGACTTCTCCAGGATCTTCTCCAGCCGGTCGTACAGTCCCTCGAAGGAGATCTTCTCGAAGAACTCGTTCTCCGTCATACCCTCGGGAACCGGGAATTCCGGCAGGAAGTACTTGCCAAGCTGGATGGGGGCCGAGCAACGCCGGGCGATCTCAATCGTGTTCTGCAGCGCCTCGGGAATATCGCTGAACAGCTCCTGCATCTCCTCGGCGGTGCGGAAGTACTGCTCCGGCGAATAGCGGCGCTCGCGCCGCGGATCGTCCAGGGTGCGCCCGTCGCGAATGCAGACACGCACCTCGTGGGCCTCGAATTCGCTCTCTTCCAGGAAACGCACGTCGTTGGTGGCCACCACGGGCAATTGCAGGCGATCTGCCAGGCCCACCGCGGCGTGCAGGTACTCCTCATCGCCGGGCCTCCCGGTGCGCTGCAATTCCAGGTAGTAACGCCCGGGGAAGATACCGGCCCACTCGCGGGCCAGCTCTTCGGCCTGCGCGTTGCGCCCGGCAACCAGCGCGCGGCCCACGTCCCCGAATTTCGCACCGGACAGTGCCAGCACGCCCTCGGCGTACTCCGCCAGCCACTCGCGGCGTATATAGGCATTGCCGTGGTACTGCCCTTCCATCCACCCGCGCGAGATCAGTTCGGTGATATTGCGGTAGCCATCGGAATTCATGGCGTACAGGGTGATCAGCGTGGGGTTGTCCTCACCGCCCTCGCTCAGCCAGAAGTCCGCCGCGGTCAGCGGCTTGATACCGGCGCCCAGGCACGCCTTGTAGAACTTGATCTGCCCATAGAAATTCGCCTGGTCGGTCAGCGCCAGGGCGGGCATCTCGAGCTCGGCCGCACGCGCAGCCAGCGGCTTGATGCGTACCAGGCCGTCAATCAGTGAGTATTCGGAGTGGACTCTTAAATGGACAAAGGGTTGGGTCATATTCTTTTCTGTTTAATTCTTTGCTCTAGCGTCCCGTGATTTCCTGCCGTCCGGCGGAACTTCCGATGGCTGCCATTGGCTACGCCGGACCATAACAGGGACCCGGCTACCAGATGCGCCCCATCTCGCGGGCGCGCTCCGTGCAACGGTGCAGGACCGCACGTCGCTCGTCATTGCTCATCGTGCCCCACCGGCTGATCTCCATGCCGGTGCGGAAACAGCCCTCGCAGACATCATCGCCATTGAGGGCGCAGACAGAAATACAGGGAGACTTCACGGGTTTCTCGCCTGCCGGCCCGAAACCTGGGGATTTTTTCACCGGGACAGTCATGTTGTTTCGACCGGCACGAGTTCTTCGGCAAAGCGGCGGCTGTTGTCGGCGTAGTGATCGCTACTGGCCTTGAGCAGCTCCAGCATGGACTCGTCCAGGGTCTTCACGACCTTACCGGGGCTTCCCAGCACCATGGAGTAGTCGGGGATCTCGCTGTTTTCGGTGACCAGGGCATTGGCCCCGATTACACAGCACTTGCCGATCTTTGCCCCGTTCAGCACCACGGCATTGATACCGACCAGTGTGTAATCACCGATTTCGCAACCGTGCAGCATGGCCTTGTGGCCAATGGTCACGCCGGTACCAATATTCAGGGGGATGCCGGGGTCGGTATGCAGCACGGCGCCGTCCTGGACATTGCTGTCCTCGCCGATGGTTATGCGGTCACAGTCGCCGCGCACCACCGCGTTGAACCAGACCGAGCTGCGATTGAGCAGCCGCACATCGCCGATCACATGGGCCCCGGGAGCGATAAAGTGCCCCTCTCCCTCCAGTTGTGGCTGGCTGTCACCCAGTCTGTACAGCATCTGACCTCCGGCTTCTCTTCGGGTAAGCGACCTATTATCCCGCCCGGGGGCGGTCATTGCCAGAGGAGTCGGTCCCGGGGGCGTGACCAACCTAGAGCAGCGTGGCCTGCTCCACAAAACGGGCTCCTTCGAGCGTCAGCAGGCGGGCCTTGATCTCCAGGCCTCCGGCATACCCGGTCAGGCTGCCGTCGGCGCCGATCACCCGGTGGCAGGGAACCAGGATCGCCAGCGGATTGGCCCCATTGGCCCGGGCCACCGCGCGAACGGCCCGGGGGTTCCCCACCGCCTCGGCCTGCTGCATGTAACTCCGGGTCTCACCGTAGGGGATCTCCAGCAGTGCCTGCCAGGCGCGCCGCTGGAATGCTGTGCCGCGCAACTGCAGGGGAAGCTCGAACACCCGGCGCCTGCCAGCCAGGTATTCTTCCAGCTGGCCTGCCGCGGCGTCCGTCAGTGAAGAGGCGCCCCGCTCCCAGTCGGCACGGGGGCCAGGGCAACCGTCCGCGCGGCGAAAGTCCACCGCCACCAGGCCGGCCTCTCCCGGTTCGTCGGTGGCGGCGATACAGACCTCGCCGATCGCGGTGGAATAAATGCTGTAATGGATCAAGGTCAGTCTCCACTCTGTAGGGATTGCCACAGCAGCAGGGCGCCGTAGGCCCGCCAGGGCCGCCATTGCTCCGCCCTCGCCCGTGCCTGCGCCGGTGTGGCTTTCTTACCGTCAACCCCCAGCGCCAGCAGGATACCCAGGTCACTGGCAGGAAAGGCATCAGGCAGGGACAGCCCGCGCATGGCGATGTACTGGGCGGTCCACTCCCCAATGCCGGGCAGGGCCGTCAGCTGCGCACACCAGCGCTCCAGGTCGGTTTCGGTGAAATCAACCCGTCCATCCAGGCTCGCCGCCACGAAGGCACGCAGAGTTGCCGCGCGCGCCCGGGTCAGGCCCAGCCCTTCAAAGTCAGCTGCGGCCAGGCTGTCGGCATCGGGGAACAGGCGCCTCTCGCACCCGTTGCGGTCGACAAAGGGGACTCCGTGGCGCTCCACCAGGCGGCCGGCAATGGTGGTCGCGGCAGCCGCTGAAATCTGCTGGCCCAGGATGGCGCGCAGCGAGTATTCAAACGGGTCCCAGGCGCCGGGCAGGCGCACCCCCGGAAATTTTCCCAGTTGTCGGGCCAGCAGGGGGTCGGCGGCCAGGACCCGGCTGATCTCACCACTGTCGGCATCCAGGTCAAACAGCTTCCGCAGGCGCTGGCTGACAAGGTACAGGGCAGTGGCTCCGTCGGACTCCACTTCGACCCGTAAGCGGCATTTCTCCGGGTCGTCGGTGACCCGCACCACTCCCGGCCGACCATCGAGGACAAAACTGCGCTCGTAGGCTGCCCCCTCCACTCGTTCCACCCCGGGAAGTGCCCGTTGCCAGAGGAAAGACAACAATCGTTGCCAGGAGAACGGAGGCCGATAGGAGAGCCACAGGCGCGCGCCACCGGCACTTCCCGTCACCGGCGACGCTGCCCGAACCTCGCGTGGAGTGCACTGGCACACGCGGCGAAACACCGCATTGAAGCGCCGCGTGCTGTTGAAGCCTGCCTCCAGCGCCACCCGGGTCACTGGCAGGTCGGTGTCGCGAAGCAACCCCTGCGCAAACAGGACGCGCTCCACCTGCCAGTACTGCAGCGGACTCATGCCCAGGTGCTCGGCAAACAGGCGGCGCAGGTACCGGCTGCTGATACCCAGGCGGCCAGCCAGGGTCTCGACCGACATGCCTTCGCGCTCGCGGCGCATCAGGTCCAGCGCGCGGCGCACCGTGGTTTCCACCAGTCCCCATGCCGGGCTGCCCGGCGCGGCATCGGGCCTGCACCGCAGGCATGGCCGGTACCCGGCTGCCGCGGCCTCGGTGGCGCTGCCGAAGTATTCGACATTTTCCTCCCGCGGGGCTCGCGCCGGGCACACCGGGCGGCAGAAAATCCCGGTCGTCCTGACGGCGGTAAAGAAACAACCGTCAAAACGGCGGTCCCGGGCGAGGCGGGCGCGGGCACAGATTTCGGGGGACGGCAGCACTCGGGCCTCCTGTTCAGCTTTGCGCCAGTATATGGGCTCCCTGCCCCCGAAACGAGTCACTTTCGGAACTGACAGCCAAATCTGCACCGCGATGACGGCCGCCGTTAACATGGCCGGAAACGCCAGAAAGGGGCTTATCACGCAAAAGGGCCAGCCCCTTTCGACACTTCAGGGCATTTCACCTAAACCTGAATAAAGGCGCTCGTATTATTCGCACTCCACAGCGACCAGCGAAACGCCTCGCCCGCAGCCCGCCGGCTCAGGATTGCGGGGCCGCCTGCTCGAGCGGAGTAAACACGGAACAGGGAAGTGTCGGCACGCAGGATTCTGTGCCTGGAGTAGAAGTGGATGTACCGTCTAGGGGCCTGGGTCGCAGTAATTTCCATCGCCTTGTCCGGCTGTATCTTCGATTCGGACGATGACAACCGGGGCCGCGCTGCTGTCGACAGCGACGGCGACGGTATTATCGACTCGCGCGACAACTGCCCCGCTGACCCCAACCCTTCGCAGGCGGACGCTGACGGCGACGGCAATGGGGATGCCTGTGACTCCCCGCCACCGGCTGCCCCGCCGGAACCGACTTCACCGCTCGACACCGATGACGACGCCGTCCCCGACGATATCGACAACTGCCCGGACATTGCCAACCGTCTCCAGGGCGACCTGGACGGGGACCGGGTCGGTGACTTCTGTGATGCGGATATCGACGGGGACGGCATCCGCAACCGGGACGACAACTGCCCGCTCAGCCCCAACCGGCGGCCCGGCGCCATCCGCGACGACCTGCAGGCAGACCTTGACGAGGACGGCATCGGCGATGTCTGCGACAACGACCGCGACGGCGATGATTTCACCAATTCGCTGGACAACTGTCCCGACGAGTTCAACACCCTCCAGGCGGATGACGACAACGACGGTATAGGCGACGCCTGCGATGAGGGCGACGCAGACAGTGACCTGGACGGCATTCCCGACTCGCTGGATAACTGCCCCCGCCGCGCCAACGCACGCCAGGAGGACCTGGATGGGGATGGCGAGGGCGATCCCTGTGACACGGATGATGATGGCGACAGCGTGCGCGACTCTTCTGACAACTGCCCGCTGGTCGCCAACTTCGACCAGGCCGACAGTGACGAAGATGGAACCGGCGACGCGTGCGACAGCGACGATGACGGCGACGGGGTTGAAGACATCGATGACCTCTGCCCGTTGCGGGAGGACCCCGAGCAGGCGGACCGGGACAACGACGGTGTGGGCGATCCCTGCGACAGCGACCGGGACGGCGACGGCCGGGCGAACGGGAAAGACAATTGCCCGGCCACGCCCAACCCCGGCCAGGCCGACCAGGACGGCGATGGTGTCGGCGACATCTGTGAAGAGGCACCGGCCTTCGGTGGCGATGACAACTGTCCCGGCGTGGACAATCCCGGGCAGGCCGACCTGGATGGTGATGGCAACGGTGATGCCTGCGACCCGGACGACGACAACGACACTTTCCCCGACACCGATGACAACTGCCCCGGGATAATCAACCCGGACCAGCGCGACCGCGACCGGGATGGCCTGGGCAACGCCTGTGATCCTGACGACGACAGCGACGGCATCGCCGACACCGACGACAATTGCCCACTGCGGGCCAATGCGGACCAGGCCGACGAGGACAGTGACGGCCGTGGCACACCCTGCGACCCGCAGCCCCTCGGCAATGACCGCGACGGGGACGGTGTGGTGGACGCGAGCGATAACTGCCCCGGCACCCCCAATGCCGGTCAGCGGGACAGCTCAGGCAATGGCATCGGCGATGCCTGCGAGGAGCCGCGGCAAGACACTGACCGGGACTCCATTCCCGACGACGAGGACAACTGCCCCGAGACGGCCAACCCGTTCCAGGGCGATATCGACCTGGATGGCACCGGCGACCTGTGTGATAGCGACATGGACGGCGATGGCATCGCCGATGAAACCGATAACTGCCCGATGACCGCCAACAGCGGGCAGGCGGATCGTGATGACGATGGTCGCGGTGATCGCTGCGAGGACGACGCCGATGGCGATGGGATTGTTGATGATGACGACAACTGCACCGACGTTCCAAACCTCGACCAGCGCGACCAGGACGACGACCTCCTCGGCGACGCCTGCGACAGCGACCGCGATGGCGACCGGGTGCCGAACAGCAGGGACAATTGCCCGCTCAACGCCAACCCGGAACAGGAAGATGAAGACGGGGATGGAATTGGCGACCTGTGTGAAATCGATGAGCCGGTCACCTGTGACAACACTGGGCTGTTCCGGCCGGTATACCTCCCGGCCGCAGACTTCGTCGCAGAGGCTGGCAGGGATTGCCCACTGTGCCCGATCTATACGCCGGGCAATATCATCGACCGCGCCTTTACCAACGCGGCCAGGCTCCGGGTACCCCCGGCGACGGAGGGCGCAACCTTCCTCCGGGTAATCGATACCAACGAAGTCTACGCCGGCAGGTTCCGCACCGGCATTATCCTCGAATTCCCCGACGCTGTAATTGGCCGCGCGTTACTCGACACTGTCACGATTGCAACTTTCCTTGACGGCGTCGCCACCGGGGAGCGCACCCGCGGCGATGCGCTGGTACCGTTCCGGCTGTCCGGCGAGGAGAGCGGCAACCGCCGGTTGCTGGTCATCAATACTGAAGAGGATTTCGATGCCGTGGAAATACAGCTGGAGAGCGTGCCCGCCTGGGTGAATACAGTGGATGTCTACCTGGGTTGTATCGCACCACGCTGACTCCCGGCCGGCAAAGGTGAGGTTTTGTGCCACTGGAAGCGCATGCGGCAGCAAGCGACGCTGCGGACCATTTTTGAAAATCACTATCGATCGCGGGCCCGGCTCCCGGAAACGTAAAAAGTCGTGCTCAAATACGCCAACAAATAGACATTAGTCACACATTGATATAGAAACCACTCACACCATAAGCCAAATTATTTTTGACAGCTGGCAATCGGAATCCGTCGCAGATTTTACTTTGCGGCGAAATGCCAGGGGACTACAGGAAGTAGCGCTGTTCGATTGTGGTATGTACCGGGCCCGCACCCGCATGGCCAGCGGTTTGGTCTTGCCATCCGCGGCCCCGGTCACTCTCCGATAGCTTCCCCTCCCTCCGGCACGGATAACTACAACCCGGTTCATCGGAGATCTTTGCATGTCCCGCTTCTCGATCCTCTTTCTCTTGGTTGCTATCGCTACGCTGGCCGCGTGTAGCGCGGATGACAAACGTAGTGGCAACACCTTCAACAGTGCCCAGGCAGCAGTCCCAGCGGACTCGGATGGCGATGGTGTCGCTGACGAGAATGACAACTGTGTAAACACCGCCAACCCAGACCAGGACGATGCCGATGGTGACGGGGTCGGCGACGCCTGTGATGATGATAGCGACGGCGATGGCGTTGAAAATGCCGTCGACAACTGCCCCACGACCCAGAACGCGGACCAGGCGGACAGCGACAGCGATGGAGCTGGAGACGCCTGTGACAACGATATCGACGGCGACAGCGTTGATAATGATGCAGACAACTGTCCTCTGGTTGCCAATACCGACCAGGGAGACCTGGATGGCGATGGCGCCGGCGACGCCTGTGATAATGACCGCGACGGCGACGGCACCACCGACACTACCGATAACTGCCCACAGGTTCCCAATGACCAGGTCGACCAGGACAACGACGGTATTGGCGATGCCTGTGATGCCGACAGCGATACCGACGATGATGGTCTCGACGACGGCAGTGACAATTGCCCCAACATCGCCAATCCCGACCAGCTAGATACCGACGGCGATGGCAAGGGTGATGCCTGTGACAGCGATGATGACGGCGACAGTGTCGGCGATGAAACCGATAACTGCCCGCTAGATGCGAACGCAGGCCAGCAGGACACTGACGGCGACGGCCTCGGTGATGCCTGTGACGACAGCGACGGCGACGGCGTCGACGACGATATCGACAACTGTCCGCTGACCCCCAATCCCGGCCAGGCCGACAGTGACGAGGACGGTCTCGGCGATGCCTGTGTCGATACTGATTCCGACGGGGTCACCGACGACAAGGACAACTGCCCCCTGGTACCCAATATCGATCAGGCGGACACCGACGGGGATGGCATCGGTGATGTCTGCGATGACAGTGATTCCGATGGTGTGATGGATGCAGACGACAATTGCCCCAATGTCACCAACGAGGACCAGGCAGACGCCGACAGCGACGGTCTCGGTGATGTGTGTGACGACACCCCCAACGACTCCGGCTCGGACAGTGACAATGATGGTGCTCCAGACAGCACCGACAACTGTCCCAACGTACCCAACCCGGACCAGGCCGACACAGATGGCGATGGCTTCGGCGACGCCTGTGACGATTCCGACGGAGACGGCGTAGTCCACGACGATGATAACTGCCCCAACGTATCCAACCCGGACCAGCTGGACTCGGATGGCGACGGTATCGGCGACGCCTGTGATAGCGATGTTGACGGTGATGAAGTCCTGAACGACGACGACAACTGCCCGCAGACTCCCAATGCGGACCAGCAGGATACGAATAACAATGGTATCGGTGACGTCTGTGACAATGCTCCGGCCACCTGTGAAACTGTCGGAGACTTCCAGCCCATCACCACCAACGACGCCAAGCTGAGTCACCGCGTTATCGAGCCCTGCACAGGCTGCTCTGTCACCAACCTGGGCCTGATCACCAATGCGGTAATTACCGACGCAGCCTATATGGAAGTGGCCGCCGACGCCGAGGGCTATGCATATGTGTCGGTAGCGAATACGGACACTGTCCTGCAACCCGGCCACCGTATCGGTTTCCTGGTGGAGCGTCCGGCATCCCTGCTGGATGCAGTACTGCTGCAAAGCGTTTCCATCAGCACCTGGCTCGATGGAGCACCGACCGGCGACCTGGGTACCGGTGCCTCACTGATCGTCTTCAACGTTGACGGCGCGATTGACCAGAGGTTGGTGACCATCAATGCCACGCAGGAGTTTGATGAGGTCCGACTCAGGCTGAGCAGCCTCACTGGTAGTGTGAATACCCTCAGTGTGTACCTGGCCTGCTTTGCGCCGCCAACCAACCCGTGACCACCCGCACCACCTGAATGGAAGCCACAACAGAGAGTCCCCGGCCGCTGGCTGGGGACTCTTTTTTTTGGTTAATGGAAAGTGGTGTGCCGGTAGCAGTGCAATAACCTGAAGTAATGAGCCTACTTCCGGTCAATGATCTGTGCTGCCGCAAGCCTTGGGGAGCCGGGTGCACCAGCCTCGAACGACTCATCCGTCCCCAGTCACAGTCGAAACAACACCACCGACTGCGACCGGTCCTCCTGCATCCTGATGCGACACTGTTAACAAAAAACCCCAGCAGTGCTGGGGCTTTATCGGATGGAAAAAAGAAAGATCTATTTCAGTCCCAGGGTTTCCTTGCCCTGGATAAAGGTCACATCCACCGGAATGTCGGCATCGGCCAGGCGATCCAGGTCGGCCTGCAGTTCAGCGCCCACAACGCCCTTGCTATCCAGCAGCTCCTTGGATTTGGCGTAGTCCCCGTCACCCTGGATGGTCAGGATCAGGTTGGACAGGCTGGTCATGGCTTCCTGCATCTTGTCGAAGTCGACACTGTACTGGCCGGTGTCAGGGTCGCGGGTGAAGGCGCCCTGCTCCTTGAAGTAGTTGAAGCGCATCATGTTCGCCTTGCCGTGTGCGCTGGCCGCGCCGAAACGCACGCTGCGGAAGATGCTGGCCAGGAAGGTGACGTAATTGTCCATCAGCTCGCCTTCCTCGATCTCGCCCTTCTCGTGCAGGCGGGTCACCATGTAGAGGCCAAGGATGTCCGCCTTGCCCTCTTCCAGCGCTGAGGAGGTTTCCTTCAGGGCCTGGCGTACATTACTGCCGTCGGTGACGGTTTTCTTGATACCCAGCCCGTGCGCCACCTCGTGGAACATGGTGTTGGCGAAAAACGCCGGGAAAGTGATGTGCTTGCGCTGGTCCTCGGCTATCAGCTCCTCGCTGATCGGCACCAGGATCTTGTCGAACTTCGCGCGCATGGCGTTTTTCAGCTGCAGGCGGCGGGTGCCCTTGGCCAGCTGCACCTCCTCGTCGTTGGGCAGGTTGATGGCGATGGTCTTGGAGCCGGCATTGCTGTGGCCCGCGTAGTACAGGACATCGTAGGCATTGAGGTCGGAATCGGTACCGGGCACCTCGGACTTGTACTTCTCGTCCACCGGCAGGCCCTTCTGCAGTTCCGGCAGGAAAGCGGCGAACTTGGCCAGCTTCTCGCTCCACTCCGGGTCCTTCAGCAGTACGTAAGACTCGTAGGCAGTGCGGTAGGCGAACAGCTGGTCCTCGTAGTTCTCGATCGGGCCAATCACCACATCGATGCGGTTGTCCTTCATGTCCATCCAGGCCATGTCGCTGGAGCGGAACTCGTCGGAAACCAGTGCGTCGGCGCGCATGCTCAGGTAATTGGCGAACTGCTCGTCCTCTGCCAGCTCCGAGGCCTGGCGCAGGATCTCCGCCGCCTTCTCCAGGTCAGCCTTGTAGGCCTCGTGATACGGCACCAGTTTCAGGTTGCCCTCGTCATCACGACGAACCAGTGAGTAGAGGCCTTTCTTGCCAGGCTGCTCCCACTGCTCGAATTCCTCCTTGCTCATATCCTCCGGGTAAAACTCGGCACCCGGCGGCTTGGGACCGTAACCCTCGATAAACGGCTCGTTGTTGTTCAGCCGGTCCCAGGGCCCGTAGTTGATATCGGCGAACTTGCGCTTCTCCGGGTCTTCGATATTGGGCAGCAGCTCATCTGCCGGGCCAAATGACTGGAGCCAGAACAGCCGATCCATGATCTTGCTGGCGTCAATCAGCAGGCCAATCATCTGGCGCTGGTCGTCGGACAGGTCGGAGAGGTCGGCGGTGAGCTCTACCGGTACGTAGATGTCGAAGCGGTCACTGGAAACCTCTGTTTCCGGCTTCTTGCCAGCGGACCCGGTTGTCTCGACCGCGGAGCCGGTCTCCTCGACCACTTCGGTTTGCTGTTCGTCACGGGGGGAGCAGGCGCTCATGATGGCCAGCGCGAGCAGCGCGGCGGTGAACTTTGCAGTTTTCATATTCTGTATCTGCCTATTCTTATCTGATGCAACGGCTCGCAACATTAGTGCGCCACGACATTTTTATCAAGGAAGCCTTCCCCAGTCGCTCAGTCCTCCCGCTCCTGGCTGCTCATCTCTTGTACAGCATCGATCTCCGCCCGTCCCCGCTCCTCCTGCTGCAGGCGCCACAGGGCCGCATAGTGCCCGTCCTGTGCAAGCAGCCGGGCATGGCTGCCCTGCTCGACGATGCGGCCCTCGTCGAGCACCAGGATGGTATCGGCATCCACCACGGTGGAAAGGCGGTGGGCAATCACCAGCGTGGTCTGTTCCCGCGCCACTTGTCGCAGCGCCTCGAGAATACCCCGCTCCGAGTGGCTGTCCAGCGAGGAGGTGGCCTCGTCGAAAACCATGATCGGCGGGTGCTTGAGCAGTGCCCGGGCGATGGCGACCCGCTGGCGCTCGCCGCCGGACAGCTTGAGTCCCCGCTCCCCCACCAGGGTATGGGCGCCCTCCGGCAGCTGCTGTACGAAGCCGGCCAGCTGCGCGTGCCGGATTGCCGCCATGACTTCTGCATCAGTGGCGTCGACACGCCCGTAGCGCACGTTTTCCAGCAGGGACTGGTTGAACAACACCGTGTCCTGCGGGACCACGCCAATGGCACGACGCAGGGATTCCTGGCTGACAGTGCGGATATCCTGGCCGTCGACCAGGATCCGTCCCCCGGTAGTGTCATAGAAACGGAACAGGAGCTTGAACAGGGTCGACTTGCCGGCGCCGCTGGCACCGACAATCGCCAGTTTCTGGCGTGGCTGCACGGTAAACGTAATACCTCCCAGGATTTCCCGGTCCGGGCGGTAACCGAAATGTACGTCGTCGAATTCGATCCGCCCCTCCGTCACCCGCAGCTCCGGGGCGCCGGGAGCGTCTTCCACCGCGGGCTTCACTTCCAGCAGCGAGAACATCTTTTCAATGTTGGCCAGCGACCCCTTCATCTCGCGATAGACGAAACCGAGGAAATTGAGCGGGATGAAGATCTGCATCATGAAGGCATTGATGAGGACGAAGTCGCCGATAGTCATCTGCCCGCCGGTCACACGCACCGCCGCAAGCACCATCGCGGCAGTCATGGCGATGGCAATAATCAGCGCCTGGCCGGCGTTGAGCCCGAACAGGGACAGGCGGTTCTTGCGCCGTGCCTGCTCCCACTGGCCCAGTTCCACATCGTAATGCCCTGCCTCGTAGGCTTCATTGCCGAAATATTTTACAGTCTCGTAATTCAGCAGGCTGTCCACCGAGCGGCTGCTGCTCCTGGACTCGGCCTCGTTCAGCTCGCGCACAAACCGGGTACGCCACTCGGTGGCCACCACGGAAAAGCCGATGTATACCACCACCGCGCCCAGTACCAGCAATGCAAACAGCGCACTGTAATTCCACCACAGCAGCACCGCCACCATGCCGATTTCCAGTAACGTCGGCACGATATTGAACACCATAAATCGCATCAAAAAGCCGATGCCCGATATCCCGCGTTCGATATCCCGCGACAGGCCGCCGGTGCGCCGGTTCAGGTGGAAGTCCAGGTCCAGCCGGTGCAGGTGCTGGAAAACTTCGAGACCGATGCGACGCTGGGCGCGCTCGGTGACACGCCCGAAAATGGTGTCGCGCAGCTCGCCAAACAGCACACTGGAAAGACGCACGGCGCCATAGGCCAGCAACAGGCCCAACGGCAGGGCGATGGCTGCGGCGGCGCCCCCGGCGCTGTCGAGGTCGTCGACGATATGCTTGAGGATGAACGGCAGGCCGACACTGGCCAGCTTGGCGCCCACCAGGCACAGCAAGGCCAGCAGCACCGCGCGGCGGAATTCCAGCAGGTAGGGGAAAAGGGTTTTCAGTGCGCCCCAGTGCACATCCTCCAGGGCGACCGTGGACTTGGGTCTGGGCATAGTGAAACTCGGGAGAAGCCGGCGGGCATTATACACGTGCCCGGCAACGGCCTAGCTCAGTGCGCGCAGCGGCACGCCGTCGCGGTGCTCGATCTCGGCATCGAGTACCCTGACCAGGAATTCCGTCAGGATTCCGGCGGTAAAACCCCAGATCTCGTACTCCTGGAACTGGTAGGCCGGCAGGTAGATGGCTCGCTCGTCGATGGTTATCTGGTCGGTGCGAATCCGGGGATCTTCGAGGAAAAACGACAGGGGAACCCGGAAAATGGCATCCAGTTCGCCGGGATTTGGCACCAGCTGCACATCGGGGGCGACTACCCCCAGCCAGGGGGTCACGTGGACATTCCAGCGGGTCCGGCGCGACCACAGGGGCCCCAGCACCCGCACGGCTTCCGGCGGCAGCCCAATTTCCTCGTGTGTCTCCCGCAGGGCCGTGTACCGCAGGGATTTATCCCCCTCTTCCCAGCGGCCGCCCGGCAGGGAAACCTCGCCAGAGTGGGTGGACAGGTTGGTGGAACGCAGGGTGAGGATGACTTCGGGGTCGGGCTGGTCGGTCAGTGCCAGCAGGACAGCTGCATGACCGTCCAGGTCCGGTCCGGAGGGAACCCTGGCCTCCAGGCGATCCCTGAAGCGGGAAAATTTGCGCTCGATCTCGTCCAACATCTGGTTCCAGCCGGTCTGCCTCTGCCTGTAACTGCTCCGACCCGCACTATCCGGAGACAAGTAAAGCGAGGCAGCTACCTGTCTCTATGGGATTAGTAAATAACAATTTTATTGTCAGCAACCAGTGAGCGGGAATTGCCGTAAGGCAATCATAAAGCAAAGATCAAAATTTAACCAGATGCCGGTGGCGACTCCCCTATGAATTCCGGTTTAAACACCACGGCCACAACGCCAAAAGGTTTCGCTGTCCATCACTCTGGCCGGGCCGGACCAGTTGATGGTAGCCAGCCCGGGCTTGCTTTATTTTTTCATCAGCGTCGCTTTTGCTTAATGATTCCGGAGTGCCTTTATCAGCTCGTCCTTTGACATATCCGACCGGCCTTCAATGCCAACTTCCTGTGCTTTGTCATACAACTCATCTTTGTTCCACTCTTCATAAGGGGGATGCTTACCGCCCTTTTTGCCAGCCTTTTCCCTAGGCGTGTTCGCTATGCGAGCGGCTTTCTCCTTGCTGTAGCCCTGGTCGCGAAGCTCCTCGTACTGCTCATCATCCTTGATCTGCTTGCCGTGTTCCTTAGCCATAAGTGCTCAATCCTCATCCATGCCTGCCAATCTTTATAGACCACTTTATATGGCTGGACCCTGCCCGTCCGACACCCTCACCGCTGCCCCCGCCCGACTAATCGCATCTCCTTTGCCAAGCGGGAAAACGCGTACTGAACTGGGCTTTGGTTTTGCCAGCTTTCGCCGCCATGCCCCCTCGTGGATCGATCACATCGCGTGGAGAAAAGTGTCCCCTGTGAGCCGCACCGGGAAGCGAAGCCACAAATGTCTAGACTGCATGAGCTGACTGCCCGCGAGTAAAAACCAATGACCCCAAACCGAGAGCGCAACCTGAACCGCACCACCATGATGGGCATGGTGGTGGGCTCGATGGTAGGGGCCGGGATCTTCTCGCTGCCCGCCACTTTCGGCGCTGCCACCGGTCCCTTCGGCGCCCTGGTGGCATGGACCATCGCCGGTACCGGCATGCTGATGCTGGCCTTCGTCTTCCAGTTCCTGGCCATGCGCAAACCGGACCTGGATGCGGGCATTTTCACCTATGCCAGAGAGGGGTTCGGCAACTACGTCGGCTTCCTGGCCGCAATCGGCTTCTGGACCGGGGGTTGCCTGGGCAGCACCACCTACTTCGTCCTCATCAAGTCCACCCTGGGCGCCGCCATCCCCGCTTTCGGCCAGGGCAATACCATCCCGGCTGTGGCGGTATCCTCGCTGGTGCTCTGGACCATCCACTTCATGATCCTGCGGGGCGTAAAGGAGGCAGCCGTGATCAACAGGCTGGTCACCCTCGCGAAGGTGATCCCCATCCTGACGTTTATCATCATTCTCACGGTCGCATTCCAGAAAGACCTGTTTGCTGCCAACTTCTGGGGCGGGGAACAGCGCGACCTGGGCCATGTCACTGCACAGGTCAGGCGCACCATGCTCGTGACGGTATTTGTCTTTATCGGTGTTGAGGGCGCCAGCGTTTTCTCCCGCTATGCGAGAAACCGCTCCGATGTGGGCTGGGCCACGGTGATGGGTTTCCTCGGTGTCCTGTGCCTGATGGTGCTGGTGACGCTGTTACCCTACGGGGTCATGATGCGCCCGGAACTCGCAGGGCTGCGGCAGCCCTCGATGGCCGGCGTGCTCGCGGCAGTGGTGGGGACCTGGGGTGCGGTGTTCATCAGTGTCGGCCTCATCGTCTCGGTGCTGGGCGCCTACCTGGCCTGGACCCTGCTCTGCGCCGAGGCACTGTACAGCGCCTCCCGCTACGAACTGGTTCCCAGGGTTTTCAGCCACGAAAACAAAAACGGCGTTCCCTCCACCGCCCTGTGGCTGACCAACGGGCTGGTGCAAACATTCCTGGTGCTGACGATCTTTGCCGAGTACGCCTTCGAGCTCACCCTGGAGATGACCAGTGCCATGACACTGATCCCCTACCTGCTGGTGGCGGCCTACGGCCTCAAACTGACGCTCAGCGGGGAGAGTTATTCCCATGATCCCCCCCGCCTGCGCCAGCGGGAAACTGTGTTTGCGGCAATCGGCACCCTCTACGCCATTTTCATGATCATGGCCGGTGGACTTGAGTATGTAATGCTGGCCTGTATCCTGCTGGCACCGGCCACCCTGCTTTTTGTTTACGCCCGCCGGGAGCGCTACGAGACCACATTCACCGTGCCGGAGGTGCTGCTGTTTGGCGCAATCGCGCTAGGGGCACTCGCGGGAATCTACTCGCTGGCCACCGGGACTACGGTGCTGTGAGGCCCACCCCGGCGAGTGCGGGCATGATCAGCGTGCCGGGGCGCTGACGCCAGCAGCTGGCGCGAGTATACTGGCGCCATGAAATTCTGTAGCCACTGCGGCAGCGATGCCGTGACCTTTTCCATTCCCGAGGGCGACGACCGGCCCCGCCACCTGTGCGGCGGCTGCGGCGCGATTCACTACATCAATCCTCGGGTGATCGTCGGCACCCTGCCCTACCTGGGCGACCAGGTACTCTTGTGCAAGCGGGCTATCGAACCCCGCCTGGGTCTCTGGACCCTGCCGGCCGGCTTTATGGAGAACGGGGAAACCAGCGAGGAAGGGGCACTGCGGGAAAGCTGGGAGGAGGCGCGGGCCAATATCCGCGTGGACGACCTCTTCAGCGTCTACGACATCCCGCATATCAACCAGGTCTACCTGATCTACCGCGGCGAGCTGACCGACACCAACTTCGGGCCAGGGCCCGAGTCACTCGAGGTGGAACTGTTCCGCGAGGAGGAGATCCCCTGGGACGAGATTGCCTTCCCGATCATGAGCGAGACCCTGGCCCACTACTTCGCCGACCGCAAGGAAGGCAGGTACCTTCTGCACCGCGGGGTAATTTCCCGCAAGCTCTGAGTACCCACCCCGCTCAGTTACAGCGGTCGTCCAGCTTCCACAGGTCGAAGGCCGGTTCCTCGTAGGGATGGGCCTCGCGCATCGCGGCCAGCGCCGCATCCACCAGCTTATCGGCGCATACCATCTCGACACGGTATTCGGGCACCCGCTCCACTTCACCGGCCTGGCCGATAAACGGCTGGCTGCCCTCCAGTGGCCGGAACTGCCCGGAGCCGGCTACCTGCCAGCAACAGCTGTCGTAATCGCCGATGCGTCCGGCGCCGGTGGCAAACACCGCCTGCTTCACTTCTTCGAGGTGGGTCTCGGGGATGTAGATACAGAGCTTGTACATGGCCTGGAAACCTCGGGACTCTCGTGACAGGAGCGCGGGGACCTGATGGCGGGCCCCGCGCAGGAAGGATTAATACAGCAGGGGATCAATACAGCAGGGTCATCAGCTTGCGCTGGTACTGGGTTGCCAGGGGGTCCCCGGCACCCAGGCTCTTCACCATATCGAGGTAAGCCTGCCTGGCGGCACCGTCGGCATAATTGAGATCGCTGCGCAGGATATTCAACAGCAGCTCCAGGGCCTCCTGGTGACGCTGCGCCTGGCTGTACTGGACTGCGAGCTTGTAGGCGGTATCAAAGTCGTCCGGATTTTTCTCCAGCGCCTGCTGCAGGGCCTTGATCTCGGGTGTCTCCGCTGCCTGCTGCTTGAGTTCCAGCTGCGACATCAGTTGCTGGTAATCGCTGTCCTGGTCGGCCAGCAGGATCTTGCCGAGCACCTCCTCGGCCTCCTGCGTGCGGTTCTGCTCCAGCAGCACCGCAGCCAGCTGCTTGGCGATATCCTGGCGCTCGCCAGACTCGCTATAGGCCTGGCGCAGGACCGGCAGGGCCTCGTCCAGCTTGCCCTCGGCCACCAGGGCCTTGCCCTGCTCCAGCTTCAGGTCCCAGGGCTTGGGCAGGTACTTGTCCAGCATTTCGCGAATCTGCTTTTCCGGCTGTGCACCGGCAAAACCGTCCACCGGCTGGCCGTCTTTCAGTACCATCACCGTGGGCAGGCTGCGCACCCCCAGTTGCCCCGCCAGCATCTGCTCGGTATCCGCGTTGACCTTGGCCAGCAGGAACTGGCCGGCGTACTCAGTGGCCAGCTTCTCCAGCACCGGCATCAGCTGCTTGCAGGGCTCGCACCAGTCGGCCCAGAAATCCACCACCACCGGGCGCTTCATGGACTCCTCGATCAGCACCTGCTGGGCGTTCTGTGCCGTTACGTCGACAATAAACTCGTTCACAACCACTCCTGAATCTGGTTTTGGGCGCAGTTTACCTGATCGCCCAATTGCCAACCAATACCGAGAGGCCCGCAGCGAGGATTGTGACGCTGCGCGCCCTCGGCCATTCTGGTGCCAGTTACCAGTCGAGCGACGACGGCAGGCGCGGCGAGGACAGCAGCGTGCCGAAGCGCTCCCAGCGGTCTTCCGGCGCCTCTACCTCCTCGACGTAATTGGCCACCAGCTGCTTGCCCCAGTTGTAGTTGATCACGTAGGTACCATAGGTATCGACGAAACGCTTGCGCTGGGCGGCGCGCTCGGGGCTGCGCAGGCCGTATTTCTGGAACAGCTCCACCACCTTGTCGCCGTCTATCTCGCCGTCGATGTACTGGCGGGCGATTTCATTTTCGGCAAAGCTGAGCCGGTCAGTCAGTTCCAGCACGCGGTCGTATTTCTCCGCGTCCGCCGGATCGAGTCCCGCTTTCGGGTAGAGCACGTTCTTCTCGAACTCCAGCTTGTCATTGCCGGGGAAGGCCAGCTCGATACCGTAGTTGGCGCTGCCCTCGGCGATCAGCGACTGCGGGCTGAACAGCGGGTATACGCTGTATTCCAGCCAGCCACGGTTTTCCACCAGTTCCTGCTCCAGCAGCGCGTTGTAGGTGTGGTGGCCGGGATAGCCCTCGTGACAGCCCAGGTCGATGGCGCGGTCGATCATCACCGGCAGCTCGGTATTCACCTGGATCAGGCTGCGGGCATTACCCTGGTACCAGTTGTAGCCGCTCCAGGGCTTGTCGGTAACGTATTCGAGCTCGAAGTCCTCGTTCTCCGGCAGCTGGATATATTTCTTGGTGCGCTCGCGGCAGGCATCGATGGCCGCATCAAAAACTTCCGGCAGCTTGTCTTTCGGAATTTCAAACTGCTGCTTGAATTGCTTCACCCGCAGGTGCAGGGGCTCATCGCCGGGCAGCAGCTGGTCGAGTTCCTTCAGTACAGGCTCGAACTCCGCCAGCTCACGCTTCGGCGGCTGGGTGTCGTAGAGCAACCGGGCATCGCTCTCGAAGCTGCTGTCCCGGGTACCCGCGAGGCTTTCGGCGTGGGCCTTGATCGCGCGCAGCTGGGTTTTCAGGTAGTGCTGTCGCAGGGCCTCCATGTCTGCGGAGGGCTCGATCTGCTGTGGCAGCCGGTTGATCAGCTCCTGGGCGCGCTGTGCCAGCTCTGCCGGGGTGGCCTCGCTGGCCCTGGCCTGCTCACGCAGCTTCTCCGGCCCGTAATAGGCGTCGACGTAACTGTCATCGTGATTTCCCAGCTCCAGCACGAGCATTACATACTCGCGAGCCATGCTGTCCATATCAGCGCTCTCCTCCTTTGCCGGCTTTTCCCTCGCCGCGGTGTCCTCCTTTGCCATGGAGTTGTCAGTCTCCGGTTTGCCTGCCCCGGAATCGGCGGGCCGGTCGCCGCAGGCGAACAGCGCCAGGGAGGAAAAAGAAATCAAAAAAGCCAGATGCAGTTTTTTCATGGAATTTCCTGCAGAAGTTGTCCGTTGTTGTCGGGGAGTACCATACCGGCGAAAACGGCATCCCACCAGTGGCGGGCGCGCTGCCGGGCGGCATCGGTATCGCCGCGCTCCAGCGCGGAAAAGATTTCGCCCTCTGCCACCTCCAGCCTGGCCTGCAAGCGCCGGCGCGCCGGCTCCCCGGCGATGGCATGGTCGCACCAGACCCTGTGGGCCTCCCAGCTGTCCCGTTCCCCTGTGGCCCAGCCGCCAGTGAAGTCCACCGGCCGAAACAGGCTGCAACAGGTATTCGCGGTGCCAGTGAAGGCGGCCCGGGGCCCGCCCGGCCCCAGGGACACGATCATGGCGTTGACTGTCTGCGACGGCCGCAGCCAGGGAAGCAGTGCGCCCGGAGGCGCCGCATGCATACAGAGATCGGCGTTACCGGACGGGCGTCCACGGCGATGGTGGCGCAGGATCGCGGCAAAGTCGGCAAAGCCCACGCGCTGCGCATCGAGCGCTGCCAGCCCTGCCAGGGCGGCGCTGCGCCGGCGGCGACAGGCGCCGACAAACGGCACCAGGCGGGTATCATTGTCGCGATCGAAGGCGGTACCGCGGGTGTGGACGGCCTCGCTGGCCAGCTCATGGTCGGTGCCTATGGTGAGGCCATTGGATATGGCATCGTAATGTTCCACGCGCCGGGCAACCCATTCCCGCCCTGCCGTCTCCAGCTTCCAGGCCTCAGTGGCGTCGGCAATCAGGAAACTGTTGTCATAGCGGAAATTCCGCTGGCTGAAAGCGGCCGGGCCGCCCTGGCCGAACTCCTCCAGCAGGTCGACAATCACCCGCAGGGCCGACGCAGCAGTGTCGGCCCGCTCCAGCGCCAGGCGCACCAGGTCCATGCCCAGCAGCGCCACACCGCTGCGCATTACCCGGCGGGAAAAGATGGCCTCGTTGCCGATGGCCACGCCACACTCGTTGACCCCCATTTCCGCACCCCACATCCAGGCCGGGCGACCGATGATGCAGGCGTGGCGGTCGGGCACCTGCGGTATCTCGATCCAGGTACAGCGCAGGCTGGAGGCCCGATCCCCGCGCACTGCGGGAATCACCTCGACCCGCTGGGCCTCGAGCGGGTCGCGGTCACTGTTCTTGGCCAGCCAGGTGGTATCGCCGGCACGGTAGACCATAGTGTCACACATGCAGGGCCCCGGCCCTCTCGAGCTGCTGCTGGACTTCACGCGCCGCCCGCTCGGCGGATTCGAGCGCGCCCTCCATGTATCCGTACCATTGGGAAGCGGACTCGGTGCCCGCCCAGTGGATGCGGCCGTTCGGCTCACGCAGGCGTTCACCGTAGCTGGTCCAGGTTCCCGGGCCGAGGAAGGCGGCGTAGCAGCCGCGGGTCCAGGGATCACTGCTCCAGTCCTTGTCCACATACTCCAGTGGATGGCGCGCGCGTTCGCCGAAGAACCGCGCAAAACAGTCCAGCACCGCCTGTCTTCGCTCGTCGGGCGCCACGCCGCTGTAATGGCGCGCCACATCCCCTTCCAGGAACCCCATCAGCAGGCCCGATTCCCGGCCTCGCTCGGAATTGTCGAAAGACACCCGCACCGGGCCCGCCGGGCTGGTGACCTGGCCGGACAGTTGCTCATCGCGCCAGAACGGGCGCTCGTAGCGGGCGATACACTTTATGCAGGAGCCGGCGGGCATGCGCTGCATCAACTGGTCGCGCCACGCCGGCAGTTCCGGCTCGAACTGGATGCGCAGGGCCTGGTTGGGCGGTATGGCCACAATAAGCCGCTCGCACAGGAGGGCGCCGCCGCGGTAATCCACCCGCAGGCGCCCGTCCGCAGTGGCCTTTACCTTCTTCGCCGGTGAACCCAGCTGCACGCAGTCGCCCAGCTGTGCCGCCATGCGCTCGCAGAGTCCGGCGGTGCCACCGTGGATACGATCCTGCTGGGCGCCACCGGTGACCGCCAGCAGCCTTTCCAGGGAATCCCCGGAGCGGGCGTAGAAGAGCGCATGCAGCAGGGACAGGTCGTCGGGTTCGGCGGCAAATACCGCCCCTACCGCGATGGCAAACAGCTGGCGTGCGAGGCGGGTGCGGCAGTTGCTGTCGATCCAGCTGCGCAGGGTCACGGCGTCCCAGGCCGCCGCACGCCTGTGCGCCCAGGGCCGCGCCGGATCCAGGCCGCGGGCCATTTTCTCGAAGCGGTGCATGGCAAGACCCAGGTCGGCCAGCGCCAGCGGGTTGATACGGGGGATGGTGCCGCGATAGCGCCGCGAGCGGCCGTCGAGCACCAACAGGTTGTCGCCCCGGTCGTACAGCGGCCAGGTGGCGGCCCCCAACTCCTCTACCAGCCGATACATCCGATCCTGGCCCGGCCCGATCCACTGCCCGCCGATATCCACCGTGTCGCCATTGGCAAAGGTGTGGTTCAGCAGACGGCCCCCGACCCTGTCGCGGGCCTCCAGGATGCGCACCGAAAACCGGTCCCGGAGCAGCCGCGCCGCCTGGAGCCCGGATATCCCGGCACCGAGGACGGCAACATCAATCTCCTCCATAGAGAGGCTCCCCTTTTGCTGTTGTTATTGTCTTTTCTTTTTCACGGGCAACATCACTGCGATTCGGGCAACCAGAGGCTCGATATAACCGCGCCGTCGCGCCGGACACCCTGCAGCAACTTTCCCTCGATGACAGCGGTGGTGCGGCCATCATCACCGAGATCCCAGAGTTCGCCGCGCAGGAAGGTATTGATCCCAGCGCGCACTTGCCCGCCCCGCCCACCCAGCGCGTACTTGCGCCAGGCCTCACCCTCGCTGATACGGCCCACATCGCCGGGATCGACGTCGCGCGGCGCCGCGGCCCCGTTGTATCCCTGCCACGGCCGGGTCCAGATGCCGGTGGGCGTGGCGAAAGATGGCACGACGACCAGGTCGGCGCCAGCCAGCTGGGCCCAGGTATCCGGATACCAGCTGTCCGCACAGATCAGCACCCCCAGCTTCCCCAGTGGTGTCTCGAACACGGGCAGCGGCTGGCGCGCCGGGCGGGTGAAGGGCAATTCGCTGGCAATCGGGTAGACCTTGCGCACCGGGCCCGCTATGCGCCCGTCGGCATAGAAAACAAAGCTGCTGTTGTAGAGAGGGCCGGTGCCGGCGTGGATGCTTCCTCCAGCGAGCTGCGGATCCGGCAGGAGGATGGAGCCCGCCACCAGGGTGACCCCAAAGCGCTGCGCGAGCCGGGAAAATACCCGTTGGTATTCGTTCGCCATGCTGCGGGCCTTGAGGCGAAAGAGCGCCGCGGCCAGGGGGTCGGAAGTTTCGCCCCTGGCGACCTCGCGATACAGCCCACTGGAGAACGCCGGCAGGTTACCGAGTGCAGCCCACAGCATCGCCCCACTGGTAGAGGATGCGCGGTAAGTGAGGAATCCCTCACCGGAAGCCACCAGCCAGGTGCCGATATGCTCCGGCAGCACAACCAGTGTGCGCGGGCCCAGCCAGCCCTCGGCTTCTGCCCGTGCGAGATAGGTTTCCAGCTTCCGGTACAAGCGCTCGCCGCTGGCGTAATCCAGGGGCTGCAACCACGGCTGGACCGAGACCAGGTTGGCGGCGCCGGCAACAGGCGCGTTGAGTGGCTCGAGCACCAGGGCCGGCTCGCCGGCCGGGAGCGCCTCGCCCTCCCTGGGCACGGGAGAGAAACTGGCAGGGGGTACCTGCGCCAATAACGACACCACTAACAACAGGAGGAGCAAGCCGGTCAGCGCCAGCAGGAGCAATTTTTTTATCATTCTTTTTCAGTTCTTCAATCTGTCTGGGCCGGGGGCCGAAAACTGCCCACTGCCCGCAGTTGGTGCATGCACCAATGTACCACCTACCAGCTGTAGCTGGCAGCCCCCAGTCCCATCGGTGAGATAATCCTGCCCCGCCCACGGCTACACTCCACAGCAGCCCCGATAACCAGTGTTCTTGCCATGCCCAGCGCACAGATTCATTTTCACGGGAACCTCAGCGATTTCCTCACGGCGCGGCGGCGGTGCCGTGGCAGCACCGTCCATTGGAGCGACAGGAGGTCGGTCAAGGATGCCATCGAGAGCCTGGGCGTGCCCCATGTAGAGGTCGATAGCATCATGGTGGGAGGGACGGCGGTGGATTTCTCCTACCGACTGCAGGATGGGGACAGGGTGGAGGTATACCCCGCGCCCGGACCTGGACGGCGCCTGTCGCCGGAAGCCCAGGCGGAACCGCGCTTCGTGCTCGACTGCCACCTGGGGCGGCTGGCACGCTACCTGCGCATGCTGGGCTTCGACAGCCGGCTTCCCGACGATTGCAGTGATGAACAGCTGGTGCAGCTTTCGGTTCGCCAGGACCGCACACTGCTGACCCGCGATCGCGACTTGCTCAAAAGGAAACAACTGCAACGTGGCTACTACGTCCGCGCCACCCGACCGCGGCTGCAGTTGCAGGAGATCGCCACCCGCTTCCGGCTGGCGCATTCCATGCAGCCTTTCAGCCGCTGCATGGAATGCAACGCATCGCTACGGCCGGCTGCCAAGCAGGAAATCGACCACCGGCTGCAGCCGCGGACCCGTCGCTCCTTCGACGACTTCCTGCAGTGCAGTGCCTGTGGCCGGGTCTACTGGCGGGGCAGCCACTTCGATCGAATGCAGGCCCTGGTAGACAGCCTGAAGTGACACCAGGCCGCAGCCACTGGAGTATTCAGCTCTTTGCCTGGTCCGGTTCCGCGCCCTCTTCCGGCTGCTCTTCAGCGGACTTTTCGTTGACGGTACTTACCTCCTCTGAAACCGGCGCCTTGCGCAGGACGAGGAAGCCGGCAACACCGGCAACCACCGAGGCCAGCAACACGCCGGCTTTCGCCTGAATCAGCAATTCATTCTCGTCGTAGAACGCGAGTTCGGAGATAAAGATCGACATGGTAAAGCCGATACCGCCGAGCAGCGCCACACCGATAATGTGATGGAAACTGGCTGCCGTGGGCAGCCTGCCCAGCCCGAGCTTCCAGCCCAGCCAGGTGGCGCCCACAATGCCCACCAGTTTGCCAAAGACCAGTCCCAGGATTACCCCCAGCGTCACCGGGTTGAGGACGGCGGCCGAGCTGGTGAAGCTGTCGATGGGGATACCGGCATTGGCCAGGGCAAAAATCGGCACCACAATAAAGGCCACCGGCGTGTGCAGGCGCGTTTCCATCCGCTGCAGCGGCGACTGCGCCAGGTGGACACCGTTGTCCAGCGCCATCACCCGCGCCCGCAGGGCATCGTTGGCAATGATCTTGTCCCCGGGCCGGAAGCAGCGGTCAAAGCTGCGGATGATATCCTTGACGAAGGTACTGAACGCCACCGGATCGTATTTGGGCCTTGCCGGCAACGCCATCGCCGTAATCACCCCGGCGAGGGTGGCATGGATTCCCGTGACGTAAAGCTCGTACCACAGCAGGATTCCCACGAAAATATATGCCGGTGCCCGGCGAACACCGGCGAATTTCAGCAGCCACATGATGGCTATCAGTACACCGCACGCCATCAGCGCGGTGGTATTGACATCCTCGGTATACCAGACGGCAATGACCAGGATGGCACCCAGGTCATCCACAATAGCCAGCGCCACCAGGAAGGTGACCACCGCCCGGGGTACCCGGTTGCCCAGCAGGGCGATACAGCCGACGGCGAAAGCAATATCCGTCGCCATGGGAATGCCCCACCCCTTGGATCCCTCGCCGCCGGCATTGAGGGACGCGTAAATCAGTGCTGGCACTACCATGCCGCCGAGCGCTGCCATCACCGGCAGCACTGCCTGCTTCAGCTCGGACAGCTCCCCCACCAGGAACTCACGCTTCAGTTCGAGCCCCACGAGGAAGAAGAAGATCGCCATCAGGCCATCGTTGATCCAGTGGTGCAGGCTCATGGAAAAACCCCAGTCGCCGGCGCCCAGGCTGATTTTCATCTCCAGCAGGTGTTTGTAGGCTTCCTGCAACGGGGAGTTGGCGATAATCAGCGCCGCCACCGCACAGGCTATCAACAGCAGGCCACTGCTGCTCTGGCGGTGAATAAACTCCTCAAATGGAGTGACCAGGCGTCCGAAAGCGCTCTCCAGAGGCGCTTCAAAGACTTTACCCTTGCGAATCCTGAATTTGCCCAGAACGCTTTTCGCCATTAACCAGCGGCCTCCTTCATCCTTTTAAGCATAGAGCTTCTACAAAGCGGGGCCAGAGAGTAGCATGACGCCTGCGTCAACCACTACTGAAAGAACTATAGTGCCATTCATGACCCGGTTAGATCAGCTGCTTGTCCGGCAGAAACTCGCCAACTCCCGCACCCACGCCAAGCGGCTGATCGACAGCGGGCGGGTCATGCTCGACACCGGGGCCGGCTGGCGCCCGGCGCAGAAAGCAGGGCAGACCGTCAGCGACGACCAGCCCCTGCGGGTAGACCCACTACCGGAAGATCGCTATGTATCCAGGGCGGGACTGAAGCTCGCCGCCATCCTCGACCATACAGGTCTCGACCCGGCCGGCTGGCGGGCCCTGGATGTCGGCTGTTCCACGGGCGGGTTCAGCGACTGCCTGCTCCAGCGCGGCGCGGAGCTGGTGGTGGGTATCGATGTGGGGCACGACCAGCTGGCGGCGCGACTGCGCGAAAATCCGCGCATGCAGCTGTTCGAGGGAATCAATGCGCGACACCTGACCCGGGAACAGCTGGGGCCCTACGGCGAGACGGGATTCGATGCGGTGGTCATGGATGTCTCCTTCATCTCCCAGGCCCTTATCCTGCCGCGCCTTCCGTCCCTGCTGCGACCCGGCGGGCAACTACTCAGCCTGGTGAAGCCCCAGTTCGAGGTGGGCGCGGAAAATATCGGCAAGGGCGGAGTGGTCAGGGATGCGTCACTCTACCCGCAGGTCCGCGAAAAAATAACCGCGCTCTGCGAGTCACTCGGTCTGCAGGTGAGAGACTACATCGACAGTCCAATCCTGGGTGGTGATGGCAACCGGGAATTCCTGCTCTGGGCACAGCGGCGCCCCGAGAAGTAGGCGCAGGTCAGCCGAGGATCTTCTCCAGCTTCGCCTTGAAGCGCGGGGAGGCTGCTTCTGTGGGGGAGGACTTGCGCGGTGGGCGCAACACCAGTTCGCCCTGGCAATTCGGGCAGGTCTTTTCCAGCCGCTCTGAACAAGCGGGACAGAAGGTACACTCGAAAGAGCAGATGTAGGCCTGGTCGATCAGCCGCAGCGGCGCGCTGCAGCGCTCGCAGCTCTGCTTCATTTTTAACATGGCGGCTCCAAATCCTTGCAATAACTGCGCCCGCACAACACCGCGGTGCCGCCCGGCGGGAACCGGGTCCCGCGGGCGGCGCTGCCCGGGCTGGAGGCCGCCTGGGCGGCTTACTCCTGGTCGAGCTGCTTGTCGGTGCGAGCGGCCATAATAAAGTCGTTCTTGTGCAAGCCTCCGGCCTCATGGCTCCACCAGGTCACGGTGACCTTGCCCCACTCGGTGAGCAGGGCGGGATGGTGCCCCACCTCTTCCGCAATTTCACCAACGCGGTTGGTAAACGCCAGGGCTTGCTTGAAGTTGCGGAACTTGAAGACACGCTCCAGCTGCATGACGCCATCGCGGGTAACGGGAGTCCAGTCGGGAATTTCCCGCAGCAGCTCCGCGAGTTCCTCGTCGCTCACCAGGGGAGCATCGGCGCGGCAGGCTTCGCACTTCTGTTCGGCAAGTTCGGTCATGGGGAGTTCCTCAGCTAATTCAAATTTTTGTTAACGCGTTGAGTAGCGCCCCACTCTACTCGGCGGCCCTGCCGGAGACAAGCGTAGTCCCGGCAAGCCCGCAAAAACCGGATTGTATGTGGTTTTTCTCAAGTCAAATGGGACAGAGTCCTAAAAAACAATAAAAGATCCGCCACTTCCGGAGGGCTCGCGTGGGCTCAGGGCTGCATTGTGAACGTATCCAGCGCGGCAAGACGAGGCCGCGCAAAACAGCTGGCAGATATGGTAATTTTGCTGCCAACAACTAAAGACTGACCGAGAGCGACTATGAAACACACACTGACCGCACTTGTCCTGCTAATGGCCCTGACGGCCTGTGGCCAGGACAGTGGAAACAAAGACATGGCCGGGAAGTCTGCAGAGGCCACCTCCAGCAGCGACGCGCAAACGGAAACCGGGCAGGCCCAACAGGAACGTGGCGACCAGGCCTTTGCCTCCCTTGCCGATAAAATGATCAGGCAGCTGTGGGAACTGTTTCCCTCCTGGGCCGTCCGCGAGGGCTACTATGCGGTTGCCGACCAGCTTGCGGTTCCCGATGAGCAGCAGCGCCAGCGCGTGCTGGATTTCGCACGTGAATACAAACAGCAGTTTGCCGATATCGATCCCACTACCCTGGGTCCCGGTGAGCGCAGTGACCTCGCGATGGTCAACACTTTCCTCGACCGCCTCATCTGGGAAATAACCGAATTCAAGTCCTACGCGTGGAATCCGGCCAATTACAACGTATCCCACGCCTTTTCCCTCATTCTCAACACCGACTATGCCCCGCTCGACGAACGCCTGCGCACTTTCAGTCAGCGACTGCAGAAGGTGCCCGCGTACTACGAGGCCGCCCGGCAGTCGCTGGACAAGCCCGCGGCTCCCCAGCTGGAGCTGGCGATCCAGCAGAATAAGGGTGCCCTCAGCGTCTTTGGCGAAACACTGGACGAGAAAATTGCCGCAAGCAGCCTTTCCGCTGAGGAAAAGCAGCTGCTGCAGGAGCGCGCCGCAAAAGCTCGCGAGGCCATAGAGGGCTACATCGCGCACCTGCAGGAGATGAAAACCGATCTGGAGAAGACACAGGACTTCAGGAACTTCCGTATCGGCGAGGAACTGTACGAGGAGAAGTTCGGTTACGACATCCAGATCGGCATGACCGCACAGGAACTCTACCAGCGCGCGCTGGCAGAGAAAGACAGGCTGCATGAGAAAATGGCCGAGCTGGCTGACAGACTGTGGCCCAAGTACTTCCCTGATCGCGAGGCGCCGGAAGACCGGCTCGAGAAGATCCATGCAGTGCTGGAGAAACTGTCCGGCCAGCACGCGACCAAGGAAACCTTCAAGGCGGAAGTCGAGAAGCAGATCCCGGAGCTGGTCGCGTTCGTCAAGGAAAAGGACCTGCTCACCCTGGACGAAGACAAACCGCTGGTGGTGCGCACCACCCCGCCCTATATGCGCGGCTTCTCGGTGGCGTCCATCAACGCGCCGGGCCCCTACGACAAAGGTGCCAACACCTACTACAACGTGATGCCGATCGAGGAGTTCAGCGATGAGGAAGCCGAGAGTTTCCTGCGCGAGTACAACACCTACCTCATGCAGATTCTCAACATCCACGAGGCGATTCCCGGCCACTACACACAGCTGGTCTACGCCAACAAGTCCCCGAGCCTCATCAAGAGTATCCTCGCCAACGGCGCCATGATCGAGGGCTGGGCCGTCTACACCGAGCGCATGATGCTCGAGGCAGGCTACGGCGACTTCTCGCCCGAACTGTGGATGATGTATTACAAATGGAACCTGCGCACCGTGATCAACACCATCCTCGATTACGAGATCCAGGTAAAGGGAATCGACAAGGAGCGGGCCATGGATCTCCTGGTCAACCAGGGATTCCAGCAACAGGCAGAGGCCCAGGGCAAGTGGCGTCGCGCCACCCTGAGCCAGGTGCAGCTCACCAGCTACTTCGCCGGCTACGCCGACATCCTGGCGCTACGCGAGGAGATGAAGGAACAGCTCGGGGAAGACTTCGACCTGAAGGAGTTCCACGAGAAATTCCTCAGCTACGGCAATGCGCCGGTACCGGTGATCCGCGAGCTGATGCTGGCGGAACTCGAGGGGGCCGGCCAGGGCTGAGCCGCGTCCTACTCCCGCCTGGCAACGGGCGGGGGAACCTCGCCCATAAAAAAAGCCGGGCTCCTGCGGGGCCCGGCTTTTTTTATGGGGGGAAGAAGCGGCGCTTAAACCACGCCTTCCTCGATCTTCGCCTTCCAGACCAGGGGCCCGGTGTTGTGCACCGACTCACCCTGGCTGTCCACGGCCACGGTCACCGGCATGTCCTCCACCTCGAACTCGTAGATGGCTTCCATGCCCAGCTCCGGGAAGGCCACCACTTTCGCGTCCTTGATCGCCTGGGCCACCAGGTAGGCGGCACCGCCGACGGCCATCAGGTAGACGGCCTTGTTGTCGCGGATGGCCTCGATGGCCGCCGGGCCGCGCTCGGCCTTGCCGATCATGCCCAGCAGGCCTGTCTGTTCCAGCATCGTGCGAGTGAACTTGTCCATGCGGGTGGCGGTGGTGGGACCTGCGGGTCCGACCACCTCCTCGCGCACCGGGTCCACCGGGCCCACGTAGTAGATGAAGCGGCCCGCCAGGTCCACCGGCAGGGATTCGCCCTTCGCCAGGATATCGACCATCTTCTTGTGCGCGGCATCCCGGCCGGTCAGCATCTTGCCGTTCAACAGCAGGGTCTCACCCGGCTGCCAGCCCAACACATCCTCGCGGGTCACCTCGTCCAGGTTGACGCGACGGGTGTTGCCGCCGGCCTCGCGGGTGATCTCCGGCCAGTCTTCCAGCTTCGGCGGGGTCTGCCGCGCGGGGCCGGAACCGTCCAGGGTAAAGTGCGTGTGGCGGGTGGCGGCGCAGTTCGGGATGATCGCCACCGCTTTGTTGGCTGCGTGGGTCGGGTAGTCCTTCACCTTCACATCCAGTACGGTGGTCAGGCCACCCAGGCCCTGCGCACCGATACCCAGCTTGTTCACCTTGTCGTACAGCTCCAGGCGCAGCTCCTCGGCACGGCTGGAGGCACCGCGCTCCTGCAGCTCCTGGATATCGATCGGGTCCAGCAGGGATTCCTTGGCCAGCAGCATGGCCTTCTCGGCGGTACCGCCGACACCGATGCCCAGCATGCCCGGCGGGCACCAGCCGGCGCCCATCTTCGGCACCATATCCAGCACCCAGTCGACCACAGAGTCGGACGGGTTCAGCATGGCGAACTTGCTCTTCGCCTCACTGCCGCCGCCCTTGGCAGCCACGTAGACCTCCACGGTGTCACCGGGAACTATCTCGTAATGGATCACCGCCGGGGTATTGTCGCCGGTGTTCTTGCGGGCCCCGTCCGGGTCCTCGAGGATGGAAGCGCGCAAGACGTTGTCAGAGAACTGGTAAGCGCGGCGCACACCCTCATTGACCATATCGGTCACGCTCATGTCCGCATCCCACTGCACGTTCATGCCCACCTTCAGCTTTACGGTCACGATGCCCGTGTCCTGGCAGATGGGGCGGTGCCCCTGGGCGCACATGCGCGAGTTGATCAGGATCTGGGCCATGGCGTCCTTCGCCGCCGGGTTGGCCTCTTTCTCGTAGGCCTGGTTCAGGGCCTGGATAAAGTCCTGCGGGTGGTAGTAGGAAATAAACTGCAGCGCATCGGCGACGCTGTCGATCAGGTCGTCCTGGCGGATAGTGGTCATTGGCGCTCCCGTAGTGCGGTCTGGCGGTTAACGTCTAGAGGCGGGCGATTTTACACGAATTGCGCGGAATTTCCCGACCGGAAGGTCGGCCGGGAAGTGAGGCCGGGAAGTTGTGGCCCGGAGGGGTTCCGGACCACAGGGGAGGCAAAAGCTTACTGGATACCGGCGGTGCTGCCACCGGACTGCAGGCTGCGGATAGCATCGCGCAGCTGCACCAGGTCCTTGTTCACCGAGCGGCGGTAGGCGTCGATGGACTCCACGGCTTCCTCGTTGGCGCTCACGCGCCCTCCCAGGTCGCTGCGCACGGAGTTGAGCTGACGCTCCAGGCTGGCAAGCTTGTCTTTCATATCACGCTGGCTGGAAGTGGTGCTCTCACGCAGCTCGGACAGGGCGAACTCCACGGAGGCAATCTTCTTCACGCTCTTGCTCAGGCCGCTGACCTGGCCGGCCAGCTGGGCCGCCTGCTTCTTGGCTGCAGCGGCGTCCTTGGCCGCGGCGGCAGCCGCTTCCTTGTTGGCGGCGATGCTCTTGCGATTGGTATCGTAGGCGACGCCCCAAAGCTTGCGGATCTCGGCGGCGTTCTCCTTCGCCTTCGCGTTGAGGACCTCGACGGACGCCGTTGACTCCTCGTCCGACATCTCGAAGCGCTTCTCGAGTTCGACGATACGCTCCTCGGCACTCACCAGCTGTGACCGGGTATCCTGCCACTGGGTGTAGAGGAAGCCCGCCCCGCCGACTCCGGCCAGCGCGAGGATCAGGGCCACCACGGCCAGCACCGAAGAACCACCGGAGCCGCCCTCGTCGGCTGCGGCGGGGGCGGGTGTGCTGCTGCGGGGAGCACCCCCGATCGGCTTGTTGTCCATCTGCGGGTCTATGGCGGGACCGCGGCCATCCAGGGTCGGCTCTTTGCGTTGCATCGTTAGGAATACCCGATTCTTGCAGTTGCTCGTGTACAGGGACACCCGGCCGGCAAACGGCTGGTGCATGGTCGATTTCAGCGGCAGTTATACCAAAAATTGACGAAAAAGTAATCGTTTCACCAAGAAGATTAGCTGACCCACTTGTCTTGGGCCGATTCGCCCCCATACGCTGTAGTCAGCCACAGGCCGGGTTAATTCCATCACCCGGCCTGTGTAGAATGCCTTCATTCACAACCGAGACATAAGGAAGGAAAAATCATGGCTCACGTTCTGCCCGAACTCCCCTACGCGAAGGACGCCCTGGAACCCCACATTTCCCAGGAGACCCTGGAGTATCACTACGGCAAGCACCACCAGACCTACGTGGACAAGCTGAACGGCCTGCTGGAGGGCACTCCGGACGCCGACAAATCCCTGGAAGAAGTCATCAAGTCCTCCTCCGGTGGCCTGTTCAACAATGCAGCCCAGGTCTGGAACCACACTTTCTACTGGAACTGCCTGAGCCCGAACGGCGGCGGCGAGCCCAGCGGTGCCGTGGCAGAGGCCATCAACAAGGCATTCGGCTCCTTTGACAAGTTCAAGGAAGAGTTCACCAACAGTGCAGTGAACAATTTCGGTTCTGGCTGGACCTGGCTGGTCAAGAAAGGCGACGGCTCAGTAGCCATCGTGAACACCTCCAACGCGGGCACCCCGCTGACCGAGGCCGACCAGACCCCGCTGCTCACCTGTGACGTGTGGGAGCACGCCTACTACATCGACTACCGCAATGCACGGCCGAAGTACATGGAGGGCTTCTGGAAGCTGGTGAACTGGGAATTCGTGAACAAGAATTTCTCCTGATCCTCACCAACTCTGACGCAAAAGCGGGCCCCGGGCCCGCTTTTTGCTGTCCGCGTCGCGGAAACTATCAGCCAGTTTTTCGCTCCAACCCACGATAATTTCAACAATTAAACGGGAATGACAAAGATGAAGTTCAACAAGACCCTGATTGCCGCCACCATCGGTACCCTGGTGCTGGCAGGTTGTGAGCGGGCCGAGGGAACAAAGGCCCCGCAACAGGACAAGGAAGTGGTCGCCGGTAGTGCGGCCGACACCAGCGCAAAATCCTCCCAACAGGCGGGCGCTGAAAGTTCAGCCAATCCCGAGGCCATAGCGCGGGCGAACGACCTGTTTGAAAGCCACTTCCAGGAACTTCTCGACAGAAGCCCCGAATTCAAGACTTTCCTCGGTATCAAGGATGACTACGGCAAGTGGAACAACCTTTCGCCGGAGTTCGAGGAAGAAACCCACGAGATCATCAAGCGCCAGCTGGCGGAGTTGAAGAAGATCGACGCCAGCGAGCTGGATGACGCCACCGCGCTGAGCCTCAAGCTCGCCATCCGTAACAAGGAAGAGGGCATCGAGGATTACAGGTGGCGCCTGCATACCTACCCGGTCAACCAGATGTATGCCGAGCACACCAGCGTGGCGTCCCTGCTGATCAACCAGCACCGGGTCGACAATGTCGATGACGCCGAAGCCTATATCTCCCGGCTCAGTGCCCTGCCGAAGCACTTCGACCAGCTGATCGCCAATCTCAAGGAGCGCGCCGAGGCCGGCGTCATTCCGCCCAAGTTCGTCTTCCCCTACGTGATCAGTGACGGCAAGAACCTGATCACCGGCGCACCTTATACCGAGGGCAAGGACAGCACCCTGCTGGCGGACTTCAAGGGCAAGGTGAACAAGCTCGACATCGGCGACGAGCAGAAGAAGTCACTGGTGGAAAAAGCCAGGAAGGCCATGCTTGAGGATGTCGAGCCGGCCTACGAGGAGCTGATCGCCTACCTGGGCAAACTGGAGAAGAAAGCCACCACCGACGACGGCGCCTGGAAGCTGCCGGATGGCGACGACTTCTACGCCCACCGCCTCAACGTCTACACCACCACCGACCTGAGCGCAGACGAGATCCACCAGAAAGGACTGGATGAGGTGGAACGCATTCACGGTGAAATGCGCGAAATCATGGAGAAAGTAGGCTTCGAGGGCTCGCTGCAGGAGTTCTTTGAATTCATGCGCACCGACGAGCAGTTCTACTACCCCAACACCGAAGAGGGCAAGCAGCGCTACCTGAAGGAAGCCACCGCCATCATCGACAACATGAAGGGGCGGCTGGATGAACTGTTCATTACCAAGCCGGAAGCGGACCTGACCGTCAAGGCGGTGGAGCCCTTCCGTGAGAAATCCGCCGGCAAGGCGTTTTACCAGCGGCCCGCCCCGGACGGCACGCGCCCCGGTATCTACTACGCCAACCTGTACAACATGAAGGACATGCCCACCTACCAGATGGAGGCGCTGGCCTATCACGAGGGCATCCCCGGTCACCACATGCAGCTGTCGATTGCCCAGGAGCTGGAAGGAATCCCGAAATTCCGCAAGTTCGGCGGTTACACTGCCTATACCGAAGGCTGGGGCCTCTACTCCGAGCTGGTGCCCAAAGAGATCGGCCTGTACAAGGACCCGTACTCCGACTTCGGTCGCCTGGCGATGGAACTGTGGCGCGCCGCGCGCCTGGTGGTCGACACCGGCATCCACAGCAAGAAGTGGACCCGGGAGGAAGCCATCGAATACCTGGGCAAGAACACCCCGAACCCCAAGGGCGACCAGGTAAAGGCCATCGAGCGATACATTGTCCTGCCCGGCCAGGCGACTGCCTACAAGATCGGCATGCTGAAGATTGTCGAGCTGAGGGAAAAGGCGAAAGAAGAACTGGGAGACAAGTTCGACGTCCGCGAATTCCACGATGTGGTACTGGCCAACGGCGCAGTACCGCTGGATGTACTGGAACAGCTCGTGGATGAATGGATTGCCGGGGTGAAATCCGGGCAGTAAATTTCACTATTGTCGGGCGGGCCCCGGGCCCGCCCTGTTCCTCCCCCTGTTCATTACGGACAGCCCCTGCCGCCCCGGGCCTTTACCAGATTGGACCCGGCCCGCGACTCAATCAGCCTTTACCGGCGACTCGAAACTGGCCGGCTTCAGCGCCAGTAGCGAACACCCCAGTTTCTGCAGGATATTCTCCGCAGTATTCCCCATGATAAAGCCCGGAATACCAGTGCGGGCCACGGTCCCCATTACCAGCAGGTCGAACTCCTTTTCCTCTACCAGCAGCGGGATAAAGCGCGCCGGGTTGGCGATGGTATGGTGAATCTCCATCGCGCCGCCGATGCCCGCCGCGCGGATCAGCACATCCAGCTTCGCCCGGTGCTTGGCGCCGGCCTGTTCCACGATCCGGTCGATTTCCTCATCCGGCAGGTCGAGGGGAAAATTGTGGCGCAAATAGGCATCGACGTCGTAATCCCAGCAGGAGACGATGTGCAGGGTACCGTCCCAGGAGTCCGCCAGCGCCCGCGAAAGACGCAACAGGCGGATGGCCAAGTCGTAGGCGTGCCCTTCCTCGCATTCGGGATCGACGGCCACCAGTACACGAATGTCGTCGCGGCCATGGTGGAGTGGCCGGCACAACCAGACCGGGCAGGGGCACTTGCGCAGCAGCTCCATGTCCATGGCCTTGAAGCCCTTGCGCCGGCTGCGGCCCTCGACATTTTTGATCACCATGTCGAAGTCTTCTTCCATCACCCTGCGAATTACGCGGTTCGCGGGCGCGCTGCCGCACTCCACCTCGATTGACGCCGGCAGATCCTCAGCGGAGAGCCCCTGCTCTTTACGGACGGCATCCAGCGAGGACTCCACCCGCCCGGTAAGCCCCTCCCCGTATGCGTCGGAGTAGTCCTCGAAATCCTCCGGCAGGGCCGGGCAGACGGCCACGATACGCAGTTCCGCGCCACTGGTGTGCGCAAGGCTCACCGCCTGCTGGAGCCCGTCATTCTCGTCCTCGATGGCGTGACTGACGAACATCACTTTATGAATATTCTGCATAACGAAAATCCGTTGGATCAGGAAACTCGATAAATGCGCGACAACCCCAGACTCGCGCCCCGGTGCCACAATTAAAGTGCCGGGCACAGGAAAGTCCCAGCATACGGGCACAGTATGGAAAAGGAAGCCGCCGGGCGCTCGCTTCCGGCCGTGCCGGGAAGAAAGGAGTGACAGCAATCCACGAGATACCATGTGACCAGTGCCTGCGCGCCAGGCTGATGGGCATCGATACCCACGAGGAAGCCATCGTGTTCATGCGGGAGGACTGCGCCATCTGCCGGGCGGAGGGATTTACCGCAAATACCCGCCTGCAGGTGAAAAGCACCGACCGCAGCCTGATCGCCACCCTGCACACTGTCAGTGCGGGTGTCTTGCCAAGCGGCGTGATTGGCTTCTCCGACAGCGCCTGGGAGTTTCTCAACCTGAGTCCCGGCGACGAGGTCGAGGTCCGGCATGCACCGCTGGTCCACTCGCTCAGCGCATTGCGCCGAAAAATCGACGGTTATGAGCTGAGTGAACACGAAATCAATGGCATCATCGGCGACATCAGCCGACGCCTGTATTCGGATATCGAGATTGCCGCTTTCCTGACTACCTGCGCTACCGGGGGAGTCACCCGGCGGGAAACCCGCGCCCTGACCGATGCCATGGTCAAGAGCGGCAATCGCCTGCAGTGGCCGGAGTACCCGCGCGTATTCGACAAACACTGTATCGGCGGCCTGCCCGGCAATCGCACCACCCCCATCGTGATCTCCATTGCCAGCGCCGCCGGGCTGCTGATTCCCAAAACCTCCTCCCATGCCATCACCTCGCCCGCAGGGACCGCTGACACCATGTCCGTCCTCACCAGGGTCGACCTCTCCCTACGGGCCCTGAAGCGGGTGGTTAACGAGACCGGCGCCTGTCTCGCCGCCGGTGGCCGGGTCGGCCTGAGCCCCACGGATGACATCCTGATCCGCATAGAGCGCGCGCTGAACCTGGACAGCGAGGGCCAGCTGGTGGCCTCGGTGCTGTCCAAGAAAGTGGCCGCCGGCTCCACCCATGTACTGATCGATATGCCGGTTGGCCCCACGGCCAAACTGCGCGACCAGAACCAGGCCCAGCGACTGGCCCGGCTGTTTTCCGCCGTCGCCGAGGACCTGCAGCTGGTGCTTCGCTGCGTAATCACTGACGGCACGCAGCCGGTCGGCTACGGCATCGGTCCGGTAGAGGAAGCACGCGATGTGCTGACGGTGCTGCGCAACCAGGCCGGTGCGCCTGCAGACCTGGCCGATCGCGCGGTGCTGCTCGCTTCCCACCTGCTGGCAATGGCCAGCGGTGAAAGCGACGCCCACTGCCAGGAGCAGGCCCGGCACCTGCTCACTTCCGGTGCGGCGAACCGGCAGTTCGAGCGAATCTGCGCTGCCCAGGGCGGGCTCCGCGAGCCGACCGGCGCGCGCTACCAGGCTGTGCTGCAGGCCGGGCGCTCCGGTGTCCTGGCAGCTGTGGACAACGTGCGCCTGGCGCAACTGGCAAAGCTCGCCGGGGCCCCCTCCTCTCCCGCAGCCGGACTGCGGCTGCATGTGAAGGTCGGCGAGGAAGTCAGCCAGGGCCAGGCCCTGGCGACCCTTTTTGCCACCACGCCCGGTGAGCTGGCATACGCCGAGGAATATTACAGTCGCAACCACAAGCTGTTTTACGTGGGGGAGCCACCGGAATGATGCCGCTGGTCTTCGCGCTGGAGGATGGCTTACCGCTGGCCGGGCCCCTCTGCAAAGCCCTGGGTGCAGAGCGGGGTGAGCTTGTCAGGCGTCGCTTCCCCGACGGGGAAACTTACCTGCGTGTACAAACAGCCCCGCAAGACCGGCATTGCGTTGTCCTCGCCAACCTCTGCAACCCGGACCCGGGCTTCCTCGCCCTGGTATTCCTTGCCGCGACCCTGCGCGAGCTGGGCGCCACCTCGGTGGGCCTGGTAGCGCCCTACCTGAGCTACATGCGCCAGGACAAGCGCTTCCGCGCGGGAGAAGCCGTGAGTTCGCGCATCTTCGCCCGGCGGATATCCGCCGAAGTCGACTGGCTGGCAACCGTCGATCCCCACCTGCACCGGTATCACAGCCTCGGCGAGATCTACTCCATCCCTGCGCTCGCATTGTCCGCCACCGAAACCCTCAGTTCCTGGGTTCGGGAACAGGCAGGGCCGCTGCTGCTGGTCGGCCCGGACAGCGAGAGCCGCCAGTGGGTCGGGGCCCTGGGGCGGAAGGCCGGCCTGCCCTTTGTAGTGGGAGAGAAACTCCGCGCCGGCGACCGCGAGGTGTCGGTCCGCATGCCTGACCTGTCGCCCTACCTGCGGCACAGGGCGCTGATCGTGGACGACATTATTTCCAGTGGCCACACCGTGATGGAGACTGCCGGTGCGCTCCGCCAGGCGGGGCTGGAACAGGTCGAGTGTGCCGCTGTACATGGCATCTTTGCCGGCGATTGCGAGCGGGGATTGCGTGCCGCGGGCATCCGCAGGCTCTACACCAGTAACAGTATCCCCAGCCCCCACTGCGCGTTTGACCTGGCCCCGCTGCTGGCGGACGCGGTGACCGGGCTGCTTGCACAGGGCGGGCGCGGGGCAACGGCGGGTAACCGGAGCTAAGCCAGTGAATATTATCTTCCTGGGGGGAACCCAGACAGTCACCGGATCCAGGTTCCTGGTAGAACACCAGGACACCCGATTACTGGTGGACTGCGGATTGTTCCAGGGCTACAAGTGGCTGCGGGAGCGCAACTGGCAGCCGCCCGCGTTCGACTTCCACAAGCTGGACGGGATCCTGCTGACCCACGCCCACCTGGACCACTCGGGCTACATCCCGCGACTTTACCACCTCGGCTATCGCGGCCCGGTCTACTGCCACCCCGCCACTGTCGACCTCTGCAGCATCCTGCTGCCAGACGCAGGACGCATCCAGGAAGAGGACGCGCGCTTCTATGCCCGCCACAAGCTGGGCAAGCACGCCCACCCGCGCCCCCTTTACGACGGCGAAACCGCTGAGCGAAGCCTGGAGCTGTTCGAGCCCATCGATTTCGGGCAATCGCTGCGTGTCGGTGGCCTGTCGGCTTCCCTGCAGCATGCGGGGCACATCCTGGGCGCGGCCAGCGGGATAGTGGAGGCGGACGGGCATCGTATCGGGTTCTCCGGCGATGTGGGCCGTCCCGATGACGTGCTCATGTACCCGCCCGACCCACTGCCCGCCCTCGACCTGCTACTGCTCGAATCCACCTACGGTGACCGCCGGCACCCCGAACTGGATGTGCAGGAAGAGCTGAACCGGGTGGTAAATGAAGTGGTGGGCCGGGGCGGGGTGCTGGTGATCCCGAGTTTCGCCGTGGGCCGGGCCCAGACACTCCAGCACATGCTGGTGAGGGCTATGGATGCCGGAGACATCCCGCGGTTACCGGTGTTCCTGGACAGCCCCATGGCCATCGACGCCTCGGGCATTTACAGCCGCTATCCCGAGCTCCACCGCCTGTCGGAAGCCGAATGCCGGCGGATGAGCCAGGACGTCACTTACACGCGCGAAATCGAGGAATCCAAGGCTCTGGAGAATATCCAGTACCCCCATATCATTATCGCCGGCAGCGGCATGGCCTCGGGCGGAAGGGTCCTCCACCACCTCAAGCGACTGCTGCCCAACCACCGCACCACCGTGCTGTTTGTCGGCTACCAGGCGGGAGGCACCAGGGGGGCACGGATGCTGGCTGGCGGCAGCTCGGTGAAGATTCATGGCGAGTACATTCCCTGCCGGGCGCGGGTGGAGATGCTGGATGGGCTCTCGGCCCACGCAGACTACCGGGACCTCGAGCGCTGGCTGCAGGCATCGAGCCTGCGAGCTGGCACGGTAATCCAGCTGGTGCACGGGGAGCCGGACGCCGCCGACTGCCTGCGGCTGTACCTGCAGGACCACACCCGGTTCAAGGTGAGCGTGGCCCAGTATCGCCAGATAGTGCGACTCTGAGCCTGGTGGCAGGGGGATCAGATCTTCAGCACTTCCTTTACGAACGGGATGGTGATTTTGCGCTTGGCCATGAGCGACGCGCGATCCAGCTGCTCCAGGCAGGAGAACAGCGCCCCCGTATGCCGCGGGGCCCGGTGAAGGATGTACAGCGCCACGTCCTCGGGCAGGTCGAAGCCGCGCAGTCGGCTGCGCCGGCGCAGTGCTGCCAGCTTGTCGCTGTCGTTGAGCGACTGCAGCTGGAATGTGAGCCCCCATTGCAGTCGGGAGGCGAGATCCGCCAGTTCCAGCCCGAGGCCACGGGGTGAACGGCGCGCCCCCAGCAGCATCTGCCCACCGCCGTCGCGCACGCGATTGTAGAGATGGAACAACGCCGTCTGCCACTGTTGCTGGCCCTGCAGCAGGTGAAGGTCGTCGATACAGACCAGTTCGAGCTGCTCCAGGCCGTCGAAGATCACGGCAGGGTTCATGGGAAGCAGTTCACCAAGCGGCAGGTACTGGAAACTGCGCCCGGCCTCCTCGGCGCTCTGGCAGGCAGACTGCAGCAAGTGGCTGACACCTGCGCCCTCCTCCCCCCAGAGGTAAATCACCTGCTCTGGCAGGCGGCCCGCAGCGAAGTCCTTCAACGCGGTCACCGCCTGGCGATTGGGGTCATCCGGCGAAAGGTAAAAATTATCAAAGGTGGCGTCATCGCGCAGTGATACCCCCAGGGGCAGCTGCTGCGGCACGCCGCTATCTCTTTCCATCTCAGTGCCAGCGGTAACGCAGGGGGTTCTCCATGCTGCCCAGGGGCGCACGATAGCCGTTGAGGTCAATGGGGTCCTGCTCCGCCTCTGCCTGTAACTTGCGGTTGAGGGCCAGGGCGTCGCGCAGGTTTTGCATCGGCACCGCAGTGCTGAGCTCGACACGCATACGGTCGCTGTCCACCTGCAGGAGGTCCGCGCGACTGACCTGCGCCAGTCCCCGCAGGAATGCAGATGCCTCGGAGTAGTCCGCGAAAGAGGAGATACCCACCAGTTCCAGCACCACGGAGCTGGCCTCACCGCCAACAGTCGGGCGAACTGCGTAGCGCTGCGCGAGCAGGTTGGCGGCCTCGTCGATGCCCTGCTGGGCCACCGCCTCCGGCGAGTCCCCACTCGCATCGAAAGCATAGGTGCGGCCACCGTGCGTCAGCAGCCAGTTAGCCTGCCATCGCCCCTGTGAGAGCTGCAGCAGGCGTCCCATCAGGCTTGCGTCGGGCTGGTAGCGCGCGCTGGCATCCTTTACCGCGCGCTCATCCTGGGCCCACAGGGTGCCGAGCGGCATGGCCCGGCGATCCGCCCCGTCCAGCGCCGGGAACTCCAGGGGCAGACCGCGGGCAACGGCGGCCGCTTCCAGGGTGGCGTATAGCTCGGGGAAGTCGGTGTCACTGACATAACTGCGACCGCCCTGCAGCGTATCCACCGCCAGCCATACGAGTGTCCCCGGGCGGTTGTTCGGCCACATGGGAAGCTGCAGCTCGTGGACCTTGTCGCTCACGGCGCGCGCGTCGTAAGACAGGTGCACGTAGAGCTGGTCGTCCTCGGTAACGTAGCGGTAGCTCTGCATAAACGCCTGCGCGTCGCGCAATGCCGGCCCCAGTACCGGGTTACCGGCAATGGCGGGATCGCCGGTCACGCGTACGAATACCTGCTCCAGGCCCCGGCTACTGGCTTCAGCCCGGTCGCCCGCGTCGCGGCTGGGCACCGGCTCAACCACCTCATAGAGGTCGGCGATGACCCGCGCCTGCGCGGGCAGCACCGCGAGGCACACGGCCAGGGCCATTAGTCTTGCCGCTGTCGCCAAACCGTGCCGCACCAGCTTCTGCATCTCTTCAAACTCCCACAAACCTAGAATCGGGCAAACCAGCCTCGCTGGTGCCAGGAGGCCCGGGTCGGACCGGGCCTGGGGGGCTATTGTATCAGTGTCGGTTTTTTCTCCCAGCCCCGAGTTCGCACATTTGGGGGAATTTCCTCTAGAATACGCGCCCTCTGAAAGCCCATTGCAGGATGAACCATGAGCGATTCCAAGCCCCAGTCACTCAGTTACAAAGACGCCGGTGTCGATATCGACGCGGGCAATGCCCTGGTCGACCGCATCAAGCACGTCGCCAAGCGGACCCAGCGCCCGGAGGTCATGGGTGGGCTGGGCGGGTTCGGCGCCCTGTGCGAGCTCCCGAAGGGGTACCAGGAGCCGGTGCTGGTCTCGGGTACCGACGGCGTGGGCACCAAGCTGCGCCTGGCCATGGACCTGGGCATCCACGACAGCATCGGTATCGACCTGGTGGCCATGTGTGTCAATGACCTGGTGGTCGCTGGCGCCGAACCCCTGTTCTTCCTCGATTACTATGCTACCGGCAAGCTGAACGTGGATATCGCTGCAGAAGTGGTCAGCGGTATCGGCGAGGGCTGCGAGCTGGCGGGATGCGCCCTGGTGGGCGGCGAGACCGCCGAGATGCCCGGCATGTACGAGGGCGACGACTACGACCTGGCCGGCTTCTGCGTGGGCGTGGTGGAGAAGTCCGGCATTATCGACGGCAGCAAGGTAGCCGCCGGGGATAAGCTGATCGGCCTCGCCGCGAGCGGCCCCCACTCCAACGGCTACTCCCTGATCCGCAAGGTACTGGAAATCAGTGGCGCCGACCTGCAACAGGAGATCGGCGGGAAGTCGCTGGCCCAGGCCCTGATGGCACCGACCAGGATCTACGTCAAGAACCTGCTGGAGCTGGTAAAAAAATCCCAGGTGAATGCGCTGAGCCACATCACCGGTGGCGGCCTGCTGGAAAACCTCCCCCGGGTACTGCCGGAGGGCACCTGCGCCCGCATCGACACTTCCAGCTGGGAAATGCCGCCCGTGTTCGAGTGGCTGCGCACAACCGGCAATATCGAGCGGCGCGAGATGTACCGCACCTTCAACTGCGGCGTGGGCATGGTGGTGTGTGTACCCGCCGAGCGCGCCGACGAGGCGCTGGAAATCCTGCGAACGGCCGGTGAGGAAGCCTTTGTCATCGGCAGTATCGAGACTGCTACTGGCGGAGAGGCCGTGGAGCTGACGGGACTCTGATGGCGCGGAAGGCTCTGATGGCGCAGAAAAAATGCCAGGTGGCCGTGCTGATCTCCGGCAGCGGCACCAACCTGCAAGCCCTGATCGACGCGGCGGCAGCCGAAGACGCCGGCTTCGAGCTGTGCGCGGTCATCAGTAACAAGGCCGACGCTTACGGCCTGACCCGGGCCCGCGACGCGGGCATCCCCGCCGCAGTGGTAAGCCACCGGGACTACGCCGACAGGGAGTCCTTCGATCGGGCCCTGATCGAGTGTATCGATGGCCACGGTGCGGAGCTGGTGGTGCTGGCCGGGTTCATGCGCATCCTCACCCCGGGATTCGTGCGCCACTACAGCGGCCGCCTGCTGAATATCCACCCTTCCCTGCTGCCAAAATACCAGGGGCTAAACACCCACCAGCGAGCGCTCGACGCCGGGGACGCAGAGCACGGGGTAACTGTGCACTTCGTCACCGAGGAGCTCGACGGTGGCCCTCCCATCGTCCAGGCAGTGGTTCCGGTGGAACCGGGTGACACGGCCGGGATACTGGCAAAGCGGGTCCAGCAACGTGAGCACAGCATCTATCCGCTGGCGGTGCGCTGGTTTGCCGGGGGACGCCTGCGTATGGACGGCGAGCGAGTACTGCTCGACGGCGAGCTTCTCCCCCCCAGCGGCAGGGTCATCCGGGACTAGGCGCGGCACTTTTTGCAGCGGGAGACGGTCAAAGCTATCGTAACCCGCTGACAAGCAATGCCTCACCGGACAGGCGTCCGGGAACAGAACACAGGGAGATCTCCGTGCCAGTCCGAATGCTGATCCTGACACTCACCCTAATCACCGGCTTTGCCCGCGCGCAGACACTGGAACCCTTCACCGCGACTTACGCCGCCAACTACAACGGCATCCAGGTCACGGCCGAGCGCGAACTATCCGGTGGTGGTAGCAACTGGCGCCTCGATTTCAGGGCCGATTCCTTTCTCGCGGACATACGCGAATATTCACGCTTCTCCCTCTCCGACTCGCAGATCCGGCCACGCCACTACGAATACCGCCGCACCGGGCTGGGACGGGATCGCGAGACAATCCTGAACTTTGAGCCGCGACGGGTGGTAAATGTGTCCAGGCCAAAGCGCACCCTGGAAGCGGTTCCGGAACAAGTGCATGACAAGGTGAGTTACCAGTTACAACTCGCGCTCGACGTCGCGGCCGGCGAACAGGATCTCACCTATCATGTGGCTGACGGTAAAAAATTACGTACCTACCGCTTTGCGATCGCCGGCAAGGAGATGTTGGAAACGCCACTCGGAAAAGTCGAGACAGTGAAAGTTGAACGCATCCGCGAAGCCGGCGCAGAGCGATCCACCTATATCTGGTTTGCACCGGCGTGGAATCACGCGCTGGTTAAACTGATGCAGGAAGAGGAAGATGGCGAAACCTACCAGATTTCGTTGACCAAATTTTCCAGCGGCACAAAAGACCGCCAGTAAGAATGGAATTTTTTTAAATATCCGGAAAAACCGGGAAAAAATGGCGCGAAATGATAGATTTTTCGCGCTTTTAACCTTATAAAGTGCCCCGCTTGCCCTGAAACAAAGTTTTTGCACTGCTAAAATTTTTGGGTCAGGGAATCAATTGCGAACCGGGAAACCCGACAGGTTTCTCACATCGCGCCCGATACTGTAACGCTTGCAGTGCGCGATGATTATGCCAACAGCAATTCAAACAGAGTGGGACCTCATGAAAAAGCAAATTCTGCGTCGTGCAGTTCTGGCTGCAGCAATCAGCACCGCTTCGAGCGGAACCATGGCTGCGGGTTTTTACCTGCAGGAAACCAACCCCTCAGGCCTTGGCCGCGCCTTCGCGGCGGAAAACACCATCGGTGACAACGCCGCCATCCTGGCCCGCAACCCGGCCGGCTCCGCTCTGTTCGACCGCATCTCGCTGTCCGCGGGTGTCACCTATGTAAACCCGGAAATCGACGCGGCCGGCGATGTTACCTTCGCCGTTGTAGGCACCAACCCGGTAACCGGCGAGCCGGTGCCCCTCGCCCAACTCGGTCCGTTCCGCGACACCGCCAACGACTACGCCACCGATGCCTTCGTGCCTAACTTTGCGCTCGCGGTTCCTTTCGACGATTGCTGGTCTTTCGGCCTGGCCATGTTCACCGACTACGGCCTGGAAACCGATTTCAACCCGGACTGGCTGGTGACGCATATCGCCGACAAGACCGAATTGCTGACCGTCAATATCGCGCCGTCGGTGGCCTACGACTTCAATGACCAGTTCAGCATCGGCCTGGCCGTGAACTTCATGTACGCGGACGCGACCCTGAAGACCAAGGTGCCCCGCAACCTGAGCCAGCAGACCGGCCTGTTCCTGCCGAACGGCTCCGCCATCCCGGAGCTCAGCATTCTGGACCTTGAGGGTGATGACTGGGATGTGGGCTGGACCCTGGGTGCGCTGTGGCATATCAACGACCGGACCCGCTTCGGCATCTCCTACCACTCGGAGCTGGATCCCGAGCTCGACGGCGATGTCAGCTCCGATGCCCTCCCCAATAACCTGGGCGGCATCGGCCTGAACAATGAATCCGCCAACCTGACCCTGGACCTGCCCGACACCCTCGAGCTGGGCTTCTATCACCGCTTCAACAGCCAGTGGGGCCTGGCACTGGGCGCCATGTGGACCGACTGGGATGACTTCGAGCGCCTGGAGGGCTTCATCCCGGGCCAGCGCTTTGGTATTGATCCCGAGCCCTACAACCCGCTGCTGATCAAGGAAGAGAACTTCGAGTCCGGCATGCGTTACAGCATCGCCGGTGAGTACTACCCCTGTGAAGAAGTGACCTGGCGCATCGGTTACGCCTACGACGAGGGTGCTGCGCGCGATGGCCTGAACAATGCAGAGACTGCCGAATTCGGCCTGCCGATCACCTGGCGCACCCTCTCCATCCCGGATACCGATCGCCAGTGGGTGACCTTCGGCGGCACCTACAAGTTTGACGACCAGCTGTCGATCGACGGCGGCTTCGCCTACCTGTGGGGTGATGATGAAACCATCCAGGAAGGCAGCATTATCCCGACCGATACGCTGGTAGGACCGGGCACAGCACTGGTCACCTACTTCGATGGCGAAACCACCAATATCGAGGCGTGGCTCGCCGGTGTATCCATCAACTACAACTTCTGATTCCCGCCCAGGGAAACAGTAGCGAAGGCCGGGCACCAGGTGCCCGGCTTTTTTGTATTTCCTTCCCCACTTTACCCGTCAACACCTGTCACTGCCCCATTGGGCAGCGCTCTCGACTGGCCGGTGCACTAAACCGGGGCTCTTTTCGCTGTGACAGCCTCGCGCGGCTGTGAGCCGTGCCCTTGCTGCCACAGCGAGTTTCCCTGGAAACTCATCACGTACACCGCCCGCCAGGCGCTGGCCTGGCCCGGCTGCACCAGTGCTATGGCCCCCAAAAGGCGGATTGGCACGATCCCTGCAGAGATACCTGGCAAATGGCATCCGCGGTGGAGAGCAGCTCTTCCATCCAGAGGCCGGGGCCATTACCAGCTTTGAGTAAGACCAGGCATCGCCCAGTGCGGTGCTCCCGTGAGCAGAGGCGCTCATTGACCCACCCAACCCGGGCGCGGATCAATGAGCGCCTTTTTTTTTGCTCCCGACCTGGACCGGAAACACTGCACAGGAGAAATGCACATGAAATGGGCAAATACCATCAGGGCCGCGGTCGCCACCCTCGCCTTTGCTACCGGGCTGGGCGCGACCACAGCCCAGGCAGCCAAACTGGGCTACCCGGAAAAAGAAGAGCTGACCTTCGGGTTTATCAAACTGACCGATATGGCGCCGATTGCCATCGCCTACGAGAAAGGTTTTTTTGAGGATGAGGGGCTCTACGTCACCATCGAGGCCCAGGCCAACTGGAAAGTCCTGCTCGACGGTGTGATTGACGGCCGCCTGGACGGGGCCCATATGCTGGCCGGGCAACCGATTGCGGCCACCATGGGGTTCGGCACACAGGCGGACATCATTACGCCCTTCTCCATGGACCTGAATGGTAATGGCATCACAGTCTCCAACGAGATCTGGAGCCAGATGAAACCCAATATCGCCCGGCGCGAGGACGGCCTGCCGGAGCACCCGATCAAGGCGGACGCACTGAAACCGGTAGTGGAGAAATACAGGGCAGCGGGCAAACCCTTCAATATGGGCATGGTGTTCCCGGTCTCGACGCATAACTATGAACTGCGCTACTGGCTGGCCGCCGGGGGGATCCACCCGGGCTATTACGCCCCGCACAAGGGTGATATCTCCGGCCAGATCGACGCGGAGGCCCTGCTCTCGGTCACACCCCCACCACAGATGCCCGCCACCCTGGAAGCGGGGACAATTTACGGCTACTGCGTGGGTGAACCCTGGAACCAGCAGGCCGTGTTCAAGGACATCGGCGTGCCGGTAGTGACCGATTATGAAATCTGGAAAAACAACCCGGAAAAAGTCTTCGGGATTACTAAGGGGTTCGCCGAAAAATACCCCAACACTACAGTCCGTATCACGCGCGCGCTCATTCGCGCGGCCATGTGGCTGGACGACAACAATAATGCGAACCGCCCCGAAGCAGTGAAAATACTGTCCCAGTCCCATTACGTGGGCGCCGACTACGATGTAATCGCCAACAGCATGACCGGCACTTTCGAGTACGAGAAAGGCGACAAGCGTGCTGTCCCGGACTTCAATGTGTTCTTTCGCTACAACGCCACCTACCCCTACTACTCGGATGCCATCTGGTACATGACACAGATGCGCCGGTGGGGGCAGATACCGGAGGACCGGAGTGACGATTGGTACAAGGAGCTCGCCGCGAAGGTATACCGCCCGGACATCTACGAGGCCGCGGCCCGATCGCTGATCGAGGAGGGACTCGCATCCGCCGACCAGTTCCCGGACTTCGCAACCGAGGACGGTTTCCGGGATCCGCAGACCCACTTTATCGACGGGATTGTGTACAACGGCCACCAACCAAACGCGTACATCGACAAGTTCCCCATCGGTCTGAAAAGCGGCGAGAAACTCTGATCCGGTTTCCCGCCGGGCAAAACTTGCAAGCCCCGGCCAGGGGCAAACACGGAATCGAGGTAAGGATTTATGAGCACGATTACCATGACCCCGGGCAGGCTGTTGCGCTGGAAGCCGCAGGTCGACGGCAGGGGTTTACTGACCACCACAGTAAAGCTAGTGGCCCTGCCTGCGGCAGGCATTCTCGTATTCCTGCTGTTGTGGTCCGCCGGCGCCCGCAATATCGATACGTCCCTGGGACAGTTTCCCGGGCCGCTTGCGGTGGGGGAACAATTCGGGGCCCTTTACACCGAGCACCAGCGCTCGCGGGAAAAAGAAGTCGCCTTCTATGAGCGACAGCGGGAACGCAATGCCAGGCGCGTTGCCGAGGATCCGGGCTATGAGCCGAAAATCCGCGACTACACCGGCAAGGAGACATTCATCGACCAGATCGGCACCAGCCTGGTGACGGTAATGAGTGGCTTCCTGCTCGCCGCCATGATCGCCATTCCCCTCGGCATCGCCATTGGCCTGAGCCCGGGTCTCAATGCCGCCTGCAACCCAATCATCCAGGTGTTCAAGCCGGTCTCTCCCCTGGCGTGGTTGCCGCTGGTCACCATGGTCGTGAGTGCGCTGTATGCCACCCCCGATCCGGTCATCGCCAAGTCGTTCATCAACTCCATGATCACAGTGACACTGTGCTGTCTCTGGCCGATGGTAATCAATACCGCTGTGGGCGTGGCATCGATTGACCGGGACCTGGTCAACGTCAGCCGGGTACTTCGCCTGCCCCCGTTACAGCACGTACGCCGCATAGTGCTGCCGGCCTCAGTACCAATGATTTTCACCGGCATGCGCCTGTCACTGGGCGTGGCGTGGATGGTATTGATTGCCGCAGAAATGCTGGCGCAGAACCCCGGCCTGGGAAAGTTCGTCTGGGATGAATTCCAGAACGGCAGCTCTGATTCACTGGCAAGGATCATGGCTGCGGTCATCGTGATCGGGTTTATCGGCTTCCTGCTGGATCGCTCGATGCTGCAGCTGCAACGTTTCTTCTCCTGGGACAAGGGCACAGCAACCCACTGACACAGTTAACAATTTCTAAAACGTCATTAGTAAAAATACAGACCAAGGTTCATTATGAGCGTGCTTCTCGATATCAGCCAGGTAGGCATGGAGTTTCCCACCAACGACGGTCCCTTTACGGCGTTGCGCGACGTCAACCTGAAGATCCGGAAGGGTGAGTTTGTATCACTGATCGGCCATTCCGGCTGTGGCAAGTCCACCGTCCTCAATATCGTGGCCGGATTGCACCGGGCAACCAGCGGCGGCGTCATTCTGGATGGCCGGGAGGTGACAGATCCCGGGCCGGAGCGGGCGGTGGTATTCCAGAACCACTCACTGCTGCCGTGGCTGACCGCCTACGAAAATGTCGAGCTGGCAGTCAGGCAGGTTTTCGGCAAGACCCGCGGTAAAGCCGAGCAACGGGAATGGATCGAGCATAACCTGAAGCTGGTGCATATGGAGCATGCGATGCAGAAACGGCCGGGGGAAATTTCCGGGGGCATGAAACAGCGGGTAGGTATCGCGCGGGCACTGGCAATGCAGCCCAAGGTACTACTGATGGATGAACCCTTCGGTGCCCTTGATGCGCTGACACGTGCGCACATGCAGGACTCGCTGATGGAAATCCAGGCAGAACTCAATAACACCGTGATCATGATTACCCACGACGTCGACGAGGCGGTACTGCTGTCGGACCGGATTGTCATGATGACCAACGGCCCGGCGGCCACGATCGGCGAGGTGCTCGAGGTCGACCTGGAACGCCCGCGTCATCGCCTCGAGCTGGCCGGGGACCCGCGCTACAACCGGCTCAGGGCCAGGGTGCTGAAGTTCCTGCACGAGCGACACGGAGGTTCACCGCGTAACGATTCCACTTCCAAGACCAGCACCACCAGAGCGGCGGCTGACGAACCTGCCGTCCACGAGGCTGAAGGTGTTGAAAGCGCGGCGTGAGCCCCTGTCTCTACGCCGGTGGACTGGGCCGCTCCGCGCCCCAGCAAGAGTTCGAAAGCGATCCAGTCGCTGAAGTCGAGTGACGGCAGCCCGGTCTCAGCCCGGGAAAAGACCAGTAAATAAAAACCGGAGACAACCATGAACGGACACACACCAGGCCCCAGGGCGACCCTGATCGCCGCAACCTTTACCGGCCTCAGTGCCGCCAGCACTCTCGCCCTGGCCGCCGATACACCGGCCGCAACACCATCGGCTGCGCAGGATAACCTCTCCGTGGAAAGCACTGCCTCGCCGGCAAGCACTGAGGAATCACTGGGCTTTGCCGATTCCCTGAGCCAGGGCGCGGCTACGCTCGGTTTCCGCGCACGCAATGAAACGGTGGATGTCGACGGCGCCGATGCAGTCGACCTGGCGAGCCTTCGCACTCGCCTGACCGTGACGTCAGGCAGTTACCACGGTTTCTCTGCCCTGGTGGAGATGGACGATGTCACGCACCTGTCCGACTTCGAGGGGGGCGTCGCCGACCCGGAGGGAACCGAAGTGAACCAGTACCTGCTTTCCTATCAGGCAGGTGCCACCACCCTCAAGTATGGCCGCCAGCGCATACTCCTGGACAACCAGCGCTTTGTCGGCGGTGTGGGTTTTCGCCAGAACGAGCAGACCTATGATGGTTTCACCATCAGCAATACCAGCCTCCCTGACACCACCCTCTTCCTTGCCCATATCAATAACGTCAACCGTATCTTTGGCGAGAATAGTCCGCTCGGTGACCACGATAGCGACACTTACCTGCTGAACGGTGGTTACGGTGGCCTCAGCGCGGGTACCCTGACCGGCTACGCCTACCTGATCGACAATAAAACCGCGCCGGTCTTCTCCACGGATACCTATGGCCTGCGATTTGCCGGCAGTACAGGAAGCCTCAGTTACCAGCTGGAGTATGCAATCCAGGAAGCGGCCGCAGATAACCCGGCCGACTATGAGGCGGATTACATGCTGGTGGACGGCGGCTACAAACTTGGCCCGGTCAGCCTGTCGGCAGGCTACGAACTGCTGGGTGCTGACGGTATTGCGGGGCAGTTCATTACCCCGCTGGCGACCCTGCACAAGTTCCAGGGGTGGAACGACAAATTCCTTGGCGGCGGTACCGGCAATATCGCCGGTGGAATCGAGGATATCTACGTTTCCGCCGGCACTTCACTGGCCGGCGTCAAGGTGGCGCTGAACTACCACCAGCTGAATTCTGACGACGCCCGGGCTTCCGGCATGGACCAGCTCGGTAACGAGTACGGCTTCCTGGTAGCGGGCAAGCTGGGGCCAGTCGGCCTGAGCCTGAAGTACAGCCAGTACGTCGCCGACGAGTTCAGTGTGGATACTGACAAGCTCTGGCTTACGGCACAGGCGGAATTCTGACGCACCGACAGGCGCCGCCTCACCGCGGCCGCCCCTGCCAATAAAAAAGCCCGGCAATGCCGGGCTTTTTCGTTTCGGACAGCGAGCAGTGCTCGCGACAATGCCGATATCAGTTCTTTCCTCGCCATCCCTGGCGCTACCACTGAGCGTTTGATCAAGCCCCGGCCCGGCCGTCCGTGGCCGGTCGAATAATCAAGCAGCGAGCAGTGCTCGCTATGCGCTTGATTATTCCCAGCCGCACTGGCGGCCCTGGTTCTGCTCTTCCAGGTAGGCCATCAGCGGCTTGAAGTAATCGATGATCGCCGCGGCATCCAGCTCGCGCTGGCCGGTCAGGGCTTCCATGGCATCCGGCCACGGCTTACTGGCGCCCATGGCCAGCATGTTGCGCAGCTTCTCACCGGCCTCCGCATTGTTGTAGATGGAGCAGCGGTGCAGCGGCCCTTCGAAGCCGGCAGCATCACACAGGGCGCGGTGGAACTGGAACTGCTGGATCCGGGCAAGGAAATACCGCGCGTAGGGAGTATTTCCGGGGATGTGGTATTTCGCACCCGGATCGAAGTTTTCCTCGCTGCGCGCAACCGGGGCCTGGATACCCTGGTAATCCTCGCGCAACTGCCACCAGGCCTTGTTGTAGTCCGCCGGCTTCACCTCACCGTTGAATACCTGCCAGCGCCACTTGTCAACCAGCAGGCCGAACGGCAGGAAGGCGATCTTGTCCAGTGCCTGGCGCATCAGGAAGCCCAGGTCCTTGCTCTCGTCCGGCACCTCGTCCATCAGGCCGATCTGCTTGAGGTATTTCGGCGTAATGGAAAGCGCGATGGCATCGCCCACAGCCTCGTGGAAGCCATCGTTGGCGCCCTCCTGGTACAGGAACGGCTGGTCGTTGTAGATGCGCTGGTAAAAGTTGTGCCCCAGCTCATGGTGGATGGTGATGAAATCATCCGCCGTCTTCTGGATACACATCTTGATGCGCAGGTCATCCTTGTTATCGACGTTCCAGGCGCTCGCGTGACACACCACGTCGCGGTCACGCGGCTTGGTAAACTGGGAGCGCTCCCAGAAGGTCTCGGGTAGCGGTTCAAAGCCCAGCGAGGTGAAGAACTTCTCGCCCACCTTGACCATTTCCTTTTCATCCATGCCGGACTCGACCACCAGCTTGGTCAGGTCGTAGGGGGCCTCCATGTCCTGGTCCTTGACCACGTCATAGATATTGCCCCACTCCTGCGCCCACATGTTGCCGAGCAGGTGAGCGGGAATCTTGCCGTTCGGCGGCACCACGTCGTCACCGTAGCGCTCGTTGAGCTTGGCCCGCACATGGCAGTGCAGCGCCTCATACAGCGGCTTGACCTTATTCCACTGCGCATCCATGTCCTGCGCAAAGGCATCCGGACCCATGTCGTACTTGGAGCGCCACATGGTGCTCAGGTTGTCGTAACCCAGCTCCTGCGCACCGGCATTGGCGATTTCCACCTGGCGCTCGTACAGCGGCTTCATGGGCGGGGAAACCTCGCGCCAGCCGACCCACAGCTCCTTCAGCTTCTCCGGGTCGCGGCTCTCCGCCATGATGCGCCCCATCTCGGTCAGGCTGTAACACTTTTCAGTGTCACCCTCGCCGCTGCAGTACTGGCCGGCGCCGTACATTCCCTGCAGCTTGGAACCGATCTGGGCCAGTTCGGCGGTCAGCTCGGGATCCTGCGGGGCGGGAAGCACCAGGCCCTGCTTGAGCATGGTCAGCTGGCGCCGGGTTTCCGCATCCAGTTCCAGGTCGTCGAAACGGGCCGCTTCATTGGCCAGCTCCACGGCCAGTGCCGTGTAGCGCTCCGAGGCCAGAGCTTCGGTAAACTGTGAGTCCACATTGATATAGGTGGCTGCGAGCCAGGCTGCGTGGGCGGCTTCCTCAGCCATTTTGGCCAGGCGCTGCTGCGCCTCTTCCAGGAAGACCGTGGCATCCTCTGCGGTGACCGCGCCGTTCTCTGCGGCAGTGCCGGAGGCTTTACCCGCCTGCGCGGTGCTCGTTTCGGCACTCGTGTTCACGGCGGATTCGTCTTCCGCCTGCCGGTTGTCACAGCCAGCCAGCGCAGCTGCTACGGCGACGGCCAGGGCAATCTTCTTCATCGGCTCCCTCTCTGCTTGTCGGTTATATTTGACGACGTTTTATACCATAAGCATGCGGCGAAGCGCGCTGCAGACCAGATGGCATGCGCACAATGGCATGAAATTTCCCCAAGGTCGGGTTTGGCGAATGAAAATCCCGCCGTTTCGGGGCATTGGCGTGGGGTATGGCTGCGCGGGCAGGAATTCGGATCGATGTATGGGTGGAGGGGAAGGGAAATGGAGGCAGCCCAACCAGCAACACCCTCGGCACATGACGTCACTGCTACCGTTGCTCCCTTCCGGGCCTGGCGGGGTTCACAGCTGTTCATTGCGAGGGGACCGGAAGGGCCGCCACTGCATGCTCCGGCTTTATGAACTGTGCCGGAGAGGGCGCGATTATAGAGATTCACAGGCGCGAGTTCCACCCCTGTAATGAGGTTATACTGTGCGGCGCAAAGACCCGGAAGTTTTACCCATAAAGGATCCTCATGCACCTCTTTGTCGACAACCTGATCAATATCGATTTCAGCTTCCTCGATCACCGGCGCGGCCTGGTGGGGGAGACCTGGCTGGCCAACGCAGCCCTCGACGGGGCACTCGATGAGCAGGGCATGGTGTGTGATTTCGGCGTAGTCAAGAAGACCCTGCGCCACTGGCTCGACGAGGAGCTGGACCACCGCCTGCTGGTGCCACGGCACTCCCCGCACCTGGAGCTGAAGGAGGAAAATGGCTCCGTCTCTCTCAAATGGCACCTGGCAGATGGCGGGCGTATCTCTGTAAGCGGCCCCCGCCAGGCATTCGCGCTGGTGGATACCGAGACTATCGAGATGGAGAGCGTGGCGGCGTGGAGCGTTGCCCAACTGGCCAGCGCCTTTCCTACCCGGGTAGAGAAACTGCAGCTTTCCTTCAGCTGCGAGGAAATCACTGACGCCTTCTACCACTACAGCCACGGGCTCAAGAAGCACGACGGCAACTGCCAGCGCATCGCCCACGGCCACCGTTCCCGCATCCAGGTCAGCATCAACGGCGAACGCAGCGCGCTCTGGGAGGAACGCTGGGCGGAGCGCTGGCGCGATATCTACCTGGGCACCAGGGAAGACCTGCAGTCCGGTGGCGACGAAGCGCAGCTGCGTTTTGCGTACCAGGCCCGGCAGGGCGAGTTCGGCCTGGAAATTCCTGCCACGCGCTGTGAGTTGCTGGATTGCGACACCACCGTTGAACAGCTGGCAACCCACATCGCCACCACCATTGCCACCGAGGAACCCGGCCACGAGGTGCAGGTGCGCGCCTTCGAAGGGCTGGGCAAGGGCGCAGTGGCAAGTGCCCGCCGCTGACGCCCGCCGCTTCCACGAATACCGGCATCGCCACCGGCCCGGGAGAACCCGCAGTGAACCTGATTATCCTCTTCCCTGAAGATTTCGTTGCGCCGTCCCGCGCCCGGGTCGGCGGACGCAGGCTGGAGCATATCCGCACAGTGCATCGCGCCGTCGCCGGCGACACCCTGCGGGTGGGCCTGCTGGATGAGGGTATTGGTACCGCGCGGCTATTGGGCCTGGATGAAGATAAGGCAGAGCTGGAGGTTTCCCTCGACGCTTCTGCCCCGCCCCCACCCCCGATACCGGTAAAGCTGGTGCTGGCCCTGCCGCGCCCCAAGATGTTGAAGCGCACAATCCAGCACGCTACCGCCATGGGCGTGAAGGAGATCCACCTGGTAAACGCCTACCGGGTGGAGAAATCCTACTGGCAGACCCCCTGGCTGGCGGCAGACAGGCTTCGCGAGCAGTGCCTGCTGGGCCTGGAACAGTCGGTGGACACGGTAATGCCCCGCATCGAACTGCACAAACGCTTCAAACCCTTCGTTGAGGATGAGTTGCCGGCCATCAGTGCCGGCACCGAAGCCCTGGTGGCGCATCCGGTCGGTGCCGCGCCCTGCCCGGTGGATATCGGCCGCCCCGTGACCCTGGCGGTCGGCCCCGAGGGCGGCTTTATTCCCTACGAGGTGGAGAGACTACAGGAACACGGCTTCAGCGCTGTCCACCTGGGCCCGCGGATCCTGCGCGTGGAGACCGCCCTGCCGGTCCTGCTCTCGCGGCTGTTTCCAGCCAGCTGAATTCGGCTCCCCGGCGAGGCACCAATTCTCTACCCACGTAAACAGCAGGCACAAAAAAGCCGCGTAGAACGCGGCACTCAATTGGTGGCTCCCGCCACCGGGTCTCACAGAGAGGGGGGCAGCATAACCCCCGGGGAGAAACTCCCTTAAGCGGCAGGGAAGTCCCCGGCCGTATCACAAGCAACGTCAGATCGCATTAATCCGGGTAGTGCGGCGCTCAGGCCGCCGCGCCCTCTTTCGCCGCCTCTTTCTGCAGCGCCAGTTTCGGGTCGACGAATTCGTAACCCAGCACGTCAGCCACCGCCTCGTAGGTCACCATGCCCGCGTGGACATTCAGGCCTTCCAGCAGGTTGGCATCGTCCAGCAGGGCCTGCTTGGCGCCCTTGTTGGCCAGGGCCACAGCGTAAGGCAGGGTGGCGTTGTTCAGGGCCATGGTGGAAGTACGGGCAACACCGCCCGGCATGTTGGCCACACAGTAGTGAACCACACCGTCTACCACGTAAGTCGGCTCCTGGTGGGTGGTCGCCTTGGAGGTCTCGAAGCAGCCGCCCTGGTCGATGGCAACGTCCACGACCACCGCGCCCTTCTTCATGCGGCTGATCATGTCGCGGGTCAGCAGTTTCGGCGCCGCCGCGCCGGGAATCAGCACCGCACCGATCACCAGGTCGGCTTCCAGGGCATGGGTCTCGATAGCGTCATTGGTAGAGTACTCGGTGCGCACGGCGCCGCCGAAGATATCGTCCAGCTGGCGCAGGCGCGGCAGGGAGCGATCCAGGATGGTGACGTCGGCACCCATGCCCAGCGCCATCTTGGCCGCGTTGGTGCCCACGACGCCACCACCGATGATCAGGACCTTGGCCGGGGCCACGCCGGGCACCCCACCGAGCAATACGCCCAGGCCGCCCTGGGCCTTCTCCAGGTGGTGCGCGCCACACTGTACTGACATGCGGCCGGCCACCTCGGACATGGGAGCCAGCAGCGGCAGGCCGCCGAAGCGGTCGGTCACTGTCTCGTAGGCAATGCAGGTGGCGCCGGACTTCACCAGCAGCTCGGTCTGCTTGGGATCCGGGGCCAGGTGCAGGTAGGTGTAGAGCAGCTGGCCGGGGCGCAGCATCTCGCACTCGTGCGGCTGCGGCTCCTTGACCTTGACGATCATGTCGGCGCTGGCGAAGATCTCTTCCGGCGTATCGATGATCCGGGCACCCGCCTGCTCATACATCTCATCGGTGAAGCCGATGGCAGCACCGCCATCTTTCTGCACGATCACCTCGTGACCGTGGCTGATGAGCTCACGAACACTCGCCGGCGTCAGGCCAATGCGGTACTCGTGGTTCTTAATTTCTTTTGGTACGCCGATCAACATTTTTATTTCTCCCAAGTCTCTGGCGCATGCGCCGGCAAATCAGGTGTCGGGCATACGCCCGTGTTTCTGTGATTTCACCAGTATAAGGAGATATTGAGAGTGTATTTACGCAAGATTTTCTGCTTAACTAGTGGAATCCACTGGTTATGACACCAGGATGGCCGTTTTTTACGCGAACCCACTAATCCGGAGCCACCCATGCGCAAACGCGCCAGTGAACTGAGCACCATCGACCGCAATATCCTGCGGGTCCTGCAAAAGAATGGCCGCACCAGCTACGCCGAGCTGGCGCGCCAGGTGGGCCTGACCGCGACCCCCTGCGTCGAGCGGGTCAAGCGCCTGGAAAGCGACGGGGTGATCCAGGGGTACACCACCCTGATCAACCCGGAGTTCCTGGATGCCGCCCTGGTGGTATTCGTGCAGATACGCCTGAACCGCTCGGCCCAGGACGCCTTCGAGGAATTCCGCAATGCGGTGGCGGAGCTGCCTGAAGTCCAGGAGTGCTACCTGGTATCGGGCAACTTCGACTACCTGATCAAGGCGCGGGTGGCGGACATGAGCGCCTACCGGAAATTCTACGGCGAGACGCTGCTGACTTTGCCGGAAGTGCAGGAATGTACCAGCTACGTGGTGATGGAACAGGTGAAGGAAACGCTGGAAGTACCGGTTCACTACAACCGCTAGGCTGTGGGGCGGGACCGCGGCGGCACCCGCCCGAAAGGCCGAAAGTAGCCGGGTGGCGTCAGTAACGGATCCCCAGGGCGCGGTAGACAAAACCGATAACCCAGGCCGGGCCGATCAGCAGGAACTGCAGGTCCTTGAAAAAGGAGGGTTTCTTGCCCTCGATATGATGGCCGACAAACTGCAGCACCCACATGGTGATAAAGATGCCCAGTGCCGTCTGCCAGACGGGAATACCGATGCGGTCGGCAATCGCCCAGCCCCAGAAGCACACTGCGCTCATCGCGGCCATACCCAGTGCCAGGGGGAAAGACATCACCAGGTAGAACAGCAGCGCGGGCACCAGCGCCACCACTGCCCAGTTCAGCCACGGCAGCGCCGCCATGAATGCCGGCTGCGGGATCTCCCACAGCAGTCCCACCACCGTGGCATAGATGGTTGGTACGGCCAGCCAGTGAATCGCCTTGTTGACCGGGTTCTGGTGGCTCTCGCCGTATTCGGAAAACCACTCCTGTGCAGTGCGCATAGGTCTCGCCCTCTCGTTGTTATCGTTCTGGTTGTTATGGTGCGGCTGCCCCAATCATCCGGCAGCCGCGGGCAGGAATCAATGCCCCGGGAGCGCGCCGGCTTTTTTCAGCGCCGCACCACCGCGTCCAGCTGCAGGCGATAGAGTTCCGCCATGGCCTCGTCGAAGCAGCAGAATACAATGTGGCCGGGCTCGCAGTCCCGTTCCAGGTGGCTCTGCACTTCCTCAACCGCGATTTCCACCGCCTGCTCGGCAGGGTAATCGTAGACCCCGCAACTGATCGCCGGAAAGGCGATCGAGCGCATGTGCTCCCGCCTGGCCAATGCCAGGCACTGCCGGTAGCAGCTCGCCAGCAGCTCCGGCTCGCCCAGGGCGCCGCCGCGCCAGACCGGGCCAACGGTGTGGTAGATGCGTTTTACGGGAATCTGGAAGGCGGGCGTGGGACGGATGTCGCCAACGGGACAGCCGCCGATCTCGCGGCAGGCCTCGGCCAGGGCCGGGCCTGCGGCCCGGTGGATGGCGCCGTCGACGCCTCCGCCCCCGGCAAGCCGCCGGTTGGCGGCATTCACGATTACATCGACCTGCAATCGAGTGATATCACCGACGTGGACTTCGATCACTCAGTATCTCCAACCGCTTATTAAACGAATCGCTGCGGGTGGACATCCTTTTCGCTCTACAGCTGTCGCTACGCCGCGGTGCGGCGGGCGACGGTCACTGAGAACACTGCCGGCTGCGGTGTTTCCCGCACCGGGCCGGCAGCCAGGGCGGCGCCGGCCGGCGCGCTGGAGCTCCTCAGGAGCGCATCAACTGCCGGTGGCGCGATGCCACTGCGGCGGGACATTCCGTCACCGCACTAACTATCACGATAGCAGCTGAGGAGAGGATGAAACCGGGTAACAACTCATAAAGCTCGAAGATGCCCCCGGACAGCTGGCGCCAGACCACCACGGTGAGACCGCCGACGACCACGCCGGCGATCGCGCCGGCGCCCGTCATGCGGGCCCAGAACAGGCTGATCAGCGTGACCGGGCCAAACGCGGCCCCCAGGCCAGCCCAGGCGTAGGCCACCACGTCGAGCACCTTGGAGTCCGGCTCCAGGGCCACGGCCACAGCGATCAGGGAGAGCGCCACCACTGCCCAGCGGCCGACCTTCACCATCGCCTCGGGGCTGGTCTTGCGGCCGAACCACACGTGGTAGATATCCTCCGCCAGCGCCGCCGAACTGACCAGCAGCTGGGAATCGGCGGTGCTCATGATTGCAGACAGGATGGCCGCCAACAGCACGCCCGCCACCAGCGGGTGGAACAGGGACTCCACCAGGGCCATGAACACCCGCTCGCCGTCCGGCAGGGTCTGCGCAAGTTCCAGGTGGCCGAACAGCCCCACCGACATGGCCCCCAGGAAACCGAACAGCGACCAGATGGCGGCCACCGAAGCGGCCACCGGCACGTCGCCGGGCGCCCGTACCGCCATGAAGCGCGCCACGATGTGGGGCTGGCCGAAATAGCCGAGCCCCCACGCCAGCGAACTCAGGATCGCGGCAATGCCCAGGGCCTGGCCGGTACTGTCCTGCATCCAGTGCATCAGCTCCGGCACTTTTTCCTGTAATTGCCCCCAGCTGGCCGCCAGGCCGCCCTCGTCCATGATCACCACCACGGGCACCACCACCAGTGCCAGGCTCATCAGCAGCCCCTGGAACACGTCGGTCCAGGAAACTGCCAGGAAACCGCCAAACAGGGTGTACGAAATCACCGCCGCCGCGCCGATCAGCACTGCCCATTGATAGTCCCAGCCGAACACCGTCTCGAACAGCTTGCCGCCGGCGATCAGGCCCGATGCCACGTAGAAGAGGAAAAACAGCAGGATGAAAAACGCGCAGACCGTGCGCAGGTAGGGATGTGCCAGGTTGAAGCGCCGGTGCAGGTAGGCGGGCACGGTCAGGGCGTCGTCCAGCTCGTAGGTGTAAACCCGCAGCCGCCGGGCCATGGTGGTCCAGCTCAGCACGATGCCGGAGAAAAGACCGATGGCAATCCACCCGGAAGACAGGCCGCTGACGTACGCCGCACCCGGCAGGCCCAGCAGCAGCCAGCCGCTCATGTCAGAGGCACCGGCACTGAGGGCCGCCACGGCCGGCGGCAGGGAACGACCGCCGAGAAAGTAATCACTGGCGTCACGGGTGCGTAGGTAAGCGTAGACGCCGATCGCCAGGATCAGCCCAAGGTAGGCGATGAAAGTGAGCGAGACGAGCCATTCTGCAGACATACTGGATTCCTTGAGTCGGGGCTGCCGTGGGGACCGGGTGACCGCCGCAACGCCCCGTGAATACCAGGGATTGCGCCGGAAAAGGCCAGGGCACACCCTGCGGCTATGTTTTTGTGTTTATTGCGCGCAAATCTACCGATTAGCTGGCGGCAACTCAAACCGCAAACTAAACATTGGGGTAGACACGGAAAAACCTGACAACACTATGGGCATTTGTCTGGACGAATTGAGACTTCTGGTCATTCGTCCCACACTCAAACACCTGCGGGCCTGGTCTGCCGGGATGGAAGACCTGCTCCTCGGCACCGCCGCCCAGGAATCCCAGCTCGGTTTTCACCTGAAACTCGGCCGGCGCCATGGACTGGGGCTCTACCAGATATTGCCGCACACCCACCGGGAAATCTGGGATCGCTACCTGATCGACCACCCCGCCCTGGCTTCCAAGGTGCGCGGCCTGGCCAGCCAGCGGGACTTCCTCGAGCATCCCCACAGCGAACTTACCACCAACCTGCGCTACGCCACTGCCATCGCCTGGCTGATCTATCGCGCCGCCGGGATCGAGCGGATCGAGGAAGGCAATATACGGGCGATGGCCAGGATCTGGCACCGCCACTTCCACCACGGCCCCGTGGCTCGCGCGCGTGACTTCGTGCGCAGTTACAACCGCATGGTAAAGGACGAGATTACAGATTCAGGGCATCAATATACTGCGGCGGCTGCTGTTCCCCGTCGGGCTCCCACTCGCCGGGCAGCCACGAATTCACCTGTCGCTCGATTGAGCGCCCAGACGGTTCGCTAGCGGCCGGACCGGATCGATCCAGTTCCAGGCTGGTGAAATCGTAGAGTTCCGTATCCGCCAGCTGCGACGGCGACACGCGGGTCAGCGCGGCAAAGATATTCTCGGTCCGCCCCGGGAATTTCCGGTCCCATTCCCTCAGCATCTGCTTGATTGCCTGGCGCTGCAGGTTCTCCTGGCTGCCGCACAGGTTGCAGGGAATGATCGGGAATTGCTTGTGTTCGGCGAACCTCTCGATGTCCTCCTCGCGGCAGTAGGCCAGCGGGCGGATAACGATATTGCGCCCATCATCCGCGCGCAGCTTGGGCGGCATGGCCTTCAGCCGGCCGCCGTAGAACATGTTCAGGAAAAGGGTCTCGACGATATCGTCCTTGTGGTGGCCCAGCGCCACCTTGGTCGCCCCGATCTCCTCGGCGAAGCCGTAGAGGGTGCCGCGACGCAGGCGTGAGCAGAGGCCACAGGTGGTCTTGCCCTCGGGGACCACTTCCTTGACCACCGAGTAGGTGTCCTTCTCGACGATGTGGTGCGGCACGCCGAGGGATTGCAGGTACTCCGGCAGGATATGCTCCGGAAAGCCGGGCTGCTTCTGGTCCATATTCACCGCCACCAGCTCGAAACTCACTGGCGCGGTCTTCTGCAGGTTGAGCAGGATGTCCAGCATGGCATAGGAATCCTTGCCGCCCGACAGGCACACCATGATCTTGTCGCCTTCCTCGATCATATTGAAATCGGCGATGGCGCGGCCCACGTTGCGGCGCAGGCGCTTCTGCAGTTTGTTGAATTCCAGTCGCTCGCGACGGTTTTCCAGTTCGGACATGGTGGTACTCGGTAACAGCTGCGGTGCCGTGGCACCGGGATTCGTTCACGCTCTGTGCTCCCGGGGGAGCGGGCCCCGGGGACCCGAATCAGGGCGCGATTGTACGCATTTCACTCAGGGCTTGCACAGTTTCTCTGACCCGTCGGTCTCATCCTCGATCAGCAACCGCACGCAGGGCCAGACATGGTCCAGCAGCGCCGGCTGCGCGGCAGCACTCGGGTGGATGCCGTCGGTCTGCATCCCGTCCTCCTGCAGCGCCACCGGCTCAAGGAAAAAGGGCACCAGCGGCACCTGTTCCGCCCGCGCCACCCGGGGGTACACTGCGGCAAAGGCATCCGTATAGGCGGCGCCGTAGTTGGGCGGCATGCGCATCCCCAGCAGCAGCACGCCGGCGCCCTCCTCCCGGGCCAGCTGCACCATTCGCTGCAGGTTTTTCTGCAGGGCCGGCGGCGGGTAGCCGCGCAGTCCGTCATTGCCGCCTAATTCCACGATCAGCCAGTCGGGCCGGTGTTCCTCGAGCAGCCGCGGCAGACGCGCCAGTCCACCCGCGCTGGTCTCCCCGCTGACGCTGGCATTGATCACATCCACTTCCCTGCCGTGCTCCTCCAGCCGCTCGCGCAGCAACTGGACCCAGCCCCGTGACTCGTCCATCCCGTAGGCAGCGCTGATACTGTCACCGAGCACCAGCAGCTTGTCCCCGGCATGCGCCTCCAGCTGGCCCAACGGGACCAGAAGCAGCAGGCACGCGCCGAATTGCCACAGCCGCTGCCGGAAAAAATTTGTCGTCATGTCATACTCTCCACTGCTTTGGCCGTATACGTACAGGTCATGTCTCGAGCGCACAGCGCTACGCAAGGTCAATAATCAGGCAAGGTTAAGGAATCGCAATGTCCGCCATTCTCAGGGCTGAAAACCTCTACCACCGTGTCCCCACCAGCGAGGGCACCCTTACCCTATTAAATAATATTTCGCTGCAATTGGCCCGCGGGGAAAGTCTCGCCATCACCGGCGCCTCGGGCTCCGGCAAGTCCACCCTGCTGGGGCTGCTGGCGGGTCTGGACAAACCCTCCGAGGGCCGGATCTGGCTCGCTGGCGACGAAATTACCGCGATGGACGAGGAACAGCGGGCCGCGGTGCGGGCCCGCTGCGTGGGCTTCGTATTCCAGACCTTCCAGCTGCTGCCGGGCCTCACCGCCCAGGAAAATGTGATGCTGCCCAGCGAACTGCGTGGAGAGCGCAATGCCGCGGGCCGCGCGGCCGAATTCCTCGCCCGCGTGGGGCTGGAACACCGGCTGGGCCATTACCCGCGCCAGCTGTCCGGCGGCGAGCAACAGCGGGTGGCCATAGCGCGCGCCTACTGCAGTATCGCCGGCGGGGCCTCGGGCAATGACGGCATCCTCTTCGCCGACGAGCCCACGGGTAGCCTCGACGCCGGCAACGGCGAAAGGATCATCGACCTGATGTTCCAGCTCAACGCCGAGTCCGGCACCACCCTGGTGCTGGTAACCCACGAGCAGCGCCTGGCCGAACGCTGCCACTCCCACCTGCGCCTGGCCGCCGGCGAGATCGAGACAGCCGACCTGCTGTCCCGGGACGGCGGCAACCTGTCGGAGGTATCCGCCTGATGGCCGCCACAACACCCATGCTGCCGCTGAAGCTGCTCGGCCGCGACTGGCGTGGCGGCGAGCTGGCCCTGATCGCCACCGCGCTGGTGCTGGCAGTGGCATGCGTGACCGCCATTGCCCATTTCAGCGACCGCCTGACCCGGGCCATGCATATCCAGTCGCAGAGCTTCCTCGCCGCCGAGCGGGTGGTGCGCAGCAGCAAGCCGGTGGATAAGGGCTGGCTGGAGGAGGCCCGTGCCCGGGGCCTGCAACAGGCGGAGACGGTCTCCTTCGCCTCCATGCTGTCGGCCGGCGACCAGTTCCAGTTCGCGGCGGTCAAGGCGGTCAGCCCCGGCTACCCGCTGGTGGGGCACCTGGAGATGCGGCCCGCCCCCGACGCCAGCCGCACCGTCGTGCGCCAGGGCCCGCCGGCCCGCGAGGTATGGCTGGAGCCGCGACTGCTGCCCCTGCTGAACCTGGATATCGGGGATTCACTGCAGATTGGCGAAGCGGCGCTCACCGTGAGCGGGCTGCTGGATCACGAGCCGGATCGCAGCGACAACCTGTTCGCCATGGGCGCGCGGGTGCTCATGAATGTCGCGGACCTGCCGGCCACCAATATCATCCAGCCCGGCAGCCGGGTGCGCTACCGCTACCTGTTCGCCGGTGACGACGTGGCGCTCGCGCGCTATTTCGACTGGCTGGAGCCCCGCCTGACCGAGCACCAGAGGGTGATCGACCTGCGCGAAGGCCAGCCGCGGGTGGCCTCGGCGCTGGATCGCGCCGAGAGCTTCCTGTTCCTGGCGGGCAGCCTGGCCGTGCTGCTGGCCAGCGTGGCGGTGGGCCTGGCGTCACGCCGTTACAGCCTGCGCCACACCGCCTATGTCGCCGTGATGAAGAGCCTCGGGGCCGGACGCGCCAAGGTACTGCAGATCTATATCGGCCAGCTGGTGGCGCTGGCGTTTTGCGCCACGGCGGCGGGGCTGCTGATCGGCAGCCTGGTCCAGGCCCAGGCGGTGACCCTGATGGCGGACTTCTTCCCCGTGGACCCGCCGCCCAGCGGCTGGAGCCCGCTGCTGGTGGGCCTGGCCACCGGCTTCGCCTGCGCCTTCGGCTTTGCCCTGCCCCCGCTGTTCCGCCTGGCCCGCACCGATCCCATGCAGACCCTGCGTCGCGACTGGAGCAATCCCGACCGCCGTGAGTGGCTGGGACTGGTACTGGGCCCCACCAGCATGCTGCTGCTGATCTGGTGGCTGTCAGGCAGCCTGCCCATTACCCTGGCGCTCTTCGCCGGCATGGCCCTGCTGGTGGGCGGCAGCGCACTGGTGAACCTGCTGCTGGTGCGCGGCCGGCTGGCCTCCCTCGGCGGTCCCTGGCGCATCGCGCTCGGCAGCCTGCAGCGCCGGGCGGCCTTCAACACCCTGCTGATCGCAGCTTTCGGCACCGGATTACTGGCGATGCTGTCCCTGGTGTTCGCTCGTACTACATTGATCGACGAGTGGCGCATGCAACTTCCGGAAAACGCGCCCAACCACTTCCTGATCAATATCGCGCCCCACGACGTGCAGGGACTGCAGTCCCTGCTGGATGAGAACGGAGTCCAGGCAACCGAGCTGTACCCCATGGTGCGCGGCCGGCTGGTGGCCATCAACGGGGTGCCGGCGAAGGAGCGCAAGGAGCAGGCCGGAGCGCTGCGGCGCGAGCTCAACCTCAGCTGGACCGAAAACCTGGCGCCGGATAACCGTATCCTCGCCGGTAAGTGGTGGGATGAGGCTGACGAGGGCGTATCCGTGGAAGTCGAGCTGGCAGCGCGCCTGGGCCTGGCGCTGGGGGACCGACTGCGCTTTTCCATCGGCGGGCTGGAGGTCGAGACGCACATCGCCAGCCTGCGCTCGCTGGACTGGAACAGCATGCGGCCGAATTTCTATATGCTGTTCGCACCCGGCACCCTGGACGACTTCCCGGCTACCTATATCACCAGCTTCTACCTGCCGCCGGAGCGCAAGTTGCTGGTCAACGACCTGGTGCGGGAGTTCCCCAGCGTCAGCGTGATCGAGCTGGACAAGATCATCCAGCGCATCCGCGAGACCATCGACCAGGTGTCGCTGGCGATCGAGTCAGTGATGGCCCTGATGCTGGTGGCCGGGGTACTGGTGCTTATCTCGGGCGTGCGCGCAAGCATTACCGAGCGTTTGCAGGAAGCGGCAATTATCCGCACACTTGGCGGCCGCCGCACGCTGCTGCTGCAGAGCCTGGTGATCGAGTTTGGCCTGCTGGGCATAGCCGCGGGACTGCTCGCTGCCATCGGCGCCGAGGCTACACTCGCGGTCCTGGCCACCCGGGTGTTCGAGCTGCCCTTCACCATGCATCCCCTCCTGTGGCTGCTCGGCCCGCTGGCCGGGGCACTGCTGGTGGGCGTGGCCGGTACCCTGGCCTGCCGCAGCTCGGTCAGTCAGCCGCCGCTTAAGGTGCTGCGGGAACTGGCCTGATAGAATCGTATCGCCGGTAGGAGCGGCCGCTGGCCGCGACCATATGCTTTCCGGCACGGGGGATCGTGGCCAGCGGCCGCTCCTACGGAAGAATAAACCAACGCCCGCCTCGGCGGGCAAAAGACCGATTTATGGACCTGGATTTCGACCGCGAACATATCTGGCACCCCTATTCCTCCCTGATAGACCCGCCGCCGGTATACCCGGTCGAGCGCGCCGAGGGGGTGCGTTTTTACCTTGAGGATGGCCGCGGGCTGATCGACGGCATGTCGTCCTGGTGGTGCGCCCTGCACGGCTACAACGTGCCCGAGCTGAACCGCGCCGCCCGCGAGCAGATGGAGAAAATGTCCCACGTGATGTTCGGCGGCCTCACCCACGAGCCCGCCATCGAGCTGGGCCGTAGGCTGGTCGAGATCACCCCGGGGCCGTTGCAGCGGGTATTCCTCGCCGACTCGGGATCGGTGTCAGTGGAAGTCGCGATCAAAATGGCCTTGCAGTTCTGGCAGTCGCAGGGCAAGGGCGACAAGACCCGGCTGCTGGCGCTGCGCAACGGCTACCATGGCGATACTTTCGGGGCCATGGCCACCTGCGACCCGGTCACGGGTATGCACCACCTGTTTGCCAGCCACCTGACCCCGCACCTGTTTGCCCCGGCCCCGCAGGCGAAATTCGACCAGGCCTGTGCGGAGGAAGATATCGCCGGGATGCGTCGGCTCGTGGAGGAAAACCACCATCAGCTGGCCGCGGTAATCCTCGAGCCGATCGTCCAGGGCGCCGGCGGCATGCGCTTTTACTCCCCGGAGTACCTGCAGCGGGTCCGTGATCTCTGTGACGAGTACGACCTGCTGCTGATCGCCGACGAAATCGCAACCGGCTTCGGGCGCAGCGGCAAACTCTTTGCCTGCGAGCACGCCGGCATCAGCCCCGACATTCTCACCCTCGGCAAGGCCCTGACGGGGGGCACCATGACCCTGGCAGCCACCCTCTGCACCGATCGGGTGGCCGATGGCATCTGCCGGGGCGAGGCCGGGGTATTCATGCACGGTCCCACTTTCATGGGCAACCCGCTGGCCTGCGCCGTCTCCAATGCCAGCATCGACCTGCTGCTCTCGGGTCCCTGGAAGGAGCGGGTCGACGGGATCGAGCGGCAGTTGCGTGAAGAGCTGGCGCCGCTGGCCGACAGGGAAGCCGTGGCGGATGTGCGCTGCCTCGGGGCCATCGGTGTCGTGGAGATGAAGCAGCCGGTGGACATGAAACGGGTTCAGGAGGAACTGATCGCGCGCGGTGTGTGGCTGCGGCCCTTCGGGCGGCTGGTCTATGCCATGCCGCCCTATATCATCAGCCCCGATGAACTCGGGCAGCTGACATCGGCGATGGTGGAAGTCCTCGGCGGGCCGGCCTGAACCGCTCCGCTACAACAGGAGCGGGCCACCTCCCCCCGGTTAAATGAATTTTTTTGGAATAAGCAGTGTGCAGCCGTTATTGCAAATCTCTGAGCTGGAATGCCGCTACGGCGATCGCGTAGTCCTGGAATCGGTGTCACTGGACCTGCAGGAGGGCGAGATCGGCTGCCTGCTGGGTGCCAGCGGCTGCGGCAAGACCACCCTGCTGCATGCGATCGCCGGCTTCCAGCCAATATACCGCGGCAGTATTTCCCTGGGTGGCAAGGTAATTGCGGACACGGGCTCGGCACTGGCACCGGAAAAGCGCCAGATCGGGGTCGTGTTCCAGGACTACGCGCTGTTTCCGCACCTCTCGGTGGCCCAGAACCTGGCCTTTGGCCTGCGAGGCCTCGCCCGCGACGAGCGCCGGGCGCGCATCGGCGAAATGCTGGACCTGGTAGGGCTGCGCGACTATGGCGATCACTATCCTCACCAGCTATCCGGCGGCCAGCAGCAGCGCGTGGCCCTGGCCAGGTCCCTGGCCCCAAAACCGCGCCTGCTGCTGATGGATGAGCCTTTTTCCAACCTGGACACCGAACTGCGTCGCCGGCTCGCCGGCGAGGTACGACACATACTGCGCGAAACCGGAACCTCCGCCCTGATTGTGACCCACGACCGCAATGAGGCGTTTATCGCCGGCGACCTGATTGGCGTCATCACCGATGGGCGCCTGCGGCAGTGGGACACCCCGGAAATGGTTTACGGCGCGCCCGCCACCACCGGGGTGGCGCGTATCGTCAGCGATGGCAACCTCCTGCGGGGGAAGGTCATCCAGCCGGGCCTGGTGGATACCGAGCTGGGCCAGGTGGAGATCGAGGATACAGCGCGCCCGGCCGGTGCCCGGGTGGATATTTTCGTGCGCAGCGCTGACCTGGTGACCGGCGAGCACCACCGCTCGGTGGCGGTACAGGTGCTGGAGAAGCATTTTCTCGGCGACGACGCCCTCTACCGCTTCCGGCTGCCCGGTGGGCGCACCATCGAGGCCAGTCTGGATCCCCAGGTCAATGTCGCCCCGGGCCAGGATATTTTCCTGCGCATGGAGCGGCCACTGGTGTTCACCCCCGACGCATACTGACGTGGCGCCTGGTCAGAGCGCCGGCGCCTCGGTCTCCTGCAGGATCGTGCTCCGGGCACCTTCGCGCCGTGCGCGCCCCAGCGAGCGACTGAGCAGGATCACCGGCAACAGCCCCACCAGCACAATCATCAGCGCCCCCAGCGCCGAGCGCTCCAGCATCTCGTCGGAGGCAAACTGGTACACGTAGGTAGCCAGGGTCTCGAAGCCGAACGGGCGCAGCAGCAGGGTCGCCGGCAGCTCCTTCATGCAGTCCACGAACACCACCAGCGCACCGCTCAGCAATCCCGCCCGCACCAGCGGCAGGTGGACACTCCACAGGGTCTGCCAGCTGTTGCGGCCCAGCGCGTGCGCGGCGCGGTCCATCGACGGGGTGACCTTGTCGAGACTCGTCTCGGTGGCCCCGGCAGATACGGCCAGGAAGCGTGCGGTGTAGGCGAACAGTATCGCAAACACGGTGCCGCTCAGGACCAGGCCGGTGGAGATGCCGAACTGGCTGCGCATAAAGGCGTCCAGCGCGTTGTCGAAAGCGCCCAGGGGAATCAGCACCCCAATCGCCATCACCGCCCCCGGCATGGCGTAGCCCAGCCGTGCGAATCCCACCATCGCCCTGACCGCACGCGAGGGGAACAATCGCTTGCCGTAAGCCAGCACCAGCCCCAGCAGCGCGGTTGCAAAGGCCGCACCGGCCGAGAGGAAAAAGCTGTTGCGGGCAATGCCGATAAAATCCTCGGTCCAGTAGCTGGAGAAATTGCTCGCGGCATAGCCCCCCAGTACCAGCAGCGGCACACCGAAACCGCCCACCAGCAGTAGTGCGCAGAAACCGTGCGCCAGCCAGGCCCGCGTGCCGTACAGGGAGTAGGCATCGCGGTCGGCTGCAGGGGACTGGACGAAGTGGCGCTGCCGCGCGCGGCCCAGGCGCTCGAGGGAGATCAGCAGCACCACGAACACCAGAGTGCTGCAGGCGATCTGGGCTGCCCCGCCCAGGTTGCCACGGCTCAGCCAGGTGTCGTAGATGCCCACACTGAGTGTGCGCACGGCAAAGAAATCCACCGTACCGAAATCGTTCAGTGTTTCCATCAACACCAGTGACAGCCCCACGGCAATCGCCGGCCGGGCCATCGGCAGGGACACGCGCAGGAAGCTCTGCCAGGGCGAGCAGCCCAGTGCGCGGCTGGCCGCACGGATACTGCCGCACTGCTCCAGGAACGCCGCCCGCGCCAGCATGTAGACGTAGGGATACAGCACCAGTGACAGCATGGCGATGGCGCCGCCCATGCTGCGTATTTCCGGGAACCAGTAATCCCGGGCGGTCTGCCAGCCGAACCAGTCACGCAGGGCGCCCTGCAGCGGCCCGGCGTATTCCAGCAGGTCGGTATACACGTACGCGATCACGTAGGCCGGAACGGCGAAAGGCAGTAACAGGGCCCATTCGAAGAAAGCCCGGCCGGGAAAACGGCACATGGTCACCAGCCAGGCCGCAGCCACGCCCCCCAGCAAAGTCAGCAGGCTCACCCCGGCAGCGAGCACCAGGGTTTCCGAGACATAGTGGAACAGCACCGTATCGAGCAGGTGCGGCCAGATATTTTCCTCGGGGAACAACGCCAGCCAGAAGATCGCCAGCACCGGCAGTGCTACCAGCAGTGCGACAGCAGACACCAGTACCAGCCACAGCCGCCCGGAGCCGGTCGCACCCGCGGTGGAGAAATTTCCCTTCATGCTCACCTTATGCAAAAAGCGCGGTCCGCCGGGACCGCGCTCCTCTGATCAATAAAACTGCCCGCTATGCCCGTCAGAAGTCGAAGCCGACCTCATCCACCAGTCGCGAGGCCGCCGGCACATGGGCGGCAATTTCCGTGAGACTGAGGTCATCCTCCTTGAATTCACCCATATACTCCTCGATCAGGTCCGAGCGCGCGGTACCGGGGCGCACCGGGAACTCGAAGTTCTTCTCGGCATAGAGGTACTGCGCCTGCTCGCCCGAGAGGAATTCCAGCAGCCTGACCGCATTCTCGCGATTGGGGGCGTGCTTGGCCAGGGCCGCGCCAGAGATGAACATGTGTGTACCGCGCCCGTCCTGGTTCGGGAAGACCAGGTTGACCGACTTGGCCCAGTCCACCTGCTCCGGCTGCTCGGTGTTGGTGATCATCTTGCCAAAGTAGTAGCTGTTGCCGAGCGACAGGTCGCATACCCCCTCACTGATCGCCTTCACCTGGGCCCGGTCATTGCCCTGCGGCTTGCGGGCCAGGTTGGCCTTGACCCCTTCCAGCCACTCTTTGGTCTTTTCCTCGCCGTGGTGGGCGATCATCGATGCGATCAGGGACAGGCTGTACGGGTGCTTGCCGCTGCGGGTACAGATGCGCCCCTTCCATTTCGGGTCTGCGAGTTCCTCGTAGGAGGTGATCTCGCCGGGCTCAACCCGTTCCCTGGAGGCATAAATCAGGCGCGCCCGCGTGGTCAGCCCGAACCAGTGTCCCTCGGGATCGCGGAACTGCGCCGGGATATTTTCCTCCAGTACCGCGGAGTCGACCGGCTGGGTCAGGCCCTTGTCGACCAGCTCCATCAGGTTACTGGTGTTGGAAGTCAGCACCAGGTCGGCGGGACTGTTGCGGCCCTCGCGCTGCAGCCGCTCATTCAGGCCCTTGCTGGCGTACACCACGCGGGTCTCGATACCGGTCTCCTCGGTGAACTTGTCCAGTACCGGTTCGATCAGGAACGGCTGTCGATAGGAGTAAATATTGACCTGCTCGGCAGCAACACTGCCCGCAGCCACACCCAGTGCCAGCGCAGCGGCGGAAACGCGGCAGAAAAATCGTGTAAACATCGAGTTTCCCTATTCGGTTACAAATTCTTAATTTGAGAAGGATTCTCATTTCTCCCCCGGACAAAGTCAACTGCTGCCTGCCGCGGCGGATATACATAGAACAGTTTTTCGGCAAAGTCGCAGAAATCATCCTATTCTTGGGGAAATCGGTAAAAGCACCAGGAGACAACATGAACCGTTATCTTCCGCTTCTGGCGTTCGTCCTGCCCCTGGCATTTGCCGGCTGCGGCGACGACGAGGACAGGCGCGAGACGCTCGACCTCGAGCGCGAGACGCCCGCGCAGAGCACTGAGGACATTGGCACCACGCCACAGGAAGGGGAGACCGGCGAAGGGGACGAAGGATCCACCACGATGAGCGGGGATGACATCTCGGCGGAGAAGGAACTCTATGGCGAGCCCACCCCCATGGGCGACACCGAGGGTCCACCCGAGATGGGCGACACCTCCGAGGTGGAAACCTGCTCCGAGCAGTGGTTCGTGTGGCTGCACGAGAAAGTCCTCGCCATGCCCGGCAAGCGCGACCAGCTCAATGAAGCGTATCCCGATGGCATTCCCGAGCCGGGCAGTGACGAGTGGTTTGTGGCCATGGACAAGGCGACCGGTGGCGACGGCGCCCACGGCCCCGACGGCGGCAGCGAGGAATGGTGCAGCATGATGGAGAAACGTTTCGACACTATGCCCGATTAAGGGCCCGATCAAATGCCCGATTAACCCGATTCGGGAAGCGCCCGGTTCGCGGGGGCATCCTGTACAGCAACCTCCACCGGGCGCCGCCTGCGGCCCCCGGTGGCCACCCGCGCAGGAGGAATCCATGTACCCCACCAGAAACCTGCTGATGGCCAGCCTGCTTGCGGTCCTTGCCGCACCGGCCGCGCTGGCGGACGAGCACAAGCCGCCTCCCGGCGCCATGGCACTCTCCATGCTGCTCACCAAACTGGAGCAGCAGGGTTACCAGCCCATCATAGAGGCGACACTGGTAGACGAGCACTGGGAGATCGAGGCCTACAAGACCGGCGAGAAACGCGAGCTGGAGGTGGACCCGAATACCGGCGAGGTACTCTCAGACGAGGCCGCTGACTGATCCCCGGCCGCCGCGGTACCGCGGCGGCTATCGGCTCCCGGCTTTCCCCTCTCCGTCCTTTCTATTCTCCGTTCTTTCCCCGTAGCGCCGGCTGGCGCAGCGCCTCCGTACTTCCCTGGACGCCTTGCTGACACGATTTCCGCAACTCCGCTTGGATCCGGCGCCGGCGCACATTACCACTAACGTATTTTCCACATGGCCGGGAGTACGCCATGAGCCTGTTAGCTGGAATCCTGCCCAGTATCCTTCTCTCCGGGGGGCTGACGATGCCAATCCCCCCCGACCCCGCGATCGAGCCGAATATCAATCTCTATGACAGCGAGGACCTCTACGGCGAGGAGCCGGATGTCATCGCCCTGGAAGTCTCCACCATCCGCAGCCGCCTGCGCGGCCTCGGCTATCACCCGATCACTTCCATGGAATTCGAGAACGGGCGCTGGAGCGTCATCGCCTACCGCGGCAAGCGCGCGCGCTTCCTGCGCGTGGAGCCCAACACCGGCTGGGTGCTGTCAGACCGGCCCGCCGATGGCCGCCACTAGCCGTGCGCCACTAGCCGTGCGCCTCTAGTCGTGCGCCTCTAGTCGTGCGCCACTAGCCGTGCGCCACTCGCAACCCTCACTGCGGCGGCAGGCCGAGCCCGCTTTCCAGTGGCGCCTCGCCCAGCCGGCGTGCATAGTCGAGGAACTCCCTCGCCGCCGGCGACAGCGGCCGCGACCGGCGACGGGCCAGGTACCAGCGGGTCTCGATCGGCAGCTCCTGCACATCCAGGATGGCCAGCCCCGCGCTGCCGCCGAACGACAGCGTGTGCTCGGACAGGATGGAGACGCCCAGCCCCGACATGACCGCGTGCTTGATCGCCTCGTTGCTCTCGATCGTCATGCGTACATTCAACTCGATGCCCTGGCGCTGCAGGAAGCGCTCGATGGCGTGGCGCGTACCCGAGCCCTCCTCCCGGCGCAGGAAGGGGCACTGCGCGAACTCCTCCAGCGGGACCCCGGTGCGCCCGGCAAGGGGGTGTTTCTCCGGCGCGATGGCCAGCAGCCGGTTGGGCAGGAATTCCACCAGTTCCAGGTCCGGGTTGTCCGGCGGGTGGCTGAAGACGTAGAAGTCATCCTCGTCCTCAGCGGTGCGCTCGATAATCTGGCGCCGGTTGCCAACCCGGAAGCGGATATCGAGCTGCGGGTGCTGTTCGTAGAAGTCGCCGATCAGGTGCGGGATAAAGTACTTCGCGGTCGTGACCACCGCCAGTTGCAGGGTCCCCGACTGGAGTCCGCGCAGGTCTGCCAGCTTCAGGTCCAGGTACTCGTAGCAGCGCAGTATCTCGCGGGCGCTCTTCACCAGCGTCAGGCCGGCTTCGGTGAACTGCAGCTGCTTGCCCACCTGGTAATAAAGCGGCAGGCCCACCGCATCCGCCAGCTTCGCCAGCTGCATCGAGACACTGGGCTGGGTGAGGTGCAGCGCCCGGGCGGCGGCGCTGATACTGCGGTGCTCGTGCACGGCCAGGATGATCTCCAGCTGGCGCACGGTGCCAATGTGGGCGTGAATCCGGTGTGAGGCCATCCAGGCACCTCCATAAGTATTTATCTATAGATAACATCTTAATTATCTATTTTTATCTATCCAACTCCTTGCCGATAATGCGCGCACTCTCGGACCTATGGACAAGGAGCCCCCCATGACCAAACCCCAACTCTTCTTCGGTCTCGCCGTCGGCACCCTGCTGGCCGCGCTGGGCGGTACGCTGTCAGCGGCCGGCATTACCGGCAGCGGGCTGGCGGCCACTGGCGTGCTGGTACTGCTGGTCAACGCCGCTTACTGGACGCTCGGTCAGCGGCGCCGGCCGATTCCGGTCGAAAGTCCCCCTGACCGGCGCCTCGCGCAAGGGGCGGGCTGAACATGCAGCTGGATATCGTTGTCGGCTTCTTCGTCCTCGGTGCCGTCGCGCAGCTGCTGCGCAGCGACCTGCGACTGCCCGAGGGGCTCTACAAGAGCTGTGTCATCTTCCTGCTGCTCGCCATCGGCCTCAAGGGTGGCGTTGCCCTGAGCTCTTCCCCGATTGCCACACTGGTACCGCAATCCCTTGCCGTGGTGGCCTTCGGCGCCCTGCTGCCGCTGCTGGCCTTCCCGATACTGCTCTATATCGGCAAGTGGTCCCGTGTCGATGCGGCGGCCACGGCGGCCCACTACGGCTCCGTGAGCGTCGCCACCTACGCGGTGGCGGTGGCCCTGCTGGACAGCCGTGGGGTTGACTACGAGGCCTACTTCCCGCTGTTCGTGGCCCTGCTCGAGGTGCCGGCCATCATTGTGGGCATCCTGCTGGCGGGGGCCGCTGCTGCTCGCGGCAATGCCGGCCACTGGGGGGAGATCATCCGCGAGATCTTCCTCAACCAGGGCGTCCTGCTGCTGCTCGGCGGCATCGCTATCGGCGCCTGGGCAGGCGAGCGCACCGCATCCGTCATGCCGTTCTTTGGCGACCTGTTCCACGGAATCCTGGCCCTGTTCCTGCTGGAAATGGGCCGGGTGGCCGCCGAGCGCCTGCCGGCTATCCGCAAGCAAGGCGGCTTCCTGCTGAGCTTCGGGGTGCTGATGCCGCTGATGGGCGCAGCCGCCGCCGCCGGCCTCGCCACCCTGCTGGGGCTGAGCCCCGGGGGCGTGGTCCTGCTGGCGGTACTGGGCAGCAGTGCCTCCTATATTGCGGTGCCGGCGGCCATGGCGGTCGCACTGCCCCAGGCCAATGCCAGCCTGTCGATCACCCTGTCGCTGGCGATCACTTTCCCCTTCAACGTGCTGGTGGCCATCCCGGCCTACCTGGCACTGGTACAACACTGGAGTTAACCGACCGTGGAAAAAATCAACTTTGAGAAAGTCATGATCGTGATGGGCTCGCGCTCCGACTGGCCCACCATGCAGAACGCCACCCTGCCACTGACCCAGCTGGAAGTGGCGCATGCCTCCGCGGTCGTCTCCGCCCACCGCACCCCCCAGCGTATGGTGGACTTCGCCAGCCGGGCAAAGGAAGCGGGCACCCAGGTCATCATCGCCGGCGCGGGCGGCTCGGCGCACCTGCCGGGCATGATCGCCGCGCTGAGTCCGCTGCCGGTGATCGCAGTGCCGGTGGAAAGCAAGTTCATGACCGGCCTCGACAGCCTGCTGTCCATCGTGCAGATGCCAAAAGGTGTGGCCGTCGCCACCCAGGCCGTGGGGAAATCCGGGGCCTTCAATGCCGGCCTGATGGCCGCCCAGATACTGTCACTCGCCGATGCGGAATTGGCCCGGCGCCTGGAGACATGGCGCGAACAACAGAGTGACCAGGTTCCTTTCGAGGTGGAATGATGGCAGAGAGACGCGTCGCCATAATTGGTTGTGGCCAGCTGGCGCAGATGATGGCCCAGGAAGGGCGGTCACTGGGCATCACATTCAGCTTTGTCGCCCTCGGCGAAGAGAGTACGGTATGCGTGCAGGACCTGGGTGAGGTCGTGCGGGTTGGAGACAGCCCGGATGCCGGCTCGCTGTATCGGGAGCTCGGCTGCCCGGAGGTCATCACTACCGAGCGCGAGGATGTACCGCCGGGCCTGCTGCGCGCCCTGCAAGAGTTCTGCCCGGTCTATCCACAAGCGGATGCGGTGGAGAAAACCCAGCACCGGCTGCGCGAGAAGCTCGCGCTGCTGGAATCGGGCGTTCCAGTAGCTCCCTTCCTGCCTGCGGAAAATTACCACGATGTTTGCGCGGCCATTGGCTACCTCGGCTACCCGGCTTTCATCAAGGCCTGCGAAAGCGGCTACGACGGCAAGAACCAGTGGCGTGTCGACAGCGTGGCGCAGCTGGAGCAACTCCGCGATGAACTGGCACCGGGTTCCTATGTGGTTGAGAAAGGCGTGCCCTTCTCGCGGGAGGTCTCCATTGTCGGCGTGCGCAGCGCCAGCGGTGAGACACGCAGCTACCCGCTCACGGAGAACCGGCACGAAAACGGCACCCTGCTGGTTTCCCGCGCGCCCGCAGCCGATGGCAATGGCGAGCTTGAAACGGCACAGCGCTACCTGGCGACCCTGCTGGACGACTGGGACTATGTGGGCGTGCTGACCATGGAGTGCTTCGTCACCCGCTCGGGGATCCTGGTCAACGAGCTGGCCCCGCGGGTACACAACAGCGGCCACTGGACCCTGGCCGGCGCGCCGGTAAGCCAGTTCGCCAACCACTTGCGGGCGATACTCGGCATGCCCCTGGGGGACACCACCTGCGCACAGCCGGCGGCCATGGTGAACATGCTCGGAGTGGACACGATTCCGCGCACCCCCAACGAGGGGGTCTGGCTTTACGGCAAGCGCCGCCGGCCGGGACGCAAGCTCGGACATGTCATCATGCTGGATGAATCCACCGAGAGCCTCGACCGCCGGGTGGAGGAAGTGCTGGCAGAGCTCTATACCAGCGATACGCCAGAGCGGTCGGCAAATGCGTGAGCTGTGAAGCCCGCGTCGCCCCGCGCGGCAGGGCGCTGATCTTTCCCGGCCCTATTGGGCCGGGAATTTCACCATACCCGAAGGGCTCCCGAGCTGTTAGTGTGGGCGCGGTTTAAAAAAGATATCAACGCCATGTCCATATCCGCCGATGCAATCCTGACCATCTTGGTTTTCCTGATCGTCGCGCTACACCTGTACCGTCGCTTTCGCAAGGAGAGCCTGCGCAGGACTGCCGCGCCTTCAGGTCCGCACCCCCATGAGCGGCCGCACCTCGATCCGCAGGAAGTCGAGCGGGCGCTGGAGAAAATCGACGAGCGGCTGGAACAGCACCGGCTGGACTATATCTGCATCCGGCCCCAGGCCGAGCGCGCCAAAGCCCCCTGGCAGAGCAAGTTCGGCGGGCGCGCCTACTGGCCCCGGAGCGAGCCCTACCCGGAGGGAAACGATGGCCAGCGGCTGTTCCTGCTGGCCCAGCTCAACCTCGAGGAAATCCCCACCCTACCCTCCCTGCCGGGTCTCCCGGATTCCGGCCTGCTGCAATTTTTTGTAAGCGACGACGAGCTGCTGGGCCTGCCACTGGACATGCCTCAGCCACCGCTTGAGGGAGGCACCAGGGGCAATTACCGGGTGGTATTTCACGCCGAGGTGGAACAGGACAGGGACAGGCTCACGCAGGATGTGCCGCACACCCGTGACACCACACACTTTCCCCTGCGGGAAGAGTATGCACTCACTTTCTCGCGCGAATCAGGTCTGCCGGCGCTGGCGGACTACCGCTTTGCCGCCACGGGCATCGACCTGGCCGCAATGCCGGACGAAATCATGGACGAGCTGTTCGACCGCAACGAGGCCGCCGGCAGTCGCATAGGCGGCTACGCCAATTTCACCCAGGACGACCCGCGCCACGGCCAGCCACTGGGAGCCTGGCCGCTGCTGTTCCAGATGGACAGCCACAGCAGCGAGGGTGTGGAAATCATGTGGGGCGATGCCGGCGTGGCGAACTTTTTCATCCGCCCGGAAGACCTCGAGCGGCGGGACTTTTCCCGCGTCTGGTACAACTGGGACTGCTGCTGAGGCGAAACTCCCCGGCTCAGCAGGCTCCTGCAGCCCGCGCCACCAGGTGTAGCAAGCGGCTGAACCCCCCGTTGGCCTCCGCCGAGGCGGACTCCTCCATGGTGTGGTAACCGGTGGTGGGCACCTGGATTGTAGTGCCCTGCACGAAGCCGTTCGACGCCGCCACGATACGGCCCAGCTCGGTGCTGCCCAGCGACTGCGGCTCCTGCCCCGCCGCCTCCGCCTGCCGGTTCAGCTCGTCAATGTAGGCATCCTTGAAGCCGTAGCTGATCCCATGCTCGCGGCACAGCGCCTCGATCATGGTGGTGGTGGGCTCGTGGAAGGCGGCATTGGCATCTCGGCGGCGCAGCACCACCTGTTGCCGGTCGGCGGTGGCCCGGTCCGGGTAGGGACTGGTGTCCACCACGATCAGGCGGTCAGTGGCGCCATTGAAACGGCGAAACCATTCCAGCAGGTAACGCCAACTGCTGCCGGACTCCTCCTGGGCAGTGAAGAAGGCAGTGCCCTGGAAACCCAGCGAGAACAGGTGCACCAGGTGTGCGGCGGTCAGGACATTGTCGAGCTGGGCACTCAGGATCCCGTCCTCGACGGTCAGGCGGTCACTGAAGGCCACGGGGGTACCCGCCACCAGGTGATCGAGGCCATCCACTTCGAAGATCAGGTTGTTGCGATACTCGCACACGTAAGCGCTGCGGATATTGCCGGCCCCCAGGTAAGAACCGGACCAGGGCTCATAGGCAGTTACCGGCACCGAGTGGAAGCGGTCGACAATCTTGCGCATTAACTTCTCAGACACCGAGTTGCCCAGCAGGTCCGAGCGGCGCCCGGCGACGAAAGCCGCGTACTGGAACTCGTTGGGCCCGGTGCACACCAGGCCGTGCCGGTCCACGTGGGCCGAGAACATCAGGGCATCCGGCTCGCGCCCCTGGGCCACCAGCAGCCCCTCGTACCAGGTAACCCGGGCACCCCGCTCCTCCAGCTCCCGTTGCAGCACGCGGAAGAAAGAGTGCTCGGCGCCCACCACGCTGGGCTGGCGGATCAGTTCCTTGAGCAGGTCGATGAACTCGCCGGGATTCTGCATTTCAGCTGACAGCATGGCACTGCACTCCGTGGGGATGCGATTGACAGCGCGGTCGATGCGCCCTGTTATTACTGTTGTTTTTACCGCGGGGCATACGTGTTTCGCAAGCGCCATTTAACGGGGAATAACGAAACCGGCGGGCGACTGGTTCCCGGCGCTCAAATTCCGCACGGCGCGCCAGTGGCACCGAAGGCGTGCCGCGGCGGCCGACAAATCCCTACCCACTTTCCCGGTCAGCTACCGGCACTATTCCAGGTCAGCTACCGGCACTACCCAGGCCCGGTGCCGGCGCACACAGTAGGCTGCCACACACCAGTCGAACGCAGCACAGAAGACGCCATAGGCCAGCGGGATCTCGGTGAGCGGCAGGCCACTGGCAGGCAGCTCATGCAGGAGATCCCACAGGCCATGCAGCAGGTAACCCGCCGCCAGCAGCCCGGTGCGGGCACAGCCCAGTAGGCCGAGCAGGGCGAACCCTGAAGCCAGCACAATCTCGGCCAGCCAGGTAGTGCCTGTGCCATCAAAGTAAGCAGTGAAGGCGAGATAGAAAGCTGCTATCAGGACAAGGAACAGCCCGTAGAAGACACGCTCGCGGGGCCCGGCAAACAGGCGCCGCGAGATAGTGATAGACCCTGCCGCGGCCAGCACCCCGATGCTGGCATACAGTACAAAAATAATCGCCAGCGCCATGCCAGATCGCCCCGGGCAGTATCCGCGGGGAAGGGAAACTCAACCGCCCTTCACACCCTTCTCGATGCGGTCGCCGATATCCTGGTCGACCTTGCGCCAGTAATCGAAAGCCCGCTCCAGTACTTCGTCGGTCACACCCGCCTTGAGGTGGCCGACCACGTTGGATACCAGTCTTTCCCGCTGGGCATCGTCCATCACCTTGCGCACCAGCACGCCCGGCTGGACAAAATCGTCGTCCTCCGCATGGGACGTATAGGCCGCATGCATGAACTCGCCGCTGGCGGACCACTTCTCCCGGTAGGGATAATTCTCCGGGTCGGCCGCCGGGCCGCCCTTGGAGTTGGGGGCGTAGACCGGGTCGGTGACATTCTCCACCCGCATGGCACCGTCCTTGCTGTAACTGTGCACCGGGCACTTGGGCCGGTTGACCGGGATCAGCTTGTAGTTGACCCCCAGCCGCGCCCGGTGGGCATCGGCGTAGGAAAATACCCGCCCCAGCAGCATCTTGTCCGGGCTGAAGCCGATCCCCGGCACGGTGTTGTTGACCTCGAACGCCGCCTGCTCGATCTCGGTGTGGAAGTCGGTGGGATTGCGATCGAGTACCAGCTTGCCCACCTCCTGCAAGGGGTAGTCCTCATGGGGCCAGACCTTGGTCAGGTCGAAGGGGTTGAAGCGGTAATTCTCCGCCTCATCGAATGGCATCAACTGCACCTTGAGCGTCCAGCTGGGGTGGTCGCCGCGGGCGATGGCGTCGAACAGGTCGCGCCGGTGCGCATCCGAATCCTCCCCGGCAATCCGGTCGGCCTCCTCCTGGGTCAGGCACTCGATGCCCTGGTCGGTCTTGAAGTGGTATTTCACCCAGAAGCGTTCACCATCCTTGTTCACCCACATATAGGTGTGGCTCGAGTAGCCGTTCATGTGCCGGTAGCTCTTGGGGATACCGCGGTCGCCCATCAGCCAGGTCACCTGGTGGGCCGATTCCGGTGACAGGGTCCAGAAGTCCCACTGCATGTCGTGGTCCCGCAGGCCATTGTCAGCGCGGCGCTTCTGCGAGCGGATAAAGTGCTGGAACTTCATCGGGTCTCGCACGAAAAATACCGGCGTATTGTTCCCCACCAGGTCGTAATTGCCCTCGCTGGTGTAGAACTTGAGGGCAAAGCCGCGCGGGTCGCGCCAGGTATCCGGGCTGCCCCGCTCCCCGGCCACAGTGGAAAACCGGATCACGGTATCCGTCCTGGTCCCCGGCTGGAAGACCGCCGCCCTGGTGTAGGCACTGACGTCCTGGGTTACCTCGAAATAGCCGAAGGCGCCGGAACCCTTGGCGTGGGGCTGGCGCTCGGGAATGCGCTCGCGGTTGAAATTGGCCATCTGCTCGATCAGGTAGTGATCCTGCAGCAGGATGGGGCCGTCGGGCCCGACGGTAAGCGAGTACTCGTCGCTCGGCACCTTCATGCCGGCGTCATTGGTGGTGGGCTTGCGGTCGTCCTTTTTCACGGGCTTTATCCTTGGCATCAGCATGGAAGGGCAAAATGATAGGGCTACCATAGCCCAGCCGGGCCGGGGCTATGTGGCAAGGCGCGCACGAAAACCCGTGCCATCCCACGTCCGCCCGACTTAAAGGGGGAAGGGGTATGCCTGGTGGAGCCGGGGCGGCCTCAGCGAAAGGGGACATCGCCATAGCCCCAGATAAGGGTACCCAGGATAATAAACACAAAGGCCACATTCTCCGTCGCGCTGTTCTGGCGATTGCCTCCGTGAAGGCGCAGTGCAAACGCGCGCAGTTCTTCTGAATTTGCTTTTACGCCTTTGATATCTACGGCCCTGCCCTGCAGCTCGCCGTCCCGGCTCGTCTTCTCGCGCGTATCGTCACCGACCGCACGCTGCCACAGGGAGGTCAGCTTTGCGTATTGCAACTCCACTCCGGCCAGCACAATAAGGGCACCTGAACGCTGGAACCAGTAGATCCCGGCACTCCCCATCAGGTCCACGATAAGGGAGAGGGCACTTATCGCGACTATAACCCCGGCGAAAACCGCTGAGAATCGACCGCTTTTCAGGAAATCAAACAAGAACCTGCCTCCGAATCGTACACCCGGGATATTAGCCCAGGGCGCCAGATGGTGACCGCTGTAGCGGCCGCCGGGCGCCATCGCGTGAAGCGAGAGAAGTCTAACGCCGCTACCGGGGTGACCGAGCCGACTCCCTGAGGATGCGAATACCTCCCAGGAAGACCACAACGGCGATAACGACTCCGATCACCAGGTCCGGGTAACGGCTGTCCAGCCACCAGACCAGGCCGGCAGACGCAATCACACCGAGATTGGCGATAACGTCATTCGCGGAAAAAATCACCGACGCCCGCATATGCACGCCGGCGTCGCGGTGCCGGGCAACCAGCAACAGGCAGGCAATGTTGGCTGCCAGCGCCACCAGGCCCACACCTGCCATCAGGCCACAGGCCGGATCGCTACCCAGCAGGAACCGGCGGACCACGTCCAGCAATACCAGCAGCGCAAGGGTAACCTGCAGTACGCCACTCATCCGCGCCGCCCGACGTTGCAGGCTGGCGCCCCTCCCCACGGCATAGAGGCTGATCGCATAGACAGAGGCATCGGCAAGCATATCGAGTGAATCCGCAATCAGCGCGGTGGACTCAGCCAGCAGCCCGGCCACAAGTTCCGCCACGAACATCACTGCGTTAATGGCCAAGACCGCTATCAGGGTCTTGCGTTCGCGGGCGCTGCTGGCATCCAGCTCTTCACAACTATCTGTCATCCATACCCCTGGGACTGGTTATTCTTCGCTTCTGGGCTATAGCAATACCTCAACACCAGTCACTGCTGAGGCTGCTTTTAACCTGCAGGCGGTGAAAACTGGTCGAGTGCCTCGATGGCGTGGGTGGCGTACACCACGCTGGTCCCACCGCCCATCAGAATGGCCACGCCCAATGCATCCGCGATCTCCTCCCTGCTGGCGCCGGCTTCCAGCGCATCATACGTATGGTGCGCAATGCAGTCATCGCAGCGAGTGGCCACGCTGATCGCCAGGGTGATCAGCTCCTTCGTCTTCGCATCCAGCGCGCCCTCGCTCACAGCCGCCTTGTGCAGCTCCCAAAACGCCTTCATTACCGCCGGCTGGGCGGATGAAAGATCGCGGGAATTCTGCTCGAATTTGTGTAGCCTGTCGGGATAGCCCATGGTATCTCGCCCTGTCTTGCTCATCGTTTCTCTCGTCACCTAATCCCTCAACCGGACATTCGGGTTTGGCGGAGACTTAAGATAGTAGCCGGGAGAACCGGGCCCTGACCGACAACCGGCCAACATAGCCAGCATCACCAGCGGCGCCCGTTTCATTATCTAAGGAGTGAGAGTAGCTAACGCCGCGAACGGGCCGCGGCAAGGAGTCTATTTTGGCGATCGAACTACCTGGCCCGGTGATGTCAAGTTGCTACATGGATCCTCTGGCCAGCCATTCGCGACACTCCCTGCTCAATATCTTGCGTGATACAGTCTCAAATAGATCTAAATCATCACGAGTAAGAACGCCTTTCCAACGGCCATTTACACCTTTATTGAAAAAGGTATCAGCCCCTCCCCTGAATAGCCCATAGCCACCGGGAAATAAAGCGTCCAGGTTACTTTTAACGTGATTGAAAGAAGTTACTTCGCTAACCTGCTTCACTTGGTCGGCATCCGCACCGGCACCGATAAAACCGGCCACCCGTGAAATTTCGGACTCTGGTCGCCGAAGGAGATCGCCATAATGTACGTGCAATACGTTATCGTGCCCGCGTACATCAAACCACGTTTGAACATGCCTTAAATTCGACCAAAACGGGAAACCCTCTTGCTCCCAGTCGAAGTATCCAACAGTTAACCAACGCCTGAAAAACGTATGAATATCCCCGGGACATGGAGGAATGGGTTTGACACCTGAAGGAAGGTTATCATTGACATATCCCAGGTTCATATTTCGATAGTGATTCCAGAGTGACATGCCCACGTCACGCGGATCCCGGTCAACCACTATGTACTTTACTTCTCTGTGATAGGGTATAGCGTCAAAAGGTAGATGGGTCTTGATTATTCTCCGAGATCGCTGGCCTTCCAGCCGCTCGAGCATCTTGCCCTCTTCCAATGCCCGGAAATCCACCCAGTGATCCATATCCCTCAAGAGCGGCACATCCTTTACGCCATAAAGCAGGTGGAGCAGGATCAACTGCATCCAGGTGGTGCCGGATTTAAAAGAGGTCGCGACAATTACGTCGTCGTCACGTGGCTGATACCGGGCCCACCTGGCACTGTCTAAAATCGGATGTAAATATCGTCGGGCTTCATTCATTGTGTGTCATTTCTGTAGTAAATATAACACCGCCACAGCGACTGCTTGCTTCTTTCTCTATATGTGCGAATAGGAGTGAAGCCACCCGCACATAAATTGCACAAAACAAGCTGCCCGGTGGAAGCCTGCAAGCCGGAACGCTTTGCCGCACTTGTTAGATTTTTTCGGGAGGGGGCTCTGGATTCTTTGTTACGGAGTACACAACAGAGCTAATTTTCCACCCATCTCCTGTTTTTACCAAGTGCCAGGCCTCATCTCCCCAATTATTCTTATAGCCATCAATATGCAAACTATATTTGAAATGCACTGAAGCAATTTCATTGTCAGTTAGGATTTTGATATCCCAAAATTTTTCTTCAACCTCTTCTTCCGTTGAGACAATCCATGAAATAAATTGCACATACGATCCAGGTCCCACGCCGAGTTGACTAGGCAGTGTTCCTGATCTTTTGTGACCCAACACTCCCAGCCATGGAATGGACTTATCATAGAAAAGCCGCTGAAATCTCACTTCATCCTTTTCTATTATTGATACGCGAAATGCTTCTATTACTTCATTGATTTCCTCGAGCGCGTTCTCTTGCCGCTCATTCGCATATAAAATGGATGAAAATGTCATAATAAAAGTGGCTATCATTATTTTAATTTTCATAGTGCTTCTCTTACACAGTGATAATGCAATTCAACGCTCGCAGCGGGGGCGTCCAATACCTAGCACGGGTTGTACGAAACTGGTAGCGCAGCGAGCCACACAGACCGTTCGTAGCGTTGGGCGTCCCACGGAGTCCCGAAGGGCCGGAGCAGGCTGCTTACGCTTGTTATGTGCGGTCTACTGGACATTGTAAATACGTATGACACCAACTTTGCCCTCCTCTACCTCCAGGACGACTAACAACTGATTGCTGTAACTGTTGTATTTACCGCTGTCGGGATGAAAACCGCTAGCCTCCTGCGCGTAGCGGATTGCCATGCCATTCTTGCCAAATGTGACGACATCAAGAAGCTCAGCTTTATACTTGTCATGGGAGCCTAAATAGTACGTCATGCCTTTGCGCATCCTAGCTTTTCCGTCTGGCTTTCGAGAGTCATCGGTATCGAAAGGTATATGTTGACTCCCTACATCATCCTTTAGCAAAGATAGATAGTTTTCAATATCTTCTGGTTTAGCATCTGGTGTTTGAGTGGCTACAAAAGCCTGAAAGTATTCATTCGCAAATTTTTCGGCGTCAAATTCTGATTCTTTTGCCGACGACGCAGCAGACAACAGTACCGCAACTACAAACAAAAATATCTTATTCATCTTATCTTCCTTTTCATATTGCAAATAACCCCGCACGCAGGAGCGGTTTATCTTGTGCGCGTTTTGCGCGAAAATGGGAACGTAGCGACCACGCAAAATGTGCACAAGGTAAGCTGTCCCGCGGAGGGCCCAAGCCCGGAGCATGCTGCCTGGCTTTGCTAACTCAGTAGTGCTCCACCTCGCCAGTATCTAAATCTACTACAGCCTTACCATCTACGGTATCAATATACATCAATTTATCATTTACAGCTTCAATCGAGCCCCACTCGTAATGCGATGTTGTTTTCTTCAATTTTTTTAGATCTCTGACCATTTGCCCAAGTGTAATTTTTTTGTGTTCAATCCCATTTTTATAGATAGTAATCATTACCTCATCTTCTGTTACGTTAAGCGGCACTAAATTCAGACCGTCATAGCCAGAAATAAAGTACTTTCCATCAAAGGAGATAAATACTGAACGATGCCAGCCAGGGACCTCATAAAGCTCCTTTTTATTAAAAGCACCATCAATTTTATAAAGGACGGCATTCCTTTTAGGATGCAAATATGCGCAATAATTGATCCAAAGATCACAGACCCTTTTTTCTTCAGGAGGTCGAAGCGGCTCATCACTGAATGCGGAGGCGCTTATCGCTGCCAAAATTATCAAAGATAATACTCGCAACACAAAAAAGACTCCATTAGCGGTAAGAGTTAACGCACAAGCTCACTTGTTTCCGAAAAGACGCTGGAATTAAGTGGAAGCCCGTTTTTTGGAAATCACGTTAAGGACCTTGTTAGGTTTTGCTGTTATGTCCCGCAGAGATTACAACTGCCCCCGACCTTTGTTCAGTCTCTACTCTTCGATGAGCTTCGGCAGCTTGCTCAAACGAATATATTGTATCGACAATTGATTTGATCTTGCCCGCTTCAATCATTTCCTTCAGTGTGAGCAGTTCTTCCTCTGTTTCTCCGGCAAAAACAAAAATCACTTCCTTATCAGTAAACTTGGACGTCATGACAGATCTCAGCATGTCGGACATACGTGGATTTGCCAGCAGATAGCGTCCCTGGGGCTTGAGTACTTTCATGCATTCGGAATAGGAACTTTTGGCAACCATGCTAAAAATCACGTCATAGGTTTGGCCACTTTTTGTGAAGTCTTCTTTGGTATAGTCGAAGAAATAATCAGCTCCGATCAGGCGTAACATTTTCTCTTTGTTGGTGCTGTCAACTGCCGTCACCTCGGCCCCCATTGCTTTGGCAATCTGTACCCCGAAAGTACCGATGCTTCCACCTGCACCATTTACCAAAACTTTTTCTCCCTTTTGGATATTCGCTTTTCTCAAAAAGTGAAGTGCATTCAGTCCGCCCAGAGGTACTGCTGCCGCCTCTTCAAAGCTCACATTGTGCGGTTTCGCAACAAGCGTGTAGCTGGCTGGCAGGCACACATATTCGCCATGTGCGCCCAACCGAAGTTTGGCAGTCCCAAAAACGTGATCTCCCATCTCAAATTTTGAAACGTCTTTGCCGACGGATTCCACTTGCCCCGCAAAATATCCTCCCAAAACCCGTTTCTTTGGCTTTATTAATCCCAAAGCAACTCGCAAAGGCAGCCAAAACCATTTCACTTGAAAATTGAAACTTCGCATTTCACAGTCAGCCTTCGTCACCTCTGCAGCATGAACTTTTATCAAGACTTCATCGTCCTTGGGTGTAGGTTTCTCAACTTCTTTGACCTGAAGAACATCCGGTGATCCGTATTTTGTATATACAATCGCTTTCATGAGTCGCCTTCAAGATTACTTTGGTTCCGACGATTTCCCGTATAATTCACCACCATCTATCCAATAACTTCAGAAACCTAACGTCGGATTCAGCTGTGGTCAAAATTGGGTGGCTTTTGTGGTATAAGCGTACCGACCACAAAAGGTGTGCAGCTTTGGAGGTCGTGCTTCAACGCTTTGTTATGTGCCTCCTGATCTATCCAAAATAGCGATAGAACGTTCCACAAATCTTCTTTCAGCTTTCTTAGGCAAAAACGGAGAGCGTTTTTCAAAATTAAAGCGCTCTAGAATATTACGCAATTCCTTATCTAAGAGCATTTCATCGATAGTCATATTTTTCTTTCTAAGGTCATCGACGCGACCCAACCAACTTAGCGTATTCTTTTTATACTCCTCCAGGATACTCTTACCAACGGGTCTTCCATGGCCTGGGACTATCAAGCTACCTTCACCGCCGATACGCAAAATTGAATCCATTGCATCTACAAACCCATCTACGCCACCAGCGTAAAATGTAGGGTGCCAATTTGCATCGAATATATCACCCACAAAAATGCTATTGCTTTTCATGTGATAAAATATCAGGTCATTTGGACTATGAGAAACTACCCGGTATTTCTTCAGGGACTCAAAATTAAATTTATTTAATTTAGCTCCCCTGTTAAGAAAGTACTCATTACCACCGGAGTGATCACCATGCCCATGTGTATTTAGAACATATAGATCCTTTACTCTATATTCATCTTGAATTAATTGCTCTAATTCTTGAAGTTTATCTTCTCCCGGCGCGGGGTCGATGAGAATTAACTTCCCACCCTCTTTGAGAACACCAATGTTAGTGCTGTTTTCCTCGATTGCGGTTAGGAAAAATGCCCCTTCACCTAATTTCACCTTACGAAATTTTGTATCTGATTCAGCGAAACCTAAGACTGAAACCAACATAGCAATCAAGCTTATAAAGATTTTCACTGATTTCCTCGAATTTCTAGTGAATTACTGAACGTATGATCATCACACAACGCTGCCAACACGCGCTCGTCACGTGCTTGGCCTTGTTATAGGTGTTCATGTGCGTTGCCCCCGTTTAGCAATAGACCGCAACTTTGACATTGCCGAGCAAAAAGATTGTAACTATACCAGCCGCTATTACTACGTTTAAGATGAAATCGCTGATTGCAACGAGGGCAAACAAAATTATTGATTTTAAAGCTATAGAAAAACGTAACAAAAAAAGCAGCCACACCAGTAAAACCAACTATCTTGATAATTAGATCCATTGATTCAGGAAGTACGAAACCCAATGGGAATGCAACCAACATGACTACAAATGGAGCATGACAGAGCTTTCTTAACCCTCTTAATTTCTTAAGCTCGATTTCGATATCCTTGCTCAAAGCTCTAGCACCTTGGTCTTACCCACAAAAAGTAGACACTCTAACTACGCGCATCTGCGCTCATACTCTGCCGGGCTTACATACCCAATCGCAGAGTGCCTACGGATCCTATTGTAGAAAACCTCGATGTATTCAAACACCTCAGATTTCGCTTGGCTGATACTCTCAAAGTTTCCTGCGTATACCAGCTCTACCTTGAGCCTGCTGAAAAACGATTCCATTGCGGCATTATCCCAGCAATTGGCCTGGCGGCTCATGCTGGGACGGCAGTGGTTCGCCAAGAGCAGGTCTTGGTACCCTTGGGCACGATACTGCACACCCCTATCTGAGTGTACCACCAGTCCCGGCTCCAGCCTTCTCTGTCCT